>DHQO01000002.1:115303-191347 GCA_002408125.1 Hyphomonadaceae bacterium UBA5336 | reverse complement strand
ATGATATATCATTTGAAAATTGTCGGAGTTCCACATGCTCGAATTTCTCTCGCTTCATGAACTGGCCATCCTGCGATGGCTCCACATCATCGCCATGGTCTACTGGCTTGGCGGGGAATGGGGCGTCTTCCAGACCAGCTATAATGTGGTGAACCCCTCGCTCAGTTTCGAAGAGCGCATGCGCCACATGAACACCGCCTACCGGATCGATATTCTCGCGCGCACCGGGATCATCACCCTCCTGCCGCTCGGCCTGCACATGGGGTATCTCTGGGGCATCCAGCCTTTGGGCGGGGGCTGGCTCGTGGCCATGTGGGTGGTCTGGGTCATCTGGATGGCGATCACCTGGGGCGCCTTTGCCAAGCGCGGCACGCCGATCGGCAACACCCTGTCGCTGATCGAGGACTGGTCGCGCTACCTGCTGATTCCGACCCTTATCATCGTGTCGATCTCCTCCCTCCTGGGCCATGGCCCCTTTGCGGCGGGCGCTGGCCAGAAATGGTATTCGGCCAAGATCCTGACCTATGGCAGCCTCCTGATCATCGGCGTCATTCTCCGGCTGGTCATGCATGAGTGGCGCAACATGTTCCCGATCCTCGCCCAGGGGCCCAATCCGGAGGTCGAGGCGAAGCTGAAGCGTTCGATCCTCCTGGCGCGTAGTGTGGCCTATCTCTACTGGGCCGGCATCATGCTGACGGCCTTCTTCGGCGCTGTGAAACCGTTTTGAGACAGGACCTGCCCACCTTATTTCAACAAGCTAGCCTGAAAGGCGAACCGTTCCATGAAACTCCTCCGTGCCGCCACGCTGACCGTCGCCGACCTGGCCGCCTCCACCGCCAATTTCGAGCGCTATTTCGACTATTCCGTCATTGACCGGGGCGAGATCTCCGATGATCTGGCCGCAAGCTGGGCCGCACCCGGTTCGGCGGGGTGCAGCTATACCTGCCTGCAGCCAAGCTCCGGGGCCGACATCTATGTCCGGCTGATCGAACAGCCGCCGGTCGAGGGCTTCCTGGCACTGCGCTCATATGGCTGGAACGCCATCGAGATCTGCGTCCAGGATGTGCTGGCAGCCAATGAGCGCATGACAGGCAGCCCGTTCGAGATCATCGGCCCGCCGCGCGAGATCGAGGGCCTGCCGGCGATCTACCCGATGCAGGTGCGTGGCCCCGATCAGGAGATCATCTATCTCACCCAGATCCGCGAGGACCTGCCCGCTTTCGACCTGCCGCGCGCGGCCACGCCGATCGACAAGCTGTTCATCCTCGTCATGGGGTGCTCCGACATGGACGCGTCCAATCGCTGGCTGGAAAGCCATGCCGGGCTTGAAATGGGCCGCGACATGGAGATCAAGTACACCATGCTGGCAGGCGCCTATGGCACCGATATGGACGAGCTGCATCGCATCTCGACCATGGTGCATGGCCGCGATGTCTTCCTCGAACTCGACCAGTATCCCGAGGCGGCGATTGTGCGGCCATGCCATGGCGGCATGCTTGTTCCCGGCTGCGCAATCGGCACCTTCTGGCACCCCGATTTCGACAGCCTGAAGGGCCCGTGGATTTCTCCGCCCGTTGAACGTGACGGCCCGATCTATAAAGGCAGGCTGGTCGGCACGATGAAGGCGCCCGATGACACGCTGGTCGAGATGGTGGCCGGATAGGGGGCATGAAACAGGTCACGCTTGCAGCGCCGGTCGGCCACAAGCCCGTGGCGGGCGACTTCCAGATGTGCGATGTCGCGACGCCGGACTGTCCGGACGGGGGCGTGCTTGTCCGCGTGGTGCACCTTTCGCTCGATCCCTATGTCGGTTCCCAGATCAGGGGCAGGCATATGGGCGAGCCGGCACCCCGGCCGGGCATAGATCCCATTCCCGGAGCGATTGTCGGTGAGGTTCTGAAGTCCCACGACAGCGATGTGTCAGAGGGCGACTGGGTCCATTCCATGCAGGGTGCCTGGCAGGAAACTGTCGCGCTCAAGCCAGGCGACTATCGCAAGCTGGATCCGGACCTCGCGCCGCTCGCGGCCCATATCGGCGTGCTCGGCATGCCAGGCCTCACGGCCTGGGCCGGCATGACCCAGCTCGCCAAGGTCGGCCTTGGCGACACGGTTCTGGTGGATGCCGCGGCCGGTCCGGTGGGCGGCACCGTCGGCCAGATCGCGCGGATCAAGGGGGCTTCGCGTGTCGTCGGCATTGCAGGTGGCCCTGCCAAATGCGCAATTGTCACGGGCACTTACGGCTTCGACGCCTGTGTCGACTACAAGTCTGATGGCTGGCAGGATCAGGTTGGGCCGGCGCTCGGCGATGGCCTGTCGGTTTTCTTCGAGAATGTTTCGGCTGAAATGGCGATGATGGCCCTCACCCATGCACGGCCCTATGCGCGCGGCGTCCTGTGCGGGCTCGCGGCTGCCTATCAGAGCGACGTATCGACCGGAAACCCACTCAATATGGGCCTCATCATCGGCAAGCGCGCCCAGCTCTACGGGCTCGTCGTCTATGATTTCTATGCGCTCTGGGACGCCTTTGTCGCCGAGGCAAGCGGCTGGCTACGCGATGGAGAGCTCGCCTTTGCCGAACACCGGGTCGAAGGTCTCGACCGGGCCCCGGCGCTGTTTGAGTTGCTCATGAACGGTCAGAATGAGGGCAAGGCGGTGGTCACCGTCGCACCGGAGGTGGTCTAGGATGGTGAAGATCAGAAGGGTTTATTTTGAAGGCCGCTACGGTCAGGTTCACGCCTATATCACCGGAGAGGCGCGTCCCGGTGTCTTGCCGCTTTACTGCGCCCATCAGAGCCCCAAATCCGGCCTTGAATTCGAAAGTTTCATGCGGGCAGCGGGGCGTGAGCGGCTCGTGATCGCACCGGACTATCCCGGCTACGGCATGTCCGACACTCCGCCATCGGAAGACCTCGCGACCATCGAGCTCTATGCCGAGACGCTATGGGCGGTGGCCGACCAACTCGGGCACGGCAAGATCGACCTGTTCGGCAACCATACCGGCGCGAAGGTGATCGCTGCCATGGCGATGGACCGGCCGGAGGCGGTCGGAAGCCTCGTCATGATCTCGGCCGCGATCCTCACCGATGAGGAGCGCGCGGCTTTCGGCGATTTCTTCACGCCCATCCCGCTGGACGAGGCCGGCACACGTTACACAACGATGTGGAAGCGCATTATCGAGCGGCGCGGGCCGGGCACCACGCTTGAAATGCTCGGCAGGTCGATGATGCAGAACCTCCTGGGCGGGGAGGAATATGAATGGGGCCACGCGGCTGCCTTTGCCTGGGGCGCGCCGTTCGAGCGTGCGCTGAAGACGCTGAAGCATCCGATCACGATCCTCAATCCCACCGACGACCTGACCGAGGTCACGCGCCGGGCCGCGCCCTGGCTGAAGAATGGCGAAGTGCTGGAAAAGCCCGAATGGGGCTATAATTTCATGGATGTCTGGCCGGAAGAATCCGCCGGGCTGATCCTGTCCTGTCTGGAAAGAGGGGCGGCGCCTGTCTGATGCGGACGGATCTTTCAACGCGTTAGCCGCTGGGGGGCGGAGTGTCCGCTCCCTCTCGTTTAGCTTTCTGGACATGTCGGCACTAATCTCGCGTCCCGGAAGTTGCTTGAAAACCCGCAGACTGGCTGGCGGTGTTGTCTGTCTAATGCGAACGGTTTCCGGCAAAACTGAGCGGCAACCACTCCAGATGCCAAGAAGCACCCTCCAGGCTACCGGTACCAAGCTTCCGGTGTTAGAGCGTTATCACGGCCTGACCGACAAGCTTCACATCTCCACGTTGATCGGTCGCTGCGATTTCAAGGACGAGACGATCCTCACCTTCATGTTTCACCTTGTCCGTGACCCGACCGGAACAGGTGATTTCATCCTGCAAATGCGTGATCGATCCGAACCGGACACCGTATGATCGGATGTTTCGCTGGTCCGTCAGCTGGGTAAGCAGTTGCGCCAGATAGGCCATAGAGAGCATGCCATGTGCAAAGACATCCTCCATGCCGGCTTCGCGAGCAAAATCGATGTCGACATGGATCGGGTTATGGTCATTGGAGGCGCCGCAAAACAGCGCCAGAGTCGTTCGTGTGATCGGGGGCTTGGTCAGCGCGGGCAGCGCGTCTCCGGGCTTGAGTGTGGAAAGATCAGCCATGTTTTTGCACCACGGTATTCTTCATCCTGAGAACGATATCGCCGTGCTGGTTCGTGGCGACCGCGTCGAAGATGTAGAATTGCAGGGCGCCCCCCTTTTTCTCGTATGCGTCGGAAAGGGTCTCTTCGATGGTGATGACATCCCCGGCGCAAATCGGCTGCACATAGTCAAATTGCTGCTGACCATGCAAAATCTTGCCGAGATCCAGCCCCAGATCCGTGTAGCGCTTGAAGGGATCGGGACGGGCATTGCTCAGCGAGAATGCGAAAGTCGGCGGTGCGGGCAGGGACCGGTAACCGGCCTCCCGCGCCGCAGTTTCGTCCGTATAGACCAGATTGGTTTCACCCGTTGCCTTGGCAAAGAATTTCAGCTGTCCGATCTCCACAGGGACGGAAACCGGCGGTGACTTAGTCCCGATTTTACTGGTGTCCAGCATGGCTTCTTATTTGCTGGACTGCACGCGCGTGCGAGCCGCCGCCACGCGCTCGGAGATTTCCGGGTGCCAGTGCACATCCCGGTATTGCACATGGCCGTAGACATAAGCGGCCATCGGGTCCATCGACCAGCTTCTGCGGAGCATCTCGGTCGTCCGCACGACGGTGTCGAGGGATGTCGAAGCAATATCCTTCGCCATCGCGGTCGCCGTATCTATGAGTTTTCCCTCCGGGGCAATTTCATCGATCAGTCCGATGCGGAGGGCTTCCTGGGCATCGATCTTGCGCCCCGTCAGCACCAGCAGCTTGGTCTGGCTGGGACCGACAATCCGCTGCAGGGGGTCCACAAAGGGAGTCAGGCCGAAGCGCACCTGCGGGAAACCAAACCTGGAATCAGGCGACGCAATCCGGATGTCGCAGAACACGGCAATATCGCAACCACCCCCGAATGTGGTTCCGGCAACCGCAGCGATGGTGGGCTTGGGATACTCAAGCAGCTCCAGATAGCCATAATAGGTCGCATCGTACCAGCGAATGCGGTCTTCCTGGGTCTTCCAGTTCATTGTCTCCAGATCGAGGCCCGCGGAGAAGAACTTCTCGGTTCCCGTCACGACGACGCAAGTTACGGAGTTATCGTACTTCCAGCTCCTGAGCGCATCGGTCATTTCCTCGAACAACTCGGTGCTCAGGGCATTATGCTTTTCCGGACGATCGAGTGTGATTGTTCCAACGCCGTCAGATACGCTCGTGCGGATGGTTTCGTAGCTGCTCACAGTCTGTCCTTCTCTGTGCTTGATGCGCCTGGTCAGAGATAGCCCGCCATGTGAAAGGGCATGCTTGACCAACTTACTGACCATTCGGTAACTTCATTTCGAAGCAGGGTCAAGGGGGCAGCCCTTTCGAATGTGAGTGTGGCTGGGGCTTTCCAAATCCAGCTGTGAACGATAGTCGTCAGCTTTGCGCAATCGGAGACTGGCGGGCAGATGAATTCCGGTAAGGGATCCGATCCCGATTGGGGGCCATATGAAATCCGATGATACTGATGAGACAGAAAAGGTTGGCCGGGGGAACATTTCTGCCGAAATCGTCCTGGAAACCGCAGCAAAGCTCTTCTACGAGCGCGGCTACGACCGCACGAGTATGAACGAGATCGCAGCGGCTCTGGGGGTTACCAAGCCGAGTCTCTACTACTATTATCCAAGCAAAGGGGCGCTTCTGCTGGCCTGCATTCATGAAGCCGGCTTGATATTCAATTCCAAGGTCGACCAGATTGCGGAAGCACAGATGTCACCGGGGGACAAAGTAACTGCAATATTCAGGGCTTATGCCGATGCCCTGCGAAGCAACATACACCGCGTTCTGATACTGGCCGACCGCCGGGCCTTGTCGGACGAGGGCGTCCAGGTCATGGCCAAGGCAAAAGGCCGGATCAACACGGTTGTCGAACGGCTAATCCAGGAAGCCATTGATACGGGAGAGTTCAGGGAAGTGGACCCCCGCCAGGCGGCCAATGCCGCATTTGGCATGTTCAACTGGATGGCTGTCTGGCGCGGTGAAGCTGCGTTCAGGGACAGCAGTATCGATGAAGCCTTCATCGACTTTGCGCTGCATGGACTCAAGGGCTGCCGCAAATAGCCTTCGGTGCCCCAGCTTATGCCTGCCTGCTCCTGCGATCTGGAGAGCGCAGGTTTATGCCGTTCTGGGTCTTGCGAAGATTGCGCTTGCGCGTACGCAGGGTCCTTCATGGGAAACGATCTGCCCTTCACAGAAGACCAGACTGCGACTGGCCCGTACGATGCGGGATTCGCTTTCTATCCAGACGCCTAGCCTGGCAGGTCTCGTGAAATCCAGACTCATCGAGATGGTCGGGCCAGGTTCGTCGCGCCCGCTAATGTGAGCGGCATTAATTCCGAGCGCGCAATCGACCAGCCCGGCCAGAATTGCGCCGTGGCAGGTGGAAAACCGATTGCAGTGCTTTTCCTCAACCCACATGCCGATCTTGAACCGTTCCTCGGCATTGTCAGGTGTACGCAGCAACCTGATCGGGCCGTTAAGACTGGTATAAGAGTCGGGCCAGGCCCATGGCTCCCACTGGCCTTGTGTCAGGGGCGGTTCTGCTGACGGCACTTCAGTTGCCACCCTGTGAAATCGCCAGGAAATTCAGGCCATCGTCCAGATGCTCTTCGGCGAACAGCTTGCGGACATCCTCCGCCCGCCGCTGGCGTACGGTCCTGGCGCTGACATTGCCCTTGTCCGTCACCTCATTCTCGTCGAATGACAGGGGGGCTGACATGATACGCGCCGCGCCGATGCGGCGTGACGATCCGGTCTGAGACCTGTTGAATGCGGTGATCCGTGCCGACACCTCATCGTGCAGGTGCCGGCTTCCGGCGTCCGCAGGGTCTCGCGGCCAGAGCAGGGCGCCGATCCAGCGCTCATTCACGCCGCAAAGGACAACTTCGCTAACTAATCCGGACAGGGCTTTCAGCAAGTCTTCCCGGAGCGACTTCACGAGCACGAATGTCCCGCTGGCGAGCTTGAAATCATCTGCGATGCGACCTGCGAAAACGAGGCCATCTTCCGGTCTTGCGGGATCGGAAAATCGCACGGCATCGCCGGTATTGTAGAAGTCTTCTTCATCGAACAATCCGGCACTTGCCTCGGGCGCGCCCAAATAGCCCGAACGCGGCATCAGCCCGCCGGATTTGATCCACAGTTCGAAGCGGTTTCCCTGCGGCTCCGGTTTCAGTTTGAGGTTCGCCCCCGGCAGCGGCAGGCCGATGACATCGGTCGGGCCGCCTTTCCAGTATTTCAGGGTTCCGAAGAGATATTCGGTCGCGCCATAGAATGAAAGAATCGGGACTTCCGAACCCCGCGCAGCCTGCGAGAGATCAAGCAACCGATCCTTTGTCCTGTCGTCCAGGACGGCGCCGCCAAAACCGAGGAACCGGATATTCTTGAAGAAGCTATCGCGAAGCGCAGTATCGGCTTCCATGGCATCGCACAGCATCTCGAATCCGACTGGGACCGTTATGAAATAGTGGGGAGATACCTCGCGCAGGTTCGCAATGGTTTGCGAGAAAAACTGCGGGGTGGGCTTGCCAGCATCGATATTGATGGTCCCTGCGGCGCCGATGACATTGTTGAAGTTGAAGTTCCCGGCCATGATATGGCTGAAAGGCATGGCTTCCAGAATTTGGGGGCCTTCTCCCCCAAAATCCGCCAGTCCAACCGCCTCGTTCTGGGCGACCGTCAGGGTTAGATTGTATTGTGACTGAGGCACCGCCTTGGGCGACCCGGTCGACCCGGACGTGTACATGATACGCGCCGTGGTCTCAGGCCGCAGCTGGCCCATGCGTTCGGCAACCGCCGCCGTAGGCTGGGTTCCGACGAGGTCTGCAAAGGAGGCTGTCCGGATTCCGGCGGCCTTTCCGCTCACGGCAACGAATTCGATGCCCAGGCCTGACAAGGCGGCCATTGCGTTCTGGAAAGCAGAGGCATCGTCGACAATCGCAAACCTGGCGCCTGCGCGTGTCATGCAATCCTTCAGCTTGCCGAAGTCCGATGACAGGAGCGAATAAGCTACGCTGATCGGCGCGATCGCCGCGCCGGACCTTTGAATGCCGATTGCCGCAATCGCATGCTCAATCGACGGCTTCGACAGGAAGGCAACACTGTCACCGAAACCAACACCATGGTCGATCAGCCATTGGGCCATCCCGTCTGCAGCCCGTTTCGCTTCGCCATAGGTGATGGAACGCCAGCTTCCGTCTTCTGAATAGCGATCGCGAACGAAAATCCGTTCCGGATAAGCTACCGCCTTCTCGTCAAACAGATGCGGGAGCGACGGTGCAACCTTTGGCAGTTCCAGTCCTGATTGCAGGTATAGGACACCGTTCTCGCTCGTCCTGACAGAGACACTGGGGGCAGGGGTTTTCGCAAACGCCCGCTTGCCTGATATCTCCTGCATGATCAGACCTTCTTGCAGACCCGCCAGACGCAATTGTCATGGCCCATAGGGCGGCCTTCGGTGGTGACAACTTCGAAGTCCTCACCGAGACCGGCTTTTACGACGCTGTCCATCTCCCGGCCGCAGGCCTTGTTGCAGGGAAACTCGCCACGCATCTCTTCTGAAAAGGCGCGCCATTGCGGACACCCGTGGTCTGTGATTGTGAGGCGGCCCTCCGAATCGCTGATCTTGCGGATATGGGTCACATCCCGATAGCCGCTGCCCCAGACTTCTGCTCCGTAGACGGCCATCAGTTTGAGGGCACCATCGATATTCCCGGTGAATTCCTCCGGATGGTCCTTGGCGAGCTTGCGCCCGATCGGGCCGGCCCAGCCCGGCCGGGTTTCATCGGAGAATTTTTCCCAGGCCTCGGGTCCCTGATGGGTCCAGACATGCTCGTCCGTGCGCTGGATGATGAGGAGCCCTTCCCAGGCGCATCGGCGGTAGCGTTCCTGGGGATCGAGTGCCTTCCAGTCCAGCGGTTCGCCTTGAAGATCGTGGTCGTGCGCAGGCATGGTATTCCTCCAGACTGATTTGTAATTACTTACTGGTCAGTATATTTCTGAGGCAAGTGCAGGTCAACCTTGGCCTGAATCGAAATGGAGCATGTCAGGCCTTGTGGTCCCCGACCACGGCCCCAGTTTGCGCACACGGTGAAATCTGTGGCCGAGCGCATCCGCGATGCTAGGCAAACCTCCAGGGTGCCGCCGCACGCCATGACTGTTCGTAGGCGTCGATCCGGTCGCTGTCTCTCAAGGAAAGAGAGATCTCATCGAGCCCCGAAAGCAGCCAATTTTTGTCTGCTTCATCAACGCTGAAGTCATAGGTCTTGCCCTTGGCCCTGATGGTCTGATTGTTCAGATCGACCTGGAACCGGCAAGAACTCGGATTCCTGGCAACGGCCATGAGGTGGTCGGCAAGCCGTGTCTCCACCGCTGCCGTGAGGATCCCGTTCTTGGTGCAGTTGTTCCTGAATATGTCGCCGAATGAAGGTGCGATGATGCACCTGATCCCGAAGTCCTTCAGCGCCCAGGGCGCATGCTCGCGCGATGAGCCACAGCCAAAATTGTCCCCGGCAACGATGATGGAAGCGCCATTCCAGGGCGTCTTGTTCAGAACGAAGTCCGCTTTCGTGTTTCCATGCTCATCATAGCGGCGCGCATGGAAGAGGCCCGCGCCGAGCCCGGTTCGCGTGACCGTCGACAGGTAACTTGCCGGAATGATCTGGTCGGTATCTATGTTTCGGTCGGGAAGAGGAGCGGCGATGCCGTCTATCGTTCGAACAGGTTCCATCTCAGCTCCTCGCGCCCATCAGTCGTCTGACATCGGTTACTCGCCCCTCAATGGCTGCGGCTGCTGCCATGGCGGGGGACATGAGATGGGTAATGCCGCCGGGGCCCTGACGTCCCTCGAAGTTGCGGTTGGAGGTGGACGCGCACCGTTCCCCCGGTGAGAGGCGGTCTTCGTTCATGCCCAGACACATCGAGCACCCAGCTTCGCGCCACTCGAAGCCGGCACGGACAAAAATCTCGGACAGCCCTTCCCGTTCCGCCTGTGCCCGAACCAGGCCGGAGCCGGGAACGACAAGTGCGCGGACCTTGTCAGACACGTGTCGGCCGCGAACAATCTCGGCTGCGAGCCTGAGATCCTCGATCCGGCCATTGGTACAGCTGCCGATGAAGACGGTATCTATGGGCAGGTCATCCAGGGACTGTCCTGCGGACAATCCTGTATAGGAAAGTGCTCTTTCCGTGCCTGCGGAATGGGGGATGCGGCCTGTTATCGGGATGGTGTGTTCCGGGCTCGTCCCCCACGTCACCATCGGTTCGAGCTCTGTGACATCGAGGGCGACGGCATTGTCGAAGCGAGCTTCCGGATCGGATGCAAGATGGCTCCATGAGTCCATGGCAGCTTCAAGCGCCTCAGGGTTCGAGGCAAGGCGCGGGCGGCTTTTCAGATACTCGAACACTTTCCGATCCGGAGCGATGAGACCGCAGCGCGCCCCGGACTCAATGGCCATGTTACACAGGGTCATCCGCCCGGACAGGCTCATCCGGCTTACCGTATCGCCGGCATATTCGATCATATGGCCGGTGGCGCCAGCCGTACTGATCTGTGCGATAACAGCCAGCGCGACATCCTTTTCGGTCACCCAGTCCGGCAAGTGCCCGGAGAGCGAAATGCGCATCTGGCGAGGCTTCTTCTGCCGGAGCGTCTGTGTCGCCAGAACATGCTCGATCTCGGATGTGCCAATGCCGAATGCGATCGCGCCAAATGCACCGTGCGTTGAGGTATGGCTGTCGCCACAGACCACGGTCATTCCTGGCAGGATAAGTCCCTGCTCGGGAGCCACGACATGGATAATCCCCTGTCGCTCATCCCCGAGGCCGAAATAGTCAATTCCGTGCTCCCTGGCATTGGCCGCCATGGTTTCCACCTGGAGCCGGCTGGCCGCATTGGGGATCTCGAACCTGTGTTCCGGCAGTGTCGGGACATTGTGGTCAGATACCGCGAAAGTGGCTTCGGGGCGGCGGACATGCCGGCCCGTATCGTGCAGCCCCTGAAAGGCCTGGGGGCTCATGACCTCGTGCAGCAGATGGCGGTCGATATAGAGAAGGTCGGTTCCGTCCGGGTAGGATCTGACAAGATGATCATCCCAGATGCGATCGAACATGGTCTTCGGTTCGGGCATCGTCCCTCGCCTCCTTTCAGTTCACGGTCTCATGCGCGCACAAGCTCCCCGCCGAACTCCGACGGGTCTGGAACTCCCTTCAGGCGCCTTTCAGGACTGGCTCACTCCGGAAGCGTAATCGTCCATTCCGGGGAGAGGTCGTCATAGACAGGCGCGCGCTTTTCCCGGAATGCCGTCAGCGCTTCCTTGGAGTCGTGGTGTCCGCTCATTTTCACGGTGAAGCCCTGTTCGAACTCGTATCCGGTCTTGAGATCCATGTTTTCGATCCGGTTCAGGACCTGCTTGCCGAGCTTGACGGCAGTCGGACTGTAGGAGGCGATCCGCTGGGCCAGACGCAAGGCTTCCTGAACAAAGCTGTCCTCGCCGGCGACCATGACCCCGCCACCAGCGGCTTTGAAGTCTTCTGCAGTGAGATGCTCGCCGGTAAAGAACATTCGCCGGACAAGCGGCTCCGGCGCGATCCTGGCCAGGTGCCGGGCGCCGCCAAACACGCCAACGGTCAGTTCCGGCAGTCCAAAGCGGGCACTCGGCGCTGCGACCACGAAATCGCAGGATGCGGCGATGGCCAGTCCGGTGCCGAGCGCGGCGCCATGAACGGCCCCGATCACGGGGACCGGGCAGTCCTGAATGGCGAAGAAGGCTTCCCTGACCCGCCACATGCGCTCGACGCCGTTTTCAGGGGTCATTGTCGCGAATTCGTCCAGGTCGTTGCCGGCGCAGAAATGCTTTCCTTCGCCGGTGAGAATGATCGCCCGGACATTTTCGAGAACCTTATCTGGCGCAGAGAACAGGCGTTTGATCTCGATATACATCTCCCTGTCGACGCCATTGGCCGGAGGACGGTCTAGAGAAACCCGGAATACGCCCGGGGCTTCTTCTGAGAATTTGAGGTATCGGAAGGACAATTTTGACGGCCTTGTTTTGCGATTCAGAATGTTGGCATGGGGCCACGCGGCAGTGTTTTTCGTGACGGAGACGACCGGCGTCAGACCTTTTCGGGCTCGTAGAGTTCAGCCGGATATTCAGCGATCGTCGCCGGGCTGTCGTCGAGCAGGAGCCTTTGCGCCTCTTCCTTGTCGGCGTCAGTCAGTTCGCCATGCCTGACCGTGAACTCGACAAGATTCTTGTCGGGGTCGAGCGTGTAGATCGACTCGATGAAGTCATGGTTGACCTGCGTGACGCGCAGCCCGAAATCGAGCCATGTCTGGCGCTTCCGCAGAAGCTCTTCCTCATTCTCGACCTCGAAGGCGACATGATTGATCCAGGTCGGCAGGCCGAGCCCGGACGACCAGGACGCAGACCAGTCCTTGCCTTTCAGCTCGCTCAGATGCCGAAGGTCCCATATCGCAAAGAGGCTTCCGCCGCCGGTGTTGTAGAAAATATGCTTGGTCCAGCCTGCGGTTTCGCCGCCAAGAGCCAGTCGCTTGACTACTTTGACAAGCTCGAAGCCCATGGCCTCGGTGTAGAACTTGTGGGACCTGGCGACGTCGCTCGATGCAATGGCGAGGTGATGGATCACGGTGTTCCTCCTAAATGCTCTGATCTTCAATCAATGGTTTTGCCGATCCAGTCGGTGATGATGCTCAGCGCCTCCTGGAGCTGGGGTTTCTGATCCTTGCCCGAATAGTAGTGATTGGCCCCGGAGATGTGGTGCTTCTCCCTGTCCTCATGGGTGATCGCTTCGAAGATCGCGTTAGTGTGAGTGGTCGGGCAGGCATCGTCTGCGTCGTTCACCACAACCAGGACAGGGCTTGAGATGCGCGACGCGGCGTCTACGGCATCGACCTGGGCTGCGTCATAGCTCCATTGAGAGAGCCAACTGCGCAGAGAGGAGTAGCGCGCCAGAGCTGCAAGGCTGTTATTCGCGATCTTCGGGTGGCCGATATACGATCCGACAGGACGCTCATTGGGATCTATGCTCGTGTCGATCCAGCGCGGATCCGCCATAGTTCCGTGGACAATAAAGGCCCGCTCGGCGGTGGGATCGCCCCTCTCGGCAAGCTCGGCAAGTTGCGACTTTACCCACCGGGTGATGCGCCGGTTCCGGGCCAGCTGAGCGGCCCTGTATTTTGACAACCATTCGCGGTCAAACGGAAGCGCGCGGTCTCCGGAGGGGGGGAAGAGATCCAGCTCCGGATCTCTGAGATAGGGATTGTTCTCGTCGATGATCGCCGGATCGATGAAGTCCGTGAGCAGATGGTGACGGCTGCGATGGGGGGCGAGCAGCATGACGGCATCTGCCGGAACAAGCTCGGTGTCGGCGAGCGCATTATACTCGCCTGCAGCATTGGTCGTGATGCGCTTGTCTTCTGCCTCGGCCTGATACCCGGCGATCAGGCTGCCTCCGCCGCTCCAGCCGGCCAGAACGACTTTCCTGTAGCCCAGCCGCTCTTTTGCATCGCGAACACAGGCGCCAAGGTCCAGCAGCACATTTTCCGTCTGCAGGGCAAAATCCCCGCTGGTATAACGGTTGGCCGCGCTGATGACATGGTGGCCGGCTTTCGCCAAGCCTGAGAAAATGGGCAGATAGGCCTGAGAGCCGATCTGATGCGTCGTGATGATAACTGTATCGCTGGGCTCATTGCTGCGCATGAGCTGGGCCTGAACGGCGATGTGGCCTCCGAATGAACCATAAATGTCCTGCCGGCCCGCGACTTCGGGTTCGCGGTAGACGACGAGATAAGGCTGTCGTGTATACTCTACCTGTTTCACGGTACCTCCCCGGGCATTCTGATCGCCCATCATTGTTCTGTTGCGAGTGCTGCACGTGCCAGCTCGGCCGCGCGCACCCTTCCGCCTGTAAGTGAACCCGGCAGTTTGCAGACTTCCGTAGCCAGTCTGACGAGCGCATCTATCCTGACATCTGACAGAACGCCCATGCCTTCGAACATCCAGGCCAGATCTTCCGTGGCCGAATTGCCGGTTGCGCCCGGCGCAAACGGGCAGCCGCCCAACCCTGCGATACTGGCGTCGAAAATGCGCACACCAGCCTTGTGGGCCGCCAAGGCATTGGCCGCGCCAAGCCCGTAAGTGTCGTGACCATGGAATGCGATCTTGTCAGGCCGGCCGGTCATCACGCTCAGCTGTTCCATGACATGCTGCACATTTGCGGGCGTGGCCCGCCCGGTTGTATCGCAGAGCGCAAGCTCGGCGCCTGGTGAGATGTCCAGCGCATCTGCCGCCAGTTTCAGGACGAGACCGGGGTCCACAGCCCCGGAAAACGGGCAGTCAAAAGACGTTGCGATATTGAATCTGAAGCGTGCGTCAGCGGGTGCGTCCTCCACGAGGCGAGCATACTCGGCAACAGATTCCGCGGGCGAGCGTTTCACATTCCGCTGATTGTGAGCTTCGCTTGCAGAGACGACAAAACTCAGATGCCGGGCGCCGGCTTCAAATGCCTTGATGCCGTAGCGGGCATTCGGCACGAGCACCTGGGCGTCCAGGCCGGGCAGTGCTTCCGTGGCCCGCAAGACCGCTGCGGCATCCGACATTTGCGGGAGGGCGGCCTGGCTCACGAAGGATGTGACCTCCATGCGCCGTATGCCGGCCTGGTAGAGTTTCCGGACGATCTCGATCTTGCCCTGGGTGGGTATGAACGGGCCCACGGACTGGAACCCGTCGCGCGGGCCGACCTCAACCAGTTGCACCTTACTCATCCGACCACTCCCTCTTCCCGCAGGGTGGAAATGTCTTCGGGCGATTTGCCGAGGAGTCCGGTCAGGATATCGCTGGTGTGGCGGCCCACTTCCACGCCGGCCCAGCGCACGGTTCCCGGCATTTCCGGAATATGGGGCACGACACCTGCGTGCAGGATGTTTTCCCCGAAGGCCGGGTCGAACACTTCTCGGACCATCTTCCGGTATCGATACTGTTCGTCTGCAGCGCAGTCCGCTGCGGTGTAGGCCTTGGAGGAGGGGATGTCGGCCGCGCTCAGCTTGTCCAGCAAGTCCTCGGCGTCATACTGGAAGGTCCACTTGGCGATTTCGGCATCCAGGACCTTGGCATTCCTCACTCTGGAGACATTGTCTGCATAGTCGGGGCTCTGCAGCAGGTCGTAACGCTCCATCAAGGATGCAAGCTTTACGAAGAGCGGGTCCGAGTTTGCTCCGATCAGCACCCAGGACTTGTCGCGTGTGGGGTACGCATTGCTGGGCGCCGCCGTGGCAATGCCTCCGCCGGTCGGTTGTTTGATCTTGCCCAGCTTGCCATATTCCGGAAGGAGCCCCTCCATCAGGGACAGGACGCTTTCGCTGAGTGCCACATCGACTGTGCAGCCTTCGCGGCCCTCTCCGTCGTGATCGCGGTTCCACAGTGCGGCCATGATGCCGAAGGCGGTATACAGACCGGCGACAGAGTCGCCGATGCTCACGCCTGTGCGAACGGGCGGCAGATCGGTTTCGCCAGGGGGATGATTGGTCAGGTATCGCAGCCCGCCAACCGCCTCTCCGATAAGTCCGAACGCGGCACGATCGCGCCCGGGGCCTGATTGTCCGTATCCGGAAATATGGGCGATCACGATCTTCGGCTGAGCCTGTTTCAGAAGCTCATCGGGCAATCCGAGCCGGGCCAGTTGCCCCGGCCTGAGATTTTCAACGAAAACATCGCATTGCCTGACCAGGTCCAGAACCAGGTCGGTGGCCTTTGCAGCCTTGAGATTGAGGGCCACGCTTTTCTTGTTGCGCCCGTGGAGCGACCACCAGAGCGACCGTCCGTCAATCTGTTCGCCCCACTTGCGGACCGGGTCGCCGGACAAGGGTTCGATCTTGATAACCTCAGCGCCGAGGTCTGCCAGCAAGCGCGTGCAAAAGGGGGCTGCTACATAGTTGCCGACCTCGAGTACTCGCAAATTGGAGAGTAGCGATCTGTTTACGGACATTCAAAGACCTCATGTTGGCAGAAGTCCAACATGAGGCTAGCAAGGCGACAATTCGTATTTGACGAAGCCAGACTTCGAGAATGCGCCCGGCATCAACAGGCTTTTGACGTGCCTGGCCGTTTTGATGTGGACCCTGTATTTCCCGAAGCAGATTGAATTGCCTTCCGCGCAACGAATGGCTGGAAATGGTTCTCCAGCAAGCGTTTGATTCTCTTGGGCATCGTTTCGCGATCCCGTTCCGCAAACGCATTAAGCCGATGCTCCAGCACGCCAGTCCAAAGGTAAGGCGAGGCCTATTGTCACCTCCAGAACACCAATTCACTTGAAACTTACCGACCGGTCGGGTAGTAAGCTTTCAAAGAATGGAATTCAGGGCCTGCAAGCCAACACGATGTGTGCGTGGCGTGTTCAGGTCAGATCGGCGAGCACCACACCGCTCACCTCAGGATCCATACACCGAAAGAATTCAAAGGGAGGTTTTTGCATGAGTGAGTTGAAGCGCCCGGACGACCTTGTGTCCCGATGACAGACAATTTCCTGTTTCGCGGCGAAGCCGATATCCTGAAATAGCTGCGGTGATTCAGTGTGGCTCAGTCACATATCTCGTGGAATGGCATTGACCTGACGACGCTGCGGTTGCTCGTTGCAGCTTGCGAAGAGGAAAACCTCGGGAAGGCGGCTGCGCGAGAGAACATCGCCGTTTCGGCGCTCAGCAAGCGCATCACGACCCTGGAAGCCAGGTTCCAGATGGAACTGTTCTACCGGCATGATCGCGGAGTTCAGCCAACTGCTGGGACGCTCAGAATTCTGCCGCGGATTCGCTCCCTGTTTGATCTCCTGGACCAGATTGCCACGGAAATGCGGGCGGTAGGGAAGGGCGATATCGGTGTGGTTCGGCTACAGAGCCATATGACGGCCATTTCGGGTCCGTTGCCGAAGCGGATTCTGGAATTTTCTCAACAATATCCTGAAATTAATGTCGAGCTGGAAGAGGTAACCAGTCCGTCGATCGTCCACTCCGTCCAGGTCGGAGCTTGCGATGTCGGCCTGATTTCCGGCACGACCGACAGCCGGGGCCTGGAATGCTTCCCCTGGGCGATCGACCACCTCGTGGCCGTCCTGCCGATCGGCCATGAGCTGCAAGACCGGAAGGCTCTGGAATTCGGAGAATTGCTGGCCTACCCCTTCATCGCCATGCAGCGCGACAGTGCGCTGCTCACCATGTATCGCGGAAAAGCGACCGAGCTTGGCAAGGAGTTGCAGGTTCGGATGCATGTCACCAGTTTCGAAGCCGCCAGGAACATGGTTGCCAGTCATCTGGGGGTTACCATTTTACCGGCAACCGCGGTGCCGGCCATTCCGGCCGATAGCGGCCTCGTCGTTCGCCCGATTGATCATGAATGGGCAACCCGCCACCTGACACTGTGCGTGCGCGATATGACGAAACTGTCAGCGGCTGCGTCACATCTCGTTGAGTTTCTCTTGAGCAAGGATCCTGGCGCGGTTCAGAAAAAGGTATCCGTGTCGCGATAGAAGCCGCCTCACTGGTTTGGCCAGCAGTCCAGTCTGGATGGCATCTCCTCATTCAGGCGCAAATAGTCCTGGACCAGCGCGTCAACGATGTCCGGCATGGTTTCAATGGCGGTAATTCTTCCGACGGACTGACCGGCACCCCAGATCGTCTTCCAGGCCTTGGTTTCCGCGCGCAGGGTCGAGAAGTCGATTTTCTCCTTTGCCTTGATGCTGTCGGGTGTGAAACCGGCTTCGTAAAGGCTCGCCTTGAGCCAGCTTGCGAGGATACCCGTGGGCGCTGAGGACGTAATGATATCGCTCATACCGGACTGTATGATCATCGCCCTGTAGGCGTCTGAAACCATGCTCTCTCGCGAAGCGAGGAAGCGCGTTCCCATATAGGCGAAATCTGCCCCAAGTTCGATGGCCGCCCGGATGCCGCGTGCAGAACCGATCGCTCCCCCAAGGATGAGCGGACCGTCGAAAAAGCTCCGCACTTCCTCGACAAAGGCAAATGCACTGTAGGTACCGGTATGTCCTCCAGCCCCGGAGCAGATGAGGATCAGGCCGTCTGCGCCGGCATCAAGCGCTTTGCGCCCCTGTTCAGGCGTGACGACATCGCAGAAGACTGCGCCCCCATAGTTGTGGACCTCGGGCTGCACCCGGGCAGGGCTGCCCAGGGCGCAGATGACGACAGGCGGACGATACTGGCTGATCATCGCCAGTTCGGCATCGAACCGGTCATAGGTCTTGTGGGTGATCATGCTCACGGCCCAGGGGGCAGATTGCGGCGTCACCGACTGTGCGATCTTTTCCAGTCCGTGATGGAAATCCTCAATTTTGCGCGCGTTGGGAGCCAGATAGGTGCCTGTGATCCCGGTCCGGCAGGCTTCCACGACCATTTCAGGCGTCGAGACCAGGAACATCGGCGCGACAATAACCGGCAGGCGCATTTGCCGGTGAAGACGCTCCTTCAGAGCGGGCCCCGCGCCTGTCTCGGTGGTCTCTAGTTTGGTTGGCGTCCTCGTCATTTCCAAGTCGCGCTGAATTCTCACACCCCGGTTGGCGGCTGCGCTTCCTCGCGACCTGGCTGGCGGTGTGCGCTTTGCCCGGCCCGCCTGAGTAATCGCTGGAATGCAACTCGATGTAGAGCTTTCTCATCCTTGGGCGGCTTAATGACAAACAGCGTTTCGCGAATGCTGGGTTTCCCAATCGCCAATAGCCTTCAAGTCAACCAGGCGCTTTTCTCTTCACATGGCAAATTCCGGAATAGCAGTTCTGTGCGCGATCAATATGGGCTCGGGCTTCGCCACGCCCCGCTATCAGGCGCACCCGGTTGCAGTGCTGGCACTGCGTCGGCCCGTTTCGAGAAAATCTACAGACCGGGGAGGCAGGCATGAATCATAAATTGCTCGTGGAAATGACACGTCACAACATTGCTCACGTCAAAGCCGACACTGCCGATCAGAGCAATGATATCCTGGAAATCCCGGGGTCGTTCTACACCGACCCGGAGCGGTGGGCATCAGAATGCCGCAATGTGTTCGGCCGCCTTCCCCTCGTGGTCGCCTTGTCCAGCGAGATCGCCGAGCCTGGCATGTACCGCGCGGCGGAGTTCATGAATCGCCCGGTCCTGGTCGCCCGTCGCAAGGACGGGACAGCGCAGGCCTTCGTGAATATGTGCACCCATCGCGGCGCCCAGATTGTCGAAGACGGTAAAGGCAAGGCAAACCGCTTCACCTGCCCCTATCACGGCTGGACCTTTGCCAATACGGGCCAGTTGATCGGCGTTCCGTCCGCGAAGGAGTTCGGCGAGATTGATCGCGATTGCTTCGGGCTGACGCACCTGCCGACATTCGAGCATAACGGATTCGTGTGGGCTGTTCTGGACCCCGCATCACAGCTGAACATCAAGCAGTTTTTGAGCGGCTATGACGATGTGTTGGGTGTTTTCGGATTTGAGTCCTGGCATGTATTCGGCCGCAAGCGTCTGGAGAGCGCGAACTGGAAGCTCACTTATGATGGCTATGTGGATTTCTACCACCTGCCTGTCCTGCACAAGAAGACCTTTGGGGACAAGTTCTCCAACCGGGCCATAAGCTTCAATTGGGGGCCTCACCAGCGGATCGTCACGCCTGATCCCAGCCTGTTGAAACTTGAGGAAAAACCGGAGTCCGAGTGGGACACGAAGAAGATGCTGAAAGGCGTCTGGCCGATGTTTCCGAACGCTGCGCTGATCTCAATCGACGGGCGCGGCGATGCGATGATGTTCTCGCAGATTTTCCCGGGAGACAGTGTCGAGAATTCCTATTCGACGCATGTGTTCATCACGGAGCGGGAACTGACGAGACAGGAAGAACGGGATGCTGCGGAAGAGCAGTTCTCTTTCCTGGTGCGGGTTCTTGCCGAGGAAGATTATCCCGTTTGCTACGACATACAGAAAAATCTCAACAGCGGTGTGCGCGACAAGGTTGTCTTCGGCCGGAACGAGCCGGGCGGACAGATCTTTCACGGCTGGGTCGACCGGGTTGTCCGGGCCTCTTCCGATGAAGAACTCAATATGCTGTTCGCCGAAGGGCAGGCCGAGAATGAGTCAAGGCAGACGGAGAACGTCTGAACACGAACATAACATATGCGGGGCCAATGGCTCCGAAAATAATAGTTTGTGCATGTATAGGGAGGAAAACTACATGAGCAAATCGAAGATACTTGGTTGTTCATACGCTGTGCTTGGAGCTGCTCTGGTGCTGCCGCTTGCAGCGGTTGCTCAAGAGAGTACCGAAGCCGTCGAGGCTGTTGAACAGCAAGCCCAGGTCGAAGAGAGCAGGTCTCTCGATGTGGTCATCGTCACGGCGCAAAAGCGCAGTGAATCGATCAATGAAGTCCCCCTGTCCATCAATGTGGCATCCGGCGAAGCTCTTGAGGCCCAAGGCATCCATGACGTCCAGGGACTGGTGAAGGTCGTTCCCGGTTTCAACGCGATCGATAGCGGTTACGGCACGCCGGTATACTTCCTGCGCGGGATCGGCTTCTTTGACAGTACACTGGCGGCCAAGCCGACTGTCGGTATCTATATCGATGAAGTTCCGATCGCTTACTCGATCATGTCGAAGGGGGCTTCGTTCGATCTTGAGCGGGTCGAGGTCGTCAAGGGACCGCAGGGCACACTGTTCGGGTCGAATGCCACGGGCGGGGCGATCAACTATATTGCGGCGAAGCCGACCGATGAGTTCGATGCCGGTTTTTCCGTGGACTATGGACGCTTCAACCGCTTCTTCGTGGAAGGACATGCCAGCGGGCCGATTTCGGACACGCTCTCCGGGAGGGTCGCTCTGCGCATTGAGGGCGGTGATGACTGGCAGGAAAGCTATACCCGCAGTGATTCTCTGGGGGCGCGAGACTTCGCTCAGGGGCGTGTGATCCTGGCATGGGAACCGACAGACAATCTCGACGTCGATTTCATGTTCAACTTCAATCAGGACAACTCAGACACGCAGGCGGCCCAACTCGTCGAACCCTTCCAGCAATCGTCCGGGTTCTTTGACCCGCGGCTGGTCGCCTATGAGCCGGCTCCGGAGGATAATCGCGCGGCTGACTGGGGGAGCGATTTCTTCCCGCTGGAGCGCGATAATGAAATGCAGCAGAGCTCGCTGCGCATCGATTATGATATCCTCGATTCTCTGACGCTGACTTCCATTACGTCGTATGCGGAGTTTGAAGAGGCCTACGGACAGGATTCCGATTCCACAGCCCTGCGCCTGACCGATCTCTATATCACCGGCAATATTGAGGCGTTCACTCAGGAATTCCGTCTTGCCGGCGATATCTGGAACGGCGGAAACTGGATCCTTGGCGCAAACTACGAAACAAGCAGTACCAGCGAACTGGTCTCCCAATTCCTTGCAGATCAGTCGTCAGCTCATGCCTTTGACGCGCTCGGCCTGCCCTCCATCACGGAAGTCCCCCAACAAAGCGAGATCGACTATGACAGCTGGGGCATCTTCGCGAATGTCAGTATTCCGCTGACATCGACCCTGACGGCCAGCGGGGGTGTTCGCTACACTGAGACGGACATTGACTTCTCCGCCTGTAACCTCAATGGCGGGAATGGGAGCTATGGGCGTGGCTTGGAAATTCTCTTCGGAATGCCGGAAGGAACAATTCCGATCGGTGCATGCGCGACGCTCGACCCGAATAACGTGCCGACGCGATTCAACGGAACGCTGCCTGAGGACAATGTGTCCTGGCGGGCCTCGCTTGAATGGCAACCTGCTGACTATCAGCTGATCTACGCAACCGTGAGCAGGGGCTACAAGGCGGGTTCATTTGCGACCCTGCCGGGAAGCCAGGTCGATCAGTACAATCCTGTGAACCAGGAGGAAGTCACAGCCTATGAGCTCGGCTTCAAGTCAGGCCTGCTCAACCAGCTGCTGCAGCTCAACGGTGCCGTTTTCTACTATGATTATACGGACAAGCAGCTGAAGGGGCGGACAATCGTGCCGATCTTCGGGCCGCTGGAAGCGCTTGTGAACATTCCGAAGTCCCGCGTTCAGGGGGCGGAGCTCCAAGCCATAGCGTCACCGATGGAAGGGCTGAACCTGAATGTCGGCGTGACCTATCTGGACACCGAAGTGACGGATACCTTCAGCAACTATACCGCATTCGGCGCACTTGCAGACTTTGAGGGATCGGCATTTCCATACACGCCGCAACTCCAGTTCAATAGCGATGTTGAATACACTTGGTCTGCTTCCTCGACGCTCGATGCCTTTGTTGGCGGCAGCTACACATATCGCAGTGAAACCAGCGGCGATTTCATCGAGGATGAGCGGCTCGACATCGATGCCTATGGGCTGCTGGACCTGCGTGCGGGCATAGCGTCTGCCGACGGGAACTGGAGGCTGTCTGTCTACGGACAGAACGTGACGGATGAATATTACTGGCATACCGCGGCGCGCCGCGGCGATGCGGTCATCCGGTTCACGGGCATGCCAACGACCTATGGCGTCAATCTTCGGGTGAACTTCTAACCCGCAGGCGAAAGACCCGGTGAGTGCGTTTCCAACCAATTGGAGATGCACTCACCATGGTCCTCGCACCCAGTGTAAAACGAGGCTTGATGTATCGACATGGATTTTGACGACACCAGGGAAGAAGCGGAGTTCCGGGCACGCGCGCGCGCCTGGATCACGAAGAATGCTCCGCATGAGCTGCACACTGAACTCGTCAATGCCCCCTTTGGGCATCTGGATCTGCGGAGTGTCGATGCGGTACAGGCGGCCCGGCAATGGCAAAGCCGGAAGGCGCGGGATGGCTGGGCCTGTCTGAGCTGGCCGGAGGAGTATGGCGGGCAGGGCGCGCCACAGATGCATACGATCATCTGGAGCCAGGAAGAGGCGGTCTATTCCCGGTTGGGTGCGCCTTTCCTGGTGTCCCAGGGCTCGCTCGGCCCTACCATCATGACCTGGGGGACTGAGGCGCAGAAGCAGAAGCTGCTGCCGCCGATCGTGACGGGCGTGGACATCTGGTGCCAGCTCTTCTCCGAGCCCGCTGCAGGGTCCGACCTTGCCGGCATCCGGACAAGGTCAATCCGCGAGCAGGATGGTTCGTGGACACTCAAGGGTCAAAAGATCTGGTCGAGTGGTGCACGCGAGGCCGACTGGGGGGTCATCCTCACGCGGTCTGATCCGGACGCAGTCAAGCATCACGGCATGACCATGTTCTTTATCGACATGCGCGCGCCGGGCGTCGTTGTCCGCCCCATTCGTCAGATTACGGAGCAGTCACATCTCAACGAGGTTTATCTCGACAATGTCCGGGTGCCTGACGAACATCGCATCGGCCCGGTAGGCGCGGGGTGGAAAGTCGCCCTGACCATGCTCACCAATGAGCGCATCACAGTCGGCAGCCACATGCCGACCGGGTTTGAAGAGCTGTTCAGTCTCGTCAACCAGATCACCCAGTCTGGGGTGCCGGCAGTCTATGACCGTTCGCTGCGCTCGCGCCTTGCCGGATTTGCAAGCAGGGCCAACGGCTTGAAATACACCTATTACCGGGCGCTGACAGAGCTCTCGCGCGGCGGGGAACCTGGCCCTGAAATGTCGATCATGAAACTGGTTGCGGCATCCACAATGCAGGAGATCGCAACGCTCGCACTCGATCTCCAGGGGCTGCGCGGTGCGGTCGTCCAGGAGGGAATGGACGACAATGATGACCGCTTCCAGATGATGCTGCTTCGCTCTGCTGGCGCGAGGATCGAAGGCGGAACAGATCAGGTCATGCGAACGATCATTGCGGAACGCGTCCTCGGATTGCCGCAGGATATGCGCGCCGACAAGGGCATCCCCTTCAGTGCAATACCGACATCTCCTAATCAGAAGGCGCCCGCTGCCGCGGAGTGATCAGGAGAAGCCTCATGTTGGGAGAAGAAATCTTGCTGTCAGATCTGGCGACATTGGGAAGCGACCGCGAAAGTCACGTGGACTGCCGCACAGCGCATGATGGCAGCATCTATCTGTCCTCACGGCTGCCGCTCGTGCCCCCGGCCAAATCCATCACCCAGATGTTCGATCTGGTTGCGGAGACATATCCGGACAGGCCCTTCTTGAAACAGAGGTGTCCGTCTACGGGTGGATGGCGTGAGATCTCTTATGGTCAGGCCCAACGAGATTCCCGGGCCATAGCGCAGTGGCTTCTCGACCAGGGGATCAGGCCTGGAGAGACATTTGCCATATTGTCAGGCCCGTCGATCGAGCATGCTGTGCTCGCCATCGGGGTCCAGCGCGCCCGAATTGCCTCAGCGCCCTTCAGCGCCGCCTATTCCCTGCGCGACAAGTCTCTCGCAAAGCTCGCCGGCTGCATGGACCGCACACAAGCGCGCGTCGCTTTCGCCGACGGCGCGTCGCAATTTGCCGATGCCATCCGGTTTCTCGATGAGCGCGGAGTGCAGGTTATCGTGACGCGGGGGGAGGTCGAAGGCGTTTCGCTCACCCAATATGCCGATGTCATTTCTACAGTGCCCACTGAGGCGGTGGACACTGAGACCCGCCGTATTACACCGGACACAATTACCCGCATCATGCATACCTCCGGGTCCACGGGCAGCCCGAAGGCCGCGCCCCTTCCGCAGGCGAATCTGACGCTGACCGTTGCTCAATGTGAATCGGTTGGCCTGTTGAACCTGGGATCGGATCAGCCGCAATTTCTGGAGTCGATGCCCTTCAGTCACATCATGGGGGGCAACTACAATTTCTACAATATGATCCGCATGGGTGCGGTGACCTATCTTGATGAGGGCAAGCCGACGCCTGAGCTTTTCGGGCAGACCCTTGCCAATCTCCGGGAGGTTTCGCCCCACATTTTCCACACAGTGCCCGCGGGCTTTACGATGCTCTGCAATGCGCTTGAGACAGATGTGGACCTCCGCAAGCGCTTCTTCCGCAACCTTGTCTATATGGGGTGCGGCGGGGCGGCGCTCACCGACAGTGTGGTCAACCGCCTGAAGGCGATGTCGCGGGCCGAGCTCGGAAGAGAGATTCCGATTTACGGCTTCTATGGCGCCACGGAGTACTCCCTGGGAACCGTGCGCTACTGGACGTCCGACCGCATGGATGTCATCGGTCTGCCGCTTCCGGCGACCGAACTGAAGCTGGTGCCCACCGAGTCCAAGTACGAACTGCGCATCCGCAGTGGCACACTGATGCCGCGGAGCGGTTATCTCGGAAATCCCGAAGCCTCCAATGATCTGTTTGACGAAGAGGGGTTCTTTCGGACCGGAGATGCCGCGAAGTTCCTCGATCCCGAGCGCCCGCAGGACGGTCTCGTTTTCGACGGGAGGATTGCCGAGGAGTTCAAGCTTGCAACAGCCACCTGGGTTTCGGTCGGGGCCTTGCGAACGGATTTGCTCAGCTCCAGCGGCCCGCTCATCAAGGATGTTGTGATCTGTGGCATCAACCAGCCCTATATCGGCACCCTGATCTGGCTTGATGAAGACATTGCCCGGGCAAGCCTGGAGCAGGATGGCGCCGGGTTGTCGGCCGAGCAGTTGGTCAGGCACCCAGACATTGTGGAGCGGATCCGCAACGCGATCCAGCGTTTCAATTCGGAAAATCCTGGCGGTTCGAGAGCTGTGCGCCGGGTGCGCCTGATCGCAGAACCTCTCTCCGAGACGGCTGGCGAACTGACCGAAAAGGGCAGCGTGAACCAGCGTCGGGTTCGCGAAACGCGTGCTGCTGAAATCATGAAGCTGTTCGAAGAAAACAACGCCGAAAACCTGCAGTTCTGAAGGGCTGTGGCTGCGTCGATAGACGGGAGAAGAAGCATGAACTGCCAGAATTGCCATCTCGGACCTGACGGCAGGCACCTCTCCCACGATGAGGGCGCAAGGTCATGATGAAACCCGGTTCCCTGGCGACCGGCGACCCTCAGCCGGCGCCGCTCGCCTCGCCTGTCCGGCGCTATTTGCCGTATGCCGGGTGGGGGGTGGTCCTTCTGGGGTTCCTCCTCCAGGTCGTATCCACGGGACCGATCTTCTATGCGTTCGGCAACTATGCCCTGATCTTCAAACAGGAGTTTGGCGCGTCCAGCACGCTGATAAATCTTGCCTACACCCTGTTGCTGATGGTGGGCGCCTTGGGCTCGGCGCCAGTCGGGTGGGGACTGGACCGTTTGAACCCGAAATGGATCGCGCTGATCGGGACGGCCGGGACGGCAGCCGGGCTTGCTCTTATGGGGCTGACCACAGCCATCTGGCAGGTCGTGTTATTGTTCGGCACGCTGCTGGCCACGAGCGACGTTCTGATCGGACATGTCACAAGCAGCTATCTGATCTCGCAATGGTTTGAGCGCCGCCGGGGGCTCGCCCTTGGGATTGCCATTCTCGGAGCCTCGGTGGCGGCAATCTCGTTTCCGCCCCTGACCACGGCGCTGACCGATCAGTTCGGCTGGCGGAACATGTTCTTCATTGTGGCGCTCGGGTCGCTCATTCTGATCATCCCCATCCTTTTGTGGGCGAGACTGCCGCGCGAGATTCCCGAATTCGAGCGGCGCTCGGGTCTGCTGGAGACCGCTGAGCAGGGCGAGCGCCTGCCCCTTCTGGCGATGCTGAAGACATCCGCGTTCTGGATCATCAGCATCGGTATTGGCGCGATGATCGGGATTACCGGCGCCGTTACGATTTCACTTGTGCCGCATGCCGCCGCCCAAGGCTTTTCGGTCATGCAGTCGTCCCTGCTTGTCTCCGTGGTCGGCAGTGGGGCGTTTATCGGCAAGGTCAGCTTCGGGGCCCTGTCTGACCATGTGGAACTTCGCTGGGCCATGAGAGGCGGACTGGTCTTGATGCTTGCTTCCACCGCCATGCTTCTGCTTGGGGGAAGCTACCCGCTCCTGTTGGCGGCTTCTGCCCTGTTCGGACTCAGTCTGGGCGGGATGATGCCTGTCTGGGCCGTGCTGGTTGCGCATGTGTTCGGCCTGGCAAGTTGCGGAAGCGCCCTGGGTGCGACGCGGGCCGCTATGGCGCCCTTCGCCCTGGCGTGCCCGCTCATCGCTGGCTGGGCCTTCGATCTCTTTCAGAGCTATTCCTATGCCTGGGCCATCTTCTGCGCGCTGCTCCTGTGTTGCCTGGTGAGCACTTTCATTCTGCGCGGCTGGTCAACGCCGCTGCAGGTCGCAAGCAATCCCCCGGAAATAGTATCTTGAGGACGTCACCGTGAATTTCGACTTCGACTCAAATCAAAAATCTCTGCAGTCCGAGATGCGCCGCTTCCTGGAGCAACGCTCGCCTGTGAGCGAAGTGCGCACGGTACTGGATGGCAAACGACCCTTTCAGGAGAGCCTTTGGTCCGAACTGGGGGAAATGGGGTATACCGGCGTTGCAATCGACGAATGCTATGGCGGGACAGGGCTCGGATATCTGGAGCTTTGCCTGATCAGTGAGGAATTGGGACGTACGCTGGCTGCCGTGCCCTATTCCTCCACTGTCTACATCTTTGCCGAGGCTCTGAAGGAGGCGGGGACAGAAGAGCAGAAACAGAAATGGCTTCCGAAGATTGCGAAAGCCCAGACCGTGGCCTGCTTCGCCCTGGAAGAAGGGGCGGGCAGTACGCCTTTGCAGAAGATAAAGACGCGCTATGCAGACGGCGCGATTTCAGGCGTAAAGAAGCCGGTGGTAGATGGGCAGATCGCCGATGTTGCCCTGGTGGTCGCGCGCGATGATGAGACAGAAAACAAGTGCTCGCTGTTCATTGTCGATCTCACTGACGAAACAAGGTTCGAGCGTACCCAGTACAAGAGCCTCGACCCGACTCGCAGTCTGGCGTCTCTGAACTTCAAGATGGCGCCGGCCGATCGTCTGGGCGTTCCCGGATCCGCCGAAATATTGTTGTCCTGCATTCTGGACCGGGCTGCCGTCTTTGCGGCGTTCGAGCAGATTGGAGGCGCCGAGAAGGCCCTCTGGATGGCGCGCGATTATTCCCTGGAGCGGTTTGCCTTCGGTCGTCCTATCGGCTCCTTTCAGGCGATACAGCACATGATGGCGGACATGTACGCAGCCACAGTGCTCGCGCGATCGAATGCCTATTATGGCGTGTGGGCACTTGCGACCCAGTCCGATGATCTTGGCCTGGCGGCTGCCAATGCCCGGGTCAGTGCCACGCAAAGCTATCAGCTGTGCGCTCGCGATGCGATCCATATTCATGGCGGCATGGGCTTCACCTGGGAATTCGATTGCCATCTTCATTATCGGCGTTCGAACTTTCTCGCTGTGCAATATGGCTCGCTTTCCCAGTGGGAGGACCGCCTGGTAAGGCAACTTTGCGCAAGTGACGGCGTGGAAATTGACTGAGCGGCGGGTTGAACCATGACGGGCCTGTCTTCCTCCCCTCCCTTTGAGGCTGCTGGCGCCCAGACCTCGCCAGCACAACGCCTTCCCGGAAAGGTCGCCCTGATTACGGGGGCGGCCAGTGGAATAGGCGCCGCGATTGTTCGCCGGTTCGTTGCCGAGGGCGCGATAGTCCATGCCTGCGATATTGACTGTGCAGGTGGGAGCAGGCTGGCCTCAGAGACGGGCTGTCAGTTCCATGAGCTTGATGTGACCGATCCCGAAGGATGGGCGGCCATATTCGCCAGGATATGGGAAAGACACGGGCGTATCGACACCGTCATAAACAATGCCGGGGTCACGATCCGCAAATCGATAGAAGATGTTGAACTCGACGAATGGAATCGCGTGTTGGCCATCAATCTCACCGGCGTGATGCTTGGATGCAGACACGCGCTCGCGGCCATGAAACGGAACCCCGATGGCTCCGGCGGCGCCATCGTCAACATCGCCTCCACCACGGCTTTCGCCGCCCACCCCTATGACGCGGCCTACACCGCCTCGAAGGCGGGGGTCTGCATGCTGAGCAAGTCCGTTGCCGTTCATGCAGGGCGCAATGGCTACGCCATTCGCTGCAACACGATCGCCCCGGGCGTGATCGAGACCTCAATGACAGGCGAAAGCTTTGCGGCAGATCCGGCGCTCAGGAAGAGGTTTGCGGGGATCGCGCCCCTGAACAGGGTCGGCGACGCCGCGGACATCGCAGCCATGGCCGTCTTTTTGAGTTCAGACGAAGCCTCGTTTGTGACGGGAGCTGATTTTCGCGTCGATGGTGGCACGCTCGCCGGACATCCGGGGCTTTGACCGCACTCTGGGCATAAGCCCCGCACAAGAGATGAGTATCAGGGAGGACAGACTTGGCAGGTGATCCAGATCATATCGACCGGCAGGCGCAAGCATTCTTTGACGCCTTTGTCTCAGGCAATCTGGAGGCGGCAAGCAGATGCCTCACGGAAAACTTCAGGGCCTGGCATAATACCGACAATGTCTGGCAGACGCGGTTGGAACACCTGGCCACGCTCGCCTGGCTGAACAAATCGATCCAGCAATTGCGCTATGAAGAAGTCGTCCGAAACATCTTTCCCGGCGGATTTGTGCAACGGCATGTCCTTAAGGGCGTTGCGAACGGAACACCGGTCGAGCTTCGCGCCTGCATTGTGGGTGAGTTCGATGATGCCGGAAAAATTGTATCGACCATGGAGTATCTGGATTCACAAAGTTTGCGTCCACTTTATGCGAAAGCCGGGCAGTGACCAATGTCAGCGCCGACCTGCCAGACGCTCCACAATCACTCGGATAGAGACGGTCACCTCGAATTCGATGTGATCGTCGCAGGTTCCGGGGCAAGCGGCCTGACAGCGGCTCTGGTCGCGGCCCGGCGAGGCCTGTCTGTCGCGCTCCTGGAAAAGGCCAGGCATATTGGCGGCACATCCGCGCTCTCTGGCGGTGGGCTGTGGATTCCCTGCAATCACCATATGCCGGAAGCCGGCCGTCTGGATGACCGTGAAGCTGCAGAGCGATATCTGGGCCATGTTCTGGGCCAGGACGCCAACACTCCGCAGATTGCCGCTTTCCTGGAGTCGGCGCCGGATATGGTCCGATACCTTGAAGAGATCGGCGCGGCCAGCTTCGTGCCGACCCGGCTGCCTGACTATCAGTCCGAACTGCCGGGTGCGGCGAAGGGCAGAAGCCTCCTCACCGCGGAATACGACGGCCGCAGGCTTGGGGCATGGCTGCGCGCTCTGAAATCTCCATTGCCAGCGCTCTGCCTCTTCGGCTCCATGCAGATCGATCAGATGCATACGGGCCGCTACACGAATGCACTGAAGAAATGGTCGGATTTCCACTTCGTTGCCGGGCGGATGGCGTGTTTTATAAAAGACCGTCTCCTGTGGGGAAAGGGCACGAAGCTCGCCAATGGAAACGCACTTGTGGGGCGCCTCCTTCATGCTGCGCTTGACGAGGGAGTCTGCATCTTTCGCGAAACCGGCGTTTCGCAGCTGTTGGTCGATGATGCTGGTGTGTCGGGTGTTGTTGCTTCCCGGCAGGATAGATTGGTGCCGTTCCATGCTCGCCAGGCCGTTGTGCTGGCGACGGGGGGCTTCGGTGCGAATGAGGAGATGGTGTCGAAATATGTGCCGATGCCGCATGCTCATCGCGCCATCAGTGCCGAGGGCTGTCAGGGAGACGGTGTGGACCTTGGCTTGAGAGCGGGTGGGCGGATGGCCGCTCCGAACAGGTCGAACGGGATATGGGCACCGGTATCGACGCTGGAGCGTCCTGGAAAAGGCAAGGCCAGGATGTATCCGCATTTTGGCATCGATCGCGCGAAGCCAGGTTCGATCATCATTGGCTCGGATGGATGCCGCTTTGCCAATGAGGCTGCGCCTTATCAGCAATTCGTCGAGGCCATGCATGACAGTGGTAACGAGGTGGCATGGCTGATCGGCGACAGATCCTTTCTCCGAACATACGGGATGGGCATGGCCTTTCCCGCGCCCATGCCTGTGGGCAGATATCTCCGAAACGGGTATTTGATCAAGGCGTCCACGCTCTCTGAACTCGCATCCAAGCTGAATGTCGACCGTGACAGCCTTCAAAAGACCGTGGCCGAATTCAACGCGTTTGCATCTGACGGGAGCGATCCTTTCTTCCGGCGCGGAGAGTCAGCCCATGACAGATCTTTGGGAGACAGGCAGGTCAGACCCAATCCCAATCTGGGACCAATCGGGCCAGGGCCGTATTATGCCCTGGAGCTGAGGCCGGGCAGTGTGAGCATGATCCTGGGGCTGGAAACAAACACCAATTCGCAACTGCTCGATCATGCCGGAAGTCCGATCAGGGGCCTCTATGTGATTGGCCTGGATCACAACAGTCCGTTTCGCGGCAGCTACCCCGGGGCGGGCTCCGGCCTCGGACCGGCCATGACATTTGCATATCGCGCCGCTCTGCATATTGCCGCGTCAGCAGGCTGTGATGAGCCATCCGGGAAGGCTCGTGCCGGCAGCAGATAGGGCAGCCATCCCGTCCTGCGATCCCCGTCTCAGTTGTCCTGATTGAGTCTTTCCTGCGGATATGTTGCCGCATTCAGTGAATCTGCCGTCGATATCGGGTGATCGCTGCCAGCGCTGAAATCCATGACACTCTCCCAGTTCTCAAGGAATTGGGCGGGACTGGCCCTGTCGGTCCATATGCCGAGACTTCTCTCCCATCTCATCGCCCCGGCCCATCCCCCGCCGGCCTCGATCACAGTGCCGGTCGCCCGGTTCTTCGGATGGATCAGTGCCAGAGCGACAGCGGACACCTGTTCGACAGTCAGCGCGTTCAGCATCTCCTCAGACAGAACCGATTTGGTCATGTCTGTTGTCGCCATGGGGGCGATGGCATTGACGCGAATACCGGACCTGCGGCCTTCAATCGCGAGGGTCTTGCAAAGCCCGATAATCCCGGCTTTCGCGGCGGCATAGTTCGCCTGACCGAAATTACCGTGCATACCGGCACCTGAGGTCGTGAAGAGGATGGCACCTCCTCCCTGTGAGGCCATGACAGGCCAGGCGGCCCTCGCGCAGGAAAAGGAGCCGGTCAGGTTCACCGAAATGACCTCGTCCCACTCCTCGGCAGTCATTTTTGCAAAGCTGCGGTCCCGTACGATGCCGGAATTGATGACCAGGGCGTCGACCCGCCCGTGAGCCTCCAATACCTGGCGGATGATGGACTCGCCATCTCGCGCATCGGCCTGGACGGCCAGTGCGGCGCCGCCATTTTCCCTGACCAGCGCGGCAACGGCCTCGGAAGACTTGCTGGGGCCGGCGGCAACAACCGTCGCGCCCGCCTTTGCAAGATCAAGGCAATACTGGCGTCCGATCCCGCGGCCGCCACCTATGACAGCCACAACCAGACCCTTGAACGAGATATCGTTGGCTTGCATGAGTGATCGGGCCTCCCGGCGCGCTATTCATAATGCGACTGTCAATTTACTATATGGTAAATTTGATCCCCACAAGCTGGATGCGGGCATTTTGGCGTGAGCTGTCTTCTTGAAGGTCGAGATTGCCAATAAATACTGGAAGTGTATTTCGGAATTCGAGGTCTCGCGCCTTGACAAGGACCATCCATAGGCTCAGCTGCTAAAACTTTCTATTGAGTAACAAATGAGATTTCAATGCGATCACAGCCGGTTTCACTGAAAGCTTCAGTGGCGGGTAATCCCATCGTTCAGGCAGCATGCAGTGAACCTGTCGGGACGCTTAAGGATATGTGTTGAAACAGGGCAGCGGTTTGGAGAATGGCTTCAGGGAGCGGGATAAATGGACACATCGAAACTGATCTATCGCGACAATCTGTTGTCCGGACAGCGCATCCTCATAACGGGAGGCGGATCGGGACTTGGCAAGGAGATGGCGGAAGGCTTTCTCAAACTAGGAGCGGAGGTCCATATATGCGGGCGCCGCGGCGGGCTGTGTGAGGAAACGGCCGACCAGCTCATGCAAATGCACGGCGGGAAGGTCGTCCCGTTCAGCTGTGACATTCGCGATCCTGAAGCCATCGATGAGATGCTCGACTCCATCTGGCAGGATCATGGCGCGCTGACCGGGCTCGTGAACAATGCTGCCGGCAACTTCATTTCCCGCACAGAAGACCTCTCAATTCGCGGGTTCGATGCCGTGGCGAATATCGTCTTCCGGGGATCGTTTTACATGACCCATAATATCGGCCGGCGCTGGATCGAACAGCAGCTCGGCGGCAATGTCATATCGATCCTGACAACATGGGTCTGGAATGGTGGGCCATTTGTCGTGCCTTCGGCCATGTCGAAGGCCGCCGTCAACACGATGACCCAGTCGCTTGCCGTTGAATGGGGACGTCATGGCATCCGCCTCAATGCAATCGCCCCTGGCCCCTTCCCGACCGAAGGCATGTCCAAGCGGCTGGCGCCCGGCGAAGACAGCGAGAAGCAGATGAATGCCGGGCGCGGTAACCCGATGGGACGGGCTGGTGAAATGCATGAACTCGTCAATCTTGCCGTCTTCCTGATGGCTCCGGGCGCTGAGTATGTGAACGGACAGACCATCGCGATTGACGGCGCCATGTACAACGCGACCGGTGGCAATTTTTCGGAACTGGCAGCCTGGACGGACGCGCAGTGGAAAGCTGCGCGTGAGGCGATTGACGAACAGAACCGCAAGGACAAGGCGAACCGGACGGGCTGACAAGCACCTGCAGGCGCTCTTATCTGCCGGCTTGCTCAAACGCCGCCTTCATGGCCGCATGGATGGCCTGCATGCCCTTCAGCGGGCGCACCATCACCTTGAAATCGGAGATCTTTCCGTCCTCACTCCATTGGATGATGTCGACACCATTGATGAAGACGCCTGACAGCGTACAGGCGAATTCCAGCATCGCGCTCTCACCATTATCGATTTCGCGCACATACCGGAAATCCGCGTGCCCGAGCACCTGTCCGGCAGTCGACAGGTAAGCGATGACCTTCGCCTTGCCTGCCTGGGGCGTGTGCACAACCGGCGAATGGAAGACCGCGTCATCTGCGATCAGGGGAGCGAGGTCTCCTGGCTGGTGGCTCGGAAAAACATCCAACCACTTCTGCAGATTTGCCGATCTGGACATGTCACTGCTCCTGCTATCCTGTGCTGCTCCTGCGATGAATTCGCCCTTGCGCAAGATTATACCGACTGGTAAGTAATTTTCTGTCAATGATAGTCAAGCGACGTTCGGCAGCCGGGCGATTCCGGCGATTCCTCCAAACTGGTGCGGTAGCTCAAGGTGCCGCGCCACTTTTTGGACCTTCCTGTTCGGGGCGGGTATCGCCATCAATGCCGCTGAGAATGACGGACATGAAATGCTCGAAGATCTCATCGTTCGAGATCTCGGGTTTGTCCGGGCTCCATTTGGCCGCCCAGTTGAACATCCCGAATATCGCATAGCTGGTCAGTGTCGGGTCGCCTGTCCTGACGCTCCCGTCGGATATGCCCTGGGTGAGAATCTGCATCAGCTGGCGATTGATGGAGTTACGGTACCGCACATACAGCTTCCTGCCCTCCGGCGAGAGAACATGGGGTTCGCTCAGCACCAGGCTAATCCCGAAATTCCCGGTCGTGATGACGAGATAGTTCTTGAGAAACACGCACAGTCGGTCACGCCCGGACGCGGCTGAAAGCGCCTGCGCCTGCATGAGCCCCTGGAAGCGGTCAAAGGCGTCCTGCACACAGGCCAGGAGAATGGCTTCCTTGCTCTTGAAATGATAGTAGAGCGCCGGCTTCGTCACACTGAGCGATGCCGCAACATCGTCCATTGAGGTGTTCTGATACCCGTTCAGGTAAAACAGCTCCGACGCTGCCTCCATGATCCTGGATGTGTTGAGCGTGCCTCGGACATGCTTGGATCGCTGGGCTGTTTTTTTGTCCATTCCCATCCTTTCAAATAGAAGCTGGTCGCTGTCAGCCGCAGTCTCTCAGCGGCGATCGAATGGCGGAATGCCCTATCATGCTGGACTTTACTATCAAGTAAGTCTCTGATCCATGGCGTTTAGGCCATGCCAGCCGATGACCGGCGTCCGGGCTGCCTATGATGCATGAATACACGGTGCTCGGACCTACGCAGACATTGACCGCGTTCGCCAAATACAGCATTCTACCAATCGGTAAGTTTTGATAGGTGCCTCATGACAGACTACCCCCATCTCAAGCTCCAGGTTGAAGACGGTGTCGGCATCCTTCAGCTCAATCATCCCGAGAAGAAGAATGCGCTCGGATGGGAGCTGCATCTTGAGATCATCGGTGCACTTGAAGGGTGGATCGAAGATGATGATGTGGCCTGTGTCCTGCTGATCGGAACCGAGGATTATCTCTGCGCGGGCTGGCGTCTTGATGTGCTCGACGGGATCACGGGCGATGAGCGGCGGCGTTTCACAGACCTCGCCCTCAAGCTGATGCGCACATTATATGACTATCCCAAACCGATGGTCGCGGCCGCAGCCGGCGTCTGCCCGGGTTACGGCATGGATATCTGCAATATGTGTGACATCACCGTCGCCTCGGAGAATGCCTATTTCGGTTCAACCCAGGTCAAGTATGCGATGAACGGGTTCTATCACGCCATGCTCCAGCGCGTCGGATCTCAGGCTGCCCGGCGGCTGTACTTTACCGGTGATCCGATCAGCGCACAGGAGGCGCTGAAGATCGGCCTGGTCTCCGAGGTCGTCCCGGTGGGCCAGTTGCGTGTGGCTGCCCTGGCGCTTGCCAGGCAGATCGCGGAGGCAGGGCCGGAGCTTGCGCGGGTGCTGAAAGGCACGGCGCTGCGGTCTGGCAATATGGACCATCTGAGCGCGCTCGAATACGAGCTGACCGTGACCCATGACCTGACCCAGCGGGCCATTTTCAAGGACCGCGTGAAGACCGGATACAGCCAGCTGAAAAGCGGAGTCAGCAAGGCGATTGAGCGTCTGGCCGACTAGTCGTTTTCCATGCCTCGGCTTCAGGCGCTCGGCGGGCATGCGGATGTGGTCTGAGCAGTCCTAGAGACCGCGGGCGATCAGCAACTTCATGACCTCGTTGGCGCCGCCATAAATGCGGTGAATCCGGCTGTCGCGATAGAGCCGCCCAATGGGGTATTCCAGCATGAAGCCATACCCCCCGAACATTTGCAGGCATCCATCGACGATCTTGGACAACAGCTCGGACACCCAGTATTTCGCCATGGACGCCTTTTCCGATGACAGCGCATCCGCGATCAGCAATTCGGAGCAATGCGCCAGGAAGACCTTGGCAATGGTCGCCTCGGTCTTGAACTCCGCCAGCTTGAACTGCGTGTTCTGAAATTCGGCCAAGGTCTGGCCAAACATCTTGCGGCTTTTGGCATACTTTATGGTTTCGCCCAGCGCTCTCTCGATCATCGCCATGGCCTGCCAGGCGATGACAAGGCGTTCCTGCGGGAGCTTGCGCATGAGCTGCTGCAGGCCGTGCCCGGGCACACCGCCAAGAATATTGTCGCTGGACACGAACATCTCGTCAAAGAAGAGCTCGGACGTGTCCTGACCCTCCATCCCGACCTTGTCCAGGTTGCGCCCGCGCTGAAAGCCCTTTTCGACTATGGAGGGTTGGACAAGAAACAGGGATATCCCCTTCGACCCGGCGCCGGGATCCGTCTTGGCCGCAACGATGATGAAGTCGGCGAGTTGGCCATTCGAAATGAAGGTCTTCTGACCGCTGAGAAGATAGCCGCCTTCCACAGGCCTTGCGCTTGTGCGCATGCCCTGCAGATCGGAGCCGGCGCCCGGTTCGGTCATGGCGATCGCGCCAATCATGTCGCCTGAGCAGAGCTGGGGTAGCCAGGCCCGTTTCTGCGCTTCGGTTCCGAATTCCGTAATATAGGGAAGAATAACCGGGTTGTGCAGGGAAATGGCAAAGGCATCGGCGCCCCGCCGGCCGATGCTTTGAATCAGCATGATCTCATGCCGGAAGTCCCCGCCGGCGCCACCATATTCCTCAGGCACGCTGATCCCCAGAAGGGCCGCCTGGCCAGCTGCCTTCCAGATCTCCTGCCCAACGCACTTATCCTGGCGCCATTGGTCGACTGTCTCCGGCCTGGCGTATTGGTCGAGGAAACGCTCAACGCTCGCCTCAAACATGCGCAGCTCTTCGCTCGCCAGGAGCTCAGGCGCCTCAATTTCCAGTGCTTGCGTCAAGGTCTGCTCCTTTTGCTGCAGTTTGTCGAAGGGCGGCGAAGGTATATTGGGCTCGCACTTGTATTGCGGTCCTGACGACGCGGCCCTTTCGACTCGATCATATGGGCTAGAGTCGATATATTACCTACCAGTCGGTAATTTAATAGATCAAATCATTTGCGGGCAGTGTTATCGAATTAGATGTCCCTGATATCTTGAGAGAATCCCTGTTCCGTTGTTTAGGGAACTTGGCGCACAAGCCACTGTAATCACTGCATAAAATACCGCTCCAGATCGACTGGAACAGGTGTTTTCTCCGATTTTCCCTGTAAACCAGCCCCTATCAGGGAAAACCGGCCTACTCTGTCGGCCTGTAGAGACTATGGCGGATGGTTGCGGGAATTCCGCCCTGAAGCCGGGAAATCGGAGACGGGAATGTCGGACGTGGCTGTGTAAGTCCCGGACTTGGGGACTAAATACGGCTCGGCGAAATTGCCTGAAAACCAGCAGACTGACTGGCGGTGAGACAGGGATTCGAACCCTGGAGACTGTTGCCAGCCTACACGCGTTCCAGGCGTGCGCCTTCGACCACTCGGCCACCTCACCTTGGCGCCAGAAGGGCGTGTTTATACAAACCATTGTGAGGCCCGCAAGAGACGATTGCTGTGGCGGGCTGCAAACCCCATATCGGGGGCCTGTTACAAGATGAGCGGAAGGGTAATCTCATGCTGTTTTCTTCCAGGCCCAAGACCGTACCCGGCCCCGGCGAGGCTCTGCCGGGACGGGCAAACCCGATCCCGACGGCCGAACGCCACTTTGTGTCGGGCCGCCCGCTGAAGGCCGAAGCGCCCGAGGGCTTTGACGCGCTGTATCTCGCGATGGGCTGCTTCTGGGGGGTGGAGCGCCTGTTCTGGGGGCTCGATGGCGTCTGGCTGACAGCGGCGGGCTATGCGGGCGGTGAAACGCCCAATCCGACCTATGAGGAGACCTGCACCGGCCGCACCGGGCATACCGAGATCGTGAAGGTGATCTACGACCCAGCCAAGGTCAGCCTGGAGAGCTTGCTCAAAGTGTTCTGGGAAGAGCACGACCCGACTCAGGGCATGCGCCAGGGCAATGATGTCGGCACCCAGTACCGTTCGGCGATCTATGCCACGACGCCCGAGCAGCTTACGGCGGCAAAAGCGAGCGCAGCGGCGTATCAGGAGGCCCTGAGCGCGCGTGGGCTTAGCGAGATCACGACGGAGATCGGGCCGCTGGATGCGTTTTATTTCGCAGAAGACTATCACCAGCAATATCTGGCGAAAAATCCCAATGGCTATTGCGGGCTTGCCGGTACGGGCGTGAGCTGCCCGATCGGGCTTGGCGTCAGCCCCAGCTGATCAGGCCTGCTCGAATGCCTCAAAGGCGGCGATGAGGGCATCATTGGCCGCCACGGTGCCGACCGAAACCCGCAGGGCGGCAGGCAGGCCATAGGCTTCCAGTCGGCGCAGGACGACGCCACGGGCGCGCGTATGGGCGTCCATGGCCTGGGCTTCCGCCGGGCTGGTAAAGCGCACCAGCGCGAAATTCGCCACGCTCGGCACCACATCATAGCCGAGCGCCGACAGCGCCTCGGTGAGACGCGCCAGTTCCGTGCTGTTATGGTCGGTCGAGGCCTCCAGGAACTTGCGGTCGCGGATGGCGGCGGTGGCGGCGGCCTGAGCCGGGCCGGAAACGTTGAACGGTCCGCGCACCTTGTGAAGCGCCCCGATCACGCTGGCCGGCCCATAGCCCCAGCCCACGCGCAGGGAAGCGAGCCCGTGGATCTTGGAGAAGGTGCGCGTCATCAGCACGTTCGGCGCGCTGCCGGCAAGCTCGATCCCGGCGGAGAAATCATTCCTGCGGACAAACTCTGCATAGGCGCCGTCGAGCACGAGCAGGATGTCCTCGCGCAGACCGGCATGCAGGCGCTGGATCTCGTCGAAGGGCAGGTAGGTGCCGGTGGGATTGTTCGGATTGGCCAGGAAGACGATGCGCGTGCGCCCGGTGACCCGTTCAAGGATGGCGTCGACGCTCATGGTGAGCTCGGTTTCCGGCGCGCTGATCGTATGGGCGCCGGCCTGCTGGGCGACCAACTGGTAGACGAGGAAGCCGTGCTCGGTCTGGATGATCTCATCGCCCGGCGCGAGATAGGCGCGGCCGAGCAACTGGAAGATCTCGTCGCTGCCCGCCCCGACAAGGATGCGGTCGCGATCCAGGCCATAGGCCTCGGCAATTGCACTGCGCAGCTCGAAAGCGCTGCCGTCGGGATAGATTTCCAGCCCGCCCGCAGCGGCGATCATGGCCGCGCGTGCAGCGGGTGAGCAGCCGAGCGGGTTCTCATTGCTCGACAGCTTGTAGCCGCCCGAGCCCTTCGGCTTTTCACCGGGCACATAGGGTATGATGTCGGCGAGGGCGGGCAGGGGGCGCGGGCCGGTCATTTGGGTTCGTCCTTGTTCGGACCGTTGGATTGAAACGCCCCCGGCGATCCGTCAAGCCATGGGCGCGCTGGTATTTGCCGGCGGCGTTCCAATATGGACACTTTCCGCGATCCCACTAATACCCTTGGCCCTGATGCCCGATGCCTCTCGCCCCACGCCCGACAGCCTGCAGAAGCTGGTCCTGCCCGAGCCACTCAGGCTCGATTGCGGGCGCGTGCTCGACCATGTCGAGGTGGCCTATGAGACATGGGGGGAGCTGAACGCGGCCAGGACCAATGCGGTCTTGGTCTGCCATGCGCTGACGGGCGACCAGTTCTGCGCCTCGGACAATCCTGTGACGGGCCGGCCGGCCTGGTGGCCGCGCATGGTCGGACCGGGCCTGCCGGTGGACACCGACCGGTACTTCGTCATCGCGACCAATGTGCTCGGTGGCTGCATGGGCACGACCGGTCCCGCCAGTCTGCATGGGGATGGCGAGCCCTGGGGCACGCGCTTTCCGGTCATCACCATTGCCGACATGGTGCGCGCCCAGCGTGCGCTCGTTGCCGCGCTCGGCATCGACAGCCTTTTTTGTGTGATCGGCGGGTCCATGGGCGGCATGCAGGTGCTGGAATGGGCGGTGCAGGCACCCGACAAGGTGTTTGCCGGCGTGCCGATTGCCACCGCCGCGCGCCATTCAGCCCAGAACATCGCCTTCTATGAAATCGGCCGGCAGGCCATCATGTCTGATCCCGAATGGAAGGACGGGGCCTATCTCGCCCATGGCACGCGGCCCGACCGGGGCCTCGCCATTGCGCGCATGGCCGCGCATGTCACCTATGTCTCGGAAAGCGCGCTAAAGCGGAAATTCGACCGCGGCCTGCAGGATCGCGAGCGGACCAGTTTCAGCTTCGACGCCGATTTCCAGATCGAGTCCTATCTGCGCTATCAGGGCCGCAGCTTCACCGACCGCTTCGATGCCAATTCCTATCTCTATGTCACCCGCGCCATGGACTATTATGACCTGGCAGGCGCGCATGGCGGGCGCCTGAGCGACGCCTTTACCGGCTCGCCGGTGCGCTTCTGTCTCTTCTCCTTCAGCTCCGACTGGCACTACACGCCCGCCGAGGGCATGGCGATCACGCGCGCATTGGTCGCGGCCGGCGCTGATGTCAGCCATATCGAGATCGAAACCGACAAGGGCCACGATGCCTTCCTTCTGGAAGAGCCGGGCTTTGAATCCGCGCTGGCAGGTTTCCTGTCGGCCTCAGCCAAGCGGCGCGGCCTGTGAGCGTGCGGGCCGATCACCTCGCCATCGCCTCGCGCGTGCCCCAGGGCGCGCGGGTGCTGGATGTCGGCTGCGGGGATGGCGCCTTGCTGGCGCTGCTGCGCGACGAGCGCGGGGCGGATGCGCGCGGGCTGGAGATCGACAGCGACGAGGCCGGGCTTGCCCTTTCACGCGGGCTGTCAGTGGTGCAGGGCAATGCAGAAACCGACCTCGACATTTTCCCCGATGACGGCTTCGATGTGGCGATCCTCTCCAAGGCGATCCAGCAGATGCGCCGTCCGGCCCAGGTGCTCGCCGAGCTCAAGCGCATCGCGCCGCGCGTCATCGTCTCCTTCCGCAATTATGGTCACTGGCCGCGGCGCCTGGCCCTGCTCACCACCGGGCGGATGCCGAGCCGGCGCAGTTGGTATCACGCGGAAACCCTGCATCCGTGCACCTGCGCGGACATGCTGGATCTTGCCCGGGAGACCGGCCTGCAGGTGGCCGCCGCCGCGCAGGTATCCGGCGGCCGCGTGACCAGCTTCCGCTCAAGTGGATTTGCCGGCCTGAACTGGGCCGCCGACGAGGTGATCGCGGAATTCGAGCGCGCCTGAACAGGCCCCTGCAGCAATGGCGCGCATGGCAAGATGCGGCTGGCTGTGGTCAAACCGGGCCAATCCCTTCTGATGGAGCCCGACCCGCCATGGCCAAGCCTTCTCCCGTGATCACCGGCCTTCGCTGCCGCTGCTACAAGTGCGGTGAGGGCAAGGTGTTCGATGGCTATCTGAAGCTGAAACCGGCCTGCGAGGTGTGTGGGGAGGATTACGCCAAGAGCGATACCGGCGATGGGCCGGCTTTCTTCGTGATGTTCCTGGCGCTGATCCTGTTCGGGCCGTTCTTCTTCCTGTTGCCGCTGGCGCCCTGGCCCATGTGGGGGCTAGTGACGGGCTTCATTGTGCTGGCGGTGGTGATGCTGGCTTTCATTTTCTGGATCCTGCCACCATTCAAGGCGGTGCTGCTGAACCTGCAGCTGGCCAACAAGGCAGCGCCGGCCGAGTTCGAAGACTAGGCCGGCGCGCTAAATTCGAATTTGTGATCTGCCAGACGGTAGTCTTAGCGATAGACAATCGGCGCGGGGCCGCTCGTCTGGGCTGTGCGGACGCGCGGTGTGGGTGCGGAAACAGTCCGTTCGCGCGACGTTGTGGAGACGGTGCCCATGCGGCGCGAGGCCGGCGTGAAGCGGACCTGCTCGGCGCGCACTTCACCGCGCCAGGCAGCATCGGTGTAGAGCATCGGCATGTCGCTGGCATCGGCTGAGGCCAGTCGCACTTCCGCGCTGACATAGCGCCGGTCGGCAGAGGCCATCACGACATTGGGTTCGGGCGCAGTGTCGGGCGCGGCCTCCGGTGCGACACAAGCGGCATCTTCATGCGCGCTCATCCGGTTGCAGAGCATGTTGCGCAGCGCAGCCTGGGCGGCGGCATCGGGCATGGGCGGGAAGGTGGCATCGGCGCGCGCCATCACGACGGGCGGCTTCGGAGAAGCCGGCGGCGGAACCGGGCGGTCGATCGTCACGCGTACAGGCTCGGGGGGACTGGAGACACGCAGAGCGGGATAGGCGCCCGGTGCGGGCAGGGCGGCGGAAGCCAGTGTCAGCTCGGCGAAGCTCTTGTCGCCGGACACGTCGAACAGATCGTCAAACTCCGCCAGTTGCCCCATGGCGCGCGGTGTGGTCGGCACGAGCGAGATGGACCTGACCTCTGCTCCATCGGACAGGATCATCGGCGCAATGCGCCAACTCAGCATGCTGATCGCGGATGCGTGAGCCCCTGCCACCAGCACAACTAAACTTGCCCTCTCGAGGGCCGGATTTGAGAACACCCCTGACATAAATGCAACACTAGCAGCGCAAATCTACAAGTGACCTTAATTTTACGAAAGGTTCGCTGCTTTTCCCTTATTTTTCCACAGATCGAGCACTTTTCGCCTTGGTTGTTCGCGATGCGTGCTCATTTTCCGGACATTTTGACGCTCAGGCTGGCAGCGGAATCTTGCCGCGCGTGAGATTCGTATAGTCCTCAATGAGAGTCGCGGTCATGTTTCCGGGCTTGTAGGCATGCCCGGCAATCTCGCGAACAGGCGTGATTTCTGCAGCTGAGCCGGTCAGGAAAACCTCGTCGAAGGTGCCGAGTTCATCGGGGAAGATCGCGCGTTCGATCACCTCGATCTGGCGCGCGCGGGCGAGCGCCATCACTGTCTGGCGGGTAAAGCCGTTCAGGAAGCAGTCCGGCGTCGGCGTATGCAGCGCGCCATCACGGCGCAGGAAGATGTTCGCGCCGGTCGATTCGGCGATCTGGCCGCGATAGTCCAGCATCAGTGCATCGGCATATCCGGCCCGCTCTGCGGCGTGCTTGGACATGGTGCAGATCATGTAGAGGCCGGCCACCTTGGCATCGTGGGGCGCGGTCTCCGGCGAGGGGCGCTTCCAGTCGGCCATGGTCAGGCGGATGCCGGCCATCTTGTCGGTGAAATAGTCGCCCCATTCCCAGGCCGCGATGGCGAGGTGGATGGTATTGTTCTGAGCCGACAGGCCCATCTTTTCCGCGCCGCGCCAGGCGATGGCGCGCACATAGGCGTCTTCCAGGCCGGACCGTGCGATCACTTCGGCCTTGGCATCCTCGATCTCGTCCACCGTGAAGGGCAGCTTGTAGTCCAGGATGCGCGCGGAATTGGCCAGCCGCTCGGAATGGTCGCGCGAGCGGAAGATGGTGCCGTTATAGGAGCGCTCGCCCTCGAAGACGGCCGAGCCATAGTGCAGCGAGTGGGTCAGCAGGTGGACCTTGGTCTCCCGCCAGGGGATGAATTCCCCATTCATCCAGATGTAGCCGTCGCGATCGTCGAACGGAATGAAGTCCATGGTTCTCTATCCCTGCCCGTTATGGGCTCCGCAAATGCACCTTTCCGGCGCTTGCGTGCTGTTGTTTGACTGGCCATTGTCAAACCATGGTACGTGAAGTCAACACAGATCCTGGTCAGGATGCACAGCGGATGGCGCCAGCAGATACGCGCCTATACCTGCGCGACGAGGAACTCGACCGTGGTGTCGGTCTGATTCTGACTGGCGAAAGAGCACTGGTGGCGGCCGCCGAGCGCGGTCGAAAGGCTGCGGGGCTCAGCCGGTCGGAGCTGCGCGCCCTGATGGCGATTCGTCACAGTCCGGGCCTTGATGTCACCAGCCTTCGCGCGCGCCTGTCGACCACGGTGCCGACCTGTGCGCGCCTGCTGGCGGGCCTGGACGCGCGTGGTCTGATCCTGCGCGAGACCGCTGGTGGCGGTGATCGGCGCCGGCGCAAGTTGACGCTCTCTCCGGAAGGCGAAGCGCTGGTCGAGCCCATCGCGGAAGCCATGCGCAGCGCCCTGCGCGAGGCCTATCGCAAGGTCGGCGCGGAATCGGTGGCTGGGGCGCGGGCGCTGCTGGAGGCCTTTGCCGAATGAAGGATGCGCATATCCTGGTCGTCGATGACGATGACCGTATCCGCGACCTGCTCAAGCGGTTCCTGATCCGAGCGGGCTATCGTGTGACGGCGGTGCCGCAGGCCGGCGCGGCGCGCAAGATGCTGCAGACCATGGCTTTCGATCTGGCCATTTTCGACATCATGATGCCGGGCGAGGACGGGCTTTCGCTGCTCTCGGCAGTGCGCGACGAAATCGACACGCCGGTCATCCTGCTCACCGCGCGCGGGGATCCGAACGACCGGATTGAGGGGCTGAAACGCGGCGCGGACGATTATCTGCCCAAGCCCTTCGAACCGGAGGAACTGGAGCTGCGCGTTGCCGCCATCCTGCGGCGCAGTGCCAAGGATGCCCCGCCGGGGGAGATCTACATTTCCGGCATGCGCTTCGATCCGGGCCGCGGGGAGCTGAGCCAGGGTGATAAACGCGTGCGCCTCACCGAATCGGAAACCGCGCTGCTGTCACGGCTGGCGGCCACGCCGGGTGAGCCGGTCAGCCGGGAAGACCTCGCCGAAGCCACGCGCTCGAGCCTCGATCGCGCTATCGATGTGCAGGTCACGCGCCTGCGCCGCAAGATCGAGCCGGACCCGCGTGAACCGGTCCACTTGCAGACCGTGCGCGGTGTGGGATACCGCCTGATGATCGACTGACCGGCCGAGACCTTCCCCCATGAGACAGCCCGCCTTTGGAACCTACGCGCCCTCGTTCTGGGTGAAATTCCTGCTCAGCCTGTCGCAGAACACGGTGCTCGGGCGCGGCAAGGCGCGCCGGGCGATTGCCGGTATGCTGAAGGAGGCTCATGCTGGCCCGCTGGATGCCCACCTCTGGGGCCAGCCTGCGCGCATCCATGTCGGCGCCAACAATAATGAGCTGAAGGCCCTGCTCAATCCGGACAGTTTCAATCGCGCCGAACTGGATGTGATGCGCACTCACCTGCCGCGAGATGGTGGAGTGTTCGCCTATATCTGCGCCGAAGCCGGCCTGACCCGTATCGACGTGTTGAAAGTGGATGTGGAGGGCTATGAAGACCAGGCCCTGCTGCCACTGTTTGAGACCGGGCCGGAAACGCTGTGGCCGCATGTGGCCATCATGGAGCACTGCCATTCAGGCCGCTGGGCGCGTGATGTGGTGGTCGAGATCAAGGCGCGCGGCTATCGCGAGCTGCGCCGCGACCGCCAGAATGTCTGCCTCCAGCGCGAGGTGCCATGATCCGCCTGCGCGACATCACGCCCAAGGGCTACTGGCCGCGCATCGCGCTGATCGCCTTCCTGCCCATCGTCGCGATGATGGTTGGCATGACCTGGTATTTCTTCGACGGGCATATGCGCAGCGTGAATGAGCGCCTCGCCGATGCCGTCGCGCGCGACACCGCCCTGTTCGCCATGGCGCATGACCGCGATCCAAGTTCCACCCGGCTCACTCTCGACCTGTTCAACGACACGCAGGGCGAGCACCTCGACATCGCCGAGGCCTGTCCGCAACCCGATGACCGGGCTACCCTGCAGCGCCGGCTGCCCTCGGTGCTTGCTGCGCTGGACACGCAACTCGACAGGCCATTCGAAATCTCGCTTCAGGGGCCTCGCGACGATATCCTGCTCTGCCTGCCCAGCAACGATGACACGCTGGTCTTCACCATCCCGCGCAAGCGTGCCGTCATCATCAACGGGCATATCTACATTGTCTGGGTGCTCGGCTTCGGCATCCTGATGCTGGCGACCGCTTTCGGCTTCCTGCGCAACCAGGTGCGCTCCATCCTGCAACTGACAGAAGCAGCCAAGGCTTTCGGGCGCGGTCAGGATGCTCCGGACTATCGTCCGTCCGGGGCCACCGAAGTGCGCGATGCCGCGCGCGCGGTGATCGAGATGCGCCGGAAACTGACAGCCTTCGCCGATCAGCGCACCGCCATGCTCGCCGGTGTCAGCCACGATCTGCGCACCCCGCTCACGCGACTGAAACTGCAGCTTGCCATGATGGAAGACGACCCGGACATTCGTGCGGCCCGTCAGGATATCAGCCATATGGCGGCCATGCTGGACGAGTATCTCGCTTTTGCACGCGGCGAGGAGACCGAGCAGGCAGGCGAGGTTTGCCTTGATGAACTGGTGCGTGAAGTGGTCGGTCGGTTCGATCAGGAGGTCGAGTTCGGCCCGATGGCCGAGGTGATCATCACCGGTAGGCGTATGGCGCTGACGCGGGCGATCTCGAACATCGTTTCGAATGCCGTCCATTATGGCGGCAGGGTGCGGGTGGAACTGGTGGATGGTCCGCGCGCGGCCGACCTGCTGGTCGATGATGACGGGCCCGGCATTCCCGCCGATGAGCGGGAGATGGCCTTCAAGCCCTTCCAGCGGCTTGAGGACGGCCGCACGCAGAACCTGCCCGGTAGCGGGCTGGGCCTCGCCCTGGCGCGCGACACCGCCCGCGCCCATGGCGGCGATGTCAGGCTGGAGACGTCCCCTTCGGGGGGGCTTCGGGCGCGCTTCCGTCTTCCGCACTAGGCGTGTCGGGGGCGGGCGGCTCGTCGCTCCAGGCCTCGCCCTCGTCGGAGGATTTGCGGGGGCGGCCCCAGCGGAACTTCGTGAACCGGCCCGCGCCTTCCTCAAGCTGGCGCAGCGCCTTGTCGAGTTCGGCCATGGTGCGGGCAAAGCCCGGATCGGTTTCCTTGCGCCAGGCCCGCTCGGCCCGGCCGATGGCATAAGCGACGCCAAGGGCACGCAGGTCGCGCGGGACGGCCTGGCCGGTACCATCGAGGCCGGCAGAGACCAGCGCCCAGTCGGCGCTCGCCTTGCGGGAGGCGACCAGCTTTGCAAGGCGCATGGCCGAGCGCTCGCGCCATTTCATCAGGTCCTTCAGGCCCTCGCGATAGGGCTCCATGGCTTCAAAGCGCAGCATGATCACGTCGAACAGGCGCTCGCGTGCCGTTTCCTCGCTGTCCACGCCCTCGCCGGACATGGCCTTGTCGAAATAGCCTTCGGCCGCGTCGGCCAGTGTGTCTGTGGTGGCGATGCCGTGGAAATCGGTCAGCTTCAGCCCGGCGGCCGTCGCAATGTCTGACAGGGTCAGGGCCTGCCAGCCGCGTTCGCCGGCCAGTTCAAGCGCTGCCAGCAGGCCTTTCTCGATAATCTCGTCGCGTGTGTGGCTCATCTCTCTCCTTTCGGAGGCGCCGACAATTCGCGGTCGCGGGCCACCGCAGCCGCGAGGGCGTCCCGGAATAGAGATGGCATCGCGCCCGGCGCCATCAAGACCTCAAGCGCGGCCTGGGTGACGCCTTTGGGCGAGGTGACGGCCCGGCGCAGCTCTGCGGGCGGGCTGCCGGACTGGGCGAGCAAGCTGGCCGAGCCTTCGAGGGTTGCCACGGCGAGGCGCTTTGCCATGTCCTCGGGCACGCCCTGGGCGACGGCGGCATCGGCGAGCACTTCGGCCAGCAGGAAGACATAGGCCGGCCCGCACCCGGAAAGGCCCGTGGCGGCCTGCAGCATCTCCTCGCTCATCGGGCCCTCGACATGACCGAGCGGGGCCATCAGCGCCTTGGCGGCGGCAATATCGGCTTCGCTACAGGCCGCGCCGGGGCTGAGCAGGGCCACGCCCTTGCCGATGGAGCCGGGCGTATTGGGCATGACGCGGATGACCCGGCTTGTGCCCAGCGTCTTTTCAAGGTTTGCGAGCGTGACGCCGGCCATGACGGAGACCACCACGGTTTCCGGCCCGACCCATGCGCGTATGGCATCCAACGCAGTGGGAAAGACCTGTGGCTTCACCGCGATCATCAGGAGGCCTGCCGGGCTCGGCGGCGGATTGACCACCGCGCGCCCGGCCGCTTCCCAGTCGGTGACCCGGCCTCGCGGATTGGGGGCAATCACGGTCAGCCGCGCGCCGGGATTGGCCGCCAGCCAACCCTCGGCAATCGCGCCACCCATATTGCCGGCGCCAAACAGGACGAAATCGGCGTCGGACATGGGATGCCCTTCTTGTTTTCGGGTGGGGTCAGGCCTCGCCCAGGGTTTCGAACATCACCGCATCCATGGCCTCGCGCGGCGACTTGCCGGCCCAGACCAGGAAGTTGAAGGCCGGCACGAACCGGTCGCAGCTGTCCACGGCCGCGGCCATCAGCGAGCGGATCTCGCCCGGCGTGGGTGCATCGCGGTCGAGCATGGGCAGGGCGTGGCGGAAGATGATCACGCCTTCCTCCGACCAGTAGTCGAAATGGCCCAGCCACAGCCGCTCATTGCAGAGCATGACCAGTTCGGCCAGCGCGGCGCGCTTGCCGGCCTGGGGCTTCACATCGAGCGTCACGGAAAAATGCAGCGCTGCCGGCTCGCGGCGCAGCGCGAACAGTGCGCCCATTTCGCCCCAGCGGGTGGGACAGATGCACTGGATGGATTCATCGCCATCCTCGCGCTCATGCTGCCATCCTGCAGCTTCAAGCATTTCCTCGATCGCATCGAGGGCTTCGGTGTCGGTGGTCTGGAAATCTGTCTGGCTCAAGCTCATCTGCTGTGCCCTTTCGAATCAATCCGGCTCCCCTTGCCGTATCTGAAGGCTACCATGCGTCGCATGAGCTGCAACATCGCGGGGGAGGGTTGTCCACGGGAAATTCCGCGTTAACTGCCTTTTTTGCGGGCGTTTTCGAGCTTCTCGATACGCGCTTCGAGCGCTTCGACCCGCTCCAGCGCCGCCGTGGCGAGGGCCTTGAGCGCCTCGACCTCGTCGCGCCCGGCCAGGTCCATGTCGGCAATCATCGAGCGCACACGCGACTGCATGGCGGTGCGCGCCTCGTCGCCAGCCGCGCGGGCTGCACCCATGGCGCCCGTCATCAGCTCCGCCAAGTCGTCGAGCAGGGGGGGAGGGGTGGGCATGGGCGAACTCCTTCACTTCGGTCAGACGCAAGCCGCAGATGGGTGCTTGCGCTGACCTCTCAGCCATTGCACATGGGGGCGCACAGACAAGGGGAAAAGAGGCGATGATGCCATATGCCGCCATGGGTGCGCTGAGCTTCCCGGAGTTCAGTCCCGCCATTGTCGAGATCGGCGGCTTCCCGCTGCGCTGGTATGCCCTGGCCTATATTGTCGGGCTGGTGCTGGCATGGCGCTATGCCGTGGCCCTGATCAAGCGCCCACGCCTGTTCGGCGGCATGAGCCCGGCGACCTCCGAGGATATCGACGACCTTCTGTTCTACGCTACGCTGGGGGTTATCCTGGGCGGGCGCATCGGCTATATCCTGTTCTACCAGCTGCCATTCGAGCCCGACCGGGTCGCCGACGATCCAATGATGCTCCTGCGCGTCTGGGAAGGTGGGATGAGCTTTCATGGCGGCCTGATCGGCGTGGCGCTGGCCCTGTTCTGGGTTGCGAAACGGCGTGGCGTGAAGCTGCTCGCCATCGGCGACATTGCCGGTGTGGTGACCCCGATCGGGCTGTTCTTTGGCCGGCTGGCGAATTTCATCAATGGCGAGCTTTACGGCCGCCATACCGATGGCCCGATGGGCATGGTGTTTCCCGAAGCTCATGTCGGCGGCGCGCCGGGCGCCTATGACTGGGTGAACAAGACCTGGGTCTATTGCCGAGATGCCATCGCAGAAGGTCTGGGCCGCGACTATCGTTGCGTGGGTCCGGAGATGCCGCGTCATCCGAGCCAGCTCTACGAAGCGACGCTGGAAGGGCTCATTCCGTTTTTGATCCTGAGTCTCTGCGCCTGGAAATTCGGCCTGCTCAAGCGACCGGGCCTCGCTGCAGGCCTGTTCCTCCTGCTCTATGGCGTTGGCCGCTCCATCGCGGAGAATTTCCGCGAGCCCGATGCACAGGTCGGCTTCCTTGAGTTCATTCCCGGCGAATGGCTGACCATGGGCATGCTGCTCTCGCTGCCGATGTGGATCGGCGGGGCCTGGCTTGTCTGGCAGGCCGTGCGCCAGCGGAGCGCGCACGCGGCCTGATGTCCCTCAGCGCGCGCCTGAAACAGATCATTCTCGATGACGGGCCGATGCCGCTGTCGACCTGGATGACGCTCTGCCTTCACGATCCGGCGGAAGGCTATTACGCGACCCAGCCGGGCCTTGGCCGGGATTTCCGCACCGCGCCGGAAACCAGCCAGGTGTTCGGTGAATTGCTGGGGCTCTGGGCCGTGCACGAATGGCATGCGCTGCGCGCGCCATCGCCCTTCACCCTCACCGAGCTTGGCCCGGGGCGCGGCACGCTGATGCGGGATATCCTGCGCGCCACACGCGGGGCCGAGGCCTTTCGCGAGGCGATAGATCTGCGGCTGGTCGAGGCCAGCCCTGTCCTGCGCAAGGCCCAGTCCGATCTCCTGAAAGAGGCCGCGCCGCGCCATCTGGCGAGCCTTGCAGACCTGCCGGACCAGCCGGCCATAATCCTCGCCAACGAGTTCCTCGATTGCTTGCCCGCGCGCCATTTCGTGAAAACGCCGGAGGGTTGGGCCGAACGGGTTATCGGGCTGGGAGAGGGCGGCGCATTCGAATTCGGCCTGGCGGTGGACCGCGCGCCGGACGGGCTCAGCCAGATTGCCGAAAGTCTCGTCGACATCCAACCCGGCCTTGAAGGCATGGTCGAGAGGCTGGCCGCGCGTACCGCGCCGTTCCGGGCGCTGTTCATCGACTATGGCCCGGCCGAGACCGCGCCCGGAGATACGCTGCGTGCCTTCCGGGAGGGCGCGCAGGTCGATCCGCTTGCAGCGCCTGGAACCGCCGATCTCACCGTGGATGTGGATTTCGGTCGGCTTTCCCGCCTTGCCCGTGCGGCGGGGCTGGAGGTCGCGGGGCCGGCGCCGCAGGGGCTTTTTCTTGGCGCGCTCGGTGCAAAGGCGCGGATGCAGAGATTGATCCGCGCCAATCCCGATGAGGGCGAAGCGATCCATGCTGGCGTCGCCGAACTGGTCGACCCGGCCAAAATGGGCGAGCGGTTCAAGGCGATCTGCCTTTCCTCGCCCGGCCTGCCTCCGCCGGCGGGGCTCTAGACCGTTATCACCACCTTGCCCTGGGCGCGGCGCTCCATCAGCTCTGTGATCGCAGCAGGCGCTTCGGCCAGCGGATAAGTGTTGGAGATATGCGGCTTGATCTTGCCGGCCTTGTACCACTCCATCAGTTCGCGGACATGGCCCTTGTGGCGTTCCGGGTCGCGCGTAACCGAGGCGCCCCAGAACACCCCACGCACATCGCAGGATTTCAGGAGGGTGAGATTGAGCGGCAGTTTCGGGATGCCGGCCGGGAAGCCGATGACGAGGAAGCGGCCTTCCCAGTTCATCGCCCTGAGGGCCGGTTCGGAATAGTCCCCGCCCACCGCGTCATAGATGATATCCACCCCGCCGCCGCTGACTTCCTTGATCTGGTTGGAAAACTCTTTCTGCTGGGCCCTGTCCAGCGGGCCGCGGTCATAGACGAGGCCCTTGTCGGCGCCTTTCGACAGGCAGAAATCCACTTTCTCCTGGGTCGAGCAGGCCGCGATGACTTCCAGGCCCATCGCCTTGCCCAGCTCCACCGCCGCGATGCCGACACCGCCGGCGGCGCCGAGCACGAGCAGTTTCTCGCCGGGTTTGGGGTCGGCGCGGTCCTTCAGGGCATAGTGGCTCGTGCCATAGGTGAGGATGAAGGCCGCAGCTTCCTCGAACGGCATTTCGTCCGGGATCGGGATGCAGCGGACCGCCGCCACCACGATTTCCTCAGCCATGCCACCCCAGCCGGTAGAGCCGATCACCCGGTCGCCGGGCTTGAGATGTGTTACGCCCTCACCGATGGATTTCACAACTCCCGACACTTCTCCGCCGGGGGAGAACGGTCTTTCGGGCTTGAATTGATACTGATCCTGGATGATCAGCACATCCGGATAGTTCACGCCGACGGCTTTGACATCCAGGACAACCTCGCCTTTCCCGGGTTCCGGGGAGGGCATTTCCTCCAGCACCAGCGTTTCGGGCCCGCCGGGCGCTTTAGACAGGATCGCTTTCATGGTGAGTTCCTCCGCATCTGTGTGCACTGCTGTCCGCGAACCTAGCGCGTGCGCTGCGCTGCACAAGCTTGACCAAGCGGCAATCGGAGCGCGCCGGGCATGAGCAGGGTCTGGAGCATCGCCCTTCATGGCGGGGCCGGGCCGATCCGGCAGGCCGACTACAGTGCGGCCGAGGCCCATATGGCCGAGACGCTGAAAATCGCTTGCGCTGCCCTGGAGGTCGGCGCGCGCGCTGTGGATGTAGCAGAAAAGGCGATCATGGCGCTGGAGGAAAGCGGCCATCACATTGCCGGGCGCGGAGCTTCGCCCAATGCGCTTGGCCAGTGGGAACTGGATGCGGCGATCATGGATGGCGAGACGCGTAATGCCGGCGCGGTGGCCGCCCTGCGCGGCTTCCGCAGCCCGATCCGCGCCGCGCGCATGGTGATGGACCATTCCCGGCATGTCATGCTGGTCGGCAAGGGCGCGAGTCTTTTCCTGCGGGGCCGAGGGCTTCGGCGCGTCTGGAACCCGCGCGATTATTACCGCCCGTCGGTCAAGCGCACGATCGAGCCCGGCGAGCTTGCCCATGGCACGGTGGGTGCGGTGGTGCTCGACGGGGAAGGGCGGCTCGCGGCGGCGACCTCAACAGGTGGCCTGCTCGGCAAGATGCCGGGCCGCGTCGGCGATACGCCGATCCTGGGCGCGGGCACCTGGGCCGATGAGCGCGTGGCTGTTTCCTGCACCGGGCAGGGGGAGTATTTCATGCGTGCGGCGGTGGCGGCCGATATCTCTGCGCGCGTGCGCTATGGCAAGCTCGGCCTGAAGGAGGCCGCCGCCGCAGCGCTGGAGGATGTCCATTTCCTCGGCGGGGATGGCGGCCTCATTGCGGTGGATGTGCTCGGCAACATCACCGTGCCCTTCATCTCTGAAAGCATGAAGCGCGGCATCGCCAGCTCGCGCGGCGAGTTCCATGTGGCGGTGCGGCGATGAGCATGCCGGCACATGATATCCTTTTCTGGATCGCCGTGATGGTGGCGGTCTTCATTCTGCTGCTCGGCATACAGTTACGCTTTTTTGCCGGGATGGGGCTCAGGATCTATATCGCGGACAAGCTGAAACAGGCCAGCCGGGGCGAGGTCCAGGCGATCATCGCCGCTGCTGTCGGTGGGCCGCGCGCGCCCTACCCTGAGAAGGCCGACCATATCGCCCTCATCGATCATTTGTGCGCCGATCACCCCCGCCCGCTGGCACAGATCAGGCTCGGACGGCGCATCACCGCCATGCTGCCCTTCGTGATCGCGCTGATGCTGGTCGCTCGCCGCTTCTGGCCTTTTTAGGCCGTCATAATCCGCCCGCTCCCCCTCCCAACCGCCCCAATGGTGCGATGCTGTGGGGCGGTTGGGAGGGGGAGCGGGCTGGCGCGCTGAACCTGAGTTCGGCGTGACAGGTCAGGAACTTGGAGTAAAAACATCGCCATGCGAGGATATTTTGCCATTGGGGCGGAAGGAATTTCCAAGCCCATGAATCTCGGCGCGCTGATGCGCACGGCCAATGCCTTCGGGGCGAGCTTTGTCTTCAGCGTGGATGCCGAACACAAGGTGCGCGATGCCTACCGCGCCGACACCTCAAAGAGTTTCGAGCATGTGCCCTATTATCAGTGGGACACGATTAACGAGATGGCCCTGCCGCGTAGCTGCCAGCTGGTCGGCGTGGAGCTGACAGACGATGCAGTGATGCTGCCGAGCTTTCGCCACCCGGCGGCGGCGGCCTATGTGCTCGGCCGGGAGAAAGGCGATCTCACGCCCGAGATGCTCGCGCGCTGTGACCATGTGGTGAAGATCCCGACCAGGTTCTGTATCAATGTCAGCCTTGCCGGCGCGCTGGTGATGTATGACCGGCACCTGGCCATGGGTGGGCATGCCCCGCGCCCGATCATGCCGGGCGGGCCGAAAAGCTAGGTCACCGGCCAGACCACACTACCAGGGTGTCGTGTCGCCAATCGTCATGGCATCGCGTCGGTAGTCGAAGGGGCCTTCCCCGGCCCAGTCATCCCCGTTCGGGAACCGGACCTCGACACCCTTCAACTCGCCCGGATCGAAGAGCCGCATGTTGACGCCCATGAGATCAATCTCTGGATGCTGCGCCTTGAAGGGTTCTGAGAAGACCCAGTGGGTCGCTGTGGAGCAGGTCTGGCAGGCGTGAACCTCTGCCGCCGCATTCGGCTTGTCGTGACGCAGGTACGACGTGGTGGTTCCGGTCGTCGTGACCAAGCCGGTCGGGAAGTAGCCCCAGGCGCCGCCGGTTTTCCGGCACAGGCTGCAATTGCAGTCGTGGATGAAATCCGGCTTGGCTTCGATCGTGACGCTGATGGCGCCACACAGGCAGTTTGCTGTCATCTTCTGGTCTTTCCCTGGCGTTTCGCGAAAGCGCGGTTGCCCACGACGCTAGAACAGCAAGACAAGGACGTGGGCAAGAGCTAACCCAGAAAGCGCTGGACGATGCCCAAGAGACCCTTGAACCTCAGCCCGCCATCGCGCACGGCCAGCACGATGCAGACACCGTCATCGTCGCCCACCGGTGTGTGGGTGTCCTCAGGCCCCTTCACCGTCATGTCGCCAGGGCCGAAGCTGCCGGTCTCGTCGGAAAACCCGCCCTGGATGACGAGGGTGAACTCGGTTGCCTCATGGGTGTGGCGTGGCACGGCGGCGCCCGGCTCTATGCGGTAAAGTTCGGCCTCGACCGCGTCGGAGACATTCAGGCGCAGGCGGCGCAGGCCCGGCCCGGTATAGCGCCAGCCCTTCACGCCGGCCGCCATCAGCGCGGTCTCGCGCAGCGGCTCGGGCAGGGAGAGCAGTTCCTGCAGGCCGTCAGCGGCGTTCGCGGCAGCCGCGCCTGCCGTCGGCGCGGTGTCTTCCAAGAGGTCGATTGCAGACAGGGCGCGGGCCAGGGCACCCTCACTCATGGCGACCGGCGCGGAGGCCTCCAGCTGCGTGCCGGCAACCACCTCGCTGATCTCCAGCGCCTCGCGCACATCCTGGCGCAGCGCGGCCTGGGTCTCCACGAGCAGCGCAAAGGCCGGATCGAGCGATCCGGACACATAGGCGCTGTAGAGCGCGCTATAGGCAGGGGCAGGCGCTGAGAGGCTCAAGGAGTTGGCTCCAGTTCTTCCGTCGAATGGAAGTATTGTTCGATCAGGGGCGAAATCAAGAAAATGGCCGGCGCGATTGCAGTCATGGCTCTGCTCTGTCTTCCAGCTGCCCGCGAAGGCGGGCAAATGCCAGCCGAATGCGCGATTTCACCGTGCCAAGCGGCAGGTCGAAGGCCTTTGCGATCTCGCTATGCGTGAGGCCCTGATAGAAGGCGGCCTGAAGCAGCTCCAGCTGTTCAGGGGGGAGCGTTGCGAGTTGGGCGCGCACGGTTTCTTCCAGCTGAGCACGGCTGAGCGTGGCATCGGGTTGTTCGGGGTCGGCCGGGCGCAGCATCGGTTCGTCGGGGTCAAGCTCGGGCTTGCGGGTGCGCCGATGGGCATCGATACGGCGGTTGCGGGCAATGCGGAAAATCCAGGTCGAGACCGAGGCTTTCGCCGGATCGAACTGGCCGGCCTTGCGCCAGACCGTGATCATCACTTCCTGCGCCAGTTCCTCCGCTTCCCCCGGATCGGTGCCCAGCTGCTGCATGTAACCCTTGAGGCGCGGGGCGAAATATTCGAACAGTTGGGCGAAGGAATCGCGGCACCGCCTGTCTGCGATGGCGGCCAGAAGCCCGGCAAAGCGCTGGCGGTCGGAGGAATTTACAGGGGTCTCGTCCGGCAGGCGCACGGGTGTTGCCTTTTTTGTTCGCCTTGCGCCATTCTAAGGCTGCAGAATAGGTTGGCAACCACAGTGAAATACAGCTTGCGAACTGTAATGGGCGATGGCCAATGTCACATTTGAGCCGCAAGGCTCAGCTAACAAGTTGGGGCCAGTTATCCTGTTTGCCAATCTGAATTCGACCCAGGTTTTTGACATGCAACTCCTGCAGAAGCTGTGTTTTCGGATGTTCTGCCTTCTGGCCGGGACGACGGCGCTCGGCCTGTCCGCGTCGGCCAATCCGACCGCCGTTGCGCGGTTCAAGGACTGGCAGGTCTTCACCGAGGATATTGGCGGGGAGACCATCTGCTATGCCGCCACCGAGGCCACCGACAAGGCCCCGCGCACGGCCAATCACGGCGATGTCTGGTTCTATGTGACCTATCTCAGCTCCGGGCGGATCGCGAGCCAGCCGAGCCTGCGCGTGGGCTATGACCTGCGCGAGGACCTGCCGTCGCGCGCGCGTGTCGGCCGCTCGGCCTGGGCCCTGTTCAATGTCGGCAGCGAGGCCTTTGCCGATGATGAGGATGACCCGCAGATTGTGCGCGCCATCGAGCGTGGCAGCGAGCTTCGGGTTGAGAGCGTGTCGGCGCGCGGAACGTCGGTCGCCTATCATTTTTCCCTGTCCGGTTCGGCCGATGCAATCAGCCGGGCGGCCAGCGCGTGCCGCTAAGCCCTTGTTGAATCTGGATAGTCTGTAAGGCCCGTAAAATAGCTTGCCATTGGCAGATGGCCCAAGGCCCGTTACAAATCCGAATCTAGGCAGTGGGCCTGAACACACCCGATTGGCTTGGGGAGGAGGATTTACTCATGGGCATGATGGACGCCGTACAGCTGTTCTTCAAACGATACACCGATTTTCAGGGCCGCTCGCGGCGGGCCGAATACTGGTGGGTATACCTGTTCAACCTGATCATCATTCTTGTCCTGTACATGATCATGATCTTTATCGGCGGGATGGCGCAGGGCGAGATGAACATTCTCGGCATTCTGTGCATGATCATCATCCTGCTCTACTCGCTCGCTGTGCTCATTCCGGGCCTGGCGATCGCCTTCCGCCGCATGCATGACAGGGATATGTCGGCATGGTGGCTCCTGCTCGGCCTGATCCCCTATCTCGGAGGCATCATCCTCCTGGTGATGTTTGCACTGCCGGGCACGGCCGGCCCGAACAAGTTCGGCCCGGATCCCAAGGGCGGACTGGGCCCGACGGCTGCGGCGACCTTCGAATAGGGCGGAGCTGACAGTTTGAATTTGCTGGGGGGCGGCCGCATGTGCCGCCCCTCGTGCTTTTTGCGGGAAAATGCACTAGATAGCGCGCATGACCACACAGCTTGATCTCTCGCGCGCCCCCGCGCCACAGCCGCGCTCGCTTGCCGGCCTCTCCCTTCCCGCCCTGAAGGCGGAGATGGAAGCGATGGGTGTGCCGGAGAAAAAGGCCGGCATGCGCGCCAAACAGCTGCGCGGCTGGGTGCACCATTTTGGCGTCACAGACTTCGACGCGATGACCAATGTGGCCAAGGAAATGCGCGCCGAGCTGGCCGCGCGCTACACGCTGGCGCGCCCGGAGATTGCCGAGCACAGGATCAGCGTCGACGGCACCCAGAAATGGCTCACGCGCTTCGGCCCGAATGTGGAAGGCGAGAGCGTCTATATTCCCGATGTTGGCAAGTCCGGCGCGCTGTGCGTGTCCAGCCAGGTTGGCTGCACGCTCAACTGCACCTTCTGCCATACCGGCACGCAGAAACTGGTGCGGAACCTGACGGCGCAGGAGATCGTCGCCCAGGTGCTGATCGCGCGCGATGAGCTGGCCGAGTGGCCCTCCAGCAATGAGGACCGCAAGCTCACCAATATCGTCTTCATGGGCATGGGCGAGCCGCTGTATAATCTCGACAATGTCGCCGAGGCCATCGACACGATTTCAGACGGCGACGGCATCGCCATTGGCCGCCGACGCATCACCGTCTCGACGGCGGGTGTGGCGCCGAAAATCCCCGAGCTTGGCGCGCGCACCGGCGCGATGCTGGCCATCTCGCTGCATGCGGTGCGCGATGACCTCAGAAACGAGATCGTGCCGATCAACCGGAAATACGACCTGAAGACGCTGTTCGAGGCGATCCGCGCCTATCCCGATCTCGGCAATTCCAAGCGCGTGACCTTTGAATATGTCATGCTGGCGGGGGTAAATGACAGCCTCGCCGAAGCGCGCGACCTCATAAAACTGCTGCGCGGCGTGCCAGCGAAGATCAATCTCATCCCGTTCAATCCCTGGCCCGGCGCGCCCTATGCATGCTCCGATTGGGAGACGATCGAGGCCTTCGCAGACGTGCTCAACCGTGCCGGCTATGCCAGCCCCATCCGCACCCCCCGCGGCCGGGACATCTTCGCCGCCTGCGGCCAGCTGCGCTCGGAGAGCGTGAAGAAGAGCGCGGCGGAGCTGAGACGCGAGGCGCTGGCGGCAGAGTAAGCCATGGCGGAGCCAAAGCTCATCACCCTCGGCTGTCGGCTGAACAGCTATGAATCCGAAGTCATGCGCCGGCATGCGGCTGAGGCTGGCCTGTCTGACGCCGTCATCATCAACACCTGCGCGGTGACCGCCGAAGCTGTGCGCAGCTCGCGCCAGACCATCCGCCGCGCCGCGAAAGACCATCCCGGTGCGCCCGTCATCGTCACCGGCTGCGCCGCGCAGATCGAGCCGGAACGCTTCGCTGAAATGCCGGAAGTCACCCGCGTCATCGGCAATCACGAGAAGATGCAGGCGGAAACCTGGCGCCCCGCCGCGCTGCTGGACGAGACCCGCCCGAAGGCGCAGGTGAACGACATCATGTCCGTGCGCGAAACCGCCGCCCATCTCATCGACGGGATGGAGGGCCGTGCGCGCGCCTATGTCCAGGTCCAGCAGGGCTGCGACCATCGCTGCACCTTCTGCATCATCCCTTATGGCCGGGGAAATTCGCGCAGCGTGCCGGCCGGCGAAGTGGTCGCCCAGGTGCGCGAGCTTGCCGCCAGCGGGCACCATGAAGTGGTCCTCACCGGCGTGGATCTCACCAGCTGGGGCGCGGACCTGCCGGGCACGCCGCAGCTCGGCAATCTCGTCCAGCGCATCCTGAAACTGGTGCCCGAGCTGCCCCAGCTGCGCATCTCAAGCATCGACGCCATCGAGATCGATGACGCCCTGTTCGAGGCCATGTCCGAGCCGCGCCTCGCCCCCTTCATGCACCTTAGCTTGCAGCATGGCGATACGTTGATCCTGAAACGCATGAAGCGCCGCCATTCGCGCGAGGAGGCCGTGGCGCTCGCCGAAAAGCTCCGCACCGCGCGGCCCGACATCGCGCTCGGCGCCGACCTCATCGCCGGCTTCCCGACAGAGACCGAGGTCGCCTTCGAGAACAGTGTGAAACTGATCGCCGACTGCGGCCTCAGCTTCGTTCATGTCTTCCCCTACAGCCCGCGCCCCGGCACACCCGCCGCGCGCATGCCGCAGCTCGACAAGGCGACCATCAAGGCCCGCGCCGCGCGCCTGCGCGAAGCGGCCTCCGCAGCCCTCATCGCCCATCTCGATGGTAAACGCGGCCAGACGGTTATGGCGCTTGTCGAGCGGGGGGAAACCGCGCGCATGCCCGATTTTACACCGCTGCACATCCTTAACGGCCCCCTCCCGGTTGCGGGCCGGCCCGCACGCTTCCACATTACCGGTCACGACAATGAACGGCTGACAGGTGTGCCCGCATGATCCTCTGGTTCGGAAAGAAGAAGAAAAAACAGGAACTGGAAGAGGCCGAGCTGCCGTCCCCGGCTGAGCCCGAAGCCGAACCGGTGGTGGAACTTGAGCCCCACAATGCCGACTTCCAGGCGCCGCTGGAAGAGGGCGACCCGGCCTCCCCGCATCCCGATCCCGCCGATGAGGAACCGCTCGACCTGCCCGGCGCCGAGCCCGCGCCCGAGGAGGTGATGGACACCCCGGAACTGGCGCATCTCCACGACGCCTCGCCCGAACCGGAGGCCGAGCCCGACCCCATCGCGGAAACGAAAAAGCCCGGCTTCTTTTCGCGCATGGCGTCCGGCCTCTCGCGATCTTCCTCGCGCCTCGCCGAAGGCATCACCAGCGTCTTCACCAAGCGCAAGCTGGACGAGGAAACGCTGGAGGAACTGGAAGACCTGCTGATCGCCTCCGATCTCGGCGCGGGTGTCGCCGCGCGCGTGACGGCGGGCCTCGCGAAGGACCGGTTCGACAAGGAAGTGACCGACGAGGAGATCAAGGCGGCGCTGGCCGAGGAGATCACCGCTGTCCTGAAACCGCGCGAACAGATTGTCGATTTCGCCGACGGCCCGCGCCCGCGCATTGTCCTGTTCGTCGGCGTGAATGGCTCCGGCAAGACCACCACGATCGGCAAGATCGCCTCGAAACTGAAAGCGCAGGGCGCCAAGGCCCTGCTGGTGGCGGGCGATACGTTCCGCGCCGCTGCGATCGAACAGCTCACCGTCTGGGGCGAGCGCGCGGGCATCCCGGTGCTGTCGAAGTCCACCGGCGCGGACGCGGCCGGGCTTGTCTATGAGGCGGTGGAGCGTGCGCAGCGCGAGGGGCTGGATCTCGTCCTCGTCGATACGGCCGGGCGGCTGCAGAACAAGTCCGAACTGATGGCGGAGCTCGCGAAAATCATCCGCGTGACGCAAAAGCTCGACCCGGATGCACCCCATGATGTCATCCTCGTGCTCGACGCCACGGTCGGCCAGAACGCGCTCTCCCAGGTCGAAGCCTTCCGCCACACGGCCGGCGTGACCGGCCTCGTCATGACCAAGCTCGACGGCACCGCCAAGGGCGGCGTGCTGGTGGCCATCGCCGACAAACACGATTTGCCGATCCATTTTGTCGGCGTGGGCGAGAAGGCGGAGGATCTGCAGCCGTTTAGTGCAGAGGCGTTTGCGCGGGCGCTGGTGGGGCCGGGGTAGCCGGTCGCATTTGGGCACTGTCGCTCCGGCGTAAGGGGCCACTTTAGTTAACTGGGTATTTCCTTGTTTCAGCGCGTCTGTGGAATCTCATTTAACAAGTGCAAGGTGGTATTGGCTATCATCCCTGTGCTGTACGCAGGTGGGGGAATAGTATGAACGTTCCGGCAAACATCTCTGAACTTCGAAATGGCGGTTTCGAAGGCTTTATTTCTGTTTCTGCGTTGCAGCGTAAAGATATCCCCGATGTAGCGGGCGTATATGTTGTTGTCCGTGACACAGACATAACACCTAAATTTCTTGAAATCGGAACCGGTGGTCACTTTAAGGGAAAGAACCCAAACGTCTCTGTTTCTACACTTGAACAAAAGTGGGTTCTCGGTGAGCGGATAGTGTATTTTGGAAAAGCGGGCGGCAAAGGTAGTGCATCCACGCTGCGTCGTCGAATTGGCGCTTACCTCGCGTTTGGTCGCGGTAAGCCGGTCGGCCATCGAGGAGGGTGCTACATTTGGCAGCTTGTGGATTCGAGCGAACTTTTGATCTGTTGGAAAGCTACACTTGATGAAGAGCCTCGCACGGTTGAGGCAACGCTCATTGCCGGATTCAAGCAGCGAACGAAACGTTGGCCGTTTGCAAACCGATCCGACTAGCAAATCGGGCAGATTGAGTTTGGCTGAGATGCTGGAACACTCAGATGGTGGGATTTCATCCCGCCCGACGTTTCCATTTCAGCACCAAACCTCACCACACGCGCCTCCCCCTCCCCACGGGAGGAGATAGAGGGGGCGGGGGACCGCCAGACGCTACATATGCACAACCCGCCCATAGGCATCGAGCACGCTCTCATGCATCATCTCTGACAGCGTCGGGTGGGGGAAGATGGTGTGCATCAGGTCTTCTTCGGTGAGTTCGGCTTCGCGGGCGATGACATAGCCCTGGATCAGTTCGGTCACTTCCGCGCCGATCATGTGGGCGCCGAGTAGCTCGCCGGTTTTCGCGTCGAACACGGTCTTCACCATGCCGTCGGCCTCGCCCAGCGCGATCGCCTTGCCATTGCCGATGAAGGGGAACTTGCCGACCTTCACCTCATGGCCGGCCTCTTTCGCCTTGGCCTCGGTGAGGCCGACACTCGCGACCTGGGGATGGGCATAGGTGCAGCCGGGCACATTCCAGGCGTCGAACGGATGGGCCTCGTTGGCCCCGGCGATGCCCTCCACGCAGATGACGCCCTCATGGGAGGCCTTGTGGGCGAGCCAGGGCGGGCCGGTGAGGTCGCCAATGGCATAGAGCCCCGGCACGCCGGTACGCCCGAAGCCGTCCACCTTGACGTGGGTGCGGTCGACCTCCACGCCGAGCGCTTCCAGGCCGAGATTTTCCACATTGCCGACAATGCCGACCGCGAGGATCACCCGGTCGGCCTCCAGCACCTCGGTCTTGCTACCGGTTTCCACCGTCGCCTTCACCTTGGTCTTGAGCTTCTCCAGCCCCTTCACCTGCGCGCCGGTGAGGATGGTAAGGCCCTGTTTTTCAAACTGTTTGCGCGCGGCCTTGGAGATGTCCTCGTCTTCGACCGGCAGGATGCGGTCCAGCACCTCGACCACCGTCACCTCGCTGCCAAGCTCATGATAGAAGCTCGCGAACTCGATGCCGATAGCGCCCGAGCCGATGACGAGCAGGCGCTTGGGCAGCGTGTCGGGCACCATCGCCTCGCGATAGGTCCAGACCTGCTTGCCGTCGGGTTCGAGGCCCGCCTGCGGGATGGCGCGGGCGCGCGCGCCGGTGGCGAGGATGACATGGGCCGCCTGATACGGTGTGTCCTTCCCATCCTTGTCTTTCACGATGACCTTCGGGGCGGGTGAGCCCTTTTCCAGGCGCGCGGTGCCCTCGATCACGGTGATCTTGTTCTTCTTCATCAGGTGCTTCACGCCGCCGGACAGCTGCGCTGCCACGCCGCGCGAGCGTTTCACGATGGCCTCAAGGTCCGGCTCGGCCTTTTCGATCTTGAGGCCATAAGCCTCGGCATGCTTGGCATTGCGCAGCACTTCGGCCGAGCGCAAGAGCGCCTTGGTGGGGATACAGCCCCAATTCAGGCAGATGCCGCCCAGCGACTCGCGCTCGACAATGGCGGTCTTCATGCCCAGCTGGCTGGCGCGGATCGCGGCGACATAGCCGCCGGGGCCGGAGCCGATGACGATGAGGTCGAAGTCTGTGTCAGCCATGGGTGGTTTCCTCAATCTTGTATGGGGGGAGCCCCGTCCGGGACGATTTCATTAGCAAGGCAGTGCTCGGGAACTGCGCGATAAAATTCGCGGCTGAGCCCGTCGCCGCTCAGAAAAAGGGCGACCAGGATGATGACCCAAGCCAAGCTGGTGCCGAGAATGGCGCGCAGCGAAAGCCAGCCGACCCGCCAAAGGATGATAGAGATGGTGGCTGCGATGAGTAACCAGACCAACAGTAATGGAATCACCCCGCGAAAAAAATACCAATAGACGGATTCCGGCATATGCGGCGGGTCGCCTGCCAGTTCGCACAGATATTCCGGGTCTGCGATTTCCGCCATGGTCGTCCAGGCCATCCCGATCACGGCGAATAGCCACGGGCCGAGCATGAAGAGGGTGTAGAGAACGAGGACCCATCGTGTCGACTTCACTGTCCATCCGCCTGCGCGCGGCCGAGGGCCATGGCGGCTTCCTCGACGCGCTGGTCGGTTTCTTCAAACATTTCTGGGGTGCAGACATATTCGGCTTCGGCGTCCTCGAACTCGGCGGCGACCTCGGCGTTCACCGCGGCGATTTCGTCGGCCCATTCATCGGGCGCGAAGACGATGCCGTTTTCTTCCGGTTCCTCGCCGCCGCAGAACTTGTTCAGCTCGGATTTGTAAGCCCAGGCGCGCACCCAGGGCTCAAGCTCCTCCCAGGTCGGCTGGTCCGGCGCGCGTGAGGGCGCCGGAGCCGGCTCGGGCTCCTGAAGCATTTCCGTCACGATGGCTGACAGGTCGGCAGCTTCCTCGCGCTGATCATCCACGCAGCGCACCAGGGCGCGGTCATAAGTTCCAGCGAGCGGCGTCAGGCCGATCAGCAGCGGCAGCCCCCAAGCGAGCACGGAGGCCATGAGCACCATCAGCACAGTGCGTATAGAGGTGCGCTTGAAGAGGAGCAGCACGACTGAGGTGAGCACGAACACCACTGCCCAGGGCAGGAGATAGAGATAGGCCATGATGAACGGCCCGTGGCGCAGCGGATTGAGATAGACCTGCGCCTGGCAAAGGGTGAAGACCGGCCCGTCACCGTTGCCGGAGATCATCGAGACGGTCTCCCAGAGCAGGAGCACCCCGATCGCCAGCCACACGCCTGGCCCGAGCGCAACCAGGAACCCGGTGGCCCAGCGGGACTGGGGCGTCGATTGGCTCACAGCAACATCGCCTCGGGCGTCTGCACGTATCGCCTGAACGCGGAGAGGAACTGCGCGCCTTCCGCGCCGCCGATGACGCGGTGGTCGCAGGTCAGCGTCACGCTCATCACCGTGCCGACCGTCAGCTCGCCATCCGCGCCGACCACAGGCCTCTTCTCGCCCGCGCCGACCGAGAGGATCATGCCTTCCGGCGGGTTCAGGATCGAGCCGAAGGACTTGATGCCGAACATGCCGAGATTGGAGATCGAGAAGGTGCCGCCCATATATTCCTGCGGTTTCAGTTTGCGTTCCCTTGCACGCGTCGCGAGGTCCTTCATCTCCGCGGCAATGGTCGACAGGCCCTTTTGTTCCGCATGGAAGATGACCGGCGTGATCAGCCCGCCATCCACGGCCACGGCGACCGAGATATGGGCATGGTGATGATAGGCGATGCCCTCGTCGGTATAGCTCGCATTGGTCTCCGGCGCGTCCATCAGGGCGAGGGCGCAGGCCTTGATCAGCATGTCGTTGACCGAGACCTTCACGCCCTCGGGCGCATTGTCATTGATCTTCTTGCGGAAGGACAGGAGTTCATCGAGCTGCAGGTCCATCTCCAGCGGGAAGTGCGGCACCTGCATGAAGCTCTCGGTCAGGCGGCGCGCCACGGTGCGGCGCATGCCATCCAGCGGGACGAGATCGTAGCTTTCCGGGTCGTAGACGCGCTGGTCGAGAGTTGCCGGCAGGATGAGATTGCCCTCCTGGCGCACAGCCACTTCGCGGCTCTGCTGGGTGGCCGGGGCAGGGGCTTCGGCGGTGGGTGTGGCAGCGGGCGCGGAGGTGCCGGCTTCGGCGGCCTCGACATCCTTCTTCACGATGCGGCCATGGGGACCGGAGCCCTTGCCGGCGAGCGCGGCGAGGTCGAGCCCCTTCTGGGCGGCGATGCGGCGCGCGAGCGGGGAAGCCTTGATGCGGCTGTCGCCCTTGCCGAGCACATCGGCGGAGGCGAGCTGGCTCGGCTGGGTGGCGAGCTCGGGCTTTGCCGGCTCTGACTTCTGAGGCTCGGGCGCGGCTTCGGCCTTGGGCTCTTCCTTCGCACCGCCATTGGAGGCGGGCGCCTCGACACTGTCTGCGTCTTCACCCTCTTCGGCCAGCACGGCGATGACGGCGTTGACCTTAACGCCCTCGGTGCCTTCCTCGACCAGGATCTTTGCGAGCGTGCCCTCGTCGACGGCCTCGACTTCCATCGTGGCCTTGTCGGTCTCGATCTCGGCGATGACATCGCCGCTCTCAATCGTGTCGCCCGGCTTCTTCAGCCATTTCGACAGTGTGCCTTCCTCCATGGTCGGCGACAAAGCGGGCATGGTGATGTTGATGGGCATTATGGATCCACCTTTGCCGGTTCGTTTAAAAGCACCTCGTCAGCGCACGTCATGTCATCATCCAGATCCGAAAAGCACTGATCCACCAACTCACCTTTATCGTTGAAACGAACCAGTCCGATGGTTGAATTCTGCCAGTCGCCATACTTCACAAACATGTCCACGGATCTTTGATCTGCGAGGAAAACAAGTGTCTCTCGATCAGTGGAATGGAAAAGCCTCTCAAGTGCGTATTCCCGCATGGCGCTCCGCTCATTTGAAAGCTGATGAAAACTATCCTCGACATAGTTCCATCCGACAGTGTCTGAATGGATCAGTGCGCTGAGGAACCACGTCGCCAGTATGCTGATCAGCCAGGCAACACCTATGATGAGGAAGCGCAGCACAACAGTCACATCCCCTCACAAACAGTGCGGGCGGCGGCGACGATGTCTTCCGTGCCCGGCAAAGACAGCGCTTCCAGATTGCCGGCATAGGGCAGGGGGACATCCTTCTGGGTGACGCGGGTCGGCGGGGCATCCAGATAATCGAACGCCTCATTGACCACCGTGGCGCAGATTTCCGCGCCGACGCCCATGAAGCGCCAGGCTTCCTCGCAGGTGACGATGCGGTTGGTCTTCTTCACACTCTCGACAATGGTCTGGGTGTCGAGCGGGCGGATGGTTCGCAGGTCGATGACCTCGGCTTCGATCCCGTCCCCGGCAAGGATTTCCGCCGCCTTCAACGCAAAGCCGACCATTCTGGAATGCGCCGTCAGCGTGACATGGCGGCCCTCGCGGCGGATCTTCGCCTTGCCGATGGGCAGGACATAGTCGTCAAGGTCCGGCACCGGATGGCTCTCGCCATAGAGCAGCTCATGCTCAAGGAAGACGACCGGGTTGGGGTCGCGGATGGCGGCCTTGAGCAAGCCCTTGGCATCGGCGGCGTCATAGGGCGCGATCACTTTCAGGCCGGGCACATGACCATACCAGGGGGCATAATCCTGGCTGTGCTGGGCGCCGACGCGCGCGGCCGCGCCGTTGGGACCGCGGAACACGATGGGACAGCCCATCTGGCCGCCGGACATGTAGAGCGTCTTGGCAGCCGAGTTGATGATCTGGTCGATGGCCTGCATGGCGAAGTTGAAGGTCATGAACTCGACAATCGGCTTCAGGCCACCAAAGGCGAGACCGACGCCGACCCCGGCAAAGCCGTGCTCGGTGATCGGGGTGTCGATAACGCGTTCGGCGCCGAATTCCTGAAGCAGTTCCCGCGTCACCTTGTAGGCGCCCTGATACTCGGCAACTTCCTCGCCCAAGATCAGCACCTTGTCGTCGCGGCGCATCTCCTCGGCCATGGCATCGCGCAGGGCGTCGCGAATGGCGGTGTCGGTGAAGCTGGTGCCTTCGGGCAGGTCCGGGTCGATCAGATTGGCCGAGTTGTGGCCCATGGTGGCGGGCGCAGGCTCCGGCGCGGGCGGCGGGGAGGGGGCTTCGGCCTCGATAGCGCTACCATTGGCGGCCGGCTCACAGGCCGAAACATCGGATGTGTCCTCGCCCTCCTCGGCGAGCAGGGCGATGACGGCATTGACCTTCACCCCCTCGGTGCCTTCGGGAATGAGGATCCTGGCGAGCGTGCCTTCATCCACGGCTTCCACTTCCATGGTCGCCTTGTCGGTCTCGATCTCGGCTATGACATCGCCGCTCTCGATCCTGTCGCCCTCTTTCTTCAGCCATTTCGAGAGCGTGCCCTCCTCCATGGTGGGCGACAGGGCCGGCATGAGAATATCAACTGACATTAGTTTGCCTCTCCATCCGGCTGGAAAACGCCGAAAACATTGTGATCCGGATCAAGCAGATATGCCATCCAGCCTGCGCCTGGCAGCGCGAATTTCGCCATGGCTTCGGTCGCGCCAGCCGCCAGGCCTTTCTTCAAGGTGCTGTCGATATCATCGACTTCAACCGTAATTACCGCGCCCATCACCACCGCGCCAGCACCGGGGCCTGGCCCCATGCGATTGATCAGGCGCCCCGTGGCGCCCTTCTCGCTGCCGGTCTCGATGTCCCAATAGCTCACCTCGCCGAACTTGTGCTCAACGAATGTCCAATCGAGCGTGGCGGTGTAGAAGGCGATGCTTTGGGCGGGGGCGGCGGCGTGGATCTCGAAGCTCGTCACCGCCGCCATCACACAGCCTCCGCCTCGCGCAGAACGTCGGTCCACAGCTCGGCCGGATCGGGCTCGGGGCTTTCCAATGCGAAATCGGCCGCATCCTTCACAATGGCCTTGATCTCCTTGTCGAGGGCTTTCAGCTCGTCCTCGGTGGCGATCTCGGCGTCGATCATCTGGTGCTTCAGGCCCTCGATCGGGTCGCGGTGGGAGCGGATATCGTCGACTTCCTCGCGCTTGCGATATTTGGCCGGGTCGGACATGGAGTGGCCGCGATAGCGGTAGGTCTTCATTTCGAGAATGTAGGGCCCCTTGCCGGAGCGGGCATGCTTGACGGCCTTCTCGCCAGCCTTCTTCACGGCCATGACATCCATGCCGTCGACTTCCTCGCCCTCGATCTCGAAGCTGATGCCGCGCTTGTAGAGCTCGGTTTCCGCCGAGGCGCGCTCAACGCTGGTGCCCATGGCGTACATGTTGTTCTCGATGACATAGACGACAGGCAGCTTCCACAGCGAGGCCATGTTGAAGGCCTCGTAGACCTGGCCCTGATTGGTGGCGCCGTCGCCGAAATAGGTCAGGCAGACGCGGTCTGAACCCTTGTACCTGTTCGACATGGCAAGACCGGTGCCGATCGGCACCTGGGCGCCGACAATGCCGTGCCCGCCATAGAAATTCTTTTCCTTGGAGAACATGTGCATCGAGCCGCCCTTGCCGCGGGAATAGCCGCCCTCGCGGCCCGTCAGCTCGGCCATGACGCCTTTCGGGTCCATGCCGCAGGCAAGCATGTGGCCATGGTCGCGATAGCCGGTGATGACCTGGTCGCCATCGGTGATGGCCGCCTGCATGCCCGTCACCACGGCCTCCTGGCCGATATAAAGGTGACAGAAGCCGGCAATATGGCCCATGCCGTAAAGCTGCCCCGCGCGCTCTTCAAAGCGCCGGATCAGCAGCATCATGCGGTAAAATTCGTGGATATCGTCCTGGGTGGCGCCCTTGAGCGGCCCCTTGGTGATTTTCGTCGCCTTTGGCATTGATGTTCCAACCCTGTTTTTGCCTAACTTGGAACAGAGGTGACGTAAGGTCCAGTGCTCAGGCTATGCGTTACTGCATAGCCTCTCTGTCGTCAGCCAGCAAAATCAGTTCGTTAGGGTACACATAGGCGAGTTTTTCGCGCGCCAGGGCCTCGATGAAGTCCGGGTCCACCGTGCCGGGCGTCAGGCGCTGGATATCACGCTCCAGCAAGGCGATCTCGGTTTCCAGCGCATCGAGTTCGGCCTGCTTTTCCGCCAGGTCGCGCTGCATGTCGCTCCAGGTGCCCAGCCCCGTCTCCCCCGCAAAGGCGTGGAAGGCGAAGTAGAGCATGAGGGCCGACAGGCCGAAGGCGGCAAGCTTGTTGGACATGGCGCGCCAATTTGCGCCGCGAGCGGTTAACACGCTGTTTACGTTATGAGGCGCAGCGACCTGAGCGCATTAGCCCTCTTGCATGCTGGCCCGGCGAGGCGGAGATGTAGCGCCAGCCTGCATTTGGGCCGGAGCCGCACTGCCAATGAAACCGAAGATTCTCACCACGCTGCAGACCTACACCCTGCAGCAATTCTGGGCCGACCTGTTCGCCGGGGTGACCGTGGCCATGGTGGCCATGCCGCTCAGCCTGGCCATCGCCATCGCCTCGGGCGCGGACCCGGCCAAAGGCATTGTCACCGCGATTGTCGGCGGCTTCCTGATCTCGCTGCTCGGCGGCAGCCGGGTGCAGATCGGCGGGCCGACCGGGGCCTTCATCGTGGTGGTGTTCGGGGTCATCGCCGATCATGGCTATGACGGCCTGGTGCTGGCGACCTTCATGGCCGGGATCATCCTCCTGGTGGCGGGCGCCCTGCGGGTCGGCAACCTGATCAGCTTCATCCCCGAGGCCGTGGTGCACGGCTTCACCATTGGCATCGCCATCATCATCGCGGCCAGTCAGCTGCAGGATCTGTTCGGCCTGACAGCGGGCCATGTGCCGGCCGATTTCCTGGAAAAGCTGCCCGCGCTCTGGGCCGCGCGCGACACGCTCAGCCTGCCGGCGCTCGCCATCGGGGTTGTGACCATGGTCCTGATCGTCGCGTTGCGGCGGCTTTCGGCGAGGATACCGGGCCTGATCATCGCCGTGGCGCTGACCTCGGCGGCGGTGGTGCTGCTCGCCCTGCCGGTGGACACGATCGCCTCGCGCTTCGGGGCGCTGCCCAATCACCTGCCCATGCCCTCCATGCCGGCCATGTCCGGGGCGCGGATTGTGGAGCTGTTGCCTTCGGCCTTTGTGATCGCCTTCCTGGCGGGGGTGGAGTCGCTCCTCTCGGCCATGGTCGCCGACCGGATGAGCGGCGGGCATCACCGCCCGAATGCCGAAGTGCTGGCCCAGGGCGCGGCGAATATCGGCTCGTCCCTGTTCGGTGGCCTGCCCGCGACCGGCGCCATCGCGCGCACCGCGACCAATATCAAGGCCGGCGGCAAGACGCCGGTGGCCGGGCTTGTCCATGCGCTGACGATCCTCATCGCGATGATGTTCGCCGCGCCGCTGGCGGGCTATCTCGCCATGCCAGCGCTGGCGGGGCTGCTGTTGCTGACCGCCTGGAACATGAGCGAGCCTCAGAAATGGCGGGGCTATCTCTCCCTGCCGCGCGCCGATCTTGCCCTCCTGATCCTCACACTGGTGTTGACCGTGGTGGCCGATCTCACCATCGCGATCGGTGTGGGCGTCTCCCTCGGCCTCGCCCTGCGCCTGCGCCGGCGCAAGGTGCCCCCGGCCGAGTGGGACACGCCGGAGCGGTAGCTGGCATCAGGCGAAGGTGTCGCCAACAGGTTCGACCGACCCTATAGGCTCAGCCTTCACCTGTTTGAGCTGCAGGTAAATCGCCACCATGAGCGGCGCAGACATCAGGTCGTAAAGCAGGACCGTGACCGGCCAGACCACATAATTGGTCAGCCATTCATAGCGATAGAAATGGTCCACGGTTCCGGAGCCGGGCTGGGTCGTCGTGAAATTCACGAGCATGGCATCGGCGGCAAAACTGATCCCGGCAATCAGCAGACTAGGCAGACTGGTCAGGACCAGGATTCGCAGCCGGTTGTTGCGTGTCAGCTCCATGCTCGCCACAAAGGCGCGGATCGGGTTGTCGGTTTCCGCGGCCAGGACAACCGGTGCCACACATAGTGCCAAGGTTAGGATGATCGCAGGAACAATAAGCGCTATCGTGCCGAGCACGATAGCCAGTGTGGTCAGTAGGTACAAAGCGGTGAGCTGGGGTATCAGTCGAACCGCGAACCACAATGCACCTTGTGGTGAGAGGCCTTCCCCTAGGGTTCGGCTGATAACCAGGCTTGCAAGTGTAACCAATGCAAAATGGCCGAGCAGATTGCCAAACAGGGTCCAGAACAATTCAAAAGCGTAATCGCCGGGGAACGGATCGGGCAGGTGCGCCATCCGCATCGCGCCCTCGATCAGGCTCGCGCCGGTTGCGAAACAGAGGCTGGCGATGAGGATCAGCCACCAATAGGCGGCGAGCAGATCGCCAGCCTGGCGCAGTGTCGGCCCAATGCCCAACCGGGCCTTGGGCTCGGTTGGGCGGGTGATGTCCATTTGGGGCGCGTTCTACGCGTTGATATGCGCGCGGCCGGCATAATAGCCGCTGGCGCCGAGCTCTTCTTCGATGCGGATGAGCTGGTTGTATTTTGCCAGCCGGTCCGAGCGCGCGAGCGAGCCGGTCTTGATCTGCCCGCAATTGGTGGCCACGGCGAGGTCGGCGATGGTGGTGTCCTCGGTCTCGCCGGAGCGGTGGGACATCACGGCGGTATAGGCATGGCGGTGGGCCAGCTCGACCGCTTCCAGTGTCTCCGTCAGCGTGCCGATCTGGTTGACCTTGACCAGGATGGAGTTGGCCGCGCCGCGCTCCAGGCCCATGGCGAGGCGTTCGGGATTGGTCACGAAGAGGTCGTCGCCGACGAGCTGGCACTTGTCGCCGATCATGTCGGTGAGAATGCCCCAGCCGTCCCAGTCATCCTCGGCCATGCCGTCTTCGATGGAGATGATCGGATAGCGGTTGACCAAGTCTTCCAGGTATTTCGCCATGCCCTCGCCATCGAGTGTCTTGCCCTCGCCGGCCATGACATATTTGCCGTCCTTGAAGAATTCGGTGGAGGCCGCATCGAGCGCGAGCGCGATATCGTCGCCCGGCGTGTAGCCGGCAGTCTCGATGGCCTTCATGATGAAAGTGATCGCCTCGTCGGCTGAATTCAGGCCCGGCGCAAAGCCGCCTTCGTCGCCGACATTGGTGTTGTGGCCGGCCGCATGGAGCTGTTTCTTCAAGGCGTGAAACACTTCCGCGCCCATGCGCACGGCATCGGCGATGCTCGGCGCGGAGACCGGCATGATCATGAATTCCTGGATGTCGATCGGGTTGTCGGCATGTTCCCCGCCATTGATGATGTTCATCATCGGGGTCGGCAGGATACGGGCATTGACGCCGCCGACATAGCGGTAGAGCGGCAGGCCGCAGCTTTCCGCCGCCGCCTTGGCCACGGCCAGCGAGACGCCGAGCATGGCATTGGCGCCGAGGCGGGACTTGTTGTCGGTGCCGTCCACCTCGATCATCAGTTCGTCGATCAGGCGCTGGTCGGTGGCATCGAGGCCTTCAATGGCCTGGAAGATCTCGCCATTGACCGCCTCGCAGGCCTTTTCCACGCCCTTGCCGCCATAGCGCGCCGGCTCGCCGTCGCGCAGTTCATGGGCTTCATAGGCACCGGTGGAGGCGCCCGACGGCACGGCGGCGCGGCCGGTGGAGCCGTCACCGAGCGTGACATCCACCTCGACGGTGGGATTGCCCCGGCTATCCAGGATTTCGCGGGCGAAAATGTCGACGATCTCACTCATGCCTTCAGGCTCCCCAATCGGCGGTCGGTATAATTGCCACGCGCATAGAGCGATTACCGGGGCAGGGCAACTGATGCTCGCGCGGCATGGTGCCCGCCAAGGCCCGGATTCACCCGCCGGTAGGCTTTTGGGTGTTGGGGAGTTACTGGATGCGCTGGGCGCTGTAGATCACGCCGTGACCGGAACCCTGGACAAGCAGGGCGCAGCCACTGGCACAGCTTTGCGACAGGGCTACAGCGCCGCCATGGGTCAGGTGGGCGAGCGTGTCCATGCCGGTGACGGGGTTCACCATGGGCGTGGTGTTGTCGGCGGCATCGAGGAAACCGACCAGGTGGACATCGGCGTCCATGCCGGCGGGCACATCCACCGTCCAGCCATGCTCGGTCTGGCGGATGGCAATGCCGGGCCGGGAGGTCCCACCAAGCTCGTCCAGCCAGTGGGCGACATCCTCGGGCTTGTTGCCCTGGCATTCCCTGGTGCCGTTATAGACAGTCTGGGGGGTGTAGGGCCCGCGCAGGCCGAACCGGTCGACATAGGCCTCCTGGCGCAGGGTCGACATCTCGATCGCCATCGGGTCGGGCTCGCCGAGATAGTCCCAGTAATCCACCGACCAGGTGAGGATCAGTACGTCATCGCGTTCGGCCTGTACCTGTTTCATCGTACCATGGGCTTCCTGGCTCGCGGCGCAGTTCTGCGAGGAGAACAGCTCGATCACCATGGGCTGCGCCAAGGCGGGAGATGCGGCCAGAAGGGATGAGCCGAGGAGGATGAGAAGTGTTCGCATGACAGGGATGTACTGTCGCGCCAGCACACTTGAAAATCAAACGGCTGTGAGCAGTTGCCGGCCCCACAATGTCAGTGGAGCCGGCGAGAGGACTCTAGGCGGCTTCTTTTGCCAGATTGCGCAGCACATAGTGCAGGATGCCGCCATTGCGATAGTAGTCGAGCTCGTTCTCGGTATCGATGCGCACGGTGGTCGGCACGGTCAGCGTTTCGCCGCTCGCGCGCGTCACCGTCACGTCCAGTTTCTGGCGCGGCGTGATGTTGGCAATGCCGGAGATGGACACGGTCTCATCGCCCTTCAGACCGAGCGATTGCCAGGAGGTGCCGTCCTCGAACTGCAGGGGCAGGACGCCCATGCCAATCAGGTTGGAGCGGTGGATGCGCTCGAAGCTGCCCGCGATCACGGCGCGCACACCCAGCAGGATCGTGCCCTTGGCCGCCCAGTCGCGCGAGGAGCCTGTGCCGTACTGCTCGCCGGCCATCACCACCAGCGGAACGCCCTGGGCCTTGTAGCGCATGGCCGCATCATAGATGTCCATCTTCTCGCCGGTCGGCTCATAGATGGTGTAGCCGCCCTCAACGCCCGGAACCATCTGGTTCTTGATGCGGATATTGGCGAAGGTGCCGCGCATCATCACTTCATGGTTGCCGCGGCGCGAACCGTAGGAGTTGAACTCCAGGACCGGCACCTGATGTTCGCGCAGATAACTGCCTGCCGGGCTGTCTGCCTTGATATTGCCGGCTGGGGAAATGTGGTCGGTGGTGATGGAGTCGGCAAAGAGGCCCATGATGCGGGCGCCCTCGACATCCGAGACTGGCTCCGGCTCCAGACCCATGCCCTCGAAATAGGGCGGGTTCTGCACATAGGTGGACGCAATCGGCCAGTCATAGGTCTGGCCACCGGAGACCTGGATGCCCTGCCAGTGCTCGTCGCCCTTGAAGACATTGGCGTAGCGCGCGGAGAACATTTCCGGCGTCACGGCCTCGCGCATCACCGCCTGGATCTCGGCATTCGAGGGCCAGATATCCTTCAGATAGACATCATTGCCGTCCTGGTCCTGGCCGAGCGGTTCGGTGGTGATGTTCACCTTCAGCGAGCCGGCAATGGCATAGGCCACCACCAGCGGCGGGGAGGCGAGATAGTTCGCCTTGATGTCCGGACCAATCCGGCCTTCGAAGTTGCGGTTGCCCGAAAGCACCGAACAGGAGACGAGGTCGCCTTCGGCGATGGCGTCGGCAAGCTCGATCGGCAGCGGGCCGGAATTGCCGATACAGGTGGTACAGCCATAGCCGACCAGGTTGAAGCCGAGCGCGTCGAGATCGTCCTGCAGGCCGGCCTTGGCGATATAGTCGGTCACGACCTGCGAGCCGGGGGCGAAGCTGGTCTTCACCCATGGCTTGCGGGTGAGGCCCTTGGCGGCGGCGTTGCGCGCGAGCAGGCCGGCGCCGATCAGAACGGACGGGTTGGAGGTGTTGGTGCACGAGGTGATGGCGGCGATGAACACATCGCCATGGGTGACAGTGTAGTCGGTGCCTTTCACCGCGATTTCCGTGGCGTCATCGGCGGCGGTCTTGAAGTCCTTGACCATGGCCTCGGCGAACTTGGTGTCGGCCTCGGTCAGCAGCACGCGGTCCTGCGGGCGTTTCGGGCCGGCGAGCGAGGGCACGACGGTGGAAAGATCAAGCTCCAGCGTGTCGGTGAAGGTCGGGTCTTCCATCTCCGGAGCCCAGTAGCCCTGGGCTTTGGCATAGGCCTCGACCAGTGCAACGCGGTCGGCCTCGCGGCCAGTGTCCTGCAGGTAGGTGATGGTTTCGGCATCGACCGGGAAGAAGCCGCAGGTCGCGCCATATTCCGGCGCCATGTTGGAGATGGTCGCCTGGTCTTCCAGGGTCAGGTTCGCAAGGCCGGGGCCGTAGAATTCGACGAACTTGCCGACCACGCCCTTCTCGCGCAGCATCTGCACCACGGTCAGCACCAGGTCGGTGGCAGTGGCGCCTTCCGGCATCGTTCCGTCGAGTTTGAAGCCGATGACTTCCGGGATCAGCATGGAAACCGGCTGGCCGAGCATGGCCGCTTCGGCCTCGATGCCACCGACGCCCCAGCCGAGCACGGCGAGCGCATTGATCATGGTTGTGTGGCTGTCGGTGCCGACGCAGGTGTCGAAATAGGCGACGGTCTCGCCGTCTTCTTCGCGCGTCCACACGGTCTGGCCGAGATATTCCAGGTTCACCTGGTGGCAGATGCCGGTGCCCGGCGGCAC
>DHQO01000002.1:80573-115070 GCA_002408125.1 Hyphomonadaceae bacterium UBA5336 | reverse complement strand
TGCCGGTGCCCGGCGGCACGACGCGGAAATTCTTGAAGGCCGAGCTGCCCCAGCGCAGGAACTCGTAACGCTCGCCATTGCGCTCATATTCGCGCTCGACATTCTGCACGAAGCTTTGCGGCGTGCCGAAATGGTCGACCATCACCGAGTGGTCGATGACGAGGTCCACCGGCACCTGCGGGTTGATGGCTTCGGCCGAGGCACCGAGCTTGGTGGCCGCATCGCGCATGGCGGCGAGGTCCACCACGGCGGGCACACCGGTGAAGTCCTGCATCAGCACACGGGCAGGGCGGTAGGCGATCTCGTGCTGGGCCGAGCCCTTGTCATTCAGCCAGGCGGCCATGGCCTGGATGTCTTCCTTCTTCACCGTATTGCCGTCTTCAAAGCGCAGGAGGTTCTCAAGGAGCACCTTCAGCGAGGCCGGCAGTTTCGACACATCGCCGAGGCCGTTTTCGGCGGCCTTGGCGAGGGAGTAGTATGTATAGGTCTTGTCGCCGACGGTAAGAGTGGTTTTGGCTTTGAAACTGTCGAGTGACGGCATGGCGGGAGACCTCGCGTTCTGGAATTGCTGTTCTGTTGCCGCCTCTTTAGACCTGCCGGCGGCAAGCTGCAATCATACCATGGGCGCGGCTTCGCGAAGCAGGCGCATGCGACGCGCGCAAAGGATGACATTGCGGCGGAACGCGCATAGCAGTCAGACATGACCTCGGCGCTGCTTTCTGCCACCCACCTTGCCGCCGCGCGCGGGGAGCGACTTCTCTTCCGGGAGGTCTCGCTTTCGCTCGCGCCGGGCGAGGCACTGGTGCTGCGCGGAGCGAATGGGGCCGGCAAGACGACGCTGCTGCGCATCCTGGCCGGGCTCACGCGCCCTGAGGCCGGCGAGGTGACCCGCGCAGGGCCGCTGCACTGGATCGCCCACCGCACCGGCCTGAAGCCGCATGAGACCCCGCGACAGCATCTTCAGCTCTGGGCGCGCGCCTGGGGATCTGATGAGGCCGAGATTGACGAAGTGCTTGCCGCCATGGGGCTGGCCCGTCCGGCCGATGTACCTGCGCGTCTTCTCTCAGCCGGCCAGCGCCAGCGCACCGCGCTCGCCCGCCTGAAGCTGCAGCACCGCCCGGTCTGGCTGATGGACGAGCCGTTCAGCGCGCTGGACGTGGATGCCCGCGCCCGGCTGGAAAACGAGATTGAGGTGCATTGCGCGGGCGGCGGCGCGGTGATCGCGGCGGTCCACGGCGCGCCGGGCTTTTTGACTAGCAGGGAGATCACGCTGTGAGCGCGCCCCGTTTCCGCAACTATGCCACGCCGATTGGTGTCCTGCTGATCACCGGGATCGTCGGGGGACGCATCGCACACAGGCTGCAAGATGAGCTGGGCGATGTGGCGCTCTGGCTCGGGCTCGGCATTCTTCTGTCCGGGATTGTCCTCGCAGTCTGGCTCTGGCGCAGGCGGGCAGCATGAACACGCTGAGACAGATCGAGGACTGGGCGATGCGATGGATCGGGTTCGACCCGACCGACGATTTCAGCCGCTGGACGGTGCGCCTCTGGCTGATCTATGCGCCCTTCTTCGCCGCCTATGCCCTCTGGTCCCGGCTGACCGGCCACACTCCGACCGGGCGCTATGGCGGTCCGGCGGAGATCACCCTCGTCGCCGTGCTCGTTCCGCTGATCATCCTCGGCCTCTTCGCCTATTGGCGGAACCGGCGGAGGGAGCGGAAATGAACGGCTGGCGCCAGTTTGAGGGTCAAGTTCTGAAGTGGATTGGCTTCGAGCAACCGCAACGACTGCATAGATGGGCTATCCGGTTTTGGATCTTTGGCACGATCTGGGTGATCGCGTCCTTCGCGCTTGTTGCGATGCTGGGGCAAGGCTTTGCCGATAGGTTTGGCAGACTTATTGAGTTCGGCTTTTTTGCTGTTGCCATACCGTTTGGAGTCATCGGTTTGTATTTGTATTGGCAGGACCGACGCCATGACAGCTAGCCCCATCCTTTCTGCCTTCCGGCAGGCGCTCGGCGAGGCCTGGGCCGGTGGAGCCGGGGCGCTGCTGCCGGTCGGCTTCTTTGCCGGGGCGGCGATGCTGGTGCCATTCGGGATCGGGCATGAGGATGCACAGCTGCGCGCCATCGGGCCGGGCATATTGTGGGTCGCGCTGGCGCTGTCTTCCCTCGTCACCATGGAGCGGCTGTTCCAGGCCGACCTCGAAGACGGCGCGCTCGATCTCTGGTTGCAGACCGATGCGCCGCTCAGCGCCATCGCGGCGGGCAAGACGCTGGCGCACTGGCTGGCTGCGGGCCTGCCGCTGGCGCTGATCACGCCGGTGCTCGGCCTGATGCTGCAGGTCCCGCCGGAGGATGTGCTGCCCGCCAGCGCGGCTTATGCGCTGGGTGGCCTCGCCTTCTTCTTCTGGGGCGGGGTCGGTGCAGCGCTCACCGCCACCGTGCGGCGCGGAGGATTACTTATCGCGCTGATCGCCTTGCCGCTTTATGTGCCGACCGCCATCTTCGGCGCACTTGCGCTGCAATCTACCGCATCGGGATTGCCGCCGGAGGCTCTATACCTCGCCGCGAGCACGCTCTTTGCACTGGCCGTGGCACCCTTCGCCATGGCCGCCGCCCTCAGGCTGGCCGCCGACTAGAGGACACGCATGATCCAGGTCTTCGCCAATCCGCACCGGTTCATGGCCTTCTCCAAGGCCGTGCAGCCCTGGCTCTATGCCCTCGCCACGGTGATGATCGCCTACAGCCTGTGGCAGGCTTTCTATGTGGTCGCGCCCGAACAGGTGCAGGGCGACAGTGCGCGCATCCTGTTCATCCATGTCCCCGCCGCCTGGCTCTCCATGTCGACCTATGTCGGCCTCTTTGTTTGCAGCTTCATCTGGTTCATCTGGCGCCATGAGCTGGCCGACACGGCGGCGAAATCCCTTGCGCCCATCGGCGCGGCCTATACCGCGATCTGCCTTGCCACCGGCTCGATCTGGGGCAAGCCGACCTGGGGCACCTGGTGGCAGTGGGACGATACCCGCATGGTCTCGGTGCTGGTCCTCTTTTTCCTCTATCTCGGCTACATGGCCCTGCGCGCGGCGATGGACACACGCCAGAAGGCCGCCCGCGCCGGGGCGATCCTCGCCATGGTCGGCCTTGTGAATGTGCCGATCATCAAGTTCTCCGTCGATATCTGGGCGAGCCTGCACCAGTCGGCCAGCGTGATCCGCATGGACGGGCCGAGCATGGATGCCTCCTATCTCGTGCCGCTCCTGATCGGCGCGCTGGGACATACCCTTCTGATGGTGGCGCTGGCCCTGACGGCGATGCGCACCGATGTGATGACGCGCCGGGCCAATGCGCTGGTCCTGCGACAGGCTGTGGGCTGAGCGATGATCCCGAACTTCGATCATACCGGCCCCTATATCTTCGCCGCCTATGGCCTGGCGGCGGTGGTGCTCCTTGTGCTGGTCGGCGTCGTGCTGTGGCGTGCACACGCTGCAAGGGCGCGGCTCGAACGCGTGCAGAAGCAGGCCGAGAAGGATGATGCGGCATGAAGCGCTGGCTCTACCTCTTGCCGCTGGTGGCGCTGATCGGCTTTGGCGGGCTCGGCCTTGTCCAGCTCTTCGACGGCTCCAAGCCGAGCTTCACCCGGCCCCTGCGCGATGCACCCGATCTCGCCTTCGCCCCGCTCGGCGGCGGTGAGCCGATCCGCTACACCGATCTGGCGGCCGAGGAACCGATCCTGGTGAACCTCTGGGCGAGCTGGTGTGTGCCCTGCATTGTCGAGCATCCGCTGCTTGTGGAGCTGTCGGCGGACTATCCCGGCCGCGTACACGGCCTCGTCTTCGATGACACCGAAGAGAACGCCGCCAAATTCCTCGCCGAGCGCGGCAATCCATTTGCCAGCGTCGCCATGGACCCGGACGGGCAGGGCGCGCTGGCCTTTGGTCATCTCGGCGTGCCGGAAACCTTCATCATCGCGCCCGGCGGGGTGATCACCTACCACCATGACGGCCAGCTCACGCCGGCCGATCTGGATGTGCTGCGCGCCGCCCTGGACACGCCCTTCGATCCGGCGAGCTAGCCGACCGAGGGCGTGAAACTTGTCGCGGCCGGGGCCACGAGTTCCGCGCCCGTACCGGCCTTGATCTCCATGATCGCAAGCGCGCGCTGGGGCGTGCCGTCAACGCGGAAGCGGAAGAGGCCGTTTGCGCCGATGAAGCCATCACTGTCGGTGATGCCGGCAAAGTCGAGCCGGTCCTGGCCTGCAAGGCCGATGGCCACGCCTGCCGCATCGAAGCCGAGGCTCGACAACTCGCTCGGCGCGCGGCCATAGACACGGGTATAGCCATTGGTAAAATTGGCTGCGTCCTGGGCGCTCGGCACGGGGAACCAGCCGCCGGCCAGGGTCGGCTCACGCCAGAGGCTGGCATCGTTCCACTGGCTTGTGCCGAGCATGCGCAGGCGACGGAAATCGACCCCGTAATAGGGCAGGAGCGGCGCGACCGAGCGCAGCTTCACCCCCGATTCCGGGATCATCACGCCGATACGGCCCCCCTGGCCGCGGGTCATCGGCTTGAGGATGTTGGCCAGCGTCTGGGCCTCGTCCACCGGCGCATCATTATAGGGGCTGTAGAACTGGCTTGCGACCACATAGCCGCCCTGGCGCGCGGCCTCGAAACGCAGCGCGCGTTCCACACGTTCGCCATAGGCATTGCGCGGGCCGAGAAAGGCGAAGGTGGTGACCCCGTTCAGCGCAGCATGCTCGATTACGCGGGCCACCTCCTCCTCCACGGTGAAGGCGGCGAGATAGGCCCCGTCCCCGGCAGCGGAAGGATCATTGGAAAAGGCGATGACGGGGATGTTCAGCTCATGCGCCATGGGCGTCACGATACGCACATTCTGGGCAAAGAGCGGGCCGAGAATGACATCGGCGCCCTCGTCCACGGCTTCCTTGAAGGCTTCCTCGGCTCCGGCCGCGGTCCCGGCCGTGTCCTTGGGGACGATCAGGAAATCATCTCCGGCGCGCTCGAACAACGCCATCTCGATGCCGGCCAGCATGCCCTGGGCCTCGTTGCGAACCTGGCGGTTGGGATGGGAGAAGGGCAGGAGCACGGCGGCGCGGGTAATCTCGCGGCCGACCATGTGCGGCGGTGTGATGCCATCTTCCTGGGCTTTCTCGACCTCTTCGGGGGTGGGCTTTTCCAGGTCGGGCTTTTCACCGCCGGCCAGCGGAGGCTGGGGCTCGACCCGCGGGTTCCCGGAAGAGGGCGGCAGGGGCGTGCTCGGCGTCGTCGAACAGGCCGCCAGCATCAGCGCGGCCAAAAGGAAGCTTGGCGCCAGGGCCAACACGCGCAATTGTTTCATTGATGTCCTCCAATGATCCTGCAAGCCCGACTCGCGTCTCGCGCGACCCTAAGCCCGCCCCTGAGGGGCGGCAACAGGTCGATGTGCGTCTTGAGGCCGGCCTCTACATTGTCTCGACGCCGATCGGCAATCTTCGGGATGTGACATTACGCGCCCTCGATACACTTTCCGCCGCCGACGAGATCCTTGCCGAAGACACACGCACCGCCCGAAAGCTGCTCGATGCCCATGGCATTTCCGGGAAAGTGACGCCCTATCATGACCATAATGGGGCGCAGCGCCGGCCTGAGCTGCTGGAAAAGCTGGCCGGTGGCGCGGCCATCGCCCTGATCAGTGATGCCGGCACGCCGCTGGTTTCCGATCCGGGCTTCAAGCTGGTGCGCGAAGTGGCCGCTGAAGGCATAAAGGTCGTGCCCGTGCCGGGCGCCTCGGCCCTTCTGGCGGGGCTGGTCATGGCCGGTCTTCCGAGCGACCGGTTCCTCTTTGCCGGCTTCCTGCCGCCGAAATCCGGCGCGCGGCGCAAGGTGCTGACAGAGCTGGCGAATGTACCCGCCACGCTGGTCTTCTACGAGACCGGCCCGCGCCTGGCCGCCGCACTGGCCGACATGGCGGAAATGCTGGGGCCGGCGCGCGAGGCCTGTGTGGCGCGCGAACTGACGAAACTGTTCGAAGAGGCCCGCCGTGCCAGCCTCGCTGATCTGGCGGCCCATTATGAGGAGGCCGGCGCACCCAAAGGGGAGATCGTCATCCTGATCGGCCCGCCCGAAGCCGCCGAGGTTGGCGAGGCAGACCTGGACGCCGCCCTTTCCGAAGCCCTTGCCCGCCTGCCGACCAAGCAGGCCGCCAATGAGGTGGCCGATGTGCTGGGTATCCCCAAGCGCGAAGCCTATCAGCGGGCGCTCGCCCTGAAAGCCGATGGCGCGGGCTGAACGCATCGCCGCCGAGCGCTGGGGGCGCGTGGCCGAACGGCTCGCGGCCATCGCCCTGCAGGTGAAGGGCTACCGCATCCTGGCGCGCCGCGTGCGCACATCTTCCGGCGAGATCGACCTCATCGCCCGGCGCGGGGACACGTTCGCCTTCATCGAGGTGAAGGCGCGCGCCAGCGTGGAAGACGCCCTTGATGCGGTCTCCGATGCCTCCTGGCGGCGCATATCCGATTGTGCAGAGGTCTGGGCGGCGCGCCACATGCCCGCAGGCGATCTTGGATGGCGCTATGACCTTGTCGCAATCTGCCCATGGAAGTGGCCAAAACATCTTCGTGATGCCTGGCGCCCAGATTTTGCCCTAACCATGAAGTAACGCATGCTAAGAGAAACCGATTCCCAGATTTGAGAGGTTCATTTCCCATGTCCCCTCGCCTTGTACTTGCCGCCGGACTTCTCGTCCTTCCCCTTACAGGCTGTGTCGCCGCAGCCGCAGGGGCTGCCGGCGCCGTTGGTGTAGCCGCAGCCCAGGACCGTACGGTCGGCCAGGCCGTCGATGACGCGACCATGTCGAACGAGATCAAGGCCAAGCTCTTGTCGGAGAATGGCTTCGGCGAGGTCGATGTCGAGGTCGCCAACGGTCTTGTGCTCTTGTCCGGCCGGGTTTCCTCACCGGAAATGCGCGTGCGCGCGGAAGACATCGCCTGGAGCTCTAAGCTCACGCGCGATGTCGCCAACGAGATCCACATCGAACGTCCCGGCGGCTTCTTCGCCAATGTAAATGATGAGGTCATCACCGCCCGCGTGCGCGCCGCGCTGCTTACCTCCGCGACGGTAAAGAGCCTCAATTTCAACATCGAGACCTATGATGGCGTCGTCTATCTGATGGGCGTTGCCCGCACACAGGAAGAGCTTGTGGCCGCTGCTGAAAAGGCGGCCAATGTCGGCGGCGTACAGCAGGTGGTCTCCTATGTCCGCGTGCGCGATCCGGCACCGATTGACCAACGCGCCCCTTCTCAAGGCTCCCCGTCGCCCGCATATAGCGGCGCAGAAGCCGGGGCAGATCAGGACCTTCTCGGCGGCAATTACTAACTCGCCGCGTGGGCCCGGAGCCTGACGGCGCTGCCGGAAGGGGCATAAGGGATGGCCTTGCGCGTTGCGATTCAGATGGACCCGCTCGAAACGGTCGATATCGACGCCGATACGAGCTTTGCCCTGGCCGAGGCGGCTCAGGCGCGCGGCGCCGAGCTCTGGGTCTATGAGCCTGATCATCTGACCTATGAAGGCGGGCATGTGCGCGCCCTCGCCCGCCCGGTTCAGGTCCAGCGCGTGGCCGGGGCGCCGGGTGTGTTCGGGCCGGCCGAAGTCATCGACCTGGCCGAGGATGTGGACGTGGTCCTGATGCGCCAGGACCCGCCCTTCAACATGGCCTATATCACCGCCTGCCACCTGCTCGAGCAGATCACCGACAAGACCCTGGTACTCAATGACCCGATGCAGGTGCTCGCCAGCCCGGAAAAGATCTTCCCGCTGCTCTTCCCGCAGCTCATGCCGCCGACCCTGATCTCGCGCGACCCGCAGGCCATCTCCGCCTTCCGCGCGCGCCACAATGACATCATCCTGAAGCCGCTCTACGGCAATGGCGGGGCAGGCGTCTTCCGGGTGAAGCCCGACGATGGCAATTATGGCTCATTGCTGGAAATGTTCTTCGAGCGCTCGCGCGAGCCGATCATGGCCCAGGCCTTCCTGCCGGCCGTGCGCGAGGGCGACAAGCGCGTCATCCTGATCGATGGCGAGGCGGTCGGCGGCATCAATCGCCGGCCCAAGGCAGGCGAGACGCGCTCGAACCTGCATGTCGGCGGCACGGCCGAGCCGACCCAGCTCACGGAGGCCGACAAGGCGATCTGCGCGGCCATCGGGCCGGAGCTGAAAAGGCGCGGTCTGGTTCTGGTCGGCATAGATGTCATTGGCGGCAAGCTCACCGAGGTGAATGTTACCTCGCCCACCGGCGTGCAGGAAATGAAACGCTTTTCCGGCGTGGATGCGGCGAGCCTGTTCTGGGACGCAGTTGATCGCCGCCTTGCCGAGCGCGCAAAAACTTAGGATTTGTTCTTTCTTTGTTCGTGCGGCTGTGTTAACCCTTTCTCCGGTGGGGGGAACGCGCGCATGGTCAGCCGGATTACGACATTTGCCTTTGAGGGGGTCGAGGCCCGCCCGGTGGATGTCCAGGTCCAGATCACAGGGGCGAACAAGCCTTATATCGGCATTGTCGGCCTGCCCGACAAAGCCGTGGCCGAAAGCCGCGAGCGGGTGCGCTGCGCCTTCGCCGCCATCGGGCTCGCCATCCCGCCCAAGCGCATCATCGTCAATCTCGCGCCGGCTGACATGCCCAAGGAGGGCAGTCATTACGACCTTGCCATAGCGCTCGCCATGCTGGCCGCCATGGGTGTCATCGCGCCCGATGCGCTCGACGGTCATGCGGCCATGGGCGAGCTGGCCCTCGATGGCCAGGTGGCCGAAACGCTCGGCGTTTTGCCCGCGGCCATGGCGGCCAATGCCATGGATATGCGATTCGTCTGCCCCGCGCCCTGCGGGCCGGAAGCGGCCTGGGCCGGCGGGGAGGTCATCGCCGCCCCGAGCCTGATTGCCCTGATCAATCATTTCGCCGGACGCGCCATGCTCGCCCCGCCGCGCCCGGGCGATGTCGAAGACCCGCCCGCCGGGCCGGACCTGCGGGATGTAAAGGGCCAGGACAGCGCCAAGCGCGTGCTCGAAATCGCGGCGGCCGGCGGGCACAATCTGGTGCTGTGCGGGCCGCCCGGCTCAGGTAAGTCCATGCTCGCCCAGCGCCTGGCCGGCCTCCTGCCGCCGCTCTCGGCGCGCGAACTGCTCGAGGTCAGCCAGATCCAGTCGGTCGCCGGCCTGCTCGCACGCGGGCGCCTGTCACGCCAGAGGCCGTTCCGAGCCCCGCACCACTCGGCCTCCATGGCCGCGCTTGTCGGCGGCGGCATTCATGCCAAGCCGGGCGAGGTCTCGCTTGCCCATCACGGTGTCCTGTTCCTTGATGAACTCCCGGAATTTACCGCCCAGGTCCTCGACAGCCTGCGCCAGCCGCTGGAAGCCGGTGAGGCTGTGGTTGCGCGCGCCAACAGGCATGTACGCTACCCGGCCCGCTTCCAGCTGATCGCGGCGATGAACCCGTGCAAGTGTGGCGGCGGGCCGGGCGAGGCCGCCTGCCGGAAAGGGCCACGCTGCGCCATCTCCTATCAGTCGCGCCTGTCAGGCCCCTTTCTCGACCGGATCGATCTCTTTCATGATGTCGCCCCGGTCACCGCCATGGATCTCACTCTGCCGCCCCCGGCCGAAGGTACCGCGGAGGCCGCAGCGCGCGTTGCCGAGGCACGGACTATGCAGGCTGAACGCTTCGGCCAGCCAGGCCTCGATGCCGAGTTTGGCGCACGCCGCCCGATCAATGCCGATGCCCCCAGCGCCGAGCTCGACCGGGTCGCCGCGCCCGACCAGCCCGGCGCCGCGCTGTTGGCAGATGCCGCCCAGAAACTGATGCTTACCGCGCGGGCCTATCATCGCACGCTCAAGGTCGCCCGCACGATCGCAGACTTGGAAGGCAGCGACGCGGTGCGCCGCCTCCATGTCGCAGAAGCCCTCTCCTATCGGCGCCGCCCGCCGGGACATGTCGACATCCAGCCGGGCAGTCAGGGCCTGGTCTCGTGATTTCATTGAAAATTTTCATGGCCGTTAAGCGATCCATCACCGCCTTTTGCTATGGCGGGGGCCATGAGCGACCATTCCGACGATCACGCCGCAGAAAAGACCTTCCTGGCCACGGCCAGCCACGAAATTCGCACGCCCTTGAACGGTATTCTGGGCACGGTCTCGCTGCTTTTGGAAACCGAGCTGGCCCCGGCCCAGCGCGAATATGCCGAGACGATCCGCACTTCCGGCGCACGCCTCCTCGATCTGCTCAACACCGTGCTCGACCATGCGCGCCTGGATGCCGGGGGGATAGAGCTGGAGAGCGAGGTCTTCTGCCCGGTCCGGCTGGCCCGCGACGTGGTCGAATTGCTCAGTCCGCGCGCCCATGCCAGCGGGCTCGATATCGCATCGCGCGCCATGTATCTGCCCATGGCGACCCGGCGCGGGGATGGCGGGCGCATCCGCCAGATCCTGTTCAACCTGATCGGCAATGCCCTGAAATTCACCCGCGAGGGCGGGGTTCTGCTCGACATCCTGCCGGCGCCGGACGGCATCATATACCGGGTGATCGATACAGGGCCGGGGATCCGGCCGGAGGATCGCGAGCGCCTGTTCGAAGCCTTCCGCCAGAACGATGCGCGCGATGCCCAGAACGAAGGTGGTGTGGGCCTCGGCCTGTCGATCGTGCGCCGGTTGACCCACCTGCTCGGCGGGGAGATCAGTATCTCCGGCGGGCCGGGCCTCGGCACCCAGTTCGAAGTATACCTGCCGCTGGAAAAAACCGACCGCAAGCCGACCCAAGATCTGCCCCAGCTTGGTGGCCGGGTCGGCATTATCGGCGTCCCGGCTGCTTCGACCCTGGCGCTTTCGGCCATGCTGTTGTCGGCCGATATCACGCCGGTCCTGTTGCCGGAGACCGCGCCGACCGGCGGTCATGGCTGCGATGTCCTGCTGATCGGGGCAGACCTGCCGGCACGCCGGATCGTCAGCCACGCGGCCCAGACCACCAGCCTGATCGTTCTGCGTCCAGAGGACCGCGGCGCCATCGCACGCTTCAGGGACATGGGCTGCAAGGGCTGGCTGGTGCGCCCGATGCGCGCTTCTTCCGTGATCGAGCGGATCTTTGTCGCGGGCGAAGACGCTGCCGAAGCCGAAACCGAGCTGTCCTCGGGCGAGGGCCTGCATGTGCTGATCGCCGACGACAACCCGGTCAACGCGATGATTGCACGTCGTGCCTTGGAATCGACCGGATTTACCGTCAGCGTAGCGGCAACGGGTGTCGAAGCCCTCGAATCCCTCAATCATCGCGAGGTGAATCTGGTGCTTATGGATCTCAGAATGCCGGTCATGGACGGGTTTGAAGCCACACGCCGCCTGCGCGCGGCCGGCCACGAGGTGCCGGTCATCGCGGTCTCGGCAGAGGTGAACCCCGATATCGAACGTGAAGCCAGGTCGGCCGGCGCCAATCTCGTGGCCGCCAAGCCGATCGATCCTGAGACCCTGCGCCGCATGGCCGTGAAATGGGCACTGAGGCCCGCGCACAAGGCCGGCGCAGCATGAGCGGCGCCGCCGCGAGCGAGCCCCCCCAGCCGCCCCGCCTCCTGCGTGCCCTGAAGGCGCTCCGGGACCGGCGCATGGGCGCCATGCTGATCCTGTCCTTTGCCGCGAGCCTGCCCTATGGCGCGGTGCTTGGCGTGCTGACGGCCTGGCTCACCGAGGAAGGCATCGACCCGGCGGCCATCGGCGTGCTCTCGCTGGTCACGCTCGGATACGCCTTCAAGTATCTCTGGGCGCCGGCCTTCCAGACCGCGCGCGACATTCCCTTCCTGAGGCTTGGCGGGCGGCGCTCCTGGCTGGTCGCCTTGCAGGTCACCATGGCCGTGCTGCTCTGCGTGCTCGCCTTCTCAGATCCGTCCGAGCATATCGGCCTGGTCGCTCTTGTCGCGCTGATCATCACCCTGGTCTCGCCGACCCATGACCTGATCCTGGATGCCTGGCGCATCGAGGTGGCACGCTCGGAGGAAGACAAGGACCTGATGTCGGCGCTCTACCAGTTCGGCTACAAGTTCGGCGGCTTCATTTCCGGTTTCGTCGCTCTGCTCATGGCCGCGCGGTTCGGCTGGGTGGTGGTCTATGTGATGATCGCCGGCTTCGTGCTGGCCACCGTGCTCGGCAGCCTGCTGGCGCCCGAGCCGGCTCATTCCGGCCGGAAGAATCGCTCCCAGATCAGCTTTCTCGATTCCCTGCCGCAGGGCGTTGTCCTGCCGGCGGTGGCGATCGTGTCCCTGAGCTGGCTGGTCGCCTTCGTGCTGATCGCCAAATTCGTGGTCGATGCGCTCGTGCTGGAGACCGGGGCATCAGGGGGTACTTTCATCCGCACGCAGGGCCCGCTGATCGTCATCCTCACCGTGCTGGTGCCGGCTCTGGCCGCCACCGTGCTGACCTTCGGCTATCGCGGACAGGCGCGCGAAGTGCCGGCCGGCGGCCTGCCCGGTTCGTCGATTCCGCCGATTGTGCGCACGCTGTTCCGGGCGATTTTCGATCCGATGATGGAGCTGGTCTCGCGTCTGAAATGGGGCGCGGTGCTGGTGCTCTTCCTGGCGCTGACCTACCGGTTCACCGATGCGGTCTGGGGCTCGTTCGCCTATCCTTTCTATCTCGGAGAGAATTTTGGCGCGCTTGGCCACAGTCTCGATGATGTCGCCATCGCCTCGAAATTTTTCGGTGTGATCGCGACCATTCTCGGCTCGCTGATCGGCGCGGTGCTGATCGCGGGCATCGGGCGCATGCCGGTCTTCTTTGTCGGCGGGGTGATCGCGGCGGTGACGAATCTCCTCTATGCTGATCTTGCCGCCGGGGCGGCCCATCTCGACGCCTTCCTGGCTTTCACCCATCTCGATGCGCCCCTGGTCGCCTTTGCCGAATGGGCCGCGAAGATCCAGCCTGACACGGTGGTACTCGCCGAGGATCAGGGCCAGCGCATGGCCAGGCTGATGATCACAATCTTTGCCGAGAACATTGCCGGCGGTTTCGCCCTGGTGGCGATGACGGCCTATCTCACCTCGGTTGTGAACCCGCGCTTTGCCGCCGTGCAGTATGCGCTGCTGGCCTCGCTGACCATGCTGATCGGCACGCTCGGCCGGCCTTGGCTCGGGGAGATGATCGAGACGGACGGGTTCTACACCGTGTTCATCGTCACCTTCTGGCTGGGCGGCGTGGCGGTGGTGCTGTCGGTGCTGGAATGGCTGCGGCAGGTCTATTGGAGTTCGCCGGGCGAGCACCTTGTCCTCGAAGACGATCCTGTCGCTGCCGAATGAGCCTGCCTGCACGAAAAAGCCCTCCCGCCAGGGAGGGCTTTTATGCGTCTCCAAACCCGGAGGCTAGCTGGCCACGGCCTGTCCGCTGACGCCATCGACATCATAGGCCGCGATGGTCGCGAGCGTGACGATATCGGACACGGTGGCGCCGAGATTGGCAATCTGTACGGATTTTTCCAGGCCCAGCAGCATCGGCCCGATCACCGTGGCTCCGCCCATGGCGTCCATCAGCTTGGTGGCGATGGAGGCCGAGTGAATGGCCGGCATGACCAGCACATTGGCCGGGCCGGTCAGGCGCGAGAAGGGATAGGTCAGCCGGTGGTTCGGGTTGAGCGCCACATCGGCGGCGATGTCGCCCTCATACTCGAAATTCACGCCGGGATCGGCATCGAGAATGGCCACCGCCTCGCGGACCTTCTCGATCCGTTCGCCCATCGGATTGCCGAAAGTGGAATAAGACAGCAGGGCAACGCGCGGGGTGAAGCCGAGGGCGCGCACCGAGCTGGCCGCCTCTTTCGCGATGGCGGCCAGGTCTTCGCCATTGGGCAGTTCCACCACGCTGGTATCGGCGATGAACACGGTCATCCCGCGTGAGATCACCAGCGACATGCCCATGACCGGATGGTCGGGCAGGGGGTCGAGCACCAGCCGGGAATCCTCAAGGGCGACCTGGTAATTCCGGGTCACGCCGGTGACCATGCCGTCGGCATCGCCGAGCGCGAGCATGCACGAGCCGAACACGTTGCGGTCCTGGTTGACCAGCCGCTGGACGTCGCGTTTCAGATAGCCTTGGCGCTGCAGGCGGGCATAGAGATAGTCGGTATAATCGGGGTTCTTGTCCGACAGGCGCGCATTGATGATGGTCAGCGAGCCCTTGGGGACGCCCATTTGTTTCATCGACTGTTCGACGCGTTCGACACGGCCGATCAGGATCGGCTCGCCGAGGCCCTGGTTCTTGAACGAGGCCGCCGCGCGCACGACAGCCGGCTCCTCGCCCTCGGCGAAGACGATGCGCTTCTGGGTCGCGCGCACTGCGCTCTGCAGGCCCTGCATGAAGCTGGCGGTCGGGTCCTGGCGGCGGGCGAGGTCGTGGCGGTAGGCCTCCATGTCCTCGATCGGGCGGCGCGCGACGCCGGTATCCATCGCGGCCTGGGCCACGAAGGGCGGCACGAAGGTGATGAGGCGCGGATCGAACGGGGTCGGGATGATATAGTCCGGGCCGAATTGCGGGCGCGAGCCGTGATAGGCAGCGGCCACCTCGTCGGGCACATCCTCGCGGGCAAGCTCTGCCAGGGCGCGGGCGGCGGCGACCTTCATCTCTTCATTGATGCCGCGCGCGCGCACATCCAGGGCGCCGCGGAAGATATAAGGGAAGCCCAGCACATTGTTGACCTGGTTGGGATAGTCCGACCGGCCGGTGGCGATGATGGCATCGTCACGCACCTGCTTGATCTCTTCCGGGGTGATTTCCGGGTCCGGGTTGGCCATGGCGAAGATGATCGGATTGTCAGCCATGGAGGCGACCATTTCCTTGGTCACCGCGCCCTTGACCGACAGGCCCAGCAGGCAGTCAGCGCCGTCCACGGCCTCTGCCAGCGTGCGTTTTTCGGTCTTCACCGCAAAGGCGGACTTGAACTGATCCATCTTCTCGGTGCGCCCTTCATAGACGACGCCGCTGGAGTCGCACATCAGGATGTTTTCCGCCTTCACGCCAAGATGACGAATCAGGCCTGCGCACGAGAGGCCCGCCGCGCCGGCGCCTGACACCGCCACTTTCAGGTCTTCCAGTTTCCGGCCGGTCACCGCGCAGGCATTGATGATGCCGGCTGCCGCGATGATGGCGGTGCCGTGCTGGTCGTCATGGAAGACCGGGATGTTGAGCTCCTCGCGCAGGCGCGATTCGATGATGAAGCAGGCCGGCGAACCGATATCTTCCAGATTGATGCCGCCGAAGGTGTGGCCGATATTGCGCACCGTGTCGCAGAAGGCGTCGACGTCCTTGGTTTCGACTTCGATATCGATGGAGTCCACATCGGCAAAGCGCTTGAACAGCACCGACTTGCCTTCCATCACGGGCTTGGACGCCATGGCGCCGAGATCGCCGAGGCCTAGAATGGCGGTGCCGTTGGAAATCACCGCCACCATGTTGCCCTTTGAGGTGTAGTCGTAGGCGAGATCCTCGTTCTCGGCGATCGCCTTGACCGGCACGGCCACGCCCGGGCTGTAGGCCAGCGACAGGTCGCGCTGCGTGCTCATCGGCTTGGTCGGGGCTATGGCCAGTTTCCCGGGGCGCGGAATGGAGTGGAAATCGAGCGCTTCCTGATCGGTGAAGCTGGGGCGTTTGGTGGTCATGTGCGGGCGCGCCTTGGAACTTTCAAAATCTCTATAATGGGCTCTCTCAAGGCTGCGGACCTTATGCCTGTGCCCGATGGGCGACAACCCGCTTTTGGGAATGATTGCGTTGCTGCATTCATGGCAGGCGTGAAACGCTATTTGCCTCTTTGTGCAGACTCGGTACTCAAGGCTCATGCCCGACACTGCTTCGCCGCCCGCCGACAAGGCGCCCACGCCCTTCATGGCGCAGTACCTGGACATAAAGGCGCAGCACGAAGATGCGCTCTTGTTCTTCCGCATGGGCGATTTCTACGAGCTGTTCTTCGAGGATGCCCAGCGCGCTGCCGCCTTGCTCGACATCACGCTGACCGCGCGCGGAGAACATCTCGGCGAGCCGATCCCCATGGCCGGCGTACCTTATCACGCTGCTGATGCTTATCTTGCGCGCCTTATCCGCAGCGGTGAGCGCGTCGCCGTGTGTGAGCAGACCGAATCGCCGGCTGAGGCGAAAAAGCGCGGCTCGAAATCGGTCGTGAACCGCGCCGTGGTGCGCATCATCACGCCTGGCACGCTGACCGAGGACACCATGCTGCCGGCACGCTCCGGCCAGGCGCTGGCGGCGGTTGCGCCCATGGCGGGCGGCAGGACGGCGGGTTTTGCGGTCGCCGATATCTCCACCGGGGAGTTCCAGGTCGGTGAGTGCCGGGCGAGCGAGATTTTGGAACGCTTGTCGGCCTATCCCCTCGGCGAGGTGGTGGTGCCTGACAATGAGGCCGGAATGGAGGCCGAAGCCGCGCTGCGCAGCGGGTTGGGCCTGCCCGTCACGCCGCGCCCGGCCCGCAATGCCAGCTCAAGGGGCGGGGAGGCGGCTCTGAAACGGGCCTTCGAGGTCTCGGCCATCGACAGCCTCGGCAGTTTCGAGCGCGCCGAGCTGGCCGCGATTTCCCTGCTGCTGGATTATGTCGACCTTACCCAGGCCGGCGCTGCGCCGCGGCTCGATCCGCCACGCCAGGCCCGGGCGGCAAGCGAACTCGCCATAGATCCGGCAACGCGCGCGAGTCTGGAGCTGGACCGGACACTTTCCGGCGAACGCGCCGGCAGCCTGCTCGCCACCATTGACCGCACGGTGACCGCGCCCGGCGCGCGCCTGCTCGCCGAGCGCATCTCGCGGCCCCTGCTCGATACCGTCGCCATCTCCGCGCGCCATGACAGTGTGAGCTGGGCGCTGGAGGATAATGATCTGCGCGCCCGCCTGCGCGAACGCCTGCGCAAGGCGCCCGATCTGGCCCGCGCCCGCACCCGGCTTGCGCTCGGGCGCGGCGGGCCGCGTGATCTGCGCGCCGTGGCGCTGGCGCTTGAAGCCGGGGAAGCAGCGTTGGCCGAAGCGGCACGGGCACGCATCACACCGCCGGCAGAGCTTGAGCGGGCCTTTGCTGCGCTGAACCTGTCAAGCCATCCCGATCTCGCGGCGCTGGCGGGCGACATTTCCGCTGCGATTGCCGAGGAACCGCCGCTGCTCGCGCGCGATGGCGGATTTGTCCAGCCCGGCTGGTCGCCCGCGCTGGATGAGGCGCGCAGCCTGCGCGACGATAGCCGCAAGATCATTGCCGGCCTGCAGGCCGAATATGTGAAGCTCACCGGCGCGGGCGCGCTGAAGATCAAGTACAATAATGTGCTCGGTTATTTCATCGATGTGCCGACACGCGCCGGGGAGGCGATGCTGGCCGCGCCGCTCAACGAGACCTTCATCCACCGCCAGACGCTGGCCAAGAATACCCGCTTTTCCACCGCCGAACTGAGCGACCTGGCGGGTCGCATCTCGCGCGCAGAGGAGTCAGCCAAGGGGCTGGAGCAGGAAGTGTTCGATGGCTTTGTCGCGCGCATCGAGGCTCTGGGGGCGCCAATGTCTGCTGCTGCACAGGCCCTGGCAGAGCTGGATGTGGCCCTCGCGCTGGCCGAATGGGCTGATGAGGTTGGGGCCGTGCGCCCGGCCCTCAGCGAGGCGCCGGTGCTTGAGACCGAGGGCCTGCGTCATCCCGTGGTCGAGGCCGCGCTGCGCCGAGAAGGGCAGGGCTTCACGCCCAACGGGCTCGGGCTCGATGCCGGCGCCATGGCGCATCCGCGCCTGTTACTGGTGACAGGGCCGAACATGGCCGGCAAGTCGACCTATCTGCGCGCGGCGGCGCTGGCGGTGATCCTCGCCCAGGCCGGCAGCTATGTGCCCGCGCGCAGCTTCACGCTCGGTCCGGTCGACCGGGTTTTCTCCCGTGTCGGCGCCTCGGATGATCTCTCGCGCGGGCGGTCGACCTTCATGGTCGAGATGGTCGAGACCGCGACCATCCTGAACCAGGCCACGGCGCGCAGCTTCGTCATTCTCGACGAGGTCGGCCGCGGCACGTCCACCTTTGACGGCATGGCCATCGCCTGGGCGGCGGTGGAACATCTCCATGACACCAATGCCTGCCGGGCGCTCTTTGCGACCCATTATCATGAGCTGACAGACCTCGCCGCGCGCCTGAAGGGGGCGGCGAATGTCTCCCTCAGGGCCAAGGAGTATCGCGACGAACTGGTCTTCCTGCACGAGGTCCAGCCCGGCCCGGCAGACCGCTCCTATGGCGTGCAGGTCGCGCGTCTCGCCGGCCTGCCCAAGCGCGCCGTTGCCCGCGCGCGGCAGATCCTGGAGCAGCTCGAAGGCGAATCGCGCAGGGGAGAAGCCTTGCCGCTTTTTGCTGCCGCAGAGTCGCCCGCCCCGGCGCCCGTGCCGGAACGGGACAGCGAAATTCTTGCCCGCCTGGCCGCAATCGAGCCCGATGAAATCACCCCCAGACAGGCCCTGGAACTGGTCTACGAGCTCAAGAAAACCCTTCCCGCCCCCCCATGATTTGATGGATTTTTTTGCTCGGTACGGGCGGGATGACACAGCTAAGTCATTGATAACGATAACATGCAAAAAATTGCGTTGTGCGCTTGCCCAGTGCGGTTCGGGGGTCCAGAACTTGCACCCACGCATGCCAGTGGCGTCCAGATTTTATTGCTTGAGTGGCGCGATTGGAAAACCGGCCGAACGCCGAATTTAGAGTGTTGGGGAAATAAGAATGACTCAGGAAACAGGCCTAGCGGATCTGGGGGTGAGCCCGAAGGCCATCCACGCCAATTGGAACGAAGCCCGGCTGTATGAAGCCGCTGTCCAGGCCGGCGCGCGCGTCGCCAGTGGCGGCACGCTGGTGGTCGAAACCGGCCAGCACACCGGCCGCTCTGCCAAGGACAAGTTCACCGTCCGCGACGAGACGACCGAAGACACCGTCTGGTGGGACAATAACGCCTCCATGACGCCGGCCCATTTCGACGCCCTGTGGGAAGACTTCAGTGCCCATCTCGCCGAGACCGAGGTCTACACCCAACAGCTTTTCGGTGGGGCCGATCTCGACCATCGCCTGCCAGTGCGTGTTGTCACCGAATATGCCTGGCACTCGTTGTTCATCCGCCACCTGCTGCGCATTCCCGAGCCGGCCGAGTACGAAAACTTCGCCCCGGAATTCACTATCATCAACCTGCCGAGCTTCCGCGCTGATCCGGCGAAACACGGCACGGTCAGCGAGACCGTGATCGCGGTGAACCTCGCCAAGAAGATCGTTCTGATCGGCGGGACGTCCTATGCCGGCGAGACCAAGAAATCGGTCTTCACCATCCTCAATTACCTGCTGCCGGCCAAGGGCGTGATGCCCATGCACTGCTCGGTAAACACTTCTGATGCCGATGATGCCTGCATCTTCTTCGGTCTGTCGGGCACCGGCAAGACGACCCTGTCGGCAGACGCCAGCCGTATCCTGATCGGCGACGATGAGCATGGCTGGTCGGAAAACGGCCTCTTCAATTTCGAAGGCGGCTGCTACGCGAAGATGATCAACCTTTCCGCAGAAGCCGAGCCGGAAATCTATGCCACCGCCAGCCAGTGGGGCACGGTGCTGGAAAACGTGGTCATGGATCCGGAAACCCGCGAGCTCGACTTTGCCGATGCCAGCCTCGCGGAAAACTCGCGCGGCGCCTATCCGATCTCGGCCATTCCGAATGCTTCGCTGACCGGGCGCTGCGGCCAGCCGAAAAACCTGGTCATGCTGACCTGCGATGCCTTCGGCGTGATGCCGCCCATCGCCAAGCTGACCCCGGCACAGGCCATGTACCACTTCCTGTCGGGCTATACGGCGAAAGTGGCCGGCACCGAAAAGGGCGTGACCGAACCGACAGCGACCTTCTCGACCTGTTTCGGCGGGCCTTTCATGCCGCGCCACCCCAGCGAATACGGCAACCTCCTGCGCGAGCTGGTGGCGAAATATGACGTCTCCTGCTGGCTGGTCTCGACCGGCTGGACCGGCGGCCCGCACGGGGAAGGCTCGCGCATGCCAATCAAGGCGACGCGCGCGCTGCTGAACGCGGCGATCGATGGCTCGCTCAATTCGGTGGAGTTCCGCAAGGACGAGACCTTCGGCTTCATGGTGCCCAAGGCGGTGCCAGGCGTGGACACCAAGATCCTCGATCCGCGCGCGACCTGGGCCGACGGGAAAGCCTATGATGCGCAGGCCGCCAAGCTGGCCGACATGTTCGCCAAGAACTTCCGCATCTACGAGGCCCATGTCGACGCCGAAGTGCGCGCGGCCGGGCCGAAGCAGAAAACGCCGGCCTGATCACAGCCGCACAAGCTTGCTCTGAGGGCGCCGGGACAGTAGGTTCCGGCGCTTTCCGTTTGAGGACTTGTTGCCATGGCCGATTCCGAAGTCGCCGACCTGCCGCTCACCATCGAGGATGTGCGCGCCGCGGCGCGCATTCTGGAAGGCCAGGTCCTGCGCACGCCGCTGCGCCATTCGCGCACCCTGTCGGAAATCACGGGCGCGGATGTCTGGGTGAAGTTCGAGAACGAGCAGTTCACCGCCTCCTTCAAGGAGCGCGGCGCGCTCAACCGGCTCAGCCATCTCACGGATGCTGAGAAAGAGCGCGGCATCATCGCGGCATCGGCCGGCAACCATGCCCAGGGCGTGGCCTATCACGCCAAGCGGCTCGGCATTCCGGCCACCATCGTCATGCCCACAACCACGCCGTTCAACAAGGTCGAGCACACCCAGGCCTTCGGCGCGCGCGTCCTGCTGGAGGGCAACACATTCGACGAGGCCAAGGCTTTCGCCGACCAGGTTGCCAAGGATGAGGGCCTGACCTGGATCCATCCCTTCGACGATCCGATGATCATCGCCGGGCAGGGCACGGTTGGGCTGGAAATGCTCGAGGAGCAGAAATTCGACATGCTGGTCGTGCCCATCGGCGGCGGCGGGCTGATCTCCGGCATCGCGACCGTGGCCAAGGCGCTGGCGCCGGAAACCAAGGTGATCGGTGTGCAGGCGGCGATGTATGCCGGCATGGTTTCGGCGCTGTCGAAGGGCGAAACGCCGATTGGCGGGGCCTCCATTGCCGAGGGCATCGCGGTGAAGGAGCCGGGACAGATCACGCGCCGTATTGTCGACGCCCTGGTCGACGAGATCGTGCTGGTCCAGGAAGAACATCTCGAACGCGCCATCACGCTATTCCTTGATGTCGAGAAGACCGTGGCCGAGGGCGCGGGCGCGGCCGGCCTCGCCGCGCTGCTGGCCCATCCGCAGAAATTCGCCGGCCGCAAGGTGGGCGTCGTGCTGTGCGGGGGCAATATCGACCTGCGGCTTCTCTCCTCGGTGCTCAACCGCGCGCTCGTGCGTGAGAAGCGGCTCTGCAATATCCGCATCATCGGCGATGACCGCCCGGGCCTGCTCGCCAAGGTCTCGAAGATCATCGGCGACATGGGCGCGAACATCATCGATGTGGCGCATAACCGCCTGGCGCTGGACGTGCCGGCCAAGGGCGCGGAATTCGACATCCTGATGGAAACGCGCGACGGCCAGCACACCGAGGAAGTCGTCGATGCGCTGAAAGCCGCCGGCTATCCCCCGCGCGGGCTTTAGGCCCTCTCCAGAACCGCATGCTTTGCGACATGAGGCGATGGTTCGCCCGTGCCGGGACCATCAGGTTCTGGCACCGGGAATGCTTGCACGCAGCTGCCCGGGGGCGGACTTGTTTGAAATAATACTTGGGAATATGAGACTTCTTCGTGCACACAATGTTCCATGGTTGCACGGAATGACCGCCCGGCAGAACCCACGCGCCTGAGCCAGACGGCGGTCGTGCTGGCGATACTCGTTGCCGTCGCCGCGGTCATCGTTCTGCTCGGTGGTTGGGTGTTCGGCTCCATCCTGCTCCGACGGCTCAATCCTGACTTCGCGGCCATGGTGCCCTCGACGGCGCTCTCATTCCTCATGGCTGCGAGCGTCATTCTGGTGCAGGGAAGGGGTGAGCCATCTCGCCTGTCCAGGCGGTGGACGCGCCTGGCGGCCATCGTGCTCCTGGCCGTGTCGGCGGTCGATATCCTCGTCATCATAGGCACCGATTCAAACGGCATCGACATGCTGCTCTGGCCGGATGCCGATGTGTTTGAAAGTGCCAGCATGGCGATTGCCACGGCCACGAACTTTGCGCTGACAGGCATCTGCCTCTGGCGGCTCGACCGGCCCGGTGGTAGCCCGGACGGCGTGTTTGCCGTTGCCGCAACGCTCGGTCTGGTGCTGTCGGGGATCGCCATTACGGGCTATGTCTTCGACACACAGGCGCTCTACGAAATCTCCCTGTTCACGGCGATGGCACTGCACACCGCCCTGTTCTTTACGGCGGTCTTCACGGCCCTGCTGCTCTTGCGCCCGCAGGCCAGTTGGGTTGGCCTTCTGGCCGGTTCCGGTGGTGGCAGCCGCAGCGTGCGCCGGATGTTTCCGGGCGTCATCATCGTGCCCTTCGTCCTCTGTCTTGTCGCGCTCGAGGCCACACACCGGGGGCTGGTGAACGCGAATTTCCGGCTCAGCGTGCTGGCCATCATCATGATGGTGCTGATGTCGGCAGCCGTGCTCTACTATGCCAACATCCAGAACAGGATCGAGCGCCGGCTGAGAGCCGCGCTTGCCGATCGCGAGCTGCTCCTGCGCGAGGTCTATCATCGTGTGAAGAACAATCTCCAGATGACCACGGCGCTCTTGCGGCTGGGGCTGACAGAAACGCAGGACCCGGCGGCCCAAGCGATCATCAACGGAACGATCAAGCGTGTGGAATCCATCGGTGTGGTCCACCGGCTGTTGATGTCGGCGCGCGTGCCGTCCGAGCTGACTGCCGGTGCATTCCTGCACGAGCTGTGCGAGAATGTTCTAAGCGGATCGGATCTCGATCCTGCGATCAATCTCGAAATCCATGCCGGCGATGACCGGCTGCATGTCGAAACGGCTGTCACGCTCGGCCTGCTGGTCAATGAATTGCTGACCAATGCGGCAAAGCACGCCTTTCCGGAAGGCGGCCTCGGGACGATCATCGTCTCCTTTCATCGCGACAATTCCGGCGACGGCCTGCTGGTCGTGCGGGACACCGGAATTGGGTATAATCCTGAAACATCGCAGCGCAGTGGCGGGATCGGAACCACGCTGGTCACCGGGCTGGTCGCGCAACTCGATGGCAAGATGTACGTTTCCGATGAGGATGGAACGCGTGTTTCGGTCACGATACCGGTCGAAACCTTCGAGGAGAGAGATTACGTTGACTGACGAGAAGAAGACGGTCGTCATCGTTGAAGACGAATTCCTGATCACAATGGACCTGCAGACAATCTGCGACGCCCTGGGCGTGGATGTCCTGGGAACAGCGTCCAAGCCAGCCGAAGCGCTGGAACTGCTTGCCAGAACAGATCCGGCTTACATCCTCATGGATGTCCGGCTGCAGGGGAAACGCGACGGGGTCGACATTGCAAACGCAGTGCATGCCGAGCGCCCCGAGACCAAGATCATCTTCATCACGGGATCGAACGAGCCGCCGACCCTGGAACGGATCAATACCGACAATCCCTACCGCATCCTGATCAAGCCGATCAGTCCCGAGCAGTTGCGCGAGGCCTTCGGCCTCTAGCTCTTTCCGAGCCGAGCCTTGGTGCGCCCTTCATGTGGCTTTGCGCTCGCCGGGTCGGTGGGCCAGTCATGTTTGGGATAGCGCGCGCGCATATCCTTGGCCATGTCGAGATAGCCCCCGCTCCAGAAGCCCGGCAGGTCCTGCGTCAGCGCCACCTGGCGCTGGGCCGGCGAGGTCAGCGACAGGGTGACCGGCACGGCGCCGCGGGCGATGGCAGGATGGCTGGCAAGGCCATAGACCTCCTGCACCCGCGCGCTGACGAGCGGGGCCTTTTCGTCGAGATAATCGATTGGCGCGGCCCGGCCTGAGGGTAGGGCGAATTGTTCCGGCGCCAGGGCCTCCAGCACCTGGCTGTCGGCCCAGCCGAGATGGGCTAGAAGCGCCGCGCGGACCTGTCCCGGACCCGGAATGTCCGTGCCCGTCAGGAGCCAATCGCCTGCCGTTTCAGTCAGTGTCTTTGCACTCCAGTCAGGCATCTCCTCGGCTCCATGGGCACGCGCGAGCGCGATACGAGCCAGGAGGACGTTGACGACATCCTCCGCGCCCAGCGCAGAAAATCCGTGTTCGGACAAGGCGTCCTGCAAGGCTCTTCGCGCGGCATCTCCTGAGGGTTTCGGCAAGGGCTGGGAGCTGAGAAGGATCGCCCCGATGCGCCGCTCGCGCCGGGCGGTGAACTTGCGCGTCGCCGGGTCAAAGCGCGCCGACTCCGAGGTTTCGGGCGGGGCGAGTGCGAGCACGCGGGTCTCCGATATCGGTGCGGCGAGTGAGATGCGTGCCGCGCGCGCGCTTCCCAATGCCTCGACCACGACCAGCCATTCATGCTTTGCGAGCGGATCATGCTCAGGCAGCGTGACCGCATCCCCGCCAGCGGTGAGATAGGTCCCGGTCTGGCCCTCACGGCGCCGGGCGATGGCGTCGGGCCATGCGGCCGCGACCACCTCTTCCGGTGCGCCTTCAGGTCTCGCGCCGCCGCCCCAGCGCTCGGCCTGGCGGCGCAGCGTGTTGGCGCGGCCGCTGCGGTCGCCGGCAAAGCGGGCAAGCCGTGTCGCGAGATCGGTGGAGGGGCCGCCAAGCCCGCGTTCACTGACCAGCGCGGCGATCTGCGCGCCGAGGGCCTTTTCGCCCGGCGTGGCGGCCCCGCAAATCAGCGCGGCCTGCTCCGGCGGCAGCGGCAGGCTCGCCATTTCCCGGCCAAGCCGGGTGAGGCGCAGATCCTCGCCCAGGGCGCCGAGCTCGGTCAGGCGCGCGCGGGCGGCAGCGAGCCGGCCGGGCGGGGGCGGGTCCAGCCAGGTCAGCGCGTCGGCGTCATCGGCGCCCCATTCGGCCAGAGCGAGCGCGAGGCCGGAAAGATCGGTACGCAGGATTTCCGGCGTGATCTCGCGCGTGAGGCCGCGCGTTTCCGGCGCGTCCCAGAGGCGGTAGCAGACCCCCGGTCCCGTACGCCCGGCCCGGCCCTGGCGCTGGTCGACCGAGGCGAGCGCGGCGCGCTCTGTTACAAGACGCGTGCGGCGCCCGGACGGATCGAATGCCGGCACACGGACAAGTCCGCTGTCGATAACGGTTGAGACGCCCTCAATTGTGATCGCGCTTTCGGCAATGTCCGTGGACAGAACGATCTTGCGTCTGCCGGGCACGGCGGGCCGGATCGCGGCGTCCTGCTCGGCCGGCGAAAGTGCGCCGTAGAGCGGGTAAAGCTCCGTATCCTGTGGCAGGCCGCGCGCCTCCAACTCCTCGTGGGTGCGGCGGATATCGCGCGCGCCGGGCAGGAAGGCGAGCACAGAACCATCGCTCTCACGCAAGGCCGCGTGCACGGCATCGGCCATGGCATCCTCCAGCCTGCCCTGGGGGCGGCCGCGATAGCGCGTCTCGACCGGGAAGGCCCGCCCGGCGCTTTCCACCACGGGGGCATCGAGCCGGCGGGCGAATTTCTCCGTGTCCAGCGTGGCCGACATGGCAATGAGCTTCAGGTCCTCGCGCAAGGCACTCTGGGTCTCCAGCGCCAGGGCAAGGCCGAGATCGGCGTTCAGCGAGCGCTCGTGAATCTCATCAAACAGCACCGCTCCGGTCCCGGACAATTCCGGGTCAGCCAGGATGCGCCGTGTAAAGAGGCCGTCGGTGATGACTTCGATGCGCGTGCGCGCAGAGACCTTTCTTTCAAGCCGCGTCGACAGGCCCACCGTCTCGCCGAGCCGTTCGCCGAGAAGCTCGGCCATGCGGGCGGCCGCCCCCCGCGCGGCGATGCGGCGCGGTTCGAGCACGAGGATGCGCCCGTCGATCAGGTCGAGCAGGTGCAGCGGCACGCCCGTGGTCTTGCCTGCGCCGGGCGGAGCGGCGAGCAAGAGGCGGTTGCCGGCCACAAGTGCGCCGGTGATCTCGCCGAGGGCGGACTGGATAGGCAGGTCAGTGCACAGGGCCATGGGCGCGGCTTAGCGCGATTTTAAGGTCTTGCCGACCGGGTTGGGGCAGGCCCCATGCGGTCAGGCCTTGGTCTTCTTCTTTTTCTTTTTCGAGGAGGTCTTGTCCTTGGCCCTGGCTTTCGCCTTGGGCTTGTCCTTGTCCTTGTCCTTGGCCTTCTTCTTCGCCGGTTTGGCCTTTTCCTCGACGGCTTCAGCCTCGGGCTCTGGTTCAGGCTCCGGTTCGGCGAAGGCCGACAGGTCGCGCAGCGGCTTGCCATCGGACTTGGCGTCGATCAGCGTGGTGAGCAGATCGATGAAGGCCGAGCGCCGGTTCTTGGCCAGCACCTTGATCAGCGCATCGTCCGCATTCGCCACAGCCGGCGCGGCCAGCGAGAGCGCGTTTTCGCCCTTGTCGGTGAGGCCGACCGATTTCGCGCGTGCATCCTCCGGGGACGGTCTGCGGAGAATCAGCCCGGAGGATTCCATCCGGTTCAGCATGTCGGCCAGGGTCGACCGGTCGATGCCAGTCAGCTCCACCAGGCGCGACTGGCTCGGTCCGTCTTCCTGGGATGTGGCCGCCAGCACGTTGAATTGCCGGAGGGTTATTCCCGCCTCCCGCAATGCTGCGGCTGACTCATTTGCGGCCAGCTGTTGTGCTCTGTGAAGGAGGTGACTGACCGAGATTGTCAAATCGAATGTACCTTGCCCGTTGTCTTGCGTGTCTGCTTCGCTCATTTTGCCCTTGCCCCGTAGGTCTGCCCAAGACCTGCATCAATGCCCGTTACCGCTATCGGATTCTGCCGTGGGCGGATCAACCAGTTTCTCCAATAACGCGATAGGTTGACGTTCAGATGACACAAGGTTTGACCCCTGAATTTCAGATGGAGATTCCGGAAGGTGATGAGAGGGAAAGACGGGTCTGCAGGCATTGTTCTTTCATAGACTATCAGAATCCGAAGATTGTTGCAGGTTCTGTTGTAACTTCCGGCGATCAAATCCTTTTGTGCCGGCGTGCGATTGATCCGCGCAAGGGGTATTGGACCCTGCCGGCCGGCTTCATGGAGCTCGGTGAAACCGCCGAAGACGCCGCCACACGCGAGGCTATGGAAGAGGCGTGCGCCCAGATTGAGATCGACCGCATCCTGTCGGTTTACTCGGTTCCGCGCATCGGACAGGTGCAGATCATGTTCCGCGCAGAGCTTGTCTCAGACATTGCCCCCGGGCCGGAAAGCCTGGAGGTCGCGCTGTTCGACTGGGCCGACATTCCGTGGGCGGAACTGGCCTTTCCAACCGTGGTCTGGGCGCTCACCCATTTTGCCCAGACGCGCGGGCAGACGGGGTTTGCGCCTTTTCTCAATCCGCCGGGGACTGAGGCGCTGACTCACTGACCTCGCCATCGGGCTGGCGCAGGTGTTTCAGCATCAGGGGCACATTCGCTGCGCCGAAGAGGAAGGTGATGACCATATTGCCGAGCTTCCAGTTGGCCCACACGCCCTGGGCGTCCTTCTCGCCAAAGTTCAGGCCGGCGAAGGAATAGGGCTCGCATGGCGCCAGCTGTACCCCGAAGACCGGCATGCATTGTTCTGCCACCGGAGCAAAGGTGCGGTAGAGATATTCATTCCACACTGCCATGGCGATGAAAAAGAGGCCCCAGCGGATGGCAAGCTGGCGCCAGGCCTGGTCCGGCATGTCGAACACGGATTTGAACATTGCCTTCCAGACATTCTGCCCGAACAGCATCGGGAAGAAGATCAGACTGGCGAGGAAAAGGTTCTGCAGCGTGACCTTCACATAGAGGTAGGCCTCGTTCTTGCCGACAATGCCGAGCACACCGAAGAAGCCGACCGTCAGGGAAGATACGATCAGGAAGGGCGGCACAGGCTCGCCCCTGATCAGCTTCCGGACAATGATTCCCACCGTCAGGATGACCAGCGCGCCGGTCGCCCAGAACAGGGCATCATAGGTCAGGAACCCGCCTTCCGGCTGGATCATGCGCAGCCCGTTATAGACGAGCACGAAGGCGATGACGGGGACGAGATCGCCCCAGATCTGGTTGGCCTTGTCTGCGGTGGTGGCCACATCGGATTTCAAATCGTTCATGTCGTCTTTTACGCACCAAGCGCGCGCCTGGATGCAAGCTTTTCCTGCACGAAGCTGCGGATCCCGGCGATATTCAGCGCAAGGAGCACCCCGGCATAGGTTACCGCGCCGGCGCCGGCCTCGGCGAACAATTGCGGCCAACCGCCGAAATCCGGCACCAGCCAGACGGCAGGCGCCATGGCCGCGGCGGCGAGGGAAATGCCGGCCAGATCGGCTACCGGCCAGGGGAAGGGCACCAGCCGCCGGCCGACCAGAGAGAGCAGTGCGAGGCCCACGCCATAGCTGATAACCGTGGCGTAGACCGCGCCCATCAGGCCCACCGCTGGCAGGAGAAGAAGGTTCAGCGCGATGTTGAGCCCGGCGGGCACCAGCATCAAAAGCGCGCGCAGGCGCGTGCTGTGGGCGAGCTGGAAGGCCTCGCTGGCATAGTGGATCATCAACCCGTTGAGCAGGCCGGCAAAGGCGATCCACGGGATGATATGGATGGCCTGTTCGCGCACCGCCTCGCCGACCATGGCCTCGCCGAGCGGCTGGGCGGTGAGGGCAAGCCCCGTGGCGGCGGGCACGCCGAGCAGGAACAGGGTACGGATGAGATTGCCCGCGGCATCGCGCGCGCCGTCTGCGCCGAGGCGTTCATAGGCGGCCATGATCTGCGGCGAGGCGGCGAGCGCTGGCCAGGCACACAGCATCAGCACTGTCTTGTCAGCCACGCCATATCCGGCGGCATAGGCGCCCACGGAAGCTTCGCCGAGAAAGGCCGCGATCAGGAAACGGTCGGAAGCCGACAGCACGATATCGAGCAGGAGCGCGGCAGCGATGGGAAAGCCATAGCCCATCCATGCACGCGAGGTTTCGCGGTTGGCATGTCCGCCGCGGGTCGATTTGTGCAGGAAGATCGCCTCGCGCAGAGCGACGAGGACGGCGGCCACCGCCATTCCGATCAGCGGTGCGGCTGCGCCAAGATCGAAGGCCCAGGCGATCAGCGCGCCAGCGATGAAGCCGCCGAGCACACGGAAGGTCTCGCTCATGGAATAGCGCGCCACGCGGTGACCGGCCCGGTGGGCCTCCAGCGCCATCTGGATCACCGTATTGGTGATCATCAGCACACCGATCCAGGGCAGGGCGGCGCCATAGCCCGGCAGGTGCGACAGTGCGATCCAGACAAGGCCAAGCACGGTCAGCCCGGCGATGAGGGATCGGCGCATCATGACGAGGGCCAAGGCATAGTGGTCGGCCAGCGTGCCTTCCTCGCGGGCGCGCGCGGCGAAGCGGTAGTTGGCCGCCTCCACCCAGGTCAGCGTCAGGGTGTGGACCAGCGCGAGGATCGAGATCAGCAGCGCATAGCGGCCATAGGCCTCCGCACCGAGCAGCCGTGTAAAGACATACACCCCGCCAAACGAGGCCAGCGCGCTGGCCAGCTTGGCTGGGGCATATCCGGTGAGATGGCGCAGGAAGGGCATTGCTGCTCCATAGCGCGAAAGCGCGCAAATCCGGTTAACCGGTTACCTGCAATAACACCAATCCGGTCGCAAGCACGGCGGCTGCGATGGTGCGGCGGAGGCCAAATCCTTCCTTCAGGAACAGCCAGCCGAGCAGGGCGGCGAAGACCACGGCGGTCTCGCGCAGGGCCGAGACCCGGGCCACCTCCATCAGGCTGATGGCATAAAGCGCCGCGCCGAAAGAGAGCACGGAAACCCCGCCTGCCAGCAGGCCGGGGCGCAGGGTCGCGCGGCCGGCCTCGATCAGGGCGCCACGGCGGGTGACGATGGCGGTGAGGGTGATCATCACCGGGTCGAGCAGGAACAGCCAGACGATATAGGTGAACGGCGTGGGTGCGATGCGCACGCCATGTCCGTCGGCGACGGAATAAAGCGCGATACCGAGCGCGGTCCCGCCGGCCCAGAAAAGGGCCGAGGCATCCGGATGGCGCCGGAAACTGCCCCCGCCGCTCGGCATGCCGAAGAACATCACCGCGCTGGCGGCCAGCACCAGGCCGAAGATTGCAATCGGCGAGAGCGCCTCGCCCAGGATCAACCAGGCAAAGAGGCCTGTGAGCAGCGGCGCGGCCCCGCGCATCACCGGGAAGACGAGAGACAGGTCTCCTCGGTGCAGGGCGCGGATCATGCAGCCCTGATAGAAGAAATGCGCCGGCAGGGAAAAGCCCAGCGCCCGCCATGTCGCCATGTCGGGCGGGGCGACGAAAAAGGCCGCCGGCGAGACGATCACCGCTGCTGCGAGCGCCATGCTGACCCGCGTGGCAAGGATATCCCCGCCGCGCTTGACCGCCACATTCGCGACCGCGAGCGTGACTGCAGAGAACAGTCCGAGAAGGATGGGCAGGAGGGTCGAACTCATTCGCACTCCATCCGGCGCGCCGGGCCGGAAGTCCAGCCGCTTCAAGCGCTTCCCAAGCGGCAGGCGCGGCGATACACCGCCAGGGATGAGTGTGGCGTCCATCCTCTTTCCGCTGCCCCTGCCGGAACCCTTTGACTATGAGGTGCCAGAGGGCCTGAGCGCGCCGCCGGGCAGCTATGTCACCGCGCCGCTGGGCAAGCTGGAACGCACCGGCGTGGTCTGGGCGGTGGGCGAGGCCGGCGAGGGGCGCAAGCTGAAGGCGATCTCTTCGGTACTGCCGGCCCGGCCCATGCCGGACGGCATGCGTGCCTTTATCGACTTTGCCGCGAAATACACGGTGAACCCGCCCGGCAATGTGCTGGCCATGGCCCTGCGGGCGCGCGGTGCACTGCACCCTTCGCCGACAGAGACAGTCTACCGGTTGGCCGGCGCGCCACCGGCGCGGATGACTCCGGCGCGCGAGGCGGTGCTGGCCGCGATTGAGCCGCACGAGGCGCTGAGCGGCGCGGAGCTGGCCGAGCGGGCGGGCGTGTCGGCGGGCGTCATCAAGGGCCTCGTTGAGGCCGGCAGCCTTCAGGCACTGAAACGCGCCGTGGATGCGCCCTATCCCCCGCCGGACCCGGACGGGAAGGGCTTCGACCTCACCGCCGAGCAGGCGGCCGCCGCTGAGGCCCTGACGGGTGCGATTTCAGCCGACGGGTTTTCGCCCTTCCTGCTCGATGGCGTCACCGGTTCGGGCAAGACGGAGGTTTATTTCGAGGCAATCGCCGCCGCCCTGCACCGCGCGCCCGAGGCCCAGGTGCTGGTCCTGCTGCCGGAGATCGCGCTGACCCAGGCCATCCTTGAGCGGTTTGAGAAGCGCTTCGGCGCCGCCCCCGTGCCCTGGCATTCCGGCCTTGCCGACAAGGAACGCCGCCGGGCCTGGCGCGAGGTGAATGAAGGCCGCGCGCGGATCGTGGTCGGCGCGCGCTCGGCCCTGTTCCTGCCCTTCCAGAACCTGAAACTCATCATCGTGGATGAGGAGCATGACGGCTCCTACAAGCAGGAAGACGGGGTGACATATCATGCCCGCGACCTGGCCGTGATGCGCGCCAAGCTCGCCGGGGCGGAGGTGGTGCTGGCGTCCGCCACACCGGCGCTGGAAAGCACGGTCAATGCCGAGCAGGGCCGGTTCGGGCACCTGAAGCTCGCGGCCCGGCCCGGTGCCGCGCGCCTGCCGGATGTGGAGTTGATCGACCTGCGCGCAGAGCCGCCGGAAAAGGGCCACTGGCTCTCCCCGCGCCTGACCGAGGCCATGGCGGAAACCTTCCTGGCCGGCGAGCAGAGCCTCCTCTTCCTGAACCGGCGCGGCTATGCCCCACTCATTCTCTGCAAGGCGTGCGGGGAGAAGCTGAAAAGCCCCGGCACGGACAGCTGGCTCACCGAGCACCGCTATACCGGGCGGCTGATGTGCCATCTCACCGGCTGGTCGATGCCCAAGCCGACCCATTGCCCGAAATGCGGTGCGGAAGGGTCTCTGACCGGGATTGGCCCCGGTGTGGAACGTGTGGCGGAAGAGGCCCGCCTTCTGTTACCAGATGCCCGGATCGCGATTTTCAGTTCTGACACTGTTCAGACCGGGGCCGATACACGGGCCCTCATTGATCGCATGGCCGATGGCGAGGTGGATGTGCTGATCGGCACCCAGATCGTCGCCAAGGGCCACAACTTTCCGGGTCTCACCCTGGTCGGCGTGGTGGACGCTGATTCCGGCATGAAGGGCGGCGACCTGCGCGCCGGCGAGCGGACCTTCCAACTGCTTAGTCAGGTGGCGGGCCGCGCAGGGCGGGCGGAAAAGCCCGGCCGCGCCCTGATCCAGACCTATGATCCGGACAACCCGGCCATGATCGCCCTGTCGCTGGGTGACCGCGACGGCTTCCTCGCCATTGAGCGCGATGTGCGCGCCGAGCTTGGCATGCCGCCTTTCGGGAGAATGGCGGCGATCATCCTCTCGGCGCCCTCGCCGGAGATGGTTCAGGAGGCCGGTCTCGCCATCGCCCGAGCTGCCCCGCATGGCGAGGGGATCGAGGTCTATGGCCCGGCCGAGCCGCCGATCGCCATCCTGCGCGGGCGCCATCGCCGGCGTTTTCTGGTCAAGGCGCCGCGCCAGGTGGATCTGTCGGCTTATATGGCCGATTGGGTTCGACGGTTGAAATTGCCGGCCGCTGTGCGCATGAATGTTGATATCGATCCGTATTCGTTTCTTTAGAGACCGCTGACGTGGCGGCATGGCACACTTGTGCCAATCCGCCGCAACTTCCACCCTTTGGCCATGTTGTCAGAGGAAATCAGGGGTGCTAAGCCCCGCCAAAATTCAGGGGCGCCGGGCTCGGATTTGAGCCCCGCCCGGATATTTCCCCGGGCAGACCGCCCAGAACCAGACGGACACCGCCTTGGCCAACGCCCCGACCAGACAAGCCAGCGAAGCCGCGCAGCGCTATGCCAGTGCCCTGTTTGAACTGGCACAGGACAAGGGACAATTGTCCGAAGTCCATCGCAGCTTTACCGATTTCGCCGCGCTGATCCGCGAGAATGAAGACCTCTCGCGCCTGATCGCCTCGCCGGCTTTCTCGCGCGACGACAAGAAGGCCGCGCTGCTGGCCATCGCCGATTCCGCCGGCGTGAGCCCGCTGGTGAAGAACATGCTCGGCGTGATGGCCGAGAATGGCCGCGCGCGCGAGATCCCGGGCGCCCAGCGCGCCTTCGATATTCTCTATGCCAATCAGCGCGGCGTGAAGCGCGCGATGGCCCGTACCGCAAAATCGATGAGCGCCGACCAGCGCGCCCGGCTCGAAGGCATCCTTGCCAAGGCCGTGGGCGGTGAGGTCGAGCTTTCAGAAGAAGTCGATGAGAGCCTGATCGGCGGCATCCAGCTGCAGATCGGCTCGACGCTGGTGGATGCCAGCCTCGCCGCAAAATTAGACCGTATGAATTCCGCGATGAAGGGAGCTTGAGCTCTATGGATATCAGCGCCGCTGAAATCTCTGGCATTCTGAAACGCCAGATCGAAAACTTCGGTGTGGAGGCGGAAGTCTCCGACGTCGGCCAGGTTCTGTCCGTTGGCGACGGTATCGCCCGTATCTATGGCCTCGACAGCGTCCAGGCCGGTGAGATGGTCGAGTTCGACGGCGGGGTGAAGGGCATGGCCCTGAACCTGGAAAGCGACAATGTCGGCGTCGTGATCTTCGGCGACGACCGCGGCATCAAGGAAGGCGACACCGTCAAGCGCCTCGGCGAGATCGTGGCCGCTCCGGTGGGCAAGGGCCTGCTCGGTCGTGTGGTCGATGCCCTTGGCAACCCGATCGATGGTGGCCCGGCCGTGGATGCCGACAGCCGTAACCGCGTGGACGTGAAGGCCCCGGGCATCATTCCCCGCAAATCGGTGCACGAGCCGATGATGACCGGCATCAAGGCCATTGACGGCATGATCCCCGTCGGTCGCGGCCAGCGCGAGCTGGTGATCGGCGACCGCCAGACTGGCAAGACCGCGATCTGCGTCGACACCATCCTGAACCAGAAGAAAACCAACGAAGCGGCCAAGGATGACAGCGAAAAGCTGTTCTGCATCTATGTCGCCGTCGGCCAGAAGCGCTCGACCGTCGCCCAGGTGGTGAAGACCCTGCGCGACCGTGGCGCACTGGATTACACGATCATTGTCGCGGCCACCGCGTCGGAGCCGGCGCCGCTGCAATACATCGCGCCTTACACCGCCTGCACCATGGCGGAATATTTCCGCGACAATGGCATGCACGCGCTGATCATCTATGACGACCTGTCCAAGCAGGCCGTGGCCTATCGCCAGATGTCGCTGCTGCTGCGCCGCCCGCCGGGCCGCGAAGCCTATCCGGGCGACGTATTCTATCTCCACTCGCGTCTGCTTGAGCGCGCGGCGAAGATGAATGACGACAATGGCGCGGGCTCGCTGACGGCGCTGCCGATCATCGAAACCCA
>DHQO01000002.1:0-80316 GCA_002408125.1 Hyphomonadaceae bacterium UBA5336 | reverse complement strand
ACCAATGTGATCTCGATCACCGATGGCCAGATCTTCCTGGAAACCGACCTCTTCTACCAGGGCATCCGCCCGGCCGTGAACGTCGGCCTCTCGGTGTCGCGTGTGGGCTCTGCCGCCCAGACCAAAGCGATGAAGAAGGTTGCCGGCTCGATGAAGGGCGAACTCGCGCAGTATCGCGAGATGGCCGCCTTCGCGAAATTCGGCTCCGATCTCGATGCCGCCACCCAGAAGCTGCTCAATCGTGGCGCGCGCCTGACCGAGCTGCTCAAGCAGCCGCAGTACAGCCCGCTGCTGATGGAAGAGCAGGTCTTCGTGATCTATGCCGGTACGCGCGGTTATCTCGACGGCATCAAGCTGGAGAATGTGACGCGCTACGAAGCTGAGCTGTTGACCCATATCCGTAGCCAGAAAGCCGATCTCCTGGCCAAGATCGCCAAGGAAAAGGCGCTGACCGACGAGATCGAAGCCGGCATCAAGGAAACGCTGGACGACTTCACGAAGAACTTCGCGTAAGGCCGAAAGACGGGACAGGTAGTGCTGAATGGCTAGCCTCAAGGAACTCAAGGGCCGGATCTCTAGCGTGAAATCCACGCAGAAGATCACCAAGGCCAAGCAGATGGTCGCCGCGGCCAAGCTGCGCCGTGCCCAGGAAGCGGCCGAGGCATCGCGCCCCTACGCCGAACGGCTGGCGGCAGTGATCGCCAACCTGTCGGCGGCCACCGGGGCGGATGGTTCAGGCCCGAAACTGCTTTCGGGCACCGGTGCCAGCGACACCCATCTGGTGCTCGTAATGACGGCGGAACGCGGCCTGTGCGGCGGTTTCAACGCCAACACGGTGAAGCGCGCGCGCACGCTGATCGATGAGTTGCGCGCCGAAGGCAAGACCGTGAAGGTGATCACCATCGGCAAGAAGGGCCGCGAACAGCTCGGCCGCGAATATGGCGACCTGTTCATCGACCATGTCGACCTGTCGGATGTGAAGCAGAACGATTTCACCGAAGCCGCCCTCGGCCTCGGCCGCGAACTGACCCGTCTCTATGAAGAGGGTGAGTTCGACGTGGCTTCGCTGGTCTATTCCCGCTTCAAGTCGGTGCTCAGCCAGGTGCCGACCGTGCAGCAGGTGATTCCGGCCACGCCGCCGGAAGACGCCGAGGTGATCGACCTGCAGGGTGCGATCTACTCCTATGAGCCGTCCGAAGAGGAAATCCTCGAAACGCTGCTGCCGCGCTATATCAACACCCAGCTCCTGTCGGCCATGCTGGAAAGCGCCGCTGGCGAGCAGGCCGCCTCAATGACCGCCATGGACAATGCCACGCGCAATGCCGGCGACCTGATCGATAGCCTGTCGCTGCAATACAACCGGGCCCGTCAGGCTCAGATCACCAAGGAGCTGATCGAGATCATCTCCGGGGCGGAGGCGCTGTAAGATGGCATTCTGGGTCTACGAGAATTTCGGCAACAAACGCGCGCGCATCCATGATGGCGCCTGCCGCTATTGCAATGACGGTCAGGGCGTCGGTGGCGATCAGACCAATGACGACGACAAGTGGCATGGCCCCTTCGCCACCTTCCTGGAGGCGGAAGCCACAGCAGAAGGCCTCGGCCAGAAGGACACGCGTCCTTGTGGGGTCTGCAAGCCGCACGAAATGGTCGAGGCGCCCGCCGCCGCGCCCGAAAGCCTTGTCATGGAGGCGCCGAGCAAGCCTGCTCCGGCCGCCAAGGCCTCCGCTACACCGAAACAAAAATCCGCTCCAAAGGAGACGCCCCGCATGAGTACGTCCGCCAATGTCAAAGGCCAGATTTCCCAGGTCATCGGCGCTGTTGTCGATGTGGAGTTCGACGGTCAGCTGCCCGCCATCCTGAACGCCCTGGAAACCGAGAACAACGGCTCGCGTCTCGTGCTTGAAGTGGCACAGCACCTGGGCGAGAACACCGTGCGCACCATTGCCATGGACTCCACTGAGGGTCTCGTGCGCGGTCAGGATGTGGTCGACACCGGCGGCCCGATCGTCGTGCCCGTCGGCCCGGCCACCCTCGGGCGCATCATGAACGTGATCGGCGAGCCGATCGATGAGCGCGGCCCGGTGGAAACCGAACTGCGCGCGCCGATCCACGCCCAGGCGCCGGACTTCATCGACCAGTCGACAGAAGCGGAAATCCTCGTTACCGGCATCAAGGTCATCGACCTCCTGTGCCCCTACACCAAGGGCGGCAAGATCGGCCTGTTCGGCGGCGCGGGCGTCGGCAAGACCGTGCTGATCCAGGAGCTGATCAACAATATCGCCAAGCTGTTCGGCGGCTATTCGGTGTTTGCCGGGGTCGGCGAGCGGACCCGTGAGGGCAACGATCTTTATCACGAGATGCAGGACGCCAAGGTGATCAATCTTGGCGGGGAAAGCCGCGCCACGCTGGTCTATGGCCAGATGAACGAGCCTCCGGGCGCGCGTGCCCGCGTCGCCCTGGCCGGCCTCGCCCAGGCGGAGTATTTCCGCGACGAGGAAGGCAAGGACGTCCTCTTCTTCGTCGACAATATCTTCCGTTTCACCCAGGCCGGTTCGGAAGTGTCGGCCCTGCTCGGCCGTATCCCGTCTGCCGTGGGCTACCAGCCGACGCTGGCCACCGATATGGGCGCCCTGCAGGAGCGCATTACCTCGACCACCAAGGGTTCGATCACCTCGGTGCAGGCCATCTACGTGCCTGCCGACGACCTCACCGACCCCGCTCCGGCTACCTCGTTTGCCCACCTCGACGCGACCACGGTGCTCAATCGCGCCATCGCCGAGAAGGGCATCTATCCGGCCATTGACCCGCTCGACTCCACCTCGCGGATCATGGACCCGCAGATTGTCGGTGAGGAGCACTACCAGGTTGCGCGCGGCGTGCAGGAAATCCTGCAGCGCTACAAGGAACTGCAGGACATCATCGCCATTCTCGGCATGGACGAGCTGTCCGAAGAGGACAAGCTGGTCGTGGCGCGCGCGCGGAAAGTGGAGCGTTTCCTGAGCCAGCCCTTCGACGTGGCCGAGGTGTTCACCGGCTCGCCGGGTGTGCAGGTGCCGCTGGAAGAGACGATTGCCGGCTTCAAGGGCCTCATCGCGGGTGAGTTCGACCACCTGCCCGAGCAGGCTTTCTACATGGTCGGCTCAATGGAAGAGGCCAAGAAAAAGGCCGAGAAGATGCTGGCGGACGCGTAAGTAGAAGAGGAATGCAACAGCTGATCGATCAAGCAATCAGCGTATTTGTGGGGCTCTGCATACCAGAGGTATCGGGCGGAGCCATCAAGCATCAGATGAGCTTGGATCAGTTTCAAAAGGCCAGCCCGGAAGAACGCCAGAGACAGGACGCCAATGATCACGAGGACTTGTTCCTAATCGGCGCGTCCAATCCGAGGGCTATTTGGTTGAGTATGGAGGGACCATACTGCCGGGTTTATTCTGAAGCTGGCGACAAAATAGAGGTTCGCGAAAAGCTCGCAGCGTCATTGACACGCTATGGTGCCGAGTTGGAACGGATCGATGACAGTCAAGCTGATATCTGGCGAGGCTCTGTTACTCTGACAGAGCTAGATACTGTAAATGTGGTGCTTTCCCAGAGAGCGGGGAACGCCGAAGGGTTTCACATGTCGGCGTTTCGTAGTCGACATAGTCCACGGTGATAGATAATGGCCGATACGCTTCACTTCTCTCTCGTCTCGCCTGCCAGGGAACTGTTCTCCGGCGAGGTGGCGCATGTCATCGCGCCGGGCACCGAAGGCCAGTTCGGCGTGCTGCCGAAACATGCGCCCTTCATGACCACGCTGAAGAACGGCGTGGTCCAGGTGCTGCGTCCGGGCAAGGAAGACATGCGCATCTTTGTGCGTGGCGGCTTTGCCGATGTCACGCCGGCGGGACTTACCATCCTGGCCGAGGAAGCTGTGGACCTGGCCGAGGCCGACAAGGCCAAGCTCCAGGCCGAGCTGGAAGAAACCCAGATCGAGCTGAAATCGCATAGTGCCGGCGATGGCGCCCATGTCCGCCTGGAAGAGCATATCGCCTATCTGGAAGATCTCTGCGCGGCACTCTGACAGGTGATTTTTCACCACTTGCCCGCGATTTGACCGCGGGCTAGCGCAAACAGCCAGGCCGGTCTGGCCCCGACCGCGTCTAGAAACTTCCCGACAGCCCGATTGTCAGGATGTGGCCGAAATTCCGGTCGAAGGCATAGTTCTCGATGACCGGTCCTGAGCGGTCGGGGGAATAGATCGCGCGTTCTTCCTTGTCGGTGGAATCCACAAGATTGCCGAGCCGGATGAACCCCTTGGCGCCGAACAGGTCCTTGTGCTCAAGCTCGATCCAGACAAACGGCTGGGTTTGAGTATATCGGTAGGTTTCGTCCAGGCGGAAGGAGCGGTCGTCACGGAATTGATCGCCAGCCAGGAGCAGTGCGAAATCGGTTGAGGGAATATCCCAGCGGATCTCGGCGAAGACATAGCTGACATCGTTGAAACTGATCGGCCGGTCGCGCCCGGTGACGGGGTCGGTCACCGAAGAGGTTCCCGCTTCGCCCTGCAGTTCCACCTGTACGCCCGTGAGACCGAACCGGTCGAGATTCAGCGTGACATTGCCGGAGACGCCGCTGCGGGTGGCGTGATCAATATTGCCGGGACCCTGGCCGCCGCCGGGCAGGGGCACGAGATCGACAAGGTCCTCGATCTCTTCATGGAACACGGTGAACTCGAGCGCGCCGAGATCGCCATATTTGCGATCGATCTCCGCCTCGATGCGCCAGGTCTGGTCGGGGACGATGTTCCGGTTGGCGCCACTGTCATTGCCAATGTTGATGTCCTGGCTGGCGACGAAGTCGAAGAAATCGAGCTGGCCGACCTTGCGTTCCAGGCGCAGCTTGAGGTCGGTCGTGTCCGACCAGGCCCAGGTCGCCGACAGATAGCCCTTGGGCCGGATGAAGCTCTCGCTCTGGCTGTCGGCGCCGACTTCGGAGGAAAGCTCGGAGACCTCCCCGCCGAGCGAGACCTGGACGTCGAGGCGCTCGCCCAGCGGGCGCGAATGGGTCACGCTCAGCTCGTAGCGGTTTTCCTCCACCAGGGTGGGCGTGTCGCGCGTGTCGAGCAGTTCCTCACCGGACGCCAGCATGGTGAACAGCGAGGCGCCAGCATCAAGCCGGTTATAGGCGCTTTCGGCAGCGATCTGCCAGTCGCGTCCTTCACGCCAGGACCAGTCATACTCAGCGCGCAGGATGCCTTCGTTTTCGATATAGTCCTCATCCAGCCGGATACCGTCGCGGAAGGCGAAGCTGTCGGCATCGCGCACCGTCACGCGACGCCGGTAGCGGCTGTCCTCGTGCCGATAAAGGCCGATCAGCTTCATCCGCCCGCCGAGCAGGGGCAGGGCATAGTCGCCGCTGAGCTCGGTGTTCCACTCATCCTCGCCGCGCCGATAGGTACGGTGGATTGCCGGTTCGCCGGTCGCTTCGCGCGTGCCGCGCAGGCGGTTATTGTAGTCAAAGAGGGCATAGGAGGCGTTGAGATTGGCCTCATGGCCCGAAGATGGGGTCCATGTCAGGCCCAGCGAGCCCTCAAGATAGTTTTCGTTGCCTTTCAGGTCCTCATTACGCTCTTCCAGGAGTGTACCGTCGGCGGCGGTAACATATTCCGGTCCGTTGTGGCCGAACCGGTTGGCCCCATTGTCCAGCCCGACGGTCCATTCCAGGTCTCCGGTTTCCCCGCTCACGGAGATGCTGCCATCTATGAGGACTGGTTCAAGGCGCTCGCGGATCCGCACCTGATTGTCCCACACGCCCGACACCGCGCCGCCCTTTGTGATCACGTTCACAACTTGTCCGGACAGGCCCGGAATCCCGAGGCTGGCAGCGTCCACCAGTTCCAGGCGTTCGACCCGGCCGACCGGAATACGGCTGAGTGCGTCGAGCGTGTCGGTCGACTTTCCTGACAAGCGCTTGCCGTTGATCAGGACATTGCTGCTGGCCTGGCCCAGGCCGCGTCCGCCCGAGGTGTTCTCGATCTGGAATCCGGGCACTTCACGCACCAGATCCTTGGCGGTTTGCGGGGAGAACCGCGCAAAGTCAGCCGGCGTGAAAACTGTCCCACTTGCAATGGGTTCGATTGTCTGGGCGTGCACCGACAAAGCGGTCAGTGCGGCCACGGCCGAGAGGCCGGCCAGTCTCTTGGCCATGAATAATTCCTCCGGCAACGCAATCCTACCCGTTGCCTTTGGAACGGAATGAGGTTTACTAGTAAACTACAAATGTAGCGCCGAAGCGATTTTCGACTACAACTGTGGTCGATATGTCACGCTCGCGCCGTTTTTACCCTTCATGAAGCCCTTGTCGGAATCATTCTCTCAAGGATCGGAAGGAACCAGCATGAAACGCGTTGCAGTGGTCTATGGGGGCTGGTCGTCGGAGCGCGAGATCTCCATCAGTTCGGGCACGCAGATGGCCCGCGCCGCGCGACAGGCGGGCTATGAGGTCATCGAGGTGGACGCCACCCGTCAGCTCGCCCGCCAGCTTGAGGCGGCCGAGCCCGACGTGATCCTCAACGGCCTGCACGGGCCCTGGGGCGAGGATGGCTGCGTGCAGGGCCTGTTCGAGATTCTCGGCATTCCCTACAGCCATTCCGGCGTTGCGGCTTCTGCGGTCGCCATGGACAAGCGCAAGTCCAAGGCGGTGTACGCCCAGTATGGCATCGACATCGCCGAGGACCGGCCCGTCACACGCGCTGAGGCCGCTGCCGCGCATGTGCTCGAACCGCCCTATGTGATCAAGCCCGTGGCCGAAGGATCGAGCTTCGGCGTGGTGATCGTGCGCGAGGGCACAAACGGTCCACCCCAGCAGCTCCTGTCGGAAGACTGGGCCTATGGCGACAATCTCATGGCGGAAAAATACATCCCCGGACGCGAGCTTTCGGTGGGCGTGATCGGCGACCGGCCGATTGCTGTCACCGAGATCACGACCTTAAGGGAGTTTTACGATTTTGATGCAAAATATGCAGCTGGTGGATCGCGCCATACCGTGCCCGCAGACCTGCCCAAACGGGTAGAAGAGGCCGCCCTGGAAGCCAGTTTGAAGGCTCACCGGGCGCTTGGCTGCCGCGGCGTGACGCGATCGGATTTTCGCTATGACGAGGAAAAGGACCGGCTTGTGATCCTGGAGACCAATACCCAGCCTGGCATGACGCCCACCTCGCTGGTGCCGGAACAGGCCGCCTATAAGGGTATGGCCTTCGAGGATCTCGTGGCCTGGATGATCGAGGATGCGTCATGCCCAAGATAGAGCAAAGCGCCAAATCCCGCGGCAAGGGTGCCGCAAAAACAAAGCCCAAGCGTCACGCCGAGCCCGTGCCGAGCTTTGCCGACGAGGATGTCAGCGTTTCGTCTGTCCTGTTCGGCTTGGTGATGATTGCCGCGCTGGTCGTGGCGACGGCGGCCTTCATGGGCGGCTCGCTCAGCCAGATCGGCTCCAAGGTCGACAATACCACCGACACCATGGCCCGCTCGGTCGGTCTGGCGGTGTCCAGCGTGCGCGTGGTCGGCCTTGATCATGACCCTGTGCTGAAAAGCGATGTGCGCGCGGCCGCCATGGTCGAGCCGGGCGAGAACATGTTTCGTGCCGACCCGCAGGCGATCCGCGCCCGCGTCGAAGCCACTCGCAAGGTCGTGAATGTACGCATCCACCGCCTCTGGCCCGATCAGATCGTGATCATGGCCGACGCCGCCGAACCCATGGCGCTCTATCATGACGGCGAGGACTGGCGCGTGATCGACACGCTGGGCCGCACGCTCGACGACGATCCGCTCGAACATGCCGGCCTGCCGCGCCTGACCGGCGAGGGCGCCCCCGCTGCCGCGCTTGATCTGGTTGTCCAGCTCGACATGGTGCCAGAGCTTGCCGGGGAGCTTGCCTATGCCGAGCGCGTGGCCGAACGCCGCTGGAACCTGCACATGGAAAGCGGCACGATCGCCCTGATGCCGCGCGATGTCGAGCTTGGCGACGCGCTGGTGCGCCTCGACAATCTGCAATTCGACACCGACCTCGCTGATCGCGGCCTTGCCCGCCTCGACCTGCGCCAGCGCGGACCGGTCTATCTCACACCAGCGGCGCAACCGCGCCAGGAAGGACAAGCCTGACATGTCGAGCCTGCCGCAACGCCGGGCCGCCCGTGGCCTGCCCGCACAGGGTGAACTTGCCGCTGCGCTGGATATCGGCGCGTCCAAGGTCACCTGCCTGATCGGCCGGGTTGACGCCAGCAAGTCTGAGGGCTTTTCGCTGATCGGCGGCGGGCGCCAGCAGTCACGTGGCTTCACCGGCGGCGCGATCACCGACATGGAGAGCCTTGAACGCACCGTACGCCTCGCCGTGGAAGACGCCGAGCGCCAGGCTGGACAGCGAATCGGATCGGTGCGGCTGGGCATCACCGGGCCGAAGGTGAAAAGCACACTGGTTTCGGCCACGCTCGCCCCGTCGGGGCGCGAGATCACCCCGCGCGACATGCGCCGGGTCCAGGCCAAGGCGCTGGCGACGCTTGAACAGAAGGGCGGGCAGATCCTGGCGGTCTACCCCGTGGCCTACCGCATCGATGACCAGGATGGTGTGCGCGAGCCGGCCGGCATGGTGGCCGAGACCCTTGGCGTGCTCCTGAATGTTGTCACCGCGCCGGTCTCGCTCGTGCGCAATCTCAATGAATGCCTCACGCGCGCCCACCTTAAAGTGGAGCGGATGGTGCCGTCTTCGATTGCCAGCGGCTATGGCACGCTGATCGAGGATGAGCGCGACAATGGCGCGATCTGCATCGACATGGGCTCGGCCGTGACGGCGGTGTCGGTCTTTATCCATGGCGCGCCGGCCCATCTGGATCTCATCGGCGTTGGCGGCGGGCATGTCACCGCCGATCTCGCCCAGGGCCTCGGGACGACCTTCGCTGCCGCCGAGCGGATGAAGACGGTCTACGGCCAGGCCAATTTCGGCGCGCCGGGTCTGGCCGAGCGCATCGAATGCCCCCGCCTTGGCGATGATGGCCGGCTGAACGCGGTGCGCATGCCGCGCGCGGAGCTGACCAAGATCATCGCCCCGCGTGTGGAGGAGATGTTCGAGCTGATCCACAAGCGCCTGATGGCGTCGCGCCTGCGCGGAGCCTTGCCGAGACGCACCGTACTCACTGGCGGTGCGAGCCAGCTTCCGGGTGTGCGCGAGGTTGCCGGACGCGTCATGGGCATGCCAATCAGGCTCGGACGGCCCGTTCATGCTGAAATTCTTGGCGAAAGCCTGGCAACACCGGGTTTTTCGACGGTCTCAGGTCTGCTAACCTATGGATTGAAGGGTATTCCTGACGTCGCATGGGCCGGGGCGGCGCAGGGCATTCCCGGGGTCGGAGGCCCCGGAGGGCGTGTGAACAGGACCTGGACCTGGCTGAAAGAAAATTTCTGACCGAAAGCGGGATCACTTAACCCGTTTTTAGGGGCGGAACGGTCAGTTTCATTTCCAACAGGCTCACACGCTCAGGCGTAGATTTCTTGGAAGGCGACCAGATAGATGACCGAAGAACTCAAACCCCGCATTGTCGTGTTCGGCGTCGGCGGTGCTGGCGGCAACGCCGTCGACAACATGATCGAGGCCAACCTGCAAGGCGTTGAGTTCGTTGTCGCCAACACAGACAGCCAGGCGCTCCTGCGCTCGAAGACAAACAATCGCATCCAGCTCGGCCCGGAAACCACCGGCGGCCTCGGTGCCGGGGCGCGCCCCGATATCGGTGCTGCGGCGGCCGAAGAGAGTGAAGACGAAATCTCCAAGGCCCTTGAGGGTGCCCATATGGTGTTCGTCGCAGCCGGTATGGGCGGTGGCACCGGCACCGGCGCGGCCCCGGTCATCGCCAGGGTCGCCCAGGAAAAAGGCATTCTCACCGTCGCCGTGGTGACCAAGCCTTTCGGGTTCGAGGGCAATCGTCGTATGCGCATGGCCGAAGAGGGCCTGAGGGAAATGCAGAGTTCGGTCGACACCATGATCGTGGTGCCGAACCAGAACCTGTTCCGCGTCGCAAACGAGCGCACCACCTTCGCCGATGCCTTCCGCATGGCCGATGATGTGCTCTATTCCGGCGTGCGCGGCATCACCGACCTGATGGTCATGCCGGGCCTGATCAATCTCGACTTTGCCGATGTCCGCTCCATCATGCACGGCATGGGCACCGCGATGATGGGTATGGGCGAGGCCGCGGGCGAAACCCGCGCCCTGGAAGCGGCCCGCCAGGCCATCGACAATCCGCTGCTGGACGATGTCACCATGAAAGGCGCGCGCGGTGTGCTGATCAACATTACCGGCGGCTATGACATGACCCTGTTTGAACTGGACGAGGCGGCCAACGAGATCCGCGCCGAGGTCGACCCGGATGCCAACATCATTCTCGGTTCGACCTTCGATCCGGAGATGGAAGGCAAGGTGCGCGTTTCCGTGGTCGCTGCCGGTCTCGAAACCGCGCTGGGCCTTGCCAAGCCCGATACCCCGGCTTCCAAGCCGGCTGATGCGCCCAAGCCGGCACCGGCCGAGGATCGCCCGGTCGTGGTCACTTCTGCCGGCACCATGGTGGTCGAGGAAGCCGATCCGGCCGTTCAGGACGAGGACATGTTCGAGGCCGATCCGCGCCCGGATTTCGCCGGCCGCGACCTGCCACCTGCCCATATCGAAGCCACAGAGGGTGAGGATGAGATCACTGCGGACGCCGTGCTTGGGCGTGCGCCGACCGGCCCGGTCGCGCCGCCGTCACAGCCTGCCGGACCGCCGCAACCGGGCGGTAGCCAGCCCGGTTTCTCCAATCTGTTCGGCTGGCGTGCGGACAAGGGCGGAGACAATGACGATGCCCCCAAGCCGCAGATGGATGGCGCCCTGGTCTCGACCCCGGATGACCATCCCGAGCCGGCTCCGTTTGACGATGTCGACCTGGAGATTCCCGCCTTCCTGCGCCGGTCGGCTAACCATTAATACAGCTTACAAAGCTTTCATGTGATCTATGGGGGCCGGTCCTGCTTGGGATCGGCCCTTATTGCAACAAAGGGAAACAATGCGTGTGTTGGGCCACGGGCATTGCTGCGCTTTATTACGGGAAACGGAGGTGCTTCCCTTGAGTCGCGTTGAGTTTCAGCAAACTGTACGCGCGCCGATCATGGTTGCCGGGGTCGGCGTCCATAGCGGCGTGCGCGCCCGTATGGTTATCCATCCGGCCCAGACGGGCACGGGCATCGTATTCGTGCGCACGGACCTGGACGCTGCGGATCGTACCGTGCCCGCGCGCGGCGACAATGTCAGCGATGTACAGCTCGGAACCACCCTCACAAACGCAGACGGCGTGAGCATTGCCGTGGTCGAGCATCTGCTGGCCGCCTGCTCGGGCATGGGCCTCGACAATGCCCGCATCGAGATTGATGGCCCGGAAGTGCCGATCATGGATGGTTCGGCCGCGGTGTTCTGCGACCTGATCAACCAGGTTGGCCTGCGCCGCCAGGCTGCCCCGCGCCGGCGTATCCGCATCCTGGAAGAGATCGAGATCGTCGATGGCGAAAAGCGTGCCAGGCTGTCGCCGTCCTCCGGCAACAGCCTGACCCTGCGCGCGCGCATCGATTTCGAGACCCGCGCCATCGGCGTGCAGGAAATGGCCCTGCGCCTGAAGCCCGGCCAGTTTGCCAGTGACATCGCCTTTGCCCGCACCTTCGGCTTTGCCCGCGATGTGGACTATCTCAAATCCATGGGGCTGGCCCGTGGCGGCTCGCTGGACAATGCCGTCGTCATTGATGGCGACGAGATCGTGAACCCGGAAGGCCTGCGCGCCGAGGACGAGTTCGTGCGCCACAAGGTGCTCGATGCCATCGGGGACCTGTTCCTGGCCGGCGGCCAGATTGCCGGCACCTATGAAGCCATCCAGCCGGGCCATGCGCTGAACAATGCGTTGGTGCGCAAGCTCCTGGAAACACCGTCGGCCTGGTGCTGGGAAACCGACAGCATTGCCGATGAAGCGGTCACGGCCGTCTCCGCCAGCGCCTGAACGGCGCATTGCCCTCTGCGGCATGACGCGAAACTCATGTCTTTCACCCTTGGACAATCGCAGCGAGCGCGCTAGTCAAAAAGCCACACGAGTGGTCCTGACCGGCCCGGCCGGGTTGTCACAGAACAGGTTGCGTTACATGCGTTCCAAATCCGCCCTACTTCCGCTGTTCCTGCTCACCGGCGCCGTTGCACTCACGGCCTGCCAGAATCCAGGCCGGCAGGAGTCGCTTGCCTATGTCGAACGCCCTGTGGAGCAGCTGTTCAATCAGGGGGCGGAAGAACTCGACAATCGCGACTACACGCAGGCCATTCTCTATTTCAACGAGGTCGAGCGCCAGCACCCCTATTCCGAATGGGCCCGCCGCGCGACGCTGATGACCGCCTTCTCCCACTACCGAGCGCGCCAGTATGACGATGCGGTCGGCGTGGCCCAGCGCTATATCTCGCTGCATCCGGGCACCGATGGCGCCGCCTATGCCTACTATCTCGTCGGGATTTCCTATTTCGAGCAGATCATGGATGTCGGCCGCGACCAGAAGATGACCGAGCTGACCCAGGCTGCGCTCACCGATGTGGTGCGCCGCTTCCCGGAAACCGAATACGCCAAGGATGCCACGCTCAAGCTCGACATGGTCCGCGACCAGCTGGCGGGCAAGGAGATGGAGATCGGCCGCTGGTATCTGCGCCGGAGCGACCATCTTGCCGCGATCAACCGGTTCAAGACCGTGGTGGAAGTCTATGACGGCACAAGCCATGTGCCCGAAGCGCTGCACCGCCTGGTCGAGTCCTATCTCTCCATCGGCCTGAAGGGCGAGGCCCAGGCCGTGGGCGCCGTGCTTGGCTACAACTTCCCCGAATCGGAATGGTATGAAGACAGCTATGCGCTGTTGACCAATGAAGGGCTCGACCCGGGCGCCGCGCCGAAACGCGAAGGCTGGCTCTCGCGGCTGTTCTAAAGGCGCAGCGGAGACGGGCGGGCTGAAAGATTCAGCTTGTTCCGTTTTTGTTCCAATGCTATCCAGCGCGTATGATCATCGCGCTGTCCATTCGTAATCTGCTTCTGATTGACCGGCTCGATCTTGAGCCCGGTGAGGGCTTTACCGCGCTCACCGGGGAGACGGGGGCCGGCAAGTCCATCATTCTCGATGCCCTGGCGCTGGCCCTCGGTGGGCCGGCTGATCGCGGCCTGATCCGATCCGGGGAAGACCAGGCCTCCATCACGGCCGCCTTCGCCGTGGTGCCGGGCCATCCGGTCTGGACTGCACTGGAAGAGGCTGGCCTTGATGCCACGCCGGACGAGGTGCTCACGCTCAAGCGTGTGGTGAAGGCCAGCGGCCCGGCGCGCGCCTGGGTCAATGACCAGCCCGTCAGTGCTTCCCTGCTTGCCCGGTTCGGCGAAGATCTGGTGGAGATTCATGGCCAGCATTCGGCATCCGCGCTCCTGCGCCCGGGCATGCATCAGGTGCTGCTGGACCAGTTCGCCGGCAATGACGCCCTGCTGGCGGCCTGTCGCGCGGCCTGGCAGCGCCTCGCGGAGGCGCGCGAAACGGTTGCCGAGCTCGCCGAGACGGATGCCCATCAGAGCGAGCGGCGCGAGACGCTGCAGGCAGACCTTGCCCGCCTCGAAGACCTCTCGCCCCAGCCCGGCGAGGCCACCCGGCTCGGGCCCCAGCGCACCCGCCTGATGCAGGCCGAGCGCGTTAGCGGGCAGCTTTCGGAGGCTGCCGCCGCGCTCGCCGATGGCGAGGTGGCCGACATTCTCGGCAGGGCCGCGCGCGCCATGGACCAGATCACCCGGCTTTCCGGCTTCGAGGAGGGCGAGGCCGGCGCGGAAGCGCGCGCGGCTGCCGGCGCGCTGGAGCGGGCGCTGATCGAGGTGCAGGAGGGCGAGCGTGCCATCGCCGCGCTCTCGGCCGGCATCAGCGAGGATCCCGACGCGCTCGACAGTATCGAAGCGCGGCTCTTCGCCCTGCGCGCGGCCGCCCGCAAGCACAGCGTGGAAGCCGATCTCCTGCCCGACCTCGCCGCCCGGCTGCAGGGCGAACTGGAAGGCCTCGATTCGGTGGGCCAGCAGCTGGCAAAGGCCCGCGCCGCCGAACGTCAGGCGCTCGCGGCCTGGCATGGCGCGGCCGAACAGCTCAGCGCCGCGCGCAAGGCGGCGGCCGGACAGCTGGAAAAATCGGTGATGGGTGAGCTGAAGCCCCTGAAGCTGGAGCGTACCCGCTTTCGCGCTGCCATCACGCCGCTGGAAGAGGGCAAGGGCGGAGCAAACGGGCGCGACCGGGTGGCCTTCGAGGTGGAGACCAACACCGGCACAGGCTTTGGCCGGCTCGACAAGATCGCCTCGGGCGGGGAACTCGCCCGCATCTCGCTCGCGCTGAAATGCGCGCTGGCAGGAACGGGCGAGGCCGGCGTCCTGATTTTCGACGAGGCCGACCAGGGCGTGGGCGGGGCCGTGGCAGCGGCGATCGGCGAGCGATTCTCCCGCCTCGGCGCCGCGCGGCAGATCTTCGCCGTCACCCACAGCCCACAGGTTGCCGCCACCGCCGGCACTCAGTGGGCGATTTCGAAAACCGCGCCGAAAAGCGGGCTTGGCCGAACCCGTGTCGACGGACTAGATAGCGATCAGCGAACAGAAGAAATTGCCCGCATGCTGGCGGGCGCGGACATCACGCCCGAAGCCCGGGCGGCCGCCCGCCGATTGCTGGAGGATACATGCCCGGACAGACCCCGCCCGAGGCCATGAGTGAAACCGAGGCGCAGGCGGAGCTGGCCGAGCTGGCCAAGGCCATCGCCGCCGCCGACGCCGCCTACTACCAGGAAGACGCCCCCCACCTTTCCGACGCCGAATATGATGCCCTGCGCCTGCGCAATGCGGAGCTGGAAGCAGCCTTTCCAAATCTCAAGCGCACCGACAGCCCGTCCGAACAGGTCGGCGCGGCTCCGTCAGGCACCTTCGCCAAGGCCCGCCATGCCGAGCCCATGCTCTCGCTCGACAATGCCTTCAGCGATGAGGATGTCGCCGATTTTCTCGGCCGCGTGCGCCGCTTCCTGGGGCTGGAGGAAGGCACGCCCGTGCCGACAACGGCCGAGCCGAAAATCGATGGCCTGTCGCTGAGCCTCACCTATGAAGACGGCAAACTCGTGCGCGCGGCCACGCGCGGCAACGGCCAGGAAGGCGAGGATGTCACGGCCAATGCCCGCACGATCGACGATATTCCGGTCGAGTTGTCCGGCTCCGGCTGGCCGGCCCGGATCGACATCCGCGGCGAGGTCTTCATGTCCAAGGCCGAGTTCGCTGCGCTGAATGCGCGCGAAGCCGAGGCGGGCAACAAGCTCTATGCCAATCCGCGCAATGCCGCCGCCGGGAGCCTGCGCCAGAAGGATTCCGAAATCACGCGTTCGCGGGCGCTCAATTTCTTCGCCTATGCCTGGGCGGCGGCATCGGAACCCTTCTCCGAAACCCAGTTTGAGGCCGTGGCGGACTTTACCGGCTGGGGCTTCGTCATCAATCCCGGCTTCACCCGGCATGAGACGCTGGAAGGGCTGCTCTCGGCCTATCGCGAGATCGAGACGGCCCGCGCCACTCTCGACTATGACATTGACGGCGTGGTCTACAAGGTCGACAGGCTCGACTGGCAGGCGCGGCTCGGCATGCAGAGCCGTTTCCCGCGCTGGGCCATCGCACACAAGTTTCCCGCCGACCGGGCTTCCACCAGGCTGGAGAAGATCGACATTCAGGTTGGCCGTACCGGCACGCTCACGCCGGTCGCGCGCCTCACGCCCGTCACGGTCGGCGGCGTGGTCGTGTCGAACGCCACGTTGCACAATGAGGACGAGATCGCGCGCCTGGATGTGCGCGAGGGTGACCGGGTCGAGATCCAGCGCGCCGGAGATGTGATCCCGCAGGTGCTCGGCGTCATCGATCCTGATCGTGAGGGGCGCCCACCGCCCTTCGAGTTTCCGAAAACCTGCCCGGTCTGCGATTCCGATGCCGTGCGCGAGGTCGACGACAAGGGCGAAGCCGATGTCCGCCGGCGCTGTACGGGCGGTCTCATCTGTGCGGCCCAGAGGCTTGAAAGACTGAAACATTTCGTCTCGCGCAAGGGGCTCGACATCGAGGGGCTCGGCGCCAAACAGATTGAGCTTTTCCTCAGCCTCGGCGTGATTTCCGGCCCGCAGGACATTTTCCGCCTCAAGGACGCCATCGACGCCGCCGGCCAGCCGCCGCTGGAGGAATGGGAAGGCTTCGGCGAGACCTCGGCAGCCAATCTTTTCGCTTCGATCGATGCGCGCCGCGAAGTGCCGTTTGGCCGGTTTCTCAATGCGCTCGGCATCCGTCATGTCGGCGAGGTCAGCTCGCGCGCCTATGCCCGCAACTTCATCGACTGGGCGCCCTTCTGGGAGAGCGTGCAGCGTGCAGCAGACGAGGGGGAAGAGGGCGAGGCCTGGCAGGCGCTGACCGGGATTGACGGGCTTGGCGCCGCTGCCGCCGGCGCGCTCACGGACTTTGTCCGCGAGGCGCACAATCGCGACATGCTCGCTGCGCTCCTCGCCGAAGTGACCGTGCTGCCGGAAGAGGCCGCCGCGAGCGACAGCCCGGTTTCCGGCAAGACGGTGGTGTTCACCGGCACACTGGAACAGATGACGCGCGACGAGGCCAAGGCGCGCGCCAGCGCGCTCGGCGCCAAGGTGTCGGGGTCGGTGTCTTCCAAAACCGACATTCTGGTCGCCGGGCCGGGCGCGGGTTCGAAGCTGAAAAAGGCGCAGGAACTGGGAATCCAGACTCTGAGCGAGGCGGAATGGCTTGCGCTGATCGGGGATCCCCAGACCTGATGTTCTGGCCGGTTTCGGTTCTTCGATTCCCCGTGGCTTGACCACGGGGGCCATCACCGGATTGTCCCGCCTGGAACTCCCGGCGGGAGTTGGGCCCCGTGGATCAAGTCGCGAGGAATCGGACCGTGCCGCGTTGAAACGTCCCCCTAAAGCGGGGCGCAGGCTGCTTCGAGCCAGGCTTTGGTCTCGCCATCCAGCTGCGGGCCCAGAATGGAGAGCACGCCCTGATGATAGGTGTTCACCCACGCCATTTCGCCCGGTGACAGGAGGTTCATGTCGATCAGGTCGCGCGCCAGCGGCGCCCAGGTGAGATTGGCAAAGCCGAGCATCGCCCGCTCGCCGCCGGCAATCTGTTCGGGCTCGGTGACATATTGCAGATTCTCGATGCGGATGCCGTAGGCGCCCTCGCGATAATAGCCCGGCTCATTGGAGACGATCATGCCGGGCTCCAGCGGCACCGAGTTCCAGGCCTTGGCGATGCGCTGCGGGCCTTCATGCACGCCGAGATAGACGCCCACGCCATGGCCGGTGCCATGGTCGTAATCCAGGCCTGCCTGCCAGAGGGCATGGCGCGCCAGCGTGTCGAGATGCGTCCCGGTCGTGCCTTCGGGAAAACGCACCACGGCGAGCGCGATATGGCCTTTCAGCACCAGCGTATAGTGGCGCTTCATGTCCGAGCGGGGCGTGCCGATGGGCACGGTGCGGGTGATGTCGGTGGTGCCGTCGAGATATTGCCCGCCACTGTCGACGAGAAAGAGCGTGCCGCGTTCGAGCTTGCGATTGGTGGCGGTGGAAACCCGGTAATGGGGCAGGGCGCCGTTGGGGCCGGCCCCGGAAATCGTCTCGAAGGAGAGGTCTTCCAGGCCACCAAGCTCGTCGCGGAAATGCTCCAGCCGGATGGCGGCATCGATCTCGGTCACCTCGCCGGACTGGGCCTCGGTATCGAGCCAGTGCAGGAAGCGCGTCACGGCGACGCCATCGCGGGCATGGGCCGCGCTGGTGCCGGCGATTTCCGCGCCGTTCTTGCAGGCCTTGGGCAGGAGCACCGGGTCGCGCTGGCGCAGGATCTTCGCGCCGGCCTCTTCCAGCGCATTGAAAAACCAGGCCGAGGCGGCGTCGGGATCGAGGCTGACCGTCTGGCCCGCGAGGGCGGTGAGGCCGTCATCGATCTCGGCGAGCGGGGCCACTGTCACCGTGTTTCCGAGATGCGCGCGCAGGGCATCATCGACCTTTTCTGGTGCGGTGTAGAGTGTCGCCGAGCCATCGGCGCGCAGGATCGCACGGCCGAGCGGCAGGGGTGAGCAGGCCACATCCCCGCCGCGAATATTGAAGGCCCAGGCGATGGAGGCCGGGCTGGTGATGATGGCGGCATCGGCGCCATCCTCGGCCAGCGCCTTGCCGATGGCCGAGCGCTTGTCCTCATGCGGTTCACCGGCACGGTCGAGCGGATGGGGCCGGATCGGAGCCATGGGCTGGGCCGGGCGGCCCTCCCAGGCGGCATCGACCGGATTGAGATCGAGCGATTTCAGGCTGGCACCGGCCTTTTTCGCAGCCTTTTCGAAGGCGGCCAGCGCATTGGGCGACATCAGGCGCGGATCATAGCCGATCACGGCGCCGGGCATTTTCTGCTTTGCGAGCCAGCCGAACGGGCCGGGACCGGGCAGGCCGGCGGTCTTGAAGAGGCTGGCATCGAGCTGGTCGCGCGCCTGCACGGTGTAGCGGCCATCGATGAAGACCACGGCCTCATCAGCAAAAATCAGCGCACTGCCGGCCGAGCCGGTAAAGCCGGTCGCCCAGGCCAGGCGCTCATTTGCGTCCGGCAGGTACTCATTGTTGTATTCGTCCTCATGGGGGATGTAGAGGCCATTGAGGCCCTGCGCCGCCAGGGCCTTGCGCAGGAGCGGAAGATGGGCGCGCCCGTCCTGGGGCCCGCCGCGAACATCGAAGCTTTGTCTCATACCCTAGCGATAGCGCGCGAGAGGCCGTGCGGAAAGCGGCAATTCAGATATTCATATATGCATAGTAATGCGCGAAACAACCCCTTCTTTTTGCATGGTTTGTGCTTATATCCGTTCGCAAGTGCAGCAATGAGAAGGACAAGACCCATGAAACGCACGCATATTGAACGAACAGCAGAGGCTGGCGGTGTATTCGCCGAGCCGGCCCGGCCGGTGAACGCCATCGAGCACGGCTCTGTTTACGGCCGGACGGTTCAGCCCGCCGAAGCCGTGGCCAAGCCGCGTCTGCTCGCCCGCCGGAATGCCCGTATCGCGCGCCGCGCGACCCGCTAGCCCATCGGCTCTACGCGAGACGGCGATAGACCAGCGTCGACCAGCCATCCCGGCGGATGCGCTGCTCTAACGCCAGTCCGTGCCCGGCAAAGGCGCCGCGCACCATCGGCTCCTGATGGGTGAGCAGGCCCGACAGGATCACCCGCCCGCCCGGCGCCAGCACCTTCGCGATCCCCGGCGCCAGCCTCACCAGCGGCTTGGCGAGGATATTGGCAAAGACGGTATCATAGGGCGCGCGGGACTGGATCTGGTGGTGATGCGTGCCGGTGGCCTTCAGCGCCTTGAAGCGCGCGGTGGCCTTGTTGGTGACCGCATTTTCCCAGGCCGTCTCGACACTGTCGGCATCGATATCCGTGGCGAGGGCGAACCTCGCGCCGGCTTTCAGCGCAGCGATGGCCAGCACGCCCGTGCCGGTGCCGAGATCGAGCACGCGGCCGGGGCGGCGATGGCGCAGCACCGCGTTGAGCGCAAGCAGGCAGCCCAGCGTCGTGCCGTGATGGCCTGTGCCGAAAGCGGGGCCGGCCTCCACAAGGACAGCAGTCTTGCCCGGTGAGGTCGCGGCCAGCGCATGGCTGCCGGCAACGATGAATCGCCCGGCTTCGACCGCGGGTAGGCCTTCCAGCGAGAGCTTCACCCAGTCGCGATTTTCCAATGCCTCCACCGTGGGCGAAAGCTCCAGCGTGGTCTCCCGCACAATTTCCGCACAGGCCTCGGCAGCTTCGCGCGTGGCGGCATAGGCATCCAAGCGCCAGGTGGTGCGGCTTTCCTCCTTGGCATCGACGGCGTCGGCAGGGGAGGGATCGGCCCAGGCGAGGGCGTCCCAGGCGGATTCGATGGCCGCGCGCGGCCCGATGGCGAAGACCTTGAACATGGCGGGGGTTTAAGTGCTTTCCAGCAGTGAGGGAAGCGCCTACAGCCAGTGCGATGTCAGACGCCCTCGCCCCTCTGCCAATTCCGGTTGCGCAGGCCCAGCGCATGGAACTGGTCGATGCCCTGCGCGGGTTTGCGCTGTTCGGGCTGTTCCTCATTCACATGACGGAATTCTACGAGCTTTACTGGGCCAATCCGGTGGGCGGGCCGGTGCATGAGGTGGTGTTCGGCCTGTTTGCCGGCAAGTCCTATGCGCTGTTCGCGCTCTGCTTCGGGCTGTCGTTTCACATCATCATGGACCGGGCGGCGGGCAGGGGTGTGGATTTTTCCGGCCGGTTTGCCTGGCGCCTCACCATCCTCTTCGCGCTGGGATATCTGCATGGCCTGATCTATCGCGGCGATATTCTCACTATCCTGGCGGCGTTCGGGCTCACGCTTTTGCTGTTCAACCGCATCGGCAACAACTGGATTCTGATCGCCATTGCCGGGGTGTGCTTTCTGCAGCCGCAGCACTTTTTCTACACCGCCAGCGCGATCGAGGGCGCGGGCTGGGCCAACCAGCCGCCGGCCTACTGGTCCGATCCCAGCATCCAGACTTTTGTGTCCGGCAGCTTTGGCGATGTGCTGGCGGTCAACCTCATGGATGGCAACCTGCAGAAGGTGGGCTTTTACTGGGCCACCGGGCGGATGGAGCAGATCATCGGCCTGTTCCTGATCGGGCTTGTGCTCGGGCGGATTGAGTTTTTCCGCCGGCCGGAAGCTTTTCTTCTGGAACGGCGCGTGGCGCTGGGCGGGCTCATTCTCCTCGCGGTCAGCCTCGACCGGATGCTGCCCTGGCTCACCACAATGGTGCCCGAGACCCATGGGCCGATGGCGCGCGTCTGGTTCACCATGGGCGTGACCAACATTGTCGATAATGCCTTCATGTTCATCCAGGTGCTGGTCTTCGTGGAGGCCTGGCGCGGGGTGGGCAAGACGCTACTCGGCGTTTTAGCGCCGGCCGGGCGCATGACGCTGACGCTCTATGTCGGCCAGTCGCTGGTCTTCGTGCCGATCTTCTATGGCTTCGGGCTCGGCCTGTATGACGATCTCAGCCAGGTCGAGGCATTGCTCTTCGGCCTTGCCGCCTTCGCCGCGCAGCTGATCGGGGCGAGGCTCTGGTATCGCTGGTTCCGCTATGGCCCGCTGGAATGGCTCTGGCGAGCGGCGACCTACACCACGCTCAAGGTTCCATTTGCGAAGGCCCGCCCGGCTGCCTAGTCTTCTCCCGTGAAACGTCAAAAGAGCGTTCCGGGAGGACAAGATGGACATTGAAATCATAGCCGAAGGCCTCGGCTTTCCCGAAGGCCCCGTGGTGATGGCCGACGGCTCGATCATCCTGGTCGAGATCCAGGCGGGCGTGATCTCGCGCATCTGGGGCGATGGCCGGCGCGAAGTGGTGGCCGAGCCGGGCGGCGGGCCGAACGGGCTCGCCATCGGGCCGGACGGGGCGCTTTACTGCTGTAATAATGGCGGCTTCGAATGGCACGATGCGGGTGGCCTCACCATTCCCGGCAACTGCCCCGAGGATTATTCCGGCGGCCGGATGGAGCGGATCGACATCGCCACCGGCAAGGTCGAGCGCCTGTTCGACAGTGTGGACGGCGTGCCTCTGAAAGGGCCGAACGACATCGTCTTCGACAAACACGGCAATTTCTATTTCACCGACCACGGCAAGACCTATCCGCGCCACCGCGACATGGGCGGGCTCTATTTCGCCGGCACCGACGGCAGTGTGAAGGAGATGGCCTTCCATCACACCTCGCCCAATGGCGTGGGGCTGAGCCCCGATGAGCAAGTGGTCTATATGGCCGACACGCTGACCGGGCGGCTCTGGGCGTTTGACCTCAAAAGCCCCGGCGAACTCTCCGAACACAATCCACTCGGACCCGATGGCCGCGTGGTGGCGACCCTGCCGGGCCTGCAATATCTCGACAGCCTGGCGGTGACGGCGGCCGACAATGTCACCGTGGCGACGATCCTGAATGGCGGCATCACCACCTTCCGCCCGGACGGCACCACATACCACACTGCCTTCCCCGATCCGCTGGTCACCAATATTGCCTTTGGCGGGCCGGACATGCGCACCGCCTGGGTGACCCTCTCGGCCACCGGCCAACTCGCGAAATGCACCTGGGACGAACCGGGGCTGGAGCTGGCGTTCAATGCCTGAAAAAACACCCTCGCGGCATTCGGCCGGGAGGGTGTGAAGAGATGGGGTCTGCTAAAGCAGCTTCAGGTCAGCCGCGCGCATTCGCGATGCGGGGGACATAGTCATAATCGTCGGACTTCTTGCGCTCGCGCTTGCGGGCGGGCTGGAACGCGATCTTGGAATGCTCGGCGCAATAGGGGCTGGAGCAGTCGGCCTTGCGGCCGCAGAAGGCGAAATTCGGGTCGGCCGGGTCGCCGATCGGCCATTTGCACATGGACGCCGACAGGTTCAGCACCGTGGCCTTCTCACCATTCTTCAGCTCCAGCGGGGCCAGGGCCTCGATCATGGCGCGATCCTCGCGGCCGGTGCGCGCGACGGTGGGACTGGTGGCCACGCGGGGCTCGGGCGTCTTGACCGTTCCATCGGGCATGACCCGGGGCTTGGGACGGGCCAGGCGCGGCGGGCGCTTGACCGGACGCGACGGGGTCGCTCGGCCCGACAGGCCCAGGCGATGCACCTTGCCGATCACGGCATTGCGCGTCACGCCGCCCAGTTCCTTGGCAATCTGGGAGGCTGAGTGCCCTTCCGCCCAGAGTTTTTTCAGGATGTCCACACGCTCTTCCGTCCAGGCCATGGTGCACCTCTCTTGCTACCCCGCCAAATGCGGCTCTATATATTGTAACGGCAGGCCCCCCGCCGTTGCTCGACACCTAGATATGGTATCCATGGGAAAAGGAAACGCAATATGCGGGGTCTGGTTGTCCACAGGAAACAAGATATAGGGGCGAGAAAATACCATGGGAGATATTCGCGATCTGCACTCGTCAGAGCGCACTCGCATCCCTATGTTGCGCGCCATGAGCGATGCCACCCTGTCTGCGCCCCCCGAAGGGGCCGTGAGTCCCGTCACTTCGCAAGCTGCTATTGTGCGTCCGCCGCGCCGCTATGGTCTGATGAATGGCCTGGGCACGTGGACGCTCTACAAGCGTGAGGTCCAGCGTTACCTGAAAGTCTGGATGCAGACCCTGTTTGCGCCGGTGATCACCACCTTGCTGTTCATGACCGTGTTCAAGCTCGCCTTCGGCGACCGCGGACAGCTGACCGGGGATTTTGAAGGGCTGGTCTACAATAATTTCCTCGCGCCGGGCCTGGTTGTGATGGGCGTGTTGCAGAATGCCTTCCAGAACACGTCTTCCTCGCTGACCATCTCGAAGGTGCAGGGCAGCCAGGTGGATTTCCTGATGCCGCCGCTCTCGCCGCTCGAACTCACCGTCGGCTTTATCGGCGGGGCAGCCACACGCGGCATCATGGTCGGCGTGATCTCGGGGCTCGCGATCCATTTTTCCGGCCCGATCATCTGGCTGGTGACGCTGGGCCAGGTGCATGTCGACAGTCTGGCCAGCCTGAACATCTCCCACCTCTGGGCGGTGGTCTATTTCGGCGCCGTGGCTTCGATCATCCTCGGCGCGCTCGGCGCCATGGGCGGGATCTGGGCCGACAAGTTCGACCATCTCGCCGCCGTGACCAATTTCGTGATCGTGCCGCTGACCTTCCTGTCGGGCACCTTCTACGACATCAAGGTGATGGTGGAGCCCTTCTACACCATCGCCCATTTCGACCCCTTCTTCTATCTCATCGACGGCTTCCGCTATGGCTTCCTCGGCGTGGCCAATTCCTCGGTGATGACCGGCGTGGCGGTCTCCGGTGTCCTCGCCGTGCTGACCAGCGCCGGCGTCTGGTGGATGTTCCGCTCGGGCTACAAGCTGAAGGCTTGAGGGGCCGCCACTTACTCGCTAGTGCCCCGCTGGCGGCCCTCTGACGTGTGCGTGGCGGCCTGCTGGCGTTGTAAAATTTCGTCTTTTCCCGCTTTTTCGTGGTATCGCTCATTTCGCCCACGAAAGGGAAAACACTCATGCAATTCAATGCGGATGCAGCCAAGATCAAGCGCTGGCGCGAGGAGCGCCACTGGTCGCAGGAGCATCTGGCCGAACTGGCCGGCATCGGCCTGCGTACCGTGCAGCGGATCGAGAACGGCGAGACCGCCTCCCAGGACTCCCTCAAGGCGCTGGCGGCGGCGTTTAATGTCGATGTCATGGCGCTGTCGGTCGACCCGCGCGTTAAGGCGGCCGAGGCGCTCCAGCGGGAACAGGCGCGCAAGGTCGCCGCGCTGCGCCTCTCCTTCTGGATCCACCTGGCAAGCTATCTGATGGGCATGGTCATCTTTGCCGGCATCAGCATCGGAATGGGCAGCGCAAGCGTCATGCTCTGGCCGGCGATCTGGTGGACAGTGGGCCTGTCCGGCCACGCGGTCACCGTGGTCATCGTCGAACTGGTCTTCCGCCACGAGCAGCAATATGGGCTCTCGCCGAGGCGGTCCTAGCCTGGGGCGGGCAGAGATTTCAAGAAATCGGATACCATCTTCCCGGAGGCCTTGGGGTTCGCTTGAAGAATGAAGTGCGGGCCTTCCACGTGGATGACGTCAAGCTCGGGGTTGGCCGATTCCATTGCTGCTGGTGCCTCCCGGCAGACCAGCCGGTCCCGGGTCGGCTTGAGATACACCATCGGGACTTTGACGTCTGACAGCTTGGACAATTCATCAACGTCCATGATCTGCCGGATGCGCGAAGCCAGTACCTTCGGCGACACACGACGAACCGATTTCAACAGGCGCTCATTCAGCGCTCTCGAACCCCATCGCCCGAATGTGAGGGGTCGGGCCAATGACAGCAGAAGAGAAGAACTTACAGGGACGACCTTTGCAAACGCAGCTATTGCCTTCGGAAGCGGCGTCGGTTTCTTCAGGAATGACGCCACAAATACAATCGCGCAAAGACCTTCGGGGCTCCGGGACGCCACCAGGGCAGCCACCGGCCCGGAAAAAGACTCTGCTATGATGGAATATGGCTCGTCTCGCGGCAGGCCTTCTGTGACCAATGCTGCGAGTTCGGCATAACTGAGTGGCGCGTTCTCAGGATACCTGAAAACCTGAACGTCGAATCCGCCTTGTAGTTCTGCTTTGAATTCGGTGAGCAATTCACCGGTCCCATCAAGGCCGGGCAACACAATGACTCTCATGTCGCGGGCTCCATGTACAGGCTATCGCCGAGGCGGTCCTAATGCCCCAGCACCTCGTCGACAAAAGCCAGCGCAATGCCCTCGCTCCAGTCGGCCTCGCCGGCGAGGCGGGCGATCTCGGAGCCGTCCGGGCCATAGACCACCGTGGTGGGGAACCCCCGCGCGCCGGCATTGTAGATGAGGTCCCAGCTTTCCGGCGGGGCGTGATAGAAAGTGAGCACGCCGCCGGTCAGCTCGTCGATCCGCTCGCGCGCATAGGCCTCGTCGGTGGACTGGTCCACGCTGATGGCGATAACCTCGAAATCTGAGCCCCCGCGCGCGGTTTCCAATGCGCCGAGATGCGGCATTTCGCGCTCGCAGGGGGCACACCAGGTGGCCCAGAAATTCACCAGAAGCGTCTTGCCGCGAAAGTCCTCCAGACTGAGCGTTTCCCCCTCCGGCCCGCTGAAAGTTCCCGCCGGCAGGGCCTCTCCGGCCCGCGAGAGGTCTAGCCCGGCAAGGTCGCCTTCGATATAGCGCTCCAGCGGGTCGGCATGTTTCGGCCCGGACATGGCTGAGGCCAGGGCGTAGACAATGACGCCTGCCCCGATCACAAACAGGGCAAGCAAGGCATAACGGGCGACCGATCGTGACATGGGCTTTAAGGCCTTAAGCGGCTAGGACAGGAAGGCGAGAGTATCGGATATGGCGACGGAAAAGGGCAAAGGCCACACCATGTGGGGCGGGCGCTTCGCCACAGCCCCGAGCGATATCATGGAAGCGATCAACGCCTCCATTGATGTCGACAGGCGCATGGCCGAGCAGGATGTCGCCGGTTCGCGCGCTCATGCCGACATGCTGGCGGAGATGGGCATCATCTCGGCTGAGGATAATGAAGCGATCCAGGGCGGGCTCGACCAGGTGTTGGAAGAGCTGCGCGCGGGGACCTTCCCCTTCGACCGGGCGCTGGAAGACATTCATATGAATGTCGAAGCGCGGCTGAAGGCGCTGATCGGCGAGCCCGCCGGGCGGCTGCACACGGCCCGCTCGCGCAATGACCAGGTCGTCACCGATTTCCGCCTCTGGACGCGCGGCGCCCTGAACGAGGCGATGGACCGCCTGCGCGAGCTGCAACGCGTGCTGGCGCGCCGCGCCGGCGATGAGACCGAAACCGTCATGCCGGGCTTCACGCACCTCCAGATCGCCCAGCCGGTCACGCTAGGCCACCACCTGCTGGCCTATGTCGAAATGTTCCAGCGCGACCGCGCGCGGCTGTTCGACTGTGCACTGCGCCTGAACGAGAGTCCGCTGGGCGCCGCCGCGCTGGCCGGAACCGGCTTTCCCATCGACCGGGACATGACGGCTGAAGCTTTGGGGTTCGACCGGCCGATGGCCAATTCGCTCGACGCGGTCTCCGCGCGCGATTTCGCGCTGGAGGCGCTTGCCGCGCTGTCCATCGCCGCCACGCACCTCTCGCGCCTGGCTGAGGAAATCGTGCTTTGGTCGAGCGCCCAGTTCGGTTTTGCGACGCTGTCGGACGCCTGGTCGACCGGCTCCTCAATCATGCCGCAGAAGCGCAACCCCGATGCCGCCGAGCTGATCCGCGCCAAGGCGGCGCTGATCACCGGCCAGTTCACCAGCCTGCAGGGCGCGGTGAAGGCCCTGCCGCTGGCCTATGCCAAGGATCTGCAGGACGACAAGATCCTCACTTTCGCCGCCTTTGACACGTTTGACCTGTGCGTGCGGGCCATGGCGGGGATGATGGAGACGATCAGCTTCAACCATGACGCCATGCTGGCGGCCGCCTCGAAGGGCTTTTCCACCGCCACCGATCTTGCCGACTGGCTGGTGCGCGAACTCGGCCTGCCTTTCCGCGAGGCCCATCATGTCACCGGCGCGCTGGTGGCGTTGGCGGAACAGAAAGGCTGCGATCTGTCCGATTTGTCATTGGAAGAGATGCAGGCAGAGGCCCCAGATATTACAGAAGGCATCTTCGATGTCCTCACCGTGGAGAAATCGGTCGCGAGCCGCACCTCCTATGGTGGCACCGCCCCTGTTCGCGTGGCAGAAGAGGTGGCAAACTGGTTTGAACGCTTAGGATTGGACGAGCCCAAATGACTCGACTGACAAAACTTCTTCTTTGTGGCGTGGCCCTTGCCGGGCTGTCTGCCTGCGGCCTGCAGGGCGACCTGACGCGCCCGGATCCGCTGTTCGGCAATCCGGACGAAGTGCCCGAGGCCGAGCGGCCCGACCGGGTCGTGACCGATGGGCTTTCCGACTTGCGCGAGAGCAATGCCGAGGATGAGGATGGCGAGGACATGCCCGACGCCGACGACGAACTGCTCGGCGGCCCCGGCAGTTGAGCGCGACGCCCATGACCACGTCCTCGCGCAGCCTGATGGCGGCGGGCACTCTTCTCACAGCAGGCCTGACCGCCTGCGCAGCGCCGCCCGAGCCGGTTCCGGCGCTGCCCCCGGGGATCAGTGCCGCGGCGCCCACGCCCGCCCAGACCGTGCCGTTCTATTCCCCGGTGGATTATATCGAGGATGGCCGGATCGACGATACCGGCTCGATCTACAATACGCTGGGGGGCGAACTGCCAGCTGCCGTACCCGTGCCGGATGTCGAGCAGGGCCGGCTGGAAGACATCACCACCGAACGCTAGGGGCCGAGCAGGCAGCGCATGCACCATTTCGCCTATAAAGACGGGGACCTTCACTGCGAGGGCGTGGCCCTCTCGCACATCGCCGATGAGGTCGGCACGCCGTGCTATGTCTATTCGACCGCGACGTTGCAGCGCCATGCCCGCGTGCTGGCCGAGGCCTTTGAGGGCCAGGACTGCCTGATCGCCTATTCGGTGAAGGCCAATGCCAGCCTCGCCGTGCTGGCCACGCTGGCCGCAGAGGGTTGCGGGGCCGATGTGGTGAGCGGTGGGGAGCTGCAGCGCGCCCGGGCCGCCGGCATCCCGGCGGAAAAAATCGTCTTCTCCGGCGTCGGCAAGACCGCTCCGGAGATGGAGCTTGGCCTGACGCAGGCCATCCATCAGTTCAATGTCGAGAGCGCGGCCGAGCTGCGCCTGCTCTCGACGGTCGCGGACCGGCTGGGGCGCGCGGCGCCGGTGGCCATCCGCGTCAATCCCGATGTCGCCGCGGGCGGGCATCCGAACATCTCCACCGGCAAGAAGGGCGACAAGTTCGGCGTGCCCTGGGCCGAGGCTGAGGCGCTGTACGCAGAAGCTGCGACCCTGCCGGGCATCCGCGTGGTGGGCGTCGATGTGCATATCGGCAGCCAGATCGGCGATCTCGTCCCGATGCGTGCGGCGTTCGAGAAGGTGGTCGGGCTGGTCCAGCGCCTGCGCGCGGCGGGCCACGAGATCGCCCGCATCGATGTCGGCGGCGGGCTGGGCATTCCCTACAAGCCGGGCGATGTGCCGCCGCCACCATCTGCATATGCCGCGATGATCGCCGAAGTGAGCGCCGGACTGGGCGTGCAGGTTATCCTTGAGCCCGGCCGCGTCATCGCCGGCAATGCAGGCGTGCTGCTGACCACCGCGCTCTATGAAAAGGAAGCCCCGGACCGGACTTTCCTGATCGTCGATGCCGGGATGAACGATCTCATGCGCCCGGCGCTCTATGGCGCCCATCACGAGATGCTGCCGCTCACCGAGCCAGCGCGTGGCGCGCCGGAAGCAACCTATGACATTGTCGGCCCGATCTGCGAATCCACCGACAAGTTCGCCACGGCACGTGCACTGCCGGCCTTGCATTCGGGAGACCGGCTCGCGATCATGTCAGCCGGTGCCTATGGCGCCGTACTCTCGTCGCAATACAATGCGAGACCTCTGGTGCCGGAAGTGCTTGTCAATGGCGACAGCTATTCCATCATCCGCAGGCGTCCCAGTTTTGAAGAGATGTTGGCCCTGGAAGAGATACCCGATTGGCTGAACTGAGATTGATCCCCGGACTGAAGGCCAAGCTGGGCGCCGTGCGCGGCAGGCTCGGGCGGCTCGCCTTTGCGCGCGCCTTCTGGCCGCTTCTTCTGTTCGCCGGGGTCTATCTCGCCGCCGCACTGTTGGGTGTGTTCCAGGTTGTCCCGCCGACTGTTGCGGCGGGCATCACGATCTGCAGCTTTCTTGTGGCCGCCCTGTTGCTGGTGCGTGCCCTGCGCGTGTGGCAGCGCCCGAGCGAGGCCGATGCCCGCGACCTGCTCGACCGCCAGTCCGACCTGCGCCCGGTCTCGGGCCTGCTCGACCGGCCCGCATCGCCGACCGGCCCGGCCCAGGCCCTGTGGCGGGCCCATGCGCTGAAGCTGCGCGCGGCGGTGGCCGAGCTGAAGGTGCCGGGTTTCTGGAGCGACTGGCGCCGGCTCGACCCGGCCTTTCTGCGTTTTCTCCTGCCACTCGCCCTGGTAGGTCTGTTCTTCCTTGCCGGGGCGCAGCGCGATCCGCGCCTGCATGCCGCCTTCGTGCCTAATCTCGGGGCGTTGGCCGGGGCGGACTCCCTGCGTGTGGAAGCCTGGATCACTCCGCCGAACCATACTGGCCGCCCGCCCATTTTCCTCGAAGCCGATATGGGCGAGCTGCGCGTGCCGGCGGGGTCTGAGATCACCCTGCGCGCCTTCCACCGCGCTGCGCCTGAACTGATCATGGAGACCGATGATCATCGCGACAAGACCCGCTTTGCCGGCACTCCGGACGGGGCCTGGCAAGCGCGTGCCACGATCGAGGGCGACACCCGCGTCTCGGTGCACTGGTGGGGCGAGCGTATCGCCTGGGACGTGCTGGCCTCGCCCGATGCCCCGCCCATGGCGCGGTTCGTGACCGAGCCGGAACTGACCACCAAGGACGAGATGGCCTTCGATTGGGCGGTGGCCGACGATTATGGCGTCGATCGTCTGGAACTGGCCGTACGCCTGAAGGACCCGCACCCGGCCGCGCCCGATGCCGAGGATCGCCTGATCGTGCCCATGGGCCCGGTCTCGCCGAAAGTCGCCGAGGAGAGCGCCACGCTGGACACAATGCGCCATCGCTGGGCCGGCCTGCCGGTGAATGTGCAACTGGTAGCCATCGACGGCGCTGGTCAGGAAGGGCGCAGCGAGGTTGTGGAGTTCGTCCTGCCTGAAAAACTGCTGCTGCAGCCACTGGCGAGAGCCGCCCAGGAAGTGCGCGTCACCGTGCTGCGCGAGCCGCGTGCCTATGGCGACCTGCCGGGCAATCCGGAATCCCTGGCTCAGGGCGGGGTCAATACCGCCGCGACCCGTCGGCTCGACGCCGCCCCGCCGGATGTGCAGATGGCGGCGGAAATGCTCGACGGGCTGACGCTGGAGCCGGCGCGCTACTATGAAGATCGCTCGGTCTATTTCGGTCTGCGCATGGCCCATTCCATCCTGCTGGCCGCGCCCGACAAGGCCGAGGCTGACACGGTGGATACATTGCTCTGGCAGGTGGCGCTGAAGGCCGAATATGGCAGCGCGGCCGATGCCTTGCGCGCGCTCCTCGCCGCTCGCCGCGCGCTGGAACAGGCGCTGCGCGACGGTGCATCGGAAGACGAGATCCGCCGCCTGATGGAAGCCTTCAAGGAAGCGGCCAATAACTATATCGCGGCGAAAATGGCTGAGGCGCTGATCAACGGCAATGAAGCCCCGAACATGTCCGACATGGGCGAGCAGGGGGCGGGCGGCGGGCTCGGCTCCGGCGATTTCCAGGATATGCTGGATGCGCTGTCGGATCTTGCCGAAACCGGCGCCACGGACCAGGCACGCCAGCTGCTTTCCGACATCACCAACATGCTCGAAAACCTCGAATTCCAGCAGGGTGGGGCTTCCAGCGGTGACGGCTTTGCCATGCCGGGCGGAGAAGGTGGTGAGCCCGGTGAAGACGAGGAAATGACCGGCGAGCAGCGCGAACTGACCGAAGCGCTCGAAGCCCTCTCGGACCTGCTGCGCGAACAGCGCGAGCTGAATGACGACACGCTGGCCGAGCAGCGCGGTGAGGGCTCCTCCAGCCAGGGCGAGGGCGGCCAGTCCGGCGCGGAAGGTGAAGAGGGCGAGAACAGCAGCATGGGCGAAGGCCTCGGCGACCGCCAGCGCGGCCTTGCCAAGCAGGCCGAGCGCCTGTCGCGTGGCATGGGCGAGGACAGCGATGCCGGCAGCGGCCAGTCTGCCGAGGTCGATCCGGAAGGCGAGGAAGGCACCGGCATGGCCGGCCTCGACGATGCCGCCCGTCAGCGCCTGGAAGACATTGCCCGCCTGCAGGAACGCGCCGCGCGCGAGCTGGAACGCGGCCGCGAGGAGTGGGCCGGAGACCTGCAGGAAGAGGCCACCGGCCGGCTGCGCGACCTGTCGACGGAACTGGCCGAGCGCCTCGACGAGATCGAGGAAGCCATGGCTGGCGACCGCACCAATGCCGACAGCGACCGGGTCGATCCTTTCGGCCGTCCCATCGGCGGACCGGGCAATGGCGACAGTGTCACCATCCCCGACGAGGCCGAGCGCCAGCGCGCCAAGGACATCCTCGACGAGCTGCGTCGGCGCTATGAGAATACCGACGATGCCGAGGAGCAGGAATATCTGCGCCGGCTGCTCGACCGGTTTTAAGCTTCCAGCCTGACAATTCCGCGATCTGGATTGCGCCGGCCAGCCGGACTGGCTACCGATGCGCAACACAGAGACCGGGAGGCCCGAGCACAGTGAGGATTTGGAAGTTTCTCGGCTGGCTTGTTATTGCGGCCCTGACCCTGTGGATCGTGGCCAGCTGCACCAAGCTGGGCCTGAATTATGCCAGCCTGGAAACCGCCAACAAGGATGCCCCCGAGCCCGAAATCGCCGTCGACACCCTGGCCGACTGGGAAGCCGGGCGCGAGGCGCTGAAGGCGCGGTTCGAGGAGGTGCTCTACGGCCCCTGGCCGGAGGGCCTGCCGGTGAGTCTCGTGTCCACGCGCGTGGCCGACCCGGACTATGCCGGCGGACGCGCGCGGCTCGAAGAGCTGCTGATCCGCGTCGGGGAAGGCGACGGCGCGGTGGATTTCTATCTCGGTCTTGCCGTCCCGAAAAACGCCGCGCCGGGCAGTCTTGGTCTCGTCATCGGTCAGACCTTTTCCAGCAATTGCTCAGTGTTCGGTTCCACGGCCATGAGCACACCAGGCGGGGAGCTGTGCGAGAAGACCGAACTGCCCTGGCTGGCGGAATACATTTTCGGCGAATACATCGCCGAAGTGCCAGTGGAAGCCTATTTCGACGCCGGGTACGCCTATGCCAGTTATTATGCCAGCGACATGGTGCCCGATACGCCGAGCGGCGGGCCTGAAGCCATGGCTGGGCTCGCCATGCCCGACGGGCGCACGCCCACCGGCGCGCTGATGGCCTGGGCCTATGGCTATAGTGCGGCCATCGACCTGCTTGAAGACGAGGACTGGCTCGACACCAGCCGTATCGCGGTTTACGGGCATTCCCGGCATGGCAAGTCCGCCCTGCTGGCGGGCATCTGGGACCGTCGGATCGACCTGGTGATCTCCCACCAGTCGGGCTTTGGCGGCGCGGCACTGTCGCGTTCGCACACCGGCGAACGGCTCGACCGCGTGCAGAAATCCTATCCGCAATGGTTCGAGCCGCATCTGGGCGAGTATATGGACCGGCTCGTCGAACTGCCGGTCGACCAGCATGAACTGCTTGCCCTCTTGGCGCCCACGCCGGTCCTGATTGGCAATGGCCGGCGCGATGTCTGGTCGGATCCGAACTCGACCTATCGCGCGAGCGAAGCGGCCAGCAAGGTGTACCGCCTCTATGGCGAGACCGGGCTCGGCGCGAAAGACATGGCCGATTATGAGCCCGGCGACGCGCTGGCCTATTATCTGCGCCCGGGCGGGCATGGCGTCGACAAGCGCGACATCGCCGCCTTTGTCGAGTTTCTTGAAGCCCATAACGGCGCGGGGGGCTCCCACCGCCATGTCATGGCCACGGACTGACGCGCGGTAAGTCTTGCAAGTCCAGCGCAATCTGCCGAGTGTTTCCGCAAACAATTGCTCGGGAGGCAAGGCATGCAGAACTACCCACAGGCTCAGGAGACGGCCGAAGAGATCATCGTGACTGTGAACACATTGTCACTGCAGGAGTTTCTCCTGCCCGCGCTGCTGCTCGCGGCATGGACGATGGTAATGTGGATCTGGATGTATGCCACGCGCATCCCGGCCATGCAGAAGGCCAAGATCGACCCCAACGATGCCCGCCATCCCGGCAGCAACAGCGCGCTGGCCGAGAGAATCCCGTCCAATATCCGCGCCGTCGCCGACAACTACAACCACCTGCACGAAGCCCCGACGGTCTTCTATGCGGTGATGGCGATTGCCGCGATTTCCGGCGGGGCCGACATGGTGGCCTGGTACATGGCCTGGGCCTATTTCGGCCTGCGCGTGGTGCACTCGCTGGTGCAGGTACTCAGCCCCGTGGTGGCGTTGCGCTTCATGGTGTTTACCCTGTCGACCTTCGCCCTGATGGCGCTGGTGGTGAAAGAGCTGCTGCGGGCCTTCGCCTGAACATTCGCCCGCTTCCCATCCCGCCCGCTCCGCATTAAACGGGCGGGATGGCTAGAATTCCCCAATCCCGCATTGACCAGGTGGTCGACCGCTTCGAGCAGGTCGAGGCGCGCATGGGCGCGGCGACCGATCCGTCCGAGATCGTCGCCCTGTCGAAAGAGCATGCCGAGCTGAAGCCGGTCGCCGACAAGGCGCGCGAACTGGCGGCTGCGCGTTCCGGCCTTACCGAGGCCGAGGCCATGATGGAGGGCGACGATCCAGACATGGCCGAGCTTGCGCGCGAGGAATACCAGACGCTGCGCGAGGCCATTCCGGAGCTGGAAGGCGAGATGCAGGTGCTCCTGCTCCCGCGCGATGCCGATGACAGCGCCGATGTGGTGCTGGAGGTGCGCGCGGGCACGGGTGGGGACGAGGCCGCGCTGTTTGCCGGCGATCTTTTCCGCATGTATCAGCGCTTTGCCAGCCTGCAGGGCTGGAAGGTGGATGTGGTCTCGGTCTCGGAGGGCGATGCCGGGGGTTACAAGGAAATCACCGCGAACATTTCCGGCGATAATGTCTTCGGCCTGTTAAAATGGGAAAGCGGGGTCCACCGCGTCCAGCGCGTGCCGGCGACCGAAACCCAGGGGCGCATCCACACTTCGGCGGCGACTGTCGCAGTGCTGCCGGCGCCGGAGAATATCGAGATCGAGATCCGAAACGAGGATATCCGCATCGACACGATGCGTGCCTCGGGCGCCGGCGGTCAGCACGTCAATACCACCGACTCAGCGGTGCGCATCACCCACCTGCCCACGGGCATCATCGCGACCAGCTCGGAAAAGTCCCAGCATGTGAACCGCGAAAAGGCGATGGAGATGCTCAAGATCCGCCTTTACGAGCGCGAGCGCGAGGAGAAGGACAGGGCCCGCGCCGATGCGCGCAAGTCCCAGGTCGGTTCGGGCGACCGCTCGGAAAAGATCCGCACCTACAACTATCCGCAAGGCCGGGTGTCCGATCACCGCATCAATCTCACCCTGCACAATCTGGACAAGATCATCGCTGGCGATGCGCTCGGCGATATCATTGACGCCTTGCGTGCAGAGGACCAGGCGTTGAAGCTGGCGGCGATGGAAGACGCGTGAGCCGTACGTTCGGTGAAATCGTCTGCTGGGCCCAGCGCCGATTAGGGGGAGCCGGGATCGAGGGTGCGCGCCAGGAAGCACGCTGGCTGGTTGCCGGCCTGATGGACATCGAGCCGGGCGAGCTGATCACGCGCGACCGGGACCCCGCACCGGCAGGCTTTGCCGCGAAGCTCGACCCGCTGCTTCGGCGCCGCGCGGTGGGTGAGCCGCTGGCATACCTCACCGGCAATACCGAGTTCTACGGCCGGATCTTCAAGACCGATGCCCGCGCCCTGATCCCGCGCGATGACAGCGAATGCGTGGTGGAACTGGCGTTTGAGCTGATGCCGGCGGGCGAGACGCTCGGCGTCGCAGATCTCGGCACAGGCAGCGGCTGCCTGCTGGTCTCCCTGCTCACCGGCCATCCCTGGACGCGTGGCACTGGCGTGGATCTCTCAGCCGAGGCCCTGTCGCTGGCGCGCGAGAATGCGGCGCTGAACTCGGTGGAGGCGAAGGCGGATTTCTTCGCGGGCAGCTGGGCGGACTGGACCGGCTGGGGCGAGGTGGATCTCATCATTTCCAACCCGCCCTATATCGCTTCTGATATCATCGAAACACTCGACCGGGATGTGCGTGACTACGAGCCCCGTCTGGCGCTCGATGGCGGGCCGGATGGGCTGGATGCCTATCGCGAGATCATCGTGCTGGGCGCAGAGAAGATGAAGCCCGGTGCCTGGCTCGTGCTCGAGATCGGTTATGACCAGAAAGCCGCCGTCACCGCACTTCTGGAGGCGGCCGGATGGACGGGAATCCTCCATCGGAGGGACCTTGGCGGGAATGATCGCGCCGTGGCCGCACAACGCCCGGTTGGTTAACAGGTGCGGCTTTTTGAGCTTTCCACAGGCCAACAGCGGATCAGGGCTTGGCGCGGGCGCCGATGCACGCTATCCAGTAAACGTCCCCGGCAGTGAATCTTCGCGATCCCGGCCAGGTGAGACACCCGCGCAAACTCAGGTTGCCTTGGGCCCAAGGGGGGCTCTCGCGCGGATAGACCCGCTCGTCTCAAAGGGAGATGAGCCGTAATCAGGGAAGCTGACATGAAGCGCCAACGCGGGCGGAACCGCCGGTCTGGCGGAGGGGGTAATAACCCCAACCGGCACTATGAGAGCAATGGACCCGACGTGAAGATTCGCGGGTCGGCTCAACAAGTCCTCGAGAAATACCTGCAATATGCCCGCGACGCCCAGACCAGCGGCGACCGCGTCATGTCTGAAGCCTATTTCCAGCACGCCGAACACTATCAGCGTCTGCTCTCGGCCATGCAGACCAACAAGGACAAGTCCCGGCGCGACCGCAATGATCGCGACGACGACAATGATGATGGCCCTGAGGCCAGCAGCGACGACAATGACAACAACGCCGACAATGATGGCGATGACGACAATGCGGCCAGCGAGAAGCCCAGCCGCGGTCGCGGCCGCCGCAACCGTCAGAACGGCGCCGATGCCGAGGCGGAAGCCGATACGTCAGATGACAGTGACAGCGGCGACGATCCGCTGAAGGTCATCGATGCCGATGAGGGCGAGGCCGCAGACGCGGCTGAGGAAGACGCGCCCAAGCCCCGCCGCCGCCGCACCTACAAGAAACGCGAGACGGCCAGCGACGAGGACGCCAAATCCCCCGGCGACGATGATGGTGTGCTGAAGACGCTTTCGCGCGGGCGCCCGAAAACCGAGGAGTCCTCGGAGGCCTCTGAGTCGGCAGCCGAATAGGCGCCCCGCTCACGCAGTACGACTTCAGACAGGCCCGGCCGCACGCTGGGCCTGTTGCTTTTCAAGGTGGCGCTCCAGGATGCGCAGATTCTTGCGATGCGCCTGGAAGGCCCAGTCGAACAGGTCCCCGACCAGCGGGATCGAGCCGATGGCAAAGTCGATGGCGATGTTCCAGACCATGCCGAGCCGCTTCCAGAACGGCACCTTGTGGCGGTGGGCCACCACCAGCGCATAGGCGCCCATGACCGCCGTGATGGCATCGCCCAGCACCGGGACCAGGCCGAGCAGGGCATCAAGGCCAAAGGGCGCGGGCAGGAAGGGCAGGGAAAACCGGTTGTCGAGCAGGCCCGACAGGACGCGGAACCCCTTCAGCATCCGGTCACTGTCCGGCGCGGGGCCAGGTTTTGCCATGTCTGTCTCCCGCGCGCTTCGCGCCTATTCGGCCGCCAGCAGGGCGTCCAGTCTTTCGCGCGTGATCGGCAGGACGCTGCCATGGCGCGAGCCTTCGGGGAAGGTGAGCTGGTCGGAAATATCCTCCCATTCGGAGAGATCGGCCGAGCGCATACCCATCATGGCATGCTCCATATAGGCGTCGAAATAGACATAGACCTCGCCATGGATCTCCGCCGCCGTAGGGCCTTCCACCCAGACGCCTTCGGGCGAGAAGGGCTCCGAGGCTGGCGACCAGGGGCCCTGGGGCGCCGGCGCGGTGGCAAGGCGGATATTCTTTTCCGGCTCGGGCCGCCTGGTCTCGTCCTTGATGAACACGAGATAGTCATCGCCATGCTTCAGCAGCGAGGCATCGATGGAAACAAAGCCGCCATCATAGAAAAGATGGGTGTCGGAATATGTCTCGAAATCCTCTGTCGTGACGGCATAGACGCGATGGTTGATAGACTTGCCCGTGGTCGAGCGGATATCGCCGCGGTCGGCGGTTTCGGGGAAGCGGTCCGGGATCGCCGAAGACCAGAAGATCACATATTCGCCTTCCACATCGTCGAAGAAGATTTCCGGCGCCCAGGCGTTCATCACCTCTGGCTCATGCGCCATGACCGGCAAGAGGGTCTGCTGCGACCAGGTGATCAGATCTTCTGAGTGCGCGATGCCGATATTGTTTTCCCACCAGCCGGTGGTCCACACCATGTGATAGACCCCGTCGGGCCCCAGAATGATGCATGGGTCGCGCATCAGCCTGCCGCCGACCTCCGGCGTGAGAAAAGAGGCATCGCCGCGCAGCGCTGTCCAGGTCAGCCCGTCGGTCGACCAGGCCAGATGAAGCCCGGTCTCGCCATCGCCGTGGAATGAGGAAAAGAGCCAGGCCCCGGCCTCCTCTGCCGCCGGTTCGGCGGGTGCCTCAGGCGTCGGTTCGGTCTCGCTCGTGCAGGCCTGCAGAACCATCAGCGCGCCGAGCGCCATCCCCGTCCAGATCCACTTCATCTCGCTCCTCCCGATTTATGTGTGCGCTATCATCGGGGGTGAAACGGTGGAGGGCAAGCCGGCAGTGGGGCAGGGTCAGTGGGTGAGGACCAGGCCGGCCATCAGCGCCAGGCCAGTGTCACGGGCCGAGATCATATCGCGCCCGGAGATTTCGTCGGCGAAGAGATCCTCGCTGGAGCGCTCCCAGCGCAGATAGCCAAACAGGTCGACGCCATGATGGAGCGCGCGCTCGGCGCCGAACTCCACGCCGTAATAGGTCCAGTTCTCGCCCTCGCCCGGCGTAACCGCGCCGATCCGACCGGCCGCATAGACGCCCCATCCGTGCAGCTCAGCGGACGGGCCGGCCATGGCCTCCATGCCGTAATCCTCGAACTCGGTATCGTAAAAGCCGATCAGGATGGGCGATAGCGGCGCATCGAATACCAGCTCGCCGGCAAGCTCCAGGCTCTGAGTGCCGCCTGATCCGGGATAGGTCAGCCAGCTGGCGGCCATCACCAGTTCGTGGCGCCCCAGCGGCAGGGCGTAGCCGAGCGTGTAATCCACTTCCTCGGTAAAGGCTTCGTCATCTGCGCCCAGCGGCGTGATGCGGTAGACATCGGCAAACAGGAGGCCCGGCCCGACGGCGCGCTCCACGCCGAGGGTGGTCTCATTCACGCCGGCCGCAAGCTGCTCACCGCGGTCGATCAGCATCGAGCCGAAGCTGGAAACCGCGAAGAATTCGGTGTCCTCGGCCAGGGCGAACGGCGCGAGCAGGGCTGCCAGGCAGGTAAGGGTCATCAGCCGCATGAAACTCTTCTCCGCTAGTCCGGCGAGATTGCCATGATCGGGCTGTCATATGTTCGTGCGTTCGGGCCAAATTTGACCTGTGCGGCGCCAGCCATTGATTTGCTCCGGCCCAAGCCGGAACAGATCGGCAGAACGCGATCGCGCGCCCGGATGATCGGGCCTATCTCGTGCGGATCGCTGTAGACTGTAAAAGGAGATTATGTGTCAGGATGGACACATATCAGGCTGCCGAGGAGCGGTTTTCCTCGATCGCCTGGACGACTTCCTCGGCCGGGGTTTCGCGCAGGTCCTGGCGCGCCTGGGTGATCCCGGCATAGAAGTCTTCCGGCCTCGCCATGGTCGGGAAGTCGATTTCCATCTCCCCGCGTCCGGCCACGCACACTACGCCATAGCCGAACAGGCGGCCGAACATGCTCTGATGCACCGTGCCGCCCTCGATGGCGTCGAGCGCCAGCTCTTCCACGTCGGCGGTCAGGATCCCGCGCTTGAGCATGATGCGGTGATTGGTGACGGCGAAGTCCGTCGTCTTCATGCGCAGCATTTCGTAGATGAAGATCACGATGCCGACGAGGAAGATCCCGAGCAGGATCAGCGCCAGCCAGGCCCGGAAATGGCGCAGCCAGTGAAAGTCGCCGCGATAGACGACCCGTTCGCCGGGATGCAGGTGCTTGTCGATATAGCTCATGATGCGGCGCCTCCTTGGAAGGATACGTGCGCCGGTCTGCTGGAGTTCCCACTAGCCGTGCCGCGCGGCCCCGTGTATGTGCGCCGCAACAGCCCTCCCGCACCTGAAAGCCTATACGTCCATGTCCGAGCCGACCTCGCTCCGCAATATTGCGATTATCGCCCACGTCGACCACGGCAAGACCACGCTGGTGGACGAGCTGCTAAAGCAGTCCGGCACCTTCCGCGAAAACGCCCAGGTCGCCGAGCGCGCCATGGACTCCAACGACCTGGAGCGCGAGCGCGGTATCACCATCCTTGCCAAGACCACTTCGGTGGTCTGGGGCGACACGCGCATCAATATCGTCGACACGCCCGGCCACGCCGATTTCGGCGGCGAGGTGGAGCGCATCCTGCACATGGTGGACGGTGCCATCGTGCTGGTCGACGCCGCCGAAGGCCCGATGCCGCAGACCAAGTTCGTGGTGTCGAAAGCCCTGAAAGTCGGCCTCAAGCCCATCGTGGCGGTCAACAAGATCGACAAGCCGGAAAGCCGTCCGGACGAAGTGATCAACGAGGTGTTCGACCTCTTCGCCAATCTCGGCGCCACCGATGAGCAGCTCGATTTCCCGATCCTCTACGGCTCGGCCAAGCAGGGCTGGATGTCGGAAGACTATGAGAACCCGACCGAGGACATGGCTGCCCTGTTCGAGATGGTGATCCGCCATTTCGAGGAGCCGAAGGTCGAGGACGGCCCGTTCCGCCTGCTGGCGACCACGATCAGCGCGGACAATTTTCTCGGCCGCATCCTGACCGGCCGCGTGGCGTCCGGCAGTGTGAAGCCGAACCAGACCATCAAGGCGCTGGCGCGCGACGGGAGCCTGATCGAGCAGGGCCGCGTTTCCAAGGTACTCGCCTTCCGCGGCCTGGAGCGCATTCCGATCGACGAGGCGAAAGCTGGCGACATCGTCTCCCTCTCGGGCCTGACCAAGGCGAACGTGGCCGACACGCTGGTCGATCCGTCCGTGACCGAGCCGATCGCCGCCCAGCCCATCGACCCGCCGACCATCTCCATGACCTTCCGCGTCAATGACAGCCCCTATGCCGGCACCGAGGGCTCGAAAGTGACCTCGCGCATGATCTGGGATCGCCTCGAAAAGGAAGCTGCCGGCAATGTGGCGCTCCAGGTCGAGCGCGCGCCTGAAACCGATGCCTTCATCGTCTCGGGCCGGGGCGAGCTTCAGCTTGCCGTGCTGATCGAGACCATGCGCCGGGAAGGCTTCGAGCTGGGAGTCTCCCGCCCTCAAGTCGTGTTCAAGGAAGACGAGAATGGCGAGCGGCTCGAGCCCATCGAGGAAGTCGTCATTGATGTCGATGACGAGCATTCCGGTGCCGTCGTTCAGAAACTGTCGGAACGCAAGGCCGAGATGCTGGAGATGAAACCCTCTGGCGCGGGCCGCACGCGCATGGTGTTCCATGCCCCGACGCGCGGCCTGATCGGCTATCAGGGCGAACTGCTCACCGATACGCGCGGCACGGCGATCATGAACCGCGTCTTCCACGATTACGCCCCCCACAAGGGCAGGATCCAGGGCCGTCATACCGGCGTGCTGATCGCCATGGACAAGGGCGAGGCGGTCGCCTTCGCCCTGTGGAACCTGGAAGACCGCGGGCCGATGATGATCCATCCTGGCGACAAGGTCTATCAGGGCATGATCATCGGCGAACATACGCGCGAGAACGACCTGGAAGTGAACGTGCTGAAGGGCAAGAAGCTGACAAACGTCCGCGCTTCGGGGTCCGACGAGGCTGTCCGCCTCACCCCGCCGCTGCAGATGACGCTTGAGCGGAGCCTTGCTTATATCGCCGATGACGAGCTGGTTGAAGTGACTCCGGAAAACATCCGCCTGCGCAAGCGTCATCTCGACCCGCATGAGCGCAAACGGGCCGCGCGGGCGGAAGCCTGATAGCTCAAAACGGCAGGTCCGGGCAGACCGATGCCTCCTGGCTGAGCTCAAGCGTGCGGTCGGCCAGGCCCTCGTCGCTGGTGAAGTCGAGCGTGTAGCCTGACCCGCTGGCGCTGATCGTGGCTGTGATCTCTCGACCGTCCTCGCTCCATTGTGCGCCGTCATCGCCGTCGCCCGACCATTGCGACACCCGGTAGGGATTGGCGCACGCGCCCTGCATGAGCGTGCCGTCCGACAGGAAGATGTAGAACGCCCCGGGGGCGGCATTGGCGCTGGTGTCGAGAAGCAGCGTGTCCTGCCAGCTTGCCTTGCTGGCCGCGGGGGTGTTGTCGGCGGATGTATCGTCTTGAGCGCAGGCGGCCAGCGCGAGGGCGCTGGCCGCGATCAGGGGAAGTGTGAGGCGCATGGGCTTTCCTTTCCGGTGAATTGTCACAGTGAAAGGAAAGCGTGGCGAAGGAGGGGCGGTTCCCCCTGGCGCCTATTGTGCCCGCCGGATCTCGGAGCCGCCCACGCTCAGGTCGCGGGTCGGGTTGAAGAACTCGTCATCGGTCAGCACGAAGGTGCCATCATCGAGTTCCCAGACATGGTTGTGGGTGTCGGGCAGTTCCACGCGCCCATCGCTGGCCGTCCAGACATCGGTCTCGCGCATCGCGCGGACCTGGCGCTCATGGCCGGCATCGCGGATCGCCTCGCGCTCGGCATGGCCTGTGGTGATGATGTCCATGATCTCGGCATTCGCACGCGAATTGATGCGGGAGATATTCATGATCGTCTCGCGCTGGTCATTGTTGACCTGTGCCCACCAGTTGGCGACCTGCTGTTGCCAGTCCGGGTTCCAGCGCACCGAACTGCTGATGAGGTTCAGCATCATGTTGTCATCGGTGCTCTCGCCAACCGGCGCCGTCATGCCGATCGCCAGTACGAGGCTGGAACTGGAGTTCCAGATCTGGCCGCCCCAGCCATCGGAAAAGCTGAACAGGGTATGCTGTGTGACCATGATCAGCGTCAGTTCATGGGTCTTGCCTTCCGATGTCATGCGGCCCCGCACGACAACGCCGTCGGCATGGCCCCTGCCGGAGCCGGCCGTCATCATCTTCGCCTGCTGGTCGAACAGGCCGACAATCTCGCGCAGATGATCCGGGCGTTCAAAACGCAGATTGGTGACGCGGACATTCGGATTCAGCGCGAGATAGGCACGGGTGACCTGCTCGGCATTCTCGAAACTTCCGTCATGGCAGCCCGAGGCGCGCCCATGGCTGCCCGCGCCCCAGCTTTCGCGCGGCAGGAAGCCGATGGAGTAGGCCTGGTCCGGGCTGGAGGCGCTCCAGACCGTGTTCGGCCCAAGCTTGCACCCGCCCATCCAGGACACGCCGCCCTGGGTCGTCCAGTCCGCCGGGATCAGGGTGGAAAAGACGCGGGTCGGCCCACGAGGCGCGCCCTGGTCGATCACATCGACCTGGCGGACATGCATGGAGGAGCCTGCATCGGCGAAGGCGCCGGCGGGCAGGGCAAGCAGGGCCATTGCGGCAGCCAGCTTGCGGGCGGTCTGAGCGAAACGGAACATCGGGGTCTCCAGGGTTCAAGGGGCTCTTGCCGATGAAGGCGGGAAATTCGCCTGAAAGGGGTCAGAATGATTTTTGCTCTCCGCAACGTCAGCGATTGTCAGGGCATGGTCTGGCCCGCTAAGTCGGCGCATGGACGATACTTCCTCCCCCGACTTCGACCCTGTCCCGCTGGCGGCCTATGACGGCGCGGTGCCGCCGGCACCAGCCTGGTTCACCCGCGCGGTGGCAACGCCCCATGAGACGCGCTTTGTCGAGGTCGGCGAGGCGCGCGTGCACTATCAGGTCTGGGGCGAGGCGGACAAGCCGGGCCTGTTATTCGTGCATGGCAATGGCGCGCACGCCCACTGGTGGGATTTCATCGCGCCCTATTTCATAGAACACTACCAGGTCGCGGCTCTGACCTTTTCCGGCATGGGCGACTCAGACCGCCGCGATCACTATACGATGGACCTCTTCGCGGCCGAGGAGATGGCGGTGCTGGAAGAGACCGGCATGCTGGCCCATGCCATCCCGCCCGTGATCTGCGCGCACAGTTTCGGCGGCTTTGTGAACCTGCTGGTGGCGGCCGAGCATGGCGCGCGGCTCGGCGGCACGATCACGGTGGACACGCGGATCAATCCGCCCGGCGGAGAGCAGATGGGCCCGCCGACCCGGCCCATCGGCACGCGGGTCTATCCGAGCCTTGAGGCCGCCCTCGCACGCTTTCGTCTGGCTCCGCCCCAGCCCTGCGAGAACCACTATATCCTCGACTATATCGCCCGCCATTCGCTGAAAGAGGGGATCGGCGACCAGGGCGAGCCGGGCTGGGCCTGGAAGTTCGATCCCGGCATCTGGCGCCACTATGAAGGCCGCGACAATCCCGGCGAGTTGATGGCGGCCTGCCAGTGCCGCACGGCGGTGCTCCGCGGCGAGCAGTCCATTCTGGTCGGCAATGATGTGCGCGATTTCATGCTCGAAAATCTTGGCCCGGTGCCCTTCATCTCCATTCCGCATGCCCAGCACCACATCATGCTCGACCAGCCGCTCGCCTTCGTGGCCGCGCTGCGCACGCTGCTGGCGGGCTGGCGCAGCATGGACGCCTGAGTCCCAAGGGACAGGTGCCCGCCACAAAACGCAAAAAGGCACCTCATGGCGAACGGGTGAGCCATGAGGTGCTGCAAGTTGTAGAACTCATCATCCGGTTCCCATCGCGATGATGAGAACAGGGGGTCTAGGCGTCCGGGAAGAGCATCAGGCCTTCCACGCCGAGCGGGTCGACATTCTCGCCATCCACGATGACCTCGAAATGCAGGTGCGGGCCGGTGGCGCGCCCGCTCATGCCGACCAGGCCGATCACATCGCCGGCCTGCACAATGTCACCCTCGGCCACGCTGGCTTCCTCAAGCTGAGCGAAGATCAGGATCGTGTCCTCGGCGATTTTCAGTTTCACATAGTTGCCATAGCCGGCCGTGCTGGTGCCGACATGGCCGACCACACCGGCCGCCGGCGCGGTGACGGGCGCGCCGAGCTCGGCCGGCACGTCGACGCCCTTGTGTAGGGCGATCTTTTCGGAGATGGGATCGGTGCGCGTGCCGAAGCGCGAGGAGATCTTGTGCGCATCGGCCACCACGACAGAGGTGTAGATCGATGAGCCGGAGGTGGCATCGCCGGCGATCTGCGCCACGGCCAGGGGCGCGGCGATGAGGGCGAGCGCGGTGAGCGCGGCCATGGTGCGCGGTTTGGAGTGAGGCTTGGGGCCTGTCATGGCCAGGATTCGGGTTTTCATGCTTTGATTGCCTTTGGTGTTGAATGCCGCCGCAGCGGCAGGTGACGACAGGAACCGCGCCGCCTTTATCAGCGTGCGTGCGTAGGGGGCCGGGGTGCCGAGCTGGGCGATGGCCTCACGGTCGCAGGCCAGTTCACGCAGGGCTTCCAGACGGGCGCGGGCGAACCAGACCGGCGGCAGCCAGGCGAAGAGATCGCATACTGCGCGCTCCACCCGGCGCCAGATCAGGTCGCCGCGCCGGATATGGGTGCACTCATGGACGAGGATGACGTGCCGTTCGGCAGGTGTGAGTACGGCCATGGCCTCGCGCGAGACATGGATCTTGCCAGACCAGAGCCCGGTCACGAAGGCGCTGTGGCGCGAGCAGATCTCCACGGTTTCGGGTGTGTGCAGCAGGCCGGCGGTGGCCGCCGCGCGGCTCGCCTCCAGGCAGAGTTGGGCGCTGGCGGGCTCGGGCGCCGCCGATTTCAGCGCCCGCGTCAGGGAAATTGCGGCGAAGATGGCCACGCCGGCCCGCCAGACCAGGACACCCGCTATCGCGGCCATGAGACAGGCCTCCAACGAAAAACTCCACCCGGTGATCGCGACCGGCGCGGCGGCCACCCCAGCCGTGCCGGCGGCCTGTCCGGTGAGGCCGACATCGAAGCCGTCGAGCGTCAGCACCGGCTGGATCGGCAGGCGCAGGCCGAGCTGGTCAAGGGCACAGGCCAGCACCGGCAGGGCGGTGACCATGAGCGCGATGCGCCAGAGCCATTGCCGGTCGCGAGGGTCGCGGAAGATCAGTTCCAGGCCACGCGCCAGCGCAAGGCCGGCGAACGAAAAGCAAAGCGACATCAGGGTGAGTTCAAGCATCTCCGTCCTCCTCCAGAGCTGAGCTGACCAGCGCTTCGAGTTCGGCGGCCTCCGCCTCGCTGAGAAGCGGGCTGTCGGCGAAGAAGCTGGCGGGCACGGCGCCCCTCATCTCGAACACATCACGGGCGAGGCTGGTCATCAGGCCGGCCAGGGTCGAGACCTTGTCGGAAGCGGCGGAATAGACCGAAAGCCCGTGCATATCCCCGCGGGTTAACAGGCCCTTGGCTTCCATGCGCGCAATCACCGTGCGCGTTGTGGAGGGTTTCCAGCCGGTGGCTATGCTGATGGCGGCATGCACTTCGCGCACACTTTGCGGACCGGCTTTCCAGAAATGCTTGAGAACCGTGAGTTCGGCATCCGAGGGGGGAGGATGGTGCATATGCGTGGCGCCTTCGCTATCTGATTCGCGGTTACGCTACATATGTAGTGTATTGCGGTCAAGCGATATGAATCGGAGGTCGGAGCATTGCCTGTTCGAGAACCGATTCACCGCGGCTCGACCGCGGGTGCCCATCTCCTGACTGGGGTTCCTGGCCGCTCTTTCCGTGATGGACCCCGTGGTCAAACCACGGGGAGTCGCGAAGGTGAGGTGCTGGAAAGGTGGAGCCCTCAGCCCCGCCCGGACGCCTTCGAGAAAAACCGCAAGGCCGTGAATGCGCCGCCGAGTACGGAGCCGACCCCGCCCAGCACCATAAAGAGTGGGTTGGCCGTTTGCGCCATGGTGATGGCCTGGCGCAGGGCGGACACCTTCACGGTCACCTCGTCATGGAAGGTGCGCACGGGCAAGGCGCGATCCCCGCGCAGAGCATAGATTTCCAGCACGAGATCATGCTCGCCATTGGCCAGCGGAGTGACCTTCCAGCGCCAGGTATTGGCCGTCAGCGTGGAAATGGCCTGGTCGGCCGGGCTCAGCGGCTCGATCTCGAAGGCGGTGCCGATCAGCGCCGCGCGCACATCCAGGCCCACTTGGGCAGTGCCCTCGACAGCTTCGGTGCGGCCGGGCAGGGCCTCAATCGCGCTTTCCGCCCCGGTCGCGTCGATGGCGAGCGTGACATCAAAGGGCTGTCCGAAGCTCGCCTCGGTGGGCGTCTCGTGGGCGATGGGCACGCGGCGCAGGGTTTCCACCTCGGCCGCTTCGGTCGGAGCGCTGGCCGTGCCGAAGGTCGGCTCTTCCAGGCTGCGCTCCGTCCTGGGCGGAGCAGGGGCTGCGGCGCTGCTTTCGACCTCGGCGCTCTCGGCGACCTTCACCGCTTCGGGCGCCTGCCAGGCCAGAAATCCGAGTGCAACCGCGCCGATCCCGACAAGGATCAGGATGAGGGAAATGAGACGCATCATGGGCTGTCCTCCGGCAGGTCCGACTGCGCCTATACCAGCCGATCAATCCGGCGAAAATACGCCTCAGATATTCATGTTGCGTTGGGCGAGATAGAAGGCGATGGCCGCCGCGTTGGAGACATTGAGGCTTTCCATGTCCCCGCTCATCGGGATGCGCGCGACCTGGCCGCAGGCCTTGGCGACACCGGGGCGCAGGCCAGAGCCCTCCGCGCCGAGCACCATGGCATGGGGGCCGGGCAGGGCGAGCGCGGTTTCCAGCTCGGTTTCGGTCTCGCCCGCAAGGCCGATCACCGCATAACCGGCATCGGCGAGGGTATCGAGCGCGCGGGCGATATTGACCACCCGCACTTCGCTGACGCGCTCCACCGCGCCGGCGGCCGATTTCGCCACCACACCGGTGAGCGGCGGACTGTGGCGCGTCTGCAGGATGACCGCCTCCACACCGAAGGCGGCGGCCGAGCGGAAGATGGCGCCGAGATTGTGGGGGTCTTCCAACTGGTCGAGCACGCCGACACAGCGCGGGCGCGCGGCCACCATGTCCTCAAGCTCAACCGGCGTGAGCAGTTCGGTCTGCAGGGCCACGCCCTGGTGCACGGCGCCGCGCGGGAGAAGGTCGCCGATCTCGCCCGGATCCATGATTTCGGCATTGGAAAGCGACATTCGGCGCGCGGCATTTTCGCTCGCCACAAGGCGCAGGCGAGTGCGCGCGGGATTGGCGAGCGCCGCGTCCACCGCATGAATCCCCCAGAGCCAGAGCGGGCCACCCTCATCGGGTGCATTTTGTTTTCGCCTCAGCGGCTTCTGGCGGTTGCGTGGGTGTTTCGACATGCCTATAAGACGCCCTTCCAGCCGCTCAGGGCGGCCCTCAAAGGGGTCGCCATAAGCGTTAGCCGGCAGCAAGGCAATTGCTGACAAGCTGATGCATCCCGTGGAGGGGTGGCCGAGTGGTTAAAGGCAGCAGACTGTAAATCTGCCCGCATTGCGTACACAGGTTCGAATCCTGTCCCCTCCACCATCTTCGTTTGATCCCGTATCGGGCTTACGCCCTCACATGGATCGCGCTCAGGGCTGTTCTGGTTCGAACTCTCCTCGTTCAGCTCCACCATTTCCTTCTCATATGTCCTTGTTTTGCAAGGAATGTGCCTGACCAGTCCAAACACCGTTCCCACACCTGTCCCCACATTGTGGTCTGCATAGCCGCTTCGCTCAATCAGAACTATTTACTGGAAATCTGCCTCAAGGGCGCAGCCAGTCGCATCTTCTGAAGCCGAATCAGCATCCCCATCACTTTTTCGCTCTGCCGCGTCAGCCGCTCATCCAGGGCGAGCAGCTTGTCCATGCGGAACGGGTCGAGGCTTTCGCCCCAGGCCTTGGGCTCAGAGCACACCGATACGAGACATTTAAAAAGGCGATTTCAATTCGTACTGGTGAATTGATACGCACTCCACCAAAAGCTTCGACTGTCCAGAGGCGTTTCGGGCTCGAGTAGGAAATCGAGAAGAGAGGGCAACCAAAAGATAAATCGGCCTGAAGTTGACCGGCGGTCTTCGTTTTTCCCCCAAGTTCTTGGGTCATGGCTTTTCCGGTCGCAGGGCATCGGGGTGATGAATAAGGAGGCTTTGAAGTCAATTGGTTGCGGCATGATCAGGCCGAACCTTTGAAAGCGGCCCTGAAAACAAAACAAAATTGCTGGGATTGGATCAGCATTGGTCGGGAGGAAGAAAATGAAGTTTATCAATCACAAGGCCATTGGGCTCACATTCCTGATGTGCAGCGTGTCCCCGCTGGCATTTGCGCAGTCGGAAGAAGCTGGGGAGCAACCCGCGGGGGATACACAGTCGGAAAGAACGCTTGACCAGGTGGTCGTGACGGCAACGCGCCGCGAGGTTGCGTTGCAGGATGTGCCCGTGACAGTGAGTGCCATTACGGATGAATCGCTGGCTGGAAGTGGTGTCACAGACGTCCGAGAACTGACCTTTGTTGTGCCGGGATACAATGGAGGCCGGACTTTCGCGGTTGTTCAACCGACACTCCGCGGGGTGGGCTGGTCCGGGATTTCGCCTTCGGATGAACCCAATATCGCGATCTATGTGGACGGCATCTACCAGCCGAGTGCGCAGGGCAATATCGTCGACTTTGGCGAAGTGGAAAGGGTTGAAGTTCTGCGGGGGCCGCAGGGTACGCTATTCGGCCGGAACGCCACGGGCGGACTGGTCAATGTCATCACACCGGATCCGAGCTTTTCTGCTGCCGGCCAGGTAAGTGGCCAGTATAGCTGGCTGGAGGGGGAGAATGCGGCTGAAGTGAAGGGCTATTTCACAGGTCCGATCACTGACAAAGTAGCCGCTGACATCAATCTTCTCTATTCGTCCACAGATCCGTACATCAACAATCTTGCTTCGGGGCAGAAGGTTGGCGGTACCGATTCCTACAATATCCGTACCAAGCTCCTGTTCCAGCCAAGTGAAAGTTTCAGCTCCATATTGACTCTGGGCTATGCCGACCGGCAGAGCGGGGACGGCAATGTGATTGCACCCTTGGGAGGGAACACGGCGGGCAATCTTGTGCCTGGAAACATTGTGCCCACCGAGCCATTCGATGTCGCGATTGGCATTCCTTCGAAGGTCGGGGTTCAGCAGTATACGGCAACGCTGAGGAACAGCCTGGATCTTGGGTCTGTGCGTCTTGAAACAAGCAGTGGTTATCTGGACGACAAGGTCAAGATGAATACGGATGCGGATGCCTCTCCGGTTTTAATCTCGCAGAATATCCCGCGGACATTTACGGAAGCGTGGAGCCATGAGATCCGCCTGCTGTCGCAGAATGAGTCGAATATCGAATGGATTGTCGGCGGATACTATTTCGATATGAATAGCCTCGGCATTGCCAATGTGTTCTCCGGCGTCGCCCCGACCTATACGACCGTAGGATTTAACAGATTGGTCGGCGATGCGACGGTCGAGTCCCTGGCGGCTTTCGGAGAAGTTACCTGGCATGCAACGGACAAGCTCAATCTTGTCGGCGGCCTGCGATACACAACCGAGGATCGCGGGTTTACCCAAGAGTTCAATGGCACGACAGTTGTCAGCCCTACGTCAAGAACTTATGACAAGATGACGTACCGCGCTACCGCGCAGTATTTCTTCACGCCCAATACGAATGCCTATCTTACATACAGCACCGGCTTCAAGAGCGGCGTCTATAACTCATACGGGTTCGCAGCCGATCCGGTTCGGCCCGAGACGCTCGACTCCGTCGAACTCGGCCTGAAGTCAGATCCGTTGCCCTGGCTGAGAACAAATGTGTCGGTCTTCAATTATGACTATGACGACCTTCAGGTTACAGCACGCGCATCCGATGCCGTGGGCACATCAACTTTTCTCTTGTTGAACGCAGCAAAGGCGGAGATCCGCGGGATCGATCTGGAAGTCCAGGCTGCCCTTGACGAGAACTTCTCAATCTCTGCCAACGGAGAAGTTCTGGACGCCGAATATGCGTCTTTCCCCAATGCTCAGGACTATATCCCCGTGATCGGGGCCGGTGGATTGCCGGTAGGCAATTCAGTGAGTGCGGTCGATGCGTCGGGCAACGATATGATCAGGGCCCCACGCTATACATATTCGTTGAATGCGACCTGGACCAAGCCGTTGTCACAAGGCGAGCTTGCCTTCAATACATCCTTGTTCGGCAGCGCGAAAGTATACCACGATTTCAATGGCCGCCTTGCGCAGCCCGCATACACGCGCCTGAATGCGCAGGTATCGTGGGAGTCTGCTGACGAGGACTGGAGGCTGGTTCTGTTCGGAACAAACATCACGAATGAAACGATATATGCTCAGGCGTCTGCGACACCTGTCGGGGACATCGTGATCTACGAACGGCCTCGTGAAGTCGGTGTGCGGATTGAACGCAAGTTTTAGACTCGGAGCGAAGTGAGATTGGGGTGGAAGCAAATATGGCCTTTCTGGAGCGAACCGGGCCCCTATGCGCGATGCTGAGAAGTGTTTGCTGGCTTGTTGTGAATAATGTAATGGGCGCGCGCAACGTGATCGGAGGCGGGTTCCCGGGGAGTACTGATAAACCTCCTCAGTCGATCTTACTTGCCAATGCGAGAAACTGCGGAAACTTCCGTTCCAAATGCGATCGATTTCCCGGAGAGGCACAAGGGGCTGAAAGGTTTGGTTGGCAATAGTTCTGTTTTTAGAACTGAGAACAGGCGATCAGTTTAATTCGATGTAACTCGATACGCGCCGCGCGCTGCTTGAATAATGGCATTCCGCATCCACGAGTGCGCCGGATCTCGTTCGGAAATTGAACTCCAGTACAAGAATATGTTGGTGTTTGACATCGGCACTGGGGGAGTAAACGTCTTTATCGACGCCAAGTCTTTGAATATTTCTGCTATGTATCTCTGCACAATTGCCACAGCATTCGTGTTCTTCAGTAGGAACGGCATTAGCATAAATTGTTGAACAAATGCTAAATTGTACTGTTCAACCCCAATAGAAGATAGTACCTGCGCCTCAAGGGAGGTCCAAGATTTCTCCTCCAGGTGATAAACTACGTGAGAAAGTTTTCGATACTCTTCAATGTCCATGTTATCATCTGCCAGTTTATTATTCTGGCAGGCGATTCCAACGAAATCAATTTCGAAAAGTAGTTCGGATTTCAGGAAGCCCGGATCCTCTGCGGGCAAAAACCCTTCGGGTGCCACAATAAAATCCATCACGCCCTTCTCAAGCGGATTAATCATGTGCGTACTGACATTGCAGAACTCCATTTCCAAGCCTGGAGCCTCCCTGCCAATGCCTTCAAGTAAAGGCGCGCCAAAAAGAAAGAGCAAACAGTCGGCAGTTCCAATCCTGAATGAGCGTTCCGATTTTGCAGGATCAAAGTACGGATCCCGGAAAAGCGTGTGCAGGGACTGAACAGCTTCCTCAATAGCTGGCAGCAGCTGGCTCGCGAAGGGTGTGCGCTGCATCTGGCGCCCATGTTGAACCAGTAGCGGGTCGTCAAACATATGACGTAAGCGGCCGAGAGCTTCGCTGGTGGCCGATTGACTCATGTTCAGAATCTCGGCGGCGTGAGACACACTCTCATTGATCAAAAGCTCCCGAAGGATAGGTAGAAGATTTAGATTGATGGAGCGGAGTGGCTTCATTTTTGATTTATTCCAAGTGAGGGCTCTTTTTCTATTTTTGCTTCTGGCTCGCTCAGTAATCGCATGTTTGTTTCTCGTCTGGGTGTGATGCGGTATCCGCTATGTACCTGGGCTTTCTAACTGTGAGGTGAGTAAGGACCAAGCTTAGGTTAACCAAAAAATCATACGCAAACAAAGCACACAGAACATTAAATTCATTTTGCTGACCGGATCCGAGATGTGAGATTCGATCTGGCGCCTTTTCGTGATTTTTGTGGCAGGGGGCAAATAGTCGTTACTTTGCGCTCTGCGTTCGATGCCCAGCTAAGATCTTTTCCCGCAAATTCGCGGCTCAGCATACCGTTCCATTGGTTGAGCCGATATGAGCAATCTGCACAATGGATTTTTAGCAGGCTCCCTTGCGCGCTACTTTAGCGAAAAGGGAGACAACTATGCCAGATTCCAGGAACAAAGTCGCTCTCGACACGCCAGTAGCGATTATTGGTGCGGGGCCTGTTGGCATGTCTGTAGCGCTCGATTTGGCGTCGCGCGGTGTGAAAAGTGTGATACTGGAGATACGTTCCGCGGAAGTTCCCGCAGATGCGCGCTGTAACACAGTGGCAGCGCGTACGATGGAAACATTTAGGCGTTTTGGAATTGCCGATCGGGTGCGTCAATGCGGTTTGCCCGACGATTACCCGACGGACGTGAGGTTCTCAACCGGCTTTGTGTCTGGACATGAATTGACGCGCATCGTTCTTCCTAGTCGTGCGGAACGCTTCGATGCATCAGGGCGGTCAGCGCCTGGTTTTCCGGATACGGATTGGCTTACGCCGGAGCCCGTGCATCGCGCAAGTCAGATGTATATCGAACCGGTGTTGAAAGAAGCAATCGTAGAATCGCATTACATTTCATTGCAGCACAATTCAGAAGTGTTGAACTTTACTGACCATGGCACTCACGTCGCACTGGATATTGAAGATACAAAATCTGGTGAACGACGGGTATTGTGTTCTCGCTTTCTGGTCGGCGCGGATGGCGGCAAATCCATGGTTCGAAAGAAACTCGACATACCGTTGGAAGGTGATGCAGTTCTCTATAAGCAGCGGTCGATCTTGATTGAGGCTGATGATCTCCGTGAGCGGATCAAGCATCGGCCGCCTTGGATGGAACTCGTTATCAATCACGAAGTATTTGGCGGCGTATTGGCAATTGACGGTGAACGGCTTTGGCTCGTTCATTCTATGGTTCCGGAAGGGGCGGACTTCGATGATGTGGGTGTCGATGATTCGATCCGGGCGCTGCTAGGCGTAGGAGAAGATTTTGAGTATCGGATAATTAAGCACGTCGACTGGACCGCCAGGCGGCTTCTGGCGTCGCGGTTCCGGGTCGGGAATGTCTTTCTGGCGGGCGACGCGGCGCATTTGTGGGTTCCCTATGGTGGGTACGGCATGAATGCCGGGATTGCCGATGGGGTGAACCTTTCGTGGAAGTTGGCAGCGGTTGTAAATGGGTGGGCACCTGAGGCTCTGTTGGAAACCTATCAGGATGAGCGCCAGCCGATTACCGAGCAGGTTTCTCGTCATGCTATGGAGGTGGCGGTCAGGGTATTCGAGCAGAACCAGAAGAAGAATGTACCAGAGTTACTATTGTCTGAGGGGGAATCTGGGCAGCAGGCGCGCAAAGATTTTGGTGTAGAGCTTTACGAAATGAATATCGGTCAGTTGACCTGCGAAGGACTTAACTTCGGTTATTATTATGATAAATCACCAGTTATTGCATACGACAATATGAAAGCACCGCCCTATACTATGGGTACAGCAACTCCATCTACGGTTCCAGGCTGCCGGTTCCCGCACTTCTGGCTAAAGGATGGGACATCTCTTTATGATGTACTGGGACGCGATTTTACCCTTGTTCGATTTGATCCTGGTGTAGATATCGGAGATGCGGAGCGGGTGGCACGTGAACAGGGCATCCCGCTCAAGGTGCTGGACATCCCGTATCCAGACAATGCTCCGTGGTTTTGTCACAATCTGATAATATCCAGACCCGATTTTCATGTCGGTTGGCGGTCGAATGTGGCGCCACCAAATTGGGGCAATTTGCTCGACAAGCTTCGAGGGGCTCAGTCTCAGGAGCAAGGAATTGTGAATTTGGACGATCGTCAGCGTGCATTGTGAGTAAGTTTCAGATCACACAATAGCGCCATATGGCTAATTGGCTGCGATGTGTTCGGTCGCATTGTCCTTCCCCCTTAAAACTGGGCCAAGTTGAGCTTAGTGGTTTTGGCTGTTCAGGAGGGGTTGGTGATGGTTCGGAGGCGATGACGCGCCAGAGGTTGTCGCTCGTGCGATCGTGCGTGCTGAGGGCTCCTTGAGGAGCGCCCTGAGCGTGGAGAACGCCATTCCGATCGGATTGAAGTCGGGGCTATCGGGCGGCGGGAAGCGGAGTTCGGCACCTGCTGCTTCCATGGCTTCACGTACACCGGTTGGTTTGTGGGCGGGCAGATTGTCCATCACCACGATGTCGCCAAGCGTCTCAAGCCGCTGGAAAACTAACATCAAATCCGGACCACTTTCACCAGATCACGTCACCTCATTCCCTCTCTTGCGAATGAAATGAAGCATGTCTGCTATGGATCTGGGCAATAACCCGTCTGCTCTGAGACGGTTGAGAAGATCGATCTGTCGCTCACCAGGCATGCCGGCATGCTGCGAACGGGCTGCGACTTGCTGGGCGATCGCCTCCCCGAACTGGCGGGATTTCAGGAGCGATGTGTTTGGGTCGGTCGAGAACATCTGTTCTGACAACACTGCGAGCCGATACAAGAGCGGTTCTGTGCCGGCAATGAAGCTGAAGTTCTGACTGTTCATGGAAGGGCCGGGCAAAACTGATCGCCAGAGGAAATCAGCATTCCTGAGGCTGCGTATCTCAAGCCCGCGCAGATGACGCGACAATACTTCAATTTGCTGCAATCACCCCAAGCCATTGGCGAACGCTAGCGGCATTTCGCTGAAATGCAATTGTGCGTTGCTCGCAGGGCTGGCGGCTTGTCCGCTCAGGCATGCTGGTCGGCGGAACAATTGTATTCACATTTCAAAATAAGTGCATACTGGGCCTGTAATGTTATTGCACGATCGAGGTCTCCATGCGCCGTACCGTTTCCCTGGCTCTGTTCCTGACTGTGAGCCTGCCCGTTCTCGCCCATGCCCAGAGCGGCGATACCGCGCCTGTCGCCGACACCGAGGAAACGCTCGAAACCGTCACGGTCTATGGCCGCAGCCTCGAACTGGTGGGCACGGCCGGCGCGGCTTCGGAAGGCGTGGTCGGCTATGCCGATTTCGAGGACCGGCCCCTGTCGCGCGTCGGCGAGCTCGTGGAGGTGATCCCCGGCGTGGTCGCCACCCAGCACTCCGGCGAGGGCAAGGCGAACCAGTATTTCCTGCGCGGCTTCAATCTCGATCATGGCACGGACTTTTCCGCCAGCGTGGATGGTGTGCCGGTCAACCTGCGCACCCATGGTCATGGCCAGGGTTATCTCGACCTGAATTTCGTGATCCCGGAACTGGTCGAGCGCGTGGACTTCCGCAAGGGGCCCTACCGTGCCTCCACGGGCGATTTCTCCGCTGCCGGATCGGCGCGCTACACCACTTATGACCAGCTGGAGCGCGACTTCATCGAGGTGTCGGCCGGCGAGTTCGGCTATCTGCGCGGCGTGGCAGCGGGCGATCTCGCCCTTGGCGCCGAGACCGATCTTCTGCTCGCCCTGGAGGCGGAGGCCTATGACGGCCCGTGGGATCTCGACCAGGACCTTTCAAAGCTCAACGCGCTTGCCAAGTTGGTGCACGAGGCCGGGCCATGGCATTTCTCACTGTCGGCCAGCGCCTATGACAGCGACTGGACCTCGACCGACCAGGTACCCCTGCGCGCCGTGGAAAGCGGCCTGATCGACCGGTTCGGTTATATCGATGATGATCTCGGCGGGCAGACGACCCGGCTCGGCCTGAACGGCCAGGCGAGCTATACACATGCCGATGGTGCCGAAACCCGCCTCGGCGCCTATGCCGTGTCATACGATTTCGCGCTCTATTCCAACTTCACCTATTTCCTCGACGACCCGGTCAATGGCGACGAGTTCGAGCAGAAGGATGAGCGCACCTATTATGGCGCAAGCCTGTCGCACCATCGCGACCTGACGGATCGGCTGAAGCTCCGGCTCGGCGCCGAGACGCGCGTCGACGACATCTCCGATATCGGCCTCTTCAAGACCGCCGGGCGCGAGCGGGTCTCCACGGTGCGCGAGGACAGTGTCGAGGAGACCAGCTTCAGCCTCTGGGGTGAGGCGGAATATGCCCTCACCGACACGCTGCGCGCCACGCTCGGCCTGCGTGGGGACTATTACGATGCCGAGGTCACCGCGATCAGCGAGCCGCTCAATGGCGGTTCGGCCGATGACAGCCTGCTGAGCCCCAGCGCGGCGCTCGCCTGGGAAGCCGCCGAAGGCCTGGAATTCTACGCCAATTACGGCCAGGGCTTTCACTCCAATGATGTGCGCGGGGCGACCATCATGGTCGATCCCCAAAGCGGCGACCCGGTCGACCGGGTGCCGATCCTGGTGCGCGCGGAAGGCGCGGAAATCGGCGCGCGTCTGGAACGCGGCGCGTTTCGCGGTTCGCTCGCCGTGTTCACGCTCGATCTTGATTCAGAGCTGGTCTTTGTCGGCGATGCCGGCACGACCGAGGCCAATGATGCTTCCACGCGCACGGGCGTCGAAGCGAGCCTCTTCTGGCAGCCCACCGACTGGCTCGTGGCCGACCTGTCGGCAGCATACACCGATGCCGAGTTCGACATCCCCGGCAGCGAGACGGAGATCCCCGGCGCGGTGGAAAGCGTCATCGGTGGCGGCGTGCTGGCCGATCTCGACCCGTGGACCTTCAGCGCGCGCCTGCGCCATTTCGGCGAGGCGCCCCTGATCGAGGACGGCGCGCTGACTTCCGACCCCACCACCATCGTGAACCTGTCGGGCAGCTATGACTGGCGAAACGTCACAGTCACACTGGAAGTGTTGAACGCTTTCGATGCAGAAGATGCTGATATCAGTTATTATTTCGAGTCCCAGCTTCCCGGTGAAGCTTCGCCCGTCGAGGATCTGCATTTCCACCCGGTCGAGCCGCGTCAGGTGCGGCTGAGCCTGCGCTACAGTTTCTGAATGAGGAGAGCCCCATGCAGCGTGTGACGGTTTCCATGGATGAATCCCTGGCCGGCCATCTCGACGAATATGCCGCCGAGAAGGGCTATTCCAGCCGGTCCGAAGCTGTCCGCGACCTGTTGCGCGGGACCTTGTCGGACTGGGCGGGCAACCAGTCCGGAAGCGGGTACTGCACCGCTGTCCTCTCCTTCGTGTGCGACCGGTCGGTGCGCGGCATGCCGATGCGGCTGGCGGACCTGCAGCACGAGAACCACGATCTCGTCGTCTCCACCCAATCGGTGCCGCTGACCCATCACCGCAGCCTGGAGACCATGATCCTGAAAGGCCCGATCTCCAATGTGCGGACCCTGGCCGCATCTCTGTCTGCAGAGCGCGGCATCAGCTTTGACGCGCTCAATCTCATCAGTGTCGAGCGCAATGACGAGCATGGCCATGAGGGCGCGCACTCCCATACCGGCCACCTGCACCTGAACCCGATCATCCAGTAGGGCCCATGGCGGGCCGGGTCCATTTCTCTGCGGGCTTCCCGGGGCGCGACGGTGCGGAGGCGTGAGAGAATGGTGCCCCGCGCCGCATTCCGCACTTGAACTGAAGGGGCGAGCGCAGTATCTCCGCCCATTCGGTGCGCGGGTATAGCACAATGGTAGTGCAGCAGCCTTCCAAGCTGAGGATGTCGGTTCGATCCCGTCTACCCGCTCCATTCCTGTTTGATCCCGTATCGGGCTGGCACCCTCACATGAGACGGGCTCAAGGCTGAGTCTCTGTCTGTCTCCGTATCCTCGCTTCGCTCGTCACATGAGACGGGCTCAAGGCTGCTGGCCACACAGAACCGCTTGTCCCGGCGAAAGCGGGGATCCATGGATTGTGAAGTTCCGTTGGCTGCGACTCCCCGTGGCTTGATCACGGGGGCCATCACGGAAAGGGGCAGCAAGTAGGGTGCATGGAGGCCGTAGGCCGATATGCACCGGGCGGTATCACCCGGCTGCATATCACTTTCCCCTACGTCCGAGATGACGCCCGCAGGATCGGCTGATAAGCCTTGCCTCAGACAGAGCCCGCGTCAGCCGGGCCGTTTGGGAGGTTAGCCATGAAACACACCACACTTCTGCTTGCCGCCAGCGCGCTGCTGGGCGCCTGCGCAACCGTCGCCGAGCCCGCGCCGGAGGAAGCCACCGAGGCCGCCGCGCCGCCGGCCATCGAGTTCCCCGCGCCGCCGGTGGGCGAGGCAACCGATGCCACGCGCGCGGCCAATGCCGCTATCGCCGAGCGCCTGCCGCTGGACGACCAGGGCGATTTCGAGGATGCCGCCCACGGCCTGCTCGCCCAGATCGAGGGCGATGCGATCTATGATGCCGACGGCAAGGTGATCTGGCCGATTGCCGAATATGACAAGGTCACCGGCCCCGCGCCCGACACAGTGAACCCCTCGCTCTGGCGCCAGTCGCAGCTGACCAACATGCACGGCCTGTTTGAGGTCATGGACGGCATCTACCAGGTGCGCGGATACGATCTCTCGGTGATGAGCGTGATTCGCGGCGAGACCGGCTGGATCATCGTCGATCCGCTTCTGTCCTCGGAAACCGCCGCCGCCGCGCTCCAGCTCGTCAATGACACGCTCGGCGAGCGTCCGGTGAGCGGGGTGATCTACACACACTCCCATGCCGACCATTTCGGCGGGGTACGCGGCGTGATCAGCGAGGCCGATATCGAAGAGCGCGGCATTCCCGTGCTCGCGCCCATCGGCTTTTCCGAATCGGCGGTGGCGGAAAACCTGCTGGCAGGCAATCATATGTCCCGGCGCGCGGCGCTGATGTTCGGCAACACCCTGCCGCACGGGCCGACCGGCCAGGTCTCCATCGGCCTCGGCCCCGGCCTCAGCGCCGGCACGATCGGCCTGATCGAGCCGACCGAGGAAATCTCCGGGCGCGGCACGCAGCGGGTGATCGACGGCGTGGTGTTCGAGTTTGTCGACGCCGCCGGCACCGAGGCGCCGGCCGAGTTCATGTTCTACCTGCCGCAGTTCGATGCCCTGTGCAGCGCCGAGGTCGCCACCGCCACCTTCCACAACGCGCTCACCCCGCGCGGGGCCAAGGTCCGCGATCTCCTGAAATGGAGCGAGGCCATCGACTATGTGCTCACGCGCTATGGCACCTCCGATGTGGTGTTCGCCTCCCATCACTGGCCGACCTGGGGCGAGGAGAATGTTACGAGCTTCCTGCGCGGCCAGCGCGATATCTACCGCTACACCCACGACCAGGCCCTGCGCCGGGCCAATGCCGGCGAGACGGCGGTGGAAATCGCCGAGGAGATTGACGAGCCCGCCGTCCAGGCCGAGCATTTCGACACGCGCGGCTATTACGGCACGCTCAATCACAACACAAAGGCGGTCTACCAGTTCTATTTCGGCTGGTGGGACGGCGTGCCGGCCAATTACCATGCCCACCCGCCAGTCGAGCGCGCCAAACGCTTCGTCGCCGCCATGGGCGGGATCGAGGCGGTGGTCACCGAGGGCGAGCGCGCCTTCGAGGAAGGCGATTATCGCTGGGCCGCCGATGTGCTGAACCAGGCGGTCTTCGCCGAGCCGGACTTCCAGCCCGCGCGCGACTGGCTGGCAGCGACCTATGAGCAGATGGGCTTCCAGGCCGAGAGCGGCGCATGGCGGGCCTATTATCTCACCGGCGCGCAGGAGCTGCGCAATGGAGTGCCCGAAACCGGCGACATCCAGACCGGCAGCCCGGATTTCATCAAGGGCGTACCGACGGTGGACCTGTTCGATGCCATGGCCGTGCGGTATGCGCCGGAACGCGTGACGCGCGAGCCTTTCGTGCTGGTCTTCGACTTCACCGATACCGGGGAAACCATCTCGGTGGATGTCGGCCCGGCGGTGGCCATGCCGCGCGAGGGCGCGCCCGACGGTGAGGCGACGACCACGGTGACGCTGAGCCGGGCGGCCTTCAACGACCTCATCCTGCGCGTGCGGACCTTCCCGGAACTGGTCGCGGTGGGCGAGATCGCACTGGCCGGCGACCCGACCGCCCTGATGGCCTGGTTCGGCGCGCTGGATACCCCGGCCTTCTGGTTCAATGTGGTGGAGCCTTAAGGGGGAGTGCCGCCTTTCCCCGACTCCCCATGGCTTGACCACGGGGGTCCATCACGGAAAGGGGCGGCCAGGAACACTGGTTGGGAGCTGGGCACCGCGGTCAAGCCGCGGTGAATCGGCTCTTGGGGCTCACGGCCAGGTAAACGGGCCGAGCAGGCTGTCTCCCAGCCGGCTCGCTCGGGCGGGTTGGATCGGTGTCAGGCCGATCTGCATGCCGTCATGGCCGCCGCGCGGCTGGGCCGTGTAAGTGCGCATCAGCCGGTCCCAGACTGAGAGGCAAAAGCCAAAATTGGTGTCGTGCTCGTCGCGGTGCACCGAATGGTGGACCCGGTGCATGTCGGGCGTGACCAGCACCTGGCGCAGGGCGCGGTCGAGCCAGCCCGGCAAGGCGAGATTGGCATGGTTGAAGACCGCGCAGGCGTTCAGGAGAATCTCAAAGACCAGCACGGCCAGCACCGGCAGGCCGAGCGCGAGAATGATGACGACCTTGAACAGGGTCGAAAGCGCGATCTCTATCGGGTGAAAACGCAGCGCCGTGGTCGCGTCGATATCCCCGTCGCCATGATGGATGCGGTGCAGGCGCCAGAGCAGGGGGACATGATGGCTCGCCCAGTGCTGGAACCAGATCGCGAAATCGAGGATGAGGACCCCTACGAGAACCGCGCCCCAGCCGTCAAATCCGATCAGGTGGAAAAGCCCCCAGCCCCGCTCTGCGGCAAATCCGGCGGCGGCGACCCCCGCCAGCAGTGGCACAGCGAAGGCAATGGCGCGCACCAGCACGGTCGCCAGCACCAGCATGCCGGAATTGGTCGCCCAGCGCGCAAGCCGCTTCTGCCCCCGGCGGCGGCGCGGGAACACCGCCTCCAGCGCCGAGAAGGCGGCAATCACGCCGAGAAAGGCGCTGACGCGCAGGGCATTCGCGTGGCTGAGGATCCAGTCGTCCATCGCGGGAATATGGTGCTTGGGCCGGAGATTGGTATGGCTGGCAAGGCCGCAGGGTTCAAGCTGTGATTGTGTGCCGGTCAGGTGATGGTGACGCCGCCATCGACGACCATCATCTGGCCGGTCATGTAGGCGCCGGCGGCCGAGGCGAGATAGACAGCCGCGCCGGCAATCTCGACCGGCTCGCCGATACGGGCCATGGGCGTGGTGGCCAGCGCACGTTTCAGCGTTTCCGGGTTCTCCCACAGCGCGCGGGCGAAATCGGTCTTGATCAGACCCGGTGCGATGCAGTTCACGCGGATATTGTCCCGGCCATATTCTGTGGCGAGATTGCGCGCGAGCTGGAAGTCGGCCGCCTTGGAGATGTTGTAGGCCCCGATAATCGGCGAGCCCTTCAGCCCGCCAATGGAGGAAACCAGGATGATCGCGCCGTCCTTGCGCTCGCGCATCTGCGGGATGCACATCTGGATCAGCCAGTTGTTGGAGATGATATTGTTCGACAGGATTTTCTGGAACTGTTCGTCGGAAATGCCTTCCATCGGCCCGTAATAGGGATTGGAGGCGGCGTTGCAGACCACCACATCCACCTTGCCGAAGGCCGCATTTGCGGCGTCCACCATGGCCTGCAGCTCGGCCTTTTCCGAGATGTTGGCCGGCACGGCGATGGCGGTGCCCTCGCCATGCTTCTCGTTGATCGCGGCGGCGACCTCCTGGCACGGGCCGGGCTTGCGCGAGGAGATCACCACATTGGCGCCCTGCTCGGCCATGGCCTCGGCAATGGCCTTGCCAATCCCGCGCGAGGAGCCGGTGATGATGGCCGATTTTCCGGTGAGGTCGAACAGGGACATGGGGCTCCTCCGAGTATATCTTGTCTGGCGGGGAGCCTAGCGGCGAGGGGCCTGGCCCGGCAAGCCACGCCGTTGGGGAAACCTGCCGGGATTGTTGCGCGTCGGGGCGGGCCTCAAACGTCAGCCACGCGCATCAGCTCGGCGATGGCGACATAGATGTGATAGCCGGTGGCCGCGGTCATATCGGAGAGATCGGGCTCGCCGTCGTGGCCGTATTTGTCCAGCCAGCCGCCCTGGGGTGCGGGCACGACATGGCGCGCCCACATGCGGTCGAAGCTCTCGATGGCGCGCGCCGTGGCAGCAGCATCGCCTTGCTCGATGCGCGCCAGATGGGCCTTCAGCGCCTCGGTGAGGCCCCAGGTGCGCTCGGTGGCATCGAGGATCTCGCCGCCCAGCGTATGGGAGAGGGCAACCTCGCCATCCGGGCCGGTGAGCTTCAGGGCATTGGCGTAGAGCCCTTCGGCGGCGGGCGAAACGGGCTTGCCGGTCAGGCGCGCGCGTTCGTTCATCAGCCAGACCCATTCATACTGGTGTCCGGCCTCCAGGCGGTCACCCTCTGCCGGGCCCCAGTCCATGGCGAAGACCTCGCGCAGGGCGCCGGTGCCGGGCTGCAGGAAACGGGTTTCCAGCAGGGTCTCGATGCCGGTGGCGCGGGCGAGAGCCGTCTCGTCGCCGGTCGCCTCATAGAGGGCGAGCGAGCTCTCGAAGAGGTGCATGTGCGGGTTCTGCAGGCGGTGGCCGGGCGCGGGCAGGGCCTCGCGATAGCCGCCCTCGCTGTCCGGGCGCTTCAGCTCGGTCTCGATGGCTTTCGAGGCCGCCGCTGCCGCTTCGGCCGCGCCGTCGGCCCCGGTGCGGGTGGCCCAGGAAAAGGCGAGCAGGGCGAAGGCGGTGTCGTAAAGATCGGCAGATGCGTTCGACAGCCCGCCGGTATAGGCCATGCGCGCGCCGTAGAGCCCGTCCGGGCGCCGGCAATGGGTGGTGAGCGTCTCGATGCCGCGTGCCACATAGGCGCCCGCGCGCGGATCGCTCCAGCCTGCGATCTGGGCGAAGGCGAAGCAGAAGGTCTGGCGCGCCTGCAGGCGCACGCGCGTATCGAGATCATTGATCGGATCGCCGAGTACGGTCAGGCGCTCGCGGAAACCCAGCTCCGGGTGAATGCCGCGATGGGCCCAGAACGGAAAGGAGGCATCCAGCATCCAGTCGCGCGCCTTGACCGCGCGGGCTTTCAGGCCGTCATCCACCATGTCGCGTCCTCCCCGTCTTCCACGTGAAACCGTCCGACCTGTTTGCCAGAGCCGAACCGGTGTGACTACAGGCGCTTGGTTCCACATTTTTCGCGGATGGGGTAGGGGCTGAACGAAATGAATGAGGCCTATTCCCGATGACGAGCCCGCAAACCGTGATCTGCATGCGCTGGGGCACCCGCTATGGAGCCGACTATGTGAACCGGCTCTACCGCATGGTGCGCCGGAACACCGAGCGGCCCCTGCGCTTTGTGTGCTTTACCGACGATGCCACCGGCTATGAGGAAGGCATCGAGGCGATGCCGCTGCCGCCTATCGATCTGCCGGAACGCGTGCGCTGGTATCCCTGGCGCAAGATCGCCCTCTGGCAGGACCCGCTCGCCGATATCACCGGAGATGTCCTGTTCTTCGACATCGACCTCGTCATCACCGGCTCGATCGATGCGTTCTTCGACTATTCGCCGGAAAAGACCTTCATTGTGGCCGAGAACTGGACCCAGCCGGGCAGCGGCATCGGCAATACCTCGTGTTACCGGTTCAGGGTTGGCGCGCACTCCTATCTCTATGACAACCTGATGGCCGATCCGGCCGCGAAGGTCGACGAGCACCGGATCAGCCAGGTCTATATCTCGCGCGAGATCCGCGAGATGGATTTCTGGCCGAGCGAATGGTGCCAGTCCTTCAAGCATTCCCTGATGCCGAAATGGCCTATGAACCATTTCCTGACGCCGAAACTGCCGCCGCAGACGCGCGTGGTTGCCTTCACTGGCAAGCCGGACCCGGACGAAGCCCGCGACGGGCGCTGGCCCGCGCCCTGGTACAAGAAGATCTACAAGGCCGTGCGCCCCACGCCCTGGATCGGCGAGCATTGGGGGTAGGGGGCGTGGGGCTGCGCCCGTCGCGGGCGCGTGATTGCGTCAGCCATGACCGCCTCACGCCTCGGTGACGGGCACGAAGCCGCCGAAGATCATGCGACCGCCATCGAACGGCATCTGCGCATTTGCCATGTCGGGATCGGCCATCGCGGCGCCAAAGCCGGCATCGCGCGCCTCCTTGGACGGCCAGGTGACCCAGCCGGCCGCGACCGTTTCGTCATCCTTCTTCAGGACGGCCGAGTTCATGCAATTGGTCTGGCCGGGGGGCACTTCATGGCCCCAGACATCGATCACATCCAGTGCGCCATGGCGGCGGAACACTTCGGCCATCTTCAGGCAGAAGTCGGTGTATTCGGCCTTCTTCGCCGTCGGCACGGCAGCCATCATCAGATCGACATAGGTCATGGGGCGTCTCCTTTTCGGCCCGGTTGGAAAATCAGTTCGAAATAGCGGCGCAGATGCGCGACAGCCTCGCGCGCGGGGGCGTCATTGCCAGCGGCCTTGGCGAGGATGAACCCGCCCTGCAGCGCCGACTGGGTGAACCGCGCGAGGCTCTCGGCAGTCACACCCGCCGGCGCGCCATAAAGCTCGATGGCGGCGGCGATATCGGCCTCCAGCGTTTTCGCATGGCCGAAGATGGAGTTCGCGCAGGCCGTTCGGATGGCATCGGAGGTGCGATAGGCTTCCTGCACCATGGTGCCGACGAGACAGGTGAATTCGGCGAGGTCGCCAGCGATGAGACCGGCGCGGAAGTCGATATAGGCGAAGACGCGCTCAAGCGGGTCAGATGGCGCGTGATAGGGTGCGGAGGCAAAGAGGGCGCCGGTGGTTTCCGACCAATGGTCGGCCGCCGCCGCGCCGAGCGCTTCCTTGCTGGCGAAATGGTGGAAGAAAGCGCCCTTGGTGACCCCGGCGGCCGCGCAGAGCTCATCCACGCTGGTGGCAGAGAACCCCTGCGCGCGCACGACATCGCGGGCGGCATCGAGCAGTTTCTCGCGGGCAGATATGCGGGCCATGCGTCCTCCTGATCTGTCACATACCAACCAGTCGGTATGTGTGCAAGTGATGTTTTGGCCATGCCGGGAAAAGCGGCTCAGAGGATATCATTTGTGTCGGGAAACGACGCGATTCACCGCGGCTTGACCGCGGTGCCCAGCTCCCACCGCGGGATCCTGGCTACACGTTTCCGCAATGGGCCCGGTGGATCAAGTCGGGAGGCTTTAAGTAGTAAGTCAGTCTTCTCTGGAGATCAGTGTGACCGACACGATATTAAACAGGGCATAGCCTGCCATCCCAACGATTGAGGTCAGGACAAACCGTTCATCCGATGCCTTCAGGCCATGCAAGAAGATTGCGATCAGAACCACAGCCAAGACGAGATTGGTTGCGATATGCCATGCCGGCATCCGGCGCCATCTCAGCATGTGCACATTCCCTGACCGCTCAGAAAATGTAGTCTACACATGACAGCTCAAACGCCTAGCCCAGCGCTTTTTTCACCAGCTCCATCGCGCCATCCCTGATTTCCGGATGGTCGAGGGCATAGGCCAGCACAGCTTCGAAATAGCCGAGCTTGGAGCCGCAGTCATAATCCTGGCCTTCATATTCCAGGGCGTAGAAGTCCTGGCGCTCCATCAGCGTGGCCATGGAGTCGGTGAGCTGGATTTCCCCGCCCGCGCCGCGCTCCTGGTTTTCCAGAAGGTCGAAGATTTCCGGCTGCAGGATATAACGCCCGGTGATTTTCAGGTTGGACGGAGCGTCTTCCTTGGCGGGTTTTTCCACCATGCCGGACATGCGGATCAGGTTGCCGGTCTTTTCGATGGGCGCGATGACGCCATACTTGGAGACCTCGTCCTCGGGCACCGCGTCCACGGCGATGATATTGCCGCCGACCTCATTATAGGCCTCGACCATCTGGGCGGTGCAGCTCTTTTCGCCCTTGATGATCACGTCCGGCAGCAGGATGGCGAAGGGCTCGTTGCCGATCACGTCGCGCGCACACCAGATAGCGTGGCCGAGGCCAAGCGCGCCCTGCTGGCGGATGAAGCTGGTCGAGCCGGCCGGCATGTGGATGCGCTTCAGCTCGTCCAGGATGGCGGTCTTGTTCTTCTTTACGAGGCTGTCTTCCAGCTCATAGGCGACATCGAAATAGTCCTCGATGGCGCCCTTGCCGCGCCCGGTCACGAAGACGATGTGCTCGATTCCGGCGGCAACTGCCTCATCGACCACATATTGCAGGGCCGGGCGGTCGACCACCGGCAGGAGTTCCTTCGGGATCGCCTTGGTGGCGGGCAGGACACGCGTGCCGAAACCGGCAACAGGCAGGACAGCCTTCTTGATCGACATGAAACTCACTCTCGCAATTGGCCCGGCGAGTGCCGGTCTGAAACACTTAATGGGGACGAGGTCCCACACCCCGCCCCTTTCATGCAAGGCTCGGGTCAGAAATACCATCCCTGACAGGCTGTGAGAGGCAATCTGCCTATTTGAAGGTCACCGTGTTGGTCTCGCCCTGTGTCGTGGCGGCAACCGGACGCCCGACCTGGCTCTCATCCTCGCGCAGCTCGGTGAGCATCTCCGGGCTGGCGAAGGCGAGGAAGCGTGCCCCGCTTTCGGTGCGGCAGGCGGCGATGCCGCGCTCGGGCCCGGCGCGTCCGTGCAGCACGGTATAGGTCTCCAGCACGCCGCCCTCTGGCGTCTCTGCCACCGCGACGGTTTCGTGGAAGCTGCCGGGCGCGCCGACCGGGATGTAATCGTCCGGACGGGTGGCGGCATAGATGCCCACGGCTTCCTTGGTCATCCAGCCGCCATTGGCAAGCAAGAGCCCATAGGTCTCCGGCGCCGCGCGCAGTCGCTCGACCATGCTGGCGATGCCATGCAGGGAGTAGTTGTTCCCCGGCCCACCGAAAAAGGGCAGGCCGCCGGTCATCGTCAGCGGGCGCGGATCGCCCAGCGGGTCGAGCCCGAGCGCCTCACAGGCAGAGGTGACAGCGCAGGGGAAGCAGGAATACAGGTCGAAGACCTGAATATCGCCGGCCATGCGCCGCGCCTGTGACATGGCGCGCAAATAGGCCATGTACATGGCGCGGGACCGGTCGAGATGGGGGCGCTCGGAGATGACGGTGTCATGTGCCTCGCCACCGCCATGCAGATAGACGCGTTTGCCGGCCGGTATGCCGAGTGCATCGGCCCGGCTTTCCGACATCACCAGCACCGCCGCACCCTGGTTCACCGCATCCTGGGCGACATGCCATTTCAGGAAGGGATCGGCGAGCTCATAGTTTTCCTTCGACGGCGTGGCGAGCCAGTCGGCCGAGCGCGCCGTGGGGAACTGGGCGTAGGGGTTTTCTGCCGCGACCGCGGAGAATTTCGCAAACAGCGAGGACATGGCCGCGCGGTGGGCCGAGCGCGCGCGCCCCTCGCGCGCGGCAATGGCGGTTTCGAACAGGGCGTAGATATTGGGCGCAGCGACGAGGCCATGCTTGATCTCGTGGCGCGAGAGCAGGGGCGTGCCCATGCCGCGATCATCGAAAGCGAGATCCGAACCGTCGGCCCAGTCGAGCGTGATGCCGGCGCGCCGCGCGGCCTTGCTCGCGCCGATGGCTTCCGACCCCGCGATCAGGGCGCAGTCTGCTTCGCCGGCATGTATGGCGTCGGCGAACTCGCTCACCAGCGATTGCGGGCTCTGGCCGCCGACGGTGGAATAGATGAGGCGGGCGGGGGACGCGCCGATCTCGCGCGCCAGCGTGCCGGGCAGGTTTGTGTTGTGACCATGGGGATGAGGTGCGGAGGGCACCGAGTCCTCGAAGATCCGCACGAAGGCGAGCGTGTCGACCTCGCTGCCGGCAAGGCCTGCATCGGCGAGGGCGGTCCGGCTGGCGTCTGCCGCCAACGAGAGCGGGGATGGCGCCCCGGACGGTCCCGCCGCGCCATCCCAGTGGCTTACCGCCTGCCCGACGCCCACCAGGACCGGCATGTCTCCCTTGGCCATATCGTCCTCCCGCATTCCTTCTGCGGGGAGTGATAACGCCCCCGCCCGCATGCCGCGAGCGGGGACGTCGCGGAAGGGCCTGTCCTAGAACGCCTTCTGCCAGCCAACTGTCAGGGTGAGATCGGTCTCCATCTGCGGGCCGTTCAGGTTGCGGTAGACCGGCAGGCCAAGCTCCACGCCCAGCCGGTGGCCGCTCAGCGCGCCGGAATTGCCGACGAGGTTGATGCCAAGCAGCGCTTCCACGGTGTCGCCGCCATAGAAATCCGGATTGGCCGCCTGGGTCGGTGCCATGATGTTGGGATCGATGCCGTCCACCTTCTCCACCGACTGTGCCTTCACCCGTCCGGAGACGCTGAGGCTCGGGGTGAACTCATAGGCCGCCCAGGCGGTGGCCGCCAGGCTGTCGCCGCGCGCATAGCCCTCGTCATTCTCATTCAGGCGAAACACGCCCGCGAGCTGGCCGCCAATGCTCCAGTCGCCAAACCGCTGACGGGCCGTCAGGCTCGGCTTCAGGTCGACTGTGCCGGAGCCCGGTTGCATGCCATAGGGCAGGCGCACGGTGTTTCGTGTGTTCATCGGGGTGAGCACCTCGTCGGTCTCGTCCAGGGACCCGGTGGGCAGGGACACCATCAGCGCGGCATTCACCTGACTGTGCGGGGTGGCGCCATCGTCGAGGCCGAAGATCGCGCCGAGCGTGACATCGCCGAAGCCGCTGACTTCTGTGGTGAACTCACCAAGGCGCGTTGTGCCCATCGGCCCCTGGAAGGTGATCGCATCCATCTCCTTCGTCATGTACATGCCCATCGCCATCAGCGTGACGCGGTCTGTGAGGCCGTACATCCCGCCGACCATGTGCATCTGCATGGTCATCTCCTCGGGCACCACACGCAGGGTGGGCGGCATCATCGGCGGATTGGAAAAGCGGTTGGGATAGGTGATCACCTCTTCCGGTGACAGGCTGTTCGTGCCGTCGCGATTGCCGCCCATGTCCATATACATGTAGCGGTAGGAGAGCATCCATTCGCCCTTGTTGTGGCGATGGTCTGCCGACACGCCGATGGGGGCATGGTCGGTGGCATAGGTGACGTTGCCGCCATCGCCCTCATGGGCATGGGCAGCAGGGGTGAGGGCAAGGCCGAGGGCCGCACCCGCCAACAGGTATCGCGTATTCATCTGTATTGCTCGCAAAGCTGCGCGCGGCGCTCATGGCCACGCGAATTGAAGTTTGGGGTTCAGGCTTTGCGGAGTGCAGGCGGCCCCTGCGGCGGCGCGCCGGGCCAGAGGGGTGAGCGGGGGTGGACCGCCGGGGCAGGGGCGGGATCGGGCAGGCCGGGATGGTCGACCGGCCCGGCCAGAAGGCGCGGCGGATCGGCCGGCAGGGCATGGGCCATCATGCAGGCGCCGCAGCAGGTATCGCCGGTTTTCTCAGGCGTATCCTTGCTACCAAGATGCAGCGTGACAGTGCGATCCCCGCCGAGCCCGCACAGCGGGACTTCGACCACCTTGCCGTCATCCACGCGCAAATGCGTCTGCGCGCCGTTGGCGGCATAGGCCGTCACGGCGAGCAGGAGAAAGAGAAGACGTGCCAGCAATCCCATTGCCGCGCTCTTTAGGGGCGCGGTGGCGCCATGTCCCTGCGACGCGTTAGCTGTAGAACTCGACCACCGCGTCGATTACCTGGTCCTGCACATCGCTCGTCAGATAGGGATGCATGGGCAGGGACATGACATGCTGGCTGGCGGCCATGGTGTTGGGCAGGCCGTCCGGGCTGCGCGGATAGTTCACCGCGAAGTCCTGCTCGTGGATCGGGATCGGATAATAGACCGCCGTCGGGATGCCCTTTGCGCGCAGATGGTCCTGCAGTGCGTCGCGCCGGTCGACCTCCACGGTGTATTGCGCCCAGACCGAGCGCCCGCCCTGAATGACGCGCGGCTCCTGGCGGACATGCTCTTCCAGCCCGGAATTGTAATGCGCGGCGATGACCTGGCGCTTTTCGATCTCATCGTCGAAGATTTTCAGCTTTTCGAGCAGGATCGCAGCCTGGATCGTATCCAGCCGCGAATTCATGCCGATCCTGAGCGACATGTATTTTGGGTCGTGGCGGAACTGGCGCGCCTCGATATCGGCCGGCATCGCCTTGCCATAGACGCGCAGGGACTCGATCATGTCGCCCAGCGCCCCCTCATTGGTGAGCACCGCGCCGCCATCGCCATAACAGCCGAGCGGCTTGGCCGGGAAGAAGCTGGTGGTGGTGACATCGGCCCAGTGCAGCGGATGCTTGCCGCCAAGCGTACAGCCAAAGCCCTGCGCGCTGTCGGCGATGAGTTTCAGGCCATACTTGTCGCACAGCGCGCGGATCTCGGGATAGTTCGCCGGCTGGCCGAACAGGTCGACCGCGATCACGACGCGCGGGGTCAGTTCGCCCTTCGCCTTCACGTCCAGGATGGCCGCTTCCAGGCTTTCCGCGCTCATATTGTAGGTGTCGGCGTCGACATCTACGAAGACCGGGCTCGCGCCCTGCCAGGGGATCACCTGCGCGGTCGCCACGAAGGTAAAGCTCGGGCAGAACACAGCATCGCCGGCCTGAACGCCCCAGGCCATCAGCGGCAGGGCGAGCGCATCGGTGCCGTTGGCGCACGAGATCACCTTGTCGGCATGGCCATAGGCGCCAAGCGCGGCTTCGAACGCGGTCACTTCCGGGCCGAGGACATAGCGGCCATGCTCGATCACGGCCTGCACGGCTGTGTTAATCTCGGTTTCGATGCGCTGGCGCTGGGCCTGAAGGTCGATGAACTGCATGGCGGCGTGAAACTCCACTGGCTGGGGGGAACTGGAGTGGCTCTAGCCTCGCTCGCCCGTGCACCCAACTCAAGTTTTATGCGCTTTTGTTTCGAAAAATCGCAAAGTTAACTCCAGCGCAGGGTTTGGTTTACGCCCCTGAAACCAGCGACATGTTTTTACTCATCCCATCGACGGAGCAGACGCGAGAAACGGTCTGCTGTTCCGGGAAAAACAAGGCAAAGGCAAGGGTCTGTTCCGGCCCGACGCCGAGGCTTTGTCCGGTACAGCAGGTCAGATCGGACGCCACGCCCCAGGCCATGCAGATAAAGGTAGACTGAGCCATGAAAGTTCTTTGGGTCGAAGATCACGAACCGGTGCGCGACATGCTGGCAATCGCCGCCGACAAGGCCGCGCGCGCCCGCATCCAGGTGGATCTGGTGATGGCCGCCACGCTGATGGAGGCCGAATCCCGCCTGCGCCTGGAGCGTTTCGACCTGGTCATGCTCGACCTGACCCTGCCCGACAGCTTCGACCCGGACATGACCATTGCGCGTATCGCGAACATGGGCAGCCACCGCATCGCCGTGGTCTCGGCCAGCGACCAGCGCGACCTGGTCGCCACGACGGCCCGCCGCTGCGGCGCGAATGTGAACCCGGTCGCCGTCGGCAAGGGCTCGCTGGCCTTTAACCGCTTCATCCAGCGCCCGGAAAGCTTCGAGGATTTCCTGCTGGCCCAGTTCGAAGACCAAGCTCCGGCCGTCGCCGCCGCCTGACCTGAGACACCTCTTTCTGCATGAGAAAAAGCCCGGCCGATGTGCCGGGCTTTTTTGTTTGGGGTAGGGGGCATGGAGGCCAGAGGCCGATATGCACCGCACGGTCCCGTCCCGGTGCATATCGCTTACGCTCCATGCACCCTACATGCTAGGCGAAAGCATCATCCCGCCCCGGAGCCCCCATGCGCCTTGCTGTCACCTCTCCCGGAATTCCGGAAATCTTCGAGGCGCTGCAGGGTGAGGGCGTGTCCATGGGCCGGCCGTCGGTGTTCCTGCGCACCTCGCAATGCAATCTGCACTGCACCTGGTGCGACACGCCCTACACCTGGAACTTCACCGGCACGGAGTTCCGCCACCGCAGCGCGAAAAAGTTCGACCGCGCGGCCGAGAGCGTGGACATGGATGTGCCCACCATTGCCGCCCTCCTGATGGCCGCCACGCCGCGCCGGCTGGTGCTGACGGGCGGCGAGCCCCTGCTGCAGCAGCGCGAGCTCACCGCGCTCTGCGTCGCGCTGAAGGGTCAAGACCCCGCCTGGCACGTGGAAATCGAGACCAACGGCACCATCGCGCCGACAGAAGACACTGCCGCGCAGATCGACCAGTTCAACGTCTCCCCGAAACTCCTCCATTCGGGCAATGACATCGGCCTGCGCCTGAAGCCGGACCTGCTGGCCTGGTACGCCGCCGACGCGCGCGCGACATTCAAGTTCGTCGTCAGCTCCCCGCTCGACCTGCACGAGGTGCGCGCCATTGCCGGGCGTGCGGGCATGCCGGCCCACCGCATATGGCTGATGCCGGAGGGCACCGACAGCGCCACCCTGCGCGCGCGGGCGGCCTGGCTGGAGCCGCTCTGCCTGGAGCACGGCTACAATTTCTCCGACCGGCTGCACATCCACCTGCACGGCGACACGCGCGGGACTTGATGTCAGTCGCGCTGAATGAATTCAGCGCGCCAGCCCTCTCCCCCTCCCAACCGCCCCACAGCGTCGCACCATTGGGGCGGTTGGGAGGGGGAGAGGGCGGATCATGACGAACAGGCAGAAAAAGCCACAGTGTCCGGCGCTTGCCCCGTCCGGCGCTTTCGGCCAAACACGCGGGGGCTGATCTCGTAACCTGCTGTGGGCTCCATGGAATTTCTCTCGACCTATCCGATCACCAGTGCCCTCATCGCGGCCAATCTGGTGGCGAGCCTGTTTGCCTTCGCGAGCCGGGAATTCTACGAGCAGAACCTGTTCCGCATCGGCAATATCCTGCGCCGGCATGAGTATCACCGCGCGCTGACCTCCGGCTTTCTGCATGTCGACCCGATCCACCTCTTGATGAACATGTATGTGCTGTGGATCTTCGGGCCGTATCTGGAGGCCTGGCTGGGGGCTGGCGGCTATCTGATCGTCTATTTCGGCGCGCTGCTGGGCGCTTCGGCCTGGATGCTCTGGGAAAAGCGCAATAATCTCAACTACTCCGCCGTCGGCGCCTCCGGCGCGGTGTCCGGCGTGATCCTCGGCTTCTGCCTGTTCCAGCCCTTCGCGCAGCTGTCGGTCTTCTTCATCCCCATGCCGGCCATCGTCTTCGGCATCGGCTATATCGCGCTCAGCCTGTTCCTCTCCCAGCGCCAGAACACCGTGATCGCCCATGGCGCACACCTTGGCGGCGCGCTGACCGGCCTGGCGCTCACAGCCTTGTTGCGGCCCGATGTGGTGGGCGATTTCATCCGCACGGTGTCGGGGGGCTGATGGGCGCGGTCGCAGACCAGCTCGCCGCCCGTGTGGCCGCCGGCGCCCTGCGCGCAGACCCCGAGCAGGCCCATGCCGCCGAACTTCTCGACGCGGTCACCGCCCGCATCGCCAATGCCCCGAAAGGCGGTTGGTTCTCAAGGCCTGAGCCGGCGAAAGGCCTCTATCTCTGGGGCGGGGTAGGGCGCGGCAAGTCCATGCTGATGGACCTCTTTTTCGCCGCCGCGCCTCTCCCGCCCGCCGAGAAAAAGCGCGTCCATTTCCACGAATTCATGGCCGGCGTGCACGACAGGATCGGCGCCTGGCGCGCCATGAGCCCGGCTGAGCGCCGGCGCAGCCCCTGGCGCGTGAAGGGCGCGGGCGAGGACCCGATCGCCCCCACGGCCAAACAGATCGCCGCCGGCGCGCGCCTCCTCTGCTTCGACGAATTCCAGGTCACCCAGATCGCCGATGCGATGATCCTCTCGCGCCTGTTCGAGGCTCTGTTCGCACGCGGCGTCACCGTGGTCGCGACCTCCAACCGCCATCCCGACGAGCTCTACAGGAACGGCATCAACCGCGAGCTTTTCACCCCTTTCATCGCCTATCTGAAAGCCGCCTGCGAGGTCTACCATCTCGACAGCGCGCGCGACTATCGCCTCGAACACCTGATCACCCGGCCGGTCTGGCACACGCCCCTGGGCCCTACCGCCGAGGCGGCGATGGACGAGCACTGGACGGCCCTCACGCTCGGCGCCGCCGCGCAAAGCTGCACGCTGACGGTGAAGGGGCGCCAGCTGGAGATCCCGTGCGAGGCCGCCGGCGTGGCGCGCATGACATTCGAGAGCCTCTGCGCGCGCCCCCTCGGCGCCTCGGACTATCTGGCGCTGGCCAGCACTTTCCACACCCTGATGCTCGACCATGTGCCGACCCTCGGCCCGGAAAACCGCAACGAAGCCGCCCGCTTCGTCGCCCTGGTGGACGCGCTCTACGAAGCCAAGACCAAACTCATCGCCACCAGCCAGGCCGAACCGGAACAGCTCTACCCGGCAGGCGACGGCGCCTTCGAATTCGAGAGGACGGTGAGCCGCCTGCACGAGATGCGCAGCGAGGCGTATCTGAGTGCCGAACATGAGGTTGTGTAGGGCGAAAACGCAGACTTGCGACTTTGAGCACATGCCCCAAAAGCAACTAAAAGGGGAATTTTGTTGCGCCACACTTGGTTGAAAGTATAGTTGTTGTGGGTGGTGGTGATGCGTTCTCTGCTGTTATGCTTGTTGTTGCTTGGAGGTTGCACTCATTTGGAATGCGGCGGTCAGAATTGCCCCGTTGAATCGAAGACCTATTGGGGAGTTGTGTCTGTTTCAAACTTGCCAGGCGACAGAGGACCCACTGGTCAGACCTACAGATCTGTAGGCGTCTGGGCGAAGTCAGATGGCATCGGTCTTGGATACCGTGAAGACCGCATGATCGAGATCCCGGATGATTGCAAGCTGGTTTTCTTGATTGATCGCTCAGCTCAGGTTGAAGCGTCTCTAAAACTGGCGGAATCCACGCTGGATTTTTCAGGGGGCGAAATATGTGTATCCGAGTTTTAGTGTTGATTGCTGCAGGGCTGGTTTTGGGAGGCTGTGTCCTACGTGCCGATAATCCACACAATGATGTGATGCTGTTCGCGACCAGCACTACTTTGGGTGTTGATGTCGGTGCACCAGTACAAAATGCGGGTATTCCGGAATTCACCGTCGGCTATAAACGCAATGAAGGCGTGTGGATGCCGCTCAAGCCGAATAGTTTGGCTGAAGTTGTCGAAACGCGTGGCCCCATAGCTAGTATTATCGATGCTTTCAGGGGCCGAACGTCGCCTACTGACGCCAATGTGCTGTTGGCGTTGGCCGGTGGAAGCGTTCGAGAACAGGAAGATACTCAGGCTCTGTTCGAAGAGTGCCGGGCGGAGGCTGTTTCCACCTTTGGGCTGGATGTCGCGAAACTAACCGATGCAGAGAATAGCCAGATCGCGAGCTACTGTTTGGTTAGAAGCGTTCCGACACAGAAGTACGTTTCCGCCGCTTCAGGTATCGACAGCAAAACGGGTGGCACTAATCTTGAGCTCGATACTTATTCAGTATTTGCAAGCTTCGGCGGTCGGGGAAGCATTGGCTTCAATCAAGCATCCGGGGCGCTGGCCCAGTTTTTTGCGACAGGAATTGCCGCGCAAAGGTTGGGTGCAAATCCGCAGGTTGGCGTGGCGCTGAATGCAAATGCACCAGAAGCGATCGAGGCACGCGCAAAGGCCGATGAAGCAGAAGCCAATTTGGCTGGGCTCAGGGCCGAACGCGCGGCCACGACCGAAAGAGCAGTCAAATGCATCCAGGGCTGGACTGCCGATGGTGCAAGCGTGCCCGAAACGCTGACTAATGAGCGCGCTAAGACCATCATCACTGAGTACGAGGCAGATACGAGCGCCCAGCGCAATGAACGCCTTGTAGCAAATCTTGAAATCGAAAAGCCGGCAATGGATGCCATCATCCAAGCCTGCCAATCAGGAGAGTGAACCATGGCAAAGTCTGTCGTTGTCGTTTTCTGCAAGAATGACGAAGAAGAGAAACAAGCCGAAGCGGAATATAAAGACATTCTGCAGTTCAAGCGGGTTCACACATCCAAGGCGACTTTAACTTGCAGGCACATTTATCTCGGCGAGGCTGGTTATCTTGGCTGTGAAAACAATCGCCAAGGCGAAGATCGTGTGATTGTTTTTGAGAAGGACTGATTTCTCAATCGACTGGAAATGTGGCGGGCAGGACCATTTTTTTCACATTGCAACCTGTCCGGTGGGCAGTTTATAGGGAGCGTATCCCCCGGATCAAGTCCTGGGTTCATGCGCCCTGCCCATTCCAGCCAGATCGCACCTTAACTCCCCGGCGCGTTCGCCCTACATTGGCCAGCATGCCTGGTCCTCTGAAGGGCGTTTCGGACGCCGCTGCCATATTCGAATTCGAAGCCTTCCAGACGCTGGTCGGCGCGCCCGAGCACTGGGCGCCGCACCGGCCCGAGCGCCACTGGGACAAGCTGGAGGGCGGCCAGCGCTTCCGGCTGCACAGCCCCTATGAGCCGGCCGGCGACCAGCGCACCGCCATCCCCGAACTGGTCGAGGGCGTGGGCGGCGGCGAGCGCGACCAGGTGCTGCTCGGCGCCACCGGCACGGGCAAGACCTTCACCATGGCCAAGGTGATCGAGGCGACCCAGCGCCCCGCGCTCATCCTCGCGCCGAACAAGACGCTGGCCGCCCAGCTCTATGGCGAGTTCAAGTCCTTCTTCCCGGAAAACGCGGTCGAATACTTCGTTTCCTATTACGATTATTACCAGCCGGAAGCCTATGTCCCCAACCGGGACCTCTATATCGAGAAGGAATCCTCGATCAACGAGGCCATCGACCGGATGCGCCACTCGGCCACCCGCGCCATTCTGGAGCGCGATGACACCATCATTGTCGCATCGGTCTCGTGCATTTACGGCATCGGCTCGGTGGAAACCTACACCTCCATGACCTTCACGCTGGAAGCGGGCATGCAGATCGACCCGCGCGAGGTCGTCCAGAAGCTCGTCGCCCTGCAATACCAGCGCAATGACGCGGCCTTCACGCGCGGCGCATTCCGGCGCAAGGGCGATGTGCTCGACATCTTCCCCGCGCACTATGAAGATCGCGCCTGGAAGCTCTCCTTCTTTGGCGACGAGCTTGAAAGCATTACGGAATTCGATCCGCTGACGGGCCGGAAGATCGACACGCTGCCGGCGGTGAAGATCTATGCCAACAGCCACTATGTGACCCCGCGACCCACGGCCAACCAGGCCATCGACCGGATCAAGGCGGAGCTGAAGGAGACCATCGCGCATTTCGAGGCGAACGGGAAATTGCTGGAGGCCCAGCGCATCCAGCAGCGCACGCAATATGACCTGGAAATGCTCGCCGCGACCGGCTCGTGCAACGGGATCGAGAATTATTCGCGTTATCTCACGGGCCGGAAACCGGGCGAACCGCCGCCGACCCTGTTTGAATATATCCCTGAAAACGCGCTGCTTTTTGTCGATGAAAGCCACCAGACCGTACCGCAGATCGGCGCCATGTTCCGCGGCGACTTCAACCGCAAGCGCACCCTGGCCGAATACGGATTCCGGCTTCCGTCGTGTGCGGACAATCGCCCCCTGCGCTTTGAGGAGTGGGAGGCGATGCGCCCGCAGACCGTGCATGTTTCCGCCACCCCCGGCCCTTGGGAATTGGAGCGAACAGGCGGTGTCTTCACCGAGCAGGTGATCCGGCCGACCGGGCTGGTCGACCCGCCGGTCGAAGTACGCCCGGTGGCAGCCGATGGCGCGAACCAGGTGGATGATTGCCTGGCGGAAATCCGCGAGACGGCGGCGAAGGGGCACCGCACACTCGTCACGACACTGACGAAAAAGATGGCCGAGGATCTCACCGAATATCTCACCGATCAGGGTGTGAAGGTGCGCTATATGCACTCCGACATTGATACGGTAGAGCGGATTGAAATCATTCGCGATTTACGGCTGGGCGAGTTCGATGTGCTGGTCGGGATCAACCTGCTCCGCGAGGGGCTCGACATTCCTGAATGCGGCCTGGTGTGCATTCTCGATGCGGACAAGGAAGGCTTCCTGCGCAGCGAGACCAGCCTTGTACAGACGATCGGCCGCGCGGCGCGCAATGCCGATGCGCGCGTCATTCTGTATGCGGACAAGGTCACCGGCAGCATGCAGCGCGCCATGGACGAGACCGAGCGCCGGCGCGAGAAACAGATCGCCTATAATACCGAGCACGGCATCACGCCGACCACGATCAAGCGCGATGTCGCCGACATCCTCTCCGATCTCGGCGAACGCAAGGGCCGCGGCGACCGCGAACTCCCCCGCAGCGCGCGCGGCCGCCAGCGCGGCATGGCCGAAGCGCCAGTGCCGCTCGCCGGCGAACCCGGCCACAATATGCAGGCGCATATCGCCGAGCTGGAAAAGCAGATGCGCGACGCGGCGGCGAATCTGGAGTTTGAGGAGGCCGCGCGGCTCAGGGATGAGGTGAAGCGGCTGAGAGAGGCGGAGCTTGGTGTGTGAACTTAGGTGAGCCAAGAATACCGCTATCTAATCGTGCTGAGTTGGGTATTGGCTGCGATTTATTCAACTCTGTTTGCTAAGGTGATTGAGGACGTACACACTATCATAATAAGTTTTTCGCATGTTGCTGTGCATGCATCTCGAAACGATTGTTGCAGGCGGGGAGAAGGTTGTAACGCTCAAGGAGCGTTTGGCCCCGGGACTCAAAGCTGTTCTCGTGGGTATTAACCCATCTCCAATCTCCGTTGCCTGCGGCCATTATTATCAAGGAAAGCTTGGAAAGAGGCTATGGCAGCGCCTTCGAGATGCAGGCATGCTACATGGGAAAGCACTACCTAGCTTGGAAGACGATTTGGCTTTTGAGCAGGGATTTGGAATGACGGATTTGGTTCGTAGACCAACTTCTAAGGCTGCTGAATTGTCCTCCAAAGAGAAGCGAGAAGCTGTTGCGGGCCTTGTCAAACGACTTAGCTCACTTCCTGACCGGCCTCTTCTGCTCTTTGTTTTCAAAAAACCCTATGATCTTGCCAGAAGTGAGCTTGAAGCTTGTGGCTTCGATTGCCTTCGCCTCCCGGGCCCCTACAGCTCGCGCAAGCAAGTCGAAGATGAAATGGTGCGTCTTCGACGGATGCTCTTTGAGCATAGTCAAGACCAGCAAGCCTAGCGACATGCATCACCCCACCGCATTACACGAATGGTGCGTATCGGCCTTTGGCCTCCATGCGCCCTACAAAAATGGCCTATGGCCGGAACATTAAACCTGTGAAATTCGTCTGCATTCCGCTCATTTCGGTTGCGAAATGACTCGACTCGGGGGTCGTTCCGAGTCATCTTAAGTCTTGCCGGAAGAGGCCAAGACTGGGAGCAGACCCAGTGGCAGGTGCTACCGGAAAGCACGTCGCGCCCGGACAGGGCACGGTCAAGGGTGAAGGCGGGAGACTGCCGGAACGAAGGGCCGCGTCAGGAAAGGGACCAAAGCACGCGATGTCCGATTAGGCGCAAAGCTGGCGTCGAAGCGGGGCCGTAATCTGCGAACGGGGCGCGACCCGAAGCGCAGCGCGAATGGGAGAGCCTAGAGCTCTCCCGGCCGCGACCCTCTCAAAGAGGTCGGCAAGACTGTAAAGCGTGCAATCAGGTTTTGTATCGAGGGCTGCCATATATGGCGGCTTTTTTGTGCCTGGCGCTGGGGCAACCCGGGCCGGGGTGCTCCGCGAGAGAAGACCGGCCCGGACGGGCGCCGGCGGCTGCCGGCCTGCGGGCGGGTCAGTCCCTCCCGGGCATATGCGCCAGGTGACAAGCGCGATGCGGTGTATCCGAAGGGGCCGCAAGCGGCGGCTTGAGCCGCCCTGCCGAGGCTGGGGCGCCGGAATGCCCTGTCCACAGTCCCGCGCAACGCAAGGCCCCACGTCGGGGCCCGGCCGGCTGGGGCTGGCAGGGCAGCGGAGCTGGGAGCGCGCGAATCCGTTGAAATTCAACCTATTGCCGAAACTGCCTTAAAGTAAGCGCTGTCTGGCGGCCAC
>DHQO01000008.1 GCA_002408125.1 Hyphomonadaceae bacterium UBA5336 | reverse complement strand
GTCATCACCGGCACGATCAAGGCGAACTTCCCGACCCGTATCTCCTATATGGTGACCACGAAGATCGACTCGCGCACCATTCTGGGCGAGCAGGGCGCCGAGCAGCTGCTCGGCATGGGCGACCTCCTCTACCAGGCGCCCGGCGGCAAGACCAAGCGCTGCCACGGCCCGTTCGTCTCCGACGAAGAGGTGGAATCCATCGTGGAATGGCTGCGGGAACAGGGTGAACCGGACTATGTCGCCGAGATCCTGGAAGAGCCGGAGGACACCTCTCCGGTCATGGATGCCATGCTCGGCACCTCCAGTGGCGACAGTGAAACTGACCTTTACGAGCAGGCCAAGGCCGTCGTCATCCGCGATAACCGGGCCTCGACCTCCTATGTCCAGCGCCGCCTGAAGGTGGGTTACAACAAGGCCGCCTCGCTGATCGAGCGGTTGGAAGAGGACGGTGTGGTCTCGGCCCCAAACCACGCCAATAAGCGCGAGGTTCTGGTCAAGGGCGACGGCGCGAGCGTCTAGCCCTCATCGGGCCGGCGGAGACTCTCGTCGGGTTCGAATTTCGCGCCGCGCGGGGCACGGCGGCCATCCTGGTCGTCTTCCAGGCTCTCCACGCGAAACCGGGGCAGGGCATAGGGATGGTGCTCCTGCAGCCAGGAGACCATCTCCTCGCGGATCAGGCAGCGCAGGTCCCAGGCCTCCGGTGAGGTGCGCGCGCTGGCCAGCGCTCTGACGGTAAGCGTGCGGTCATCGGCATCGGAGACCTGAAGATTGGTGACATTGCCGTCCCAGAGGTCGGATTTCTCGCAAATCACCTTCAGCTGCTCGCGGATCGCGCCGATGGGCGCGCGATAATCGAGATACCAGAACACGCTGCCGAGAATGCTGGCCGACTGGCGGGTCCAGTTCTGGAACGGTGTTTCGATGAAATAGGAGAGCGGCACGACAAGGCGCCGCCAGTCCCAGATCTTGATGACCACATAGAACAGGCCGATCTCCTCGATCCAGCCCCACTCGCCTTCAACCACCACGGCATCATCGATACGGATCGGCTGGGTGAAGGCGATCTGCAGGCCGGCGATCAGGTTCGACAGGACAGGCCGGGCGGCGAGGCCCAGCGCCAGCCCGGCAATCCCGGCCGAGGCGAACAGGCTGATGCCGATCTGGCGCACGCCGGGAATGATGGTCAGCGCGGCGGCAATGGTGACGATGCCGGAGGTCACGATCCAGATCCGGCGCACGACATCCAGCCGTGTGGCAGACTTGCGGGCATGGAGATTGTCGGCCTGGTCGAGTTTCAGGTTCGAAATCTCGCGCTTGATATAGGCATCGACCACCGTGCCAATGGTCCAGCCAATTGCGATGACGATGGCGATCCGGCCGAGAATGCCGAGCACCATTCGCACCGGCTCGCCGAGCGCCACATAGTCAGCCAGGAGCGGCGTGCCGAACAAAAGCGCCAGTCCGGCCAGGCCGAACAGGAGCGGGGGGCGAAAGCGTTTTAGCCAGCGTGTGCGTCGGATCGTCGGAAGATCGGCGATGGCAGGGTCCTCGCGCGGGTCTGGAGTGAGGAGAACAGACGCAAGTGTGCGAAAGTTCCCCCGCAGGATTCAACCCCCTGGCGCGTGACTTCCCGGCGAATGCCTAAAGATCGATCTCCAGGGCGCGCTCCATTTCCACCGGGCCTGTCATCAGGACATGGTCGTCGCTCTCGCGCCATTCGATGGTGAGCGTACCGCCATCCAGGATGAGCTGGGCCTTGCGCTCGGTCTTTTTTGCCCGCGCCGCGCAGACCAGCGCCGCGCAGGCGCCGGTTCCGCAGGCCTTGGTGAGGCCCGCCCCACGCTCCCACACGCGCAGCCGTATGGTCTTGCGGTCGATCACTTGGGCGAAGCCGACATTGGTGCCTTCCGGAAAGAGCGGGTGCCACTCCACCAGCGGGCCGAGGGCAGGGATATCGTAGGCGTCGACATCCTCGACGAAGAACACCGCATGCGGATTGCCCATGGACACAACCGCCGGGCGTGAGAGATAGGGCGCATCCATCGGGCCGATCTTCACGTCCACGCCGCGAACATCCATCTTTTCAGATAGAGGAATATCTTCCCATCCCATGAGGGGCGAGCCCATATCCACTGTGATCAGGCCGCCATCTGCGAGGCTGGCGCGCAGCGTGTCTGCCTCGGTTCGGATGGTGGCGACCTTCTTGCCGGTTTCCTTCAGGATAAGCTGGCCGACGCAGCGGGTGGCATTCCCGCAGGCCGAAACCTCGCTTCCATCGGCGTTCCAGATGCGCATGAAGGCGTCTTTTTCCGCGTCGCGTTCGATGGCGATCACCTGATCTGCCTCGAACAGGCGGGCAATTTCGGTGATCTGCTCGGCCTTGGGGCCGAACGGCGTATAGCGGGCATCGAAAATGGCGAAGGCATTGCCCGCGCCATTCATCTTCCAGACCCGCATGGGCCGCGTTTGCGGTACGACACTCATTTCGGCACCCGTGTGGCAAGCACCCAGCTGGAAACCTGCGCGGCGAGCGCGGTCAGGAGGGCGATGTTCATGAGAGGATGATCGATGAGAAACGACAGTGCTGCAACAGCCATGCAGGCCCAGTCCACCGCTTCATTGCTCATCAGGTGCCCGATCGGGCGGCGCGCGGCCTTCACCTCCGGCACGGTGACGCGGCGCCAGACCCGGCCCATGTCCGGCGGGCCGAACGTGTCCTGCAGGACGGTGGGGTCGAGGATGCCGGTCAGCTCGCACAGATCCTGCGCGCGCGCCTGCCCGAGCTGGACCGCCCGCCAGCGCGCCCCGGCGGCTACCAGAGAGATGATGGCCGACAGGATTACGATCAGGGCGGCCGCCGTTTCCGCCAGGCCATCAAAGGGTGGGTATCCGCTCATCGCGCATAGATAGGGCGGATTTTGGTGCGCGAACAGAGGCGTCTCGGGTAAGGTCCTAGCGCCGTGGGATCGCGGCCCAGTAATCGAAGTCGAGCAGCACGCCTGGGGCGTATTTCCCGTCCTCGCCGCGCAGGGGGAAAGTCTCGCACTGCTGGTCCTTCACGGCGACAAGACGCAGGCGCAGGGCGCCGGCGCTGTCTGAGAGTTCAGCCTTGTCGAGCACTTCGCTCCAGGCATAGACCGTATCGCCAGCAAAAAGCGGGCCGGCATGGGTGCCGGCATTGATGGTGAGCATCTCAGCGGCATTGGCCAGGCCATTGAAGCTCAGCGCGCGGGCGATGGAGATCACCACGCCGCCATAGATCAGGCGCTTGCCGAAGCGGCTCTCCTTTTGGGCGTGGGCGTCGAAATGCACCTTGGCCGTGTTCTGATAGAGCCGCGTGGCGGTCTGGTGCTCGGCCTCTTCCACCGTCATGCCGTCGACATGGTCGATCTTCTCGCCGATTTCATAGTCCTCGAAGCGGTGCGGGCTGCCGGCAAGGTCATCATTCCAGGCGCTGTAATCATGGCGGGTGGACAGGGTGTCGGCGGGAATGGCGTCGAACATTTCCGGGACGTCTGTCTCAGGCGCGGGAGAGGCGGCATCGCGCTTGTGCACCATCACCCAGCGGATATAGCTGACCACCACTTCATCGCGCTGGTTCAGCCCCATGGTGCGCACCCAGACCACGCCGGTCTTGCCATTGGAGTTTTCCTTGCGCCCGATCACCTCGCTGACGGCACGCAGCGTGTCACCGGCATAGATATCGGCACTGAAGCGTCCTTCGGCATAGCCGAGATTGGCGACCGCATTCAGGGAGATATCCGGCACGGACTTGCCGAACACGACGTGGAAGGCGAGCAGGGGATCGACCGCCAAGCCCTTGAAGCCGTTCGCCATGGCGAAGGTCTCGGAGCTGTAGAGCGCATGGCGCGAGCCCGTGAGCGCGCGGTAGAGGGAAATGTCGCCGGCGCTGACCGTCAGCGGTGTGGCGTGCACCAGTTCGCGTCCGATATGGAAGTCTTCGAAATAATTGCCGGGATTGGATTTCGCGCTGGCCATGAGGTCCCCTGACTGTCGTGGTGTCAGCGCAGGGAGTTACGGCGCCAGGCGCTAGAGGTCAAACGTCATGGAGTGCACCGAGGCGATGACCTCGGCGATGACGGTGCTGCCGCTGCTGATCGATACGGTGGCCAGCGGTGCGAGCACGGCCATCAATGCGACCGTGGCGGCCGTTCCGCCCAGGAAGCGCATCTCCGGGCCGCTGGCTGCCTGCAGACGCAGACCCGGACCCGCCCAGACAATTGGCCACGCAAAGACCAGCAGGCCCGCGAAGACCAGCAGAATGGCGGCAATGGCATAGGCGATGACCATGGAAAGGCCCTTTCCGTCTCTGACGGATCAGCCATAGCCCGGTCATCCTTTCGGTCGGGTGTGGATAACCTGTGAAATTTAACCGAACGGACCGAAAACAGCAGTGTCGGTTGCTATTTGCGATCCCTTGCGCCTTAAAGGATTTCCAGCAGGTTCTCGATTGGCCGGCCCAGCGCGGCCTTGTCGCCATTAACCAGAATGGGGCGCTGGATGAGACGCGGCTCGGCGAACATGGCGGCGAAGACCTCGTCATCGCTGGCGTCCGGCGAGAGCTCGAATTTCTTTGCGTCCTTGTCGCGGAGGAACCCGCGCGGGCCTGTGCCAAGCTTGCCCGCGATGTCGCGCAGCTCGGTCTCGGTCAGGCGTTCCGAGGTGTTCATGTATTTGCGCACCTCAGGCTCGATGCCTTTCTCCCTCAGAAGCTCCAGCCCCTTGCGGGAGGTGGAACAGTTCGGGTTGTGGAGAAAGACTAAAGCCATGGTGGCCTCCCGATGGGTTGGTTTCCGGTCGCAGCCAGATCTAGACACCTGGCTGCGCATTTAGAAGACGCCGGCTTGCCGCATGCTGCCTATTCGGCGCTGACGGCGCCACCCTGGCGGGCACGGCGGCGGCGCTTGTGGCGTGGCTTGCCGGAATTGGACTCGCCCGACGATTTGGCAGGCGCGCTCCCCTCGGACTTGGGCTTGCGCGGGCCGCGTCCGCCGCCACCGCCCTGACCGCGCCCACCGCCGCCACCCGGACGGCGATTGCCGCGGTTTCCGCGATTGTTCGGACGGCGCGCGGTGTCGAGCGGCGCAGTGTCGATCGGCGCGGGTGCCACGAAGCCTTCGGGGAGGTCGGCAACGGCGATCTGCATGCGGATCGTCTTTTCGATATCGCGCAGCAGGCCGCGCTCTTCCGGAGCGACAAAGGCGATGGTTTCGCCGCTGGCGCCGGCGCGGCCGGTACGCCCGATGCGGTGGACATATTGTTCGGGCACATTCGGCAGGTCGAAATTGACCACATGGGTAAGCCCATCAATGTCGAGCCCGCGCGCAGCAATATCGGTTGCCACAAGCACCCAGGCCTTGCCGGACTTGAAGGCGTCGAGGGCCTTCAGACGCTGGTTCTGGGACTTGTTGCCGTGAATGGCGACCGCTTCGATATCGGCCTTGGCAAGATGCTTCACCAGGCGGTCGGCGCCATGCTTGGTGCGCGAGAAGACCAGGACGCGGCGCACTTCGGGCTGCTTCAGCACATGGGCCAGCAGGTCGGGCTTGGCTTTTTGGGCGACATGCATGACCGACTGGTCGACACGCTCGGCGGTTGAGGAAACCGGCGTCACGGAGACCTTCACCGGATCGGTCAGGAAGGATTGCGACAGGGTCGCGATGGCCTTGGGCATGGTGGCCGAGAAAAACAGGGTCTGGCGCTCGGTGGGAACCAGTTTCGCGATCTGGCGTAGGGCGTGGATGAAGCCGAGATCCAGCATCTGGTCGGCCTCGTCGAGGATCAGGGTTTCCACGCGCGAAAGATCCACGGCGTTCTGCTCGTGCAGGTCGATCAGGCGGCCGGGCGTCGCGACCAGCACGTCGCTGCCGCGCGACAGGGCGCGGATCTGGCGGCCGATCTTCACGCCGCCGAAGATGCAGTCGATCTTCACGCGCTGGCCGGCGCTGTAGGTCTTGAAGCTCTCGGCAATCTGGCCGGCAAGCTCGCGGGTTGGGGCCAGCACGAGCACGCGCGGCATCCGCGCGGTCAGCGGTTTGGACACTTCCGCCAGGCGCGACAGTGTCGGCGCGGCGAAGGCCAGCGTCTTGCCGGTGCCGGTCTGGGCGATGCCGAGCACGTCACGGCCTTCCAGTACCGGGCCGATGGCCTGGGTCTGGATCGGGGTCGGTGTGGTATAGCCGGCTGCGGCGATGGCCTCGCGCACGGGCGCGGCGAGACTGAATTGGTTGAAGTCCGTCATGGGTAACTTTCAAAAAAGCGCGCAGCACACATCGGCCACCATGGCCGGGGCGCGCGCGGGAGGCTGTAGCGGGCCCCGCGTGAAACAGGGTGCGTATTCTTCGAGGGAGAGCCTTAAGGGTTCTGGCGCAGGTTCGGAGGTCTGTTGCTCCGCGCGTGCTTCACGCCGCCAGCCCATATGAGCACGTCTCCGCATTCACAGGCTGTGGAGGAGATGCGTTGTAACGGATGGAAAGTCAAACGCTTTGTGCAACGCAGCGAAAACCGCGCTGCACAATGAGCGCTACAGGCGGTCTAGCCCGCGATATATTGTGCACCGTTCACGGTCATGGTCGCGCCATTGATGAAAGCCGCTTCCTCGCTGGCGAGATAGGAGACCATGGAGGCGATTTCCTCGGCCTTGCCGAGCCGGCCGACGGGGATAGTGGCGATGATGCCGTCAAGCACTTCCGGCTTCATGGCCTGCAGCATTTCGGTGTCGATATAGCCCGGTGCGACGACATTCGTGGTGATGCCCTTTTTCGCGCCCTCATAGGCCAGCGCCTTGGTGAAGCCGATCAGGCCGGCCTTGGCGGCGGAGTAGTTCGCCTGGGTGAACTGGCCCTTCTGGCCGTTGATCGAGGAGATGTTGATGACCCGGCCGAAGCCGCGCTCGCGCATACCGTTCCAGATCTGGTGGGTGACGTTGAAGGCGCTGTCGAGATCGACATTGATCACCTCGTCCCACTGGTGTTTTGACATCTTGTGGAAGGGCGCATCGCGGGTGATGCCGGCATTGTTGACCACGATGTCGATGGGGCCGAGATCGGCCTCGATCTGGGCGATGCCTTCGCCGGTGGCCTCATAATCGCCGACATCGAACTTGTAGCATTTTATTCCGAGCTCTTCCGCGCATTGATGCGCCGCAACATCGTTGCCGCCATAGTTTGCTGCGACGCTGTATCCATCCTGCTTGAGGCGTTCGGAAATGGCCCGGCCGATGCCGCGCGTGCCACCTGTCACCAATGCTACTCTTGCCACTTTTCGTCCCTCCAGTATGGAATTTGCTGCATATGCGAAAGCCGAATTTAATCAAGGCCTGTTACAGTTTCTATCGAGACGTTGGTCGAAAGGCCCGTTTTATGCAAGACTTGCGCGGAACAGAATCCGCCGCCGAAAGAATGTTAGCGCTTATCGGCGAGATCCAGTGAGGGAACACCATGGCACGTCACAAGGGCGACGGTCCGATCATCATCAAGAAATATGCGAATCGTCGTCTCTACGACACGTCGACATCCTCGTATGTGACGCTCGATCACCTGTCGGACCTGGTCCGAGCCGGCACCGATTTCGAGGTGCGTGACGCCAAGTCCGGCGAGGATCTGACCCGCTCGGTCCTGACCCAGATCATCTATGAAAACGAGACCAAGGGCGAAGGCGCGCTGCCGCTCAATTTCCTGCGCCAGCTCATCGGCTTTTATGGCGGCGGCGCACAGTCCATGCTGCCGGCCTGGCTCGACATGTCGATGAACCAGTTCGCCGAGGCCCAGGAGCGCTGGCGTGCGGCCATGGGCGGGGCAACCCCGATGGCTCTGTTCGAGAAGCAGGCCAAGCGCAACATGGCCATGTTCGAGAACGCCATGCGCATGTTCAATCCCGCCATGGCGCCAGTCGACACCAAGCTCGATGAGGCCGATGAGGATGATGAGCCGGAAAAATCGATCGCCGAATCCCCGGCCGACCGCACACTCAAGCTGATGCAGGCCCAGATGGCGGAAATGCAGCGCCAGCTCGAGGCCTTGTCCGGCAAGGGCAAATAGGGTTTCCGGCTCAGGCCAGCTCTTCGGGCTGGCCTGACCTGAACCAGCCGGTCACCGAAATCCGCTCTCCGCGCGCCTTGTCATTGACCGGGTCGACCCTGTGCAGGGTTGGCACAGAGAAGATGGCGAGCGTGTTGAAGCTCGGCACAAAGCGCTCGATCACGTCGCCGCGGGCATCGAGGAAGCTGAGCGTGCCGCCCCAGCTTTCCTTCCATGGGTCCGCCAGGGACAGTGTGTAGGCGAACAGGCGGTTCTTGCCCGACACATTGTCGTCATGCTCGTTGAGCAGGGCGCCGGTGCGGAAGCGCGTGATCTGTGCGTCGCAAAAGTCCACCGGCTGCTGGGTAATGTCGCGCAGCAGGGCGAGCGTGTCCTCGCTGTTCAGCGCCTCATACACGCCGGCAATCTCTGCCGGAAGGGCATCACGGCCCTTGGCATGATAGATGTCGTGGACGGGGTAGTTTTCGTAAAAATACTGGAACTGGGATTTTGCGCGCTCGGCGGCAGCCAGGCGCAGCGACCGGCGCTGGCTGCCGGTCATGTGCGCCAGCTGGTTGGGCTGAATGTCGAAATGGCGCTCGCCCTCATTGAGGACCAGGCGCCAGTCCAGCGCGTCTATGGTCTTGCGCAGCGCCGTGGCGGCATCGTGCTGAAGAAAATTGCGGATGCGTATCCGGCCGTCGGTCCGGAAACTTTCCGTGTAAGCGTCTCGCAGGGAACCGATGGCGTCATGGTCGATCATGGCAGGTCAGCCCGCCAATCGCGAAGACATCCCCGGCCACCGGCCGGGGACGATAGACGGGCCCTTAGCCTGCAAAGCCTTCACCGACCGCAAAGTCGCGCCGCGCCGACACAATGGTCACGACCACACCCGCCAGAACATCCAGCAGCGTCATGATGGTGAGGATGAAGAAGGTCGACGTGGCGAAGTTCTGCATCAGCAGGAACTGCATCAGGCAGATGATGAACAGGACCATCGACACTGCATGGTTGATGATCGTCGCCGTGCCCGTGGAGGTCGATTTCAGAATCTCGATGAAGAGCAGGGCGAGGGCAATCAGGATCAGAAGGTCACCATTGGTGAGCTGCCATTGCACGCCGGAGATCATCCCCAGTGTCAGAGCACCGGAATTGAGCTGGCCCGCCAGGGGCGCGACATTCGCGCCAATGGCATCAGCAATCTCAGGATCGGCGCCGCCGGCAAAGAAGGCCATGAAATTGTAGATGGCCACAGGAATGACCAGAAGCGGGAAGACTGAATACAGAGCGCGCAAGACACCCCTCCTTTGTTGATCCGAACCACCTTCTGAGGTCCGGGACCGACGGCGCTGTTCTTCCAGGCGAGCGGCGGCTGCCGCAGAGAAGAGTTTGGTAAAAGACACGCGCGCTGGTCCCCTCCGGTGGATACCTTATTTGAGTTACCTCAATAAGCAAAGCGGCGCGAGAGGGAGAATCGGGTCACGGGACCTGTAATTATTTTGGATTCCGGTTCAATACTCATCCACACCGGCCGGATTCCGGCGCCGGCGGATCAGCCAGGTCACGCCCCGCAAATCGGAGAATGCCGCCCAGAGGCGCCCGAAATTGGTGTATTTCGACTGCCCGGAACTGCGCTCGCGATGGTTCACGTTGCAAAACTCCACCTTGTAGCCCTCCGCGCGCATGATGGCGGGCATGTAACGGTGCATATGGTCGAAATAGGGAAGCGAGAGGAAGGCCTCGCGGTCCATCACCTTGATGCCGCAGCCGCTGTCGTCGCAGTCATCCTTCAGCATGCGTCTGCGGATGGAGTTGGCGAATCGCGAGCCGAAGCGCTTCCAGGCCGTGTCCTTGCGGCTGGCGCGCCGGCCCATCACCATTTTCAGGTCTGACGGCGCGTCGGCGCGGGTGAGCTGGCGATAGAGATCGGGCAGGTCCGCCGGGTCATTCTGGCCGTCGCCGTCAAGCGTGCCGACCATGCGGCCCTTTGCGCCGCGAATGCCGGTGCGGATGGCACGCGACTGGCCGGAATTCTTGCGGTGGCTGAGGACGCGCAGCATAGGGAAGGTCTCTTTCAGGCCAATCAACACCTCGCGCGTATCATCGGTGGAGGCGTCATCCACGAACACCATTTCGAAGGCGCGGCCCTCCAGGGCGGCGGCAATCTCGCGGACGAGCTGTTCCACATTCCCGGACTCATTATGGACGGGAACAACGATGGAGAGTTCAAGCGGGGCGGTCATGGTCAGGCTTTCGGGCATCGGGATGTCACAAGTCCCGCGCCCTTAACCTGTCTCGCCCGGCATGGCGAGGGGGGCACGCATCTGGGCTGCGATACAGATGTTTTCGCCGGCCGGTGGTGGCCGATTACTCGGCCGCCGGCATCCGAGCGGCCTGGGCCTCGATCTCCACGCGCCAGCCCGGACGGATGAGTCCGGCGACCTCCATCACGGCCCGGGCGGGCTTGTTGGGCTGTTCCGGTGTGGCGAAGAATTCCGAATATCCGGCCATGAAGCCGGCGAAGTCGAGCCGGCCCCCGGTCGCCTCGTCGCCGACCAGATAGACCCGCATCATCACGATATCGCCCATGGACCAGCCGGCGGCCTCCATGCGCTCCTTCATGGCGCTGAGCACCGAGACGGTCTGCTGGCGGGTATCGCCATAGGCCTCGCGCGAATTCGGGTCGGCCTCGGTGTCGATGATCTGCGGAACGACGCCGCTGACAAAGAGGATCTCTGCGCCGGGCGGGACTTCGACACCGACCGAGATCGGGAAATCCGAGCCGGGGATCGGAATGCGGTTGATCTCGCCGGCGGGCGCGGCCGGCACTGTGGCGCAGGCGCCGAGGCCGGCGGCAAGGGCGAGGCTGAGGGCAGTGGCTCGTAATTTCATGTTCGGTTTCCTTTGGTCGGGCCGGGGCTAGAGCGCACGGGCGCGCGCATGGACATGTTCGATAGCGAGATGCGAGGAACGGATCGCCGCCTCCATCCAGGCGCCGATGGGGCTGAGATGCTGGCCGGCAAAGACGATGGGGCCATCACCCGCCAGCACTGCGCGCATGCCGGCGGTGTCGTGGTCGATATGCGGGCCTTCCGATGCCCAGGAGCCGAGCGAATGGGGGACATGCTCCCAGTTCACTGCCAGCGGCTTTTGCAGGAGGTGACCATGGCCCGGGTGAATCCGGTCGACCGAGCTGCGCGATTCCTCGAACTGCTCTTGCAGGGACTGGTCTGCGAAGGCATGCGCGACCGGCTCGAAATTGTAGGTCCCGACCAGCACGCCGCGCGGGGCATTGAACTCGTAGCTCGGATACCAGGTCATGAAGCAGCGGCTGTCGATCCAGGAAAGCCCGCCATAGATGCGGTCCTCACGCTCCCAGAAGCGCTCTGATTCCCAGGCCACCTTGTTGGAGCCCTCATACTCCATCGTGTCGATGACCTCCTGCACCGGCACGCTGACATCGCACTCGACATTCCGCAATACGCTGAAGGGCAGGGTGCAGACGCAGAAGTCTGCATCCATGGCGCCTGCCGTGCCGTCCTCCTGGTTATAGAGCATGCGCACGCCGGTCTCGGTCTTGGTCATGTGGGTGACCTGGCAGCCATACCGGATTTCCCGGCGCAGGCGCGCGGCAAAGGCATAGGGGATTGCGTCGATGCCGCCGACCGGCTCAAGCATGGTGGCCTGCTGGTAGATATTCTCGCCAAAGCCGAGCAGGAACGCCCATTGCGGTTCCTGTATGAGCTCACCTAGTGGAATCGGCGCGATATGTTCCGATGGCGAGCCATGGACGGTCGGCTCCACCTTGAAGCCCAGACGGTCCGAGCCGGTATATTTCCCGCCTTCATCCAGAGCGCCATATTCCATCAGGAAGTCGCCCAGCCGGTCGCGGTCTTCCAGGGTCAACTCGTCGTCGAGCGCGCCCTTGTTGAGCGCCTTGAGCAGGAGTTCGGAGACACCGCCGCGCACATCATTGACAACCTGGCGGTCCTGCACCGGCGCGCCATCGCGCACATTGCGGCTCACGAACCGGGCATCGCGGTTGATATTGACCTGCACTTCCAGCGGGATGGCGAACTCGCGGCAATAGGCATGCACGCCATGATGAGCCGCCGGAATGCGCGCTGCGCCAGCATTGAAATAATGCCCGGTGCCGAACTCACAGCGCTGGGGGGCGATATGGGTATGGTTCATCACCGTACCGCCGCGCACCGTCCAGACCCGTCCGCCCGGGCGGTGGCGCGCTTCGAGCACATGCACCTCGAACCCGGCCTTGCGCAGCTCCCAGGCCGCCACCAGTCCGGCAATACCGGCGCCGAGGATGATCACGCGCTTGCCGCGACCAAGCTGGGGCGAAGCAGTTGGCGGGCCGTTATAAGGGCCAGCGTCGGCGACGAAGCCGAGCGCCTGCATGGTCGCGAAGGCGCCCGACAGGCCAGCATAGCGCGCCACACCGTGGATCAGATCGCGGCGTGTCGGCTTGGATTGTGTCATGCTTTGCTCCCCACACGATGAAAACCGTAGCAGCAAAACCGGCAAAGACAATCGCCGCAAGGGTCTCGTGGCTCAGCCGGGGAGCAAGTCGCGAAGTTCCGCCTCCAGCACGTCATAGTCGACGGGTTTGGGTAAAACGCGGGCAAATTTGAGATCCGGCGCCAGCGCGCTGGCATCATTGCCGGAGAGGAAGAGGAAGGGCACGCCGCGCTCGGTCAGCCGGCGCGCGAGGGGGAAGGAGTCCGAGGCCTTCAGGTGCATGTCCAGCACGGCAAGGTGGACCTCTTCGCTTTCCAGCAGGCCCAGTGCGTCCTGGAGACTGCCTGCCGGGCCTATGGTGACAAAGCCGCGATCGGCCAGTTCCTGCTCCAGGTCCATGGCGATCAGATACTCGTCTTCGACGATCAGGACGGAAAGGGGGCTCTGTGTCATAGCGCGGCGTGTAGGGGCAGCCGGAAGCGGGCGGAAAGTCCTGTTTCAGCATAGCTGACAGACGCCGAACCTCCCATCGCATGGGAGAGGCTCTTGCGGATGAGCGCGCTGCCGAAGCCGGTTTGTGCTGGCGGGGCGACAGGCGGGCCGCCGGCTTCGGTCCAGTTGATCTCCACCCAGTCGCCGGTTTCGTCGCGGACCTTGTCCCAGGCGATTTTTACCTGCCCGGTCTGGTTCGACAGGGCGCCGTATTTCGCAGCGTTTGTGGTCAGTTCGTGCAGCACCAAGCCAAAGGCATGGGCCGCTTCGCCGGTCAGGACCAGCGGCTTGCCCTCCAGCACCAGCGTCTTGCCGTCCCCGCGCGTATAGGGCCGGACCTGGCTGGTAACGAGATTGCGGATATCGACACTGACATGGTCGGTCGCCACCAGGAGGTCGTGGCAGCGGGCAATGGCGCTGAGCCGGCCCTTGTAGGCGGCCTGGAAGCGTTCGAAGTCGCCGGTATTGCGCATGGTGTGGTTGGCCATGGCCTGAACAGTGGCGAGCGTGTTCTTGACCCGGTGGCTGAGCTCGCGCAGCAGCATCTCGCGATGTTCCTCGCCGCGCTTGCGCTCGGTGACATCGACGCCCGAGGCGATGATCTCATGAACATTGCCGGCTTCGTCATGGTTCGGCACGAGCTTGAAGTCGATCGTGCGGGTGGTGCCGTCCTTGACCATGACATCGACATCGAACCGGCTGCGCTCGCCAAGAGCTGCACGCGTCACGGCATCCCTTACGCGGGCCTTGCTCTCTTCGCTCTGGCTGAACCAGTATGTCTCCCAGAGCGGTTCGCCGAGCACCTCCTCACGGGATAGGCCTGCGACCGTCAGGGCCGGATCATTGACCAGCAGAATGGCCCCGTCCGTCGACAGAACGGCAATATAGGCGACCACCGAATTGAGCACCCGGCGCAGGCGCTCCTCGGTCTCGGCCAGGGCGATGTGGGCCTGCCGCACCTCGGAAATATCCTCGAGTACGGAGATAAAATGCACAAACCGGCCCCTGGCGTCGCGGACGGCGGCGACGGTGAGATTGGCCCAGATAATATGGCCGTCCTTGTGAAAGTAGCGCTTCTCGAGCCTGTAACGGTCGATCTCGCCGTTGAGGACCTGGTTGGCGAGGCCGACATCGGTGTGAAGATCGGCCGGGTGTGTCAGATCCTGGAAGGTTAAAGCCATCAGCTCGTCGGCCTCGTAGCCCAGCATGTCGCAGACTTGCTGGTTGACCCGCAGCCAGCTCCCGTCGGCGCCGACATGGGCAATTCCTATGGGGGCGGCCTGGAAGGTCTGCTCCAGCGCACGCAAGCCATCGCTGCAGGAGGTTGAAACGCAGTTGTCGGGCAGGGCGAGGGCAGCCATCAATGATACCAATCAGGTTTTTTGCCCGCCAACGCTGCCGCGCACCCATGAAGAATTGGTTGAGCCGGCTACTTGTCTTCGCGCTTGTCGTGTGAACTGTTCTGATTGCTACACAATACTTGATGCTCAAAAGTAGAAATGCCCCCTCGCCGGGAGGGGGCATTTCATTGTTCAGGTTCAGAGCTGGTGGATTACCAGATGCGGATCCTATCTTCCGGCGGCAGGTAGAGCGCGTCTTCTTCGGTGACACCGAAGGCTTCATACCATTCGTCGAAATTGCGCACGATGCCGTTGACGCGGAACTCGGCCGGCGAGTGTGGGTCGGTCAGCAGCTGCTGGCGTTTGGCTTCGTCGCGATACTTCGAACGCCAGACCTGTCCCCAGGCCATGAAGAAGCGCTGGTCGCCGGTCAGGCCGTCGATCACCGGGGCTTCCTCTTCGGCGCTGACCACGCCGTCGCCATCGGCATCCAGGCTGATCTGGTAGGCGCGATAGGCCAGTGAGAGCCCGCCGAGATCGCCGATATTCTCGCCCAGGGTCAGGCGGCCATTGACGCACGGGTCGCCCTCGCCGAGCGGGCAGTACTGGTTGTACTGATCGACCAGCGCGGTGGTCAGTTCCTCGAAGGCGTCGCGGTCTTCTTCGGTCCACCAGTTGGCCAGCACGCCATGACCGTCGAATTTCGAGCCCTGGTCGTCGAAGCCGTGACCCATCTCGTGGCCGATCACGCCGCCAATGGCGCCATAGTTCACGGCCGGGTCGGCAGAGATATTGAAGAAGGGTGGCTGCAGGATGGCGGCCGGGAAGACAATCTCGTTATAGGATGGATTGTAATAGGCATTGACCGTTTGCGGGGTCATGAACCACTCGTTGCGGTCAGGCTCTTCGCCGAGCCGCGAGATGTTGTCCTCCAGATTCCACTGACCGGCGCTTATGGCATTCTCGAACGCATCATCGCCGATCTCGAGCGTGTCATAGCTCTCGAATTCGACCGGATAGCCAATCTTCGGATTGAACATGTCCAGCTTTTCCACGGCCTTCACGCGAGTGTCCGGACCCATCCATTCCAGGTCTTCGAGATTGGCGTGCATGGCTGTGCGCAGGTTGGCCACCAGCTCGTCCATCGCCGCCTTGTTTTCCGGCGGGAAGTGACGCTCGACATAGACCGCAGCCACGGCTTCGCCGAGGGTGCCTTCCACGGTCGAGACGGCACGTTTCCAGCGCGGGCGCTGTTCCGGCTGGCCGCGCAGAACGGTGCCGTAGAAGGCAAAGCTCGCCTCATCGATGTCGGAAGGCAGCACCGAGGCATGATCGGACAGGAAGTGCGCGGTGAGATAGGCTTTCCAGGTGTCGAGATCGGCCGTCTGGGCCAGCTCGAATACCGCCGGCATGCCCGGCCCGAGCTTCTCGGCGTCTTCTTCGGTCAGACCCACCTCGTCGAACTCCTCCTGGGTCGGGGGAACTTCGGCCACAAGGAATTCAGTCTGCCCACCGAGGCCGATGGTTTCCAGCGACAGGTCGAGCGGGAAGTCGCCGGCGAAGGCGCGCAGTTCGTCGATGGAAACCTTGTTATAGGTCAGCTCAGGGTTGCGGCTGAGCGCGCGGTCCCAGTCGGCCTTCGCGATCTCGGTTTCCAGCGCCAGCACATCGGCGGCCGCCTCGCCGGCATCGGTGTAACCGGCCTTGGTCAGCAGGAAGCTGAGCAGGCCGAGATAATCCTCGCGGATCGCAACCGATTTCTCGTCATCCTTGAGATAGTATTCGCGGTCGGGCAGGCCGAGGCCGCCAATGCTCATCTGCGGGATGTAGGTGGTGGGATCCTTGTCATCGACCCAGACAAAGGCGTTGATCGGGCTGGCAAAGCCGGAAGTCGCGAACAGTTTGGCCAGGTCTTCGCGCGATTCCACCGCGGCGATCTGATCGAGATAAGGCTGGGCCGGGGCGAGACCGGCCGCATCGATGGCATCCATGTCCATATAGGCCGAATAGAGCGCGGCGACCTTGCCTTCCGGCGTGTCGATGGCCGGAGTTTCGGCGGCGAGATCCTCGATGATGAACCGGGTCTGCTGTTCGGACTTCTCACGCAGCAGGTCGAACGCGCCATAGCGGACCTTGTCGGCCGGCAGTTCGAACGTATCGAACCAGCCGCCATTCACATACATGAAGAAGTTGTCGCCCGGGGTGACCGCCGGGTCCATGGTCTCGGTATCGATGCCCCATTCGCCCCAATAGTCCGGCGAGGTGGTTTCCACCACATGCACCGGCGCGGCGGGCGTTTCGACCGGCGCAGGCTCGGCTTCGGTGGTCGGGGTTTCCGCCAGTTCGGTGGCTTCCGGCGCGGGTACGGTCGTACACGCGGCCAGAAGGGCCGCAGCGGCGGCCCCAAGGAGTAGTTTCTTCATCTCTGCCTCTCTTGCTCTTACAGATAGCTCTGGAATGGGAGCAGGAGGCCGGCCAGGCCGGCCCCCTGCTGGGGAAACGGTCTGGCGCGTGGGCTATTCGGCCGGTTTGAGATTGCCCTGGGCACTTGTGCCGATCAGTTCTTCCTCATCGATGGTGGCGTGGCCGGAATAGGTCTCACCGATCTGGCGGTAGGGCCGGCCATTCCAGGACCAGTTGAAGATCCGGCCGATCTCGACACCGATCGCATAGAGCGCCGGCACCAGCAGCAGCGACACGAACAGGGCGAAGGTCACCGCCGCGCCGAGCGACACCACCATCGGCTTCAGGAACTGGGCCTGCACCGAACGCTCGGCGATCAGGGGCAGGACGCCGACAAATGTTGTCACCGAGGTCAGCAGGATCGGGCGGAAGCGCGACACGCCGCCATCCACGACGGCCTGCAACGCGCCCACACCCTCGTCGCGGCGACGGTTGATGAAGTCGACCAGCACCAGGTTGTCGTTGATCACGACCCCGCCGGCCGCCGCGATCCCGAAATAGGAGAACAGGGCCATGGGCACGCCGGCGATGAGGTGTCCGAACACCGCGCCGGCATAGGCAAACGGCACGGCCGTGAGCAGTAGGGCCGGCTGGCTGTAGGACCGGAAGGCAATCGCCAGCAGGATATACATCGCGCCGAGTGCGATACAGAACAGCCGGATGATTTCGGCCATGAATTCCTGCTCGTCCTCAAAGCCGCCAATGGCACGGCGCGACACGGTCGGGAACCGCTCGGCGAAGCCGGGCCAGTAATTGGCTTCCATGTCGCCGACGATCTGGTTGCGCACATCGTCGGTCAACTCTGCGAAGACGGAAACCGAGCGGGTCAGATCGCGCCGGATGATGACATTGATGCCGGGCGCAAACTCGAAATCGGCGACCTGGCCGACCGGGATCTGACGGCCATCGGCGGTACGGATGCGCAGATTGGCGAGCGAATCGATATTGCGCCGGGTTTCTTCCGGCAGTCGCACGCGCACATCCACATCGCCGTCCTCGCGCGGCAGGCGGTAGACCAACTCGCCGAAATAGGCCTGGCGGATCTGGTTGGTTACGTCGGCCAGCGTCACGCCAAGCGATTCCGCGCCGGGCTTGAGTTTCACGCGGATCTCGTCAGCGGCCGAGGAGAGGTTGTCCCCAATGTCATAGGTGGTGTTATAGGTCGCCAGCTGGGCCTTCACGTCTTCGGCCGCGGTGCGCAGCAGATCCAGATCCTGGTGGCTGAGCGAGAAGCGAATGCCGCTGTCATCCTGGTTGAAGGTGGCCGACACCACGATTTCCTCGGCATCCTGGATCGGACCGACCAGTTCGCGGAACCGGTTGGCGATCTCGGTCGAAGAGAGCGTTTTAGGGCGAACTTCCGGCGGTGTCAGGCCGATCCAGGCATCCACGCGGCGTCCGGACGCAACAATCGACGCATCCTGGATCACGCCACCGATCTCGGGATATCTCTCCCGGCTTTCGGCCTTCATCAGGTCGATGCCGTTCTGGACCTGCTGCTGTACCTGCTCTGTCCTGGTAAACGGTGTGCCGTCGGGCAGCTCGACGGACACCTGGATCATGTCCGCTTCGATCCTCGGCATGAAGCTGAAGGGCACATAATTGTTCCCGGCGAGCATGAACGCCCAGCCGAACAGCACGATGAAGAAGGCTGCTGTGGCATAGCGGAACTTGACGGCCAGCTCGAGCACTGGGCGGTAGATATTGTCGGCGAACCAGAGCAGCGAGTCCGCAATCGAGCGCTGCAGTTTCAGTATTGACCCGCCGGGGCCGTCAAAGCGCTGCGGCTTCATGTGCGCCAGGTGCGCCGGCAGGATCAGCATGCTCTCGATCAGCGAGAAGGTGAGGGCGGCGACCACAACGAAGGTAATCTGCTCGGTGAACACCCGGGTCGGCCCTGTCAGCATCGCCCAGGGCAGGAAGGCGATGATAGTGGTCAAAACGCCGAAGATCACCGGCTTGAGCACCATCTGCGTGCCGATGATGGACGCATCGAGGCCTTCTCGCCGGCCACTTTCCACTTCCTTGTGAATGTTCTCGCCGACGACGATGGCGTCGTCCACGATCACGCCGATTACCAACAGCACTGCGAACAGCGACAGCACGTTCAGCGACACACCGAACAGCGGCAGCAGCATCACGCCGCCGGCGAAGGCGGTGAAGATGCCGATGGTCACCCACATGGCCACGACCGGGCGCAGGAACAGCACCAGCACGATCAGCACAAGGATGCCGCCCATCAGGGCCGACTGGCCGATGGTTTCCATCCGGTCCTTGAAGGCGTCGGAATTGTCCCAGAGGATTTCCATGCCCAGGGCCTGGGGCAGGATGCCTGATGCCGGATCGTTGGCGCGTTCAACATATTCCTTCAGGGCATCGGTATATTTGACGATCTGCATGCGGTCGGGCGCATTGACCATGATGAATGCCGCGTGCTTGCCCTCGTGCAACGCATTGAGATCGTCATCGACGAAGCCGTCGACCACATTGGCGATATCGCCGAGGCGGATGACTGCCCCTTCGGGGGTCTGGGTGACGACAATGCGTTCGAACTGGGCTGCGGTATCGGCAAGCTCGCGCGCCTGGATGCTGACATTGCCGGTGTCAGTGCGGACACGGCCGCCGGAGGCGTTCAGCGAGGTGGAACGAATGGCCTGTGCGACCTGCGAGAAGGTCAGGCCGTACTGGCGCAGGGTTTCCTCGGTCACTTCGACCGACACTTCTTCGCCGAGCGTGCCCTGGACCACGGCGAGCTGGCCGCCGGAGATCTGGGCGATGTCGTCGCGCACTTCCTCGGCAATGCGCTTGAGCTCGCGCGGGCTGGCATCGCCATAGATGGCAAAGCCGATATAGGTGTCGCGCTCTTCCCATTGCTGGATCTGCGGGCGGTAGGCCGATTGCGGGAAGTTGTTGACCTGATTCACACGGCGCTCGACGTCGCGGATGAACTCATCCATGTCGATATCGTCGCGGCCGCGGATATTGACCGTGCCGGCGCCCTCATAGGCGATGGAGGTGATGCGGTCGATGCCGTCAATATCGGCAACCGCTTCCTCGATCCTGAGCACAATCTGTTCTTCAGTTTCGGCCGGTGAGGCGCCCGGCCAGGCCACCGAGACACTCGCTCCGGCGACCTGCACGGCGGGGAACATTTCCCGCTCCATGCTGAAATAGGCAAAGATGCCGCCGACAAAGGCGACGATCATGAGCAGGTTTGCGGCGATAGCGTTGCGCGCAAACCAGGCCACTAGTCCATTCATTGCACGCCTCCTTCGGAATCGCCGTCCGCGTCCGCCACGGCTTCACCGCCACCGGTGTCCGGATCGTGACTGACAACAGTGCCGTCAGGCATGCGCTCGAGAATCTTCACCCGCATGCCGTCAAACGCAGCCTGGATCGGCGAGACAATCGCCAACTCGCCGGCGGCCACACCGCTCGAGAGGTAGGCGCCATCGTCACTTGAGTAGACCACGTCGACCTTGCGGATCGAGAGCGTGCCCTCTTTCGGGTTGCCGATATAGACCTCGTCCTCGCCGCGCAAGGCGGAGCGTGGCGCGATCATGATATTGTGAAGAGTCCCGCCCTGGATCGTCGCATTGACGAACAGGCCCGGTGCCATCGGCACACCATTATCGGCACCCGTGCCATACGGGTCGCGCAGATCTGCGATGACTTCGAGCTGGCGCGAGCGCGGATCTATCGAAGCGGCCGTGCGCGAGACCTGGCCGGTCCACTGGCGAATCTGCCCGGCCACATTGGCGGAAAAGACAACCGTGGGGCCGGGGTTCTCGGCGCTGGCGGCGAAGGCCAGCGGCAGACCCAGGCGGCCAAGTTCGTCGTTCGTAACCGGCAGGCTGACCTCGACCACTTCGGTGGAGAAGATGCGGCCCAGCGACTGGCCGGGGCCGGCATATTGGCCGATATCGACATTGTACTCGCGCACGCGGCCGGTGAAGGGCGCGACAACGGCGGTGCGGCGCAGGTTCAGTTCGGCTTCCGCCAGCTGCGCCTGCGCGCCATCGAGGGAGGCCTGAGCTTCGGCGAGCTGCGGCTCGCGGCGGGCCAGCGGACTGGCATCGGTGATGCCGAGATCTTCCAGGTCCTGGCGGGCCAGTTCCGCTTCGGCCTGTTCGCGTGCCAGGCGCTGCTGGGCCGACGCCACGCTGGAACGTGCGCGGGTCACGGCGAGCTCATAATCGGCCGATTCCAGGCGCACCAGCACCTGGCCCTCGCGGATGAAGCCGCCATCGACAAAGTCCGGAGAGATATAGGCAATGCGTCCGCCAATCTGCGGCGAGACGACGATCTCGCGCTTCGGACGCACTTCACCCTGGGTGTCTACCGTGAGCGTGAAGCTGCCCTCGGTGATTGCCTCGGCAAAGACAGACAGACCGGCCGGCGGAGTGGTGTTCTCTTCCGGCTGCGGCTTCAGCGCAATCAGAACTAAGGATCCTCCCACCCCCAGCACCACAAGGATTGCGATGGGGAGAAGGATGGCCAGGATACGACTCATGGGGTGGGGCTCCCGCCGGACGCTCCGGCATTGGCTGAGGGTTGCGGCAGCAGGAACCCATCCGGTCCGCCGCCAAGTGCAAGATAGTACTGAACCCGGTTGGTGGCACGGGCTGAACGGGCGCTGACGAGCGCAGACTCCGCATTCAACCTGCGGGTTTGGGCGTCAATAAGGTTGAAAATGGTCACGGTACCGGCCTGATATTGACGCTCTGCGAGATCTTCTGCGAAGGCCGCTTCTTCCAGCGCTCGCTTCTGGGCTTCTTCCTGAAGGGCAAGGAACTGGTCAGCCGATAGGGCATCTTCCACTTCCCGCCAGGCTGTAAGGACAGTCGAGGCATAGCTTGCAAGCGAGATTTCCACGCGCTCCAGGAACGCTTCCGCCCGCGCCGAAAGCTGCCCGCCAGCATAGAGCGGCTGGGTCAGGTTGGCGAGAGCATTTGCTGCGATATAGGCCGGATCAACGACCTTGGAGAAATCGTCGGAACTGGTCGACAGGCCTGCCGTGAGGTTCAGGCTCGGCAGCAGGGCGAGGCGGGCCTGTTCGGCGCGCAGGCCCGACTGCACCACGCGCAGCTCGGCACTAGCGATATCCGGACGACGCGCCAGCAGGCGGCTCGGGCTGGAAATCGCGCCGATGGGGGCAAGCGCTGGCAAAGTGGCTGGAGCCTGTATCTCGGCCGACGGATAACGCCCGAGCAGGACCTCGAGCCGGCGGGCGGTTTCGCCCACGGCCTGACGGCGCGCAGCGATCGAGGCTTCCGCGCCGGCCAGCGCGCTGCGCGCCAGGCGCACATCAAGGGCTGTCGCAAGACCGCGCGAGAAACGCCGTTCCGTAAGGTCGGCCGTGCGCTGGCGGGCATCAAGGGTTGCCTGGGCCACGCTTTCCTGCGCGACGGCGGCGTTGAGATTGATCCAGGCAATGGCTGTTTGACCTGCGACCGACAGGCGTGCAGCGGCGAGGTCTGTCTCGGCAATCGCAAAGTCAGCGTCGGCGATGTCGACACCGGTGGCGAGGCGACCCCAGAGATCGGCTTCCCAGCTTGCGTTGAGGCCCAGCCCATAGGCATGAGAGTCCGATGTCACCGCGTCCCCGCCCACACCTTCTGTGACCGTGCGCCGGCCACTGGTCGAGACTGCGCCCGACAGGGTGGGGAACAGCGTGCCGCGCTGTGCCCGCGCATCGGCAGAGGCCGCGCGCAGTGTAGCGACCTGGGCCGCGAGGGTGTAGTTACGCTCCAGCGCTTCGCCGACCAGCGAGTCCATGACCGGGTCATTGAAAGACGCGAGCCATGGGCCTTCCTCGGCCACGCCGACAACCCCCGAAGCGGCCCAGACGGCTGGCGCATCGGGGGCGACCGGTACAGCATCAATCTTTCCGGTCTGGAAGGCCTCCCAGGAGGCGCATCCGGTAAGCATGAGTGTGCCCAGGAGGGCTGTTTGTGGCTTCATAGCGGATTAGATCCCAATTTCGTCTGCGTGTACGCTTGGCGTGATCGACTGTCAACGAACAATTATCGATTTTCAATATGTTCCCGCGGTTTCCTCCAAAGCGCTTGTCGTTTTCCGCCATAAAGTGCTTTGCAGGGCACAGGCCAGTGTTATCGGAAGACTTATTGGGCTTTGTCGCCGCACGGGCTGTGGTGTAGGGGAATAATATGGTTGCCGAGCCCCCAAAGCCCACACCTGAGGAAACGCAGCTGCGTCGGCGCCTCGCCCCGCGCGTGCGCGACCTGGCCGTGATGTCGGTGCTGTGTGTGGGTGTAGTGCTGCTTCTGGCCGTCTCCGGCGCGCTTGGCTGGGTCGAGGCCATCACGGCCTCCATCGTGCTGGTGGCTGCGGCCATGGCATATTATGTCGGCTCCACATCGCCTGAACCCATCGAGCTTCGCAAGGAGCGTGTCGAGCAGGTGCTGGCCGAGGAGGGTGCGGACGGCGCGCTCCAGGCCGTGCTCAATGCCTTGCCGGTGCCCGCGCTTCATATCGGACCTGACCAGCGGATCCATGCGGCCAATGCAGCGGCACGCACGCTTTTCCGGATCCGCGGCGACCAGCGCAGCCTTGCCGCCTCGGTGATCCGTAACCCCGCCCTGCTGGCGAGCCTCGACATTGCCCTGTCCGCCAGGCCCGATGCCTCGAAGGTGGAAGTCACGCTCGGCAGCTCGGCCGACCAGCTCTGGCTGGCACACATCGCCCCCTTCCAGGTCGGCAATGGTGGCGCGTTGATGGTGCTGGAGGATCATACCCTGCTCCGCCGGGCGGAGAAGGCGCGTGCCGATTTCCTCGCCAATGCCAGCCATGAGCTGCGCACGCCGCTCACCTCCCTGGCCGGCTTTATCGAGACCATGCGCGGGCCGGCCCGAAATGACCCGGAAAGCTGGGGGCGGTTTCTCGACATCATGTTCAACCAGACCGAACGCATGAAGCGGCTGATCGCCGATCTGCTCTCGCTCTCGCGGATCGAGTTTGGCGAACACAAGCCGCCCCAGACGGTCGAGGATATCGCCGATCTTATCGCCATGACCGTTGCCGCTCTGCGCCCGGTGGCCGATGAGCGCGAGATCGAACTGGTGCTGGCCGGCCCTGAGGAAGGTTTGCGCGCGATTGCCGATGCCGATGAGGTCACCCAGGTGGCGCAGAACCTGATCGCCAATGCGGTGAAGTATTCCCCGTCGGGCACGCGGGTCTCGATCAGCTTCGGCCTTGCCCCGAGCATGGAGGCCGCGCAGGTCCGGGCTGGCCGGCAATGGGGCAATGTCGGACGGATCACGGTTCTCCAGGCCAGCCATCGCGGCGAGTCGGCGGGCATCTGGCTTCGTGTGGAAGACGAAGGCCCCGGCATCGATCGCGAGCACCTGCCGCGGCTCGGCCAGCGTTTCTACCGCGTGGACGAAAGCCGCAGCGGGCAGGCCGGCGGCACTGGGCTGGGCCTTGCCATCGTCAAGCATGTGATGCTGCGCCATCGCGGCGGCTTCGTCGTCGAGAGCGAGCCGGGCCATGGCTCGGCCTTCGGGGTCTGGCTGCCTGCGCTCGACCAGATGGCCGACGGGTTGCCGGCGGGGGCGGCAACTGGCGAGACGGGCGGCACTTTGCAAGCTCCGACGGATGCGCTAGCCAAAAGCCTATAGTTCACAAGGGCAGCCAGAATGGCGCTCCGGATCTGACGCTTGAGGTTGGTATGCGGTTTCTGGTCGGTTTGATGTTCGCCCTCCTGCTTGGACTTCCCGGCGTCGCCCAGGACAAGACCGACCCCGAGATCCCTGCGCCCTATTCGGTCAGCAAGGATATGTCCCTCAGGGTGGGCGGGCGCACGGTGAACTTCACCGCCACCGCTGGCGAGACTTATCTGCGCGCCGAGGACGGAACCCCGCGCGCAGCCATGTTCTCCATCGCCTATATAGAAGAAGGTGTCGGCGACCCGGCCGAGCGTCCGGTGGTCTTCGTGTTCAATGGCGGGCCGGGCTCGGCCTCGCTCTGGCTGCATATGGGCGCCTTCGGTCCGAAACATGTCATCACGCCCGGCGATGCCACCGATGTCGGCGCGCCGCCCTATACGGTCGAGAACAATCCCAATTCGCTGCTTGATGTCGCCGACCTCGTCTTTATCGATCCGGTCGGTACCGGCTATTCGCGCGCCCTGGGTGACACCGAGGCCAAGGAATTCTACGGCGTGGACGAGGATGCCGAGAGCATTGCCGAGTTCATCCGCGTCTGGATCACACGCAATGGACGCTGGAACAGCCCGAAATACCTCGCCGGCGAAAGCTATGGCACAACGCGCGCGGCCGCCGTCGCCCAGGAGCTGCAGGGCGGCTGGAATGGCATTGCCGTGAACGGTGTGGTGCTGATCTCGGCCATCCTGGACTTTCAGGGCGCACGCTTCGCCCCGGGCAATGACACCGCCCATATCGCCTTCTTCCCGACCATGGCGATGACCGCTTGGTACCACAACAAGGTCGACCATGCCCGCTGGGGCGACGATCTGGAGGCTTTCGCCGCGGATGCGCGCAGCTTTGCCACGCATATCCTGCCGCCGGCCCTGATCCGCGGCTCGACCCTGAGCGAGGCCGAGCGCAATGACCTCGCCGAGCAGATGTCGGAGTATCTTGGCGTCTCGTCGGACTGGATTCTCAACTCCAATCTGCGCGTGAACCCGACCCAGTTCCGCAAGGAACTCCTGCGCGATGAGGATCTCACCGTTGGCCGGTTCGACAGCCGCTATACCGGTGTCGACAGCAGCAGCGTCGGCGATACGCCCGAGAACGATCCTTCAGGTTATGGCATGGACGCGGCCTATACCGCCGCGATCAATGACTATCTCACCCGCGAGCTTGGCGTGAATTTCCGCGAGGGCGGACGCGCGGATGGCGAACCGCTGGACCGGCTCTACAAGGTGCTGACCGGCGAACCCGGCAGTCAGTGGAACTGGAGCGAGGGCGGGCGCGGCTGGCCGGCTTATGTCAATGTCACCCCGCGCCTCGGCCAGGCCATGCGCGAGAATGACGAGCTGCGCGTCCTGCTCGCCTCTGGCTGGTATGATCTTGCCACGCCGTTTTTCGGAGCGGAAACCTCGCTCTACAAGAATGGGATCGTGCTCGACCGGGTGGATTTCACCTACTACGAAGCCGGTCACATGATGTATCTCGTGTCAGATGAGGCGAAAAATCTGTCAGAAGATGTGAGAAATTTCATCCGTGGCGAATAAGCCACGCTTCTGAAATTAACCATTTGAAAACCAATTGAATTCCAGGCTGCCTGCGCGGCCTGTGGAATTCTTTTCGCGCCCAGGTTCGCCCCCTGTCCGCAAATGTTCGGCATCCTTTCAGGGTGTGGAATTCCTGTGAATCCTGTCTGGCCCGCTCTTGCCCATTGGCGCCCACATCGACCCATGATAGCCCACATTCCAGTAGAGTTTTTCCAAACGGCTGGATCGAAACGGGGCGAGGCATGTTTGTCTCCACCTATGAGGGTGCGATTGATGTGAAGGGACGGGTCAGCGTGCCCGCACCCTTCCGCGCGGCTCTCGGTGGCGGCTCGCGCGTTTTCCTCTGGCCGGCACTGGACGGGTCGAAATGCTTGCAGGGAGGCGGTGAGGCATTGATGCGCGTGTATCAGCAGACGATTGCCCGGCTGCCGCTGCAGTCCATGGAGCGCAAGGTGCTCACGACCACGATCATCTCGCGCTCGGCCGACCTGAAAATGGATGATCCGGGCCGTATCAAGATCCCTGAGAAGATGCTGGCCAGGGTCGGCATCGACAAGAAGCTGATGTTCGTCGGCGCGCTGGAAAGCTTCCAGATCTGGGCGCCGGAAGCTTATGCCGAGCACGAGGCCTCCATGGCGGAAGCCGCGCTCGATCCTGCCATCACAAATGCGCTTGTCGCGCCCTACAATGCGGCCGTGGAGGCCGGCGACGTGCCCGGCCTCGGTCCCGTTGGGGGAGGTGAGTGACATGGCCCACATCCCCGTCCTCCTGACCGAAGTGGTCGAGGCACTCGCCCCGGCCGATGGCGAGGTCTATCTAGACGGCACGTTCGGCGGTGGCGGTTATGCCCGCGCCATCCTGGCGGCGGCCAAATGCACGCTGCTGGCGGTCGACCGCGATCTCGATGCCATCGCCCGCGCCGAAGCGATGGCCGAGGAGGTTGAGGGCCTTGTCCCGCTGCTCGGCCGGTTCGGCGATCTCGACACGCTGGCGAGCGAAGCCAGCTATAGTGTTCTGAACGGCATTGTCCTCGATCTCGGCGTCTCTTCCTTCCAGATTGACGAGCCCGAACGTGGGTTCTCCTTTCAGAAGGACGGCCCGCTCGATATGCGCATGGGCCACAGTGGGCCGAGCGCGGCCGATGTGGTCAACCAGATGGGCGAGAAGGACCTTGCCGCCATTCTCTGGCGCCTGGGCGACGAGAAGGCCTCGCGCCGCATCGCCCACGCCATTGTCGAGCGCCGCAAGTCCGCCCCCTTTGCGACCACGCTGGACCTCGCCGATCTGATTTCCGACGCCGTTGGCGGGCGCAAGGGCGCGCGGACCCATCCCGCCACGCGCAGTTTCCAGGCGATCCGGATCTATGTGAATGACGAGCTCGGCGAGCTGGCCCGCGCCCTGACCGCTGCGGAGTCTGTGCTCGCGCCGGGTGGTCGGCTGGTGATCGTCACCTTCCATTCCCTGGAAGACCGCATGGTCAAACAGTTCTTCCGTGACCGCTCCGGCGGGCAGGGTGCCGGCTCGCGCCATATGCCCGGCAGGACCTCAGGCCCCGAACCGACCTTCGAACTGGTCACGAGAAAAGCGGTCGAGCCGGGCGAAGTGGAACTGAATGCTAACCCCCGTGCCCGATCCTCGCGCCTGCGGGCAGTGCGCCGCACCGAAGCGCCGGCCTGGCCGGTGCCGGCTGAGGCTGCGCTGAACCTGCCCCCGCTTGCAAATCTGGAGGCGCGTCAATGAGCAAGCATGCCTTCCTGTTCGGCCTCGCCGTGATCGCTGTGCTGATCGTGAGCCTCTACCGGGCCAAATATGGCGCGTCGGAAGCGCGCGTGGAGATCAGTGTCGTCGAGGATCAGATCGCCGATGCCGAGCACCGCAAGGCCCTGTTGGAGGCCGAGCTGTCGCACATGATTCGCCGCGAATGGATCGAGGAATATGCCCGCCGCGAGCTGGGCATGGGCCCGCCGCGCGCCGACCAGTTCATTCGCCCGGAAGACCTCGATGCCCGCGTCGGTCCGGTGCTGGAAAACGGGGAGGGCGGGCAATGAGCTATGCGCAGGCCCTCTGGGGCGGAGAACACAAGGCTGGTGCGCGTGTGCGCATCGTCGCCGTTTTCCTGGCGATCCTGTTTATGGCGGTGTCGACAAAGGGCGCCGTCGTCGCCATGCAACCGGCAGCTGAGCGCACCGGGATTGCCGGCGTGTTCGGCGAGACACCGCGCCGCGCCGATATTCTCGACCGCAATGGTGAACTGCTCGCCACATCCGTGGATGTCTACAGCCTGTTTGCCGACCCGCGCGCGATCTGGGACCCCGAGCAGGTGGCCGCCAGCCTCGCCACCGTCTTCGAGGACATGGATGCCGAGGAAGTCGCCGAGCTGACCGAGCGTTTCTCAAACCGCGACCGGGCCTTTGTCTGGGTGCGCCGGGGGCTCACCCCGCGCCAGCGCCAGGCGGTGTTCGATCTCGGTCTGGAAGGCCTCGGCTTTCGCAGGGAGAGCCGTCGGGCCTATCCGCGCGGCACGCTGGCCGGGCATGTGCTCGGCTATACCGGCGTCGATGGCGATGGCCTTGCCGGCATCGAGCATGCCATGGATGAGCGGCTCGCGAACAATCCCGAACCGTTGCGCCTGACCGTGGATTCCGGCCTGCAATTCGCTCTTGAGGCGGAGCTGGCTGCCGCTGCCGCCAAGCACGATGTGGAGGGCGGGGCAGGGGTCCTGATCGAAGCTTCCACCGGCGATGTTCTGGCCATGGCAAGCTGGCCGCCGGTGAATCCGAACCGGGCGATCCACCTGCACGAGGAAGACCCCGCCCGCCTCGATCGCGCGGCGCTGGCCGTCTACGAGCTTGGCTCGGTCTACAAGCCGCTGACCATTGCCCTGGCGCTCGATGCCGGCCTCGTCACGCCCGACGAGACCTTCGATGTGTCGGTGCCGCTGGAGATCAACGGCGAGACCATCCATGATGATCACCCTTTCCACGGGCCGACCTCGGTGACCGAAATCATCGCGGAAAGCTCCAATATCGGCACGGTGAAGATCGCGATGCGGGCCGGCGCCCGGCGCCAGCAGGCTTTCTACAATTCGCTCGGCCTGCTCGAACGTGCCCCGGTTGAGCTGGCCGGCAGCCGCGATCCTCTGTTGCCCGAGCGCTGGGACGAGCTGTCCTCGGCGACAGCCAGTTATGGCCATGGCATCGCGGTCTCGCCGCTCGCCTTTGCTTCGGCCTTTTCCAGCCTTGCCAATGACGGGGAGTGGGTCGAGCCCGGCCTGATCTACAATCCGCGTCATCAGCGTGAACGTCACCGGGTCATGGCCGCGCCGACGGCTGCGCTCGTCACCACCATGATGCGCGTGGCAGTACTCACTGGGACGGGCGAACATGCCGATGTCGCCGGCTATCGCGTGGCCGGCAAGACGGGTACGGCGGAAAAGCCGGTTCCGGGCGGGTACTCGGAAACCGACAACATCTCCAGTTTCGCGGCGATTTTCCCGGCCGAACGCCCTCAATACGCCCTATTGATCGTTCTCGATACGCCCAAGGTCTCCGATGAGAGCGAGGCCGGCGGAGTGATGCTGGGTACGACAGCCGCCTGGAATGCCGCGCCGACGGCAGGCCGGGTGATTGAGCGCATAGCGCCGCTTCTGGGGATTGCGCCCAGATTCGACGCGCCGGCAAGGTCCGGACCCCCGGCCTACTCCGTGTCAGAGACAAGGAGTACGCTGTGAAACTGAAACAACTCATCGGTGCAGAAGCAGCCGGCGAGAAAGGCGAACACACGGTGGCAGACCTGACGGCAGACAGCCGGAAGGTGAAGCCGGGTACCGTTTTCGTCGCTCTGAAGGGCGTGGCCGCCGATGGCCATGACTTCATCCCCGCCGCACTGGAGCAGGGTGCGCTGGCCGTTGTGGCCGGCCGCGCTGTCGAGACCGGCGATGTGCCGCTGCTGGTTGCGCCGGAAACCCGGGCCTGGCTCGCCGGCGCCGCCGCGCGCTTTTATCAAGACCAGCCGGGCACGGTGGTCGCCATCACCGGCACCAATGGCAAGAGTTCCAGCGTCGATTTCCTGCGCCAGATCTGGACCCGCGCGGGTCTGAAGGCCGCCAGCCTCGGCACGCTCGGTGCCATCGGTCCGTCCGGCACGCTCGATCTCGGGCATACGACGCCCGACCCGGTGGCGATCCACGAGACGTTGGCGACCCTGTCGCGCCAGGGTGTGTCCCATCTTGCCATGGAGGCTTCCTCTCACGGGTTGGAGCAGCATCGCCTGGATGGCGTGAAACTCTCGGCCGTCGCCTTCACCAATTTCACCCAGGACCATCTCGACTATCATCCGACCATGGAGGCCTATCTCGCCGCCAAGCTGCGCCTGTTTACGCAGCTTGCTCCCAAGGGCGCGCCGGCGGTGATCAATGCCGACAGCGACCAGTGCGATGCCTTCGAAAAGGCCGCCATCGAGGCCGGCCTCGCTCCTTTCTCAGTGGGGTGGCGCGGGCGCGATCTGAAGATCGACGAGCTGATGCCGCGCGCGACCGGCCAGGCGCTGACGCTGATCTGGCAGGGCGCCGAGCACAAGCTGGTGTTGCCGCTGATCGGCGAGTTCCAGGCGCTGAATGCGCTGACTGCCGCCGGGCTCGCGCTGTCTCTTGGCATGGATTTCTTCGATGTCCGTGCGGGGCTTTCCTCGCTCAAGCCTGTGAAGGGCCGCCTTGAGTTTGTCGGTCAAACCCCTGATGGCGCTGCGGTTTTTGTCGACTATGCCCACACGCCCGATGGCCTGGACGTGCTCCTGCGCGCCGCGCGCCCGCACACGGCAGGCCGCCTTGTCGTCCTGTTCGGCTGCGGCGGAGACCGCGATGTACTCAAGCGCCCGATCATGGGCGAGATCGCCGCGAAACACGCCGATGCGGTGGTGGTCACCGACGACAATCCGCGCACCGAAACTGCAGCCAGCATCCGCGCCGCGGTGCTGAAAGGCGCGCCGGAAGCCCGCGAGATCGCTGATCGTGGTGAGGCCATCCGCACCTGCATTGCCGAGCTCAAGGCTGGCGACACGCTGCTGATCGCCGGCAAGGGCCATGAGACCGGCCAGATCGTCGGCACGACCACCATTCCCTTCTCCGACCAGGAGACGGCTGCAGCCGCGCTCAGGGAGGCTGCCAATGTCTGAGCCGCTGTGGACCTCTGCCGATATCGAGGCCGCCACCGGCGGGGCGGCGAGCGCGCCCTTTGCCGTCTCGGGCCTCTCCATCGACACCCGGACCCTGAAGCCGGGCGACCTGTTCGTGGCGCTCAAGGATGTGCGCGACGGGCATGACTTTGCCGCCAGGGCCTTCGAGGCTGGGGCGACCGGCGCACTGGTCAGCCGCGATACGGATGGACGCGGACCGTTCCTGAAAGTGGACGATGTGCTCACGGCGCTGGAGGCCATGGCGGTGGCCGCGCGGGCCCGCTCCGGCGCGATCCGCACCGCGGTCACCGGTTCGGTCGGCAAGACCAGCGTGAAGGAGATGCTGGCGCGCATCTTCCGCGCGGTCGGCCCGGCGCACTGGCCAGAAAAGAGCTTCAACAATCACTGGGGCGTGCCGCTCACCCTGGCGCGCATGCCGGCAGACACTGCGCGCGCGGTCTTCGAGATCGGCATGTCGACCCCCGGTGAGATCGCCCCGCGCTCGAAACTGGTGCGCCCGCACCATGCGCTCGTCACAAGGATTGCGCCGGCCCATCTGGAGGGCCTCGGTTCGGTCGAGGGCGTCGCACGCGAGAAGGCGGACATCTTTGTCGGCCTGGAAGCGGGCGGCACGGTGATCGTGCCCGAGGACGATCCGTTCCGCGATCTGCTCGCCGAGCGGGGCAGGGCGGCCTGCCCGACGGCCACGGTGGAAAGCTTCGGCGTGGGCGAGGATGCCACCGCGCGATTGGTAGAAGCGACCAGCGACGGTGTCGCCTCGCGCTTTGTCGTGAATGTCGCCGGCCAGCGCGCTGTGGTGGCGTTGAATGCGGTCGGCGAGCACTGGGGCGTGAACGCGGCTGCCGCGCTGCTCGTCGCCACGCTGACGGGCATTACGCTGGTCGACGCCGCCGAGGCACTTTCGGGCTTTGCCCCGCCGCCCGGGCGCGGCACTTCCGAGACGCTCTACCTGCCCGGCGGCGGCACCGCCACGCTGGTGGACGATGCCTATAACGCCAACCCGGAAAGCATGCGCGCGGCGCTCGCCGCACTCGCCACGCGCCCGGCCGAGCGGCGTCTCGTCGCGCTGGGCGAAATGCTCGAAATCGGGGCTGGCAGCGAGGCTGCTCATGCTGGCCTCGCCGATCCGGTTCTCGCCTCTGAGGCGAAAATTGCTTTCCTTTCAGGGGGCGGAATGCAGGCGCTCGAATCGGCGCTTGGCGGGCGGATCGAGACCCATTTCGGAGCGGGCTCCGACTCGCTTCTCGACAAGGTAAAAAAAGCACTAACCAACGGCGACATCCTCTTGATCAAAGGCTCGAATGCCTCCGGGATGGGACGGCTGGCAGACGCGTTGCGCGAGTGGAGCGCTGTAGAGTCTGCGCTGGAAACGGGTGCCCGGACAGAACGTGATGGGCGGGGTTAAGAATGCTGTATGAGTTTCTCGCCTCCGATCGGGGCTTGTTTAACCTTTTGAATTACATCACGTTTCGCACTGGCGGAGCGGTCGTTACCGCATTCCTGATTGCGGTGGTGTTCGGCGGTCCGATCATCAATGGCCTGCGCCGCCGCCAAGGGCAGGGCCAACCCATCCGTGATCTGAGCTTTGAAGACCAGATGGCCAAGCGCGGCACGCCGACCATGGGCGGCTTCGTGATCTGGCTCGGCCTGTTCCTTGCCGCGCTGCTCTGGGCGAACCTGTCGAACCCCTATAGCTGGGTGATTCTTTTCGTCACAGGTGCCTTCGCCTTCATCGGCTATCTCGACGATGCCGCGAAGGTTTCCAAACAGACCGATGCGGGCGTGTCGGCAAAAGTTCGCCTGTTGGCCGAATTCCTGATCGCGGGTCTGGCCTGTGCCTTCATCATGGGCTTGCATGGCGCGCACACCCCGCTCGGCTCTGCCGACTGGGGCCCGTTGACCGGCCTTGCCGAGCAGATTGCCGCCCTCGCCCCGCAGACCACGGTGGAGCCGAACAATCCGGGCTTTTCCGGCGGCGTGGCCGTGCCCTTCGTGAACGACTATTTCGTCCCGCTCGGCGGGCTGTTCGTGGTCTTCGGCATGCTGGTTGTGGTCGGCTCGGCCAATGCGGTGAACTTCACCGATGGCCTCGATGGCCTTGCCATAGTGCCGATGATGTTCGCTTGCGCTTCCTATGCGATGATCGCCTATCTCACGGGTAACTTCGTCTTCGCCGAATATCTGGGTATCCAGTTCGCACCCGGCGCCGGTGAGATCGCCGTGATCCTCGGCGCCATGATCGGCGCGGGCATGGGCTTTTTGTGGTTCAACGCCTATCCAGCCCAGGTCTTCATGGGCGATACCGGCTCGCTCGGTCTGGGCGCGCTGCTCGGCGTGGTCGCCGTGGCGGTCAAGCACGAGTTCGCGCTCGTCGTCATTGGCGGCCTGTTCGTGCTCGAAGCGATCTCCGTGATCCTGCAGGTCTCCTGGTTCAAGCTCACCCGCAAGCTCACCGGCACCGGCCGGCGGATCTTCGCCATGGCGCCGCTGCACCACCATTTCCAGAAGAAGAACTGGCCCGAGACCCGGGTCGTGGTCCGCTTCTGGATCCTGTCCGTCCTCTTCTCGCTGGCGGGTCTTGCGACCCTGAAACTGAGGTGACGGCGCGCAGATGATCCCTGTCACCGAATATGCCGGGCGCGATGTCGCCGTTTTCGGACTGGGCCGCACGGGCCTCAGCGCCGCCAAGGCCCTTGCGGCCGGCGGAGCGCGCGTGCACGCTTGGGACGATGACGAGGCGACGCGTGAGCGCGCGGCCCAGGCGGGGGTCACCCTTTCCGACATCAACAAGCGCGACTGGCAGACCTTCGCCGCGCTCGTGCTCTCGCCCGGCGTGCCCTACCGCTATCCGCAGCCGCACCGCGTGGTGCGCATGGCCGAAGCGGTTGGCGTGCCGGTGGTCGGCGACATGGAACTGTTCGCGCGCGCCGTGCTGGCCCTGCCTGAGCGCGGCCGGCCGAAAGTGGTCGGGGTGACCGGCACCAATGGCAAGTCGACCACCACGGCCCTGATCGGGCACATCCTGCGTCATGCCGGTATCGATGCGCGCGTCGGCGGCAATATCGGCACCGGTGTGCTCGACATGGCGCCGCTGCATGCCAATGCGGTCTATGTGCTGGAGCTGTCTTCCTACCAGCTCGATCTGGCGAAGTCCCTGCACTGCAATGTGTCGGTCTTCCTGAACCTCTCGCCGGACCATCTCGATCGCCATGGCGGCATGGAAGGCTACCGCGCTGCCAAGAAGCGGATCTTCAATGGCCAGCAGGCCGGCGACACCGCGATTGTCGGCGTCGACGATGTCAATGGCCAGGCGCTTGCCATCGGTCTGAAGCGGACCCCGGCCCGCGTCTGCCAGGTCTCCTCAGAGTTTGCCCTCGGCAAGGGCGTGTCGGCGGTCGATGGCCGCCTGTTCGACAGCCTGACGGGCAAGGCCGTGCTGGTGGGCGACCTGCGCGAGGCGCGCGCGCTGCAGGGGGCGCACAACCATCAGAATGCTGCTGCCGCCTATGCCGCCTGCCGTGCGCTGGGTGTGGACAGCGCGACCATCCTGAAGGGCCTGAAATCCTTCCCCGGCCTGCCGCACCGGCTGGAGATTGTCGGCCAGCAGGGCGGGGTGACCTTCATCAACGATTCAAAGGCGACCAATGCCCAGGCCGCCGAGCAGGCGCTCAAGGCGCTCGGCCGGGTCTACTGGATCGCCGGCGGCGTCGCGAAAGCTGAAGGCATCGGTCCGCTGGAGCCCTATTTCCCGAAAGTCGCGCGCGCCTATCTGATCGGCGAGGCCGAGGAGGCCTTTTCCCGCACGCTGAAGGGCAAGGCCCCGACCCGACGGTGTGGCACGCTGGAACAGGCCGTCCACCAGGCTTTCGAGGATGCCCGCGCCAGCGGCGAGAAAGATGCTGTTGTCCTGCTGTCGCCGGCCTGCGCCAGTTTCGACCAGTTTACCAGTTTTGAAGCTCGCGGTGACAAGTTCCGGGACATTGTGAAGGGACTGGGGGCAGCTTCGCCCCATGGAGCCATGGAGAGCGCATGACCTACCTGGCCGCGCCGGAACTGTCGCGGGCGGATACGTCCTGGACGACCGAATGGCGCCGCACGGTGGATTGGCCGATCCTTCTGGCGGCGGTGATCTTGCTCGGCTTTGGCCTGTTGCTCTCGCTGGCCGCCGGCCCGCCCGCTGCCGAGCGGATGCATTATTCCGATCCGTATTTCTTCGTCATCCGCCAGGCCGTGTTTGCCTGCGGGGCCGCTGTATTGCTGCTCGTCGGATCCATGCTGGACCGGCAATTGACGCGCCGTCTGGCGGCACTGGTGTTCATCCTTGCCTTTGTGCTGATGGCCATTGTCCTGCTGGCAGGCCATGAGGCCAAGGGCGCCCAGCGCTGGATACGCCTTTACGGCTTTTCGCTGCAGCCGTCGGAGTTGGTGAAGCCGGCCCTGATCATCCTGGTCGGCTGGCTCCTGGCCCAGCGCCAGCTTTTCCCCGGCGGCCCGTGGGCGATCGTGGCTTTCAGCCTGTATGCGGCGACCCTTGGTTTGCTCCTGCTGCAACCTGATGTTGGCCAGGCGGTCCTGCTGACAGCCGCCTTCGTGCTGACCTTCTTTATATCGGGCCTGCCCATGCGCTGGGCGGCTCTGTTTGCCGGTGGGGGCGCGGCCTTGTCGGGCGCGCTTTACGCGCTGCTCCCGCATGTGCGCCAGCGCATCAACAGCTTCCTAAATCCAAGCGCTTATGACACCTACCAGATCGACAAGGCTGCCGAGGCGATCTCGCGCGGCGGCGTGTTCGGGGCCGGGCCGGGCGAAGGCACGGTGAAATCCAGCCTGCCCGACGCCCATACCGATTTTGTCTATGCCGTGCTGGGGGAGGAATACGGCCTGGTCGCGACGCTGTTTGTGATCGGGATCTTCGCCTTCATCACCCTGCGTGGGTTGATGCTCACCGCCAAGGTCGAGGACCCTTATGCGCGGGCTGCCGCGACCGGACTTTTTGCACTTTTCGGCCTGCAAACCGTCATCAATGTCGGGGTAAATGTCGCTCTGTTCCCGCCCAAGGGGATGACATTGCCGCTGATTTCCTCCGGCGGCTCCTCGCTCCTTGGGACGGCCCTGACCCTGGGTTTCGCGCTGGCTCTGGTGCGGCGCCCGACCCATTGGCGGAGACTGCGATGAGTGAAGCCCCATTACTGATAATCGGCGCGGGCGGTACGGGTGGCCACATGTTTCCCGCTGCGGCCTTCGCCGAGGAAATGCGCGCGCGAGGCTGGCAGGTCGGCCTTCTCAGTGATGACCGGGGCCTGCGCTATGGCGCGAACTTTCCCGCCGACTGGAAGGCCGAGGTCGAGGCCGCCAGCCCGAATATGCGCAAGCCGTGGACCGTGCCCGGCACGCTGATGAAACTGAACAAGGGCGTTGGCGCGGCCCGCAGGATGATGAAGGAACGCCGCCCATCCCTGGTGGCCGGTTTTGGCGGATATCCGGCCTTTCCGGCACTGGCGGCGGCGCGGCGCGGGAGCATCCCGCTGATCATCCACGAACAGAACTCCGTGCTCGGCCGGGTGAACCGGCAGTTTGCCTCCCATGCCGCGCTGGTGGCGAGCGGGTTTCCGCGCCTGGACCGCCTGCCTGCAGGCGTCCACCACGTCCCGCTCGGCAATCCGGTGCGCGCACCCATCGCGGCCCTGCGCGATCTGCCCTATCCGGACCCGACCGGGCCGCTGAATATCCTCATCACTGGCGGCAGCCAGGGCTCGCGCATTCTCGGCGAGGCCCTGCCGCTCGCCATCGCCAATCATCTGCCGGACGAGATCAGATCCCGCCTGAAAGTGGTCCAGCAGGTGCGCGAGGAACAGGTCGAGGCAGTCGAGCAGATCTATCGCCATGCCGGTATTGCGGCGGAGATCTCCACCTTCTTCTCCGATATGGCCGACCGGCTGGCGGCGGCTCATTTCGTGATCGCCCGATCCGGCGCCGGCACGGTCAGCGAGATTGCCGCCGTGGGCCGGCCCTCCATCCTGATCCCGCTCAAGATCGCCATGGATGACCACCAGACGGCCAATGCCGCCGCACTGACCGATGTCGGCGCGGCCGACCTGATCGTGGAAGACAATCTCTATCCCAATCTTGTCGGCGAACTGCTGGCGATCCGGCTCGGCAATCCTGAGGATTTGCGCGCGCGGGCCGCCGCGGCCCATGCCGCCGGCAGCGTCACGGCGGCGAAGGATCTGGCCGATCTGGCAGAGCGCGCTGCGGAACCGCCCGTGGCGGCCTGAGCCCCATGCGGGTGACGCTCATCTATCGCCGCGATCCACCGACCAGTCCACTCAGCCGCTGGGTGCATCGCAGGCCGGAGGGCCAGACCTGGGTGGGCACGCGGCGCCGGGATATGATCCCGCCCATGCCGGAAAAGGTGCCGGGCAAGGGCTATCCGCTCTGGGAAGTCAGCCATCGCGGGCGGGCGCTGGTCTTCGCGAGTCCGCATGAAATCGCCCACGCTGTGGATGTGCTCGGCCGGCGCGTCCTGCCACGCCCCTATCAGCTCACCGTCCATTATGGCCGGGCCAACAGTCACTGGCTCTCGCGCCTGCATGCGTCCTGGACGCCCTGGAAGGTGCGCCAGCAGCTCGTGGCGGCGCTGCGCGCAATTGAGTTCTAGCGCACCGGCTTGCCGCCCTCCTTTTCCCGCCGGTCCCCGCCTGGAAATCCACCACGAAAGCGTCCGGTTTGAGCCTCATCATATCCGTCAGACTACGAAGAGTGTAGCCACTGTGAATGCAGGTTTGCACATCCCGCGCGCCGCGCGCATAAGAGTGCCCCATGCGTAACCCCTCTCCATTCGATCTCGGCCCGGCTCACCTTGTTGGTATTGGCGGCATTGGCATGTCTGGCATTGCCGAGGTCATGCTTACGCTCGGCTATGATGTGCAGGGCTCCGATATTCGCGAGAGCGACATCATTGCCCGCCTGCGCGAGAAGGGCGCGACCATCCATATCGGCCATGCGCCGGAGAATGTGCATGGCGCAGGGGCGGTGATCGTGTCGACGGCCATCAAGGGCAACAATCCGGAAGTCGTGGCCGCCCGCGCGCTCGGTATTCCCGTGGTGCGCCGCGCGAACATGCTGGCGGAGATCGTGCGCCTGAAGTGGACGGTCTGCGTGGCCGGCACGCATGGCAAGACGACAACGACGAGTATGGTGGCCGCGCTGCTCGATGGCTGCGGCATCGACCCGACCGTGATCAATGGCGGCATCGTGAATGCCTATGGCTCCAACGCCAAGGCCGGGGCGGGCGAGTGGATGGTGGTGGAGGCCGACGAAAGCGATGGCACCTTCACCAAGCTGTCGCCCACCGCGGCCATCGTCACGAATATCGACCCCGAACATATGGACCACTACGGCTCGATGGAGGCCTTGCGTGAGGCCTTCGACACCTTTGTCGAGAACATCCCCTTCTATGGCTTTGCGGTGCTCTGCACCGATCACCCGGAGGTACAGGCCCTGGCGGCGCGCGTGACGGACCGGCGGCGCATCACCTATGGTTTCAACCGCCAGGCCGATGTGCGGGCGGTGAACCTCACCACCGATCTCGATGGTTCGCATTTCGATGTCGCGCTGCGCCGGCCGGGATCGTCCCAGCCCATGCTGATCGAGGGGCTGACCCTGCCCATGGCCGGCGAGCACAATGTGCAGAACGCGCTGGCAGCAGTCACCGTGGCGCTGGAGCTCGGCGCGACAGATGCGCAGATCCGCGATTCGCTGGCCTCGTTCGGCGGTGTGAAGCGCCGCTTCAGCCCGGCGGGCGAATGGACGCCCGTGGCCGACAAGGCGCCGGTGAAGATCATCGACGATTATGGCCACCACCCGGTCGAAATCCGCGCCGTCCTGAAAGCCGCGCGTGCCATGGCAGGCCAGGGTCAGCTTATCGCCGTGCATCAGCCGCACCGCTATACCCGCCTGAATGACCTGTTCGAGGACTTCTCCACCTGTTTCGACGCGGCCGACGATGTACTCATCGCGCCGGTCTACCCGGCCGGGGAATCTCCGATCGACGGGATCAGTCACGAGACGCTGGTGGCTTCCATGCGCCGGCACGGTCACCGCAATGCCGCCGTGCTTGCGGATCTTGATGACCTGGCAGACGCCATTCGCGAGCTGGCGCGTCCCGGCGCACTGGTCGTCTGTCTTGGGGCAGGCAGCATCACGGCCCATTCCAACGCCTTGGCGGAAAAGCTCGCGGCTGGTTGAAGCGGGGTCTTTAAACTGAACTGCCGCTAAGTGTTCTCGGGCGGATCATTGTCTTCAGGTTGCGTGATTGCCGGTGGATCGGAAGACGGGAAGCTCTCGTCCAGGGCTTCATCTAGAGCCTCGTCCAGCTCCTCGTCGAAGGAGTCTTCCGGCTCAGCAGGCTTTTGGGCCTTTGACGACGGATCTGTTGTCTTCTCAGGTGTGGAATCTGTGCTCATTCCGGCAGTAAAGCGCTGCACAAGGCCGGCGGCAAGAAGATCTTTTCGACTCTCAGGCCGGAACGACCGATAAGTTCAGCGCAACGGAAATACGCTCGCCCGGCCCGGGATGCGGATGCACCGAATGGCGTAGCCAGCTGGGGAACAGGATCAGCAATCCGGTCTGTGAGCGCATGGGCGTGCGGTCCGCATTGGTGAGCAAGAGATCCGGCACCGTGTTGTAGGCCATGGGAAAACGCGGGTCCTCCAGCACAAGCTCGCCGCCCGATTGCGCTGTGTCCGCGCCACCCGGATCGACATAGTAGACGCCCGACCAGAGGCAGAAGGGATGGCAATGCATCTGGTTCGACGCGCTCGGCGGGTTGATGTTCGTCCACATCTCGCAGCGCCAGATGAAATCGCGCTTTACTGCGGCCACGTCCTTCAGGTGCGCGCCGGCTGCCTGCCCGGCAAACTCGGCCAGCGCCACGGCCGCTTCCCCGCCCCAGTCGACCATGTCGATATCGGAATGCCAGCCACCATGATTGGAGCGCGCGATGCCGGCAGGATCCTCGGCGCGGCGCTGGGCGATCACGTCCTTCAGGGCTGTGTTCAGCGCATCCGCGTTCGGATGGCGTGCCTTCAGGATCGGTGTGGCGAAGAGATCGAGGCGCTCCGTCATCAGGCTTCAAATACGATTTCGGGTACCAGTTTGGTCTCAATCGCATCAATGGCAAGCGCGGTGGTGCGTGCCAGTTCGGCGAAAATCGAAGCCGAGGCGCCATCGCCGAGCGCAGCGGGTGCACCGGCGTCGCCACCTTCGCGGATATCCTGCAGCATGGGGATCTGTGCCAGCAGGGGCAGGCCGAGCTGGTCGGCCATGCGCGCCCCGCCACCTTCGCCCATCAGATAGTGGCGATGACCGGCCGGGTCCTCGAACCAGCTCATGGTCTCGACAATGCCAAGCACGGGCACATGGGTCTTGGCGAACATGGCCGCGCCACGCCGGACATCAGCCAAGGCGACCTCCTGCGGTGTGGTGGCGATCAGAGCGGCGGTGACCGGCACACGCTGGGCAATGGCGAGCTGGGCATCGCCTGTGCCGGGGGGCGTGTCGATGATCAGCAGGTCGAGCGGATCCTGCGGCGAAGCCCATTCGGCATCGCGCAGGAGCTGGTTGATCGCCGACATGACAATCGGGCCGCGCCAGATCATCGGCGCGTCGGGATCGGAGAGATAGCCGATGGAGAGCGACTTCATTCCGTGGGCCTCGACCGGGGCGAGCTTCTTGCTCGGCAGGGTGGCCGGTTCGGCATCCTGTGTGCCCAGCATGGTCGGGATGGACGGGCCGTAGATATCGGCGTCGAGCAGGCCAACCTTCAGGCCGACACGGGCGAGCGCGGCGGCGAGGTTCACCGCGACTGTGGACTTGCCGACCCCGCCCTTGGCGCTGGCGACCACCAGGATGCGCGAAATGCCGGGAATCGGCTCCACCGCGCTTGGCGGATTGGACGGGGCGCCCTGCTGTAGCGCTTCGTCCGAGAGGCGCGCGCCCTTCTTCACCCGGCGCTGGCCGGCGGGCGGGGCAGGGGAGAGCTTCACCTGCGGTTCGGGCGGGGGCGTGGTATGGGCCGGCCTGTCGCTGGTGAGGATGGAATCAACCTCCTTCACCCCTTTCAGGCCGCGCACGGTACTTTCCGCCTCCAGGCGCACGGCCTCGAAACGGGGCAGGTCGGATGGATCGGCCTGGATCACCAGGAGGACGCGCTCATCTGCACGTATGGTAACAGATTGCAGCCAGTCGGGATCGCCCAGGGCTGCGCGGATTGTCGGCTCCAGACCCTGCGACGATTTCGGCTTGGCACGGAACATGGGGGAGGGCCTTCTTGATAGACGATAAATGATAGGCCACATATCGGGCAGAAACCCGATTTTCCCAAGACCCGAGACGATAAGGACTTTGATATATGCCCTGGAAGGATGAAAGCGGCGAGGACAAGCCCCACGCTGCAGGAGGCCCCTGGGGGTCAGGATCAGGCGGAAACAAGAATGGTGGCTCGCCCTGGAACCGCCCCGGTGGCGGAGGCGGCGGTGGTGGCAGCGGCGGCGGAGGTGGGGGTGGTGGCCCTGACATCGAGGAACAGATGCGCCGCATGCAGGAACGCTTCCGGCGCGGCGTTGGTGGCCGGGGCAATGGTGGCGGCGGCGGTGGCCGCGGCATCAATTTCGGCCCCTATGGCTTCCTGATCGTGATCCTGGTCGGCCTGTTTGCCTGGCTCGCCACCGGCGTGGTCGTGGTGGATGCCGGCCAGCAGGCCTCGGTGTTCCGCTTCGGCAAGTGGCAGGCGAATCTCGGCCCCGGTTTCCATATCCACCTGCCCAACCCGATAGAGACCCATGTTCCGGTCGATACCGAAGCCCAGAAGGAAATCACGATCGGCAACAATCGCGATGAAAGCCTGATGCTGACGCAGGATGAGAACATTGTCGACATCCAGTTCTCCGTCTTCTGGAAAGTGAAATCCGACGTTCCGCAGGACTATATCCTCAATGTGAAGGAGCCCGAGGCCGCTGTCGCCATGGTGGCCGAATCGGTGATGCGCGAAGTGGTCGGCAAATCGACCCGCCAGGCCGTAATCACCACAGAGCGCGGTCAGGTGCAGCAGGAAGTTCAGGATCAGATCCAGACCCTGCTCGATGATTACAATGCCGGCATCGATGTCATCGATGTGCAGCTCGCCAGGTCCGACGTGCCCGAACCGGTGATTGCGGCTTTCAACGATGTAAACGTCGCCGAGCAGGATGCCGAGCGCAACATCAACGAAGCAACGCGTGATGCCAACCAGATTGTCCCGCGTGCGCGCGGGGAGGCCTCGCAGATCCTGCAGGCCGCCGAAGCCTATCGCGACCAGGTAATTGCCGATGCGTCGGGTGAGGCAGCGCGCTTCCTGTCGATCTATGAAGAGTATCGCCAAGCGCCGCAGGTGACCCGCGAGCGCATGTATCTCGAAACGATGGAAAAAGTGCTCGGCAGTGCCGACAAGACCATCCTGGATTCCGAGTCGGGTGCGGTGCCCTATCTGCCGCTCAACCGGACCGGCAACCAGTAGCGCCAGGAGAGAAACGATGAGAACGATTACCTTTATTCTGACGATTCTGGTCGTTGTCGGCGCAATTGTCGTCGCCAATTCCTTCTACACGGTCCGCCAGGACCAGCAGGCCATTGTGCTGCAGCTCGGCAATCCGGTTGCCATCCGAAACGCGCCGGAGACCGACGAGGCAGGCCTTTACTTCAAGGTCCCGGTCTTCCAGCAGGTCACGTTGCTCGACCGCAAGAATCTCGGGCTCGATATTTCCGATATCGATGTGCTGGCGTCTGACCAGCGCCGCCTGACCGTGGATGCGTTCGTACGCTGGCGGATCAAGGAGCCGCTGCTCTTTTATCAGCGCCTGCGCAATGAAACCGCTGCGGAAACCCAGCTTCACCGCTTCACCGAGTCGGCCATCCGTGAGGCCCTGGGCGATGTGCCCGTGCCGGAGATCGTCTCCGGCCAGCGTGTCATCCTGATGAATCGCATCCGCGACACCGTGAACGAAAACCTCGCCGGGACGGGTATCGACATCATCGATGTCCGCATTCGTCAGGCGGATCTGCCGGCCGCTATTGCTGAAGGTGTCTATAACCGGATGCGAACAGATCGCCTGCAGGAAGCCGAGCGGATCCGCGCCGAGGGTGAAGAGCGTGCGCGCCTCATCCGCGCCACTGGTGAGCGTGAAGCCACCGTGCTGCGCGCCCAGGCCCGTGAGCAGTCCGAGCGGATCCGCGGTGAGGGCGACGCCCGCCGGAACGAGATCTATGCCGAGGCCTATAATGTCGATCCGGAATTCTTCCGGTTCTATCGCTCGCTGATCGCCTGCGAACGCTCCATCCAGGAGGGCACGCAGCTGATCGTGGATCCGAACAATCTCGGTGTTTGCGACATCTTCGCCGAAGAAGCTGCCCGCACCGGCCGATAGTCAAACCCTTCCCGCGCCGTACATTGCTCTGTGTGGCGCGGGATTTTGTCCCGGTTCGGCAGGCTCCATGCCTGCCGGCGTTTTCAGGTCAGTGACGGCCGCCCCATGTTTTCCAGCTTTTCCCCGCTTCCGCTCTTTCTTGCCGCCTTCGGGCTCTGGTTCCTGCTTGAGGGGCTGGCCTATGCGGTGGCGCCCGATGCCATGAAGCGTTTCCTGGAATGGGCTTCGCGCCTGCCGGTGCCGGATATCCGCTCAGCCGGCCTGTGGACTGCCGCGCTCGGCGCGCTTTTGTTTTATGTTGCTGTACGGCTGATCTGAAAGATTGCCGTTCGACCAAGAACCGCCATAGTTTTCGGTAGCTTGAATAGTCGCCGATCTGTTCCAAGAGGAGTTCGACCCTAAAATGCTGCGTTTCGCCCGCCCCCTTTGCCTGGCTGCCCTGTTTGCCGTTTCGCCTCTCGCGGCGGGTGCCCAGTCGCTGAGCGATCACGCCGAAGAGGTCGACATGAGCGACGCGCCGGAAAGCTTTGCCGAGCTGGCGCGGCGCCTGATGCCGGCTGTCGTGAACATTACGACGCGCCAGACCGTGGCCCCGCGCGGCCTGCCGGAATTTCCCGAAGGCTCGCCGCTGGAGCGCTTCAATCCGTTTTTCGGGCGCGATGAGGAGGGCTACCACCAGGAAGGCTCTCTCGGGTCGGGTTTCATCATTTCGGCTGATGGAATTGTTGTCACCAACAATCATGTCATCGAGAATGCCGATGAAATCACGGCGGTTTTCTCCGATGGCACCGAACTGAGAGCCGAGCTGATCGGTACCGACCCGGAAACCGATGTTGCCGTGCTGCGCCTGATCACCAGCGATCCGCTCCCTTTCGTGGAGCTTGCCGACAGCGACGCGGCCGAGGTTGGCGACTGGGTGATGGCCATCGGTAACCCGTTCGGGTTCGGAGGCTCTGTCTCTGCCGGCATCATCTCCGCGCGCAACCGCAATACTGGCGGGCGCTATGACGATTTCATCCAGACAGACGCGGCGATCAACCGGGGAAACTCCGGCGGTCCGCTGTTCAACCTCGCCGGCGAAGTGGTCGGCGTGAACACAGCGATCATCTCCCCGACCGGCGGCTCTGTAGGAATCGGCTTCGCGATCCCATCCAACATGGTTCGTCAGGTCTCCAGCCAGCTGGTCGAGTTCGGCGAATTGCGGCGCGGCTGGCTTGGCGTGTCTGTGCAGGGCATCGATGCCGACATTGCCCGCGCCTATGGCGTGAATTCGGCATCGGGTGTCATCATCACCCGCATCGAGGATAGCGGGCCGGCCGATGAGGCAGGCCTGGAGGTTGGCGACCTGGTGCGCACCTTCAACGGCGAGGAGGTGCGCGACACCCGCGCGCTGACCCGGATCGTGGCCGAAGCCGGCGTCGACAAGACCGTGAGCGTGGACATTGTCCGCGACCGGCGCGCGCGCACGCTTGAGGTCACGCTCGGCGAGCTCGATACCGGCGGTGAGGAGCCTGAAGAGCAGGAAATTCCCGAAATGGCGATCACCGACAATGCGCTCGGTGTGGAGTTCATTACGCTGGATGATGCCACGCGCCGTCGCTATGGTGTGCCGAGCGACATTCTCGGCGTGGTGGTCAATTCCGTCAGCCCCCGGGGGCCGAGTTTCGGCAAGCTGGAAAAGGGCGATGTGATCATCGAGATGGGCTTTGACCCGGTCTCGTCGGTTGCCGATGCGGTGGAAGAGATGGAAGAGGCGACCGGGCGTCCCGAAACGCCGCTGCTGATCCAGGTCTGGCGTGGCGGGCGCGGCGGCTACAAGGCCTTCTTCTCGATCCAGCTCGATGTCACGAGCTGACCGGATCTAGCCTTCGACAAACTCAGAGGCGCTATAGCCCTGATAATAGAGCGCAGTGGTCAGCGGTGTAACTTGGATTGCCGCGCGCGCTTTTTCCGCCACGATGGGCTTTGCGCGATAGGCAATGCCGAGCCCGGACGCCTCGATCATGGCGAGATCATTGGCGCCATCGCCCAGCGTGATCGAATCGGAGAGTTCCACGCCCAGCGCGGCGGTTTCTTCCCGGAGGGCGGTCAGTTTGGCCTCGCGTCCGAGGATCGGCCGGCCAACCTCGCCTGTCAGCGCCGCGGTGTCATCGACCAGCGTATTGCCGCGATGGCCCTCAAAACCCGCATCGCGTGCCACGCGTGAAGTGAAATAGGTGAACCCGCCCGAGACCAGCACGGTGCGCGCGCCATTCGCCTTCATGGTCGCGACCAGAGTGCGCACGCCGGGATTGAGCCCGATACGCGAGGCATAGCACTCTTCCAGCGCAGCAAGTCCGAGCCCCTTGAGCATGGCGACGCGTTCGGTGAGGGCGCCCTCGAAATCCAGCTCGCCGGCCATGGCGCGTTCGGTAATCGCGGCCACCTCGGCCTTCACGCCGGCAAAGTCGGCCAGTTCGTCGAGGCATTCCTGACCGATCACGGTGGAGTCCATGTCGCTGACGAGGAGGCGTTTGCGTCGCCCGTCCGAAGGCAGGACCGCGCAGTCGGCGAGGCCGGAGAACTGCTCGCAGAGCCCGCTCTGGAGTGCGGCCGCAGCCTTCGGGGTCATCAGGCCCAATTCCGCGTCTGCGGCAAATTCTGCCCTGTCACCCGAGAGGTTGCGCAATTCGATTTCACTGCCCAAATTCAATTTCAGCGTTTGGACGAAGCGGGATTCAATCCCGGCGTCCATTTGGGGACTGACGATGGTGGCGACATGGTCGATTGCGGCTTTGTCGCGTGTATCCATCTTCAGCCTGCTCCTTTTCAGCCGCCGGGGGACGGCTTAATCCTGTCATATGAACGCTCCGCTTCTCATCCACGGTCCGACCGCCAGCGGCAAGACCCAATTGGCGGTCGAGCTCGCGAAAGTGCTCGACGGCGAGGTCGTGAATGCGGATTCCATGCAGGTCTATCGCGATCTCGACGTCCTGTCGGCGCGTCCCAGCGAAGAGGAGATGGAGGGCATTCCCCACCACCTGTTCGGCCATGTCGATGCGGCGACGCGCTATTCGACCGGCAGCTGGCTGGAGGATGTGCGCGATGTGCTGGCCGATCTTTCCCGGCGCGGCAAGACGCCGATCCTGGTCGGCGGGACGGGACTCTACTTCCTCGCCCTGACCGAGGGGCTCAGCGATATTCCCCCGGTGCCGGAGGAGATTCGCGGCGATGTGCGTGCGATTCTGGCGGCAGACGGCGCGGTCGGCCTGCGCGACCGGCTTGAACGCGTCGACCCTCAGGCGGCCGAGCGGATCAAGGGCAATGACCGCCAGCGCCTCGCGCGTGCCTATGAAGTCTGGCTCGCCACCGGCAAGCCGATCAGCGCGCTGCAGGGTGCGCGCATGGCGCCGCTGCTGGCCGAGGGGGAGTGGTTGGGCGTGGCACTGACCCCGCCGCGCACGCGCCTTTATGCACGTATAGACCGCCGCTTCGAGACCATGATGATGAAGGGCGCGATGGAAGAGGCCCGCCGGCTGATCAATCGCCGCCTGCCGGAAGACCTGCCGGCCATGAAGGCCCATGGCATGCCCTGGCTGGCCGCCTTCCTGCGCGGGCAGATCTCGGCTGAGGAGGCCGCCGAGAATGCCAAGCGCGACACACGCCGCTATGCCAAGCGCCAGTTCACCTGGATCGGGCGGCAGTTTCCCTTCTGGCCACGGATTCCCACCGTGGAGCTGCAGGAGCGCAAAAAGGTGATTTTTGCCCTCTATCGGGAGATTGACCCCGGCTAAGCGCAAGTTTATTCTTTTCAACGACTGGAGAGGAAACTGCCCATGCGCGCGATCAGCGTACTCGTTATCAGGCGTCCGTGACTGGCCGATTGACCGGCCGGTTGCGGGCGCATGCACACAAGGGTCTCGGAAGCGGGGCCCTTTTTCTTTTGCCCTGACCCCAAATGACCTGAACAAGACAGACCGATGAAACCGAACACCGCCACAGAGCCTGCGACCAAAGCCCCCAAGACCATGACCGGCGCCCAGCTTGTCATCGAAGTTCTCAAGGCGCAGGGCGTAGACACGCTGTTCGGCTATCCCGGCGGGGCAGTTCTGCCGATCTATGACGCGCTCTTCTCCGAGCCCTCCATGCGCCACATCCTGGTGCGCCACGAGCAGGGCGCCGGTCATGCCGCCGAGGGCTATGCCCGCTCCACCGGCAAGCCCGGTGTGGTGCTGGTGACCTCCGGCCCCGGCGCGACGAATATGGTGACGCCGATTGCCGATGCGATGATGGACTCCATCCCCATGGTGGTGATCACCGGCCAGGTCCCGACGCACCTCATCGGTACCGACGCCTTTCAGGAATGCGATACGGTGGGCATCACGCGCTGCTGTGCCAAGCACAATTATCTCGTCACCGATGTGAACGATCTTGCCCGCACCCTGCACGAGGCCTTCCTGGTGGCGACCAGCGGCCGGCCCGGCCCAGTGGTGGTGGATGTGCCCAAGGATGTGCAGTTCGCCACCGGCGCCTGGGTGAGCAAGGAGGAGGTGCACCGGCGCACCTACCGCCCGCGCACCACGCCGAAGAAGGACCGCATCGAGCAGGCGATCAACCTGATGGTGCAGGCCAAGCGCCCGGTCTTCTATACCGGCGGCGGCGTGATCAATTCCGGCCTGCGCGCCTCGCAGCTGCTGCGCAAGCTGCAGGAAGAGACCGGCTTTCCGCTGACCTCCACCCTGATGGGGCTCGGCGCCTTTCCGGCTTCCCATCCCGACTGGCTCGGCATGCTGGGCATGCACGGCGCATACGAGGCCAATCATGCCATGCATGACTGCGACCTGATGATCTGCATCGGCGCGCGCTTCGACGACCGGGTGACGGGGCGGATCGATGCCTTCTCGCCGGGTTCGAAGAAGATCCACATCGATATCGACCCGAGCTCGATCAACAAGAATGTCCGCGTGGATGTGCCAATAGTGGCCGACTGCGCCGAGGCGCTGGAAGCCCTGCTGAAGGCCTGGGAGGCGCGAAGCGGCAAGCGCCCCTCGCTGAAGGACTGGAAAAAGCAGATCGAGAGCTGGAAGGCGCGCGACTGCTTTGCCTATGCCCGCAGCAAGACGGCGATCCAGCCGCAATACGCAGTCGAGCGCCTCTATGAGCTGACCCGCGACCGCGACACCTATATCTCCACCGAGGTGGGCCAGCACCAGATGTGGGCCGCGCAATTCTATCATTTCGAGGAGCCCAATCGCTGGATGACTTCCGGCGGGCTCGGCACCATGGGCTATGGCCTGCCGGCCGCGGTCGGAATTCAGGCCGCGCATCCGGGTGCGCTGGTTGTCGACATTGCCGGCGAGGCCAGCGTGCAGATGGTGATGCAGGAAATGTCCACCGCCGTGCAGCACGATCTGCCGATCAAGGTGTTCATCCTCAACAATGAATGGATGGGCATGGTGCGCCAGTGGCAGCAGCTGCTGCATGGCGAGCGCTATTCCCACTCCTACAGCGAGGCGCTGCCTGATTTTGTGAAACTGGCCGAGGCATATGGTGCAAAAGGCATCATTTGCGACGATCCCGGCGAGCTCGACGCGAAAATCATGGAAATGATTGATTATGATGGGCCTGTTATCTTCGACTGCAGGGTGGTGAAGAACGAGAACTGCCTGCCGATGATCCCGTCGGGTGCAGCCCACAATGAAATGATCCTGGGTGAGATCCAGGGTGACGAAATCGGTGAAGACGGAAAGCGACTGGTGTAGTGATGCTGAAACTCGTGAAGACCCCCGAGAAGCCCCGCGCCGCTGCCTCGCTGACCATGGGTGGCCCGCCGCCGGCCCGTTTCCCGAACGTCGCCCCCGGCCTCACCTATGCCCAGGGCGTCGCTGCCGGCGCCATGGCCATACCGCAGACAAGCCGTCCCGGACTGCGTCTGGTTTCCAGCCAGGGCTAGCTGCCCTCAATCATTTCAACCCCTTCGCGCCCGACGATCCGGGCGCGGCCAGCCCCCCGTATGCACACCCATGTCGGACATCCGTCTCAACCGGTCCCAGTTGTGGTTGCCCATGCTTCATCCGGCGTGGCAAAAGGGGCGCCATATCCGGCACCGGAGGATGTGCGCCATGACCCTGCAACAGGCCCTGGACTGGCTGAAGGACAATCTCGATGTCCTTGTGACCATCGTGTCGGCCCTTGTCGCGGTGGGCTCGGCCATCTTTGCGCGCGGCGAGACCCGGGCGCAGCGCCGCCTGCAGCAGGGCGCTGTGCGCGTCGAGATCGACCGCCAGAGCCTCGACTGGGGCGATGAGGTGATCGATGTCATGGCTGAGGCCGGCATGCTTGCGACCAGCACGGGGCCGGTTGCCGAGCAGGACTTCATCCGGCGCCGCGACACACTGGCCGCGCGCCTTTCGGCACTGGCAGATCGCGGCCGGCTGTTCTTCCCGAACTACCAGCCCGACACCAAGGGACAAGACAAGGACGGGGCCTACAAGGGCCATCGCCCGCCGATCCTGTTCGCGGTGATCATTGCCTGTTACCAGGTCAAGATACTGCAATTCGGCCATTTCCGCACCGGTGAGGAGGCTGCGAGTCTGCTGTTCAAGCTGCGCCGACTGTTCGTCTCCGAGCTGCAGGCCTTCCTGGATCCCAATCACCGCAATTCGCTGGTCGAGCGTGCCGACCGGATGGACGACCGTCCCCATATACGGGCCGCGCGGCTGGCTCTCGAATTCGACTGCCGTCACCCCGGCGTGCTGGCGGCGCACAATGACGAGGACGTGATCTTCATTCTGCCGACCGAAGAGCGCAGAGCGATCCTCCATGCCTATCAGGAAAGGCTGGCCCAATGAGCGAGACGACATCTCCCGCCTCCGCCTATGACATGACCCATGGCGAGGACGTGCCTGAAAAGCGCACGCTGGCCGTGATGGTCGACAATGAGCCCGGCGTGCTGGCGCGCGTCGTGGGCCTGTTCTCCGCACGCGGCTACAATATCGAGAGCCTCACTGTCGCGGAGGTCGACCGCTCGCGCCACCGCTCGCGCATCACCATCGTCACCAGCGGGACGGCGCACACCCTGGAACAGATCGAGTCTCAGCTCCTGCGCCTTGTCCCGGTCGACAAGGTGGTCGACATCACCAAGTCCAAGCGCGGGCTGGAGCGCGAGCTGGCGCTGGTCAAGGTCGCAGGAAAAGGGGCAGACCGTGTCGAGGCGCTGCGTATCGCGGAGATCTTCCGCGCCAGCGTCATTGACACCACATCTGAAAGCTTCGTCTTCGAGATCACCGGCGCGAGCGAGAAGATCGACCAGTTCCTGGAACTGATGGAACCGCTCGGCCTGGTTGAGGTCTCGCGCACGGGCGTCCTGTCGATCAAGCGCGGAAAGGAAGCGGGATAGCCAGTTCGGCTTTCCAAACCCAGCCATGCCTCAGCTTGCCACCTCTCCCAGCGTGTTCCAGCGCAATGTCTGGTCCGTTTTCGGCGTACCGGTCGATGCGATCACGCTCGACGGCGCCGAAGCGCGCCTGCGCGGGGCTGTGGAGTCCGGGGTGCGATTGTCCTTCGTGACGCCAAACCTCAACTGGCTGATCAGGGCCCTGCGCGAGCCCGTTGCCATGCAGCAGGTCCGCGAGGCCGATCTCAGCCTGGCCGATGGCGCACCGGTGGTCTGGCTTGCTCGCCAGCTTGGCGCGCCCATTCCCGAACGCGTGGCGGGATCGGACCTGTTCGAGCGCCTGCGCGCCCGCAAGCCGGGGTACAGGAAGATCCGTGTCTTCTTCTTTGGCGGCCGGGCCGGAGCGGCAGAGGCGGCCAATGCCCGGCTGAACGAGGAAGATGGCGGCCTGGTCGGCTGCGGCGCGCTCAATCCGGGCTATGGCAGCGTGGAAGACATGGCCGCGCCGGTGATCTTCGAGACGATCAATCGCGCCCGGCCGGATTTCGTGGTCGTCAGCCTCGGCGCGAAGAAGGGCCAGGACTGGATCTCACGCTATCGTCACCGGCTGAACGCGCCGGTCATCGCTCATCTCGGCGCGGTGGTGGACTTTGTTGGCAACACGATCGCGCGTGCCCCCGGCTGGATGTCGCGCGCCGGTCTGGAATGGGCCTGGCGGATCTGGGCCGAGCCGGCCCTGTGGCGGCGCTATGTGAAGGATGGCTTGCGGTTCCTCGCGCTTGTCCCCAGCCGGCTCTGGGTTGTGCAGCGCGATGTCCGCCATCTCAAGGATGCTGGCCCCCTGCGTGTGGAGGCTGAGCGCCAGCCGGGGCGGTTTATCCTCACGCTGTCGGGCAATGCCTGCGCACCGGACCTGGAGGAGCTTCGCCCCATGCTCCAGCGCGCGCTGGAGGCCGGCCGGCCTGTCGCGCTGCGTTGTCACGAGCTTGGGCTTGTGGATGGTGCCCTGCTTGGCGTATTGGCGCTGTTGAAGGTCCGCCTTGCGGCCAGGGGGCTTGCCCTGGAGTTTGACGGTCTCAGTGCCGTCCATGCCGACATTTTCGATCGTATGGAGCTGGCAGACACTGCCGCGCCCGCACCCGCGAACGCCGAACCAAAGACAATCGACATTTCCGAAGGAGTATCTGCCGAATGAATATCTACTATGAACAGGATGCCGACCTGTCCCTGATCCAGGGCAAGAAGGTCGCCGTGATCGGGTATGGCTCGCAGGGTCATGCGCACGCGCTGAACATGCGCGACAGCGGTGTGAAGGATGTGCGTGTTGGCCTGCAGCCGACCTCCTCGTCCAAACCCAAGGCCGAGGCCGAGGGACTGACCGTGATGACACCGTCCGAGGCCACCGAGTGGGCCGACGTGGTGATGATCCTCATCCCCGACGAAAAGCAGGCCGTGCTCTGGGCCAATGAGATCGAGCCGCATGTGCGCGCCGGCCAGCACATCATGTTCGGCCACGGCTTCAACATCCACTACAATCTGATCCGTCCGCCGGCCGATGTGGATGTCTCCCTGTCGGCGCCCAAGGGCCCCGGCCACACCCTGCGCGACCAGTACCAGCGCGGCTTCGGCCTGCCGGGCCTCGTCGCCATCCACCAGGATGCTACGGGTTCGGCCAAGGATGTGGCGCTGTCCTATTCCAAGGCCATCGGCAACACCCGCGCCGGCGTCATCGAGACCTCGTTCCGTGAAGAGACCGAGACCGATCTCTTCGGTGAGCAGGCCGTGCTGTGTGGCGGCATTGTCGAGCTGATCAAGGCCGGTTTCGAGACCCTGGTCGAGGCCGGCTATGCGCCGGAAATGGCCTATTTCGAATGCTTGCACGAGACCAAGCTGATCGTCGACCTGATCTATGAAGGCGGCATCGCCAACATGAACTACTCGATCTCCAACACCGCCGAGTATGGCGAATATGTCTCCGGCCCGCGTGTGGTCGACAGCGAGACCAAGAAGGAGATGAAGAAGGTTCTCGAGGATATCCAGAACGGCACCTTCGCGCGCAACTGGGTGCTGGAAAATCAGGCGGGCGCGCCGGGCTTCCACGCCATGCGAAGCAGGATGAACTCGCACCTCATCGAGGAAGTTGGCGAGAAACTGCGCGGCATGATGCATTGGGCGCAGAATGACCGCCTGGTCGACAAGGCGCGAAATTAAGTCTCAGACAGGGTGTCGGCGGGGTGCAGTTCGTGCCTCGCTGATGCCCTATTTCGCCGTCACTTAACGCCGCTCGGAGTTTCGAGGAGAACCCCATGCGTCGTCCCTTCAGTGTACTGGTTCTGGCTGCGGCCATGGCCCTGCCGGCTTTCGGCGAGTCGATCACGATCCCGCCAGGCCTGTGGAGCTATAGCGGAACTGCCCAGCTGGGTGCCGGTCAGATGACCGATTCCGGGCAGGAATGCTTCCGCCCCGGCAATTCCACCTATGACCTGTCCAAGGCGGCCCAGTCCATCGCCGATGGCTGCGACCTCATTTCCTCCAGCCCGATGGAAAACGGTGTGAGCTTCGAGATTGCCTGCACCGGCGCGCTGAAGGGCGAGCTATCGGGCGAGTTCCTGCTGCAGGGCGAGACGGCCGCGCTCAGCGCCACGGGCTGGACCGGCACACCCGAAATGCAGATGCCTGTAGCGGTTTCGGCCACGGCCCAGCGTCTTGCCGATTCCTGCTCCTAGAGTCTGGAAAAGCCTTAGAAAGTCGGCATCTGGCCGGTGGCCGCCCAGGGCATGCCGACGGCCAGCAGTACCGACACGATCAGGCCAATGCCCGCACGCACCACATCGGTGCCGACATCGAAGAAGGCCGCGCCGCGCTCGCGCAGGGTGGTGACGATGGAAATGGCCAGCTCACGGCCGGCCAGGAGGCCAAGGAACACCCAGGTGGTGCTCATCGGCACATTGTTCAGTTCCTTGAAGTAGAACAGCACGATGGCATAGACGAGGTCGACAATCGTCGCCGAACGGACATCCACCGTATTGGTCTTGGAGGTGACGATCTTCTGGATCTCGCCGCCCTTGGCCCGGAAGATATAGGCCTGCATGGCGGCCATCACGACAGCGGCGAAGATGATCAGGCCAGGCGCGAAGGTGACGAGGATCTCGCCGGATTCCAGCACGGTGCGCTCGCGCGGCAGGAAGACGAAGATATTCGCAAAGTCCTGCTGCAGCCAGGTGAACCAGAGAAAGCCGGTCGTGCCCCACTGGGCGATGCTCCAGAACGGGTGGCGATGTTCGTCATGATCGGTGGTGCCGACCCATGTCTCCCAGAGGCGGGAGATTACCAGCCAGATCACCGCGCCGGCGCCAAAGGCCACGGCATAGCCGATGGCGGACTTGATCAGCATGCTGGTCATCACGCCTTCGGTGGCCTCCCCGCCCGTCAGAGCGAAAATGGTGAGGACGAGGAAGGTGGTGGAGACCGGAATTCCGAACCGTGTGAGGAACAGAAGGGCGAGCGGGGGCAGGGCATGCCACCACTGGATGCCGCCTTCCGGATAGGGCAGCTTGTTCAGCTTGCCGTCGGCAATGTCCCCACCGGCGAAGAACTGGGCATAAAGCAGCGCGGCGACCATGATGCCCGATGCAAAAAGCCACAGAACCCACCAGGGCCTGTGGCTGTTTGAGGACAGGAATGTCCCCAGGGTCTGGATCGAGTCATTGGCGATGACGGAATATGACGCCAGCAGGAAGCCAACGATTGCGAATATTTCAAACCCGCCCAGTGACATGGCGCGCTTCCCCTGACCTAGACTTTACCGGGTCGTAACAAACCCATCCTCGACGCTTGGCCGCGTAGCAGGAAGTTTTCGCTTTGGCGAGCCCGGGAACTGAACTCTTTCCATTTGTCGCGGCAATATCTAAAGGGATTCTCCATGGCAGGTGCAGGCGAAGGCTTTCAGCGGTTCGAGATCTCTCACCGTCAGGACTGGCGCGACTGGCTGGCGGCGAATCATGACTGCAGCGATGGCGTCTGGGTCGTCACCTGGAAGAAGACCTCAAAAGGCGCCTATGTCCCCTTTGGCGATCTGCACGATGAAGCCCTGTGCTGGGGCTGGATCGATCGCATGCGGCGCGGCGTGAATAAGGGCCGCACCAGCATCCTGGTCTCCCCGCGCAAACCCAGGAGCAACTGGTCGGACATCAACAAGGCACGCGTCGCTGAGCTGATCGAGACCGGCCTGATGCAGCCGCCGGGCCTGGCCATGATCGAGCAAGCGAAAGCCGATGGCAGCTGGGACAAGGCGAAATAGGTCGTGCGGGTACTTGTCGTTGGAGCAAACAGGCCATTGGGCGCCAGGATTGCGCTCGGTCTGCGGGCGGGTGGGCACGAAGTGCTTGCTACTCGCCGCACACCATCGCAGCTGGATGAGACACTGGCAGGCGCGGGCATTGCTCTCGGCGAACTGGATCTTATCGATCTGGATGCGGTGAAGGCGCTGGCGGCAGATATCGACGCTGCCGTGCTGACGCCGATCCTGTCGATCTCCCGTCCGGCCATTCTTGCGCTGTCAGAGGCGGGCGTAGAGCGGGGCGTGGCCTTTTCCTCCAACAATGTCGCCATTGTCGGGCCAGACCCGGTCTATGACGGGTTGCGCGCGGCGGAAGGTGAGATCCTTGCCGGCGCGCCCGGCTGGGCGATCCTGCGCCCGACGATGATCTACGGCTATCCCGGAGACAAGAATCTCTCGCGGCTGATGACGCTGGCGGCCCGCTGGCCCGTGGTGCCCCGGCCAGGCAGTGGACGGGCGATGCAGCAGCCGATCCATATTGAGGACCTGGCGCGGCTCGCAGCGGTTCTTGCCGATGGGAGTTGGCCGGGCTGCGGTGTCCTGCCTGTCGGCGGACCTGACCGGCTGGCCCATGGGGAGATGGTCCGGCGCGCTGTGACGACCGCACGACCGGGACGGCCGGTTCTGCCCCTGCCGCTCGCGCCGGGGCGTTGGGTGGTGTCGGTGTTGAAGGCGCTCGGCCTGCCTTCGCCGCTCTCGCCGGCGCAGCTGCAACGGGTCGAACTGGACAAGACCGCCGTCGATCCCGCTGCCATTCCTGTTGGCCTTCAGCCGCAGATTTCTCTGGACCAAGGCCTGTCGCGCCTTGCCGCCGAGATGGGGCTTACTCGATAAGGTTGCTGATTGCCTGGCGCGCGGCGCGGCGGGTGGCGAAATGGCTTTCGAAGGCGACCATCATGCAGGCGCCGATAATGATCGCCGCGCCGATATAGAGCCGCCATCCGGGAACTTCGCCAAACAGCAGCCAGCCGAACAGGGCGCTCCAGATCAGGCCGGTATATTCCAATGGCGCGATGCGCTGGGCGGGTGCGCGGCCATAGGCAATGGTCATCAGCCACCACACGGACAGGCCGAAAAAGCCAAGCGCGGCAAAGACCGGGATCTGTGTCAGGGCCGGGACGGGGTCGACTGTGAAGAGGAGCGGCAGCCCGATCAGCGCCGGCAGGACATTCGCCAGCATGACAATGGTCAGCGTGTCTTCCTTTTGCGCCCGCATGCGCAACAGCACAACCGAAGTCGCATAGGCGACGGCCGAGACCAGCACGGAGATAATACCAAGTGTCCGGTTGCCGTCTGTGGGGCCGGCATGGGCGTCTCCGGACAGGGCCACTGCCGCCCCGGCAAAGCCGATCACGGCCGCTCCGACGCTGATGGCGCCGAACTTCTCGCCGAGCAGAACCCGGGCAATCGGGGCAATCATCAGCGCGGCGGTAAAGCCCATCACCGTCGCTTCGGCGAGGCCCAGATGGGTGAGCGCGAAGAAGAAGCCGCCGGCCGCCATGAGGTGGATCGCGCCACGCATGGTGTGGAAGCGCCAGGCCTCCCAGCTTGGCCAGGGTCGACGCATGGCGAAGAACACGACGAGCGAATAGATCCCGCCGAAAATGAACCGCCAGACGGTCAGCGTCACTACGGGAATGCCTTCCGCAAGGTGCTTGATGCACACATCGATCAGGCAGCCCGACAGGACGGCCAGGGCAGCGATCAGCAGGGGTGAGGTTTTTGCGCGCTCGGTCATCGTGCTCGCATCCCTGCGAATCCGGTCAGGGTCAAGACGTGTCACAAGCTCACGAAGTGTGTCGCTGACCCCTGCAGGTGTGAATTGAACGCCCCGAAAAAGCCGTCTAGGCACGCTGTATTCCGAGCAGGGCGGGCCTTGTGGTATTAGTTAATCGAGGAGCGTCAGCCGATGTGCGGTATTGTCGGGATCACCGGAAACAAGGAAGTCACCGAGCGTCTGGTGCGTGGCCTGACACGGCTGGAGTATCGCGGCTATGACAGCGCCGGTCTGGCCGTGATCGGCGAGGACGGGCTGGAGCGTCGCCGTGCCGCCGGCAAGATTGCAAATCTGCGCACGGCGCTGAAATCCGATCCCGTCGATGGCCATCTCGGCATTGCCCATACGCGCTGGGCGACCCATGGCGCGCCGACCGAGCGCAATGCCCACCCGCACCGCTCCGGCCCTGTGGCGATTGTCCACAATGGCATCATCGAGAATTTCCAGGATCACCGCGCCGAGCTTGCCAAATATGGCCACGAATTCGCGACCGAGACCGACAGCGAGGTGATTGCCCACCTCCTGCACCGCGAGATGGAAGAGGGCGCGGATCCGAAGGCGGCCATACAGGCCGTGCTGCCCCAGCTGGAAGGCGCCTTCGCCATCGCGGCCATTTTTGAGGGCCATGACGGCGTGATGATCGGCGCACGCAAGGGCTCGCCGCTGGTTCTTGGATACGGCGAGGGCGAGATGTTCCTCGGCTCGGATGCCTTCGCGCTGGCGCCCTATACCCGCAAGCTCAGCTATCTGGAGGAAGGCGACTGGGTCGTCGTCACGCCGACCAGCGCGGAAATCTACAATGCCGCCAATGAGCGCGTGGACCGGCCTGTTGTGCAGAGTGCTGCCAGCGCCGCCATGGCCGAGAAGGGAGAGTATGCCCATTTCATGCTCAAGGAGATCCACGAGCAGGCCGAGAGCATTTCCCGCTCGCTGGCGCCCTATCTCAATGCCGCCGAGGGCACACTGGCTGATACTTCCAAATTCGATGCCCTGTTCAGATCGGCTGACCGCACCATCGCGATCGGCTGCGGCACGGCCTATTACGCCGCCTGCGTGGCGAAGTACTGGTTCGAGAAATCCGCGCGTCTGCCGTTCGAGACCGATATCGCCTCTGAATACCGTTATCGCGACCCGGTGCTGCCCGCTTCCGGCCCGGCGCTTTTCATCAGCCAGTCGGGCGAGACCGCCGATACGCTGGCAGCGATGCGCCATTGCCTTGAGGCGAAAGTGCCGACGCTCGGCGTGGTCAATGTGCCGGAAAGCTCGATTGCCCGCGAGGTCACCGCGCTCGCGCCGACCGCCGCTGGTCCGGAAATTGGGGTGGCCTCGACCAAGGCATTCACTGCCCAGCTCGTCGTGCTCGCAGCCCTCTCCATTGCCGCGGGCCGGGCGCGCGGTACGCTGGATGACGCTGCCGTCTCCGCTCATGCGCGCGACCTGATGGCCCTACCGCGTCTCGTGACCGAAGCGCTGACGCGTGAGGCAGATGCCAAGGCCATCGCGTCGCACCTCAAGGGCGCGAAACAGATCTTCTATCTCGGCCGCGGGCCTTTCTTCCCCATCGCGCTGGAAGGCGCGCTGAAGCTGAAGGAGATCAGCTATATTCCGACCGAGGGCTTTGCCGCCGGCGAGCTGAAGCACGGGCCTATCGCCCTGATCGAGCCCGGCACGCCCGTCCTCGTCGTCGCGCCCAAGGACGAGCTGATGGAGAAAACCGTCTCCAATATGCAGGAAGTCGCCGCGCGCGGGGCCGATGTCACGTTGATCACCGACGAGGCCGGTGCCGAAATCGGTTCGAAATCTGCCGCGCGCACGCTGGTGATGCCCTCCGGTGGACTCTATTCCGCGCCGGTGATCATGACGCTGGCGGTACAGATGATCTCCTACCATACGGCAGTTGCCTGCGGCACGGATGTTGACCAACCGCGCAACCTCGCCAAATCGGTGACGGTGGAGTAGGCCAAGGGCTGACCCAATCCTGAAGGAGGCGCTCCCGATGCGGACGCTGATCGTGATTCCGGCCCGTCATGGCTCGACGCGCTTTCCCGCCAAGCCGCTGCATCCGATTGCAGGCGTGACCCTGCTGGAGCGCGTCTACCGCATTGCCGAAGCCGTGGCGGCTGCGCGCGAGGGCGTCGAGGCGGTGATCGCGACCGATCATGAGGACATTTTCGCCCATGCCGAGGGCTTCGGGGCGAAGGTGGTGATGACCGATCCGGAGCTGCCATCGGGCACCGACCGGGCGCTCGCCGCCGCGCGGATGATGGAAACGCTTCCCGACTTCGTCGTGAACCTGCAGGGCGATGCGCCCTTCACCCCGCCCGAGCAGATCGAGGCGCTGATCGACACGGCTGCCCAGACCGGCGCGCCAGTGGTAACGCCCGTCATACGCCTGACCTGGGACGCGCTGGATGAAGTGCGCCGCCAGAAACAGAGCCAGCCCTTCAGCGGGACGAGCTGTGTTCGCGCAGATGATGGGCGCGCCTTCTGGTTTTCCAAACAGGTGTTGCCGGCGATCCGCAAGGAAGAGAAACTGCGCGGGGAGAGCCGGCTCTCGCCTGTGTTCCGTCATATCGGGCTTTACGGCTACACGATTGATGCGCTTGAACTTTTCACGTCGGCACCTGTCGGGCATTATGAGGCGCTGGAAGGGCTGGAGCAGCTCCGCTTCCTTGAAAACGGCGTGGCGATCCAGACGATTGAAGTAACACCGTCGAGCCTTTCCATGTGGGGCGTGGATACGCCCGAGGATGCAGAGTATGCTGAGCATCTGATCGCCCATCACGGCGACCCGATGCGCAGGCTGTTTGAATGAAGCATCTCTATATCGTCCGCCACGGCAATACCTTCGACAAGGGCGACACGGTGCTGCGCGTCGGTGGGCGGACCGATCTCGACCTGTCGACCTCCGGTGAGCTGCAGGCCGGTGGCCTCGCCATGCATTTCGCCGATTTCGAGACCCAGCCCGTGCGCGTCGTGGCCGGCCCGCTCAGACGCACGCTGCATACCGCCCAGGCCATTGCCGATGCGCTGGGTGTGCTGAATGTCCAGGTGGACGATCGCCTGCGCGAGATCGACTACGGCCCGGATGAGGGCAAGCCGGAAGACGAAGTGGTCGCACGTCTCGGCGAGGCAGCCCTGGCGGCATGGGAAAGCGATGCCACCGTGCCCAATGGCTGGCAGGTCGATCCCGACGGGTTGGTTCAGGTTTGGAAGGATCTCCTGATCGAGACCCATCACGGCGCCGGCGATGTCATCGCGGTGACCAGCAATGGCGTTGCCCGCTTTGCGCTTGAAGCGGCCGGCGCGGTCGGCAAGGCGCCTCTGAAACTGCGCACTGGCGCTTATGGCGTGATCGCTGTACGCGAATTCGATCTGGAACTTGTCGCCTGGGATGTGCGTCCCTAAACCGGCACACCAAGTGGACTTTCAAACAAGGGCGCTGCCATGACTCCCCTGACGCTGAAACCTCACGGCCTGTCCATCGGGACCGGCCAGCCGCTCTTTGTGATGGCGGGCCTGAATGTGCTTGAGGACCGCGACCTCGCCCTGCGGGTGGGCGCCGAGCTGAAGGCGCTCTGCGATGAGCTGGGCCTGCCCTATTGCTTCAAGGCGAGCTATGACAAGGCGAACCGGTCTTCCATCACCTCCTATCGCGGGCCGGGATTGGAAGAGGGGCTGAAAATCCTCGCCGATGTGAAGGCGCAGCTCGGCGTGCCGGTCATCACCGACTATCACGAAATCGACCAGGCCGAACCGGTCTGCGAGGTCGCCGATATCCTGCAGGTGCCGGCCTTCCTCTGCCGTCAGACCGACCTTGTCGTCGCGGGCGCGAAAGCGGCCGAAGCGCGTGGGGCCCTGCTGCATGTGAAGAAGGCCCAGTTCATGGCGCCCTGGGACACCAAGAACATCATCTCCAAGATCGGCGAGGTGACCACCGACAATCCGACCATCCTGTGCGAGCGGGGCGTGAGCTTCGGCTACAACAATCTTACCGTCGACATGCTGGGCATCCCGATGATGAAATCGCTCGGCGTGCCGGTGACCATTGATGCGACCCATGCGGTGCAGCTGCCCGGCGCCGATCCGCGCACGGCCGGCGGTTCGACCGGTGGCCGGCGCGAGGGCGTCGCCGTGATTGCCGCAGCGGCAGTGGCGAGCGGGGCCGATGGCGTGTTCCTGGAGTTCCACCCGACGCCGGACAAGGCGCTGTGCGACGGGCCGAGCTGCCTGCCCATGGCCTCGGCGCGCCCGCTGCTGGAGCGCCTGAAACGCCTGCACGAGATCGCCGCGGAAGGTCCGATCCCGGTCTAGTGACCGGGCGTGGTAACCGCCTCATGACCGATCACGATCTGTTCGAGCATTTCAAGGTCTATTGCCGCCGGGCAGGGCTTGGCCGTGGCGGCGCATCCTCTGTATTCTCGACCGGTTCTTATACCGCTTTCGTGGGCAGCTGGTTCTATGTCGCGGACTGGGCATTTGAAGCGAGCGGCATGGCTGATGCCGTTCGATCCGTGGTGGAGGAAACCGAACGCTGCCGCCTGCCGGCAATCTGGCGTGTCTATGACGGGGATGTGCCGGAGGGCCTGACCGAGGCGCTCTCTTGCGCCGGTTTCGCCGCGGCGGAGGAGACCTACCTGCTCGCCTTCGACCTGGCTCATGCCATTCCCGCGCCAGGTTTCGAGAGCAGGGAGGTCCGGACCGAGGCGGACCTGGATGTCTTTCTCCAGATAACCTCTTCGGCCTTCGGAGACGAGTTGGTCCTTTCGCCGGAACGCCGGGCGAAGCTGCTGGCGTCCGGCGAGGTTCGTAGTTTCGTGTCGCAGGATGAGAGCGGGCCGCTGTCTGCCGGCCAGTTCAATCTAATGCCTGGCAATCCCGTCATCCTGCTTCGGGGCGGGTCCACCATGCCTGGCCAGCGCGGCAAGGGCGGTTATGTCTCGCTCGTGGCGACCCGGCTGCTGGCAGCGCGCGGCATGGGCAAGCAGGTCGCCTTCGTCGAAGCCGGGCCGATGAGCCGTCCGATCCTGACCGGTATTGGTTTCAAGGCCGTGCGCCGGGCGACCAGTTGGACCTACAGGCGGAACCCCACGCAATGAGCAACCGACTTTAGATATAGCCTTCCGCGAGCAGGTCCTTGGTGTGGATCACGCCGATGGGCTTGGCGTCTTCCAGCACATAGCCGTTCGAGATGCGCAGCCGGGTCATGGTGTCGATCACCAGGGCGATACGGTCCTGTTTCAGGAAAGTGGTGCCACCGGGCGTCATCATGTTGCGGGCGCTGTCGCGGCCGGCATCGGGGCCCATGGCGCGGCGCAGGTCGCCATCGGTGATGATGCCCTGGTATTTGCCACTGTCGTCGAGCACGGCGACACAGCCCTGCCGACCTTCGGCGATGGCCGAGACGACCTGCTCGAAACTCGCATCATGGGTGACGACCGGCACCGGATCGGAGCGGTCCATCAGAAAGTCGCCCACCGTGTGCAGGGACTTGCCGAGCTTGCCGCCGGGATGGACCGAGCCGAACTGTTCCTGGCTGAAGCCGCGCCGGGCCATCAGGGCGACGGTCAGGGCATCGCCCATGGCGAGTGTCATCGTGGTGGAGGTGGTCGGCGCGAGGCCGTTCGGGCAAGCTTCCTCATGTGCGGGCAGTTCCAGCACCACATCGCTGTTGCGTCCAAGCAGGGATGTCGACGAGCGCGTCATGCCCACGACGGCCACGCCCGAACTTTTGCAGAAGCGCAGCAGGTCGATCAGCTCGCGGCTCTCGCCTGAATAGGAGATTGCCAGCACCACGGTCTTGCCGGGCACCACCATGCCGAGATCGCCATGACTGGCCTCGGTGGGGTGAAGGAAGAAGGATGGCGTGCCAGTGGAGGCGAGGCTGGCCGCGATCTTCTGGCCGATATGACCGGATTTGCCGACCCCGGCGACGATGACATAGCCGGGACAGCCGATCAGCAGATCGACCGCGCGGACAAAACTCTCCGAGAGGCTGTCGGCGAGGGCGCTGAGGCCGCCCTTCTCGATTTCGATGACCTGTCTGGCGACGGCGAGATCGTCATTGCCCGAATCCGTCATGGCGGGTCTCCGGCTGGTTGGCTGGGATGGCGCGGCCTAGCACTTCCTTGCCCAAAAGGAAAAGCCCAAGAGCGGCAGATGTGTGTTCTCCGGGCACGGAAGTTCGCCTGCGGATCAATTGCAGCGGCTTTGAAACGCCGGCCCGGGGAAGGGGGTTTTCACAATCGGCGTTCTGTGGTCACTGGCGCCACAGGAACTTGCACGATGCATGGAATGTTTCTTGCTGCGTGGGGCGGCGCTGGGATCGTGCAATGACCGGTGTGTAAGAGGGATAACATGTCGAAAATCTATCCTGTGATCATGGCTGGCGGTTCGGGCACGCGCCTGTGGCCGGTCTCGCGCGCCCATCATCCGAAGCAATTCCAGAAGATGCTCGGCGAGCGCTCCATGTTCCAGGAAACCGTGCTGCGTGTGCGCGGCGCGGCCGGAAATCATGAATTCGCGCCTCCCTCCGTCATTGGCGGTGAGCGATTCGCGGAGCTGATCTCTACTCAGCTTGCCGAGATCGGTGTGACGCCGGCCAGGATTATCCTGGAACCCTTCGGGAAGAACACTGCCGCCGTGGCCGCCATGGCCGCCGCCGTTCCGGACGAAGAAGACGCGCTGGTCCTGTTGCTTCCGTCCGACCATTTCATTTCCGAGCCGCAGGCCTTCCGAGATGCGGTCGGCGCGGCCGCCGACACCGCTGAGGAGGGCTATCTCACAACCTTCGGGATCGCCGCGCGCACGCCCGAGACCGGCTATGGCTATATCCATCAGGGCGAGGAAATCGCGCCGCAGACCTATGCCTTCAGGGCGTTCAAGGAAAAACCCGAACTGGAGGTCGCCAAACAGTATGTTGCCGATGGCGGCTACACCTGGAATGCAGGTATCTTCCTTTTCCCGGCACAGACCATGGCCGAGGAACTGGCCGAGCATGCGGGTGCAATCCAGTCCCGTACCCTGGCCGCCATGGAAACCGGCACGCGGGTCGGAGACGCTGTCGTGCTCGATCCGGAGGCCTTTGCCTTGGTCGATGAGGATTCCATAGACTATGCCGTGATGGAGAATACCAGGCGTGGTGCGGTCTATGGCCCCCTGGAATGCGGCTGGAGCGATATCGGCTCGTGGAGCGCCATCGCGGATCTGTCCGAGGAGGACACGCTCGGCGATGTGATCGATGTCGACACCGAGGACTGCTATCTGCGCAGCGACGGGCAGACGCTTCTGGCCGTGGTCGGCGTGAAGGACCTGCTGGTTGTCGCCCATGACGGGGCCGTGCTGATTGCGCCCAAGGATCGGGCGCAGGATGTCAAAACCATCGTCAATACGCTGAAGGCGGGCAAACGCCAGGACCGGCTATAGTATCTGACTTCCGGTGCGCGCTGGCCCGGGCCAGCGCCGCCATCCCAACCAAACTCTGATGAGGGGACCTTGTATCCATGATGCCGAAACCGCGCGCCGATATTGCGCCCAATACGCTTGAGTTCGAGATCCTGCCGCTGGTGAAGCCGACCGGCTTTCGCGAGTATGATGCGCGCTGGTGGTTCAACGGCATCGGCCACGAGAAGGCGCCTGAACTGAACCTGGAAGGCGTAAAGGCGCTCGGTCTCGGCATGGCAACCCTGTTCCATGAACTGGGCGTGGAGCCAAAAGTGGTGGTGGGCCACGATTTCCGCTCCATTTCCGGCGGCATCAAGAATGCGCTGATCCTCGGCCTCGTGCAGGGCGGGGCGACGGTACTCGATATCGGCCTTGCGCTCAGCCCGATGGTCTACTGGGCGCAGTTCGAGCTGGACGCACCGTGCTGCGGCATGGTCACGGCCAGTCATAATGAGAACGGCTGGACCGGCGTGAAAATGGGCGCCGACAAGCCGCTCACCTTCGGTCCGGACGAGATGGGCCGGCTGAAGGAAATCGTTCTGAGCGGTGACTTCCAGCCGCGCGATGGTGGGAGCCATGCCCGGGTCGACGGCATGATCGACCGCTATATCGAGTTCGTCGCGAAGGACGTGAAGATCGAGCGTCCGCTGAAAGTGATCGCGGCCTGCGGCAATGGTACGGCCGGCGTCTTTGCGCCCAAGGCCCTGCGCGCCATGGGGGTGGACGTGATCGAGATGGATTGCGACCTCGACTGGACCTTCCCGAAATATAATCCGAACCCGGAAGATTCCGAAATGCTGCACGCCATGGCCGCCGCGGTGAAGGAGCAGGGCGCGGATGTCGCGCTCGGTTTCGATGGCGATGGGGATCGCTGCGGCGTGGTCGATAATACAGGCGAAGAGATCTTCGCCGACAAGATCGGCCTCATGCTGGCACGGGACCTGTCGAAGGAATTTCCCGGTGCGAAATTCGTCGTCGATGTGAAATCCACCGGCCTCTACAAGACCGACCCGGTGCTGAAGGAAAACGGCTCGACGGTCGATTATTACAAGACCGGCCACTCCTATATCAAACGCCGCACGACCGATCTGGACGCGCTGGCGGGTTTTGAAAAGTCCGGACACTTCTTCTTCCGCCAGCCCATCGGGCTCGGCTATGATTGCGGTCTGACGGCGGCCAAGGCCGTGCTGGAAATGCTCGACCGAAATCCGGAAAAATCCATGGCCGATCTGAAAGGCGAGCTTGAGGTGGCCTACACTTCGCTCACCATGTCCCCGCACTGCGCCGACGAGATCAAGTATGAGGTGCTGGATCGCATCGTCGCCGAGTACAAGGCCCTTGAGGGCGGGGAAATCCTCGGCCGCAAGATCGTTGACATCAACACCGTGAACGGTGTGCGCACCACGCTTGAGGATGGTTCCTGGGTTCTGGTGCGCGCCAGCTCCAACAAACCGGAACTGGTCGTCGTGGTCGAGAGCATGGCAAGCGAAGACGATATGCGCGCCCTTTTCCGTGAAGAGGTAAAGCCGCGCCTCGCCAACTATGACGAGATCGGCGCCTACAACCAGGAAATCTGACCGCCAGTTCGAGGGCGCGATGGCCCGTATGCACGGATAGCGCGTCTTCACCTGGTCGATTGCCAGACCTGATTGCTATCGTTACAGAGTAACAATGCGTCGGAGCTGGATATTCAGGGCATTTGTCCTTGCCACCCTCAGCGCGCTTGTCTGGTTTCAGGCGAGCGCGCTCGCGCATGCGGCCGAACACGGCTTTGACGACCATGAGCATCACGGCATCCCCTGCCAGCTGGATGCCCTGGCCCATGAAGACCATTTGATCCTCCCGGACCCACCGGTCTTCGACCTGCCGGTCGCGATCCGGATCGAACAGGCCACGCCGGTCGCGATGACCAGCGATTGCGTGCCGCCACCCGGCCGGGCCCCGCCTGCTCGCGCACCACCTCTCGATTGATCAAGTCTCCCTCCCGCGCTGGCCCTGGCCGGCGAGTAACTTATTGATCAACTGAGACCTTCACATCATGACCCTCACAAAAGCCCGCCTTCTGCTGGCGGCTTCGGGCTGCGCGCTCATGGCGCCGCATGCCTATTCACAGGAAAACACCGAACGCCTCGACACCGTCATCGTTACGGCACCGGGCCCGGAACGCACCGCGGATGAACTGATCGGCAACGCCACGGCGATCCCGCGCGATGAAATCGTCACCCATCTTGCTGCTTCGCTCGGCGATACACTGGACCATGAACCCGGCGTCGCCTCGACCTTCTTCGGTCAGGGTGCCAGCCGGCCTGTGCTGCGCGGTCTCGGCGCCGAACGCGTCCAGGTGCTGACCAATGGCATCGGTGTGATCGACGCCTCGGCGGCCTCGCCCGACCATCAGGTCGCCAGCGACGGCATCGATGCCGAGCGGATCGAGATCCTCCGTGGCCCGGCGGCGCTGGCTTATGGCGGCCAGGCGATTGGCGGCGTCGTGAACGTGGTCGACGGCCTGATCGCCGAAGAGCTTCCCGAAAAGCCGATGTCCGGTGACATATTCGGTGCTTATAACAGCGTGAGCGAAGGCACCGAACTTGGCGGGCGTGCGCAGTTCACCACTGGCCCCTTCGTGCTCTCCCTGTCGGCTTCCCAGCGCGACTTCGGTGACTATGACATCCCTGGCTTTGCCGAATCCGACCTGCTTCGCTCGATGGAAGAGATGGAAGAGGAAGACCACGACCATGAGGAGGAAGAAGATCACGATCACGAGGGGGAAGAGCACGAGGAGATCCGTGACACGATGGAGAATTCCTTCGTGGACACCGAAACCCTCTCAGCCGGCCTGAGCTGGGTTGGCGACAACGCCTTTCTCGGCATCGCGATCCGCCAGCAGACCGCCCAGTACGGCTTGCCCGGTCACAGCCATGAGCATGAGCATGAGCATGAGCATGAGGACGAAGAGGACCACGAGGACGGGGATCACGAGGAAGAAGAAGAGCACGAGCACGAGGAAGAGCACCCCTTCATCGATCTCGAACAGCAGCGGATCGACATCCGCGGCGGCGTCACGGTCAATTACGGCATCCTCACCGACATTCTCGGCACCCTTGCCATCGCCGACTATGAGCACACCGAGTTCGAGGCCCCCGGCGAGCCCGGCACCGTCTACAAGACCGACGGCGTGGAAGGCCGGATCGAGGTTGGCCATGCCATTGGCGAGCTGAAAGGCGCGTTCGGCCTGCAATATCTCGACAAGGATTTCGGCGCCTTTGGCGAGGAATCCTTCATTTCGCCGACCACCACGCAAAGCACTGCGGCATTTCTGTATGAAACCCGCGAATGGGACAGTGGCTTTGGCATCGAGGGCGGTGCCCGCTTTGAAAGCGTCGATTATGACAATGACGTTTTCGGTACGAACACGTTCGACATCGCCAGCGGCTCATTCGGCTTGCACCAGCATTTCGACTCCGGCCTGTTCCTCGGCGCCCAGCTTTCCTACACCGAGCGGGCCCCGAACGAGAGCGAGCTGTTCGCCGACGGCGCGCACCTGGCTACCGTGCAGTACGAGGTCGGAAATCCCGGCATGAAGGAAGAAAGCGGGCTGAACCTGGAGGGCACGGCTCGCTGGCGCGGCGAGCGCGGCAGCGTCGGTATCAACCTCTTTGCCACCGAGTTCAGCGATTTCATCTATCTCACCCCCGGCACGACAATGCATGAAGGCGAACTGGTCGATGAAGTCGATGGCGTGCCGGTCTTCCTCTTCGTACAGGATGACGCGACCTTCACCGGCGGGGAGATCTATGGCGACTACAATGTCGGCAGCGTGCTCGGCGCGGACTGGTATCTCGATGGGAGTCTGGATTTCGTCTCGGCCGAGCTCGATGATGGCGGTAACCTGCCATACCTGCCGCCGGTCTCTGTAAATGCCGGCGTGACGGCGGACTGGGGCCTCTGGGAGCTGGGAGCCTCTACGACCTTCGCAGCCGAGCAGGACGACCCCGGTGCCGGTGAGCTGCCGACCGATGGCTACACCACGCTCGACCTGCATGGTGCCTTCAACCTGTCGGAGGTCGGTATCGGCGCGCCGGGCACGCAATTCTTCGTCGACCTGCGCAACGCAACCGATGAGGAAGTGCGCTATTCGACCTCTGTCCTGAAGGACAAGGTGCCCGCGCCCGGCCGCAACCTGCGCATCGGCGTGCGCGCAGCCTTTTAGGGGCTGAACGTCAGAGGCCCGTGCCGTGTGCAGGGTCCAGGATATGCGAGAGAAAGATCGTGACCCCGATCGCGATCAGCACGAGGCCGCCGGCGATTTCCGCCCGGCGGCCGAACCTCTCACCCAGCGCCGGGCCCAGCAGATAGCCGGAAAAGCTGGCGGCCATGGAGACCACAGCGATGATCGGCGCAGCCAGCAGGATCGACACGCCCGACAGGGCGAAGGCGATGCCCACGGCGGCCGAATCCACGCTGGTGCCGATGGCCGTGAGGATCCAGATCAGAACCGAGCTGGGCCGGGGCGCATCGCCAATGTCCTCGACCTCCTCGCCCGACATGCCTTCGCGGATCATCTTGCCACCGATCCCGGCCAGAAGAACCAGCGCGATCCAGTGATCGAGCGCGACCACATATGTGGCCAGACTGGCGGCCAGCAGCCAGCCGGCCAGGCACATCCCGCCCTCGAACGCGCCAAACAGTGCACCTATCTTCAAAGAGGCCCAGGTCTCGCGCGTGCGCGCCTGAGTCCCCTTGCCGACGGCCACGGCGAACGCGTCTGTCGACAGGCCGAGAGCCACAGGCAGGATCAGGTTCAGCGACACGGGATGCTCCGGCAATTGAAGGTTCGGCCAGTAGAGGAGATCGGGCGGACTTCCAAGCAGGCGATGGAAATCAGGGCATTGAACACATGACAGCTTCTTCGTCACGGCCTGTTCATTGCAGTTTGTGTAGTAGAGTGCGACGGAGCCGGACGATCGATCCGTTTCAAGAATGAAACTGAACTTGGCCAAGCAGGTAAGATGAAGAAATCACCCTTTTTCCTCCGGCGGTGGAAGCTGATTGCGCTGGGCGTGTGCGCCCTGGCCGTGGCCGGGTATGCCTGGCACCGGCTCAATCCCGGCGAGCAGGCGCTGACCTATCAGACTGCCGAGGTCATGCGCGGCGATATCGAGGTCACCATATCGGCGGCCGGAACGGTCACGCCGAAGGAAACCGTGTCTGTCGGTGCGCAGGTCTCCGGCCAGCTTGAAGAGCTGCTTGTCGAGGTGGGCGATCATGTCGAGGTCGGCGACCTGCTGGCCCAGATCGATGCCACCATTGCCATGACGAGCGTGGAGGCCAACCGCGCCCAGCTGCGCGAGCTGCAGGCCAGCCGCAAGCAGCAGCAGGCAACGCTGGATCTGGCCGAGGCGGAAGCCGACCGCGCGCAGATGCTGTTCGATGCTGATGCGCTCGCGCGCGCCGATTACGAGTCCGCGCAGGCAAGCTTTGCCATTGCCCAGGGCCGGCTGGAAGCCATCGATGCCCAGATCGCGCGCCAGACCTCCACCCTCCAGGCCGACATTGCCGAACTGGAGTTCACCAAGATCTACGCCCCGATTGCCGGCACGGTGATCTCGCTGGAGGCCACAGAAGGCCAGACCCTGAACGCTAACCAGACCGCGCCGACCATCCTCGCAATCGCCGATCTCTCCGTGATGACGGTGGAAGCCGATGTGTCCGAAGCCGATGTCATGCGGATCGAGGAGCACCAGCAGGCCTGGTTCACGACGCTTGGCGATTCCAATCGCCGCTGGGAGACCGAGGTGCGGCAGGTGCTGCCGACCCCGGAAGTGCTCAATGATGTTGTGCTCTACAAGGCGCTTCTGGATATCGACAATCCTTCCGGTCGGCTGAAGCCGGAAATGACGGCGCAGGTTTTCTTCGTTGTCGGCTCTGCAAAGGATGCCGTCCTGGTGCCGATCACGGCGCTGCAGTCGGTCCCGGCCGGGCGCCAGGGCAGCGGCGCGCCCATGGCGAGTTCGGGTGAAGGCGGAGAGCGGCGCGGGGGCTTCATGCAAGCCGAAGCGAGCACGCCGGCGGCCGGCGCGCCAGGGCGTCCTGCCAATGATCGCCGCGATGGCTTCCGCGCCGCGCGCGAGGCACATCCCGATGCGGAAATGGGGATGGTGCTGGTGATGGAAGGTGAGGGCGGTCCGGTGCCGCGCCCGGTCCTGGTCGGACTGAAGACCCGCACGCAGGCAGAGATCCTCTACGGTCTGGAGCCGGGCGAAACCGTTGTGACTGGGACAAGCCAGGGGGCAATGCCTGCCATGTCGGGGCTGCAGCGCGGTGGCATGAGGCCGGCGCCGAGGTTCAGGTAGGCGGCCCATGACACCCTCTTCTCCCCTGCTGAAACTCGAGCAGGTCCAGCGGATTTATGGCTCGGGCGAGACAGCCGTGCACGCGCTCGATGGTGTCTCGATTGAGGTGCATGCCGGCGAGTTCGTCGCGATTGTCGGCCAGTCCGGGTCGGGCAAGTCGACCCTGATGAACATTCTCGGCTGCCTCGACCGGCCGACTGGCGGATCCTATGAGGTGCGTGGCCAGGATGTCAGCGCGCTGGACGCCGATGAGCTTGCCGCCCTGCGGCGCCAGACCTTCGGCTTCATCTTCCAGCGCTACAATCTGCTCGCCAGCCTGTCGGCGTCTGAGAATGTCGAGATACCGGCAGTCTATGCCGGTCTTAATCTGGAAGAACGGCGCGAGAAATCGGCTGAGTTGCTGGGCCGGCTGGGCCTTGGCGAGCGCCTGGGCCACACGCCCGGCCAGCTCTCGGGTGGCCAGCAGCAGCGGGTCGCCGTGGCGCGGGCCCTGGTCAACGATGCCGAGGTGATCCTCGCCGACGAGCCAACCGGCGCGCTCGATTCCGGCTCCAGTGCCGAGCTGCTCAACCTGCTGGAAGACCTGCACGCCTCTGGCCGCACCATCATTCTCATCACCCATGATGCCAAGGTGGCAGAGCGCGCCGACCGCATGATCGAGCTGCGCGACGGCAGGGTGGTGTCGGATTCCGGGCGCGCCAGTGCGGCCAAGGCACCCGACGAGGCCTATCGCTATTCCCGCAAGGGGCCCTCGCCGATCGTGCAGGTGCTTGAGTCGGTGAAGATGGCCTTCCGCTCATTGCGGGCGAACCTCTTCCGCACCGCGCTTACCCTGCTGGGTGTGATCATTGGCGTGGCCGCCGTGGTCGCCATGCTGGCGATCGGTCAGGGCAGCCAGCAGGAAGTGATGGCGCGCTTTGAATCCATGGGCGCGAACCTGCTGTTCGTGCGGCCGGGCGCACCGGGCACGCGCATGCGGGGCGACGCCATTGCCACCCTGACCCTGCAGGATGTTGAGGCGCTCGGCGAGCTGGACAATGTGCTCGCAGCCGTTCCCTCGCGATCGAGCAGTGCAACGCTGCGGGTCGGCAGCAATGACTATCGCAGCAGTGTCGAGGGAACCTCCCAGGACTGGCCGATTGCCCAGAAGCGCGGCCTGAAATACGGCACCTTCTTCACCGCCGACGATATGGACCGGCGCGTCGGGGCCGTGGTGCTTGGAACAACGACGGCCGGCAACCTGTTCGACGATATTGAAAGCGCGGTCGGCCAGTATGTCTTCCTCGGCGGGGCCCCCTTCGAGGTCGCCGGCATTCTGGAGGAGCGCGGAGCGAGTTCCTGGGGCCAGGACCAGGACGATGTTGCCCTCGTGCCGATCACCACCGGCATGATGCGCCTGTTCGGTCAGAACTATCTGTCTTCCATCACCATTGCGGTGGACGATACCGACATTGTCGATGAGACCCAGGCCGAGGCGACGAGCCTCCTCCTGGCGCGCCATGGCACGGAAGATTTCCAGCTTCGCAACACCGCTACGATCCTGGAGTCGGTGCAGGAAACCCAGAATTCCTTCTCTATCCTGCTCGGTTCGGTGGCGTCGATTTCGCTGCTGGTTGGCGGGATCGGGGTGATGAACATCATGCTGGTCAGTGTGTCGGAACGCACAAGAGAGATCGGCGTGCGCATGGCCACCGGGGCACGCCGATCCGACATTCTCATCCAGTTCGTGGTCGAGGCGCTGGTGGTCGGAGGGCTGGGCGGTGTGGCCGGTGTGCTTATTGGCTTTGCAGTGTGCTTCATCCTCGCCCAGAGCGGGATGACCATTGCGGTGACCACGCTGCCGGCAGTGCTCGCCTTCACCTCGGCGCTCGTGACCGGCCTCGTCTTCGGTCTCCTGCCGGCGCGCAAGGCCTCGCGCCTCGATCCGGTCGCCGCCTTGTCCTCGGAGTAGATGATGATCAGAGCAGTTCTTCTTGCGTCCTCGCTGCTGACCCTGTCGGCCTGCACCACGCTGGTGAAGCCGACCGAGGACACCGCCCACGGCGTGACGCTGCCGGCGGAGTACGACTATGCCGGCGACATCGCAGACTTGCAGGCCCCCGAAGCGGCCTGGTGGGCTGGCTTCGAGACGGCGGCGCTGGACGGGCTGGTCTCCGAAGCGCTGGAGGCGAACCAGTCGCTGGCCCAGGGCGTGGCCTCGGTGGAAGCGGCCCGTGCGGCGCTGAAGGTGACCAATGCCGGCTTCCTGCCGCAGGCCAGTGGAGGGCTGTCGTCTTCGTCCAACACCGAAGGCGGGCTGGACGATATCTCCTCCAGTGCGCGGCTGTCGGCCTCCTACCAGCTGGATCTCTTCGGTGCGAATGATGCCAGCCGGCGCAGCTCCGTAGCCAGTCTGGATGCAGCTCAGTTCGACCAGCGCGCGCTGGAGCTGACAGTGCAATCGGATGTCGCCTCGACCTATTTCTCCCTGCTCGGCGCACGCGAACAGCTCAGGGTCGCCCAGCAGAATCTGGAAATTTCCGAGCGCATCTTCGAGATCGTTCAGGTGCGTTACCGCGCCGGGGCGATTTCCGGCTTCGATGTCTCCAGCCAGGAGGCCCAGCTCGCCAATGCCCGCGCCCGCATCCCGCAGATCGAGGCACAGATCACCAGCCTCGAAACTGCGCTTGCCATCCTGCTCGGGCGTACGCCACAGGGCTATGCTGCCCCGATAGAGGATGTGCTGGCGATCCATTTGCCGGAGGCCGATCCGGGCCTGCCATCCGACCTCTTGCTCCGCCGGCCGGACCTGATGCGCGCCGAGGCCAGCCTGCGCGGTGCCAATGCCAGCCTGGACGCAGCCCGCGCGGCCTTCTTCCCCAGCATCGATCTCGGCGCCGGCCTGTCGGCGGCGATCGATACCGGAGCCGATCCGGTCGGCTCGCTGTCAGCCTCGCTCTCACAGGTAATCTTCTCCGGCGGGCGTCTGGAGGGCCAGCTGGAAGGGGCAGAGGCGCGGCGTGAGGCGCAGCTTGCAGGCTACCGCCAGGCCATCCTCAACGCCCTGCGCGATGTGGATGTCAGCCTGAAATCGGTCGAGGCCAGCTCGGCGCGCGAAAGCCAGCTCCTGGTTGCGCGCGATGCCGCGGGCGATGCGCTGGAGGCTGCCGAGTTGCGCTACCGGGTCGGCACGGCCGATCTCACCACGCTGCTCAATGCCCAGCAGACCTATTTTGACGCCTCGGACAATGTCGTGCAGGGCCGGCTTGATCGGCTGACATCGGCGATCAATCTCTATGTCGCCCTGGGCGGAGGCTATTGAGGCCGCTATCGGCCAGTTTCCCTCCGGCCACGGAGTGTGTATGCCTCTGCGCCCATGTACACACCCCTGCGCCTGCGCCACATTGAGATATTCTATTCGGTCTTCAGATGCGGATCGATCAGCGCGGCTGCCCGCGAGCTGAATGTTTCCCAGCCTTCCGTCAGCAAGGTGCTGCGCCATGCCGAGGACCGGCTGGGCTATAATCTCTTCGAGCGCCACAAGGGCCGGCTGAAGGCGACGCCGGCTGCGCTGGAACTGTTCGAGAAGGTCGAGGAAGTCTACGGCCACGTCCTCTCACTTAACCAGATGGCCAACAATATTCGTGGCCGGAAGGCCGGCCATCTCCGTATCGCCTCGCTGCCCTCGCTCGGCTTCAATGTGGTGCCGGAAACGATCACGAGCTTTCATGCAAAGAATGATGCGGTGACCTTCGAGGTGGACACGATCCACACCCGCGAGGTGGTCGGAACCATCCTCGACAGGGGGTGTGATATCGCCATAGGTTATAGTGCGCCTGCGAACTCGCGCGTCAGGGCACATGAGCTTGGCAGCGGTGAACTTGTCCTCGTGACCCGGGATGATCGTCTGGGGCCGGACAATCAGCGCGTTGATATCAGCGTGGTCCATGACCGCGATTTTATCGGTCTGCGCGACAGTGGACCGTCCGGCGATTTGCTCACACGTCGTCTGGCCCAGGCCGGCGTGGTGCCGCGCGAAGTTGTGATCGCTCGCACCTATTACGTAGCGCTGTCTTTCGTGACACGCGGAATGGGCGTGTCGGTGATCGACAGTTTCACCGCGCGGCACCTCGGCGATGACAATATCAACATCTATCGGTTTACCGATCCGATCCGCTATCCGGTCTTCGGACTTGTGTCGGAAGACCAGGAAAACAACGAGCTGATCCAAGCCTTCCTGGAGCATATGCGCGATGTCCTGGCCGACTTGTCCTCATCGCCCTATCCATAGCGTTAGGTTATACCCTCGGGAATGCTCAATCGTTGCAAGTCCGGTCCGTGCATTATGACAATAGTGTTGCGGTGCGCCGGAGCGTGCTGGGAATGTCAACGATTGAGGGGAAGTCATCGTGACCAATCAATTCAGGTTCAAACTCGCGCTGCTCGCTTCTGCTGCTGTCTTCGCCGGTCATGCATGGGCACAGGATGCAACCACCACCGAGAATACCGACGAAGAAGTCGACCGCACGCTCGACACGGTCGTCGTGGTCGGCTCGCAGATCAAGGGATCGTCCATCACCGGCGCGCTGCCGGTGACCGTGCTCGATGCCGATGCGATCGACGCGGTCGGCGCCATGTCCGGCGACGAATTGCTGCGTTCGATCCCGCAAATGGGCGATGTGAATTTCCATGAAGGGCGCACCGACGGCGGCATCAATGATGCGCGCGGCGACGTGGCCTCGGTCAACCTTCGCTCGTTGGGCTCGGGCAACACGCTGGTCCTCCTGAACGGACGGCGCCTGGTCAATCACCCCGGCTACCAGACCGAGAACCTCACGCCGGTAACCACGGTGAACGCCAATTCCATCCCGACCAGCGGCGTGCGGCGGGTTGAAGTCCTGCGCGACGGCGCGGCTGCCATTTACGGTACCGACGCGGTGGGCGGCGTGGTCAACACCATCCTGCGCGACAATTACGATGGCGTGACCGCCGAGCTGACCTATGGCGGCTCGGAAGGCACCGAGCTGCGTGAGCTGGAAGGTTCGCTGACCATGGGCCGGGACTTCAATAACGGCCAGACCAATATTTCCGTGGCACTCGACTTCACATCGCGCGAGGGCATGCCTGCCACTGACCGCGACTACGCCGCAAATTACGACATGCGCGGCCTGGTCGAGGGCACGCCCTTCGAGGGCGACACCGACTGGGACAATCGCTCGACCAACTCCCCCTGGGGCGAATTCCAGACCTATGGCTATACCGACTATGTCAGCCAGAACGGCAACCGCATCACTTCGGCGGGCGATTACTGGCATGTTCAGCCCGACACGGTGGCCGGCTGCGTGGCCGATCTCGGCAATGGCCTGTGCGCAGACAACTCCACCCAGAACTCCACCGAAGGCGAAGACCGCGACTATCGCTACAACATCTCCGGCGACCGGATGATTTATGGCGACAATGACCGCTTCAACGGCTTTGTCTTCCTCAACCACAATTTCGGCAATGGCGTGGAATTCTTCGGCGAGGCCGGGCTCTACCTCTCCGACTACACCACCCAGCGCGAGGCGGCCTCCTCGCTGACCAGCGCCGACATCATCGTGCCGGCGAACAATTACTGGAACCCGTTCGGGCCGGTCACATTCTCCGACGGTTCGGCCAATCCGAACCGCCTGGAAGGCCTCGACATTCCCGATGAGGGCGTGGCTAACCTGATCAATGACTACCGCTTCGTCGATGCCGGCGCGCGCGAGATCAATGTGAAGAATTCCAGCTACCGCCTGCTCGGCGGCCTGCGCGGTAATTTCAAGGGCTGGGACTGGGAGAGCGCACTGGTCTGGTCGGAAGCCAACACCGAGGACAAGACCAACCGGATTTCCAACACGCTGCTCCAGGAAGCCCTCGCGCTGGAAACCCCCGAGGCCTACAATCCGTTCAATGGCGGCGATCTCAACAACTGGAATGTCGGCGATGCCACGCCGAGCGATGCAGCAACCATCGACTCCTTCGTCGTGGATGTGACACGCGAAAATTCCACCCAGCTCGGCATGTGGGACCTGCGTCTGTCACGCCCGGACCTCTTCTCCCTGCCGGGCGGGGATGTCGGCATCGCGGTCGGCACAGAGGTGCGCTACGAATCCTATGAGGATGACCGCGATCCGCGCCTGGACGGAACAATCACTTTCACCAATCCCATCAGCGGCGGTTTCAGCGGCTCCGATGTGCTTGGCTCCAGCCCGACCCCGGACTCCTCGGGCGACCGTGTCGTCGGCTCGGCCTATGCCGAGCTTGCCATCCCGCTGGTCGGGCCGGACATGAACATCCCGCTGGTCCAGAATCTCGACATGCAGCTGGCGGTGCGCGGCGAGAGCTATGACGATGTCGGCTCGGTGATCAAGCCCAAGGCCGCTCTTGGCTGGACGGTGTTCGACTGGTTGAAATTCCGCGGCTCCTATTCCGAAGGCTTCCGCGCGCCGAACCTGATCCAGATCCACGAAAAGGGGATCGAGCGGGTCAATTCACGTAGTGACTATATCAAGTGCGAAGCTGACCTGCGCGCCGGCCGGATCGCCTCCTTCGACGATTGCGGCCGCGGCCAGTCGGTGGTCTCCCAGCGCGAAGGCTCATCAGACCTGGAGCCGGAAGAGAACACGACTTATAGCGTCGGCGCTGTCTTCATGCCGAACTTCTGGGATCCGAAATTCGGTGTGTTCACCCTCACGGTGGACTATTGGAACATCGAGCAGGAAGGCGTGGTCGGCATTTTCGGCGACGACAACCAGATCGCGCTCGATTATCTGCTGCGCACGCAGGGCTCGTCCAATCCGCTGGTTGTGCGCGCTGATCCGACGGCCGATGACATCGCCGACTTTGCTGGTACCGGGCTCGATCCGGTCGGCGAAATCCTGTTCGTCGACGATGCCTATATGAACCTCTTGCCGCGTACGATCGATGGCTTCGACATCTCGTTGATCTACGATATCGACGACACGCCGCTCGGCGATTTCCGCTGGTCGGTGAATGCCGCCAACCTGCAGACCTTCGACCAGGATCCTTCGCCGGAAGCGGCCGCGATCATTGCCGCCCAGGAAGCCGGCGAGATCTCATCCGGCTTCGTGGTGGATGGCGCGAATTCCATCCTGCGCATCGATGGCAACCCGGAATGGCGCGTCTCGACCTCGGCCACCTGGCGCTATGGCAACTGGGGTGCGGGCTTCTTCGGCAAGTATGTCAGCTCGGTGCTCGACACCAGCGCGACGCTGAGCGATGGCACGGCCTGGGAAGTCGACGAGTGGTACTATGGCAATATCTACGGCCAGTACACGTTCGAGGATTTCGACAATGTTCTCGACGGGACGCGTCTCCGGTTCGGCATCCGCAACTTCTCCAACGAAGACCCGCCGATTGCCGACTCCAGCTACGGCTATCTCGGCGACCTGCACTCGGCCCGGGGCCGCTACTACTACGCCTCCATCCGCAAGCAGTTCTAAGGGCAGACCCTTGCTGAGCGCATTTCTCCAGTCGAGCCGGTTCTTCACCGGCTCGGCCAGCCTTCTTGCGGCCTTTTTTCTGGCAGGGTGTGCGGGTGAGCCGCCAGCCCCGCCGGAACCGGCCGACTATCTCATCCTCAATGGTGAAGTGTATGCCGGCGATGGCGCCGCGCCGCTTGAAGCCGCCATTGCTGTTCGCGGCGAGCGGATCGAGGTGCTGGAGGTGGGCGAGACGCTGCCGGAGGCCGGGCAGGTGATCGATGCGCGTGGGCTCATCGTGGCGCCGGGCTTCGTCGACCCGCACACCCATGCCGGCAGCGATTTGCTGGCCAGTGATCCGGCGCGCCGGCGCAATGACAATTATCTCTTCCAGGGCGTCACTACGGTCTTCATCGGCAATGATGGCGACGGCACCAGCCACATTGCCGGTGCGGCGGGTAAGATGCGCGAGGCTGGCATCGGCACCAATGTCGCCATGCTGGTTGGCTTCGGCCATGTCCGCAGCGCCGTGCTCGGCCAGGCCGATGTGGCGCCGACAGCCGACGAGCTTGCCGAGATGCAGGGCCTGGTGCGCGCCGGCATGTGCGAGGGCGCGTTCGGCTTTTCCACTGGCCTGCATTATACGCCGCAGAATTTTGCCCATACCGACGAGGTGATCGCCCTGATGCAGGTCGCCGCGCCCTTTGGCGGGCTCTATGACAGCCATATCCGCGACGAGAGCAGCTATCGCGAAGGCGTGCTGGCCTCGATTGAAGAAGCTGTCGAGATCGGGCGCCAGTCCGGCGGCGCGCCGGTGCATATCGCCCATATCAAGGCGCTGGGTCCGGATGTCTGGGGCTTCAGCGATCAGATTATCGACATTGTCGAGGCCGCGCGGGCCGAGGGGCTCGATGTCACCGCTGACCAGTATCCCTGGACGGCGTCCGGCACGCGGGTCTCAAATGCACTCGTGCCGCGCTGGGCCATGGATGGTGGGCTGGAAGGCTTCCGCGCGCGGATCACAGACCCTGACATTCGCCCGGGTCTGCTTTCGGAAATGGAGCAGAACCTTCGCCGCCGGGCCGGGCCGGAAGCCATCCTGCTGACCGCGCCGCTCGGCGAGGCCGACCCGGCGCTGGAAGGCAAGACCCTGGCCGAGGCAGCAGGGGAGGCGGGCCTTTCCCCGATCGACATGGCGCTTGAGATCCTGATGGTGGGCGACAGCCGCATCGCCTCCTTTGTGATGGACGAGGGCGATATCGCCAATTTCGCCGTGCAGGACTGGGTGATGACCGGCTCGGATGGTTCAAGTGGCCATCCTCGCAAATACGCCACCTATCCGGCGGCCTATCAGGGCTTCGTGCGCACACACGGCCTGTTCGATCTCTCTTGGTTCATCCGACGCTCCTCCGGGCTTGTGGCCGACACCTACAACATTCCCGAGCGCGGTTATCTGCGCGACGGATACATCGCCGATATCGTGGTCTTCGATCCCGAAGGCTTCCAGCCGCGGGCGGACTACCAGCACCCGCGTGAGCTTTCGGTCGGCGTGGACTACTTGTTCGTGAATGGCGAGCTGGCCATTGCCGAGGGTGCTGCCACCGAGGCCCTCGCGGGCGATGTGCTGCTACATGACCTGCCGGAAGGAACGTGCGTGCCATGAAGACCCTGATCCGGAAATGGTTCGATATTGTCTTGTGGAAGCGCATCCTCGCCGCGCTCGTGCTCGGCGCCATCGCGGGATACTTTTTCGGCGACCGGGTGGAGAGCTTCAAATGGGTCGGCGACCTCTTCATCCGCATGATCAAGATGCTGATCGTGCCGCTGGTTTTCCTGACGCTGGTCTCCGGCGTGACGGCGATGAGCGATCCGAAGCGGATAGGCTCCATCGGCGGTCGGGCCATCGCGCTCTATCTCGGCACCACTGCGCTTGCCATTGTGATCGGCCTGATCTGCGGCACGGTCTTACACCCAGGCGCAGGGGCGGATTTCACCGGCGCGACGCCCTATGAGGTCAACAAGGCCGTCAGCCTGACCGAGCGGTTCATGGCCATCGTGCCGGAAAACCCGTTCGCTGCCTTTGCCGAGGGCAACCTCTTGGCGATCATCTTCTTTGCCATCATGACCGGCTGTGCGCTGCTCATCACTGGGGACAAGGCCAGGGGCCTGACGAACATTTTCGAGCAAGGCTCGGAAATGATGCTGAAGATGACCTCCATCGTCATGGAGGTCGCGCCCTTCGGCGTCTTCGCGCTGGTCGCCTGGGTGATGGGCTCGGTGGGCCTCTCGGCCTTCATGAACCTCTTCATCCTGGCCGTCGCAGTCTATGTTGGCTGTTTTGTGCACATGTTCCTGGTGCAGGGCCCGCTGGTGAAACTGCTTGCGCGCCTGCCGGTTCGGCCCTTCTTCAAGGGTGCGCGCGAGCCACAGCTTGTCGCCTTTTCCACCTCGTCCAGTTCCGCCACGCTGCCGGCCACGCTGTCTGCGGCCGAGCACAATCTCGGCATCAAGCCGGCGATTGCCTCTTCCGTCCTGCCACTTGGTGCGACGGTGAACATGGATGGTGCGGCGCTCTATGTGACCATCGTCACGCTGTTCGCCGCACAGGCTTTCGGCATGCCGCTCGACCTGGCCGATTATCTCATTATCGGCATCACGACGACGCTGGTCTCGGTCGGTGCCTCCACCGTGCCGTCGGGCTCGCTCTTCCTGATGGCGGTCGTGCTGGAATCCATCGGCATGACACCGGCCCAATCGGCTCTGGTGGTCGGCTTTGTCCTGCCCTTCGACCGTATTCTCGATATGATGCGCACCGTCGTGAACATTACCGGCGACCTCGCCGTCTCCACCATCGTGGCGAAGTGGGAAGGCGAGATCGATGAGAGCATCTACAAAGCCGAGCCATTCGAATAGCCAGCGCAAGGAAAGCCCCCCATGCAACCCTTCCATCTTGCCTTCCCGACCACGGACCTGGTCGCCACGCGCGCCTTCATGACCGAGATGCTCGGCGCCGGTATCGGTCGCGAGTCCGAGAAATGGGTCGACTATGACTTCTTCGGCCATCAGGTGACGTCTCATCTGATACCTGCCAGCACGGACGTTGCGAAGAACCCGGTGGATGGCAAGCAGGTGCCGAGCTTCCATTTCGGCGTGGTCATGGCCTGGAGCGACTGGGAAGCCCTCTCTGAACGGCTGAAAGGCCTCGGCGTGGAATTCGAGATCGGGCCCTATGTCCGCTTCGAGGGTGAGGTCGGCGAGCAGGGCACATTCTTCGTCCGCGAGCCGGGCGGGACGGCGCTGGAATTCAAGACATTCAAGAATATGGACCAGCTGTTCGCGCACTAGCTGGCCGGCAAGGGAGAGTAAGAATGATGCGGTTTATGAAGGCGGCCGCGGCCGCCGCGCTTTTTGTGTCAGGATTCGCGCCGATGACGGCGCCTGCAGCCTTGGGTCAAGCTTCTTCGCTGCTGGACTATGATTCCATCGAGATCCCGGTGGCCGACCGCGAGGGCATGGTGGTTTCCCAGAACGAGATCGCGGCCCATGTCGGCGCGCGCATACTGGAGCAGGGCGGCAATGCCTTCGATGCGGCGGTCGCCACGGCGCTGGCGCTGGCGGTCACCCTGCCGCGCGCGGGCAATCTCGGCGGCAGCGGCTTTCTGCTCGCCTATGTCGCCGAAGAGGACAAGGTCATCGCCATCGACTATCGCTCGGCCGCGCCGGCGGCCGCCGAGATGGAGATGTTCCTCGACCGCGAGGGCAATGTCACCGACGAGGCCGGCTATGGCTACAAGGCCTCGGCCGTGCCCGGCACGATTGCCGGCCTGGCGCTCGCCCATGAGCATTATGGCTCCCTGCCATGGGAAGACCTTGTCCGGCCGGCGCTGGAGCTTGCGCGCGATGGCATCGTTGTCTCGCGCGACTTGTCGGAGGCCCTGCGCTGGGGGCGACGGCGGTTGGAAACCTCGCCGACCACAATGGAAACCTTCTACAAGGCAGACGGTGAGCCCTATCAGTATGGCGAAACGCTGGTACAGCCCGAACTGGCCTGGACACTGGAGCGCATCGCCACCGCTGGCCCGGAAGACTTCTACACCGGCGAGATTGCCCACAAGATCGCCGATGACATGGCGGCCAATGGCGGGCTGATCACGCTGGAGGATCTCGCCCGCTATGAAGCGAAATTCCGCGAGCCGCTGCGCACGACCTATCGCGGCTATGAGGTCGTCACCATGCCGCCCTCATCAAGCGGCGGCACCGCCCTGATCGAGATGCTCAACATGCTCGAAACCTTCGACATTGGCGCGATGGGCCATAACAGTGCGGCCAGCCTGCATGTGATGTCAGAGGTGATGAAGCTCGCCTATGCCGACCGGCGCGAATATATCGGCGATCCCGATTTTGTGGATGTGCCGGTCGACACCATCACTTCCAAGGCCTTTGCCCATGAACGGGTGCAGGATATCAGCCGCGAGCAGTCCACGCCCGCAACGGAAATCGAGCCTTGGGACCCGATGGCTTTTGAGAGCCCGGACACCACCCATTTCTCCATTGCAGACCAGTATGGCAATGTCGTCTCCAACACCTACACGCTCGGCTCCTCCTTCGGTTCGGGGGTAGTGATCGACGGCGCTGGTTTCCTGCTCGACAACCAGATGAAGAACTTCTCCCTACGCCTGAACGTGCGTGGGGCGACTTATGGCACCAATCCTTACAACAAGCTGGAAGCCGGCAAGCGGATGCTGTCTTCCATGACGCCGACCATCGTGTTCAGGGATGGCGAGCCCTATATGGCGGTCGGCTCGCCGGGCGGGTCCACCATCATCAATACCGTGCTGCAGGTGATCCTGAATGTCGTTGACCACGACATGAATATCCAGGACGCTACCGAGGCGCCGCGCATCCACCAGAACTGGAAGCCCGACGAGCTGGAATTCGAACGCGGCATCTCGGTCGACACCCTCCGCCTCCTGGTGGGCATCGGTCATGAGGTGGAGCTCTCCAAGACCATCGGCAGTTCGCAGAACCTCCTGATTGAGGATGGCCTGATCTATGGCGCGGCCGACCCGCGGCGGCCCGATGCCCGGGCGGTCGGTGTCGAGAATCTCCGCGTGCTGGCGCCGGAACAGCAATAGAAATTGCTCAAGGCGCTGCTCAGGCGCCGAAAAACGGCCTCCTTCCAGAAGGAAGGAGGCCGTCGCCATACCGGGAGGATGGGGTGGGAAGGGACGCCTCCCGGCGGGAGCTCAGCGGGCGATGGCAATCGCCTCCATTTCAATATCGGCATCCGCGATCAGCCCGCTGACGACCGTCGAGCGGGCAGGGTAGGGTTCGGGAAATCGCGCGGCATAGACGGCGTTGAAACCGGCCGCGAACGACTTGTCGGTCAGCCAGACAGTGGTTTTCACCACATCGCCAAGGCCGAGGCCTTCGCTGGCGAGGCGCGCTTCGAGATTGTCGATGACCTGCTCGGTCTGCGCGCGGATATCGCCGGTGACCATCGCGCCATCCCTGCGCGGCAACTGGCCGGAAATGAAGACCAGCCCTGCGCCCTTGCGGGCGGGGCTCAGGGGCGGGCTAGCAGGCATTTGCGATGTCCTTCCTGTCAGGCATGGGCTGGGCATTGCCGGTGATGAGCCGGCCGAGGCGTTCGCTGCTGCCCATGGCCAGGGTCCAGCCGAGCATGCCGTGGCCGAGATTGTAGGCGATGACGGGCGACAGCCGGCCGATGCGCGGCTGGCTGTCCGGTGTCATCGGGCGCAGGCCCGTCCAGTGATTATAGGTCGCCTCATAATCGGCGGCCTGGGGCAGGCCTTCGCGTGCTGCGCGGATCAGGCTTTCAAGGCGTGTCTGGTCGATGCCGGTTTCCCGCCAGCCGAGGTCGGCCAGGCCGGCTACGCGAACCGCGTTGCCGAGCCGCGTGATCACGGTGCGTCGCAGGGTGTCGGTGAGGCTCACTTCAGGGGCCGCCGGGCCGGCGGGCGCGGTAAAGGAATAGCCCTTCATCGGACAGATCGGAAGCTTCAGGCCCATCCCTTTCAGGAAGCGCGGGGGCAGGCCGGTGCACACCACCACCTGGTCGGCCGGGAGCGTCTCCCCGCTTTCGAGCGTCAGCACGGCCTCGCCGCCAGTTTCCTCCAGCCCGACGGCCTCCTCGCCGAAGCGGGCCGCCACGCCATACTGCGCCTTGAGCACGCCGAGCAGTTCGCGGGCGAAGCGATAGGGGTCGCCGACCGCTTCCTTCGGCGAATAGAGCACGAAGGCCGGCTTCGGATTGGCTGTGACCAGCGTCGGCTCGATCGCGCAGGCCTCTTCATGGGAGAGGATGACCTGCTCTTCCGCATCAGCCGGTTTCAGGCGGCGGATCTCCTCGACGAGAGGGCGCAGACCCGCATCGGCGTAGAGATGCATCTTGCCGTTCTCGACATGGTCGAATTTCAGCTCGTGGCGCGCGAGCAGCTCATCCATCCGCAGGCGCGATTCCATGGCCAGCTCGAAGGTCGCAAGCGTGTTGCGCTCAAACCGGGCGGGGGTGCAGTTGCGCAGGAAGGCCAATAGCCAAAAGGCATAGTCTGGGTCAGGCCTAATCTTGAAGCGGAAAGCGCTGTCCTGACCCAGGAGGAGGGCCGGAAGCTGACGCCAGATCCGCGGGCTCGCCAGGGCATCGGTGTAGAGATAGCTGAGCTGTGCGCCATTGGCGTGGGAGGTGCCCATGGCCGGCTCGACATGGCGGTCGACCAGCGTGACCTGGATCCCACGCTGTGCCAGAGCATAGGCCGTTGTTACGCCAACGACTCCGGCGCCCAGGACAATGGCAGTTGATGTGCGAGCAGGCATGTTACGGCCTGCACCATAGCAGTTCTGCGGTGCTTCGCCTGGAAACACCGTGCCTGTTGCACCCGACTGGACCCCTGATTTTTCGCCAACCTACCATCTCTATCGGGTGCGCCTTTATGGGCGCCATAGCCAGAAAAGAGGCATATGGGGGCCATAGCCTTTGGGTATGGTTTATCTTCCCACGGCTGGTGCCGCGCGGGCGGACAATTGCTGCGCATCCTGGACTTTGCGAGTAGGCCAGCTTGATTGAGCGAGGTTGATTTGACTTTGTAATTCACTCAGGAATTCGCCTCGCGTCGATTTTGCATGGCGGAGCGCCGACCAGGCACAAGAGGAGTCATTTAAATGCGCGTGGCAGTCATTGGGACCGGATATGTGGGGCTAG
>DHQO01000012.1 GCA_002408125.1 Hyphomonadaceae bacterium UBA5336 | reverse complement strand
CGCAGGCTCAGCCACAGCACCGGCCAGAACAGCGGGTGCACCCGGGAGAAGGGATCGGCGAGCGGGTTCATGCCCGAGAGTGTGCGGGCCGCGGCAAGTGGGTCGGATTTCAAGAACCGACTCCCCGTGGCTTGACCACGGGGTCCAGCTCTGGACAGGGCGGCGGGAGAGATGGTGGCGAGGGCGCCGGGCCTCGCGGCCGGCACGCCCTTTCACCCCATGGCACGGTCTCAAGGGCGGGTGATGGGCCCCGTGGTCAAGCCACGGGGAATCGGCGCTGGGGGCGCGGCCCCCATGAGCCTCATGGTGAGTGGAGACGAACCATGAAGGCGGGCAACGGAGAACCGCTCTCTACCACCCGCCCTCGTCCTTCGTCTCCGCTCAGGATGAGGGCTCAGGCGTAGGGTGCATGGAGCGCAGCGATATGCACCGAGCGGCGATCTTCTGGTGCATATCGGCCTTCGGCCTCCATGCACCCTACTTATTTTCTCCGTCGGCCAGTGCCTTTAGCTCCTGCCAAGAAATCTTGTAGCCGTCAGGATGTGTTATCTCGACGGTCTCGTCGCTCCGCATTAGCCCATCGACCGTTTTCCATGCAGCTACAGCACTAGCCTCTTGAGTAGACTTTGGGCCAACGCCTTGAATTCTATTGATTGGTTGGAAGGTAATTATGAATGGCATAGTCACTCCTTCTTCCTGGTGGGATGCTCCGAGCAAAGGTCATGCCCCCACCACAAAGGTCGAGATCACTTTCTTCGAGCCCGTCTTGAACTTCACCGTCAGCTTGGTCCCGTCGGCCTTCTCGACAAACCCATAGCCGAATTTGTCATGAAACACGCGCTGGCCCACCGCAAAGCCGCTGTTTCCGCCTGAGGTGGCGATCAGGGTGGCTTCGCCTTCGAGGGTTCGGGATGCTTCGCTGACGCCGGACCGGGCGTTCTTTTTCAGGCGCTGCCAGCCGGGGGAAGTGTAGGCCGAGCGCTCGCCGAGATCCTCGATCGTGCCGTTAAAGCCCGAGGCGGCGCCGGGCTGGCTGGAATAGCCGGTCTCGGCCATGGCATCGACATGATCATGGGGCAGTTCATCGACAAAGCGGGAGGGGAGCACGGCCTGCCAGCGGCCATAGATCTGCCGGTTGGCGACGAATGACACATGGCATTTCTCGCGCGCCCGCGTGATGCCGACATAAGCCAGGCGTCGCTCTTCCTCCAGGCCCTTCATCCCGTTCTCATCGATCGAGCGCTTGGAGGGGAACACCTCTTCCTCCCAGCCCGGCAGGAAGACGAGCGGCCATTCCAGGCCCTTGGCACCGTGCAAAGTGAGGATCTGAACCTCGTCGCCGCCGGAATTCTGGCCGACATCCATGATCAGCTCGACATGTTCCAGGAAAGCCGGGAGCGTGTCGAATTCGCCCAGCGCGCGGACGAGCTCTTTCAGGTTGTCGATGCGCGTCTGGCTCTGCGGCCCGCGATCCTTTTGCAGCATGTCCATGTATCCGGACTCTTCGAGGATCACTTCACACAGTTCGGTATGAGGCATGCCGTTCGCGAGCCTGTCGCGCCACATGTTTATCTGGTCGATGAAACTGGTGAGGCCGCGTTTTGCGCCGCCCTTTATCTCGTCGGTCTGCAGCACCATCGGGGTGAGCACGAAGAGCGAGCGGCCATCCTCGCGGGCAAAGATCTGCAGCTTTTGCAGCGATGTGTTGCCGACGCCGCGCTTGGGCTGGTTGACCACGCGCTCGAAGGCGAGATCATCATCGGGGCTGCGGATGAGGCGGAGATAGGCGAGGGCATCGCGGATCTCGGCGCGCTCGAAAAAGCGCGGGCCGCCGATCACGCGATAGGGGATGCCGAGCATGATGAAGCGCTCCTCGAAGGCGCGCATCTGCCAGGAGGCGCGCACGAGGACGGCGCAGTCGGCGTTGCGCCCCCCGCGCGCGACATGGGCCTCGATCTCGTCGCCGACCCAGCGCGCTTCGGCCTCGCCATCCCAGAGGCCGCGCACCACCACCTTGGCGGCATCGGGATCGGCGGCGGTCTCATCCCCGACATAAAGTTCCTTGCCGAGCCGGCCCTTATTATTGTCGATGACGGCACTGGCGGCCGCCAGGATGTGCTGGGTGGAGCGGTAATTGCGCTCCAGCCGGATCACCTTCGCGCCGGGAAAATCCTTTTCAAACCGGAGGATATTGTCGACCTCGGCCCCGCGCCAGCCATAGATGGACTGGTCATCATCGCCGACGCAGCAGATATTCGCGCTGCCCTGGGCGAGCAGGCGCAGCCAGAGATACTGGGCGACATTCGTGTCCTGGTATTCGTCGACGAGGATATAGCGGAAGCGCTGATGGTATTCGGCCAGCAGGTCCGGATTGTTCTGGAAGATCACGATATTGTGGATCAGGAGATCGCCGAAATCGCAGGCGTTCAGCACCTTCAGGCGCGACTGGTAGATCTCGTAGCACTTGATCCCGCGCCCGTCGGCGAACTGGTAGGCTTCCTCGTCCGGCACCTTGCCGGGCACCAGTGCACGGTTCTTCCAGCCATCGATGAGGCTGGCGAGATAGCGCGGCGTCCAGCGTTTGGCGTCGATGCCTTCGGCCTCGATCACCTGTTTGCAGAGCCGGATCTGGTCGTCGGTGTCGAGGATGGTGAAGCTGGATTTCAGGCCTGCGAGCTCGGCATGCTTGCGCAGGATTTGCGCGCTGATCGAGTGGAAGGTGCCGAGCCATCTCAGGCCCTCGCCGGCATCGCCGATCAGGGCCAGCGCCCGCTCACGCATTTCCCGCGCGGCCTTGTTCGTAAACGTCACCGTCAGCGTCTGCGACGGCCAGGCCTTCTTCGTCGCGATGATATGGGCCAGCCGCGTCGTCAGCACCCGTGTCTTGCCCGTGCCCGCGCCGGCGAGCACGAGGAGGGGGCCTTCGGTGTGCAGCACAGCCTCGCGCTGCTCAGTATTGAGGCCGTCGAGATAGGCGGCCTCGTCGGTCATGGCTGGCGGACGGGCTGAGGCCAACTGCGAAATGGAGGGGCGATTCTCTGCGCTCATGGGCTGGAATATAGCAGGAACAGACCGGGTGTCAGTGCCAACCCGCACCCATGGCTTGACTTTCTGCTGAATATGTAAAAACGTAATTACATGATTACGGATGATGAGATGGATCATGTCTTCCAGGCGCTGGCCCATGCCACGCGCCGGATGATCCTCGACCTCCTGCGCCAGAACCCGGGGCAGGGGGTCGGCGAGTTGGCCAAACAGTTCGACACCAGCCGTATCGCGGTGATGAACCATCTCGCCGTTCTGGAGAAAGCCGGCCTCGTCACGAGCCAGAAGGAGGGCCGCACGCGGCGGCTCTATCTCAATGCCGTGCCGATCCGCATGATCCAGGAACGCTGGAGCGATGAGTTTTCCGATCACTGGGCCGGGCGTCTGACCGGCATCAAGCATCTGGCCGAACAGGCCGCGCGGGGCAAGGGAGAGCGCGAATGAGCGAGGACAAGGCGGGGGACCGCCAGATCTACAAACTGTTCATCGAGGCGCCGATCGAGACGGTGTGGAACACGCTGGTGAAGACAGATGAGGTGCTGCCCTTCTTCTTCGGTGCGGTGTGCGACACGAAAGATGGCCTGAAACCCGGCGCCGCCATGCGCATGATCACGCCCGATGGCAAATATGCCAGCGTGGTCGGCGAGGTGCTCGAATTCTCCCCGCCCCACCGCTATGCCCACACGCTGAAATTCACCCAGTGGGAGGATGCCCCCTGCACGGTGATCTATGAGCTGACCGAGGCGCCCGGCGGCACCGAGTTTTCGCTGATCACCGAGAATGTGCCCGCGGGAACGCGCACCGAGAAGTCCATGGCGCAGGGCGGGGGCTTCATCACGCAGAATCTCAAATCCCTGGTGGAGACCGGCAAACCGGCCTTCAGCGGGAAGATGGTGATGGCGCTCGGGCCGCTGATGGGCATGTTCACGCCCAAGGCCTGCCGCATCGAGAACTGGCCGCTGGAAAACTGACAGGGAGGACGAGATGGCACAATCTGAAGCCGACATGCTGGAGAGCATGAAGAAGGGGCTTGCGGCGAAGACCGGCAAGCCGCTGGAGCACTGGGTGAAACTGGTGAAATCCAGCGGGCTGGCAAAGCATGGCGAGCAGATGAGCCTGCTGAAGGACCAGCATGGCCTCGGTCACGGCCATGCGAGCTTTGTCTGCCAGGCCGCCAAGGGACGCTTCGAGGCCGATCCGGGCGAGATGCTGGAGGCCCAGTACAAGGGCAAGGAAAGCCTGCGCCCAATCTATGACGCGCTCGCCGAATATGCCGCCAGCCTCGGCGGCGATGTCTCCATCGACCCGAAGAAAACCAGTGTCGCCTTCCGGCGTTCGAAGAACTTCGCTGTAGTGACCCCGGCGACCAAGTCGCGCGTCGATCTCGGCATCAATCTGAAGGGCGCGCCGGGCACGGAACGCCTGGCCGAGGAAAAGCCCGGCTCCATGTGTACCCACAAGGTGCGGCTGGAGACGGCCGGCGATGTCGATAGCGATGTGAAGGCCTGGCTCAAGCGGGCTTATGACGCAGCCTGACAAATTCGTGTCTTTCGCGAGCGCGAAACAGGGCTTATCCAGAGGGTATGCCTTCGACCACATTGATTGCCCAAAAGTTTTCCGACCCCGACACCACGGCAAAGGGTGAAACCCGCGCGCGCGTGGCCTATGGCGGCACGAAGACGCTGTGGCTGAACACCGGCACGCTGTGCAATATCGAGTGCGCCAACTGCTATATCGAAAGCTCGCCCACCAATGACCGGCTGGTCTATCTGACGCTGGCCGATGTGGTGCCGTATCTCGACGAACTCGACGCCGCCGGCGAGGCGCGCATCGAGATCGGCATCACGGGCGGCGAGCCTTTCATGGCGCCGGAAATTATCGGAATCATGGAGTTATGCCTGTCACGTGGCCATGACCTGCTGGTGCTCACCAATGCGATGCAGCCGATGATGCGCCCGCGCGTGCAGGCCGGTCTTCTCGATCTGCAGGCCCGGTTCGGCGCGCGCATGACCCTGCGGGTCAGTCTCGATCACTATACCCCGCTGCTGCATGAGCAGGAGCGGGGCGTTGGCACATTCGAGCTGACCATGGCCGGCCTGAAATGGCTGGCGCAGAACGGCTTTCGCGTGGCCCTGGCCGGGCGCACGCTGTGGGACGAGGAAGAGGCTGCGGCGCGGGCCGGATTTGGCGAACTGATCGCCCGGATTGGCCTCGATATCGACCCTGAAGACCCCACCGCGCTGGTCCTTTTCCCGGAAATGCAGCCCGAGGCCGACCCGCCGGAAATCACCACTGCCTGCTGGGGCATTCTCGGCAAGGACCCGGCGGGGCTGATGTGCGCGAGCCAGCGCATGGTGGTCAAGCGCAAGGGCGCGCCGGGCCCGACTGTACTCGCCTGCACGCTGATCCCCTATGACCGCCAGTTCGAGCTTGGCGCTACACTGGCCGAAGCGCGCGGCGCGGTGCCCCTCAACCATCCCTATTGCGCGAGCTTCTGCGTCCTTGGCGGCGGCAGCTGTTCGGCTTGATCAGTACAGCGTCGCAAGCGCCTTGCCGTCATAGCTCTTCAGCTCGTCCAGGCGGCCTTCCTTGACCTTTTTCGCCCATTCCGGGTCCTGTAGGAGGGCGCGGCCGACGGCGATGATGTCGAACTCGCCTTTTTCCAGGCGCTCGATGGCATCGTTGAAAGGACGGGACTTGCTGTCCTGTCCGGCAAAGGCGCCGAAGAAGTCCGAGCTCAGGCCGACCGAGCCGACCGTGATGGTCGGCAGGCCCGTGAGCTTCTTGCACCAGCCTGCGAGATTGAGACCGTTCTCGCCGTCGATTTCGGGGAATTCCGCTTCCCAGAACCGGCGCTGTGAGCAGTGCAGCATGTCCACGCCGGCATCGACGAAGACCTGCAGGAAAGGCTCCAGTTCCTGCGGGGTCTCGGCCAGGCGCGCGGAGTATTCCTGTTGCTTCCACTGGCTCCAGCGCAGGATGACCGGCATGTCCTCGCCCACCGCCTTGCGGCACTCGGCGATGATCTCGCCGGCAAAGCGGGCACGGTCGACCAGGCTCCCGCCATACTTGTCTGTGCGGACATTCATCACGCCCCAGAAGAACTGGTCGATGAGATAGCCATGGGCGCCATGGATCTCGACACAGTCAAAACCGAGCTTCTTTGCCTCGCCCGCAGCCCTCGCATAGGCGGCGACCATGTCGGCGACTTCCTCTTCGGTTGGCTCGGGCTGGACCTGGCTGCCGGTGTGGGTGATGCCGGACGGGCCGTCGGAAGCCGCATCGGGGTCAGGGCCCGTGCCCGGCTTGCGCACCATGCCCATATGCCAGATCTGAGGTGCGATCCTGCCGCCTTCCGCATGCACGCGCTCGACCACATGACCCCAGCCTTTCAGCGAGGCCTCGGCATGAAAGTTCGGCACTTTCGGATCGTTGGACGCTCCGCCCCGGCCCACCGTGGTGCCTTCGGTTATGATCAGGCCGACATCGGCCGCCGCACGGCGGGCATAGTATTCGGCCACATTGTCACCGGGCACGCCCCCGGGGGAGAAACTGCGCGTCATCGGCGCCATGGCGATCCGGTTGGGCAGGGTCAGGCCACGGCAGGTGAATGGCTCGAAAAGCGGCGCAGTATCAGACATATGTGGGTTCCCGTCTGGTCTTGGTCTTGAGGCAAATTGGGCATGGCCGGCGCCGCAGGCAAGAAGTGCCCTTGGGTCAGGCTTGGCATAACATCTATTTGCGGCCGCGCTCACCGGCCAGCGTCGGCCTTCCGGGCGATGAAGGGGCCATTCAATGCGCGTTCAGGTGCGTGGTCGGATACTCCTTGAAAATCAACACATGGGCCGCCCCGAACCGGTCCGGAGAGGACCCGATGCGCCACCGCATAACAACAGCCCTGGCCATGGTCGCCATGCTGCTTGGCGTGACGGCGTGTGCGACCCCGAACCTGGAATACACCGCGCGCGTCCCCGCCGGTGCGCCGCAGGTTTCCGAATACCGCAATGTCGCCGTTGACGGCTTTCGCGGGCCGGAGGGCTACTGGTATGCCGACGCCTTCGAGCGCATGGTTTCCGATGCGCGGTTCGATGGCGATGCCTGGTTCTATCTCGCCACCAGCTACGCATACCCCGATGCGGTCTTCCGCGGCGATATCGACATTTTGTGGCTGGACGAGCGCCATGAGCGCCATGTGGTCTCGCGCTGCGTGGAGTGGGATGGCCTGTTTGACTGCGAGCGCCGGCGCGATGTGGTCGAGCATTGCGTCTACTACGATGTGCAGGTCTCGGCGGTGCCGGAACTGGTCGACCAGCAGACCGGCCGTGTGGTCTGGCGCGAGCGCTATCCCGCCGGCGCGTCGGACTCAGTGTGCCGCGATGTCGGTTTTGTCGAGGATGTCCGGCATGGGCCGTGGGACCGCGGTTCGCACCGCTATCCCTGGAACAGCCATGGCTATGGGTTCGGCGGGAATGTGTACGGCAATTATGTCGTCGACAACCTGATCCGCGAGGCCCTGATGGACACGCTGTCGCCGATCCGTCGGGACATCGCGCCGATGAATGTGCGCGCCCGGGCGCGGCTGATCCATGAGGCGATGGATCCGCAGGTTGCGGTGGATCCGCGCTTCGGGCAGGCGCTTGAGGCGGCAAAGGATGACAATGTCAGCGGGTCGTGCGCGCTGTGGAACGCGCTCGCGGCGGACTATCCCGATGCGCCGGGCGTGAAGTTCAACACGGGCGCCTGCCTGGAAGCAGCTGGCAATTATGACGGCGCACAGGCGGTCTATGCCGAGGTCGGCAGGATGCCGGTCGAGCTGCCGGATCTCGTGTCGAGCGCCCTGCGCCAGATCGAGGCGCGCCGGAGCGGTGAGGCCGAGCTGGACCGGTTGCTTGGCACGCCGACACTGCCTGTCCCCGTGCCGGAGAGCTGAGCTAGGTTTCGCCGCTGTCTTCGCGCCGGTGCAGGTCGAGTACCTTGGCGGTCTTCTTGCGAATCGCCTCTTCGGCCGATTTCTCTTCCTTTGTCCGCCCGAACCGGACCCGGTTCTCCGCGGCAGCTTTCTGCAGGGCGGCCCGGGCGCGCGCCTTGCGGGCCTTGTTCAGGTTGATCGGTTCGTCAGCCATGATGGGTGTCGCGCCATTGTTCCATGGCCAGCGAGATCGCGAAGGTCTCGCGGTATTTCGGGCTGTCTGAAGGGCGGGGCGGGCGCGGCGCGGTCATGTTCATGATCTCGGCCAGCTTGTTATGCGCGGCGCCCGACTGGCCAGCACCGATATAGGCGTGCAGTTCCAGGATCGCACTGGAGAGCGGGTCGTCGGCGCGAATGACGAAATAGGGTTCGTCCTCAGCCAGATCGGTATAGCAATCGAACTGGGACGGGTTGGCCTTCGAGCCAAGGGTCGCGGAAGACATGGGGCAAAGCTCCCTTTCCTGCTTAGGTCATGTGCAATTTACCCGATTGCCCACGGATTTGAGTATGCTTGCAAGAGAAAAAGCGCGCCAGCGGGCGGCGCGCTTTTCCCTTTCCTGTGGGCAACTCACCGATCAGGCGGTTACGGACCGGGCCTGTTCGGCATGGCGGCCTTCGCAGATTTCCTCGACGATCTTGTCGTTGAACTGCGGCAGGTCATCGGGATTGCGCGAGGTGACGAGGCCGGCATCGACGACGACGGGCTGGTCGCTCACCCCGGCGCCGGCATTCTTCATGTCCTGCTGGATCGCCTCGTAGCCGGTCGCCTCGCGGCCATTGAGCAGGTTTGCCGAGATCAGCACCTGCGGCCCATGGCAGATCGCGAAGACCGGCTTCTTCTGGGCGAAGAAGTCTGACACGAAACGCTTGACCTGCGGATCGGTGCGCAGCGCGTCCGGGCTGAACACGCCGCCGGGGATGAGCAGGGCGTTATAGTCTTCCGCGCGGGCCTTTTCGACCGTGGTGCCGACATCGAACCAGTCGCCATAGTCGCGGTGCTTGTTGGCCTGGATACGGCCATGCTGGAGAGAGACGATCTCGGTCTCACCGCCGGCATTCTCGATGGCTTCCTTCGGGGAGGTCAGTTCCACCTGCTCGAACCCGTCGGTTGCGAGGATTGCCATTTTCTTGCCTTCAGCACGTTTGGTCATGTGAAACTCCTTTTGATTTCCGCGACCCCGAACCGCGGGGCCGTCACCGAATCAACGGGAGGGCAGGGGCCATGTTCCGTGCAGTTTCAGTAACCTGCCAGGAGGCGGTCAAAGGCGTTTTTCAGGGCATATTCCTGATCTGCGAGATTGCCGAGTTTTTCGCCTATTGCTGAGGTCGGTATGGCCGCAATGAGATCAAACCTCGCGATCAGACCAAGATCTCCGAATCGGACAGGTACATGTATCGGCAATTCCTCTGTCTTCATTGCACCCGCAATGAGAGGAGCAACCACCAGCGTGTCGAGACTGGTATAAATGCCTGCGCTCAAGATCGTCACAAATGTTCTGGTGCCGGGCCGCCCGACCTCATACACATCAAACTGGCTGATCATCAGATCATGCCGAATTGTTGGGATAGCGTTCCGTATCTATCAACATAGGCGCGCGTTTCGGCTATGGACTCGCGATAGTGATCGCGAAAGGTCTTGTCTGCTTCTGCGCGCAAGGCTTCGATCCCGCCTTGAGCCAGCAGGGCTTCGACATCCAGACCATGTTCGACAGAGAAGCGGGCGAGCCATTCGGGAATGGCAACGGGTACCTTGACCGTCGGTCCCTCGAAATCCGCTCCCGTTTCCCGCACGCTCCTACGATTCAGGACGCGAAGGGCATCGACCACGGCATTGAACGCCTCGGCACGAAGGCTCCCCGTCGCGCCGCGGACAAAACTATGCAGCGTAGTGTAAGCCACACCTGAACGGCGCGACAGTTCCGCAAGGGTCCAGGGCGCGGCGTTGATAGCCTTGCGCAGATCATCGGAGCTCTTCATTACGGAATAATACGGAATTCCGTAATATCCCGCAAGCCTATCGCGGCCCGATCATGTCCTCGGGCCGGACCACGGCGTCATAGGTCGCTTCGTCGACATAGCCGAGTTTCAGGGCGGCTTCCTTCAGGGTGGTACCTTCCTTGTGGGCTTTCTTGGCGATCTCGGTGGCCTTGTCGTAGCCGATGGTGGGGGCGAGCGCCGTGACGAGCATCAGCGAGCGGCTCATCAGGTCGGCGATGCGGTCTGTGTTGGCGACGATGCCGGCAACGCACTTGTCGGTGAAGGCGTGGCAGGCATCGGAAAGGATGCGCACCGATTGCAGCATGTTGTAGGCCATGACGGGCTTGTAGACATTCAGCTCGAAATGGCCCTGGCTGCCGGCCACCGTCATTGTGGTGTTGTTGCCCATCACCTGGGCGCAGACCATGGTCATGGCCTCGCACTGGGTCGGGTTCACCTTGCCGGGCATGATCGACGAGCCCGGCTCGTTTTCCGGCAGGGACAGCTCGCCGAGGCCGGAACGCGGGCCGGAGCCGAGGAAGCGGATATCATTGGCGATCTTGAACAGGCTGGTCGCCACCGTGTTCAGCGCGCCATGGGCCGAGACGAAGGCGTCATGGCTGGCCAGCGCCTCGAACTTGTTCGGCGCGGTGACGAAAGGCAGTTTGGTGTAGGCGGCCACTTCCTCGGCGAATTTCTCCGCAAAGCCCGGCTTGGCGTTGAGCCCTGTACCGACCGCCGTGCCGCCCTGGGCGAGCGGATAGAGATATTGCAGGCCCTCCTCGACGCGTTTGAGGCCGAGATCCAACTGGGCGACATAGCCGGAAAACTCCTGGCCCAGCGTCAGAGGCGTGGCGTCCTGGGTATGCGTGCGGCCGATCTTGATGATGTCCCTGAATTCGACCGATTTGTCGTTCAGCGCATTGCGGAGCTTCTGCAGGGCCGGGAGCAGGGCGTGATAGACCTCTTCGGCCGCGGCGATGTGCATGGCGGTCGGGAAGGTGTCGTTCGAGCTCTGGCTGCGATTGACATGGTCGTTGGGGTGGACCGGCTTTTTCGAGCCGATCTCGCCGCCGAGGATCTCGATGGCGCGGTTGGAGATCACCTCATTGGCGTTCATGTTCGACTGGGTGCCCGAGCCGGTCTGCCAGACCGAGAGCGGGAAGTGACCATTCAGCTTGCCCTCGGCGACTTCCGAAGCGGCCGCCACAATGGCCTCGGCCAGCTCCGGCTCGATATTGTCGAGCGCCTTGTTGGCCATGGCGGCCGAACGCTTGACCACGCCGAGCGCACGCACCAGCGGGGCCGGCATGGTCTCCTCGCCGATGGGGAAGTTGATCAGGGAGCGGGCCGTCTGCGCGCCGAAATACTTGTCGGCGGGCACCTGAAGTTCGCCAAAGCTGTCGCTTTCTGTGCGCATCGGGGTGTCGTTGGCCATGGGCCTCTCCTCAGTGAAGGATCAATATCTGCCGTGCGGTCTAGAACCTTCCCGCGCGCGACGCAATTTCGACCTCTTGCCGGATGGTCGCAGCCCCCATAATGCTCACTCCCGTGAACGATGACTGGACCCGGCATGGCAAGGTGGCCGCACGCCTGACAGAGGACGGCGCGCTGGAGGTGCGTTGCACCGGCCTCACCACCCAGGCGAAATATTACAAGACGCTGCTGCGGGAGTTTTTCCGCAAGGAATTCCAGCGCCTGCGCCCGGGCTATGGCGATTATGGCGTGCATATCTGCATGGAGTATACCGGCGATGCGCCCTGGATGGATCTCGACAATCTCGCCAAGGCGCTCCTCGACTCGCTGACCGGCAATGCCTTCGAGGACGACCACCAGGTCGCCCGCCTGTTGGTGGAGCGGCGGGTCGGGGAACGCGAGGGCATCTGGATGCGGGTGGAGGAGATTGTCTAGGATGCGCCTGTTACTTGGATGGCTCGCCGTGACGATGGTGTTCTCATCGCAAGCCGTTGCAACGCCGCCATGCCAGCCTTGCGAAGAAGACAGGGGTGCGTGGTGCTATTTTGCACCGCACCGGGACATGGAGATGCAACGAACCCACAGCGATGAGGGCGCGACCTGGTTGCTCCAAATGCCTGCGATTCATGGAGGTGCGACGCTGGCAATTGCTGAACCGAAGACCTGCTCCGGCGCATATGCGGATACCGTTGAACGTCTTGGCGAAGAGCGGGACGTTTATCAGGATGGCGCGCGTTGGGACATACAGATCATTCGGTTGCGGGCTGATGGATCTTGCGACCTGACCCTCAAGGTGCCGGCAGACAATCAATCGCTGTGGGTACAGAATGCGCTCTATTTCGCGATCTCTCCGACCTTGAACGGGGAGGCATACTGCACCCCGGATCGCCTTGCCGCGTATCTCGGGCGGTGGGAGCTCGGTCTCGGAAAGTCCGAGTAGGCACCGGGCAGCTTCCCGTTTGGTAAAGCGTTACCGCACCGCGCCATTTGCGTGCGCGCCGACATGGTGGCGGGGGGGCTGCATCTCCAGCTCGCCGGTGGTGAACTCGCGATAGTCGCAGGTCAGCTCCGTGCCCGCCGGGATGTCGACCAGGGCATAGCCGACATCGGGCGCGGTGAAGTCGCAGTTCGGCGTCTCGCTATGGTTCATGAACCGGCCCTCGTCGGCATCAAGGACATAATGGTCGGGGAAGGTCGCCATCTCGTAGGAATAGCGTTCCAGGAAGGCGCGCGTGCGCTCGTCGCTCTCGGCGACGACCGTGCGTTCGATCAGCTGGTCGAAGCGCGGGTCGAAGCGCCATATGGCTTCCCCGGCCTTGATATGGTCATGCGAAAAAACGCCGAGGCCTTCAATGGCCGACGGCGCGAGATAGGCGCGAACTAGCATCATCTGGATTGTATTCCGAAACGGGGTCCGGGTCGCCCTCCGGAGGGTCAGTGGACGCTTCGGGCTCATCCCCTATATCGCGCCCGCGCGGGCAACACGCGCAACGAAAACGGAACGCACCAAACGGGCGATTGTGCAAGCGGTTTTTCGCGAGCGGCGTGCGCGGCTCAGCCGAGCCGCCGGAACGGCATCGGGATGGCGCTGGCCGAGGCGCGCGCGACCAGGTTGCCCTCATTGTCGAAGCAGTCGGCTTCCATGAAGGCCGCGCTCTTGCCGCGCTTGAGGATGCGCGCCTCGACATGGGCCGGGCCGGGCATCAGGCGCTTGAGATAGGAGACCTTCATCTCCAGCGTCGGCGCCGTCATGGTGACATTGGAGTCGATGATCACGCAGGTGCTCATCGCTTCGTCCAGCATGGCGGCGATGAAGCCGCCCTGGACCGCGCCGGTCGGGTTGGCGAAGCTTTGCGACACCTCGAAATCCATGCGGATGCGCCGGGCATCCTGCTCGACCTCGGTCAGGCGCATGCCCAGCGTGTCCGAGCAGGGCGGGCGTTTCTTGGAATTCTGGAACCGCGCCAGCATCTCCGCATCGCTCAGGCGAGGCGGCGCTTCCGGCTTGGCGCTCTCGCTCATTTCCGGCGGAAGGAATCGAGATTGATCACCGTGGTGTCGCCATCGGAGGTGGCCGGGGCGGAACTGGCTTCGGCGGCATCGGCCAGCGGGCCGATCAGGGCGCGGTCGGAATTCGCCGCGGCATCGGATTCAAAGCTCAGCCCGAAATTCACCGACGGATCGACGAAGCGGGTAATGGCGTTGAACGGGATTTTCAGGTGCTGGGGCACGCCGGCGAATTTCAGGATGATCTCGAACCAGGTGTCGTGGACCTCCAGGTCCCAGAACTGGTGCTGGATCACGATGGTCATGTCCTGAGGAAACTGCTCGATCAGATAATCGGCCATTTCCACGCCCGGCGCGCGAGTATTGAACGTCACGTAGAAATGGTGGTCGCCCGGAGTGGTATTGGCTCCCACGGCGCATTTCAGCGCTTCGCGCACCACACCCCGCATTGCCGACTGAGTCAGCGCTTCATAGCCAATATAGTCTGTCACCAGAACCCTCTCCATCCGCCTCGATCCTAACCTAGGCACACTCATCAGCCTCGACAACTTGCTTCTCGGTCTGAGCGAGCATACGCCTGTGGAACTCTCCAACTGTGAGCGTTCCGGCTGGTCAGCACCGCGATTTAGGCTTTCTGTCCCCGTTCCGAAAGTGTTGTTTTGAACACAACTGCGTTCTTTATCATTACAGCTCCGCAAGGAAAAAGCCGAGTCGTTTCCGGCGAAGTCTCTGGAAAACCAATGCGTTGCCGGAAGATCGGGCAGGTTTCCTGACAATCTGGAGATTGCAACGTGACCGACCAGCACAATTGTGAATTGCCTTCAAAGCGGTAGTTTGCCTCAAGACGCTGCTCAGGAGGCTGCAGCCATGATTGCATTTCGTTTTTCCACCCTTCTTCTCGCGCTGGGGCTGGCCGGTATGGCATCGGCCGAGGAGGGCATGTTCACGCCCGACCAGCTGCCGGAAATCGGCGAGCAGCTGACCGGGCTGGGGCTGGAGCTCGATCCGGATTCGCTCACCACGCTGACGGACTTTCCGATGGGGGCGGTGATCTCGCTGGGCGGGTGCACGGCCTCCTTCGTCTCCGAGTATGGCCTGGCCGTCACCAATCACCACTGCGCGCGCGGCTCTGTGCAGTACAACTCCACCGCCGAGAAGAACTATCTTGAAGAGGGCTTCCTCGCCGAGCGATTCGCAGAAGAACTGCCGGCTGCGCCCGGCACGCGGATCTATGTTACCCAGTCGGTGCGCGATGTGACCGGGGAGGTTCGCGAAGGACTGGACGAGATGATGCGCGGGCGGGATGTCCATGCCGAGATCGAGGCGCGTCGCAAGGCGCTGATCTCCAGCTGCGAGATGCGCCCGGGCCACCGCTGCCAGGTCGCCTCTTTCTATGGTGGCTCGCAGTACAAGCTGATCGACCGGCTCGAAATCCGCGATGTTCGGCTGGTTTACGCGCCGGCCGATTCCATCGGCAAGTATGGCGGGGATATCGACAACTGGATGTGGCCGCGCCACACCGGCGACTTCTCCTTCTACCGCGCCTATGTCGGCCCGAACGGCGCGCCGGCCGATTATGACGAGGCCAATGTGCCTTACCGCCCGCCGCACATGCTGAAGGTCTCTGGCGGCGGGCTGGAAGAGGGCGATTTCGTCATGGTGCTCGGTTATCCCGGCCGCACCTCGCGCTATGCTCGGCTGGTGGAGGTCGAGAACACGTTCGGCTGGACCTATCCGGCCCTTGAGAACCTGCTGGAAGACTGGATCGCCACCATTGAGGAGGCTGCCCCGGAGGGCTCCGATGCGCGCATCAAGTATGAGGCGCGCCTGGCGAGCCTGAACAATTACATGAAGAATCTCGGTGGCCAGATCGAGGGCGCAGAGCGCGTCGGCCTGCTCGAACGCCGGGCCGAGCGCGAGGCGGCGTTGAACACCTGGATCATAGAGCAGGGCGACGCCGACACCGCGCGCGCCATCGCCCAACTCGACCTCCTGAGCGAGCAGATCGCCGCTGCCAACCGGCGCGCCTTCTGGTACGACAATGTCCGCCGGCCGCAGCTCCTGAGCGTCGCGCGCAAGCTCTACCGGCTCGCCCGCGAGCGCGAGCTGCCCGATGCCGAGCGCGAGCCCGGCTATCAGGAACGCGACATGGCCTTCTTCCGCCAGTCCATGCAGGCCATCGACCGGCGCTATGATCCCGCCGTGGACAAGGCCGAGTGGCTCTTGTTCCTGCAGGGCTATGCCGCCCAGCCCGATGCTGCACGCGTACGCGCCTTCGACGAATTTGTCGGTATCGGCGATTTCTATGATCGCCGCGCGGTGGAGCAGACGCTGGACTGGTTCTATGCTGTCACCGAACTGGGCGATGCAGAGACGCGCCTTGCCCTGATGGAGGCCGATGCGGCTACGCTGGAGGCCAGCGAAGACCCCTTCATGCGCCTGGCCGTGGCGATCTATCAGGCCGACCGTACGCTTGAGGATGTCGGCAAGGAACTCGACGGCCGCATGGAGCGCCTGCGCCCGGCCTATATGGAAGCCATCCGCGCCTGGCAGGCCGATCAGGGCACGACGGCCTATCCCGATGCCAATTCCACGCTGCGCATCACCTATGGCACCGTCATGCCGCCGGCGACCAGCGAGGGCGGGCCTTTCACCACGCTGGAGGAGATCGTCGCGAAGAATACCGGCGAGGCGCCGTTCAATGCGCCGGAGGCGGAAATTGCCGCCATCGAGGCGGGCAATTATGGCCGCTATGGTGACCCGGTGCTGGAGACCGTGCCGGTGAACTTCATGTCGGACCTGGATGTGACCGGCGGCAATTCCGGTTCGGCGACGCTCAATGGCCGTGGCGAGCTGGTGGGCCTGCTCTTCGACGGTACGCTCGACAGCGTGAATTCCGACTGGGATTTCGACCCCGAGACCACCCGCGCCATCCATGTCGACACCCGCTACATGCTGTGGGTGATGGACCGGGTGGACGGGGCACAGCGTGTCATCGACGAGATGACGGTGGTCGGCCTGCCGCCGGCACCGACACCGCCGTTGACGGCGGTGAATGTCGATCCCGTGCTGAACGAGCCTGTGGTGGAGGCTGTCGCGGTCGAGGACGAACCGGCCATCGTGCCCGATGAAATGGGCGAGGCGGCGCCGACGAAATAGGTCGCCGCGCCTGGCGCTTCGGGATGAATTGAAGGGGAAGGTGGAGGCTTCTGTTGCCAGGCGCCTCCGGGCCCCGCCTAGAGAGCTGAATCTCTAGGAGTTAGAAGCGGTAATCCGCGCACTGCTTACGCAGCGAGCAGTTCACCTTCAGCAAAGTTGTCATTGGCAACTATGTTGATATGAGCTTCTGACGCGGCTCATGCGGGCGAAAGCATCGTCTTTACACGTCCGTCGATCCTGTTTCGGCCCCCTGCCAACCGCCCAATGACCGGCAAGTTATGGTGGAGCCGCCGGGTACCGCCCCCGGGTCCGAACCGCTTATTGCACGCGCGTTTATCGCCATAGTCCACGAGGGACACCCCAGATATAGCGTGCCCCGCCCTCCGGTTAAAGAGGGCGGGGCAGGGCGGAGTGGGAGTTTCCGGCCCTTATCGGGTAATGCGCAGCCGCGAGAGGTCCGAGCCGATCTGCTCGAAGCTGTTGGCGAGCGAGTCGTTATCAGGTGCGTACCAGTACTTGCCGGGATCGGAGGCGCAGGCTTGGTACATTGCGCGGGTATCGGTCCCGACGCCGGATGTGAACACCACCGTATAGACGATGATGCCATCATCTTTCGCTTCCTGGCAGAGGTCGGCGATATTGGCGTTGATCTCCGAACGAGAGGCGCTGCTGCCATAGAGTTCATAAGCCACGCCGGTGCCCTGGCGGCCATAACCGGTATAGTCCGACGACCAGGAGTCCGAGCCATAGCCGTCGTAGAAACCGCTCTCGCCATCCGTCATCAGCACGATGGCCTTGCGCCAGCGCGGGCTGTCCCAGAGGGATTGGGGCGTATCTGTGCCTATCGTGATGGGGTCGATCTCTGCACTTTCGTTGAACGGGATGCCGGGCGACATCACCCGCAGCCCCCAGGCCATGCCGATATCTGTCAGCGTCCCGCCCCGGTTCCAGTGAGTCATGTTCGTGATCGCGGCATCGAGCTTTGCCTTGTTGTTGGTCAGCGGCACGATCGGGGTCGGACAACCGAGATTGGGGCCGGTGCCATTGTTCGACTGGTAGTTCTCGTTCGCGGAATCCTCATTGTACCAGTTGTAATTATTGTCACTGCCCGGCGGGTAGATGAACGGCGTCCAGTATCCGCCCAGCACACTCGGCAGGGTATCGGCCAGCGCATTCAGCACGCCAGAGCGCTCGAACACGCAGCCATGCCAGCCCAGCGGCTCATCCGTGTCGATCGTGGACAGATCCAGCGGGCTGAGCAGATACTCCGCCTCCTGGCCGGGGTTCACCATGGAGGCATAAGGCACGATGGCGATGCGCAGGTCCTCGCTGTTGTTCTCCTCGCTGAACAGCTCGTTGATCAGGCTTTGGGAGGCCCCGCGCAGGCTGGAGATGCGCGAGCCTTCCATCGAGCCGGTATTGTCCAGCACCAGGGTCACCAGGAGGCCGCCGCCGGCACGCTTGACCTCGGTCTCGGTGGAGACCTCGATTGTGCCGCGCTGGATGAGCCCCATGAAATAGGTGGTCATGGTGAAATCCCCGACGATGGAGATCTCCTGACCATTATCGACCAGGGAGATATCGTTGATCGTGGTGCCGTGGACAATGAAGTTCTTGTCGACATAGGCGCGCGCGATCGTCTCCAACTCGTCATGGTCGGCATAGATGCTGCCGACGGCGAGGGCTGCGGAGTCGAGCGCCGTCTGGAAATGGTAGCGCACCAGGCTGGCGCGCGAGGCGTCGATGGCCAGGCCCACCACCAGGAAGATCGGCAGGGCGAGCAGCGCGAACATCATGGCGATATTGCCGCGTGTGTCGCCGTGAAAGCTCGCAAGGCGCTTAAAAAAGCCGTTTTGAAATAGAGCGTTCTTCATTGGATCTGTCTCAGAATTGAAATCAGTGTCGAGCGGGGGGGCGGCGCAGGTCACCAGCACCACCACAGACGGCAGGACTGCCCGCCATTGCCGTTACCGTTGCTGTTTCCGTCATTGTCGCCATTGCCGAAGATGATGTCCCAGATGCTGTCGCCATCATCGTCATCATCGTCATCGGCATTGTTTCCATTATTCCCGTTACTGCCGTTGTTCCCGTTGTTCCCGTTGTTCCCGTTGTTCCCGTTGTTCCCGTTGTTTCCATTGTTCCCATTATTGCCTGCGGGAGTGCTGGGACCGGGAGAAGGGGTGTTTCCGCCAAGGCCGGGCGTACCGTTGTTCCCGGAGTTCCCATTGTTCCCATTGCTGTTGCCAGGATTGGATTCGTCGTAGCCGTCCTCGTCATTGCCGTGACCGTTATTACCGTCATCTTCGCTTCCGCTTCCGCTTCCGCTGGAGCTACCGCTTCCGCTTCCGCTACCGCTGGAACTGTCGCTGTCGCTGGAGCTACCGCTTCCGCTGGAACTGTCGCTCTCGCTGTCGCTGCTGCTGGAGCTGGAGCTGGGGATATTGTCCCAGTCGTCGCCATTCTCGGAGATCGCCGAATCCATGGAGATCACGCGCGAGCTGCGTGGGCGGTAATAGATCTTGCGGTCGAGCTTGGCATCGCTGAAGCCGAATGCCGTGGAGATCGCCGAGGAATAGAAGAACTGCGCATCGGTGCGGATCACCGTGTCGCCGGGATAACCCAGGCCTACCGCGTCGGACGGGTCGACCGGCAGGTGAGTTTCGGTGGCCGGCGCCGTGCGCTGCCATAGAATTTTCGGCGCGCCGGTGGAGTCAAAGCCGATGCTGGTGACCGTGATGGTCAGGTTGTCGCCCACGACGATCGGTTTCATCATCTTGTCGGCGGAGTTGCGGATGTCGCCGATATCGGCCGTGGTCAGCGAATTGTTGCGCGAGACCAGGTCTCCGGCCTGGCTGACATAGCGGTGGAATTTTTCCACGCCCTGATAGCGCAGGGTGAGTTCCGCAAGGCCCAGGGTCATCATGGCGAGAATCGGCAGGATGAACGCGAACTCGATCGCGGCCAGGCCACGCTCGTCATAGCGACGACGCAGGTTGGAGAGGAATGACTTTACCATCTTAGAAGGGCTCGTTCTTGGCGATTGAGTAGCCGACGATGATCGCGGGATCCTCGCTCGGCTGGAAATAGTTGCGCATGAGCGGGGTGACGAACTGGTGTGGGATCGAGGCGCGGATCGCGGTGATCTGCTCGCCCTCGCCCGGCTGGAAGACGAAGTTCTGCGCAATGCCCTCATCATTGAAGACCGGGGTGGGGAAGGTCACTTCATTGATCGAGTCGAAGCTGCGCACGTCGAACGAGATATCCTCGCAGCGCATGAATTCCGGCGTGTCGGCGCAGTATTCCTGCAGGAAGGTCTGCTGGGGATTGTCGCTGTTCTGGATCTCGCCGGTCTGGATGTTCCGGCTGGCCTCGTAGAGAATGTGAGACACCATGTTGCGCTTCAGGAAGTAGATCCCGAACTCGATGATGCCGATCGTGAACAGGATGAACAAAGGACCGATCAGCGCAAATTCAATTGCGCTGACACCCTTGCTGTCACGGCCGAGCTTCTTCAGACTCATTTCCATCTCCCACGATGATGGGGAGAGATACCAATTGAGCCTTTAGATCCGTTGAAATTGGTCTATGAAACTGTCCGATTCGCCTTAACCTTTCGGAAGGCGGAGCCAGGGAGCAAGCGCGCATGCAGACCTATCTGACATTGCTACGGGATGTGCTGGAACACGGCGTGGACCGCGACGACCGCACCGGCGTCGGCACCCGCGCCGTGTTTGGCCGCCAGATCCGCTTCGACCTGTCAGACCGCTTTCCTGTGCTGACGACGAAGAAGCTGCACCTGCGTTCGATCATCGTTGAACTCCTGTGGTTCCTGCGCGGGGAAACGAATGTGCGCTGGCTGCAGGAGCGCGGGGTCTCGATCTGGGATGAGTGGGCCGACGAAAACGGTGAGCTCGGGCCGGTCTATGGTAAACAGTGGCGCAGCTGGACTGCACCCGATGGCAGTGTCATCGACCAGATCAAATGGGTGCAGAGTGAGATCCTCACCAATCCGAACTCGCGCCGTCTTGTGGTCTCGGCCTGGAATCCGGCCGATATCGGCGACATGGCCCTGCCGCCCTGCCATTGCCTGTTCCAGTTCAATGTTCTCGACGGCCGGCTCAACTGCCAGCTCTATCAGCGTTCGGCCGATATCTTTCTGGGCGTGCCGTTCAACATCGCCTCCTATGCGCTGCTGACGCTGATGATGGCGCGCGCGACCGGCCTGAAGCCCGGCGAGTTCGTGCACACATTTGGTGACCTGCACCTTTATTCGAACCATTTCGAGCAGGCCCACCGCCAGCTTGAGCGCACCCCGCGCACCCCCCCGCGCATGGTCCTCAATCCCGACAAGACCGACCTTTTCAGCTGGGAGTATGAGGATTTCAAACTCGAAGAGTATGAGCCTCACCCGCACATCAAGGCGCCCGTGGCGGTCTAAGCACTCGATTTCCGATTGCCCGGACCGGATTTCCGGTGAAAGACTCCACCTGCACGGCGTCAGAGTCGCGTGTGTGGGAGGACCCAAATGAACAAACTTATCGCAGAGTGCCTAGGGACAGCGGCGCTTGTTTTCTTCGGCTGTGGATCGGCCGTGCTGGCGGGAGAATTCGTCGGCCAGCTCGGTATCGCCTTCGCCTTCGGGCTGGCGATTGTCGCCATGGCCTATGGCATCGGCCCGGTTTCGGGCTGCCACGTCAATCCGGCCGTCAGCTTCGGCGCTTTCGTCTCCGGCCGCATGAGCGCGGGCGAGTTGGTGCGCTACTGGGGCGCGCAGTTTGTCGGCGCGGTGATCGGCGCCGGCATTCTCTGGATCATCGCCTCGGGCAAGGGTGGATACGAGATCGCCGAGAACGGGCTTGGCCAGAACGGCTTCGGTCCGGGCTATCTCGGCGAATATGCCCTGCATGCGGCCTTCGTGTTCGAGGTGGTGGCGACCTTCCTGTTCGTCACGGTGATCCTCGGTGCGACCCAGGCCAAGGCGCCGGCCGCCATGGCCGGGCTCGCCATCGGCCTGACGCTGGCGGTGATCCACATTGTCGGCATCCAGGTGACCGGGGTCTCGGTGAACCCGGCGCGCAGTTTCGGTCCGGCGCTGATGGTCGCCTTCGGCGGTGACAGTGAGCCGATGATCCAGCTCTGGCTGTTCCTCATCGCGCCGCTGATCGGGGCCGGGATCGCCGGCTACCTGTTCAAGGCGAAGCTGCTGGAGGCGTGAGCCTTCAGCCCTTGAGCTGGGTCCAGGCCGTCCAGGCATCGGCGGCATACATCAGCGATGGGCCGCCGCCCATATAGACGCACATGCCCAGTGCCTCGGCGACTTCCTCATCGGTCGCGCCGAGGCGCTGCAATGCCTTGGTGTGGAAACCGATACAGCCGTCGCACTGTTTCGCCACGCCAATGGCGAGTGCGATCAGTTCCTTGGTCTTCTTGTCGAGCGCGCCGTCGGCGGTGGCGGCCTTCGACAGGTTGCTGAAGGCGGCAAGTGTGTCACCTGCATGCCCGCGCAGGCCGCCCAGGCCCTCATTGATGGCGCCGGTGATCTGCGAATAATCCTTCGTGCCCTGTGCCATGTCTTTCTCCGGTTCAAATGCTGTGCCCGCGACCTGCGGAAGGCCCGCAGATCGCCGCTTCGTTACCCGATATAGTGGGAATAAAGCCTGTGTTTAAGATTGCTATAGAGTCGCGCGACAAACTGTTGCTGTCGCCTTGAAGGGGCGGAATATCACAGTGCGGCGGGGTCGACCTCGCCGGCATCCTCGCGCCGGCGGATCGCATAGGAGACGATCAGCGCCCCCACCATCTTGCCGATGATGAAGACCACCCAGTTGGCCCAGTGCAGCATGTTGCCGGGATCGTCGCCGAGCCGGATCTGGCGGGCGAGATCGGCGCCATAAAGGAAGATGGTCGTGTCGATGGGCGCGGCCACGGCGCTCGACAACAGGATGCGGGTCGAGAGCCGGTATTTGGTGAAGGTATAAAGCGCCCAGTCGGCGGTCTCGGAGATCGCGAAGGCGATGCCCGACGCCAGCGCGATCACGGGCCAGGCATAGTAGAATGACCAGGCAATCGCGAGCGCCATCACCACCAGCACCTTCTGGCCCATCCGGCGCTGCACGAAGTCGCGGAAGACGAAGACAAGGCCGGTCACGACCGTCAGCGGATGGACATCGATACCCTTCGAGAAGAGGTCCGACGGTTCGGCGATATGCACCGGGTCGATCACGCCGAAAGACCAGTTCAGGAAGGGAATGGTCAGGAAATAGACCAGCGCCCAGGCCCGCCCGCCGAGTTGCCAGATCAGCGCCAGCGTGGTCGCAAGGCCGATGGAGACAAGCAACAGGTCATCGGGCCGTCCGCCCGTGGCCAGGCTCACGAACTGGTCCACCAAGATTTCCATACGCAACTGCCCCGAACTGCCCGAATGATTTGCGCCTAGGCGACTCCCGTGAGAACTGACACCACTGTTCCCGTTTGCAAGTCAAGAAATCCCCGACATGGCCTATCCAAAGCTCAGCCTGATTGTGGCGCGTGCCCGAAATGGCGTCATCGGTGCCCGGGGAGACCTGCCCTGGCGGCTGAGCGATGACCTGAAGCATTTCAAGGCCACAACCAAGGGCGCGCCGGTGATCATGGGGCGCAAGACCTGGGAGAGCCTGCCGCGCCGCCCCTTGCCGGGCCGGGCCAATATCGTTGTCAGCCGGGACTGGTCGTATTCCGCGCCGGGGGCGCGGGTCTATTCCAGCCTCACCACGGCACTGGCGGCGGGCCGGGCCATCGCGATCCAGCAGGGCAACCCGGAAGTGTTCCTGATCGGCGGCGCCGCGCTATATGCCGCCGCGCTGGGCCAGGTGGAACGGATCTATCTCACCGAGGTCGATGCTGCGCCCGAAGGCGATGCCCACTTTCCCGAGCTTGCGCCGGAAGACTGGACCGAGCTGTCGCGCGAATCCCATCTCGCCGATGAGCGCAACGACCATGCCTTCGACATCGTGGTGCTGGAGCGGACCTAGAGCGCCCCGCTCACCAGCCCGGCGAGCTTCGCCGTCACCGCATCTTCCGCCGCGCCTTCGCCGGACAGCACCGGCTTCAGCCGCCCGGCCATGGTCTTGCCGCGCTCCACGCCCCACTGGTCGAATGAGTTCACGCCCCACAGCACGCCGGCGAGGTATGTGCGGTGCTCATAGAGCGCGATCAGGCTGCCAATGGCATGGGCGCCGAAATCTTCATACACCATGAAGGTCGAGGGGCGCTCCCCGCCATGCACCTTCTGGGCGGCGACCGCCTCGGTGAGGTCCGGCTCCTCGGCCTTCACCGTCTCCAGGCTGCGGCCGTTTGCGAGCACTTCGGCCTGAGCGAGCGCGTGGGCGGCCAGCGCCTTGCGGCCCTCTACATCGCCATCGCGGGTAAGCGGCAGGATGAACTCGGTCGGCACGATCTGCGTGCCCTGGTGCAGCCACTGGTGATAGGAGTGCTGGCCGATCGAGCCTTCCCCGCCCCAAAGCGCCGGTGCGGTCGGGCCTTCGATGGCCACGCCCTCGGGCGTCACCGACTTGCCGTTCGATTCCATTTCCAGCTGCTGCAGATAGGTCGGCAACATGCGCAGGCGGCGCGAATAGGCCAGCACCACGCGCTGGGAATGGCCGAGAATCGAGGTGTTCCAGAAATCCGTCAGGGCGAGCTGTGCCGCGAGGTTTTCCGCCAGCGGGGCGGTGCGCACATGCTCGTCCATCGCCTCGGCGCCGGCGCGGAAAGCCTTCAGCGCCTCCACGCCGAGCACGCAGGCGCATGACAGGCTGGCCGCCGACCAGAGCGAGAATCGCCCGCCCACGCTGAGCGGCAGGTCGAAGACATGGGCATCGCCGCCTTCGAGCCATTTCTCCGCGCGCTCCGGATTGGCCGTCACAAGTGCCATGTGTTTCGTCCAGCCCTCGCCGAGCGCGGCCTTCAGCCAGTCGCGGGCGCGCGAGAGGTTATAAAGGGTCTCTTCCGTGCCGAAGGATTTCGACACGCCCACAACCAGCGTGGTGGCCGGGTCGAGACCGGCCAGGGCCGAATCGAGATCATAGGGGTCGAGATTGGCGCAGAAGCGCAGTTCGATCTCCGTCCCGCCCAGCGCCGCCAGGCTGTCGGCGATGAGGCGCGGGCCGAAGTCCGATCCGCCAATCCCGGCATGGACAATCGTGGTGAAGGCCGCGCCAGTGGAGGAGAGCGGCGCGCCGGCATGGACCTTCGCGGCGAAATCGTCAGCGGCCTCCAGCGAGGTGCGCACGGCCTCGGCTTCCGCGCCCGGCAGCGGCGAGGAGGCCCGCAGCGCCCAGTGCAGGGCAGGGCGGTCTTCGGACGGGTTCACATGCTGGGCGCCGAACAGGGCGACCAGCGCGGCGGTCAGGCTTTTTTCCTCGGCAAGGTCGAGCAGGGCGGCGCGCACGCCGTCATCGGTGCGCTGACGGCTGAGATCGACCTTCCATCCGGCTGCTTCCAGGAAGGGCTCGGCGGCATTCTGTGCGGCCAGGTCGGAGAGGGCGACGGGCGCGAGTCGGTCGGCATGCGATTGAAGGCCAGGCGTCATGGCAGCTTCTCCCTGTATGGTCGGGCTGGCGGTGATAGGGTTCCCACCCGCCGTTTACCCCTTGTGTGGGCGCATGCAAGCCTTGGCCTTGGCCTCTTGGTGCGGATGAATTGCGAACAGTGCTTGAAAGCCGGGGGGCAGGGTTGTATGTCGCGCGATCATTGGGAATTCGGCAGAGGCCGGATGACCGGTTTGCACAGATGAGTGCCCGCACTGCGGGCCGCCCCACGAAGATGAGGAGAGGCCCCGATGGGCAAGG
>DHQO01000011.1 GCA_002408125.1 Hyphomonadaceae bacterium UBA5336 | reverse complement strand
CAGCCGTGGCCATCCGCGATCAACTTCCCCGTCCAGGCCACGAAGGCGCGCAGGCTCAGCCACAGCACCGGCCAGAACAGCGGGTGCACCTTTGAGAAGGGATCGGCGAGTTGCTTCATGCCCGAGAGTGTGCGCGGCACGGCAGGTGGGTCGGATTTCAAGAGCCGACTCCCCGTGGCTTGACCACGGGGTCCAGCTCTGGACAGGGCGGCGGGAGAGATGGCGGCGCTGGAGCCGGGTGTCGCCGCCGGAGCATCTGTTTCTCCATATGGCATGGCCGCAAGAGTGGGTGATGGGCCCCGCGGTCAAGCCACGGGGAGTCGGCGCTGGGGGCCGTTGCCTGAAAAGCGTCACAAGCCTTCCCTCCCGCATCCCCCGCGAAAGCGGGGGTCCATGGGCCACTGTGGCGTCCGGGCGTGCCGGCGGCGGATCCCCGCGATCAAGTCGCGTGGGACCGGCTCAGTAAGTTGCCCTACAGCATGTTCAGCGCCAGACGCGCCTCATCGGACATGCGCGAGGGGTCCCAGGGCGGATCGAAGGTCAGGCGCACCTCGACATCTTCCACACCGTCCACGCCGCGCGCGGCGGTCTCGACCCAGCCCGGCATGTCACCGGCCACAGGGCAACCCGGCGCGGTGAGCGTCATCTCTACATCCACCTTGCGCGTGGCCTCGTCGATATCGACCTTGTAGATCAGGCCCAGCTCATAGATATCCACCGGGATTTCAGGGTCATACACGGTCTTGAAGGCCGCAATGATGTCATCGGTGATCCGGTTGAGCTCTTCCTTTGAAAGAACGCCCTCGTTCGCCTCCGCCTTGGCGGCGGCAACGTCGATCATGTCGCGGCTGGTCATATCATCTGCCATGTGTGCGATCTAAGGGCCGTTAGAGGAATAATCAAACTCAAGCGAGCATATCACGCGCGCGGCCGAGCGCATCAATGAATGCATCCACCTCGGTTTCAGTGTTGTAAATGGCGAAACTGGCGCGCGCTGTCGCCGTCACACCCAGATGTTGCATAAGCGGCTGAGCGCAGTGATGGCCCGCACGCACCGCCACGCCATACCGGTCCAGGATCTGTGCAAGGTCGTGCGGATGGGCGCCTTCAAGGCTGAAGGAGAGCACCGCGCCCTTGCCCGGCGCCTGGCCATGAACGCGCAGGCCGTTGATGCCACGCAGGCCTGCCACGGCGCGCTCATAGAGCGCATGCTCGTGGGCGATCACGGCATCGCTGTCGAACTGCCCGACCCAGCGAATCGCCGCGCCGAGGCCGATAGCCTCGACAATCGGCGGCGTGCCGGCCTCGAAGCGGTGTGGCGGCTCGTTATAGGTGACGCGCCCGGTCTCGACCACCTCGATCATCTCCCCGCCGCCCTGATAGGGTCGCATGGCGGTGAGCTTTTCCGTCTTGCCGTAAAGCGCGCCGATACCGTTCGGGCCGTAGAGCTTGTGGCCCGTGGTGACATAGTAGTCGCAATCCAGGGCCTGCACATCCACAGGCAGGTGCACCCAGGCCTGGCACCCGTCGAACAGAACCTCCGCGCCGGCGGCATGCGCAAGGCGCGCGACCTCCGCGGCATCGGTCACCGTGCCCAGCACATTCGACATATGCGTGATCGCCACCATGCGCGTCTTCGGCCCGATGGCCTCGGCGAGCGCCGCCATGTCAAGGCTGCCATCCGCGTTGAGGCCCACCCAGCGCAGCACGGCGCCATGGCGCTCGCGCAGGAAATGCCAGGGCACGATATTGGAATGGTGCTCCATGATGGACAGCACGATCTCATCGCCCGGCTGGATGGTGCCAGCAAGGCCTGAAGCGACGAGGTTGATCGCCTCGGTGCCACCCTTGGTGAAGACGATATTCTCCGGCGAAGGCGCATTCAGGAAGCGCGCCACATCGGCGCGCGCGCCCTCAAAAGCTTCGGTGGTTTCATTGGCGAGTGTGTGCAGGCCGCGATGCACATTGGCATAGGCCGTGCGCATCTGGCCGGCCATCGCCTCGATCACGGCCTCGGGCTTCTGCGCGCTGGCGGCATTGTCGAGATAGACCAGCGGCTTGCCGTTCACCTCCCGCGACAGGATGGGGAACTGTGCGCGAATGGCGTCGAGGTCGAAAACAGAATCGGCTGGCATGCCCGCTATTTAGGCCTGCCAGCCGACTTTACTATAGACCTTCTGGTCACAGAGCCTGATCAGGCATTGCGATCGAGCTCTTCCAGATCGGCGATGTTCTGCTGGGTCTCTGACTTCAGAGCGGTCAGCATTTCGCGCGTCTCCACAGTGATGGTGCCTTCCAGGGCCTCATCGATCTCATCGGCGATGTATTTCTCGCCGCGCAGGACTTCCTCGATCGCAACTTCGGAGTCCTGGTCGACCAGAGTCCGGAGCTGGGTAAAGGCACGGTGGCCGGTGCCAACCATCTGACCCATTTCATCCGGCGTACCGCCCAGGGCGATCACGCGAGCCTGCAGGTCGTCGCGCTGTTCAGCGCGCTCGCTGGCAAGCTCATCGAGCTCATCGCGTACGGCCGGTTCATTGTCCGGAATATCGGAAGCTTCGTCATAGAGCGTGGACGCATCGATATAGATCGACACGAGTTCGTTGAGCTCCGCGATTTCCGTGTCATGGATATCGCTGACGGCATTGTTCTCGGCAACCATATTGGCCTGGCTGCTGGTCATTTCGTCGGTCGCACATGCGGCAAGCGCAAGCGGAGCAACTGCGGCAATCGTATAGACTTTCCAGTTCATCATCGTTCGTACCTCCATTGGTATGGCGGTAGAACGGAGAGCATGGGCGGCGGTTGCCCATCCTACGAAAACGTCACGCAATTGCCTTATTTGCCCAGAAGCCACGCCTCCGCTGCGGCGCGCAGGATTTCAGCTGCCAGGTCCGGGGCGCTTTCGAGCGCTTCGGTAACGAAAGCCTGGGTCAGCAGGGCTTTCGCCTCGGTCTCGGGAATGCCGCGCTGGCGCAGGTAGAAGAGCTGGTCACCATCCAGCGCGCCGCAGGTGTTGCCGTGGGCGCATTCGACATCGTCGGCATAGATTTCCAGCTCGGGCTTGGCAAAGACCTCCGCGCCATACTCCAGCAAGAGAGCATGGTGCTGCATGGCCGCATCGGTGCGCTGGCCGACCTTGCGCGGCACCATGAACTTGCCCTGGAAGATCCCGCGCCCGCCCGCGAGGACGGCGCCCTTGGTGAGCTGGCGCGTGGTGCAGGCCTCCGCACCGTGACGGATATGGCTGGTGAGGTCGACATGCCGGCCTTTTGCGGCAAGGTACGCAGCGTTCAGCACGGCATGCGACCCGGTTTCCTGATGGGTGAGGCGGGTTTCGATGCGCGCGATCTTCGCGCCGAAGGCCAGCGCCGTCTGGGTGAAGCGTGCCTCGGCGGCCGCCTCCACATTGGCGGTGATGGCCTGGGCCTCGTCGCCGGCGCCGATCTGGTAGAGCGTGCGCGTGGCGCTGGCGCCGGCCTGCAGGGTGAGATCGAGCAGATAGCTGGAAAAGCCGGCCCCGCCGAGGTGGCTCTCGATCAGGTCGAGATGCGCGCCGGGGCGCACCAGCACCGTGATGCGTGCGATATTGGCCTCGCTGCGGTCCGAGCGCGCCACGATACGCAGGGGCTCGGCGACCGGCTCGGTGACCTCGATCACGAGGCTTGCTGGCGCGCCCTTGCGGCCCGCGAGCGCTGCCGTCAGGGCACCGAGCGGCATTTTCTCGGCGGGGGCGAACACATCGGCGTCGGCTCTCTCGATGAGGCGCATCCCGGCCGGAAGCTCGCTCGGCAGCTTGTACTGGCTTGCACTGATCTCGATGAGCGGCCCGGAGAGCGCACTGAACGGGTCCACCGCCCCTGCCCCCTCGGGCGCTTCCAGCGCCGGCAGCGCGGCGCGGAAATCGCTCCAGCGCCAGGCTTCCATGCGCCGGTGCGGCAGGCCGCTTGCGGCGAAGGCGGAAAAGGCGCGCTCGCGGCGCGGATCCTCCCCGCGCATGGCATAGCGTGCGACCAGCTCCAGCTCGGCGGCATTGGCGTTCGGGATGATGGATTTCAGGTCCGTGGCCATCAGGCCGCCTCCCCGATCACCCCGTCATAGCCTTCCTCTTCCAGGCGCAGCGCCAGTTCCGGCCCGCCCGATTTCACGATCCGCCCGGCCGAGAGCACATGCACCCTGTCAGGTTTGATATGGTCGAGCAGGCGCTGATAATGCGTGATAACCAGCATGCCGCGATCTGGCGCGCGCAGGGCGTTCACACCGGCGGCCACTGTTTTCAACGCGTCGATGTCGAGGCCGGAATCGGTCTCGTCGAGAATGGCGAAGCGCGGCTCCAGCATCATCATCTGGAAGATTTCCAGCCGCTTCTTCTCGCCGCCGGAAAAGCCGACATTGACCGGGCGCTTGAGCATCTCGGCATTGAGATTGAGCTGGCCGCCAACCTCGCGGGCCTTCTTGATAAAGTCCGGCGCGGAGATCTCTTCCTCGCCGCGCAGCTTGCGCTGGGCATTCATCGCCGTGCGCACGAAAGTCATCACCGGCACGCCGGGGATCTCGACCGGATACTGGAAAGACAGGAAAAGGCCCGCCGCGGCGCGCGCTTCCGGTTCCATCTCCAGGATGTTCTCGCCGTTCAGCGTGGCGGTGCCGGAAGTGACCTCATAGCCCTCGCGGCCAGTGAGCACATAGGAAAGCGTCGACTTGCCCGCGCCATTGGGGCCCATGATGGCGTGCACCTCGCCGGCGGGCACCTCCAGGGAGAGCCCTTTCAGGATCGGCCGGGCCTCATCGCCCTCGCCGACACTCGCGTGCAAATCGTTCAGGTTCAGCATGGGGCGCATATGGCGCGGATCGGCATGGATTTCAAAGGGATTCGGGCGCCCGGCTGTGGATGCTGCTCAAGGTCGGCATTCAAGCCGGTCATGTATGGGGGATGCGTAGTTGAACGGGACTGGTGGCCGCATAGCTGGGGGGCGCACAGCTGCCCGCTGGAATTGCCCAAACGCGATTTGCGAAATCTCCAGACGCTCCTCCATGGAAAAATCACAGACATCCATGGCGAGAAACTCCGGCGCCTCGGTCAGGACCGATAATGAAACCAGCATGGGCAGCAGGTCCTTGCGCTCTGTCCTGCTCAGTTCCGGCCAATCGCGCCCAGCCAGATGGTGCGAGAACAGACACTGCAATGCATCGGGCCACAGGAGCTTTGCGCCGAGTTCGATCCGCTCGCGGGTCTGTGCGTCGGCCATATCGCATTGGCCGTGCCACTCCTGATAGGTCCTGAAGGCCTCGTCACGGGCAGGGCGCGGCTTAAACGGATCGGGCCATTCCGTAAACGCCGCGGTATCGACCAGGTCCCTGTCTTCCTCTGTAACCGGGGTCTCAGAAGCAGGTCGCGGACCTTGCGTCGACGGCTGCGCCGGCGTGCAGGCGCACATCACCAGCGCCAAACCCGGATACACGAAGTACAGTCTGTCCCAGCCCATCTTCGCCCCCTTCTCTGGCAGGATGGAACATATCAGGAGCCATTGTAAGCTTTATCCGGAAGATATCCTCACTCACGCATCCACGGCCTGCATCTCGTCAGCCTGGCCAGGTTCAAGTACGTGCCACCATTCGCGGAACTCCGCGCACTTGCCGGCTGTATCGAACGTGGCTGCCAGCACGCCATCCATCCGCACAGGATATTCGGTGCCCTCGCGCGTAAAGCTCGCCTCCCATTTTGCCCAGCCGGTCTCGCCCTTCACCGCGATGATCTCGAAGCTGAAGGTGAGATCGCTCTGGCGTTCCATGGCCTTTTCGAGCGCGGCGCAGATTTCGCCATGGCCGCGGCAGGGCGCCTCGAAGGGCGTCCAGTGATAGACCGCATCCTCGGCGAAGAGCGGCAGATAGGCACCGGCATCGCGCGCCTCCCAGGCCGCGCCATAGGCGGCGAGCCAGGTGTGAAAGGCCGTGTCGTCAGGGCTCATGGGGCATCTCCGCGATCTGTCTTCGCCCTGTCATCTGGGGACGGCCTGGCAGGCCTGTAAAGGACCGCGCGCCCCTCCATGGGTATAACTTGCCCAATTTCGCCCGCCCGCCTAAGCCTTCCGGCCCGGAGACCCGCCATGCCGCTTTCGCCCCCTGCCCTTATCCTTCTTGCCGCCGCCCTGATCGGCGCGGCCTATGGCCTGGTGCAGCACCGGCTCGGCGAGGGCCATGTGCGGGCGGTGTTCAAGACACTGTGCGTGGCGCTGCTGGCCGTGGCGGGTTTTGTGGCGGGCGGGCCGGTCTGGCTGGTGGTGGGGCTGGCGCTCTGCGCGCTGGGGGACTTTCTGCTCGCCCATGAGGGCGAGGCGCCCTTCCTGGCGGGGCTGGTCGCCTTCCTGACCGGACACCTCGCCTATGTCGCGCTGTTCTGGCAGATGGGCGCGGGGGAGCCAGCCATTACGCCGCTCGCCTGGGCCGTGATCGGCCTCGTCATCCTGCTCTCAGCCCTGATGACGATACGCCTCTGGCCGCATACGGGGGCGATGCGCGGGCCGGTGCTGGCCTATACGGCTGTCATCGCGGCGATGGTGATCAGCGCGGAGCTGTTTGTCGGTAGCTGGACAGTGCGTGCCGGCGTGCTGGCTTTCATGCTCTCGGACATGGTGCTGGCGCGCGGACGTTTCCTGCCGGCAAGCGACGACTGGATCCATCGGCATTCCGCCGCGCTGGTCTGGTATCTCTATGCCGGCGGGCAGGTGCTGATCACGCTGGGTGTGTTGATGATTATGCTTGGCTTAGGCCGGTAAGCCTCAATCCAAGACACTCCGCGCAGCGGCTATAAACAGCCAGCCTCTCCAGTTGCAGCAAGAGTTGATACAATTTTACCTGCATCATGTTCGATGAAGACATAACGATTGAGATTACAGGCGACATCTCCATCCCGGCGCACGAATATGAGAGCGCTTTCGCTTGGCTTGCGATCCATTTGTTCCAGGTGAGCAAGAATAACACCGGGTGATTCCTCATAGCCCCAAATGTCCAGCTGTTGCTTCGCCTCAGACACGCTGTCTCCCTCACGAAACCCTTCAATCGAAATCTCCATCGTGGCCATCCATTCGGCTTGGCCAGATTCGATCAATTGCATTTCGATGGGGTCTTCCGCGAACGAGCAAGCCACACAGGCCAGAAGGCTCAGCAAGATGAAAGACCTAACCAACACTCCCCTCCAGGCTCACCTTGAGCAGGCTTTGCGCCTCCACGGCGAATTCCATGGGCAGGTGTTGCAGCACATCGCGCACGAAGCCGTTGACCAGCAGGGCCACGGCCTCTTCCTCGCCGATGCCGCGCTGGCGGACATAGAAGAGCTGGTCTTCCGACAGTTTCGTTGTCGTCGCCTCGTGCTCAAGCTGCGCCTCGGCACTGCGGTTTTCCACATAGGGCACGGTGTGGGCGCCGCATGTGTCGCCGATGAGCAGCGAGTCGCACTGGGTGAAATTGCGCGCCTTGCCGGCCTTTTTGTGGATCGAGACGAGGCCGCGATAGGTCTGGTCGGACCGACCCGCGCTGATGCCCTTGGAGATGATGCGCGAGCGGGTGTTCTTGCCCAGATGGATCATCTTGGTGCCAGTATCGGCCTGTTGTCTGCCATTGGTGACGGCGATGGAATAGAACTCGCCGACGCTGTCATCCCCGCGCAGGACGCAAGACGGGTATTTCCAGGTCACCGCCGAGCCGGTCTCGACCTGCGTCCAGGAGATTTTCGAGCGCGCGCCGCGGCAATCGCCGCGCTTGGTGACGAAATTGTAGATCCCGCCCTTGCCCTCTTCATCGCCCGGCCACCAGTTCTGCACGGTGGAATACTTGATCTCCGCATCCTCCAGCGCGACCAGCTCCACCACGGCGGCGTGAAGCTGGTTCTCATCGCGCATCGGCGCGGTACAACCCTCCAGATAGGAGACATAGGCGCCCTTGTCGGCGATGATCAGCGTGCGCTCGAACTGGCCGGTATTTTCCGCATTCATGCGGAAATAGGTCGACAGCTCCATGGGGCAGCGCACGCCCGGCGGCACATAGACAAAGCTTCCGTCCGAAAACACAGCCGAATTGAGCGTGGCGAAGTAATTGTCGGACACCGGTACGACTGAACCGAGATATTTCCTCACAAGCTCGGGATGTTCGCGCAGGGCCTCGGAAATCGACATGAAGATCACGCCGGCCTTTTCCAGCTCCTTCTTGAAGGTGGTGGCGACTGAAACACTGTCGAACACCGCATCCACGGCAACGCGCGGTGTCTCGCGCGCCTCGGCGGCGGTTTCCGACGCGCCGGCCACGCCGAGCAGGACCTCGGCTTCGCGCAGCGGGATGCCGAGCTTTTCATAGGTGTCCAGGATCTCCTGGGGCACATCGTCGATGGACTCGTATTTCGCGCCCATCTTCGGTGCGGCGTAGTAATAATAGGACTGATAGTCGATCAGCGGATAGCGGACATTGGCCCATGTCGGCTCTTCCATGGTCAGCCAGCGCTGATAGGCCTTCAGGCGCCATTCGAGCATCCATTCCGGCTCGCCCTTCTTCTCGGAGATGAAGCGGACAATGTCTTCGCTGAGGCCCTTGGGGGCGTATTCCTGCTCGATCTCGGTCTTGAAGCCGGCGGAATAATTCTTGGACTCAAGCGCCTTCGCGGCCGCGACCGTGCCCTGGTCGATGCCTTCCTTGACCTTCACTTCGCCGTCTTCGGTGTGCTCGTGAGGTTCATCCATACCGCAACATCCGCTCATGCGTGATCCTTAAGGACGGTTCGGCGCGCGGCGGCAAGCCAAACTTCGGCCACCGCATCGAATTCCTCGCGCGAACTCTTCCATCCAAAGCTGGTGCGGATTGCCGATTCCGCAAGGGCGGTGGGCTGCCTCATGGCAGACAGGACGAGCGAGCGCTTCACCTTGCCCGACGAACAGGCCGAGCCGGAAGACACCGCAATTCCTGCCAAATCCATGGCCATGACCTGGGTCTCTGCCTTGAACCCTGCTGCCGCGAAACAGCTGGTGCCTGCCACGCGCGGCGCGGCCTTGCCCATGACAGTGACGCCGCCGTCCCGCTCCAGCCGCGCTTCCATGGCGTCGCGCGCCTCGGCCAGGGCCTGGTATTTCGGCAGATCGCGCACCGCCGCTTCTGCCGCCGCGCCGAAGCCGGCAATGCCGATCACATTCTCCGTGCCCGAGCGCAGGCTGCGCTCCTGCCCGCCGCCGCGCAGGATCGGCAGTAATGGCGCGCCCGGCCGGTGCCAGAGCGCGCCGACGCCCTGCGGCCCGCCGAGCTTGTGTGCCGAGAGGGCGAGATAATCCACGCCCAAGAGGGCGGCATTCACCGGGATCTTGCCGAGCGCCTGCACCGCATCGCAATGGATCAGCCCGCCGAACTCACGCACCATGGCGGCGGCCTCGGCGACGGGCTGGATCACGCCGGTTTCATTGTTCACCAGCATCAGCGACAGGATCGGCGTGCCGTACTCTTCCGGCTTCATCGCCACCAGATGTTCGCGCAGATCGTCGAGATCGATCACGCCATCTTCCGTGACCTCAATGCCATAGAGCCGCGCGCCGGCGGTGGCGGCATTCTGGGTCACCGCTTCATGCTCAATATTTGAGATGAGCTGGGTCGCAGCCCCGTCATTGGTGTCGATAGCCGCCACACTGCCATGCAGGGCCAGTTGGTTGGCTTCGGTGCCGCCCGAGGTGAAGATGATATTCTCTGCCGCCGCGCCGATGGCCGCGCCGACTTGCGCCCGCGCGCGCTCCACCGCCTTGCGCGCCGCGCGCCCGGCCCCGTGCACGCTGGACGGGTTCGCGCCGATCTCGAAAGCGGCGAGCATGGCCTCGCGCGCTTCGGGGCGCAGCGGCGCGGTGGCGTTATAGTCGGCATAGATCATGGCGCTCCACTTAAGCGATCGGAACAGTCGCGCCAATCCACAGACAGAAGAGTTTCGCTTGTCCGCCACATGACAGCTGCCAAAAAACTTGCATTCGGGAAGCCAGATCGCGTATGCCAGCGCCCTTCCGACACTCAAGTGCCGAGGCCCCGCTAATATGGCTGAACTCATTATCCCCGGTCCGTCTGGCCGCATCGAAGCCCGCTACACCGAGCCGCCGCATGAAGGCGCGCCGATCGCGCTGATCCTGCATCCGCACCCCAAGGCGGGCGGCACGATGCAGGACCCGATCACGATCCGCATGTACCAGATGTTCGAACAGCGCGGATTTGGCGTACTGCGCTACAATTCGCGCGGCGTGGGCCGCACCCAGGGTGTCTACGACCATGGCATCGGCGAGTTGGAAGACGCCGCCTTCGTGCTCGACTATCTGGAAAACCTGGCCGAGAGCCCGCGCTATGTCTGGTGCGCCGGCTACAGTTTCGGGGCCTGGATCACGCTGCAGCTTCTGATGCGCCGCCCGGAGATTGACGGCTTCTTCGCGGTTTCCCCGCCGGCCAACCATTATGACCTCTCCTTCCTGGCTCCCTGCCCGGCTTCGGGCCTGATCATCATCGGCGACAATGATGCGATCGCCACACCTCAGGATGTCGAGCGCGCGCTGCAGAAGGTGCGTGTGCAGAAGGGCGAGGTGATCAGCCGCGACTCTGTGGAAGGCGCCGACCATTTCTATCAGGGCAAGCAGGACGTCCTGATGGACAAGCTGAACGCCTATCTCGACAAGCGTCTCGATGCGGCCGAAGCCAAACTGCGCCTGGAAGCGGAAAACGACTAGGCGGGCGGCGCCCTAGCCGGTCCGCTTGCCGCGTGCCATCAGAGCCAGGCCGGGAAGCTTTGCCCGCGGTGCTGTCGCCGGAACCGGCAGGGCTGCGGCTGCCAGGCTGGCCGGCGCCGTGTTCTCTTCAATCACCATCAGTTCGGCAAGCTCTTCCAGCCGGCGGGCGCGCGAGACGATATAGCCCTGGATCTCATCGCAGCCGAGATCCTCAAGGAATTTACGCTGAGCCTCGGTCTCCACACCCTCCGCGGTGCACCGCAGGCCGAGCGACTTGGCAAGGCTCACCGTCGCGCGTGTAATGGCCCGGCTGTCCTCATTGGTCTCCAGGTCGAAGATGAAGGACTTGTCGATCTTGATCTTGTCGAACGGGAACGCACGCAGATAGCTCAGAGACGAGAACCCGGTGCCGAAATCGTCCAGTGACAGGGTCAGGCCCAGCTTGCGCAACTGGATCAGCCGTTCGAGCACAAAGTCGGTATCGGACAGGAGGACGGATTCGGTGATTTCCAGATCCAGCCGGCTGGGTGCAATCTGGTTTTGCGCCAGCGCATTCATGATGGTCGACATCAGGCTCACGCTGTGCAGCTGCAACGGCGAGATGTTCACCGACAGGCGCACATCCGGCGGCAGGCGGCGTGCTTCCGCCAGTGCCTGGCGGATCACCCAGTCGCCCAGACGCGTGATCAGACCGCAATCCTCAGCATGCTGGATGAACTCGCCCGGCATGATCAGGCCGCGCGAGGGGTGGTCCCAGCGGATCAGCGTCTCGCAGGAGCTGATCTTGCCGGTGGCCACATTCAGGATCGGCTGGAACTCCAGGTAAAGCTCGTCATTGCTGAGCGCGGCATGCAGGTCGTTTTCGATCATGCGCCGCGTACGGGCTTTTTCTTCCAGTTCGGGCGTGAAGTGGCACCAGTTGCCCTTCCCGCCCCGCTTGGCCTGGTAGAGGGCAAGGTCGGCCTGGCTCAGCAGCGCCTCGGTGTCTTCCTGTCCGGACTGGAAGGCGCGCACGCCGAGGCTGGCGCCGCAATTGGCCGCGGAGCCCCACACATCATAGGGCTCGCCCAGCATGGCGATGAGATCGTCCAGTGTGTCACGCAGCTCGCGCCGGCTCGATCGCGTCAGGATCATCGCGAACTCATCCCCGCCAAGCCGGGCAACGACATCGCCGGGATGGGCGCTGCAGATCAGGCGCGTACCGAGCTGGCGCAGCAATTCATCACCTGCTGCGTGGCCGAGCGTGTCATTGACCCATTTGAAATTGTCGAGATCCATCACGACGACGGCATGCAGGTGCTTGTCGCTGGCCGGCTGGGCGCAGGCGCGTACGAGGTGTTCCTGGAAACTGGCGCGGTTGAGCAGCCCGGTCAGGCCGTCATAATGGGCCATATAGGCAATGCGATCCTCGATCTCCTTGGAGGAGGTGACATCGGAGGCCACGCCGCGAAACCCGACCAGCTTGCCATTCTCAAACAGCGGTTTTCCTGTCAGCGACCACCAGCGCTTGTCATCATTACCCCCGGCCACTTCCAGGACGAGATCGCGAAAGCCCGTGCCACGCTCCAGGCAGACTGCAAGTACATTGCGCGCCTCACCGGGCTCGAACAGGTCAACCAGCGACCGGCCCTTCTGCATTCTTTCGCTGCCCAGCTTGCCCCCCTTCATGGACAGGGGAAGGTCGATCAGCACGCCGCGCGGGGTGGTCTGCCAAAGCCAGTCGGATGTGCTCTCGTCAAAATCGCGCAGCAGCAGCCCGATCAGCGTGTTCTGCTGACCTACCGCCGAGCGAGTCACATGCTCCATGAGGAAGAGATTGTGGTTCCAGCGCACGCAAATGACCAGCGCGGCGATATACATCACAGAGATGCCCATCAGGTGTGTGGCGGGCATGCTGGTATAGGTCAGGACCGACCAGACGAGACTGGCCACAACCGGCGCGCAGAACATCACGAAGGCGCTCGGAAGGCGTGAGAGTGTCAGCGAGGAGCCGAAGACAAGACTGGCCAGCACGATGGCCACCGACACTTCCGAGACCGCATCGGCCGTCGGCATGATCAGGACCGGCGGAATGGCCCACAGGCAACCGAACCCGGCAGCGATCAATTCGAACCGGCGCAGCACGAAGCGGCTGCGCCGCGGCTTGTCTGGATGGCGATGCCGATAGGACAAGCTCAGAAAGACGAGCCCGGACGCGGTGAAAACCCCAACGCCCCACAAGCCCAGCAGGCCATTGGCATCGACATGCGTGGTCAGCAGCAGGATCAGCGACGCGTTCAGGAGATTGGCGAGTACCATAACCACGCCGAGACGATCGATGCTCTCGACCTGACACCGGCGTACCGACACGCGCTCTTCGGGCGGGACGCGCACAGAGGCCAGAATGGATGCAACGGAGTACCGCTCATCCAGCGCCCCTTTCTGGAATGTGTGCAGATCCAATACCGTCTCCCGCACGGTGTCTTGAAATATCTGCCTGGTGATACCGGAAACAGGTGAAGTTGGCCTCAAGACGCGCCTGGAACTTTCCCTTGTTTGTTAAGGACTTGCTTACGCGGAACGGAGCGCTGCTCGCTCGCGGACGGCCACGTTTCCCAAGACAGGGCAGTACCTGACCGGCTGACGAAATACCACTTTGAACTGCAATTTCCGGCTCAGCAGGCGGCCCGCCCCTAGCCCTGCGGACGCAGGTCTGCACCGAGCTTGTCGAGCACACCGTTCACGAATTTCGCCTCGGCGCTGTCTTCGAAGAAATCGTGAGCCAGCGAGACATACTCATCCACGATAATGGCCTGGCTCAGCTCGGGATGGACAAGATATTCCGCCGCGCCCGCACGCAGGATGGCGCGGGAAATGGTGTCGAGACGCGCAAGGCGCCAGCCCTTGGCGAGCCGTGCGGTAATCGCGGCATCAATCTCATCCTGGCGGTCGATCACGGCATTGACGATGGATTTGAACAGGTCCGGATCGGCCTCTTCCACCGGCTCGCCTTCCGGGCCGATGCCCAGCCGGTCTTCCATGAATTCACGGATGACAGCCGCCCCGCCGCGCCCGGTCTGCTCCATCTGGTAGAGCGCCTGCACGGCCGCCAGCCGCGCACCGGCCCGGCGCGCACGCGTAACTTCGAAGGGAAGCTTGCCGGGCTCGCTCATCGCACGAACTGCTTGCGCAGGCGGAGCATGGCAAGGCAAGCCTCGGCGGCGTCCTTGCCCTTGTTCTTCTGCTGACGGTCGGCACGCACCCAAGCCTGATCCTGGTTCTCCACCGTGAGGATACCGTAGCCGATGGCGAGGCGCCGCTCGACGGCAAGGGTCATGAGCCCGCGCGCGCTCTCCCCGCAGACATAATCGTAATGGCTTGTCTCACCGCGGATGACGCAGCCGAGGGCGATATAGCCGTCATAGCGAGCACTGTCGGCGGCCATGGCAATCACGCCCGGCACCTCGAAAGCGCCAGGCACTTCAATGGTCTCGACCACGGCACCGGCCGCCGCCAACACCTCATTGGCACCGGCTTCAAGCTCCAGCGTGATCTTCTCATAATAGCGCGATGTCGCGATCAGGACGCGGTCAGCCATGGTGCCTCAACCCTCACTTCCATTCAGGGGCCGCCAGCCCTCTATTGTTAGTCCGTATCCGTCAAGTCCCGCCACGCGGGTGGGCTGTGTATTGGACAGGAAGATCATCCGCCGGACACCCAGCTCTCGCAGGATCTGCGCACCCACGCCATATTCGCGTAGCGGGGCATGCGGATCGCTTGACGAGGCGTCCTTGGCGCCGAGCCGCTCGGCAATCGCATTTGGACGCATGGTGTTCACGAAAACCAGCACACCTGGCTCCTCGGCCTCGGCAATGGCCTGCATGGCCTTTTCGACAAGTCCCTGGCGCGGTCCGCGCTCGCCGAGAATGTCAGACAACACATCGGCGCGGTGAACGCGCACCAGCGTGGTGGAATCCGGCTCGATCTTGCCATGCACAATGGCAAGATGCTCGGTCCCGTCGAGATCGTTGCGGAACACCACCGTCTTGAAGCCGGAGCCGTAGCGGCTTTCCAGCGGCGCCTCGACCCGGCGTTCGAGATAGCGGTCATTGCGCCGGCGCCAGGCAATGAGATCGGCAATGGTGCCGATCTTGAGATTATGCAGCTGGGCGAAGGCAACCAGATCCGGCAGGCGCGCCATGGTGCCGTCATCATTCATGATCTCGCAGATCACGCCGGCAGGATAGAGCCCCGCCGCGCGCGAGATATCCACCGCCGCCTCGGTATGGCCGGCGCGCACCAGCGTGCCGCCATCGCGGGCCACCAGCGGGAAGACATGGCCCGGCGAGACAATGTCGTGATGATCCAGGGTCGGGTCGATGGCAACGGCGATAGTGCGCGCACGGTCGGCCGCGCTGATGCCTGTGGTGACACCCTCGGCTGCCTCGATGGACACGGTAAAGGCCGTGCCCATGCTCTCGCGATTGTCGCGCGCCATCATGTCGAGATGCAGCACATGAGCCCGCTCGCGCGTCATGGCGAGGCAAATCAGGCCCCGGCCATAGCGGGCCATGAAATTCACGGCTTCTGGCGTGGCAAAGCTCGCCGGGATGATGAGGTCGCCCTCGTTCTCACGGTCTTCCGCATCGACGAGGATATACATCCGCCCATTGCGGGCATCCTCGATGATCTCGTCGATGTCGGAAATGGCGGCGGAGAAATCCTCAGCCATTCGATGGTCCTCCCGGCGCATCGGCGCCAATCATCCGCGCGACATAGCGCGCGAGCATATCAACTTCGAGATTGACTCTCGATCCGAGCTTGAGCGCGCCCAGCGTGGTCACCTCCCAGGTATGCGGAATGATCGCGACCTGGAAATCCCCATTGTCCAGTGCAGCGGCCACGGTCAGCGACACCCCGTCCACGGCGGCCGACCCCTTGGCGGCGAAATAGCGGGAAATCCCGGCCGGCGGGCGTATGGTGATGCGCCGGCTCTGGCCCTCTTCCTCGATGGAGACAATCTCTCCGACGCCGTCGACATGGCCGAAGACAAGATGCCCGCCAAGCTCATCGCCGAGTCGCAGGCTCTGTTCCAGGTTCACGCGGCTGCCGGCCTCCCAGCTGCCCAGCACGGTCTTTGACAGGGTCTCGGGCACAGCCTCCACGGCGAACCAGCTTCCCTGCCCTTCCGGGCCGAAATCCACCACGGTGAGGCACACGCCGGAATGCATCACCGAGGCCCCCATGGAGAGCGTTTCGGGCGCATAGGTGCTGATCACCTCAAACCGGGTGAGACCGTTGCGGTGCTCGGCCGAGCGGACCGTGCCGATATCCGTGACAAGACCAGTAAACATGGGCGTCGGGCTTCCTATTTGACCCTCACATAGGACTCCAGGACATCATCCCCAATCCGTTCCGTCGCGACAGCCTGCCAACGCGTCGCGCCGGCAATCGCACTGAGCTGGAGCGGACCGATTGCAGCCAGCCCGTCCCCGCCGATCAGGATCGGCGCGCGGAACCATTCGATCCGGTCGACCAGGCCGGCCTTCAGGAAGGACGCTGCAACCTTGCCGCCGCCCTCTACCATCAGGCTGGAAATGCCTTCCACTGCGCAGCGCTCAAGCACCCTACCCGGCTCGGTCTGGCCGTCCTGCTCGCCGCAGTTCCAGACCTCGGCGCCTTCAGCAGTCAGCCATGGCGCGGTGATGCCGGCCGTCGCAATGGCCACACGCCCCACAGCTGTGGAGCGGACAAGGCGGCTTTCCGGCGGCGTACGCCCGGCGGAATCCATGACGATGCGCACTGGCTGGATCGGCGGCAGCGGCACACTGCGCGCGGTCAGAAGCGGATCGTCGGCCAGCACGGTGCCCACGCCGACCAGCACAGCGCCATGGGCTGCGCGCAGCTGGTGGCTGCGGGCGCGGGCATCCGATCCGGTGATCCACTGGCTGGTGCCATCTTCCAGTGCGATGCGCCCGTCCAGCGAAGTGGCGATCTTGAGCGTGACCGAAACCGCGCTCACGCCTCGTCCTCGCCGTCGGGCTCGAACTTCGCGCCTTCGATGAACTGGGCGAAATCGGTGGGATTGTTGAAGTCCTTGTAGACGCTGGCATAGCGGACATAGCCGACCGGATCGATTTCCCGCAGCGCGGCCATGACCATATCGCCGATTTCCGAGGACTTGATCTCGGTCTCCCCGCCGCTTTCGAGCTGGCGGACAATGCCGGAGACCAGCTGCTCCATCTGCTCCTCGGTCACCGGGCGCTTGCGCAGCGCGGTGGAGACAGAGCGGATCACCTTGTCGCGGTCGAAAATGGTGCGCTTGCCGTCGCGCTTGACGACGAAAAGCTCACGCAGCTGGACCCGTTCAAAGGTCGTGAACCGCCCGCCGCAACGCTCGCAGGCCCGCCGACGGCGCACAGCCGTATTGTCTTCGGCCGGCCGGGAGTCCTTGACCGAGGAATTCTCAGATCCGCAGAACGGGCATCGCAAGAGTTACGCCCCCAGGCCGTTATAGATCGGGAACTGCGCCGTCAGTTCCAGCACCTCGGCGCGCACCTTGTCTTCGACCGCCGTGGTATCCTCACCGCTCGCCAGCGCATCGACCACTTCACCGATCCACGCGCCGATCTTTGCAAACTCTTCCGTCCCGAAGCCGCGGGTCGTGCCGGCCGGCGAGCCGACGCGGATGCCGCTGGTCACTGCCGGCGGTTCGGGATCGAACGGAATGCCGTTCTTGTTGCAAGTGATGAAGGCGCGTTCGAGGGCCTGCTCGGTGGCATTGCCCTTCACGCCCTTGGGGCGCAGGTCGATCAGCGCGACATGGGTGTCGGTGCCGCCGGAGACGACATCGAGCCCGGCCTTCTGGCAGGCCTCGGCCATGGCCTGGGCATTGGCGACCACCTGGGCTGCATAGGTCTTGAACTCGGGCCGCAACGCCTCGCCGAAGGCCACGGCCTTGCCCGCGATGACATGCATCAGCGGACCGCCCTGGATGCCCGGGAAAACCGCCGAATTGACCTTCTTGGCAATCGCCTCGTCATTGGTCAGCACCATGCCGCCGCGCGGGCCGCGCAGGGTCTTGTGCGTGGTGGTGGTGGCGACATGGGCATGGTCGAGCGGATTGGGGTGCTGCCCGCCGGCCACGAGCCCTGCGAAGTGGGCCATGTCGACCATGAAATACGCGCCGATTTCGTCGGCAATCTCGCGGAACCGCTTGAAATCGATCTGGCGCGGATAGGCCGAGCCGCCAGCAATGATCAGCTTGGGCTGGTGTTCCTTCGCCAGGGCAGCGACATCGTCAAAGTCGATCTGGTCGTCCTGCTGGCGCACACCATACTGGATGGCATTGAACCATTTGCCCGACTGGTTGGGCCGCGCGCCGTGGGTCAGGTGACCGCCGGCTGCGAGGCTCATGCCGAGAATGGTATCGCCCGGCTTGATCAGCGCCTGGAACACAGCCTGGTTGGCCTGGCTGCCGGAGTTTGGCTGGACATTGGCAAAGCCGCAACTGAACAGCGCCTTGGCGCGCTTGATGGCCAGTTCCTCGGCGATGTCGACAAACTCGCAGCCGCCATAATAGCGCCGGCCCGGATATCCCTCGGCATACTTGTTGGTCAGCACAGTCCCCTGAGCCTCCAGAACGGCCCGGCTGACAATGTTCTCCGACGCGATCAGCTCGATCTGCTGCTGCTGGCGCGTCTGTTCCTTTCGAATCGCATCGAACAGCTCCGCATCGCGCTCTTCCAGAGATTGCGTGAAGAACCCGGCCGATGCCTGATTGTTCGAAAACGCCGTATCTGCCATGGGGATTCTCTCCTTGTCTGGGTGAGCATTTAGAGCCATGCAGGTCGGGCCGCAAGCAATGGCCTCCGCAAGGCTGATTCACGACCCGGCACTGCCGAGAATGAACAGCCGCGTCAACCGTGTGACCGCTTGAATACTTTACAATTCTGCCAAATAAGTGTTGTAATTTACGCGGGCAAGCACCATTGAATACATCGTAAACGCTGCGGGTTGTGAGAATACACGCTTGACAGTGGTCGCTTAGTCTGGTGTTCGCGCCAACCTCCAAACAGAGGTCAATAATAGTCGCACGAAGGGCGAGAGGGAATATCATGGAAGATACACCGAACATTCTCAGCGGGGAGGCAATGCTGGATCTGACCAGTGATATTGTCGCCGCTTTCGTATCGAACAATCCCGTGCCCGCCAACGCTCTGCCCGACCTGATTCGCTCCGTTCACGAGACCCTGGCCGAACTCGGCGCCGCCGAACCGGCCGAACCGCCCCGCCCGGACCCGGCTGTCGCGATCAACAAGTCCGTCACCCCGGACTATCTGATCTGCCTGGAGGACGGCCGGAAGCTGAAGATGCTCAAGCGCTATCTGCGCTCGCGCTATGACATGACGCCGGAAGAGTATCGTGCGCGCTGGAACCTGCCGAGCGACTATCCCATGGTCGCCCCGAACTATGCCAAGAAGCGCAGCGAGTTCGCCAAGGAGATCGGCCTCGGCCGCAAATCCGGCGCCAAGGCCTGAGCGATCAGACCCGGAGTATGAAAAAGACCGGCTGCGCGTCTCTCGCAGCTGGTCTTTTGTATCGAAATCCTGATCCAGAGCGTCGGCAGCAATGCGGCGCCGAAATTGTGATCAGGCGACCTTGTCGAGGCCGAGCTGCTTCCACACCGCCAGGATGGCGGCGACCAGGTCATCCATCATTTCCGAGGTGTGCACCGGGCTGGGCGTGAAGCGCAGCCGCTCTGTGCCCTTGGGCACGGTGGGATAGTTGATCGGCTGCACATAGATGCCGAAATCGAAGAGCAGCGTGTCCGACAGTGCCTTGCAGCGCTCCGGATCGCCCACCATCAGCGGCACGATATGGGTCTCGGTCATCATCACCGGCAGGCCGGCAGCCTGGAATTTCTCCTTCAGCTCTCGCGCCTTGGCCTGGTGGCTGGCCCGCAGGTCGCGGCCTGCCTGGGTGCGAAGCTTCTTCACGCTGGCCAACGCGCCAGCGGCCATCACCGGACAGGTCGAGGTGGTAAAGATGAAACCGGACGCCATGGAACGGATTGCATCGATCATGACCGAGTCCGCGGCGATATAGCCGCCCATCACGCCGAAGGCCTTGCCCAGCGTGCCTTCGATGATGTCGATGCGGTGCATCTGCTCGTCGCGCTGGGCAACGCCGGCCCCTTCGCGGCCGTACAGGCCGACAGCGTGCACTTCGTCAAGATAGGTCAGTGCGTCGAACTCGTCGGCGAGATCGCAGATCTCCTCGATCGGGCCGATATCGCCGTCCATGGAGTAGACGCTCTCAAAAGCGATCAGCTTCGGACGCGCGGGATCGTCATTCTCGATCAGCGCGCGCAGATGGCCGACATCATTGTGCCGGAAGATGCGCCGGTCGCAGCCCGAACGGCGGATGCCCTCGATCATGGATGCATGGTTCTGCGCATCGGAATAGATGATCAGGCCCGGCAGGATCTTGCCGAGCGTGGCGAGCGTGGCGTCATTGGCGACATAGCCGGAAGTGAACAGGAGCGCCCCGGTCTTGCCATGGAGTGCGGCCAGTTCGGCCTCGAGATCGACATGAAAACGCGTGGTGCCGGAGATGTTGCGCGTGCCGCCGGAACCGGCGCCGAAGCTGTCGATGGACTCGTGCATGGCATTGATCACATCATCATCCTGGCCCATGCCGAGATAATCGTTCGAGCACCAGACCGTGATCTCACGCTCGCCATCGGGAAAGCGCGCAGTGGCGCGCGGGAAGCGGCCGCGATGGCGGTGCAGGTCGACAAAAACCCGATAACGCCCCTCGCCATGGATGGTCTCCAGCGCGTTCTCAAAAGCTTTCAGGTGTTTCATGGCGATCACAGATCCCGTTTCTTGCCGGAACTACAGCCGGTTTGGATACTCCAATGCCCCAGACTGGCGCGGACTCCAAACACCAAGACGCCGCAGGCAGGTCACACATGCAAAGATAGGGACGGTTCGCCCATAGGGAATACTACGTATCATACCCTGGGTTCTTCCGATCCATCAGGCTCATATCCGCCTGAAATACGCAGCATACCCGGCACGCCTTCAGACTTTTCAGGGACGACAGCGCTATCCCGCAACGACAGCCAAAGCTTCTCTCGCAAGAGCTTATGCTTGACCTGATCAAGCGCGCCTCCGACAAGAAAGCATGCAAACGCGCCTTCACTTCACTGCGTCCAAGCGCCCCGAAGCTCAGCTCGCCCTTGCCGAGCTCAGCCGCATCTATGGTCAGACCGAGGTCGATGAGGCCGATATCATCGTCGCGCTCGGCGGCGATGGCGCCATGCTGGACGCCCTGCGCGCCCGCTTTCGCGATCACAAGCCGGTCTATGGCATGCATCGCGGCACGGTCGGCTTCCTGATGAACGAATACGATGCGCAGGACCTGCCCGCGCGGATCGACAAGGCCGAGCGCGCCACACTGATCCCGCTGCGGATGACCGCCACGGATGTCGACGGGGAAACCCATGTGCGCCTGGCCATCAATGAGGTCTCCCTGCTGCGCCAGACCGCACAGTCAGCGCGCCTTACAATCTCGGTCGATGGCCGCGAGCGACTGCCGGAGCTGGCCTGCGATGGCGTTCTCGTCGCAACGCCCGCCGGCTCGACGGCCTATAATCTCTCCGTACAGGGGCCGATCCTGCCTATCGGAGCCAAGCTGCTGGCGCTCACGCCGATCAGCCCCTTCCGGCCCCGGCGCTGGCGCGGGGCGCTGCTACGTCATGACGCGGAAGTGTTGATCGAGGTGCAGGCGCCCAATCGCCGCCCGGTCTCGGCGGCCGCCGACAATCAGGAAGTGCGTAATGTCGCCCGCGTCGAAGTGCAGGCCGATCCGCGCCACCAATTGACGCTGCTCTTCGATCCCGGCCACGCGCTGGACGAGCGTATCCTGCGTGAGCAGTTTGCGGTCTGACCCAAAACACTGCCGCCTTATCAACCATTTATCAGCTAATCGGCTTTATAGGTCGAAACATGCTGAACGCCCTGCTGAAATCCTTCCGCGAGAAGAAGATCGAGACGGAGATCCCCACGCCCGACCTGTCGCGCGTGCTGCCGCATCTTCGCAAGACGAGTGAAACGCCCGTGGCGAAAGCCCCTCAGCCGATCCCCGAACCTGCTCCGGCACCCGATGTGGAGGAAGATGCCGACCTGTTCGATCCCGAAGAGGAAGACACACCGCCGTCAGCTCACACGCCGCCGGCAGACTTCGATGTCAGCGCCTGGATCGAGCGCGATGTCACCGCCTTGCAAGCCGCCTTCAAGACTTATGTCGAGCGTCCCGGCAAGCAGGAATTCCATCGCCAGCTGTTCCTCGCGGCCCACAATCTGCGTGGCGCGGCTGCTCCTTATGGCCGCCCGGCTATCGAACGCATTGCCGGATCGCTGTGCCAGCTTCTGGAAGGCACCGACGCCAAGGCGCCGATTGTCGCCATTGTGAAACTGCATGTCGACGCCATCCGCGCGGCGGCCAGCCTGCCGGAAGGCTCCGCCCAGGAAGAGCTGGCCAACACGGTCTGCATCGCCCTGGAAGACCAGGTCCGCGCCCGTCTGGCCTGATGCTTATTTGCGTTTCGCCACATTGGCGATGCGCTCCACCGGCTCGCGCGTCTGGCCGTAGCCTTCCACATCCGGGATCACCAGCACCGGCGCCTCCGGGTCACTGGCATCCACCTGCGGCAGCACGGTGGTGACCGTCTCGCCGGAAAATCGCGCCACCGCCGCATCCACGGTCTCGACCAGCCCAAGCCGGCCGAGATTCATCCGTGTCGGGAAGATGATCGTGCACTGCCCTGCCCGCTCCTGCTCCAGCGCCTGCTTCGGGCACAGCCAGACCGCCTCGGTGGTCTCGCGGCCATCCTGCTCGGCCTCCTGACCTTCTGGCACGGAGGCGAGATAGAAATGCGTGTCGAAGCGCTTGGGCATGAAGGCCGGCGTGATCCAGTGCCCGAAATGGACAAGCTCATCGCCAGCCAGCACCAGGCCATTGTCGATGCACAGGCCGACAAAGCTCTGCTCGCCGCGATCCACTGCTGACCGGAACGGCGCCAGCGCATCGGCAACCGCCTTGCCGACCAGGGGCCGGCCGACACCGCGTCCCGTCTCCGGGCGCGCCAGCAGGATACCGGCTTCCTCATAAAGCTCGCGGATCGCGGCGATCTGTGCCGCCCGGACCTCGCCTTCCGCCTCGCCATCAAAGCGCGCCTCCCATGCGGGGGAATAATCATCCTCGCAGGCCTTGCCGCCCGGAAACACCAACGCGCCAGCCGCGAAGTCGATCTCATAGTGCCGCTTGACCATCAGCACCTGCAAGGGCGGGCCATCCCTGAGAAGCAGAATGGTTGAAGCCAGCCGCGGCTCGGCTGGTTTGGCTGAATCGCTCAACTGCGTTTTCCCTTTACCGAGTGCTAACGCCCTGAGGCCAGTTTTACCCTGGGCCTGCGCCCGATCTTTATATTGCCTTGCTAGGCAGGGATCCCACCCTTTCCCAGCGAAGAGAGTCATGCAAGCCCGATCCCTGGTCTCCCGTCCCGCCGTATCCTCCCCGTCGACCCGCCTTCTGGAGCGCGTGCGCCCGGTCATTGACCTGCGCAGCCTGACCGCCAGCGGCATGCTGTATGAGAACTCCCGCAGTTTCGACGGCGGCCTGCGTTTCGGCCCAGCCCAGATGACCCTCAATGCCCAGAGCCCGGCTGACTGGCTCGCCCGCCAGATCGAGCACGCCCTCAATCATGTCCATGTCGAGGAGATCACCGACCGCCCGGTGCATGTCGATGCGCCGTGCGGTGCGCTCTGCCATCCCGAAACGCCGAGCGCCTGCGTGCAGGCTGTCGCGAGTGCCAAGGCCTGCCCCCAGGAAGTGTGCCTGGAATTCGAGAATGCCAGCTTCAGCGCAGATCTCACCGCCGCCCTTGCCGGCGCACGCGCCCTGCGCCGTGTCGGCTTCCGGCTGGGCCTGGATGCGCGCCAGTCTTCCTGTGCGCTCGCCAATCCCGCCCTGCGCCTGCTGATCGATGTGGTGCATGTGGATGCCGCAGAGCTTGGCTTCGACCTGCGTCTTGCCCGCCGCGTGACCGCCGCCCATGACGACGGCATTCAGATCGTCGCCCATGGCGCGGCCTGGCGCGATCACGAAACCCTGCTGAAGGCCGGCGTGGATCAGATCGTCAGCGCGCGTGCCGACGCATAAAGATCAGGCCGCGTCGGAATCGCGCAGGCCGAGCGTCTCGTCATAGGCGTCGAGCTTTTCCAGAAGATAGTCGACATCCTCGCGCGGCAGCGCCTGGAATTGGGTCAGCACGCGCTCGATCATGCGCGTGCGGAACCGGGTCCGGTCATTGGCCGCCCCGTCATAATCGGTGTCGTGATGAACGCTGACGGCGGCGCGGAAGACCTCCAGATAGCGGCGCGGCAGGCCGGCACGGTCGAACACCGCCTGCAGGCCCAGCGGCCCGGCATCGTGCACCATCAGCCAGACACGCTGGTGCGGCACGCCCGACAGCTCGGCCAGGGCATGCTCGACAAAGCTCATATGGCCCACACACAGCGCCCGCAGGATCAGCGAATGGCTGAGACGGCCATTGAGATTGAGCTGGCCGACAAAGCGCGGCAGGTCGTCTGACCGGCCAGCCTGGTCCACCAGGTCGATGGTCGCCCGCTCGCGCGCTCCGGCGGCGAGATCGATTGCGATCTGGGCGGGCAGTTCATGACGGTTGATCAGCATGTCGAACATCTTTCCCGAAACCAGCGAGACCATTTTCTCGGCGATATGCACCGGCACATGCTCGCGCGCGATGATCGCCTCATGCAGTTCGCCATCCTTGGGGAAGCGGCTGAGACCGTCGTCAAAGGCCTTCTCGGTCATGTCCGCGCCGGGATTGGCCGCGAGCGCGCGCACGGCCTCGACGGCAGCATGCTCGGCGATAATCTCGGCCAGCGAACAGGAGACCTCGACCCGGCCAGCCACGGCGGACTGTTTGGTCGCCGTGGCCGACAGGACGATCTCGATCAGGTCCTGCTCCGTGAAGGAGGGCGAATATTCCAGCACCGGCAGCGCGACCGATTCCACGTCCTGGGAGAGTTTCAGCGCAATGTCGCGCGGCAGGATCGGGGAGTTGCGCAGGGTGATCGCCATGGTCCGGCGCACAAGTTCCGCAGCATCCTCGGCCAGGATCGCCATGATCTCGCGCGCATAGGAGAGCTCCGCATCGGTGAGCACGTCCAGCGCCATGCGGCGGCACAGCCGGTGGGCCACCGAGGCGCGCGTTTCAGGGGTCTCCCCCTTCATCAGGCGGACAATGTCATTTTCTGTCAGCTTGGGGCGCATGGACTTAAGGCTCATAAATCGGGCTTTCCTGCTGCTCGGCCAGAATCGGGAAACTTTTCAGGAAATTGGCGCCCGGCCAGTTAAGATTGATTTACCATCTCAGCCTGCCCCGCGTTTACAGCTGCGATTGGCGACGGATTCCGCTCGCCGGTGCGTTAAGCTCTGAGACGGCGAACCTGGGAGAACCTCAGATGAGCATCCACAGTGCCATCGCAACCAACCGATTCGGTCTCGGCGCTCGCCCCGGCGACATAGATGCCGTGGCAGACGATCCACCGGCCTGGCTGCGCGAACAGCTCACTGAAGATGCCGCTGAAAGCTACCCGGCAGATAGCCTGATATCGGCGCGCGAGCATCTCCGGAGCTTCTACGACTACCGGCTCACCCGCAGCGCGCGCAACCAGTCCGGCAGCGAACCGCAGGTCGATCCCGAAGCCGCCGCGCGCTATCTCCGCGATGCGCGCCGGACCATCGTCCAGGAGATTCAGGCCCGCACGCTCCATGGCGAGAGCACCGATACGCCCTTCCATGAGCGGCTCACACGTTTCTGGTCGAACCATTTCACGGTCTCGGCGCGAAAGTTCCTGACGACCACGCTCGCCGGCGCCTATGAACGCGAGGCGATCCGGCCGAACATTCTCGGCACATTCGAAGCACTGGCCGAAGCCGCGATCTTCCATCCCGCCATGCTGATCTATCTCGACAACTGGCAGTCTGTCGGCCCTTCGACCCGGCCGGCCGAGCGGCGCGAGCTGGGCCTGAACGAGAATCTCGCGCGCGAGGTGATGGAACTCCACACCGTCACCCCGGCCTCCGGCTACACCCAGGAAGATGTCACCGAGTTCGCCAAGGCGCTGACCGGCTGGACCGTTGGTAATCCCCGTTTCGGGCAGATGCGCAAGGGCGAGACCCTGTTCGCAGGCCCGATCCACGAATCCGGCACGCGCACCGTGCTCGGCAAGCGCTACACCCAGTCCGGCGGCCAGCAGGCCAAGGCCATCCTGCACGATCTGTGCGCCCATCCGGACACCGCGAAATCCGTGGCCTTCAAGCTCGCCCGTCACATGGTGGCCGATGAGCCGCCGCAGAGCCTCATAAGCAAGCTGGAGGTCAGTTTCCGCACCAGCGGCGGGGATCTCACCGCGCTCTACGAGACGCTGATCGACGCGCCAGAGGCCTGGGAAGCAGAGCCGCGCAAGGTGAAAAGCCCCGATGAACTCCTCACCTCCACCTCGCGCCTGATCGGCCTCAACCGGACGCTGGCCGGCGATGCCCGCGATGTGTTCGAGAGCTTCGCCCAGAGCCCGTTCACGGCCCCCTCGCCGGAAGGCTGGCCGGACACGGCCGAGGCCTGGATCGGGCCGGACTCTCTCAACAAACGCATCGAATGGGCCGGGCGCATCGCCGAGCGCTTTCCCACCCTCGATGCCCGCCAGATCCTTGTTGACGGGCTTGGAGACCTCGCCACCGAGACCACACGCCAGGCCGTCGCCCGCGCCGAAAGCGGCAGCCAGGCGCTCGTCCTGGCGCTGATGAGCCCGGACTTCCAACGGAGATAGACCCATGTCAGCCCTGTCTCGCCGCACCCTTCTGACCCTTCTGGCCGCCGCCGGATCGGCCAGTCTTGTCCCGCCGGCCTTTGCGCAAGGGGTCTCCGACCGGCGCTTCATCTTCGTCATCCTGCGCGGCGCCATGGACGGGCTTGCCGCGCTCATCCCCGACGACCGCGAGACCGAGGGCCTGCGCGGCGCGATCCTGCCGGCGGAGAGCGCCCAGCTCGATCTCGGCAACGGTTTCCGCCTGCACCCTGCCCTGACGGACCTGCATGCGCTCTATGGCGCCAGTGAGGCTGCCTTCGTGCACGCCGTGGCGAGCCCCTATCGCGACCGGTCTCATTTCGACGGGCAGGATGTCCTGGAGACCATGGGCCCGGCCGGCACGCGCGATGGATGGCTCAACCGCGCGCTTCAGGCTGGCGGCATGGACGGCCTCGCCGTCGGCTATGCCCTGCCCCTGGCGCTGAAGGGCGATGGCCGCGCAACCAACTGGTCCCCGCCCGTCTTCGATGCCGCACCGGCCGATACGCTTGAGCGTCTGGCCGATCTTTATGCCGGCGACCCGGTCTTCGCCGCCCCCCTCGCCATGGCGCGCAGCCTGCCGGAACAGGGTATGTCGGCCAATCTCAGCCGTGGCGGGCCGGTGGCACAATACCGTCAGGCGCTGAGTGCGATCGGCGAACTCATGGCGCCCGATGGCGCGCCGGGTGTCGGGATGGTCTCGCTGGATGGCTGGGACACTCATGCCAACCAGCCGGGTGTGCTGCAGACACGGCTACAGGGCCTCAATCAAGGCGTGGTGGCGCTGAAGGACGCGCTTGGGGACAGGTGGGCGTCGACCTGTGTGGTGATGTGTTCCGAGTTCGGGCGCACGGCGGCGGCCAACGGAACGCGCGGGACCGATCACGGGACGGGCGGACTGGCCATCCTCGCCGGCGGCGCTGTGGCGGGCGGGCGGATGCATGGCGACTGGCCGGGACTTGCCCCGGGCGCGCTGCATGAAGGCCGCGACCTGGCACCGGCCAATGATCTGGCCGGATTGCTGAAAGGCGTGCTGCGCGATCATCTCGGCCTGGACCGCGCCCGGCTGGACAGCCTCGTCCTGCCCGGTGGCGCCCGGCCCATGGATGACCTGATAATCTGATCGCCTCAGCGGCGGCCTAGTTCATCAGGCGCAGCCACTCGCGCGCGGCTTTCTGGGCCTTGCGGATTTCGTCCTGGCTCATCTGGTCGGCCATTTCCTGGCGCAGGTCGCGCGCGGCTTCATGGCCCCTGGACACAGCCAGGTTGAACCATTTGTGGGCTTCCACCAGGTTCAGGTCCACGACCTCGCCCAGCGAGAATTGAAGGCCGGCGCGGTAGAGCGCTTCGCCATCGCTGTCGGGGCCGAGCTTCTCGGCCAGAACCGGCTCAAATTCGTATTCGGCAAATGCCATTGGTCTCTTCCTTGTACACCCGCCTGAAGCCCTGCCGATTGTCGGTCTGTTGGGTCTCAGGCCACCATCTGCCGCCTTTGCTGGCGACACGTAGAAGGTGCCGGGAAGATTTTGCGTTAAGGTTAACGCCACGTGCCGCAAAGGGCGGGAAGGTTACGGATTGTGCCCCCTCCATTAACCAAGGCAGGAGTCTCTTGCACCTTTGAGTAACGCGAGTATGCAGGCCGCCATGACAGACATGTTTCGCCCCATCCCCTTCCCGCTGCTCGCCAGCGATCCGAAAGCCTTTGCCGATGCCATCGGCGCGAGCTTCCGCGAGACCGGTTTTGCAGTGATCAGCGACCATCCCGTCGCGGACGAGACCATCGCCGCCGCCAATGCCGCCGCCGCGGCCTTCTTCGGCCTGCCGAGCGAGGTAAAGGCGAAGTATGACGACCGCGCCAATGGCGGTCAGCGCGGCTACACCGCCTTCGGCGCGGAAAACGCCAAGGGCAAGGCCGAGGCCGACCAGAAGGAGTTCTGGCATACCGGGCGCGGCGCTCAGCCAGGCTCGGGCCTGGAAGACATCATGCGCTCAACCCCCTCTGTGCCGGAAGTGCCGGGCTTCGATGGCACCACGCGCGGGCTCTATGATGCGCTCGACGAGATGGGCCGGCAGATCCTGCACGCCATCGCGATCCATCTGGGTCTTGAGGAAGACTGGTTCGACGCCAAGGTCGCCGAGGGCAACTCCATCCTTCGCCTCCTGCACTATCCGCCGCAAAAGAGCCCGCCGCCGGAAGGCAGCGTCCGGGCTGGCGCCCATGAAGACATCAATGTCATCACGCTGCTGCTCGGCGCGGAAGAAGCCGGCCTTCAGGTGAAACACCGCTCTGGCAAGTGGCTCGACATCAATCCGCCCGCCGGCGCGCTGGTCATCAATTGCGGCGACATGCTCCAGCGCCTGACCGGTGGCGTCCTGCCCTCCACAACGCACCGCGTGCTGAACCCGACACCGGAGCGCGCTGCCTTCCCGCGTTTCTCAACGCCCTTCTTCCTGCATTTTGCGCCGGACGTGGTGATCGAGCCCCTGCCCCAGTGCCTCGCCGAAGGCGGCACCGCCTTCGAGCCGATCACGGCGCAGGACTATCTCATGGAGCGCCTGCGCGAGATCGGGCTGGTCAGGTCATAGTTCTGCGCCGGGCCTGGCGCCTTTGTCTCTCCGCCACACGATGATAGACACATCCTCACAGGGGATGCGCGCACATGGATATCGAAGTTCTCATAATCTCCGCGGCGATGGGATTCGGGATGATCCTGTCGGTCGTCTTCGCGTTCCTGATCCGCAGAATTCCCGTCCTGCCGGTAAAGATCGCCATGACATGCCTGGTCGCGGTGTTCTTTGCGCCGATGAGCTTCTGGGCTGTGGGCGCGTCGACCTATGTGCTGACCGGATCGAATGGCGTGGCCATCCCGGCCGGCATCCTGGGCGGCGCGATTGCCGCAGCGGCCACCTTCCTCATCGTCTTCGCAAAGCGGGGACAGTCACAGCGCCAGGGCACGCCGAAAGTTCGGCGAGGGCCGCGCAAGACTGCGAGCACGCCACACACCACCGGCCCGAGAATCCCACCGGATGTCTTCATCTCCTACAGGCGGGACGAGCGCACCGACGTACTGCAGATCGCAGAGCGCCTGCGCGCGTTGAAACTGAAGGTCTGGTTCGATGCCGACCTGCGCTCGGGCACCAGCTTCGATTCCGAGATCGACTGGAATATCCGCCGCGCGAAGTGCGTGCTGGTCTGCTGGTCGCCCGGCGCGGCGACGAGCGACTGGGTACGCGGCGAGGCCACCATTGGCCGTGAGCGCGAGGTGCTGGCCGCAGCGATGCTGAAATCCTGCAGCCTGCCAGCGCCGTTCAATCTGGTACACGCTGAAGACCTGACCTCCGGCGTCGGTCCTGAAAATCGGGCCTGGTTTCATCTTCTCGACCGGATCGGCGCACTGGTCGGACGACCGGGCCTCGGCGCTTACGAACTGGCGGTGGCCTCACGGGACCGCGGCGCAATTGCCGCCTGGATGGGCGAGCATCCCCACGACCCGCTGTTCGACGACGCAACCGCCCTCCTGAGATCGATCTAATCGTCCGGCTCAGGCTTGCCGCGCAGGGATTTCACTTCCGCGCGGCGCTTCTTGGCATCGAGCCGCCGGCGGATCGAGCCGGCCGTCGGCCGTGTGGCACGGCGCCGGCGCGGGGGCTCTGCAACCGCCTTGAGCATTTCAACGAGGCGCGTGCGGGCAGCCGCGCGGTTGCGAACCTGGCTGCGATGCTCGCTGACCTCGATGACGATCTCGCCTTCCTTGGTCATCCGGCTGGAATAGCGTCTGGCAAAGCGCGTCTTAACCGGGCCGGGCAGCGACGAGCGTAGCACCGACCAGCGCAGCTGCACGGCCGAGGAAGACTTGTTCACGTGCTGGCCGCCCGGTCCGGACGCGCGCACGAATGATTCGTTCAGCTCCCAAGCCGGCACACTCAGTTTTGTTGTGATTTGCAGGTCAGATGCGAAATCCTCGGGCATACCCAATCATAACAAGGCTTGGCGCGGATCGCATAGGTCTGATTTCCGGACCCCGTGGACGGATTCACTTTTTATTAGGCACGCATCCTGCTACCTCGTTCCTGTCGGCACATATCTGGCCGGCATTCGCTTTTTTGGGACTAAAGCAACTGAAAGGAGGTGATCCAATGTCAAGTGAGAAACCAGGAACGGCGATTGGGTCGGTTTGGTTCGGGAGTGACACAGGGCAGCCTCTGCGCGCGATCTGAACAAACCATGCGGGGAGTGCACGCCCCGACAGACTCATGAGCCAATCCGGCTCACGGGAGCCGCCCTTCAAAGAGGGCGGCTCTTTTGATTCCGGCAGAAAATCGCCGGAGACGTTAACTTTCTTCCAGACTGTCAAACCATGGTCACATTCCACGGCTATGGACTGTGCCCCGGCGGGGACGAACCCTGCAGGACTTCAGGAGCCAGATGATGCGGCAGTGTATATACCGAGATACATCCGCCCATCCCGTCACGGGAGGGCTAAGCCAGCCCACCCGCGCGTTTGCCCGGCTCGGCTGACTCTGAACCACAATCAATCTGGACTGCGGATGGTTGCGCGCCCGATCTGGTGATCGGCGAAACCTTGTCACGCAACACCGCAATCACACCAGGAGGCCAGTCATGGCTGATGGCATGATGAATCGGGCACGTCTGAACCCTGCAAAGGTGGCCGAGGCGACGCCGCTGCTGCAATTCCTGGCCGGTCCCCATGCGGGAGCGATTGCCAGCGTGTGGCCGGCGCCGCACCGGGACTTCCTCGCCCTGCCCGCCGCGCGCCGTCACGCTGCGGCGATCCTGCTGGCACGCGGCGAGCGCGACCTGGCAGGCCTGGCCCATGCCGTGGAACGTCACAAGGATGGCGCCCTGGCAAAGCGTCTGGCCCATGGTAGCGAGACCGCCGGTCTGATGAAGGCGCTCGCTCGCCTGGGTGAAACCTTGTGGACCACTGAGCAGTACACCCGGTTCCTGGAGCTGTTCGACAGCCCGCGGGCCAACCGGATCCTGCGCCACATGGCGGAGATCAAGCCGCAGCAACTGGCTGTGGTGCATGCCCTGCCGAGCGCCCTGCACGAGGCCATCGTCGTGGCCAATGTGCCGAGCGCGGGCGCGGCGCGCGATCTACGCCTGGCGTTGGATCTCGCCGGCCGGATGCATGGGGCCGCCAACGCGCAAAACCTGGTGAAGGCCCTCGTCAGGGCCAAGGACACCGCCTACCTGTTCGCCAAGGCGGCCGACGCCCTGGCAGGTGAGGTGTTCGACGGCCCCGGCGCCGCACCGGACCTGCCGGTGCCCTTCGCGCGGGTGCGCAGCGCCAGCGAGCTCGACAGGATCGCCCTGCAGTTCCAGAACTGCCTGCGCGACTTCAAGGGCGACATGGTGCTGGGCCGGATGGTGGCCTATGTCTGGAATGGTCAGCCGGAAATCGTCCTGGCCCTGCGCTGGGACCCGGCAGGCTGGCGCCTGGCCGAGGCCGAGCTGTGCGGCAACGAGGAGGCGCCCGACCAGGCGCTGCACGATCTTGTCGATGCACTCGCCATTGCCGGGGTCCGCACCGGACCGTCGACCTTCACGCTGGCCAACCGCCTGCGCCGCTATCCCTACGGGGACCCGGAGCAGATCGGCGAGACCTGGCGTGACGGCCTGGAACTGGGCGAGCTCTGGGACTAGGCACATGCCCGAAACAGAGACAGGCCGGATCGCGATGATCCGGCCTGTTTTCGTTTCAGATGCTGTCTACAGCCTAGACTGTTTCCGCCGAGTCGCTTTCAGAGGCTTTCCTGGCCTTGCTCGGCTTGGTTTCGATATAGCGGAATTTCAGCTTTTCGCTGTCCTTCTTGTCGACATCGATCTTCACCTCGCCACCCTTGGCGAGCTTGCCGAACAAGAGCTCCTCGGCCATCGGCTTCTTGACGTGCTCCTGGATGGTGCGCGCCAGCGGACGCGCGCCCATGGCGCTGTCGAACCCGCGCTCGGCCAGCCAGTCCTTGGCCGCCTTGGTGACGGAGATCGTCACATTGCGGTCGGCCAGCTGGACCTCCAGCTGCAGGATGAACTTCTCGACCACGCGGTCGATCACTTCCGGCGACAGCGCGCCGAACATCACCGTGGCATCCAGGCGGTTGCGGAATTCCGGCGTGAACAGGCGCTTGAGCGCCTCTTCCTGCTCGTCTTCCTTCTTGCCGGCGCCAAAGCCGATGGAGTTCTTCGCCGCGTCCGAAGCGCCCGCATTGGTCGTCATGATCAGGATGACATTGCGGAAGTCGACCTTGCGGCCATTGGCATCGGTCAGCGCGCCATTGTCCATCACCTGCAACAGGATGTTGAACAGGTCCTGGTGGGCCTTCTCGATCTCGTCGAGCAGCAGCACGCAGTGCGGATGCTGGTCCACGCCATCGGTGAGCAGGCCGCCCTGATCATAACCGACATAGCCCGGAGGCGCGCCGATCAGGCGCGACACAGTATGCCGCTCCATATATTCCGACATGTCGAAACGCAGCATCTCGACGCCAAGAATGGAGGCAAGCTGCTTGGCCACCTCGGTCTTGCCGACCCCGGTCGGGCCGGTGAAGAGATAGGAGCCGATCGGCTTGTTCGGTTCGCGCAGGCCGGCCCGCGCCATCTTGATAGAGGCAGCCAGCGCCTCGATGGCTTCGTCCTGTCCGAAGACGACCCGCTTGAGATCGGTTTCCAGGGACTTGAGCTGGGCAGCGTCGTCCTTGGTGACCTGTTTCGGGGGGATGCGCGCGATCTTGGCCACGATGGCCTCGATATCCTTCACACCGACAACCTTGCGGCGTTTCGATTCCGGCTTCAGCCACTGGCTGGCACCGGCCTCGTCGATCACGTCGATCGCCTTGTCGGGCAGCTTGCGGTCGGTGAGATAGCGGTCCGACAGCTCCACCGCCGTCTTGATGGCCTCATTGGTGTAGCGCAGGCCGTGGAACTCCTCGAACTTCTCCTTCAGCCCGATCAGGATCTTGATCGCATCGGGCACGGAGGGCTCGACCACATCGATCTTGCGGAACCGGCGTGACAGGGCGCGGTCCTTCTCGAAATGCTGTTTGTACTCCTTGAAGGTGGTCGATCCCATGCAGCGCAGCTCGCCATTCTGCAGGGCGGGCTTGAGCAGGTTGGAGGCATCCATCGCGCCGCCGGAGGTCGCCCCGGCGCCGATCACCGTGTGGATCTCGTCGATGAAGAGGATACCCTTGTCGAGGCTCTCCATCTCCTTCATCACCGATTTCAGCCGCTCCTCGAAGTCGCCGCGATAGCGCGTGCCGGCGAGCAGCGCGCCCATGTCGAGCGAGTAGATCACCGCATCGTCGAGAATTTCCGGCACATCGCCATCGACGATCTTCTTGGCCAGGCCCTCGGCGATGGCCGTCTTGCCGACACCGGGGTCGCCAACCAGGATGGGATTGTTCTTGTTGCGCCGGCACAGGATCTCGATGCAGCGCTCGATCTCCATCTCACGCCCGATCAGCGGGTCGATCTTTCCGGCGCGTGCCTTTTCGTTGAGGTTCACGCAGTAGGAATCGAGCGCTTCATTGCCCGTCTTCACATTGCCATCCTCGTTGGCTTCGGCCCCACGTGGCGTGGTCGAGCGCGACGCGCCCGGTTTCTTGGCCACCCCGTGAGAGACGTAGTTCACCGCATCATAGCGGGTCATGTCCTGCTCCTGCAGGAAGAAGGCGGCATGGCTCTCGCGCTCGGAAAAGATCGAGATCAGCACATTCGCGCCGGTCACCTCATCGCGTCCGGAGCTTTCGACATGCAGGATGGCGCGCTGGACCACACGCTGGAAGGCGGCAGTCGGCTGCACGCGGCCCTCATTCTCTTCAACGATCAGGCTGGAGAGCTCGGCATCGAGATAATGGGTCAGCTCCTCACGGAGCTTTTCCAGTTCCACCTTGCAGGCGGTCATCACCTCGGCGGCATCCTCATCCTCGATCAGGGCGAGCAGGAGGTGTTCCAGAGTGGCATATTCGTGGTCTCGCTCCGAAGCCAGGCTCAGCGCAGTTTCGAGGGCGGTCTCCAGGGAAGGGGTCAGGCTTGGCATATCACGCTCCTCTAATCGTCTTTTTCCATAACGCACTGCAAAGGGTGTTCATTGCGCTGGGCCATGTCGAGCACCTGCGCGACCTTGGTCTCCGCAACTTCATATGTGTACACACCGCACAGTCCGACACCCTTCTGGTGCACATGCAACATGATGCGAGTGGCTTCTTCCGGGCTCTTGTTGAAAAACCGCTCGAGGATGAACACGACGAATTCCATCGGCGTGTAGTCATCGTTGAGCAGCATGACCCGATATAGCGACGGCTTCTTGGTTCGCACGCGTGTCCGCGTGGCCAGGCCGATCTTGTCATTGTCATCGCCATCCGACCCACCGGATTTCCCCGGATCGTTCGGATCGCTCATCCTGAAATTCATGGAACGTGCAATCATGCCAGCCAAGATAGGTCATTCTTTCCATATCGGAAGCCTGACCAAGGCAGAGATGCAATTCAAGTGTCCATTGTAGCTGTCTGCAGCTTTTCCATCAGGTTGCCCACACGTTTGGCATTCGCTCCGAAATCGGAATAGCCCACGCGGGAGCGCGAATAGATCGCCAGAGTGGCGCCGGGCTCCTTGGCCTTTCCGCCCGGTTCTGCTGGCAAAACGCGGATATCCACATCATCCTTGAAGCGCAGCACCGGCGTGACCGCCACATAGCGGATGGCGAGCGCGTCTGGATCTTCCAGCACATCGCGCACACGCGGCTCGCTGCGCACCAGACGGGTCACCAAACGGAACAGATCCTTCGGGCTTTCGGCGAATCGGGGCGCGACTGAGTCGGCTTTGGCCTGCCCGCAATACCCTTCCGGACACAGAAGGTAAGTATTCGGAGAGGCCGGTCTGGCCAGTGTCAGGAAATCGAGGAATTCCATAAGCTTATCGGCTCCGCACTGTTCGCCGGCCTGAAAAGCCGCCCGTATGAGTTCATGAAGAATATGAAAAGCCGACCTCAATCAGAGGTCGGCTTCCCAATCCACATCTACTCTACTGGACTCGTGTTACTTCACGAGCTGCATTTTTTCAACCATGGTGCCGGCGTGCGCGTTCAGCGGGGCCGCGGCTTCCTTCATGGTTGTGGCGTAGAGGCTGGCCATTTCGCCGAACTGCTTCATGCAGGTGTCGAAAGCCGACTTGGCGTAGGTGGCCTGAAGCTCGAGCGCTTCCTGAATGGATTTGGCCGAGCTGACCGACTTGGAAGCTTCCATGCTGGTGGCCATGGCGTCCTGGAAATAGGCGAGCGCCTTGGTGTTGATTTCCTGTGCGCCCTTGGCCGAAGCTTGGGCGCTGGCAGTGGCGGCGGTCAGGCCGTCACGGGAAAGTTCGGTCATTTCGCCGGCGAAGCTCATGAACTTGTCCATGTTTTCGCGCACGCTCTCAGGGGAAACGGTGTTGATCAGATCGAAGGGAGTAGCAGTCTTGGTGGTCTTGGCCATTGGATAGAACCTTTACTGACGCTCCGGGGGGCGGCCGGATAAAATTACGGGTGGGGGGATGCCCGCGCTTGATGATGACCTAGGGGTAGCATAGCTTGTTCGCAGACGCAAGAAATATTGTGCACCGCACAAATCGCAATGGGCATTGGGAGATGACAAATCGTTTAGTGGAAAGATGTTCTTAACCACTGGTCAACCGGATTGCCTGAACTCTAGTGTATGCGCCGGCGGGGGCCGGCTGTCTTGCACGGAAATTGAAGGAGCCAGGTCATGAAAGGGATTTCGGTACAGAACGCACTGAAGTCGAGTCTGGTTGCATCATCACTGATGGCCGGCTTGATTGTCGCGCCCGCAGCACATGCCGAGCGCTACGCCTCCATTGTGATCGACGCCAATACCGACACCGTGCTCCACGCCCGTAACGCGGACGATCCGCGCTACCCCGCATCGCTGACCAAGGTTATGACGCTCTACATGCTGTTCGACGAGCTTGAGGCCGGCCGGATCTCGCTCGACGACGAATTGACGGTCTCACGCAATGCCGCCTCCCAGGCGCCCTCGAACCTGCGCCTGTCTGCTGGCGACAAGATCACTGTCGCCGATGCCATCGATGCCCTTGTCACAAAATCGGCCAATGATGTCGCCGTGGTCGTGGCCGAGAAGATCGGCGGCACCGAGGCCCGCTTCGCCGCGCTGATGACCGTGAAGGCCACCACGCTCGGCATGTCCAACACCCGCTTCTACAATGCCTCCGGCCTGCCGGACGATCGACAGATCTCCACCGCGCGTGACATGGCGCGCCTGGCCGAAGCGATCATGGAAGATCATCCGCAATATTACAGCGAGTTCTCCACCCCCAGCTTCACCTGGGAAGGGCGCACCTACCGCAACCACAATGAACTGCTCGGCAGCGTGGATGGCGTGGACGGGATCAAGACCGGCTATACCCGCGCCTCCGGCTACAATCTCATGGCCTCGGCCCAGCGCGGCGATGCCCGCGTCATCGCCGTCATGCTGGGCGGACGGACATCGCGTGCGCGTAACTCCCATGTCACCGAGCTGATCGAAGCGGCCTATGCCAGCTTCACCGCGCCGACCGGCAATGCCTCCTCGGCGACGCAGACCCATATTGCCTTTGAATCAGTGGCCCAGCCGATCGATCCCAATGCGGCCGCCGTGCCCACCCTGAACGGCCATCCCTTCCCGGTCGGCGAAGGCGACATTCAGTAACCCACCGGGGGGCGCAAGGTGCAGCTCAACCAAGTCACCCTGCCCTGCACCGATTTCGAGGCTTCGGCCCAATTTTATGAGACGCTCGGCTTGATCCGCATTGTCTCTTCTCCCCCACGCTATGCCCGCTTTGAGTGCCGGGCGCCTGAAGGTCAGGACCCCTCCACCCTGTCAATCGAACATGTGCCGAATTGGGCCGGTACGGACTGGCCACTCATCTATCTCGAAGTCCCGGATCTGGACGCGCTCCATTCACGGCTCACGGAGGCCGGGGTCATTTTCCTGAGCCCGCCAGTGATGCAGTCCTATTTGTGGAAGGAAGCGGACCTGCGCGATCCGGCCGGCAATCGCCTGCGCCTCTTCCAGGCCGGGGATGCGCGGCGGTTTCCGCCCTGGCGGATCGGCGGGGCCTGACAGGCCGCCTGTTTTCTAGAACTTGATTTCCTGGCCCTGCAGCTCGGGCAGTTGCAGCACGATGAGCAGGTCACGCATTTCCTGGCGCGCAGCCACATGGCTCATGGTGAAGGTGATGTTCGAACCGCGCTCGGTGAGATCGAGCAGGGTCAGCCCCGCCGGGAACAGCTCGCGATAGATCACACGCTCCGACAGGCCCGGCGCGAGACGGAAGCCGATACGGCGCGCCAGCTTTTCCAGCGCCTCGCCGACCTTCTGCTTGTTGCGCGCCTCCAGCGGCGACATGCGGTTGCGCATCACCACCCAGTCGATGGGCTTGCGGCTCTGCTGGGCTTTCGCCTTGCGGCAGCTCCAGACCATCTCCGAATAGAAGCTCGGGCGGATAACTTCCAGGGTTTGCGGATTCACGTCACCCAGCAGGTCGAAATCCACGAAGCTGTCATTCAGCGGCGTGATCAGATTGTCGGCATGGATATGGGCGAGACGCGAGAGGAAGGTGTCCCCACCCGGCGCATCGACAATGATGAAATCGCAGGAGGATTTCAGGCGCTGCAGGCTGGTCTCGAAACGCTCGGTTTCCTCACGCTCGGCGACATCCAGATCGCGCGAGGTCGAGGCATCGACACGGATGATTTCCGGCATGGGCAGGCGCGAATTGGTCGACTGGGCCCAGCGCAGGCGGTTTTCCATATAGCGGGTCAGGGTGCGCTGGCGCACATCCAGGTCGATCACGCCGACCCGTGCGCCCATGCGCATCAGGGCAACGGTCAGGTGCATGGCCACGGTCGACTTGCCGGCACCACCTTTTTCGTTGCCCACAATGATGACGCGACCCGTCTTGGGTCGCATCACCTGATCTTGTTCGGGGGAAAGCGGCTGAAAACCTTCGGGGGGCACTTGTAAACTCCATACAAACGCACCCCGTCAGGGCGCGCACTTACGCAGGAAGATAGGTTTCCGGCGCATTGAGCGAAGGACGCAGAACGGTCCAGCTCACCGGCGCGGGCTCATCTTCAAACAGGAAGGCAGCTTCGCCGCCAATCTCGAGAACCGGGCGGTCCTGCACCGACACGGCATCGCCGTCGAACAGGATATCTTCCGACCAGCGGAAATTCGGGGCGGCCACAGCATTGACCTCGACCGTCTCGATCGGCGAGAAGCGCGACAGGTCCGCCAGGATGGACCGCAGTTCGGTCAGCGCGGAGGATACACGGTTCAATTCACCAGCCAGCATGCTCGCCGCCGCGGAAACCGGCGCAGCGCTATCGAACAGCCAGGCATCGAGATCCTCGGCCCAGCTATCATCATCCGCGAACCGGCGAAGCGGTTCCGGATTCGCCAAGTGTGTCTTCGCTGCCGGCAGGAACCGGATAGCGGTAGACAGAGCGAAACGCTTGAATGCGTGAACAATGTTGTTTGCCATGACCGAAATTTCCCCGAAGGCGGTTAACAAGTCGTTTCAGTTTACTCGAACGAGCAGAGAATCCAATGCCCAATACTCCCCTGACAGTTGTGCGCTCAAAATCGGGTCTGAGAGACGCAATCGCCAATATCCATTACAGCGGACAGAGGGTTGGCTTTGTCCCGACCATGGGCGCCTTACATAATGGTCATCTCTCTTTAATCGACCTTGCGCGGACAAAATCGGATTTTGTGGCCGCCTCCATCTTCGTAAATCCGACTCAGTTCGCCCCCGGAGAGGATTTCGAGACCTATCCGCGCGACGAGGACGCCGACCTGGAAAAACTCGCCTCGGCCGGCTGCAATCTCGTCTACCTGCCCACGGTCGAGGACATGTACCCCACCGGCAGCCTCACCGATGTGCGCGTGCCGGGGCCGTCAGACCTGCTCGACGGGGTCTACCGCCCGCATTTCTTCTACGGCGTCACTACCGTTGTCGCCCGCCTGTTCATTCATGTCCGCCCGGACGTGGCGGTGTTCGGCGAGAAGGATTTCCAGCAGCTCCAGATCATCCGCCAGATGACCCGCGACCTCGGCTTCGAGATCGAGATTGTCGGCGGGCCAACCCAGCGCGATCCCGACGGCCTCGCCCAGTCTTCGCGCAACCGGTATCTCAGCGACGATCAGCGCCGCATCGCCGGTGCGCTTCAGGCCGCCCTGGTGCGTGCCGCGGCGCGGATCGAGGCCGGCACGGCGCTCTCCACGGCCCTCGCCGAGGCGCGCGCCTTCCTCCGGACAGCCGGCTTCGACAAGGTGGACTATATCAGCGCCGTGGACGCGACCACGCTGCGGGACCTGCCGGAGACACGCTCGGAATGGCCAGACATCACACGCCTGCTCGGCGCGGCCTGGATCGGCAAGACCCGGCTGATCGACAATATCCCGCTGACGGGCGCCTAAGGCCTACCAGACCATCGCATCCTTCAGGGCGGTATCGAGCGCCACGGGCAGGTCACTCGCCTTGGCGCCGGGATTGAGATCGGGCGGCGCATCGCCGGTCTTGAAATAGCGCCAGCCCTGGAACGGCTTTTTCGGGCGCGGCGTCACGGGAATGAGTTCCGGGTCGAAGACCAGTTCGCACATCGACCTGCCGGTCTCATCCGGTCCCGTGCGGATATCGACAATACGCTGGCGCACACAGATCCTGTTCCTGATCACCCAGTAGATGGATCCGCCCGCCAGCACCTCCTCGGCGCGCTTGGGCGACATGCGGGTATGGTGCACGGGATTGGGCAGGGTTTTCATCTGCCGCGTCTGCCAGGCCTCAAGATCCTCGAGCGTTTCAGCGCCCACGCACAGCTTGATCAGGTGAATCGTCATGGGTGGAAGACTAGCGCGGCCAGCCCGCCTGACCAGTCCCTAGCCGTGATCACTTGTGAGATGATGGCGGGCCTGCTGTTTCTCGAAATCGGCCTGGTCGGCCGCACTGGCGAAGAAGAACTCCACTTCCAGCACGCGGGCTGAGTAGGCTCTCTGGACGGTCTGGAAGCCGGCACGCGCTTCAAGCTCGATCTCCAGGCCACTGACATAGCTCAGGCCATAGGACGGGTCGGTTTCGAGGAAATAGGACTGACTGTAGTGTATAAGCCGCACACCGCGCGGGCCGTCCACCGGCCGGGGAAGTTCATGATCGAGACGCAGGAACCGCTCTGACACCGGATCGATCCACACCGTTGCGCGCAGATGATCTGCTGCCCAGGCATCGATCTCGCTGTCGGTCAGGCTGGGGCGGTGATCGAAGCGCACGCGCCAGGCCCCGCCGAGATCCTCGGCCATGACCTGCTGGGAGAAACTCGCGCGCAGGTCATCGGGGAAAAGCCGCGCATCAGGTGCGGTCTCAGCGCCCCATTCGGCGGTGACCTGGTCGAGCTCTTCATTCTCGCCCTGCTCTGCTACCAGCTCCCAGCGATTGCCGGGCTCCAGGCGCGGATCGAAGCGGACGATGCGCAGATCCTCGCCCGAACGCAGCTCGACGGTAAAGGCCGCACGCAGCGTGTTGGGTGCCTGTGTCGCATCCAGCGCATCGCCCAGCGGCCCGCTTTCGGTTGCGATGAGAAACGGCGCCGCCAGCGCGATCCACATATCAGTCCCCTCTTGCTCGCGCATGCCGCCAGGCCACGCTTTTATCATGAGTCTAGAGAGTGTGGATTTACTGAATCTGAACGGATCTTAAGCTTGCTCGTTCTCGGCGTCTTCTTCCGCCCGCTTCTTCTCGATCATCGCCACACAGATGATGCTCGCCTCATACAGGATGACCACCGGCACGGTGAGCATGATCTGAGAGATGATATCAGGTGGGGTGAAAAAGGCCGCAAAGGCCAGAATGCCGACGATCGCATATTTGCGCCCCTTGCGCAGCGTCTCAGCGCCAACCAGCCCCGCCTTGCCCAGCAGGGTCAGCACCACAGGCAACTGGAAGCTCAGGCCAAAAGCGAGCATCAGCGACATGGTCAGGGACAGATATTCCGAGACCCGCGGCAACAGGGTGATCGTGGCCACGGTGGAGTCCCACTGTTCCTGGGAAAAGGCGAACCGCGCCACCAGCGGGATCATGATGAAATACACAAATGCCGCGCCAAGCGTGAACAGCAAAGGCGCGGCGACAAGGAAAGGCAGGAACGCCCCGCGCTCTTTTTTGTAAAGCCCCGGCGCGATGAAGGCATAGAGCTGGTAGGCGATCACCGGGAAGGCCAGGAACACCCCTGCAAACAGAGACAGTTTCAGCTTGGCGAAGAAATATTCAAGCTGGCCGGTGAACACCAGTTCGAGCTGGGCGCCATCGCGGAAGGCACGCGCTGTATCCGCAAACGGGATGAGCAGGAAATTGAAGATCTGGTCGACAAAGGCATAGCAGGCCAGCGCCGCCACCACGAGCGCGACAATAGACCAGATCAGGCGCGAGCGCAGCTCGATCAGATGGTCGAGCAGGGGCGCGCGGCTGGACTCGACTTCATCGGGGGTCGTCTCGCTCATGCCGCGCCTCCGGCCGGCTTGGCGTCGGGGGTGTCAGCTTCCGCCTCGGCCTCTTCCTCGACAGTATCGCTCTCCGGTTCAATATCCTGCTCGAAGGCGTGCGGGCTCTCCCCACGCATCACGGCGGCGTTGATATCGGCCTCCACCGCCTTCAGGCTGTCCTTGGCCTCGGTGAGGGCATTGTTTCGCTTGAGATCCTCGATCTCCTTGCGCAGCTCATCGAGTTCGGCCTGGCGGGCGATATCGTCGAAGGCATTCTGGAACTCGCGCGCCATGGCCCGGCCCTTGGCCACGAACTGGCCGAGCCGCCGCATCATGATCGGCAGGTCTTTCGGCCCGACAACGATCAGGGCCACTGCAGCCAGCAGCAGAAATTCGGCAATGCCCACCTGGGGAAGCATGGAAGTGCCCTTCCCGGGGTCGTGTTACGAGGACTTGGCCTCATCCTTCTTCGGCGTCACATCGACCATATTGTCATCCTTTGACACCGACTTGGTTTCGTCCTCTTCATTGAGGCCGGACCGGAAGCTGCGAATGCCCTTGGCCATGTCACCCATGATCGAGGAAATGCGTCCACGGCCGCCGAACAGAAGCAGTGCGACAACGACGAGCAGCAGTATTTGCATCCAACCTGGGGACATTCAGGCCTCCAATCTTTGTTCCCGGAACATAGGCGCGATGCCCTGCGCGGTAAATGTATCGGCTGGAACTTCCTGCCAAGGGGGAATGTCTACTCTGCCGCAGTCCCCGTGGCGAGAAAGTCGGTGACGAACCCGCTGTCCTCATCCTCATTGTCGGCTTCCGGAACGAAAGTCCCGTCCTCGGCGCCCGCTTCCAGCCCCTCCTCGCCGGGCATCTGGAAGTCATCGGGAATGACGTCGCCGAGCAGGCCTTCGGCCTCCAGGTCCGCCTTGCCGGGCAGGACCGCCAGGCTTTCGAGGCCGAAATGTTCCAGGAAGGCATCCGTGGTGCCATAGGTCACCGGGCGGCCAGGGGTCTTGCGCCGGCCCTTGATGCGGATCCAGCCGGTTTCCATCAGCGTGTCCACCGTACCCTTGGAGACAGCCACGCCCCGCACAGCCTCGATCTCGGCGCGCGTGACCGGCTGGCCATAGGCGATGATGGCGAGGGTTTCGAGCGAGGCCTGGGTAAGCTTTTTCTGCTCCTGGCGCTCTTCCACGAACAGGAAATCAAGATCGGCCGCCGACTGGAAGCGCCACTTGCCGGCCACTTCCACCAGCTGCACGCCACGATTCTTGAACTGCGCCTGCAGCGCCATCAGCACATCGGCGGCTTCCACGCCCTGGGGCAGGGTTTCGGCGACCTGCTCGGCAGACAGCGGCTCGCCGGCGGCAAAGAGGACCGCTTCGGCACGGCGCATGGCATCGGCCATGGCTTCGGCCTGGGTCGTGGTCAGGGTCTGCTCGGAGCGCGAATAGGCGAACGAGAGCTGCTGGACCGCCTTGCGGATGGTCTCGGGCGCATTGTCGAGCGCTTCAGGTTCAGGCTGTTTCATTGTTCGACTCCACAGGTTGGGGGCCGGGCCTGCGCAGGTAGAGGGGTGCGAAGTGCACATCCTGACGCAGTTCCACATCGCCGTCGCGGGCGAGTTCCAGTGCGGCGGAGAAAACCGACGCGGTGACTGAGCGGGTGGGAATCTCCGGGTCCATCTGACCGATCTGAGTGCGGATATCGTCCAGGCTCGCCCAGTCGACAAGCTTCGGCCCCAGCGTCTTCAGGCCCACACGCGCGCTTTCCAGCGGCAGCACGAACTGTTTCTCAACCCGGTGCGGGGCGGCCTTCTGCTTGCGCCCGCGAATGGCGCCGAAGGCCTGCATCAGATGCCAGAGCGTGGTGTCATACTCGATATGCTTCACCACGCGCGGCTGCTCGGGCATGCCGCGCGCAAAGACGCGCTCGCCGAGGATCGGCCCGTCCATCAGCTCCTTGCCAGCCTGGCGCATGCCGTCGAGACGTTTCAGACGGAAGGCCAGCTTCTGGGCCATGTCTTCCGGCGTCTCGTCATCCTCGGAGATTTTTTCCGGCTTGGGCAGCATGAGGCGCGATTTGAGATAGGCGAGCCAGGACGCCATGAGCAGATAGTCGGCCGCCAGATCCATCCGGCGCGACTTGGCTTCCTGGATGAAGGCGAGATACTGCTCGGCCAGGGTCAGGATCGAAACCTGCAGCAGGTCGACCTTCTGGCGCCGGGCCAGCTCCAGGAGGAGGTGCAGCGGGCCTTCATAAACGGACGTGTCTACGACGAAGACGTCGGCGCCCTCTGCCTCGCTTGCCTCATCGGAGAGATGGGTGATATCCAGCGCCGCCTCGCTCATGCCGCCACTCCAGGGCTCGGCACGAGGGCGCGCAGGCGGGCCCAGCCGGCTTCGGCATCGAACTCGGTGGCATGGGTGGTGGCCGCTTCGGCTTCTGTGGCTCGCGAGAGTGCAACGCCGGAGAGCTCTGGCGAGGCTTCGCCCACTTCTCGCATTTCGGCCAGGATCAGGTCCGGATCTTTCACAAAGCCGGAGCAATGCAGCGCGATATCGCAGCCAGCCGCGTGCGCGGCGCGCGTGCGGTCTGCCAGGCTGCCCCCCAGGGCATTCATGCCAAGATCGTCCGTCATCAGAATACCTTGAAACCCGATTCGGCCGCGAATGATGTCTGAAATTACCCTGGCCGACTGCGTTGCAGGGTGGGCGCTGTCCCAAGCCTCATAGGCGATATGCGCGCTCATCGCCATCGGCGCATCGGCCAGCGCCGTGAAGGGAACGAGGTCGCGCGCGGTGAGTTCCGCATCGCTTGCCGTCACCCGCGGCAGGGCCTTGTGGGTGTCGACCTCGGCCCGGCCATGACCGGGCATGTGCTTGATGACACCGGCAACGCCCGCATCGCGCAGGCCTGCCAGAGCGGCAGAGGCCAGCCTGATCGCGGTATCAGGTTCATCGGCAAAGGCGCGGTCGCCGATCACATCGTCGGCGCCCGGGACCGGCAGGTCGAGCACGGGCGCACAGTCTGCATGGATCGAGATCGCGGCAAGTTCCGCGCCCATCAGGCGATGGCTGAGCCAGGCCGCTTCCAGCGCGGCATCTGCATTCTGGCCATACATCGCGCCAAAGGTCCCGGCGGCGGGAAACAACGGCGCTTTCAGGCGCGCCACGCGGCCGCCTTCCTGGTCGATGAAGATCAGACAGGGGCGCTGGAGTGCATTCCAGATATCATTCACCAGCGACCGCACCTGGTCCGGCGTTCCGCAGGACCGTCCCATCAGGATCACACCCCAGGGCCGGATATCGGCCAGGAGGGCCTTTTCCCCAGGGGTCAGGACGAGTCCGGAAACGGACAGGATACAGGCGCGCGGAACTGGATTCATTGCACCACGATGCAATCGTTTCCGGTCGATTTTAAGGCCTCGCAGAAGGAGGTTGCCTCATCGCGATCTGCAAAGGCACCGACACGCAGGCGGTAGAAGGTGCCGCGCGCGCCGAGATCGGCCTGCTGGACTCGTTTCTCCGCGCCAGCAAACAGGCCCGGATTGCGCGCAACCATGCGGTTCCAGGTCAGCTCCGCACCATTGGGGTCGCGCAGCGCCGCCACCTGGACCAGATACAGTCCGGTGGGATCGAAGTTGAAACGCGGCGTGACATGCGAAGTCGCCGGTGTGGCCGGAAGCGGTTCAGGCAGCAGGGTTGGCATCTCGCGCTCGGCGAGAGCACGGGTTGCCTCGTCCAGCGCGACGACCTGCGGCTCGGGCGCGTTCAACGCCGGGGTCGGGCGGCCACCGGCCCCGGACAGCTCGCGCAAGGCATCGTCCATCACGCTGCCCTCGACCGGCACGGCCTGGCTCGGGCGAATGTCCATCGGTTCGTCGGCGGTGCGCCCGCCCCGGCCCTGGGCGGCGGCTTCAGCCGAGACCGACCGGCGCAGACCGTTGGCCTCCGTCGGTGCACCGGCCAGAATGCTCTCGGCTGGCACGCGGGTTGAGCCATCGAGTTCATCATAGATACGCCGGTCCTGATCGGGCACGGCGCGCCCGCCGGCGTCGTCGGGGCGACGTTTATAGGGCGAATTGTCAGCCGAGATGACCGGCAGTTCGCCATCACCGCCGCGCACGCCCTGACGATATGTATTGTAGACCACCGCGCCAAAGACAATCAGGACACCAGCAGCCAGCGCGAGAATCAGTGGCCCGCGGCCAGCTTCCTCCTCGCCCGGGTGGAATCCGCGATAATTATTGTCCGTGGGGCCGAAATCTATCGGCTCTTCCCCATAGCGGCTCATGCAAACACCCCATCGTTTCGGTACTGATTAGGTTAACCGATAGCCATCTACTCTTAACGGTCACTAAACAGGCCGGCCCGCCCTGCCCCCAGGGCCTTTTTGATCCGGAACTCAGATCATCGAATCGAGATTGAACAGCCGCCTGTGCTCATCGATCGCGAACGTGTCGGTCATGCTCGCGAGATAGTCGCACACGATCCGCGCCCGCCGCGCGCCTTGCGTCTGTTCGGCATCGTGGCGCAGCGGCGGCGGCAGCGTATCGGGCTCGGCCAGGAAAAGTTCGAACAGCTCCTTCAGGATACGCTTGGCCTGGCTGCGCATGCGGTTGACCTTGTAGTGCTTGTACATGCGTTCATAGAGGAAGGCACGCAGGGCCCGCTGGCGCTCGTCCAGCCCGTCGGAGAAGGCCACCAGCGGATAGTCCATCGCGCGCACATCCGCCGCGCTCTTCGGCTTGGCCTCTGCAGCGCGCTTGAGCGTCTCCTCTGTGAGATCGTTGATCCAGAGCCCGATCAGGCGGCGCACGGCTTCCTTGATGGTGCGCGGGCGGTCGAGCACGGGATGCTCGTCCATCACTTCGCGGAACACATCGCCGACCAGCGGGATTTCCATCAGCTCTTCCAGGCTGAAGAGGCCTGCAGCGAGGCCGTCATCGATATCATGATTGTTGTAGGCAATGTCGTCCGACAGGGCGGCGACCTGGGCTTCCGGGCCGGCAAAGGTGGTCAGCTCAAGATCTTCCAGATGCGGGAAGTCGCGGAACGCGGCCGGCAGGGCCTCCAGCGCCGTCTCGCCGGTGAGCAGCGGACCATTATGCTTGACGAGGCCTTCCAGCATTTCCCAGCTGAGGTTCAGCCCGTCAAAATGCGGATAGGCCTGCTCCAGCTTGGTGACGATGCGCAGGGTCTGGGCGTTGTGGTCAAAGCCATCATAGTCGACCATGCAGGCATCGATCTGGTCTTCCCCGGCATGCCCGAAGGGGGGATGGCCAAGATCGTGGGCGAGCGCCATGGCTTCGGCGAGATCCTCGTCCAGGCGCAGGGTGCGCGCGATGGAGCGGGCAATCTGTGCCACTTCCAGGGAATGGGTCAGCCGCGTGCGGTAATGATCGCCCTCATGGGCGACGAAGACCTGGGTTTTCTGCTTCAGCCGGCGGAAGGCGCTGGCATGGATGATCCGATCGCGGTCGCGCTGGAACGGTGTGCGCGTGACCGAGGGGGACTCGGAAAAATACCGCCCGCGGCTCGCCTGCCAGTCGGTGGCATAGGGCGCGAGCCAGTCCTGTCTCTTTTCGAGCGCTTCAACTGTGCCTATCTTGTCAGCCATGAGCGATGTCACCCTAACCTCTTCTGCAGCCAAGCGCATTAAGGCGATTCTGGAAAAACAGCCCGGGGCGAGCCTGCTTCGCGTTTCGGTGGAAGGCGGCGGCTGTTCCGGCTTCTCCTACAAGTTCGATTTTGCCGAGGGTCTGAACCCCGATGACATTCTCATCGAGCGCGATGGTGCCGGCGTGGTGATCGACGAGATGAGCCTGGAATTCCTGCGCGGTTCCGAGATCGACTTCACCAACGAGCTGATCGGATCGGCCTTCAAGATCAACAACCCCAATGCCACCGCGGCCTGCGGTTGCGGGACGAGTTTTGCAGTCTGACAGCATAATTCATGTGGCATTCAGGCCACAGGTGCTGCATCCTGACGGTAAATCGGAAAGGATGCCCAGACGCATGACCCGACTGTTTTTCATGGCGGCCTGCCTCATTCTTGCTGCCGGCCTGTTTACCGTAGCCCCTGCCGCAGCCCAGTCTGATGATTCTGATCTTGTCCGCCTGCCCAGCCAGGGCCTGGTGAAGGAAACGCCGCAGCGCCCCGGCACGCTTGCCGGCGAAAACGTACCCGCACCTCGCCCGGACGCGCCGAAGCGGCTGGTGGCCAGCGGTGGCCTGCTCATGTCCTTCGACACCGACAGCGACGGCGTGATCACCGTGGCCGAGCGCGAAGCGGGAATCCTCGCCGCGTTCGAAAGCGCGGATGCCGACAAGAATGGCGCACTGACCGCCTTCGAACAGCAGGCCTGGGCAGAGAGCCTTCCGACCCATGACGATTCGCTGGCCAATCCGGTGCGGTTCGATCCCAATCTCGACCGCCGGGTAAGCTTCGAGGAATTCCGTGCCGTCATCCGCAGCGTGGCGGAAGACTATGCCAGCACCGGGGATGGCAGCGTCCTGGTCAGCGACCTGGAAGAAGAGCCGGACCGCGGCATATTCGGCCAGGGTGGTCCCGGCGGGCCGGGCGGCCCTCCTCCCGGCGAAAATGCGCCGACAGAGCGCGATCGATCGTAAAGCCCGGCCGGCTCAGCCGCTGGCGCTGTCGCCCTCGCCAAATCCCGCCGCCACAAGGCTTGCAACCGCTGTCACGGCCTCGCTGGCCTCCGGGCCCTCGGCCGTGATCTCGATCTCGCAGCCCTTGGCCGCCACCAGCATCAAGAGGTCCATGATCGAGCGCGCATTGGCGCTTTCCTCGCGATGATGGACCACCACCCTGGCATCAAACTCACCGGCGAGTTTCGAGAGCGCGGCAGACGCGCGCGCATGCAGGCCCTTGGTGTTGACGATGGTCACGCGCTGGCGCGCGGCACACTTGCTGGATTCGGAATCTGCCATCGGGACGACACCCACACTCTGCCAAGCCGCATGCGGCATTCATGCTCGCCGGCCACGCTGCAAGAACCAGGCCCTAGGCCCTGCTCATGACCTCGGACGCGATACTGATATATTTGCGTCCGGCCTCTGCGGCCACATTGCAGGCTTCCATCAGTCCCAGTTCGTCGCGAATTTCGGCGAGCTTGATCAGCATAGGCAGATTCACTCCGGCGATCACCTCGATCTTGTTCTCGCTCATCACCGAGATGGCGAGATTGGAGGGCGTGCCGCCGAACATGTCGGTCAGGATGATGACGCCGGAACCATCGTCGCAGGCCGTGGCGGTGTCACGAATCTCGCCCCGCCTGGCCTCGATATCGTCCTCGGCTTCAATGGAAATGGCGCGAAAGCGCTTCTGCGCACCCACCACATGCTGAGCTGCTGCCACCAGTTCTCGCGACAGGTTTCCATGACTGACGACGACAATTCCGATCATGCAAAACCACTTTCAACCATCACCTGACCCATCACGCTGACACACGCACACTCAGGGTCAAGACGGTTTTTACGGCGTTGCAATCTCCGGCAGCTCGAAATGCACCGGCGCGCCCGGCCCGAGCGGGATACCGAGGAAGATCCAGGCCATCATCAGGATCACACCGGAGATGAGCAGCCAGAGGGAATAGGGGATCATCATGGCCGTCAGGCTGCCGAGGCCGAAATCCTTCTGCCAGCGCTGGGCGAAGATCAGGATCAGCGGGAAGTAGACCATCAGCGGCGTGATGATATTGGTCGCGCCATCGCCCACCCGATAGGCCGCCGTGGCGCCTTCCGGGCTGATCCCGAGCAGCATCAGCATGGGCACAAGCACCGGCGCGAGCAGCGCCCATTTCGCGCTGGCCGAGCCGACGAAAAGGTTGAGCAGCGCGGCAAAGAGGATGATCAGGCCGATCACGAGTTCCTTGGGCATTCCGGAATTGCCGATCGCATCAGCCCCGTGCACCGCCGTGATCAGGCCGAGATTGGACCAGCCGAACATGGCCACGAAATGCGCCGCGGCGAAGGCGAGCACGAGATAATAGCCCATATCCTTCATCGCCTCGGTCATCATGGCGACAAGGTCCTTGTGGTTCCTGATGGTGCCAGCCGCTGCGCCATAGGCCCAGCCGGCCGCCAGGAACAGCACAAGGAAACCCGCCACCAGCGAGCGGAAGAAGGGGCTCAGCCGGTCATACCATTCCTGTTCGGCAATCGCCGCCGGGCTCATGCCGGCCGCGGCGAACTCGGCATCGGTGATGTAGAGCGGCGTACCCGGCCCGACGGTCATGAAGGCCCAGAGCGCACAGACCGCCAACAGGGCAAGCCCGGCATAGAGAAGGCCCTTCTGCTGGCCCTCGGTGAGCGGGGCATCCTCATCGCCATAGGCCTCGGCGGTGGCCGCATCGGGCTTCCATGGGCCAAGGCGCGGCTCGATCACCCTGTCAGTGACCAGCCAGATGATCGGCAGGTAGAGGAAGAGCAACGCGATGATGAAATAGGTGTTGCCGGCAATGTTCACGATCCAGCCGGCATCGATGGAAGAGGCCTGGTAGGCCGTCTCCGTGATGCCGAAAAGCAGTGCGTCGAGCTGGCCAGGTGCGATGTTTGCCGAGAACCCGCCCGACACCCCGGCGAAGGCGGCGGCAATCCCGGCCAGCGGATGGCGGCCGGCCGAGGCGAAGAGAATCGCCGCCAACGGGATCATCACCACATAGCCGGCATCGGCGGCATGGTTCGACAGCATGGCCACGAGCGCCACAAGCGGGGTGAGCAGGACTTTCGGCGCATTGCGCACGGCGGCCCGGATAGCGCTGGCGAAAAGGCCGGAGCGCTCTGCCACGCCCGCGCCCAGCATCACCACCAGCACATAGCCGAGTGGGTGGAAGTGGGTGAAGGTCGCCGGCATCTCGACCCAGAGCCGCTCGATATTCTCCGGCGAGAGCAGGCTTTTCGAGCTGATGACAAGCGGGTCGCCATCCTCGGTCACAGCCGTGGGATGGACCGCAGAGAGGTCCATGAGAGCCGCGGCCACAGAAAACAGGATCAGGGCGATGATCAGATAGACGAAGATGAAGACCGGATCCGGCAGGCGATTGCCGGTTCGTTCCACCCAGTTGAGGAACCCCTTCTGGTGGTGTGCCCTTTCCCGCTCGTCCATGCCCTGCCCTCCTCCTGACCTGTGTCAGGTTTCAGGCCTAATGGGCTCTGGCCGGCTGGGCAATATGAAGCGGGTATGACAGTTGCCGTGTGTGGCCCTCAGGCCACCGGCAATTCGATGACGAAACGCGCCCCGCCCTCGTCCTGGTTTTCCGCCCAGACCTTGCCGTGATGGGTCTCGATGATCTGCGCCACGATGGACAGGCCCAGGCCGGAATTGTTGCCGAAGGCCGCGCCGGCCGGGCGGTCGGTGTAGAAACGGTCGAAGATCTGGGCGAGTTTGTCGGGCGGGATGCCCGGCCCGTCATCCTCGACCAGGATCTGCACCATGGTCTGGCGCCCGTCGCGGGTCTGGCGCAGCGTGACGCGCACTTCCCCGCCCTCGGGCGAGAAGCTGCGGGCATTGTCGATCAGGTTGCGCAGCACCTGGCCGAGCGAGCCCTCGCGCCCGCGCACCTGGAAGCTCGCGCCCATCGTGTCGTCGATGAAGCGCACGCGTACCGTGGTATCCATGCCGAGGGCGGAATAGGTCTCCACGATCTCCTCGCACATGCGGGTGATGTCGACCTTGGCGGTGGGCACGCGCGAGACCTCGGCTTCCAGGCGCGAGGCATTGGAGATGTCGGTGATCAGGCGATCGAGGCGCTGGACATCCTTGGCGATCAGCTTGCGCAGCTTTTCCAGCGCGACCGGGTCATTGTTCACACGCTCGGCCGTTTCCACCGCTGAGCGGATGGAGGTGAGCGGGTTCTTCAGCTCATGGGCGACATCGGCGGCAAAGCGTTCGTTGGCCTCGATGCGCTCGACCAGCGTGTCGGTCATGGCCTGCAACGCGCCGGCGAGGTCGCCGATCTCGTCGGGCCGGCGAGTGAGCTGCGGCAGGTCGAGCGACTCCGAAGATCCCGAGCGCACACTGTCGGCGGCCTTGGCGAGCCGGCGCAGCGGCCGGGCAATCCCCAGCGTCATCAGCGCGGAGGTAATGAAGGCCACCAGCACGGCGACCAGAATGAACGGCAGAAGCGCGGCACGCTCGGCCCGCACAATCTCGTTCACATCGGAAGATTCCAGCGTCAGCACACCGACCACGGCCGACACGCGCTGCACCGGCACGGAAACTGAGATCACTCGCTGGCCGCGATCGGAAAAACGCTGGCTGGAGGCCATGTCGCCCATCACCGCCGCGGCGAATTCCTCCTCGAAACTCTGGGCGCGCACAGAGGCGCCCGGTCGCTCGCGCAGCATCCTGGCCATGGTCTCGCTGGCCCAGGAGGAAAGATCCGCACTGAGCCTGGCCATGGTGCCCGGCTCGCGCACCGGCGGCAGGGTGGAGATGTCCACCCGATCGGACAGGAGGAAACTGTCGGCGACGATTTCCCCGTCCGTATTGCGCACCTGGGCACGGACAATGGCCGGCAGCTGCAGCTCGCGGATGGTGGCGCGGGCGAGATCCGGGTCCATGATCGGCTCCGGCCGGCCGAGCGTTGCGCCACCGCCCAGCAGGTTTGTGAAGATCTGGGCCTGGCCTTCCAGATCCTGCTTCTTCGACATCACAAGGCCGGCGCGCATCTCGTTGAGCACCATCGCGCCGACGATGAGAATGGCCAGCCCGGCCAGGTTGGAGGCAAAGATCAGGCGCGCGATCCGCGAACGGATCACGCCCGAGCTGCGCCCCCTGTCCTGCTTTTTGCGGGCCGGCGCCTTGGCCATGGCGGGCCTCAGACGTCAGCGGCCACCCGGAGCGAGACGATCTGGTCCGGGTTGCGCGGCGGTTCTCCGCGATTGAGCTGGTCGATCACATCCATGCCATCGCTCACCTTGCCCCACACCGTGTATTGCCGGTCCAGGAAGGTCGCATCGTCGAAGCAGATGAAGAATTGCGAATTGGCCGAGTGCGGCGCCGCGGTGCGGGCCATGGAGCAGACCCCGCGCACATGCGGCTCGGCATTGAACTCGGCTTTCAGGTCCGGCTTGGAAGAGCCACCGGTGCCGGTGCCGTTCGGGCAGCCGACCTGGGCCATGAAGCCGTCGATCACGCGGTGAAAGACGATGCCGTCATAGAATTCCTCGCGGGCGAGTTCCTTGATGCGCTCGACATGGCCAGGCGCAAGGTCGGGGCGCAGCTCGATGGTCACCTTGCCCTTGGAGGTTTCCATGATGAGTGTGTTTTCCGGATCTGACATGGGGTGTGCTTTCTCTTGTCGTGACTTTCAGTGTTGCTGGCACGGTAGCGCCGTGGCGTGAAGGCTCAAGCGCGGGTGTGCAGTGTCGCGGGCGTCCTGCTCAGGGCGCTTCGTGGAAATCGGCGAACATGCCGGTGCCCTCAAAGCGCAGGTCCGGACAGTCGCGGGGCTCATAGGTTTCCGGGTCCTTGCAGGCGAACTGGTCGAGCTGAACCTCGATCTCGGCGCAAGGCAGCTGTACATGCCCGGCCTCGTTCAGCACCATCATGCCTGAAAGCGCCTCTTCGCCCCCTTCCTTGCGCAGGGCAAAGCCGGCGCCGGAAAAGCTCGCCTGGTTGACCATGAACGTCACCTGGATCGGAAAGGCCTCTTCCTCTTCCCGGTTCACAGCGAAGACCACCAGCGGCTGGCAGACCGCCTCGTTGGCGCCGGGATTGTCCTCAAAGCGGATGAGGATCCTGTCGCCGAGATTGCCGAAGCGCGAGAGAGCTGCGGGCTCATCGCTTCCGCCCTGACTGGCGCCACCGCAAGCCGCCAGCAGAGCCATCAGGGCGCCTGCCAGCATGCACCGGCCCAGCCAGTTGCCGGCGCCCGCCTTCGCAACAGACATCAGGCTTCCGTGTAGCGGTAACCCACGCCGTAAAGCGTTTCGATGCTGTCGAAATCATCGTCGACTTCGCGGAATTTCTTGCGCAGGCGCTTGATGTGGCTGTCGATGGTGCGGTCATCGACATAGATCTGGTCATCATAGGCCGCATCCATGAGCTGGTCGCGCGACTTCACATAGCCGGGCCGCTGGGCGAGCGATTGCAGGATCAGGAACTCGGTCACCGTCAGGCGCACCGGGTGGCCGTCCCAGTTGCAGGCATGGCGGTTCGGGTCGAGCGTCAGGCGGCCGCGCACGATCGGCTTGGCATCGCCATCCTCCGGCCCGCCAGTGGTGGCGCGCGAGCGGCGCAGCACGGCCTTCACGCGCTCCGACAACAGGCGTGTCGAGCAGGGTTTGCGGACAAAGTCATCAGCGCCGATATTGAAGCCGATCACCTCGTCGATCTCCTCATCCTTGGAGGTCAGGAAGATCACCGGCAGGTCGGAGGTCGCGCGTAGGCGGCGGAGCAGCTCCATGCCGTCCATCTTGGGCATCTTCACATCGAGGATGGCGATGTCCGGCGGGTTCTCGGTCAGGGCCGGCAGGGCGGCCTCGCCGTCATAATAGGTGCGGACCTGATAGCCCTCGGCCTCAAAGAAGATCTTCAGTGACGCGACGATATTCTCATCGTCATCGACCAGCGCGAGTGTCGCCATGTTCCGTCCTCCTGCCTGCGCCAGCCGGCCGGAAGCCAATCCGGCATACGCGCAATCAAAACCCTTCAATCACGGTTCGAGGGGGAGGTTAAGCCCCATCTCGCGCAATCCACACCGTCAATACGGCGTGTGAGGGGCTTATTCAGCGGCGATTTCATGACAATTTGGAAAGCCTTGCCTTGCTGTGGACGTAATTCGCACCTTAGCGGCGCCTGCCCTTGCCGGCCCTCGCCTTGAGCGCGACATCCAGCGCGCGGCGCGCCCAGGCGCTGGCCTCTTCGGGATCATCCGCGGCGGCATCGGGCATGGCGTAATAGGCCATCACGGCCACCTCGCCGGTCTTCTTCTCATAGCGGAAGGGCTCCGAGCCCTCCTCCTCCAGCGCGGCTTTCAGCGCGTCGTCGACCTTGAGATAAAGCTGGTCGCGGGCGATGAGCGCGAACATCACATCATGCACCATCACCCCGGCCCCGCCGAACATCCGCTTGATCGTGACCGGCCCGAGCGGGGCAAGCAGCTCGCGGACATATTCGTGATAGGGATCGGGCGGCTTGGCCATGTTCTTACCTTCGCTCCCAGTTCCGGATCCGATTCACCGCGGCTTGACCCACTGTGCCCATCACGTGACGGGAGTTCCCGGCCGCATCTTTCCGTGATGGACCCCGTGATCAAGTCACGGGGAGTCGGGGCATCGCAACGGAAACGCCTCACTACCCGTCCAGCGCCGCATAGACCAGCGCCTGGAATTGCGGGCGGATCGGATAGCACCCGGACGGGATCATCTGCGTCATCTGGATGGCGATCAGGTCTTCCATCGGGTCGATCCAGAAAAAGGTGTTGGCAAGCCCGCCCCAGCTGAAGCTGCCGGGGCTGCCCGGCTGCATCGTCTCGGCGACATCCACGGTGACCGAGCCGCCAAGGCCGAACCCGTTGCCTTCCATGCGCGCCTCGCTGAAGGTCCTGTCACCCATGGCCTTGATGGTCGCCCCGCCCGGCAGGTGATTGCGGTCCATGAACTCCCAGGTCTTGGGGCTGATCAGGCGCGCGCCCTCCAGCCGCCCGCCATTCAGCAGGCACTGGCAGAAGCGCAGATAGTCACGCGGGGTGGAGACCAGCCCGCCGCCGCCATTAAGCAGTTTCGGGCGTGCCCGATAGGCCTTGCTCTCAGGGCCGGCGCCATCGCTCAGCGTCACTTCTCCATTCAGCGGATTGCGCTGATAACAGGCCGTCAGGCGGTGCAGCTTGTCTTCGGGCACGAAAAACCCGGTATCGGCCATGCCGAGGGGGCCAAAAATATGCTCGGCAAAAAAATCATCAAGTTCCTGGCCCGAGACCACCTCCACCACGCGCGCCAGCACATCGGTGGAGTGGCCATAATTCCAGCGCGTGCCGGGTGAGAAGACCAGCGGCAGGCTTGCGAGCCGTGTGCACATCTCACCCAAAGTTTCGAAAGGTTCGCCAATCTTCTCACGGCGATAAAGCGCGTCCACCTCGTGCTGGAAGAGAAAACCGTAAGTCAGCCCGGAGGTGTGCAGGAAGAGGTCGCGGATCTCGATCTCGCGATCGGGCTTTGCCGTCTCATAGCTTTCCGGCGTGCCCCCGGCCCAGACCCTGGTCTCGGCAAAGTCCGGGATATAGCGCGAGACCGGGTGATCGAGGCGCAGGTCGCCCTGCTCGATCAGCATCATGGCCGCCAGCGAGGTGATCGGCTTGGTCATGGAATAGATGCGGAAGACCGTGTCCGGGCCGACCCGCTCGCCCTTGCCATCGAGATGAGTGGTGCCGCGCCAGGCCTCGTGCACAATCTCTCCGCCGCGCGAGATCAGCGTGGTGACACACGGCAGCTTGCCGCTGTCGATATAGCGGGACTGGAAGAAGTTCGGAATCTTCGCCAGGCGCTCGGCATTCATGCCATAATCGGCGGGATCGGCTTGGGTCATGACTAAAGCTCCCCCCGCTCTGCCGCGCGAGACAATTCCCGCGCGATGACGATCTGCTGGATCTGGGTCGTGCCCTCATAGAGGCGGAAAATGCGCACATCGCGATAAAACCGCTCGATGCCATAGTCCGACACATAACCCGCCCCGCCGAAGACCTGGACGGCCCGGTCGGCCACCCGGCCGACCATTTCCGAGGCAAACAGCTTGCAGGAGGAGGCCAGCATGGTGACCTTCTCGCCGGCATCGCGCCGCTTCGCAGTATCCATCACCATGCACTTGGCGGCATAGGTTTCCGCCTGGCTGTCGGCGATCATCGCCTGGATGAGCTGGTGGTCGATCAGCGCCGCGCCGAACTGTTTCCGCTCGCGCGCATAGGTCACCATTTCGCGCACCAGCCGCTCGGCGACACCCACGCACACCGCAGAGATATGCAGCCGGCCCTTGTCGAGCACGCTCATGGCGACCTTGAAGCCCTCGCCCTCCCCGGCAATGCGGTTTTCCACCGGCACGCGGGCATCCTCGAAGATCACGTCGCAGATATGCGCGCCCTGCTGGCCCATCTTCTTCTCCGGCGGGCCGACGCTGAGCCCGGGCGTGTCGCGCTCGACCACGAAGGCCGAGACGCCCTTGCCACCGGGCGTCTCCGGATCGGTGCGCGCCATGACAGTGAAGACATCGGCGACATTGGCATTGGTGATGAAGCGCTTGGTGCCGTTGAGGATGTAATGGTCGCCATCGCGGATGGCCCTGGTCTTCAGGGAGCCGGCGTCGGAGCCCGCATCCGGCTCGGTCAGCGCGAAGCTGGCGATCAGCTCGCCCGAGGCAATGCCGGGCAGCCAGCGGGTCTTCTGCTCCTCGGTACCGAACAGGACAAGCGCCTGGCTGCCGATGCCGACATTGGTGCCGACGACAGAGCGAAAGGCCGGCGAGGTGTGGCCAAGCTCCAGCGCCACCAGGCATTCGGTCTCCATGTCGAGCTCCAGCCCGCCATAGGCTTCCGGCACGGCAAGACCGAACAGGCCCAGCTCGCGCATCTCATCGACGATTTCCGGAGGGACGAGGTCTTCCTCGGCGACCTGCGCTTCCAGCGGTACGCATTTCTCGCGCACGAAGCGGGCGATCGTCTCGACCAGCTGGGCGCGCAGTTCGGCATCAAAGGCCATGAAATCTCCTCCGTCTCTCGTTGGGGCAAAGTATACGCCAGCGCCCGGACCGAATAAAAGCGTGCCTTGGCGTCAAGGAATCCGGGAGTCCAGATATGGCAAAAGTGGAAGTGATAACTGGAGAGTTTACCGGCTGGTCCTATTGGGACGATGAACCCTTCGAAGCCGAAGCGGCCGGCCCCTTCTACACCCGCCTGGAAGATGGCGAGCCTGTGGCCGCCTTCCGCGCAGAGCGGCGCCACCTCAATGGGGCCGGCGTGGTGCATGGCGGATGCCTGATGACCTTTGCCGACTTCTCGCTCTTCGCCATCGCCACACACGCCATGGACGGCGCCTATGGGCTGACCGTCGCGATGACCAGCGAGTTCCTTTCAGGTCCGCGGGAAGGTGCCTGGATCGAAGCGCGCGGCGAGGTATTGCGCGCGGGCGGATCGCTTATCTTCGTGCGCGGCATCATCACAGGCGACGGCGTGCCGTGCCTGAATTTCTCCGGCACCATCAAGCGCCTTCGCAAGCGAGGCTAGGCTGGCTGGATACTGTCGGCCAATTCCCGGCGAGTCCCCGTGACTTGATCACGGGGTCCATCACGGGGAGCTGCGGCCCAGAGCCGGTTGCTGATAGATTGATCCATTCACAGCCTCATGGTGAGCGGAGACGAACCATGGGGCGTGCCGCAGGAAACAGCTCTCCATCTCCCGCCCTCGTCCTTCGTCTCCGCTCAGGATGAGGGCCAAGATGAATCAGGCCATCAGCAACTCACTCTAGCCCCGCATCAGGCCGCTGAGCACGGTTTCCAGCCGGGTCTTCAGGGTTTCCGGGTCGATCGCCGCGCCGCGTGCCATCACCTCGAACTCGGTACCCCGGCAGATCGCACCGAGCATGCGCGCGGCCTCGACCGGGCGTGCCACGCCGATGCTTTCCAGCACCTCGCTGAGGATTGGCTCCATCGAGCGCTGCCAAGCCTGCAGGACGCCCATCAGCCGCCCGGTGCGCTGGGCCAGCAGGGCCATCTCCGCCTCGATGATGGAGAGCTTCAGCGTATCGGGCGTCAGCGCCGTGGTGCCGACCAGGAACCGCACCAGCGCCTCGCGCCCGGTGATCGGTTGTTTCGCCACCGCCTCGGCGAGCCCGCCCTGGTATTCGGAGACATATTGGGTCAGCGCGGCATCGATCAGGGAATCGCGTGTCGAGAAGTGATAGGTCACCGTGCCGGGCGACACGCCGGTGCGTGCGGCCACCGAGCGGTGCGTGACGCACTCGATGCCCGCTTCCGCGATCAAATCCAGCACGGCGCGCAGGATGTCGTCGCGCGCCTCGCCACGCTTGGTTTCGGTCTTTGCCATGGTCTTTTTCGTCCGGTTGCACGAAACCCTATCATGACAATAGGGTCATGCCAGTAGAGATCACTGCGGTTTCTACTCCCATGCCATATCGAAGCGCAAAGCTTCGCTCGCCAGGCAATTGCGCAGCATGGCCCACATTACATACCGCATGAAGTTATCGCTACAAATCCCTGTATTTACTTAATATCCCAGCACCTTTGCCTACCAGGTGCGACGAGGCAAGTTCAGCGGCACCGTTCCTGTCTTCGAAGACGGTCTCGCCGAATCGGCTGCCAGGCGCAATTCTTGCGATCACTGAGACATCGTCCCGCCAATCCGGCCAGGTCGTCCCCGCCGGATGCCGGCGGCATTCCCCCGCTCTGCCCAGCGACCGTCATGTCCTTGCGCCGGCTTGGTTTTCCGGCGCGATACCGCCTGTTTCCGGGCATATGCGTTAAGGTTAAGCACCCCGGTTCAGACGAGTCCTGCAGAAATCTGCCCCCTCCGGCACCGTGATTGACGGGCCGGACTGGCTCCCATGCCCAGGATCATGAGAGGCATCCCTGCCCCATACAGGATTTGATCCGATCAGAGGGGCCGCCATTCGTTCGAATGCACGAATAAACACAGGCAACTGCACGGCACCGCTTATGACGAGCGCCTGCGCAAAATCAGCCACGGCTGTAATGGATATTACAGATCAGGAGGCGATGGCCGGCTGGATGGTGACGCTTTCGCCGCAGCCACAGGCATCGGTCTGGTTCGGATTGCGGAAAACGAACTTCTCATGCAGCAGTGTGGTCTCGAAATCCACTACGGTGCCGATCAGGAACAGCACCGCCTTGGCGTCGATCACGATCTTCACGCCATGATCCTCGACCAGCTCGTCCAGGGCCTCGGGCGCGGCGACATAGTCCATGACATATTCCATGCCCGCACAGCCGCCATTCTTCACGCCAACGCGCAGGTATCCGGTGTCGCGTTCGCTCATGATTTCCTTCACGCGGGCAGCAGCCGCCTCGCTCAGGGTCACAATCTTGGGTCTGGGTCGTCTAGCCATGCTGTGAAAATGGCGAAGCCCGCGCCATTGTGCAAGGGTCACACGCGCTTACCGTGAGCTGACCCGCCTTCAATCCACGGAACAGTTCTCCGGCGCGCCGGTGTTCGGGCGGACCTCGCCATAGGCGGCGAAGTCCGGATAGCGGCGGATCAGAGCCATCGTCACGCCATTGGTCCAGCCGAAGCCGTCCTGGGTCGGATACTCTCCGCCCCCGCCGGACCGGGCGGTCATGACATCGTATTTCTCGACCAGCTTGCCGCTCTCGCAATAAGAGCGCGAGACCGTCTCCAGCCAGCGCCGGGCGATCTCGCGGGCAAGCCCGGTCTCGCCATAGCGTTCCAGGCCAATCACGGCGATCCAGTGCAGCGGCGCCCAGCCATTGGGCGCATCCCATTGCTCGCCGGTCACCAGCGGCGTGGCGGCCAGCCCGCCGGGCTTGAGCAGCTCGCGCTCGATCAGGCGCGCGGTGGACGCGGCTTCCTCGTCGGATGCGAGGCCGAGAAAGAGCGGATAGAGCATGGCCGCGGAGACCCGGCCGGTGCTCCGCCCCGTGTCGAGATCATGGTCGGCAAAAGCACCTAACTCTGCATCCCAGAGCCAGGTGCGCATGGCGGCCGCGCGCGCTTCGGCCCGCGCCGAATAGTCCGCCGCACAGGCCGTATCGCCCGTAGAGTTGCAGCCCGCTGTGATCGCCTGCTCGAGCCCATAGAGCAGGGCATTGAGATCAACCGGCAAGATGCGCGTGGTGCGGATGGTGGACAGATCATCGGGGTCGGCGAGCCAGCGCGAGGAGAAGTCCCAGCCGCTCTCGGCGCCCGCGCGCAGCTCGCGGAAGAGTTCGGCCTGTGGCCGGCCCGAGCCCAGTGCCGTGTTCGTGTCCTGGATGAAGCTTTCATCGCGCGGCACCTCGCGCGCATCCCAATAGCGGTTGAGCACCGCCCCGTCCGGCAGCTCCACGGCCCGCGCGCCCGACATCCAGAAATCATGCTCGGCCTTCAGCGCGTCGAGATAGTGCGCCCATTCCTCTGGCGACCGATAGGAGGCAAGCTGGTGCACCATCGCAAAGAAGAAAGGCGGCTGGGAGCGGCTGAGATAATAGGTCCGGTTGGCGTTGGGGACATGGCCGAATGCCTCGATCAGGCCGGCGAAATTGTCGACCATGTCACGCTTGATGGCATCATGCTCGGCGCCCATCCCGGTCATGGTGAAATAGGCGTCCCAGTAATAGACCTCCCGGAACCGCCCGCCGGGCACGATATAGGGGTTCGGCAGCGGGATCAGAGAGCCGGCCTCCACCTTGCCATCGGCCTTGCGGGTGAGCTGCGGCCAGAGCGCTTCGATATGCGCGGCAAGCATGCGCGTATCGCCGGGTTCGTCGCGCGCTGTATCGGTGACGACCTCGTCCGGCAGGTCGAAATGGGCCGCGATGAAGGCCTCAAGCTCGGCCTCGGTCTGCGGGCGCACCGCTGCCCAGTCGGCATTGATCTCTTCGGCTGGATTCAGGGGCACGGCGTCGACCCAGTCCTTCGGATCCACCAGCCCGCTCAGGGCGATCACGGGGAACGCCTCGGGATACAGCAGGGATGGCGGGGCCAGCCCGGTGCGGGCTTCCTCGTCGATGACAGGCTCACGCTCGGTCACGCTGCCGGATGAGGTCGCCGCGCAGGCTGGCAGCAGAGCCAGCAGGCCCGCACCGATCAGCGCTTCGATCCATCGTCTTTTCGGGTCCATCCGGCCCTCCTGACAGTCTGTCGCCGCGCCGCCCATAGTCTGCACCTATCCCATGCAGCCATGTCTTTCAATTTTGCCCATCCCCCTCAAAATGGTACGTTCTGCCCTGTTTCACTGACTGGATACCCCCGCCCCATGATGTTCGATTTTTCCCATGGCGAGACCGCCGACATGATCCGCGAGACCTGTGCGCGCTTTGCCAGGGACAGGCTCGCGCCGATCGCCGAGGCGCTCGACAGGAGTGACGAGGCCCCGCGCTGGATCTGGACCGAAATGGGTGAGCTCGGCCTGCACGGCATCACCGTGGAGGAAGACGATGGCGGGCTCGGCCTCGGTTATCTCGAACATGTCATCGCCATGGAGGAAATCTCGCGCGCCTCGGCCTCCATCGGCCTGTCCTACGGCGCCCATTCCAATCTCTGCGTGAACCAGATCCGCCGCTGGGCGAGCCCGGCCCAGAAGGCGCGCTACCTGCCCAGGCTGATCTCCGGGGAACATGTCGGCGCGCTCGCCATGTCCGAGGCTGGCGCGGGATCGGATGTCATGAGCATGACCCTGAAGGCCGAGCAGGTGGATGGCGGCTTTCTCCTGAACGGCACCAAGTTCTGGATCACGAACGGGCCCATCGCCGACACTCTCGTCATTTATGCCAGGACCGACCCGGCCGGCGGCTCGAAGAGCCTCACCACCTTCCTGGTGGAGAAGGATTTCGAGGGCTTTTCCTGCCCGCGCAAGCTCGACAAGATGGGCATGCGCGGCTCTTACACCGGCGAGCTGGTCTTCCAGGACTGTTTCGTCCCGGATGAGAATGTCATGGGCCAGGTCGGCCAGGGCGCGGCGATCCTGATGAGCGGGCTCGACTATGAGCGCACGGTGCTGTCGGGCGGCCCCATCGGCATCATGCAGGCCTGCATCGACACCGTCCTGCCCTATGTGCGCGAGCGCAAGCAGTTCGGCCAGCCGATCGGCAATTTCCAGCTCATGCAGGCCAAGCTCGCCGACATGTATGTCGCGCTGAATGCCTCGCGCGCCTATGTCTATGCCGTCGCAGCGGCTTGCGATGCGGGCCGCACCACGCGCTTCGACGCGGCCGGCGCGATCCTGATGTCGAGCGAGAACGCGGTGAAGACCTCGATGGAGGCCGTGCAGGCGCTCGGCGGCGCAGGCTATACCCGTGAATGGCCGGTCGAACGCTATGTCCGCGACGCCAAGCTCTACGATATCGGTGCGGGCACCAACGAGATCCGCCGCTTCCTCATCGGCCGGGAGCTTGTGAAAGGATGAGCGCGCCTCACGCGATCGCCAGCACGCCGGTCAGTATGTGCCGCACCAGGTCGACCTGTCCGCGCGCCCCGGTCTTGGCGTAGATCTTCTTGGAATAGTTCCGCGCCGTTTCCACAGTGATGCCGCAGACCTCGGCGGCTTCGGCGATGGACATGCCCTGGGTCATGGACCAGGCGAGCCGGGCTTCGCTGGGTGTGAGGTCGAAAACATCGCAAAGCTGATCGCAGCGATCTGCCGTGGAGCTTCTGTCGCCGCGGAAATAGAGCACGGCCACAGCCTTTGTGTCCCCCGACAGCGCCTGCAGGCGCAGCGGCGACACCAGAATGTCGATCCAGGGATCCTGGCTGAGATTGATTGCACGCGGACGCGCCTGGGAATCGGCCGCGTAGCGCCGAACGAGCGACGTGAGCTGGCGGTCAACGGCGGGCGAAGAGGGCGTGAGCCGATCATACTGGCCGCGCCGCAGGGCTCCCGACTGCTGCAGCATGCGTTCCGCCTGATCGTTCATATCGACGATGTGGCACCTGGCATCGATTGAGATCCAGCCGAAATTCATCCGGCTGAATGCATCGGAATTCATCGAGGCCCGTGCCCGCTCACGCTCCAGCGCACCAAACACGCGCAACGCCACACGCAGATGCGGCGTCAATGCGGTGAACAGATTACCGACTTCCGCTCCAAACGGCTCATGCCCGCTCACGACAAGCCAGACATCGAACTGGCCTCTCTCGCTCAGGCGCATGGAGCGCATGTCCGTCACGTTCAGCGGCGTGAGGATATCGGTCCTGAATGCGCGTTCCAGCGTTCCCCCGGCCTCGATCAGTTCGTCGAGCGTATAGACGCGCCCTTCGCGCATGTGCCGCGCCTGAAGCGGGTCATCGTCATACTTCTTCGCAAACAGCTCATCGAACTGGGCCCCCACTTGCCCATTACCCGCCGTGAACCGGACCACCTCGCGGCTATCGGGCGAGCGAAACAGCATCGTGGCGAAATCGGCGCCGGTCATGTCGCACAGGCGGTTGAGGAAGGTCTGCCACATGGGCTGCTCGAAGACGCCTTCGTGCAGCGGCACAAGCAGTTCTGTTTCGCCCAGGGAAGGAATTCGCATGCGTGACCATACTACCTCCCATTTGGGAGGTCCATACTCTTTTGTTTTCCTTAGGTTGCCCCGCGAAAGGAAGACCGTGACATGAGCGAACTCGCAACCCTAACTCACCTGCAGCGTCTTGAGGCTGAAGCGATCCACATCATTCGTGAGGTCGCCGCCGAAGCGGAAAAGCCGGTCATGCTGTATTCCGTTGGCAAGGACAGCGCCGTGATGTTGCATCTGGCGCGCAAGGCCTTCTATCCCTCTCCGCCGCCCTTCCCGCTGATGCATGTCGACACGACCTGGAAGTTTCAGGCGATGTATGAGCTGCGCGACCAGATGGCCGATCGGGCGGGCATGGATCTGATCGTCTATCAGAACCCCGAAGCCAAGGAGCGCGGGATCAACCCGTTCGATCACGGTCCGCTGCATACCGACATGTGGAAAACCGAAGGGCTCAAGCAGGCCCTCAACAAATACGGTTTCGATGCGGCCTTCGGTGGCGCCCGTCGCGACGAGGAAAAGAGCCGCGCGAAAGAGCGCATGTTCTCCTTCCGCACCGCATCGCACGGCTGGGACCCGAAGAACCAGCGCCCGGAGCTGTGGAACCTCTACAATGCGAAGAAGAAGAAGGGCGAGAGCATCCGCGTCTTCCCCATCAGCAACTGGACCGAACTGGATGTCTGGCAATATATCCAGCTGGAAAGCATCCCCATCGTGCCGCTCTATTTCGCCGACAAACGCCCGACCGTTGAGCGCGACGGCATGCTGCTCATGGTCGACGATGACCGCTTCCCGCTGCAGGATGGCGAAGAGCCCGTCATGCGCTCGATCCGCTTCCGTACGCTTGGCTGCTACCCGCTGACCGGCGCGGTCGAGAGCGAGGCCTCCACCCTGTCCGAAGTGATCCAGGAAACGCTGCTCACCACGACCAGCGAACGCCAGGGGCGTGTCATCGACAAGGATGAGGGCGGCGCCGGCATGGAGAAAAAGAAACAAGAGGGATACTTCTGATGAACGACGTGCAGAACTCAGAACCCGCCTACAAGACAGACGCCCTCATCGCCGAGGATATCGACGCCTATCTCGACCAGCACCAGCACAAGACGATGCTGCGCTTCATCACCTGCGGCAGTGTCGATGACGGCAAATCCACGCTGATCGGCCGCCTGCTCTACGATTCAAAGATGATTTTCGAAGACCAGCTTGCCGCGCTGCACAGCGACAGCAAGCGCGTGGGCACCCAGGGTCAGGAGATCGACTTCGCCCTGCTGGTCGACGGCCTCGCCGCCGAGCGCGAACAGGGCATCACGATCGATGTCGCCTATCGGTTCTTCAATACGGAGAAACGCAAGTTCATCGTCGCGGACTGCCCGGGCCACGAACAGTATACCCGCAACATGGTCACCGGCGCCTCGACCGCCGACCTCGCCGTGATCCTGATCGATGCGCGCAAGGGCGTGCTCGTGCAGACACGCCGGCATTCGTATCTGTGCCACCTTCTGGGTATCCGGAACTTCGTCCTGGCCGTGAACAAGATGGACCTGGTCGACTATAGCGAGGATGTCTTCAACAAGATCGTTGCCGACTATTCCGACTTCGCAAAATCGATTGGGATCGAGAACTTTGTCCCGATTCCGATTTCCGGCTTCAAGGGCGACAACATCACCACGGCGCCATCCGAGAACACACCATGGTACACCGGCTCCAGCCTCGTCGATCACCTTGAGACAGTGGAAGTCAACACCGATGCAGCGGCTGAAAAGCCGTTCCGCATGCCGGTGCAATGGGTCAACCGCCCCAATCTCGACTTCCGCGGCTTTTCCGGCCTGATCTCCTCGGGCACCGTCCGGCCGGGCGACCCTGTCCGCGTCCTGCCCTCGGGCAAGACAAGCACGGTCAAATCCATCGTCACATTCGATGGCGAGCTTGACCGGGCCATCGCGGGACAACCCGTCACGCTGACCCTGGTCGATGAAATCGACTGTTCGCGCGGGAACGTCCTGGCGACCTCCGATGACCCGCCGCAGGTTGCCGACCAGTTCGAGGCCACGGTCATCTGGCTGAATGACGAGAACCTCCATGTCGGCCGCAGCTACTGGCTGAAGCTTGGAACGCAGATGGTCTCGGCATCGGTGCAGCAGCCGAAATACGAGATCAACGTCAACACGATGGAGCATCTGGCCACCAAGACCCTGTCTCTGAACGAGATCGGTGTCACAGAGGTGCTCACGGACAAGCCTGTCGTCTTCGAACCCTATTCCGACAACCAGACCCTGGGCGGCTTTATCCTGATCGACAAGGCGACCAACGCGACTGTCGCGGCCGGCATGCTGCATTTCAGCCTTCGCCGCTCACAGAATGTCCACTGGCAGCCGACCACGATCAGCCGCGAGGATCATGCGGCGATGAAGAACCAGACGCCGCGCGTCCTGTGGTTCACCGGCCTGTCCGGATCGGGCAAGTCAACCATCGCCAATGAGGTGGAAACCCGCCTCAACCTGATGAACCGGCACACTTTCCTGCTCGATGGCGACAATGTCCGCCACGGGCTGAACCGGGACCTTGGCTTTACCGAAGCAGACCGCATCGAGAATATCCGGCGCGTCGGCGAGGTCGCCAAGCTGATGACCGATGCCGGCCTCATCGTGCTCACCGCCTTCATCAGCCCCTTCCGCGCCGAACGCCAGATGGTGCGCGACATGCTGGAGGACCATGTCTTCATCGAGGTCTTCATCGACACGCCCCTGGAAGTGGCCGAAGCGCGTGACGTGAAAGGCCTCTACAGGAAGGCCCGCGAAGGCAAGCTGAAGAACTTCACCGGCATCGACAGCCCGTATGAGGCACCGCTCAATCCGGAAATCCGGATCAATACCGCAGAGATGTCAGCCGCGGATGCTGCGGACTACATCATCCGCAAGATCATGCCCCTGAAATGATCCGGGCCCGCCGCACCCCTCCCCGCGTGCGGCGGGCAAGGCTTTCCTGCAGGTGCACGCTGTGAGGCAAGGCCGGGAAACAGGCCGCCTCTCAATGGAATAGCCTGGCTTATCGACCCAGTGGCGACCCCTGCAGGACTCGAACCTGCAACCGTCGGATTAGAAGTCCGGTGCTCTATCCAGTTGAGCTAAGGGGCCTTGAGGGCTGGTGCGCGGGGCGCCGGGCCTAGTGGGTCCAGGGGCGCTTGCGGTCGGCGGCAAAATTTTCGGAATAGGATTTCACCAGCCGTTTCGGCTCGCGCGCTTCCTCGACCTGGAAATTGAGGCCGGCGCGGCGGGCATATTCGATCGCCTGCTCGCGGGTGTCGAACTCCAGGCGCACCTGGCCGGCCGTGTCGTCAATGCTGGTCCAGCCCATCAGCGGATCGGTGGTGCGCTTGCCGCCGAGGAATTCCAGTACCCAATGGCGCGTCTTGGCGCGGCCCGATTGCATCTGCGACCGGCTCGGCTTGTAGATACGTGCGTCCATGGCCTTCCCTCCAGGCGAATGAATGGTCGGAGTGAGAGGATTCGAACCTCCGACCCTCTGGTCCCAAACCAGATGCGCTACCAGGCTGCGCCACACTCCGAAGCCCTCCATATCTGACAAGCCGGCCCGCGCTGCAAGTCCTTCTCTGACGCAGGGTGTAAATCAGGACGGCCGGCGGCGCAGCAGACGGAACACCGCATCGGCGCGCCCGGCCGCCCTGCCCTCGCACACACCATCGCCGGCAATGAGCCTTGCGTGCACATGCACCATGCCATCATGGACGCCGTCGACCTGCGGGCGGGCCTCCAGCCATTCGCCTTCGCGCACCACGTCGAGATAGGCCATGGTCAGCTTCAGGGTCACGGACATGCGTCCGGTGGCGTCCCACACCGCCCAGGCCAGCGCGCTGTCGGAAAAGGCCGCGGCCATGCCCCCGTGCAGGAAGCCCATACCGTTGCAATGCCGGTCGAGAATGCGGATGCCGGAGCGCACATCGCCCGCGCCATCGGCGCGGTAGACCGGGCCGTTATGGGTGGTGAACTTGCCGCGGGTCTGCGCGAGTGAAAAGCCGGGCGGGACCAGACCGGACTCACTCAGCTCCATCGGAGGCAAACAAGGGGTGAATGATCTCATCGCCCGGCTCGATGCCGAGCTGCTGGCTGAGACCGCCATTGATCTCCAGAACGGCCTTCACGGCGACGCCCGGATCGACCAGGCGCAGGGACAGCGGTTCGGCATTTTCGGCGATGGCGAGGATCTCGCCCTCGGTATCCAGGAACAGCATGTCCAGCGGGATCAGCGTATTCTTCATGTAGAAGGTCACCGGGCGCGGATCGCCGAGATCGAACAGCATGCCGGCATCGGGCGCCATTTCGGTGCGGAACATCATGCCCGTCGCGATTTCCTCGCGGTCATTGGCAAGCTCCACGGTGAAGACATGGGTCGCATCGCCGGTATCGATGGTGAGCTCGGACTGCTCCAGGGTCGGCTGGGCCGCTTCCTGGGCCGCGGCTGGAAGAAGATACGCGGAAACAATGCACAGGCCGGCCAGCGCCGCGGGGATCAGGGAACGGGTCATGACAGTGGATTAGCCGCCTGCCGATACCGGCTCAACCGAAATTCGCACGGGTCCTGCGCAATTTCGCGCTCAGTCCTCGCGGTCGGTGAGCTGGACCATCGAAATATGGGCACCCTTGGAGCCATTCTCGACCGCAGCGAGCAAACGCTGGCCCGGTTCAACTTCCTCGATCCCGGCCGGCCGCAGAACCGTGGCGTGGATGAAGATGTCCTCGGTCTCGCCGGCGCGGTTGACGAAGCCATAACCGCGCGTGCGGTTGAACCATTTCACGATTACCGGTTCGAGTTCTGGGGGGGCGCCGCTCTCACGGGCAACAACGGCGCGTGGCCGGTCCATCTCGATGATATGGACCACCTGCCAGCCACGCTCACGTTCGACCGCGTCGCAGACAATGCGCGCATCTTCATCGGCATGGGCCTCGCCATAGCCTTTCAGGCAACTGACATGGAGGAGAATATCGGTCGAGATCTGCACGCCCTGGGCGGACTCGCTGACCACGAATCCATAGCCCTTGGCCTGGTCGAACCACTTAATCCGTCCAATCACGCGGACCGATTGCGGGTCCACGCCGCGATTTTCCTCAGCAGGTTGAGTCATCATCCAAAATTTCCCCAGCGGCTTACTAGTTAAAACCGCCAAGAAAATTTGTCACGGGACGGACGAGCCGATCGCTGTGAATTCTTTGAAAGGTTGGGCTTGTATTTTGATTCGGTTTGTGCGTGCCTAAGTTGTAATCAGGTCAGGTGCCGGCTGTAAGTTTCAGCGCGTGGTGTATTTCCTGGCTGCGAAAGCCAAGCGCCATGGGCTGGCGCACGCCTTCCAGCGCGACCACGTCATAGAGCTCCTCGACAATCCCCTCAATGTGCAGCGTGTGCTCCACATCGCCCGTGGTGAGATTGACCACCGAGAGTCCGCATTTCGCGCCGATGCCTTCCTTGTCGAGCCGCTCCTGCACGGCCAACCCTTCAAAGGCGGTGGCGTTGCGCGGCAGCGAGGCGCCGACCACTGCATAATTTCCAACCAGCGTCAGGCCGCGCAGGAAGCCGCGGCAGAAGGCGATGGGCTGGAAGGCGCCGGTTGCAAGGTCGACGCGGCCGAACTCGCCCGAGCCGGCATTGAGAAGATAGAGCTCGCCACGATGCAGGCGCGGGGAATGAGGCATGGACAGGCCGCTGGCGACGATCTCACCGGAAGCAACATCCAGAACAATGCCGCCATCGCGGCGCCGGTCGCGCCAGGCCTCGACGAGGTTTGTCGGCGCCACAGCGCTGGCATAGCGCGGCGTGCCCTCTTTCATGGCCATGCCGTTGAGGTGACAGCGATCCTCGGCCGCCAGCCGGTCGATGAAGGGCGGGCGCCAGAGCGGGCGGAAACTGCCACGGTCATCCAGTTCCGCAATCGAGTTGAAGCGGGTGACGACAAAACGCGGGCGTCCATCCTCGCCGATGCCGACATCGTGGATATCCACATCGCCGGTGGTGCGCCCCTCCAGCGGCACATAGAGCGCGTCATAGCCGTTCTGGGTCTGGCCGGACGACAGGAAGTTCTCGAACCGCCAGAGCTGGTAGCGCGTGGCGAGCCACAATGTGTCGCCGTCGCGCGCCAGCCCCATCGGCCGGTCGAAGGTGCGCTCGAACACCGTCATTTCGCCGGCCTCGGTCAGCCCGATGAAGAACAGCTTGCCCGCCTGGTAGGTGGTAAACGCCAGGCTGGTGCCCTGGTCGGCAAGCCATCTTGTAAACAGGCGGCTGGGCGACAGGGTCAGGCTGGGTTGGGTGGCAGAGGGCATGAAAACAGTCCGATAGATGCTTGATCCACCGGTTACCATGACAGGTTTTAAGGGAGACTGAAGCGCAGTGCCCGAAGTTCAACCGTGGCACTCCCTAGGGGAATCGAACCCCTCTTTCCAGGTTGAAAACCTGGCGTCCTAACCGATAGACGAAGGGAGCACTGCGGTTGGAACGCGCGATATAGCGAGGCAGGCGGGCGCTGGCAAGCATCCTTTTGCGCAGATTGCAGCGCGGCACACGGATTATGCCGCAAGCAGGATTTCGCGGGTAAATCCCTGCCTGTGGCTAGTTCGAAGCAGGCATCAGGAAGAGGTCGGTATCGTCCGGTTTCGCGCCAGCTGCGGTCAGCATTGCATGGACCTGCCCGCGATGATGGGTCTGGTGATTGAAGAAATGCGTGACGCAGAACCAGGCCGGATTGACCATGTCGCGCCGGGCTGCACCGGAATACCAGGAAAGGTCGCCTGCGAGCCAGTCGGCAGTTGTCCCATTGGCCCATTCGATGATGGCGTGATCCATCGCATCGCGCGGCGGGCGCAACGTCTCCAGGCTGGCGAACCTGTCGAGCGAGTCGCGCATGGCCAGTTCCGGTTTGGTCACGGTGTCGGAAAACCGGCTCATCCACATACCGTCGCCCCAGAGCAGGTGATTGAGAGTGCCCAGGATGGAGCCGAAAAAGGCACCGCGGTCGCGCGCCAGTTCCTCTTCCGGCAGGCTCGCCGCCGCCGCGAAGATCGACCCGTTCTGCCAGGCATTGTAGCGCGCCATGGTCTGGACGTGGGCGGGACTGATCATGCTGTGCCTCCTCGGCCTCTCTCGGACTCTGTGCGGATATAAGAAAACCGCCCCGAAGCGGAAACTCCGGGGCGGCCAGATTTTTGTGTTTCAGGATCCGGCCTAGTGGCCGCCCGCCACCACGGCCAGCATGAGCAGGGCCACGATATTGGTGATCTTGATCATCGGGTTCACGGCCGGGCCGGAGGTGTCCTTGTAAGGATCGCCCACCGTGTCGCCGGTCACAGCCGCCTTGTGGGCCTCAGAGCCCTTGCCGCCATGATGGCCGTCCTCGATATATTTCTTGGCATTGTCCCAGGCCCCGCCGCCCGATGTCATCGAGATGGCGATGAAGAGACCGGTGACAATCACGCCGAGCAGCATGGCACCGACGGCGGCCAGGCCCGCGGCGAGACCGCCGATCAGCCAGGCAATCACGAACAGCACGATCGGCGAGAGCACCGGCAGGAGCGAGGGCACGATCATCTCCTTGATCGCCGCCTGGGTGAGGATGTCGACCGCCTTGCCATAGTCGGGACGGTTCTCGCCCTCCATGATGCCGGGGATCTCGCGGAACTGACGACGCACCTCGACCACGACCGACTGGGCCGCACGGCCCACCGCCATCATCGACATGCCACCGAACAGGTTCGGCAGCAGGCCACCGAACAGCAGACCGACCACCACATAGGGGTTGGACAGCGAGAAGTTCACCACGACGCCTTCCAGCGCGCCGGTCGTGTGCGCGGCGAAGTATTTGATGTCCTCGGTATAGGCGGCAAACAGCACCAGCGCGCCGAGCCCGGCCGAGCCGATGGCATAGCCCTTGGTCACGGCCTTGGTGGTGTTGCCCACCGCGTCCAGCGTATCGGTGGTGTCGCGCACCGAAGACGGCAACTCGGCCATCTCCGCGATCCCGCCGGCATTGTCGGTAACCGGGCCGAAGGCATCCAGCGCCACGATGATGCCGGCCAACGCCAGCATGGCGGTGGTGGCAATCGCGATGCCGAACAGGCCGGCAAGGTTATAGGTCACCAGGATCCCGACAATGATGGTCAGCGCCGGCAGGGCCGTGGACTCAAGCGAGACCGCCAGGCCCTGGATGACGTTCGTGCCGTGGCCGGACTGGGAGGCCAGCGCCACCGAGCGCACCGGGCGGAAAGCCGTGGAGGTGTAGTACTCGGTGATCCAGACAATCAGCCCCGTCACGATGAGGCCCATCGCAGCACAGCCGAACAGGTCCAGACCCGTCACGCTGGCCGGACCGCCCGAGCGCTCCATCAGGCCGAGCGCCTCACCCGCGCCCTCCAGCTCACCCCAACCATTCGGCAGCACCGAATACATGACGATGGCGATCAGGATGAGAGAGATCACGCCGGTCGCGGCAAGCCCCTTGTAGAGCGCGCCCATGACATTGGTCGACCCCGGCGACAGGCGCACGAAGAAGGTGCCGACAATAGAGGCGAAAATGCACACCGCGCAGATCGCCAGCGGCAGGATCATGATCGCTCCGAGATAGCTCGCATTGGCGAAATAGATCGCGCCGAGCACCATGGTGGCCACGATGGTCACCGCATAGGTCTCGAACAGGTCGGC
>DHQO01000010.1:25709-39312 GCA_002408125.1 Hyphomonadaceae bacterium UBA5336 | reverse complement strand
TGAAGGCCGCCCGCTCGGGGCTGAGATCCAGATACACGACATGGATCCAGCCATACCAGGTGATCTCGACCCGCATGCTGGCATAGGCATGCCCCTCTTCGATCAGCTTGCCGGTCCAGGCCACGAAGGCACGCAGGCTCAGCCACAACACCGGCCAGAAGAGCGGGTGCACCCGGGAGAAGGGATCGGCGAGTTGCTTCATGCCCGAGAGTGTGCGGGCCGCGGCAGGTGGGTCGGATTGGCCGGCAGGTCCCTCGCCGGTTTCAATCCCGCTACCGATTGTTATTTGGGCCGGTCCACCAGAAGGAGGCATGCCAGCTCATTGCCGCCATGGCAGGCCAGATTATAGAGTTCTGCGGCGCGGCCCCGGTCTTTTGTCACGCCCTGGCCCTCATCGTAGAGCGCGGCGAGATTGTAGCAGGCATCGGCTTCTCCGCCATCGCAGGCCGTCTGAAAGAAATGCGCGGCCTGGACAAGATCCTCGTCCACGCCGAGCCCGTTTCGGTAAAGCGCGCCCAGGGCGTGGCAGCTCGCCGGGATGCCGGCTTCGCAGGAGGTGGAGAATTCCGAATAGGCGGTCTCGTACTCGCCCGTCTCAAGGGCCGCCTGGCCGCGCTCTGCGGCGGTTGGGGCCGGAACCGATGGCTGTGGTGAGGCCTGGCCGGCCTCACCTGCCGTGGGATCGGGTTCCTCGCTCCTGCCGGCAGGGTTTGAGGGCGTGCCGCTGGCCCGCCATTGCGGATCGAGATTGCGCAGGGCGCGGGCCAATGCTTCGCGCAGGCTTTGATCGGATGTCTCCTCCCGCCAGGCCTCCAGCAAGGCCATGGCGCTGGAACGGCGGTCCATGGCAACGGGCGTGTCGAGCCCGGCAATGATGATCGCTGCGCCCATGCGCGCGCGATACTCATCCACTCCGCTCACCGTGTCGATCTCGTCCAGGAAAGCACGGTTGAGGGCGCCGTTGGGAGACATGTTCATCAGGCGAATGAGTTCCTCGCGCGCAACATGACGTATCGGTCGCCCCTCCATGGACACATCACTGCTTGTGAGGTCCGCGATGTAGGGGGAGAGAACTTCCATGCCATAGCCATAGTCGGGGTCTGGCAAACTCGTATTGTCACGTGAACTGAGCCGCATGATTGCGTAGGAAGAGAGCATCAGGACAATCACGGCTCCAAGGGAGATCCAGGCCCAGGGCGGCCGACGGGATTTGCCGCCTGACTCCGCAGCCTTGCGTGTCTGGCGTGCGACCCGGTCCATGGTCTTTTGCGTGTGGGCGTCCAGGGCCGGGAAGAGCTCGTTCTTGCCTTCTGCGGCAAGGCGGAAGTCCTTGATCGCGGCGGCGTTTTGTTTGTCCACATCATGCCAGGCTTCCAGCTGGCGTACGCGGCGCGCGGCTTCGGACGCCATGGGATGACCGGGATGGTGTTCGGCGAAGGCGGCGTAGTTGCCCGGCTCGATGCTGTCCTCGATCTCGGCCCAGCCTTCATTGCCGGGTGGCGGCGCCGGTTCGGGCTCCGGTTCCGGCCGGGGCACCTGGATCAGGCCGAGGCCGCGGGCGAGGCGGATCGTATCCTCCTCGAAGCTGACCCGGCGGATCTCCACGCCGTTGCGCAAGCTGAGTTCCTTCAGGTCCTCGGGCAGCTGCTCGTGCGGCGGGACAGGCGCGCCGTCGAACAGGACGGGCACGACGGGGATGCCGCGCTTCAGGGCGCTGGCGATCTCGATGCGCACGAAATCGCCCGGATCGTCGAGCCGGCGCTCGCCGCCCGGACCGCGTGCCTCCAGCCAGCGCGGGCCGATCAGGGCCAGCAGCACTTCGCACTGGCTGACTTTTTCGTCGAGATAGGACGCGAAGTTCACGCCCAGCGGGATATTGTCGATATCGATGAAGATGTCGCGCGCCGGGTCATCCACATGCGGGCAAATGGCGGCATGCAGGCGGTCGGCCTGGTATTGCGTGTCCTCGCGACGGTAGGAAATGAACAGTCTGGCCATGGCCCGCGTCCCCTGCAGGGCCTCCAGACTAGGCCCGATGGGCGCCGGGCATCAAGTCGAGGGCAGGGCGGGCACAAAAAAACCGCCGGGCAGGGCCGGCGGTTTCTTCGAATTTCACCAGGCAAGTTGCCGATCAGGCATTGCCGCCGGGCTGTCCGGGCGGGGTCGCATTCGGCTTGGCCGGCGATGAGGCCGAGGATGTCTTGGGCGCGGACGGGCTGGCAGCTTTCGGGCCGGCATTTTTCAGCGGGTCGGTGGCGTGCTTGACCTGGCCTTCGAACACGGCGTTGGCCTGGATGGTCAACGAGGTGTGGACGATGTCGCCTTCCACCTTGGCGCCGGTTTCCAGTTCCACCTTGCGGCCGCGGATCGAGCCCTTGATCGTGCCCTTCACGGTGATCACCTCGGCGATGACCTCGCCGGTGATCGTGCCGGAGGCACCGATGGTAATGTCCTGGGCGGTCACATCGCCTTCGACATGGCCGTCGACCTGAAGTGCGCCTTCGGAATAGACCGAACCATTGATCTTCATGTCGGCGCAGATGATCGACGCGGCGACACGGCCGGCCGGCTTGCTTGCTGCGCCGCGAATGGCGTCTTGTGTCGGATTGCTGCTCAAGGGCGCGCCTCCACTTTCGCCGGGTTTATTGGTCTTGGTGAACATGTCTTCCTGCCTTCAGAAAATCGACCGGATCGTAGGCCTTGCCGTTGAAGTACACCTCATAGTGCAGGTGCGGACCGGTACTCCGCCCAGACGACCCCATCAACCCCAGCGTATCACCTATTGCAACGGTGTCACCCCGTGAGACGCTGATTGAGTTCATATGGGCATAGCGCGACTTGAATCCATAGCCATGGTCGACTTCCACCATGCGGCCATAGCCGGTCATGCGGCCGGCAAAGGTCACGGTGCCGGGACCAGCCGCCGCGATCGGCGCCTTGTAATAGGCGGCCATGTCGACCCCGTTGTGCCAGGCAGGACGGCGCGTGAACGGGTCGACCCGCATGCCGTAATTCGACGTCAGGCGTGCAGGCACGCCGATCGGCTCGGCCAGCGGGAGATTGTCGACGATGTCTTCGTAATACTTGGCTTCTTCCAGGCGGGCAGCCACCTGGAGAACCCGGCGATCAAAGACCGCGTCGGGGCCTTCCTCGATGCCGGAGGTCAGTTCGCCGATGGAGACGGCGGGGCCACCCATGGCGCGATTGTCCTCGATGCGGCCATTGCCGACCGCGGTCAGGCGCAGGATGCCGCGGGCACGCTCGGCGCGCTCGACCACGATGTCCTCGGCCTGGTTCAGCCAGGCTTCCTGGCTCTGCTCAAGCTCGTCGATGCGCGCGCGCACGCCGACGACTTCCAGCGAGGCGCCCGGCTGGACGCGCTCAATGCCCTGGCGGGCATCGGCTTCGTCGATCGTCGCTTCGAGCAGGAGGTCGGCATTGTCGCCGCGCAGGGTGGTGATATCGAGATCCTTGCCGCTTTCGAGCGCTTCAAGGATGACGGTGAGGGCCTGGTGGCGCTCTTCGAATTCGGCGGTGACGCGCTGGAAATCCTCGGTGCGCTCTTCCAGCAGCGTGCGTGACAGGGCGGTGTTGGCGCGCAGTTCCTGGATCCAGCGCTGATAGCGGGCAGTGGATTCCCCGTTTTCGGCGATGTCGTAGCTGCCGCCGGAACCGAACACGTAGGAGATGGTTGTCATGCCGGTCCAGCCGGCAATTGCGGTCACGCCGGCTGCAAGCATGGCCTGCTGCCAGGGCGACACAGAGATGTAGTGCACCGTGCCGCCGCTTCGGTGATAAATTTGTCTTTCGGGGAAGACACGGTCGAAAATCGCCCGCGCCCGCAAACTCAACTTCTTCATCTACGCCGCCCGCCGGTTGGTGATCCTATTATCAGCCGTCGGTTTCTCAGGCCAACGACCGTCCCAATCCCTGTTTTCAGTTCTAACCTGATCCTGCCTCGCCATGGAAGCCCTACTTGCCATGAAATCTGCATCAGATCGCCATGAACCGGTTAAAGTCTGATTAAGCTTTGTCTCGGATTGGGAACGATTGCCTAAATCTAAGGCTTATCTTACCGGGATTTCACCCAAAACCGCCTCGGCGTGACCCTTTACTTTCACCTTTGGCCAGACCTTCACCACCTTGCCGGCCGGATCGATCAGGAATGTGGCACGCTGGATGCCCATATATGTCCTGCCATAGAGCTGCTTCTCGACCCAGACGCCATAGGCCTCGCACAGCTCGCCGGTTTCATCGGAAACCAGCTCGACGCTGAGGCCCTGCTTTTCGCGGAAATTGTCGTGCTTTCTCACCGAGTCCTTCGAGGCGCCGATGACCACGGCGTTGCGGGCGGCGAACTCTTGTAAAAGCGCGGAAAAATCCTTGCCTTCGGTGGTGCAGCCGGGCGTGTTGTCCTTCGGGTAGAAGTACAGGACGACCCATTTTCCGGCAAAATCTGCCAGGCTCAGCGTCTTGCCGCCGGCGGCGGGCAGGGAAAATCCCGGCGCGGTAACACCTTCTTCAACCATGAAACCTCTCATTCTATTACAGTGTTAGGCTCTTAAGCCTGCGCAACAGCGCTGGCGGTCCCCGCCGGCGCGCCATACAGTCTGTAGAGCAGGGCAGGGCGGGCCAACAAGGCCGGATGCCGGTCATTCGTGGAGGTTTTCAACGTGGTTCGCCCCACCGCCAGGGTCATCGTGTTCGAGATACTTGGCGGTATCCTGTTTCTGGCCGTGATCGCCGCGGCCCTGCTGGCCTGGCGCCTCTCGCAGGGGCCGATTGAGCTGTCGCTGTTCAAGGACGATATCGAATCGGCCCTGCGCGATGCCCGTAACGGGCGCGGCGTGGCGATCGAGCGGGTGGATCTGCGCTGGTCGCCCGAGCAGCGGCGGATGTATGTCACCGCCGAGGGCGTGGTGTTCTATTCCGAGGACGGCCAGGTGGGCGGGCGCGCGGAGGCCGCCGACCTGGAGCTGGATGCCTCGGCGCTGCTGCTAGGCCAGATCGACCTTGTCGGGGTCGGTCTGCGCGGCGGCTTTCTGGAGATCCGGCAGCTCTCCAGCGATACCTGGAGCGTGGGCGGAGAGCCCTTGCCGCCGATCCCGGCCGCCGCCCTGCCGGAGACCCCGGCCGAATGGCTTGCCAGCCTCAACCGCTTGCTCGGCGCGCTGCTGAATGGCGGCACCGAGATTGTCGATTCCATCCGCCTGGAGGAGGTCACCTTCGATGGCATTGCGCTGGATGTCTATCTCCAGTCGGGATCGCGGATCGCGCGGCTGGAAAACACCAGCGGCACGCTGACGGCGCGCGAGAGCGACCTGGCGCTGAACCTCGCGGCCCAGGGCGCCGAAGCCGGCCTGCCGGAACAGATGTCGCTGGTGATGAACTCCTCCGATGCCTTCCAGACCCTGTCAGTGGATTTCTCGCTCGCCGGCTGGACGCTGTCGGAACTGGCCGTACGTCTCGGCGTGTCGGAAGAGCGCATGACCGGCCTGCCGGCCCAACTCACCCTCGGCGCGGAGGCCACGCGCGAGAAGGGCCTGACCAGCGTTGCCATACGCGGGCAGACCGGCGCCGGCGCGATCCAGATCGCCGGTGAGCCCGTCGCGGTGACCCGGATCGATGGCGAGGCCAATTACGACACCACCAGCGATTCCCTGAACTTTGAATTCGATGCGCTTGATGCGGGCATTGTCATGGGCGAGATCAGCGGCTCTCTGGGCGAGGCGGTGTTCGGCGAGGGCGACCGGCCGATCACCTTCCGCGCGCCGCGCCTGAGGGTCGATGCCACGCCGATGTTCGAGCGCCCCTGGCAGCTGGAGAATGTCGAGATTGACGCCAGCCTGCGCCCGGACCTGCATTCGATGGTGTTCGAACGCGCCCGGCTGGATACCGGCGGGGTGCAGATAGAGAGCCGGGGCACGCTGACGCGCAACCTGGAGCCGGCCGAGGGCGAGCTGCCGCTCTCGCTCACCCTGGTGGCGGAGCTGACCGGGGAAACCGGGACACGGACCGTCCTGGATTTCTGGCCGGTCTCGCTGGGCGCCGGGGCGCGCGACTTCGTCCGCGACAATGTCGAGGCCGGCACGCTGACCGGCGCGACGGCCGAGCTCAATCTCACGCCCACCAGCATGGCGCGCGGCTATCTCGACGACGAGGCGCTGGAGGTGAACTTCACCGCCCGCGACGCCGATGTGCGCTTCCTGTCGGAGCTGGCGCCGGTGAGCCAGGCCTCCGGCTCGGGCCGGCTGACGGGCAACAGTTTCTCGGTCGAGGTCTCGCGCGGCAAGTGGATGAGTTGGGTGCTCGATTCCGGCAGCGTGGCCATCCCGGAGCTGAACCCCAAAGGCGGCGACCTCATCGTGAAGGCGCAGGGGCGCGGGCCCGTGCGCGAGGCGGTGGACGCGGTGTTCAACTCCCGCCTCAACCTCGAAGAGGAGACCGGCTTCGATCCGGGCCGGCTGTCGGGCAGTGGCGAGATCACCTTCGAGATGACGCGCCCGGCCCTCGACGATGTCACGCTTGAGGAGACCGAGTTCTCCGTCACCGGCCAGGTACGCGATGCCGGCGTGGCTGACATCGCCGCCGGCTTCAGCCTGGAAGACACCACCGCCCGCGTCGACCTGACAAAGGAGCGGATCACCATTTCCGGCTTTGGTGCGCTCGGCCCGGCCGAGGTGAATTTCGAATGGCGGGATGATTTCACCGATGATGGCGGGCCAAGCCGGTTGACCGCCCAGAGCACGGTGACCGCCGATGTGCTCAACCAGTTCGGCCTGCTCGGGCGACCCTATGTCTCCGGCGAGGTGCCGGTGCAGGTGAATGCCGAGATCGACGGTGAGACGGTCATCGCCTCGAGCGTGGATCTCGACCTCACCATTGCGCGCATAGATTTCGCCGAGATTGGCTGGCTCAAACCGCCTGGCGATCCGGCCAGCGCGCGGATCCATTTCCGCGAGATCGCCGGGGTGCGCCGCGCCGAGGCCAATCTCGACAGCGCGACCCTGAAGCTGGCCGGCGATATCCTCTTGAGCGAGGATGACCGGCTGATCTCGGCCGACCTGCACCGGGCCTATCTGGCCGGGCGAGCCGACGTGGCCGGCGAGGTGCTGCGCGATGCCGGCGGGCTGTCGCTCAGCCTCAACGGGCCGTTGCTCGATCTCACCGGCCTCTTGCCCGGGCCGGGCAATTTCTCCCCCGGGGGCGGCAACGGGTTCGGCACCGGCATCACGGTAGATGCGGAGGTGGAAGAGCTTGTGCTCAGCGATGCGCTGACGCTGCAGCAGGCACGCCTGGCCGCGATTTCCTCCGGCGAGGGCCTGCAATCCATGACGGCCGCCGGCACCATCCGCGCCGGCGCCGCGCTCAATCTCAGCTTCCAGCGCGAGAGTGACGACACCTCGCGCATCTCGCTGAGCGCCGACGATGCCGGCGCGCTGATCCAGACCTTCTTCGAAACCGACACCCTGCTCGGGGGCCGCCTGGAACTTACCGGCGTCCTGCGCGGGGAAGACCAGGCGACCGACTACAATGTCCATATCGAAGGCGCGCGCCTGCGCGATGCACCTTTCCTGACGCAGATCCTTTCGATCGCTTCTCTTCGGGGCCTGGCCGACACGCTCGGCGGGGAAGGCGTGCTGTTCAGTCAGATCGAGCTGCCGATACGCACCCGCGAGGGGCGCTATGTCATAGATGGCGGGCGTGCCTCCGGCCCGGCGCTCGGCCTGACGGTCAATGGCTGGGTCGAGCCGGAGACCGGCGGGATCTCCTTTGACGGGGTCCTGGTGCCGAGCTTCGGCGTGAACTCGGCCCTGGGCGGGATACCCATCATTGGCGACCTCTTCGTCAGCCGGGAAGGCGAGGGCGTCTTCTCGCTGACCTATTCGGTGCGCGGGGAACTTGCCCGTGCCCAGGTGGCGGTGAACCCGCTCTCGGCCATTACCCCGGGCGTCCTGCGCCGCATCTTCGAGAACCCCAGCAGCACCGAACTGCCCCTGCCGGAAGAACCGACAGAGGAGGAAACCACGGGGGGGGAGTAGGGCTCAAGAGAGCGCAGGGCGCTACTGCCTCATGGTGAGCGGAGACGAACCATGGGGCGAGCGATGGAGAGCAAGCAGCCCTGAGCGCGATCCATCGCGTAGGGCGACGCCCGAAGCGGGGATCAAACAAGAAAAAGCCCGCCCTCGTCCCTCGTCTCCGCTCGGGATGAGGGCTTGGGGTTTGCTAAACCGCCTTCACCAACGCATGCCGTTTCTTGCCGGCAGACAACTTGGCAACACCGTCTTCCAGATCCGACAGTGACAGCACCGCGTTCTGATCGCTGACCGTCACATCATTGAGCTTCGCCGCGCCTTGCTTGATCAGGCGGCGGGCCGCGCCGTTCGACTCGGTGAGCCCGGCGGCGGTAAAGGCCGCGGCCACCAGCATGCCGTCAATCTCGCCGCTGGCAATCTCAACCGTCGGCAGGGCATCGCCCGCCGCGCCCTGTTCGAACACTTTCGCGGCCGTCTCGCGGGACTCGCGGGCCGCCTCGGCCCCATGCAGCAGCGCGGTCGCCGCATCGGCCAGCGCCACCTTGGCATCGTTGATCTCAGCGCCTTCCAGCGCCTCCAGCCGGGCGATTTCATCCATCGGCAGGTCGGTGAACAGTTTCAGGAACCGCCCGACATCGGCATCCTCGGTATTGCGCCAGAACTGCCAGTACTCATAAGGCGAACGCTTGTCGGCATTCAGCCAGACTGCGCCGTCTGCGGTCTTGCCCATCTTGCCGCCCGACGCGGTGGTGATGAGATTGGTGGTCAGCCCGTACACCTCGCGGCCATCGGCCTTGTGGTTGAGGTCCACGCCGCCGACGATATTGCCCCACTGGTCCGATCCGCCCATCTGGATGCGGCAGTCATTGCGGCGCGCAAGCTCCAGAAAATCGTATGATTGCAGGAGCATATAGTTGAATTCGAGGAAGGTGTAGGGCTGCTCATTGGCCAGCCGGCGGGCCACCGTATCCTGTTTCACCATGGTGTTGATGGTGAAGAGCTTGCCGATATCGCGCAGGAACTCGATGTATCCCAGCCGCTTCAGCCAGTCGTCATTATTGACCATCACGGCATCTGTGGGGCCATCGCCGAACTGAAGGAACGGCTCGAATGCCTTGCGGATGCCGGCAATGTTCGCCGCGATCTGCTCCTCGGTGAGGATGGGGCGGGACTTTTCCTTGTCGGTCGGATCGCCCACCTTGGTGGTGCCCCCGCCCATCAGTACGATGGGTTTCCCGCCGGCCTGTTGCAGGCGGCGCAGCATCATGATTCCCACCAGGGACCCGACATGCAGGCTGTCGGCGGTGGCGTCGAAACCGATATAGGCCGTCGGCACACCGCCCGCGCAATAGGCGTCCAGCTCCGCCTCGTGCGTGACCTGCTTGATATAGCCACGCTCGGCGAGGGTCTTCAGGAACTCGGACTTGTAATTGCCCATGGCGGCCTCCAATCCTCAGTAGAGGCCAAGCGTCATAGGGAAGGCATCGCGCATGGGCAATGGAGAAGCCGCGTTCGAGCCCATCTGGGTGGCCGGATTCATGTCCGGCACCTCGCTGGACGCGGTGGATGCGGCGATGATCCGCACCGATGGGGAGCGGATCTTCGAGTTCGGACCCACGGCCGAGCGCAAATACACCTCCGAGGAGCGTGAGGTTCTGAAAACCGCGACCGATGCCGCGCGCGCCTGGAACTGGACCGGCCCGCAGCCGGGCGCCGAGTTCGATGCGGCCCGCGCTGTGATCACGGCCACGCATGCGGATGCGTTTCGCCAGATGCTCGCCGGCTGGACAGGCCCGCAGCCGGAGCTTGCCGGCGTGCATGGCCAGACCGTGCTGCACCGTGCGCCGAAGGAAGATGTGCCCGGCGCGACATTGCAGCTGATCGACGCGCCGGCCCTGCAGGCCGCGCTGGGTGTGCCGCTCGCCTATGATTTCCGCTCTGCTGATGTCGCTGCCGGCGGGCAGGGCGCGCCGCTGGCGCCGGCCTATCACGGCGCGCTGATGGCGGGGCTCGGCGACGGGCCGCTGGCCGTGCTCAATCTCGGCGGGGTGGCAAACATCACGGCGCGCATGCGCGACGGCTCCCTCATCGCTTTCGACACCGGCCCGGCAAATGGCCCGATCGATGAGTGGGTCGAGGGCCATGGCCGCGGCACCTATGACAAGGATGGCCGGTTCGCGCGCGCCGGGGCGGTGCATGAGGGACTGATGCACATCGTCTTCAAGCACCCCTTCTTTGCCGAGCCGCCGCCAAAATCGCTCGACCGCTATGATTTCAGCGCCTCGCTGGCGCGGGGGCTGAGCTTCGAGGATGGCGCGGCGACGCTGACGGCCTTTTCCGCGCGCGCGGTGGCGGTCGGTGTGGCGCGCCTGCCTGAGCGGCCGGCGCAGGTGATCGTCTCGGGCGGCGGGCGGCACAATCCGGCGCTGATGGACGCCCTGCGCGAGGCGCTGCCCTGCGCGGTGGTGAGCGCCGACAGGATCGGCTGGCGCGGCGACAGCGTGGAGGCCGAGGCGTTTGCGCTGCTTGCGGTGCGAGCCTCACGCGGCCTGCCGATCAGCTGGCCCGGCACGACCGGCGTGCCGGGGGCGATGACGGGCGGGGTGGTATTTGGCGAAGCAGGCGGCTCATAGCTCCTCCCCAACCGGCATCTTGTAGGGTGCATGGAGCGAAGCGATATGCACCAAGCTTCACCGATGCCGGTGCATATCGGCCTTTGGCCTCCATGCACCCTACGGCTTATTCTCCATCGCCCTCCGTTTCTGCTTCCTCCTCCGCCGGCTGTTGCTGCTGCCGGTTGCGGTTGAAGAGGTCGCCGATGGCGTTGCGGGCCGCGTCGCGTGCGGCGTCTTCGAGCTGTTCTTCAGGCGTGCGTGCCGGTGGCGTGGTGGTCTCACCTTCCGTGGTGCCCTCGCCGGAGGGTGTTGCCGGCGTCTGACCCGAGCTTGAGCCTGAGCTCTGGCCTTGTCCGCCACCGATGATCTGGCCGATGATATTGCCGGCATCCCCGCCGATCTCCTGACCGATCCGATTGCCGACATCCTGGCGCAGGATGGACTGGATGAGATTGGTGTCCGGCGTCAGCCTGGGCGAGGTCCAGCTGCCCTGGATGCGGAAGGGGATCGGCACGCCGTTCAATTGCAGCGCGCTGCCCGCGCCCGAGCCGGAGGTGTCGACGCGCGGCACGATGCCGACATCCATGGTCTGCGCGCCGAGATTGATGCTCCCGTCGCCCGACAGCGACAGCACCGGATTGGTCATCGAGAACTGGCTGATCGAGGCCACGCCATTGGAGATGTCGAGGCCCGCCAGCAGCGAGGTGAAATCGGTCTCCGCTTCCGGCTCCAGCGCCATCTGCAGCGTGCCGTCGGCCAGCGCCTGGACGATGTTGTCGCGCGAGCGCACCAGCTGTCCGATATTGATCCCCTTGATCACGCCGTTCTGAAGGTTCGAGCCCATCTCGCCGGAAAGGCCTTCCACCAGCGCCTTCAGGCTGTCGCCGCGCGAGGTCACGTCGACATTCAGCTCGCCGAGACCGGCCAGGGCATCGATGCCTGCCAGCGCGCCGAGCGCCTGGTCCACGGCGATGGACTGGCCGGTGAGATTGGCCCGCATGGCGGGGGTCGCCGCGCTGCCATCGAGGCCGAACTCGCCGGCCCAGGCGCCGCCGAAGGCGCGCATGCTGGTGATGTCGGCGGTGAGATTGCCATTGGCGACCGTCGCGGCGAGGTCGGGCTGGTCGAGCGCGATATCGCCGAGGATGATCTGGTCGGCCTTCAGCTGGATATCGGCATCCACGGCCTGCAGCCCGCTGAGATCGAGCTTCTCGTCGCTCCAGCCGGTCGAGCCGGAGCTTTCCGGGGGCGGCGCGTCGGAGGTCGTCAGGAACGGGCTGAGATCCAGCCGGCCCGTGGTGATGGTGCCGCCGATGAAGGGGCGCGGGCCATCCAGGCGCAGGTCCAGCGCGCCGGCCGCGCGCACATCGTCAAGGCTCGCATCGAGCTTCGAGATCTGGATGAGCTCCATGGTGCCGGACACATCGCCCTCCACGCTGAAGCGCTGGAGCGTGTCGCCCTCGGCCATCTCCACTTCGAGCAGGTCCATCAGCTCGCGCAGCTTTGTGCTGGAAGCCGCCACCGTGCCGCCGAGCGAGGAGGTCTCGCCAAGCCGGGCGGACCCGTCGAAGCGGGCATTGAGCAGCGGGCCCTGCTGGCTGACATGCGCATCGCTCAGGCGCAGGGCATCCACCGGGCCTTCCAGCACGGAAGACAGCTCCACACGTTTCAGCGCGCTCGCCGCCGGGGGCAGGTCGAGGCCGAGCCCGCCGAGCCAGGCGCCGAGATCGCTGGAGTCGAGATCCACCGTCCCGGCCAGCGCCGGCACATCGCCGAGATTGATCCTGCCGTCATAACCGGCACTGAGGCCGTCGCTTTGCAGGCTGAGCTGCTCGAAGGCGATTTCGAGGGTTTCCAGCGCGCCGGCCACCGTGCCTTCGGCGCGCACACGGCCGAGCGCGGCGAGATTGACCGGCAGGTCGGTGACGCCGGCCAGGGTGGCGAGGTTTTCCAGGTCGCGCCCGTCCAGGGTGAAGCGGCCATCCAGGGTGATGACATCGCCCATCGTGGCGCTGCCGTCATAGCCGGCCGCGCCGCCCTCTGTGTCGAGCGCGAAGGAGACCATGGCCGGGGCCGCGCCCATCAGCGCTTCGGGCGTGTCGAGGGTGAGGTCGATGGAGAAGGGCGTGCCCTGGAACAGGCCCTCGGCCTCGGCTTCCATGGGCACATCCATGGCGCGGGCCGTGGCGGTGAGGTCCAGTTCGGAAATCTCGTAATAGGCGTCGGCGACGGCGTCGGAATAGACGAGGCGGGCATTCTGCAGGCTGGCGCGGTCGACCCCGGCATTCACGCTGCCGCCGGAGCCGCCGTCTTCTTCCGGTTCGGGGGCGGGCTCGCCGGTCCCGAAGGTCCAGTTGGACTCGCCATCGGCGCGGCGCTCCAGCATGACATCGGCATCGACAAAGGCGATCTCGGCGACCTCGACCTTGCCGCCGATAAGCGGGCCCCATTTGACCACGCCGCGCAGCTCGCCAGCTTCGATCATGTTCTCGCGCGAGAAGCCTTCCGGATTGGCAACCTTCACGCCATCGATTCGCGCTGACAGGCGCGGGAAGATGGACAGGCCCACATCGCCTTCCAGCGTGACCTCGCGGCCGAGCGCATCGGTCGCCGCGCGCTCGATCTGGCGCTGGTAGACCTCATTGGGAATGAGATAGGGCAGGACGCCGGCCGCGATCAGAAGGAGCGCCAGCACACCGCCTGCGATCAGGAAAATGCGTTTCATCTTCGGTACCTCTTTCCTACACCTTACGCGCGTCTAGCACGGCTTGTTCATCGTGTTATGTCACCAAGGAGGCAGAAGTAGGGAGACAAATCTTTCTAAAACAGCTCCCGCTGTGAAATTGCGGAAAACCGTCTTGACCGCATCCGGCGTCCTATGTACCTAGCGCTTTCCGCCGAGCCCCAAAGGCTTGGCAAGCCCATGCGCGGGTGTAGCTCAGTTGGTTAGAG
>DHQO01000010.1:0-25486 GCA_002408125.1 Hyphomonadaceae bacterium UBA5336 | reverse complement strand
GTCGCGGGTTCGAGCCCCGTCACTCGCGCCATTTCTCCGAAATGGCAAATTGCATAAGATCTTGAAAACGCTGGGGAAATTCTCCGGCGTTTTTCGTTTTCGGCTATGCGAGTCCCGAGCGGGGGTCAAAATGTGATACAAATTGGAACCAAATCGTGATACAAATCATGCATGACAGTTCTCAAACATCCCGACCAGTTTTTGCTCAAGCGCGACGAGCGCTGGCACTATCACCGCCGGGTTCCCGGCAAGTTCAAAACGCTCGACGCCCGCACCTTTGTGCGTATCAGTCTGGATACGGAGAATCGCAAGATTGCCCGCATGCGCCGGGACGCCCTGGTCGAAGCTGACGACGCCTACTGGATGTCGCTCTTCCTGGCGGAGGTCGAGGGCGAGGGCGCCTCTGAGGCCGCCCGCAAGGCCAGCGAGAAGCGCTATGAAGCGGCAAGCGCCAGAGCCATGGCCCGCGGTTTTACCTATGTGTCCGCCGAGACGCTCAAGGCCTCGGAAGACTTCGATGGGCTGATGGCGAGGATCCGGCTGCTCGAACGGGGACGTCTCCCGGCCTGCCGCCAAATGCGCAGGATGCCGAAGCGCTTCTCGGAGCTATACCCGAGCCGGTTCAGGAAGGGATCGTCGATCTCACGAAAGTGTCGGAAGCCTTCCAACTCTACCTCGATGAGATTGCCTTCGATGAGCAGTACAACAAATCGCCCAAGCAGAAATACTCCTGGGAGAAGATCAAGCGGACATCGATCAATTACTTCATCGACGTGATCGGCGATCTGGCGATGAGCGATATCAGCCGCGAGGATGCGCTCGCCTACCGGACCTGGTGGATGGAGAGGATGATCCCGCGCGAGGAGGGTGAGAAACCGGCTAAGCCCAACACCGCCAACCGTCATATCGGCAATATGCGCACGCTCTATGAGGCCTACTTCGCGCACAAGGGCGATGAGACCCGGCTCAACCCCTTCCGGAAGATGTTCTTCAAGGGCGAGTCCCGTGTCGATGTCCCCCCTTTTGAAAATGACTGGGTGCGAAAGCGCATCCTGAAGCCGGGCGTCTTCGACGAGCTGCGCTGGGAACTCCGCTGCATCATCTATGTCCTGATCGAGACCGGCTGCCGCACCAGCGAAATCTGCAACCTCATGCCGGAAGATATCCGGCTCGACGCCAATATCCCGTTCATCCGCATCCGCCCGCGTCAGGACCGGGAGATCAAGACCGAAACCTCAATCCGCGATATCCCGCTGGTCGGCGTCGCATTGGAAGCCATGCGGGCGGCGCCGGAAGGTTTCCCGTATTATCGTGACCGCGGCGAACTTGTGTCCGCCAACCTCATGAAAGCGTTCCGTCAGAGGGAGCTGTTTCCATCGACCGATCATGTCATCTATTCGTTCCGGCACGCCTTTGAAAAACGCATGCTGGAAGCCGGCCTCGACTATGGACTGCGCTGCACGCTGATGGGGCACAAGACCGACAGGCCCGCCTATGGCGATGGGGGATCCATGGAATATCGCCGGGACGAACTTTTGAAGATCGCGCATCCTGTGCCGGAAGGGCTCAGATATGAGAGCGAGGACCGCAGCTCTGACTTCATTGGATAATTAGTGTACCTTGAGGCTCTCTTCTGGCGAAGCGTACATTAGATGCTGATCTGGCTTTTCTGAACGAATGGATCTTGGAGTTGCCTGGATTCTGCTACGGGAAGGCCCGTGATGCCCAGACCGGTATTTGAGGAATGTCGGCACCTCGTCGGTCGGGGCAGAAAACGGTTGGCGATTGGCTTTGGCAGCTAATCAGTCTTCAAACAACTTTTTGATCTTGTCTCTTGGTGTCCAGAAAATGAATTTGTGCAGGATATCCTCCTTGTCCTGATGGATGATCAGATCAGCTGGCCGGTCCCGCTCAATCGTGCGGGCATTGCTCAGGGCCAAGGAAATGTCGTCTGTCAGTTTTCTGGGATTGACCCAGGTCACATGGTCTTTCTTGAGGTTTTGGGCTGTGCCGTCCCAGGGTATTGCTGCCAGGCGGATTGCTTGCGGCTGTTCCCAGTCGTACCGGAAGATGGCCCAGACACCACGGTGACTTTTGCCGGAAAGAGCGCTGTCGTGGACAAGGCAATTGCGGAGAAGATAGATCGCGTCGCTTTCAGGCGAGCCGGACGGGTATAGGCAGAAATGGTCGAGCGCTTTGATAATACCGGACTTGCTGGCGGGTAGGGCCGGCTTCTGCTTGTCGCTATAGCAGCCACCGAGTTGGTCAAGGATGGCAAAACCACAAAGCAAGGGGGCATAGTTTCGCGTAAGCAGGGTACCCCGGCTCTGGCGCATGCCATCTTCCGCCGAGTGCAGGCATGATTCCAGGATCATATCGGCCGTTTCGATGCGAGAGCGGCTGCTGAGGTGCGCGGATACGATTTCTCTTAAGGTTAGCTCACGCAACCGCTTTTGAGACAGATTTACCATTATGAGTATGTACCTCCTGGTTGAGATGATAGTATGAAATTTTTCCGATCAAATTTGTTTGGAGCAACCGACGCCCAGAGACGTCTAACTCCGAAGCATGTTTCCGGCCGCTATCAATGATGCTTGATCTTGCAAATCTCACCGATGCACCCGGCTGGGACCAGTTCCGGCCTGTTGGCGAGGATACTTTTCAACAGGAATTGTTTGAGACTTGGTGGGAGCGGCAAGCGCAGACGCTCGGGCATCTGCATGCGGAGATTTGCGAGCAATGGATCTATCGGCACTGGCGTGGAACCCGGCACCGCTGGCTGGATCCTCTGGACCTGACCTGGCGGTTGGAAGGTTTTGATACAGATCGGTTTCTCTCCTTGGTTCATCTCCATTGGGGTGGTCCGGCAGATCCTGCTCATGACTATGAGGTGTTTCGCCCGGACCGGCCGGACCCCTTAGAGACCGCCTTGAATTGGGAAAATGGCACTTGGACATTACCTCCGATATTGCTGGAGACTCCCGAGGGTATAAGGTTTCACGCAGAAAAATATCCGAATGTCCGTTTCCTGGTGGTCGAGGGGTCGAAACGGTACCGCTGGCTGAATGCTCTTGCGCATCGTTGCGCGCCTACGGGTCCGCATCAAGCCTATGTGCTCAGCCAGCGAGTCCAGGTAAATGAGGGCTGAGAGGCTGGGTTTCTTTCCAAAAAGGCCTTACTCGCCGACTCAGGGGATATTCTTTGCCGACTGCTTTATTTGTTGGCAGTATATTGTTTTTAATGCATTTTGTGAGAATTGTACGCATATTTCTTGTGAACTCTTTCTAGAATAGATAGAGGTCTTTCTTCAAAATCCCGTCCAATCGCTGAAACAAAAGGATTACGACGATGGATTTTATTGAAAACGCTCTGGCCATTGTGTCAGGTCTGACCACCGAACAAATGCTCTGTGTGATTGTGCTCGCCGGCTTTGCGCTTGCGGCCTACGCTATTCACGCCTCACGGAGCCGAAACGAATGAGAACCTTGATGAGTTGGTCGCGCATGCCAACCGCCTGGATTGTCCAGGAGCAGGGTCTCTGTGCGTTTCGCTGGACTGATGGCGCTTCCGGCTGTGTAACCGCAGCACTCGTTCTCTATATTGCTCTGGTGCACCATGCTGACGCGGAGGATGGTATCGCCCGCTTGAGCTATGACGATCTGCAGCGCATGACAGGCTTTAGCCGAGATACACTCTCAGCCTCCCTCAAGTATCTTGTCCTGAACGAACGTATTGAAACCGTTCAAAACAAACGTGGCTGGTATTCAATTCGAGGGTGGAGTGAGATTCCGTTCGGAAAAATTCCGGCACGGGCGCTTTATGTCTCCGGTGTACTCACCTTCGCGCACCGTCTGACACTTCGAGCCCGCGCGGAACTCGACGCCATGAAATTGTACCTTCTATTCGCGGCTTTCCGGAATGACCGGATGAATTCCGCATTCATCGGTTACGAAAAGATTGCTGAGTATAGTGGTATACCCAAGAATAGAATTTCTGGTGCGATCACTGTGCTCGCCGGCCTTGATCTCATCATTGTTGATCATATCCCTTCAGATACTGGTCGCTTTGCGAGTGTGCGCGGTTACAGACTACGGTATCTGGAAAGCTATCGACATTCAGGTACGCGTGCAGCCGACTAGATGGTAGTACCAACTTCGTTGCACCGGGGGGCTCAGTTCTCTCAGCGCACCACTCCGGGGTTTAAGCTCAGCTTATCATAGGTCCGCCGCTATCGGCTTTTCCCGGCAGCCAGTCTGGTGCAGACGGCGCCTCGTCCAGGTTTCGGCTCACTGTTCGGAGAGGCAGCTCGACAAACCCGCCCGGGGTGGGCGGTATTCTTCGAAACGCTGTTATTGCTTGCGCATCAATCTGCCGGCGTCTTAGAACGAAGCGGAAACATTGTGTAAGCGGAAAGACGCCATAGATGTTTTCCGTGATACGGTTCGGGAGAGCAAAACATGAAGGAGGTTGAGGGCTTTTCGGCGTCAGCGGGATTGCCGTATCATGGTCATAGCGGTGCCACGCGTCCATGCGAGGAAGCCGTGCTCGAAGCACTGCAGCGGGAAGCTCGGATAATTAAGGCGCGGATCCTGACTTGCGGGAACCATCATGGCCTTCTCCTGGTGGATGAGTATGAAGACCTGCTGATCGTCAAACCGGGCTTTGCTTCTGGATATTCCGGTGAGGGGCCCTCAGGCTTTTCGAAATCGCTTGCCATGCTCAGCGCGCACAATGCGCAAATCGATGAAGTAGACCTCACACCTGCCCAATATGAGCGTCTTGAATTGTCCGCGCTCACTAAGACTGACGTGGATGCCATTCTGAGCATGCGCGCAGTAAGAATTTCACAATATCAGGATTATGTCCGGCGCTCTGACTGGGAAGATGCGAACAAGGGACGGCTTTGGTCGCACTATCCCGTCCGCCTTCCTCTGGCAGTCATTGCACCTGGGCTCCGTGACTTGGTAATCGAGTTCGATGAGCGGCCGGCTTTTGCACTTCAAACTGGTTACGCCAGGCTTGAAGACAGGCTGCGAGCGCTTACAGGCATGAACCATTCGGGGGCCAAACTCATAGAGGCTGCGTTTTCTCCAAAGTCTCCACTTCTGATTATGAAGGATCGCAGGGATAGAGGCGAACAGGCCGGACTTGAATTTCTGTTTCGCGGCGCCCTTCAACTCCATCGCAATCCGCACGCGCATAGCGAAATCGCGCGTTCTTTAGGGGATGCGGTGAGCGAGTTTCTGCTGATCAATCATCTGTTTCGTATTCTTGACCGCGTTGTCCTCGCGCCTCCCGAAATAGATGAAACTGAACAATACCGGGACGTCTAGCATGACGTTTCTCGGGATGATTTCGTCTGGCGCTGTAGGTTGGGCCGTCGGGAAAGTGGCAGAGGTAGTTGTCGCACCGCTGGGTGACCTTGCAAAAGACATTAATCTCCGGCTTGCCGTGACGTCTGCCCTCGAGCGCGCAGGCAAGCGGCTTCCAGAAGTCTTCTCCGAGGATGAGCAGCTAAGTCTTGCAGGAATACTCCGCGAAAATCATGCGGTGCTGTTCACTGTCATTCTGGAGCGCTTGAAGAAACCTGCTTCATCCGATGCGCTAAGGGGCGGGATGTCTGCTGAACTCGCTGGTGCGATGGGGCAGTCCGTGACGGGTGGCGGCGATCTAATTAGTCGCTTTACGGACATTATTGACGAAGAGCTTTGGAGAAAACCTCCTCTGGTTGCACACCGACTTGTTCTCAGTCAGTACTTCAATGAGCAGAATCTTGCATCGCTGGTGGAACGCCTGGCTCCTGACATATCTCCTGCAGCCATTGCTGCGCGGGTCAGATACGCGGCGGCCAGAGACAATACCAAAAGGATGCAAACCACGGGCTCGGTTTTAGAGCGCTGTGTCATAAATCTGGACAAGGATGGAGAGCAGGCACCTGAACGATTGCGCAGCCTGATTGAAAAATTGAGAGTGGGATGGAGTGCTGCGTTGATCGATCAGGGGGGAGCCGGCAAGTCAACCGCTCTGCTTTCAGTGTGTGAGCTCGTCAGATCGGCAACTCCCGATACGGCTGCCGTATATCTACCCATGTCCGATATCGCCCGTAGCGCCTCGGTTTTCGAAGCTTTGCTCAGGCGGGAGGCATATATTTCGGAAAGCGTCTCGATTTCAGATCTCGCAACGCAGTCGCGCGCTGCCAAACTGGTTTTTGCGTTCGACGGATGGAATGAACTGTCAGTGACCGACCGGCGAGCGGCTCGCCAGGTGATCGAAGCCTTCAGAATTGACTATCCCGATGCGCCAGTTCTGCTTGCAACGCGGCCATACTGGTCACCACTTCCTGTCGTTGTAGAAGAAAGCTTCAAACTGGACCGGATAAGCCAGGACGATCAGGCTGCGTTCGTCACAGAACTGGCTGGGCAAAGGGGATTGGAAGCCCTGGTCGCGGCACGCGACAACCGCGAACTATCCGAGATCCTTGGTATCCCATTCTTTCTGAATTTATTTGCGCGTTTGCCGTGGAGCCAGGATGTCATCCATCTGCCAGCAAACCGTGTTGATCTTGTCGCCCGATTTGTTGACGCCGAGTTTCAGCGGCCTGTTTATCTGGATCCTCCACCCGGAGGGGCTCCGGGATTTGTCCGCGCGGTACTGACAGATATCGCTGTTTGGATGGTCCGGGCTGGCGCGGTGGAAATTCCGACCCAAGCAGCAGCGCAGATCGTAAAAGATCATCTTTCAGTTGCGGGGTTCATGCACGAGACGGATCATGTCGAGGCTGTGCTTCAGAGGCTATCACAACAGTCCCTGGTCCATCTCGCAGAGGATGGTGGCCAACGCATACTGATATATGACCACCAGCTCCTGCGTGACTGGTTCGCTTCTTTCCACGTTTTCAACGAAATTTCTGCCTGCGGGTCAGACAGCGTTACGCCTTGTTCAGCAGTAGTTGAATTCGGCAATGCAAGGGATTGGGAAGGGGCTCTCGGTATAGCGGTCGAAACACTGGGGCAGGGACCGGAGGTGGCTGCCGGTTTGAGGCGGTTCCTGCTCGAGATGTGCGGGGTGGATCCATCCTTTGCTTCGACTTTGCTGGCAAGCGTCGGCGATCATGTCTGGAATAGTCTGAGTACTGATATCGACACCTTTGTTGATCGTTGGCAGGCGGGCGGTGAAGGCGCCTAGGCCTTTTCCTTTATGGTAGGGACGGGCCGTCCACAGTTTGCGGATCGTATTTTCGCGGAATTGAGAGAAGATGATGACGGGGGGCATGAGCGCGAACTTCGCCGCGACAAGCGCTTTCACCCGGATGTTCTGGGTGCGAACTGGAAAAGTGCTGCTGCAACGCTGCCCCGAGAGCGTATTCGCATGCTGGTTCATGATCTTGCATACTTTGGTGGAGACCAGGGATTGGAGATGGCCATTGAGCTGGCAGCTCGGGACACAGAAACCGATCATCTCGGCTTCGTGCTTGATGAAATTCATTATCGTGGAAAATCCAATATGGCTGAACAGCTTCTTGCGGCCATGGATGAGGCGTCCATTTTGCGATGGATCGATGATGGCCGGTTCCAAGAGATTGCGGCCCGCTTCGCGCCGCCGCGTTTCCGCTCCGGTTTGGAAGCCATTATACAATCAAATGAAACCGGGGCCAAAGTACTGCGCGCGCGCATGTCTCTCGCCGGACTTAACGGCGAGGCACTTTCTGAAGACATAGTATCCGAAGGTCTCGCCATTGACCGGATCGAGAGGGAAAACCGAAACTGGTTTCTTGGCCGGTTTGCTGAGCTGGCACCTGAAACTCTGTCGTGTGTTTTGATGGCGCAGGTGCGAAGGGGTGAGCCGCTTTTCGGCGTGGAGCGATATCTAAGAAATGTAGATGAAGTCGCTGCAGCAAGTATCCTCGACTTTCTTCTCGATGATACGCGGGACATTTACAGAAACCCGGAACTGGCAAAGCACCTGACGATTGGAAAGCTCAGACAGGTATTGCGTGAATTGCTTCTGATCCGCACGGAAATGAACGCAACACCACGGCGCGAAAAAGCGAATTGCGGAACCGCTTTGGGCGCCTTCAGACCGTTCTGGAACATGCAAACCCTGATTGCCTGGTCAGGGTATTGATCAATACGTCTGCCCGGTCAGCTGACGAAGCGGCTTTCCTGTTAGGTTTGATCCCTCCCTCGGAAGGAGAAAATGAACTCGGAAAAGCCTGTCCGGAATACTCAAAGATACATCAGCTTGTCTTGTCTGTGAAAGCTGCACGCTGGTGCCGGACCATGCTTGCTGGCGATGGACTTCGGCGCGACTGGATTGAGACAGGTTTGCGGGCGTTTGCGCGGCTCGGGCTTTCGTCCGCACTTCCGCTGATGAAAGAGCTCCTCGAGGCGGAACTCAATCACTATGAACTGGAATATCAACAGCAAGCTCCAGGAAGACAGAAACGGCTAGGGGGCGAAATATGGGACCACCGAAGACGGGAGCCCTTCGCCCGTCATCTCTGGCCTGAAGCTCAGCCTCTGTTGCTCAGCTATATCGGTGATGAGCGTTTTGAACTTGATGCTGCAATTGCGCTGCGCCGATTTGCGCCATTCCCGACATCTGACATAGAGGAAACCGGTGCATGGAAGCATGGCCCGCCTACCTTCAAACTGAGGCGCGAGCGCCGCCGTGCGTATCTGGATCGTACGCCATCGCCCATCTGCCATCCCGTAGCGGCGCGCGTACTCGACCGTATCAGGGAGCTTGCTCCGCATGATGATGAATCCTGGGCGCGGGCACGAAATCTTGCAGCCTCCGCCGCATGGATGGATAGCGGCCCACGCATAAACGAAATTATTGAGCTGATCGAACGCGATCCGGCTCCACGCAGGATCGCGCCTGTTCTTGAGGCGCTGGCACTGACTGGTTACCCAATACGAGCAGATTGGATATTGCCAGGACTTGCCGAGGCGGAAGCTGAGTATTTTTCCAAGGACTGGCGCCCGGACGATGACTTTTACATTCTGAAGCCCTGGCTGGATATGCTGGCTCAATCGGATCGACCATTGGAACTGGTCGACCGAATGAAGGAGTATCCCCGGGACATTCGCCGGTGGCGCGTACAGGACTTCATTCCCATACTCATGCTGGCGGACCCCGATGCAATGATCGATGCAATCGAAGCGCTTCATGCTGTTGGAGAACATGGGGACGGCGACCATGTGCGGGTGGAAGCCTTGTTTCGAGTGGGGTCGGATCGCGCGCTCACCATCCTGCTCGACGACGTATTGGCCGGCCGATATCAAGGGTCACTTCATTTCGGCTTCCGTAGTCCCAATGCGATTGCTGGACTTCTGGAAAGAGAGCCATCACGCCTTCAAGCGATCGTCCTTCACCTCTCAAGAGATGCGGAGCACGTTCCGAAGCTGCGAAGGCTTGCGTCACTTTGTGCCGGTGTAGAGACGGACGTGCTCTTTAATTTGTCGGTGGGTGAGGCCACAGGTCCGCAAGCTTTGCTTTGGAGGACCCTGGCAAGCCACATGCTGGAGGCTCAGTGCGTCTTGCAGGAGTCCACGGGGCATGGAAGCTACGCGCTTCACCAGAAATCAGTGGCGCATCTGCGCAAGACACTGTTCGATAGAATGCGCGCGTCCCCCGGAGATGATTTCTGGAGAGAACAATTGCGCCGGGTTGACCGGATCGTCTCAAATTATGGTGGGCATCCCGAAGATCCCCGCCATCCTGATCTTGCGTCAGGGGTGGCTTATCCAGAAGTTGCTGAAGATTTCTGGGATAGGTACAGGTCTCTTGCGGATTAGATGTGGTCGGTTTCGGAGCTAGTTTTCCGGCAGATTGTACATCTGGATGGCGCCTCTCGCGCCTATTTCGAGAACCTTGTTGATCATAAGCAGCATCGGATCTCCCAAGCCCGTCAAATGGGCGATGACCTGATCCAGAAGTTCCTTGGACCGGGCTTTGCCAACGCATGGCAGGATGATCAGACCGGGGTGGATGGGCTCCCGAACGACAAGGGCTCTGAAATCTCGGGCGTTTTGCGTCACAATGACAAGATTCTCAGCTATGCAATATGACAGCACCGTATGGTCAGACTGTCCGCGTCTGCCATAATGCAGAGGATGCACGGCGACATGAGTATTCGCCGCGTTGAGATCGCTGGCGAGGCTGGGTGAAAGGCACTCATCAATAAACAGTCGCATATGGCGTGACCTATATGGTCACGCTGCGCTACGCCAAGGTCGTCCCTTCGGTCTTCCTTGAATTGGATTCGCTTTTGCGTAGATCGCGGCAGTTTCTAGCGCCTCCAACGAGATGTCCGGATTATCCTCATGGATATCTTCCAGCGTTTCCCCTTCTTCCAGTCTCGCGAGCACTGAATAAACAGGCACACGCGTTCCGGAAATCACAGGCGTTCCGCCCAGGATGTTCTTGTCGATGACAAGGTATATTGCCTTTCCATCGACATATTTGAGAGCAGTTTCAAACTCGTCAGATGCCAGCTCATCTACATTGACCGTGATGCCTTTTCCCAGGCTCACCGGTTTAAGTCGCACAGATGTGTCCGGTACCTCAGTGGCGAGCGCCTTGAGTTCCCTCCAAAGCAACTTCTTGTGACGGAGTGGAAGTTCCATAAGACCTGCTTCACGCAATACTGCGAGATAGGCCACCGCGAGTACCGGCAAATAGCGTTGGGCTCCGCCAGGCCGGGTAGGTTTGCGGCGGATTGAACTGAGGATTTTTGCCTCAAGTGCTTTTTCCACAGTTCGGGCTGGCACTTCAGCAAGGCATGCTGTTTCTTTGATGGTCAATCGGGCCGTGGCTGTCATAAGTCTTTCCTCTTTAGGGAAGATATAATCCTGAAAACCGGTGAGTGCAAGAGGCATAGTCTAAGAGCCGATTGAGGTGAAAAAAACGCCTGACAATACAATGGGGAAAGAAGTTTGACAGGCAATGGCTGAAACTTGCAGTCCCATCGGATGCGGCCCCTTTTGAGAATGTATTTCTGATTCAAGCGTTCAGAGAACTCCGACTCTTTGCAGACAAATTATACCCAATGTCAGCGTGCCTTTCTATTTGACGAAGGGCATTCCCTGGCTGGCGAAGAACCTGCCCTCCCGGGGAGTATTTTCTGAGTTTTTCGCTTCGGAATTGCCGTTGCTGCAACTCCTCTTCCAGCCTCTCGAAGATCGGCCAATAGGCATCGCCGTATAGATCGATGATCCATGCGACGAAGCCCATGGCCTTCTCAATATCTTCATTGGTGTAGCGTGAGGAAGCCATCTATGGATTTGAGTTTAACTCGCCTTCGCCCGGTTCCACACCATGACGCCAGTGCCGTCTTCAGCATTCTCGAAAAAGGCGGCCCGCACCGGCGCGGCGAACTCTATGGCATCATGGCAATTCGTCAGAAGGCCGCTTAAACTCCGCAACTACGCTCGAGGCGTTCATTGGGATCGTGTCAACTTCAACAATACGACATACGTGCATGATTTAATTAGCCTGAGGAGTGGAAGTGTCGGAATTAATGACGGCGTTTTTCCACATCTTTTTATAACTCATTGAATTAAAAAGAAACTTTCCGTTTCTTTATCGATTGAGTGGGAATGGTCAAAATGTATTATTTTGATGAAAGCGGCAATACAGGCGATCTCGCCCTTGCCGCGCCAGGCTTTGGTTTCGGAGGTCAGCCCCTCGTCGTCCTGGCCTGCGTCGGCACGGATGCGCCTGACGACCTGGCGCGGGAGATCAGCCGCCTTCGGCAAGTGCACAAAGTCCAAAGTGCTGAGCTCAAATTCGCCTCTATCCGCCGCAAACCAGGATTCGCAATGGACCTTGTCGCTTACATTGCGGCTAGTGATCTGCCGCTCTTTGTTGAAGTGACCGATAAGCGTTACGCCATCTGCGTTCAGATGGTCGAGACTCTGATAGTGCCGCCGGTCGGTCCGAACGAGAACACTGGGACAGCTGCGTTCGTGAAGAATGTATTCTCTGACCGTCTCCATGAAAGCGCCCCCAACCGCGTACTGGAGGCATTTGTCATAGCGTGCCGGGAAGGCACGCATGTATGTACGCATGCAGCTTTCCAGTCCCTGACGCAGTGGCTGGACGCGGCCGAACCAGACGATGTCGTGAATGGTCTGCGTCTCTTTTCCCACGACACCTACCAGGATTTCAAAGACGCAGCGATGCCTCTCCAGACCTTTCGGCCGATGCCGGACCGCGCACGCAGCGGAAAGCAGGTCTGGATGCTCCCGCACGTACCGTCGCTGCTCCACATCTATGGCCGCATCAATCGCTCATTGGCGCGCGATCTGCGTGGTGTCAGGTTCATTCACGATGAACAGATGCAATTCGATGTCGCCCTGAAAGATGGAATGGAACTCGCTGAAGGTCCCGTAGGCAAGACGGTTCAGAATCATAAGCTGGCGGATTTCGGGATTGATATACCGGCATCTCTCGAGTTCGTGGTGTCTGATGACCATGTTGGTGTGCAGGTAGCCGACTTGCTGGCGGGGATCCTGTCCAATTGCGTGAGGCCTTTTTCTGCGCGTGTGGAGGCGGACGATAGAAAGTGGCTTGCGGTTCTGGGCGCGCTCCTGAATTTGACGGACCCTGCCAGATCCCGCGGGATCAATTTCGTGGTTCCAGGGTCCATGCATCGTGAGATCGTACGTGCTGCCATGAATGCGGCAGGATGAGGTGGCCTTTGCTCCCTCACATAGGTGTTTGCATTTTGGTCCGCACCTGGCGAAATGCCGTTCACACACTTGCCGCCGAGACCAGATAAGTCTTGTCGCCTCCCAGTGCCTGACCGGCCTGGTCACAGGCATGAACAAGATCTGCAAACGCGACAGAATGTCCGTTCAGTGTCTTGCGGAAGTCGGCCCCGGCCGTGTTTACCAGGACCAGAAGCCCAGTGTGTTTCTCAGCTTCGAGCAAATATCTGTCCCGGACCTGGGTTTCGAGTGTCCGGACAAGGTCGGCGCCTGACCAATGCTCACGGTCTGCGAGCTTGATTTCAATGACGACGCATCCGAGACCTTCAAGACGCGCAGTGGCAAGAATGTCTGTCCTGTTCCGACGCGCCGCTTCCGCCTCACGCGTGACGGTGAAAACATGATCAGCGGTTTCTGCAAGGCGGGCGCTGAGCCAGTTGCGCAGGTCTTCCTCGTCCCGCTCAAGATCGCGTCTCCTGTTCCTTCGGTAGGGGCGCGCCTCATCATGATCTGAATTGACGAGCCGGTCGAGCAGCGCATCGACCAGTTTTTTTACATAGGCTGAGAATTGCGCCGGTGTTCTCGGCGCCGCACCAAATGATGACATGAATGCGCCGAGGTCGTTTTGCGGAATGAGCGCGGGCTTTGCAGCTGTCCTCGCAAGCCGGTCCGCCTGATAGGTGAAAAGGTCCCGGTCTCCGACATTGTGGGGACTGCGGGCTGCAGCGCGCAGCGTCCAGTAAGTTGCTTCGTCGCCTGTCTGGGAGAGCTGTTCGAACCAGTACCGCCTTTGCTCGGCCGCATTGTCCCTTATGCCCGGCGAATACACGTCCTCATGCCAGGGGTCACTTTCCGGCCGGGCGGTGCGAAGGGCAATCAGTGCGAGGTTGTGGAGTATGTCAGGGCGCTCCTGCAGATCATCCTTGCTCTCGCTGTCGGATGCGCGGTCCATCATGTCGCGATAGCGCGCCATGAAGCCTATGAACGGGCTTGTCTCACCATTCGGCCACACAAGATTGATCCAGGGCTCGGTAATTTGCCACGCAAAGGCGGCATCGGCGCGATAGAGATAGACCATCCACACCCAGGCGCGCTCGCGCTCGCCGCTGGCCGCAGCTGACCGGACAGACGATGCTGCCAAGTCCCGGTCAATCAGACCAGACCCTGCAGAATGAAGGGTGATTGCCAGTGCGGCCTCGAGGTTTTCGACAGGGCAAAGCGGATTTTCCCGCAGGGCTTCGGCAATGATTGGTGCCGCCACCCGGCGAATGGCGAGGGGCGCATAGCGCAGCCGGCTGAGCGGTTCTGTGGGAAGGCGTTGAGGATGCCCTCCATGGTTGATTGCATATCGAACCGGGTCTGCCAGCATCTCTGCGAGCAGGCCGGAATGCTCCGGAAGAAAGGTTGTGACCCAGTCGGGAAGCGAATTGAGAACATGGAACGCGATCGCAAACGCCCTGCGTGCATCATCGGTGGTTCGCTCCAGTGTTCCGCTCTCAAGCTCGATTTCTATCCCGCGGACCGCAGCTTGAGCGATGGCCCAGTGTCTGTCCTCGCCGGCAATCTCCCTGGCGCTGTAATCACGCCATACCGCGACATAGCCTTGTCGCACGTCATCAGAAGTTCTCTTGCCATAGGTCTCTTCGATCAGGGTGAGATGGGTGGCCAGCGTTCCATTTTCCGTCCCACGGGGTTGGAGGTGAGCAATATCCGTCAGGAACCGGAGCGCCTTGCCGGAGCGAATACGATGCCGGTGTTTCCAGAAAGCGTAGGCCTTCTTGCTGCGCTGATAAGGCCACTCTACTGCTTTCCATGTTCGCCGGCGGATCTTTGAATACCCACCTTGATGCACAAGCCAGTGGCGCAGCCTGACGAATGACCGGAACCTCGGCGGCGAAAACCGCCGGCGAATATCCCGGTCCTTGCTCCGGCGCGCGAAGACTGAGACAGATTTGTGGCCCGCCTTGCGGTCTTCGATGTCCGAAAATGTCTGCCAGATCGCGTCGGCTGCGCTGACCAGCCTTTGCTGTTGTTGGACTTCGGTTTCTGACCTTGCTCTTGTGATCAGGGTATCGACATCCTGCAACGTCCAGAATGTCTGTGATTTGCCGCCTTCGCCCATCGCGAGCGGATGGACAATTCCATATCCTCCGAAAGCCGGTCGCCTGTCGGGGATCAACGCCCAACGGCGCTCCAGCAATGCCATTTTGACCGCTGTCTGCGATCGTAATGCCTCCGCAACAGACTTGATGGGGCGGGAGAAGCCAAAATCGCCGTCCCTGTAGGTAATGCTGCAGCAGATCTCAATGACATCCAGCAACGGCTGTGAAGGGGCGAGATCAGGCCGATCCAGCAGCTTTAGCAACGATGTCGACATTGCTGGCAGCAGGACGGTCTTTGACGAAACGCAGCGAAGCAGGCGATCATGCTGATCATCGCGCGCCCCGCGGACGAATTCCACGATGAATGACAACCAGTCTTCCGCAGGCTGCGGAAACCGCTCGATCAGGGCCTCTGCGATCCTGCTGTTGCCGCTGCTGTGATTTCGCCTTTCGCGCGCGAGCGCCGAAAAGAAAGGCCGAAAATCTGCCAGTGACTGGGCATTGCCGGCGAAAGCGAGCGCGCTCGACAAGACGAACCCGTTCCAGTCGCCAGCCATCTCCGGCTCGATGTCTGCTGCACCATGAATATGGGCAAGCGCCTGAGTCCTCACGGCTGCTTGATGAAGAGTGCTACCGAGCGATCCAACAGCTTCATTTGCCGTCTCCCGAAGCGACAAGTCCACGAAGGGGTTGCAGGCAATCCGGGTTATGAGGTCTGCAAGAGAGGTCATGTTGCCCATGCGGGCGAGGTCGATGAGGTTGGACCGCAACTCGTTGGACGGGCTGGTTTCAATCAGCCTGGCGATGACTGGGGCAAGGTCCGGTTGAGCGAAAACGCTGAGATCGGTGTCGTTAAACCATTCTCCCCTGCGATTGCGGTTCTGATACTGGGCGCCATGAGCTTCGAGGATGTCCTGGCGTTCGGACAGGCTGTGCACGGACGGGTCGCCGGTCTCCATGAGAAGAGAGGGCTGAATGGCGATGATCTTTCTGCGCGCAGCCGGATTCATCGTCGCGAGCCATCCAAAGAAATTCAGAAGCGATGAATCCAGGAATGAAAGATCTGCGAAATGGCCGATCAGCGGCTCAATCAGGACCAGGCTGCCACCCAGCCTCCGTATCGCCTCATCGAAGAATTGCGCGGCCAGATAGTCCTGGATCTCATTGTGGCTGAACCTCACACGGCCACCGGAATCCGGGTCGAAAAAGGCATAGCTTAGCAATTGGCGAATACTTGCCTCGCTCCAGTTCGCATCAATCGCTGAAAGAATAGGGCGTGGATCGATAACAGCTTCACCCGTCTCGAACAGGGAAAAGTCCTTCACCCCCGCAAGCGCCGATGCGGCAGCCAGAGCCTGTACGCCTTTGCGCACGGAGGTAAAGCCAAGCTCCGATCGTCTTTCTCCGGTGGTTGAGGGACGTAGCTTGTGATCTATCGCCTGTTCGAAGATGGCGGAGCGGCTCTTGAAGCCCGCAGCGCCGTCTTTTCCGGACGCGATATTGCTGTCCCAGATGTCGAGCAGCAAACTTACTTCGAATGGAGTTTGAGCAAGCGATTCAATTTTTGCGTCGATGATCGATGATACGAACAGCCGGCCATCGACATGGTTGGCATCGGCGAGCGTCACCACCTGATCTTTCCGCAGTGGAAGCAAGGCGTACACACCGGTTGCATTTGCTTCAAGCTGTTCATCGCGCTCAATATGACGCAAGCGCTGCGCACAGGATCTGATCTTCAGCCGGTCGATCTCATCGTGCCACTCGCTGCTGCGGGTGGAGAGAACGACATGAACCTCCTTGCCCCAGGGCGCGACACCCTGTTCGAGCGCCTCCAGAGCGCTGTCCAGCACCACGCCGTTTGCGCCGCGCGGAAGACGGGCTTCGTCCAGCGCGTCTAGAAAGAATGTTGCGCGCCCGCCACGCTTTTTCCACGATGCGAATGCGCCGGGCAGGTTCCCGTCATTCGCCGCGATCGAGTCTTCCAGTGATGTACGGGCAAGTTTCTCCAGCCGGACGAAGAATGCCATTTCGCCCTGTCTGCGTAGATTTGCGATCTGACTGCGGAATTCTTCGGTTTTTCCCGATCCGGCGCCTGCCCGCACCACTGCAATGACATGGTTTCGAACACTCTCCCAGGTTTCGCCATAGGCACCTGGGTCCAGAACCATGCGCAGCGCTTTGGTTTCGTAATCGTCATTTTCACCAACACTCAGCGATCTGAACCGGCGATCAAGCTGGATGATCGGTCGGCTGGCCATCAGCTTACAGTACCGTCTGCGGCTTGCATGTGCCGCGCCTTCTCGAATTCATGCGAGATGATCTGGAGATTCAAAGTGCCCACACGTTCAATATTTGCCGTTGAAGCACCGCAGATTGCTGCTTGTGCTTCAGCTGCAAAATCAACTCGGTCGGCACCAAATCTCTCAAGTAAAGAGAGAACCTCAGCGCAAAGTGTGGGCTCAGACTGTTCCAGCTCATGCACAAGCAGGTCGCGCTTGTCAGCAGCCAGGGTTTCAAGTTCAGTGCGTATCTCCCGCTCTTCCTGAGGGCGCTCCGGTGTTCCAAGTTCGAGATGTTTCATCGCCCCGGTTTCGCTGGCAAGGCTCACAACTTCACTGAACAGGCCTGACAAGCCGGCGGGCATGTAAGCCAGGTTCATCTCGGCGGCCCAGGAGGCGGCGCCGTCAAAATCAGGAAGCAGCGTCTGATAGCCGACCTGGGCGAGGGCAGGGAGCGCGATGCCTCCGGCAAGAGGCATGATTGTGAGATGGATGGATTCGTCAATCAGCGACCGCACCATGTCTGCCTGTCCGGCAATTGTGATGACAGCGTCATAAATGTCCTGCGCAGGCAGCAGGGCGAGAACATCAGCCGGAGGCCATGGAAGGACACCGCTCGCGCTCACACGAAGATGAAACTGCGCGGCAATGCCCGAAGCTTCGGCCGCGTGCTCAATGTCCGTCTTGCGCCTTGCGAGCCGGGTTTCCCCTGCCGTCCGTGCAGCGACGGAGACAAGCCGCACAGCGTTGTTTGGCCGGGCACCCTTACCACGCGGCGCCCAGGTTCTTGCTGGCGGCACCTGCCGCTCATGGGCGTCCCCGGCCAGTATCCGCAATGCCTCAAAGAGCGTCTTGAGGCGCGCCAGCATCGGTGGAGGCCCATCGCCGACAAGCTGCCAGGGTTCTTCGCCGGCAGCTGTGTCGACGTCGTCTATGAGACCGTTCAGCCAGGCGATGTATGCACCAGCCTGGTCTGGTAGTCGTGCGAACCGTTTGACCAGATTGACACTTGCGCAGTGCAGAAGATTTTGAAATTTGGTGACGGCAGTGTTCGCCTCTTCGATTCCCGTGCCTGACGCTTCCTGGGATGAGAGAGCAGGCGGCGTCAGAGCTTCAGTTTCTGCGTTCAGCGAGTTTAGTGTGTCGAAGAGTGTGACAGGTGCATCCTTTCCCCGAAAGTGCGCGTCAAATATCTTCTCCAATGTCGGCACACGGGCGTCCAGTATGGCAAGGCCTCTCGCGAGATAATCGCTATAGCTGGGCGCGGCGATACGGCGGGCGATGAGATCCCGCCACCGCCGGTTCCACCGGGGAACAGATGGAGGGGGCAGGTTGTCACGATGGATCTGCTTCGTCGCAAGCGGCAATTGTGCGAGTCCGGCAATTTCTCCGCTCGCGGTGATTGCGTTGGAGACTGCTATGTCTGCCTGCGGGCACAGCGCCAGGATCAGCTCGCACAATTCAACAACCGCATCATGTGGATTGTCTTGCAGCGTGGCGGCGACATACCACATGTCACAATGAACCCGCACGCCTTCAGGGGATGCTTCGACTGTGACAGGCCCGGCCCAGGCCGTCTCCGAATGAACTCTTTTGAGCAGAGCGTCTTGCCCGATCTCGCCGACCCAGCGCTCAGCGATTTCGCGGTCCAGCGCAGACAGCGTTCCCATGACGGATGCAAGGCGGTTCAGATCGGCCTTCAGCAGGCCCTCGGGAACCTGCATCAGGCTGGTCCGTACATCCTGGGGCAAAGGCACTCCGACCAGGGCAGCCAGGATTTCATCAAGGCTCGCCAGATCCGCTGCGCCGATCAGGGCAGACAAGGCTGACGGAGACATGCGCTCCATCAACAGACGGCGCGGATCGTCCTCCGGTGCCCCCTTGATCTGCAAAAGTCGGTGCGCCGCAGCCTGAATCCCAGGGAGAATGCTGAGGCTGCCGAGATCATTGTCGGCTATCCCGAACCATGCGGCGCTTCCGACTTGCGTTCGTGGCAGCGCGCGCGCTTCTGGCGTATCCAGCCACTCGTCCACGCCCGAGGATACGCGTCCGGACCCCAGACCCCGGAGCGCCGAGGCCAGGACCAAGCCATCCTGTTCGTCCTCCAACCGGGCAAGTATACCGTCGAGCACCGCCGGAAGAGGTAAACGCCGAGCTGAGAGTGCGTGTGCGACCAACGGCTCAAGATCGCTGGCAGGCACGCTTGCGGCGGTTCGTTCGAAACTCGTTTCCAAGGGCGGTAATATCGTCTCGTGGGTGAGCTGCAGCAATTCTTCGGATCGTAGCTGGTGCAGTCCGGTGACCGCGCCCGGAGCAGGCGACCGGATCAGGTGTTCCCGGATCAGGCGTTTCAGGGCGCGTGACAGATCGGCGTCGCTGACCGAAAGTGCGCGCGCCAATCGCGTTGCGTCGATTTCAGCGTTTGCTGCGCCGGCCCACGCACCGGATCGAAGAATATCGAGTTCAAGGGAACGCTTCGGATCTGAAACTCTGGCCGCGACCTGATCGGCAAGGAGTTCGCGCATCCTCTGTCCGCGCGTCAGGATATGGACATATTCGAGAAGCAGACCATCGCTCAGCTTCCAGGGCTCGCGCCAACCCGCCCAGCTCGTTTTGCCCGCTTCACTAAGTTCTCGCCAAAGTCGTTCTGCAAGTTCATCATCTGGATCGGCCCGTACTTCGGCCGCACGCGCGCGCTCGGCAATCAGCGTCACATCTTCTTCCCGGACCGAACCGAGCAGGACAACACCGGGTACGGACATCGCTTCTTTGAGCAGAGTGCCCCAGCTTTCCGGCCCGTTCCGGCCGATATCATCCATGACGAAGCCTACAGGACTGTCTTCTGAAGCGCGAAAGGTCCGGACGAGTTGGCGCAGGGATGGAATATCCGCCGCGCTCAGGCGACGGATACGAAACCACCGCACCGTATGGCGCATTGCGCTCGCCGCTTCCCACATTAAAGCGGACTTCCCCGCTCCTGACGGTCCGACGATCAATGCAGCCCGGCGTTGCTCAATCCCTTTCACCAGGGACGCTCTGCCCCGCGGGCGCTCCGATACTAGTCCCGCCGCAATGTGGCCCGGTTCTACGTCGACCCCGAGATAGAAGTTCGGGTCGTTGAGGGGTGTGAGGAAGTCGACTGGTTCGCAGACGCCATCTCTGAGGGCGCGCTCGATTGCGTCGCCGTCGATAGCAGCCAGAACATCACGGATTGCCGTTTCGGTGTCATTGATCGAAAGGCCACGATAATTCTCTGGAATCAGCCGGCCATTGACATCTGCAAGAGCACCTACGCGAACAAGTAGTTCGGCGAAGCACATCTGGGCTGCAATCGGGACGCAGTTCAGCCGGTCCACGATCTGGCTGATCGCCCATTCTTGTGGTGAAGCTGCCACCGTGATCGAAGTTATCGGAAGAAGGTCAGAGGCTCCACTGAGCTTTGATAGTCGGCTATTGAGCGGACCTTCGATTGAACGAACGGCAGGGTGGCCGTCAAGAGGACGTAGGTCTGTCACTTCCCGTTCAAGAACGAGTCCCATTCGCTGTGGTCGTGCTGCCGAGTCGACCGCCCGCTTCCAGAGGTCTTCTATGTGTCTGGCCGCCTCGCCTTCGGAGTAGTTTCCAAGGTGCTCGCGCCGACTCTTTACCTGGATAAAGCTCGTTGCTTCTCCGCGCAGTTCAATATCGTCGCCGCCTTCAGGGATAACGATAGCTGGCGCTCGCTGGCCGGCCCATATTTCGACCGCCAACCAGGCGGACACGGCATCCTGGTAGCGAAAGCCTCTGCCTGCGTTGGACCCCGCTCTGGATGTAGTGTTCGCCCGTACATACGAGGTTGTTGTATTGGAACGCCGCTGCCGTTCTTTTCTTCTCTTAGCCATTTCCTTGCTGTCGCTTTCTTGAACTCCTTCCACCGGACCAATCAGATCTGTTTCAAGCTCACATATATCCTCGGCAGAGTTGAATAGCGTTTTCGGGCAGCCACATCGTGCGACACGGTTTCGATATTGTGGATGGAGACGTCGGTCTTCAACGCCGGAATGTTCTCAATGTCATAGGTGAGACGGATTTCTAGCTCAATATTCGAATAGAACTTGCAGAAAACAGCGAAAACAGGCGCGAGTAGAAAATGTCCTGTATAGCGGATGCATACCGCGTCAGGGGCTCTGTCTGATGACTGTCAGGGTATCTGCTCTATTTGGCGGCCTATTCTGATGCAGGTCCCGCCCGACGAAACCGCTGAATGGATAAGCGTGCTCCCCGGTGGGTTATTCGAAATTGCGCTATGCCTCTGGCCGATATTTCGCGGCTTTTCCGTCCGGGCCCTGGCGCGGGCTTGAGATCGGTCGCGGCCGGGTTTTCCAAATGCAACCTCAGCGGGATTGTGATATGCCTCGCACGCGGGCGCGTTGCGAAAGCGGACCACCGCCACGCGCGATGACCTTGCCGCAGAAATAGGGGACCATCTATGCCGGACACGATCGATCCCACAGAGTATCAGGTCAATGGGGACAATGAGCGCGCTCCGTTTACGCTGAAGGTTCACCGGGGCGAAGGCATGGCATTGCTGGCCATGGACTGGAAAAACGGTCGACCGCCAGATGATTTTGTTGGATTTGCCATCGCCTACAAGGCACCCTGGAGCGAGAAATTCTTTTGGCTCCGCAATCGGTTGAGTTTTGAGGAAGATGTCGCATTCGCCAGCTCGGGACCGACCCGGAAATTCCCCACCAATACTGCGCCGATACAGAAATTCCGCTGGGTGCATTTCCCTTTTACGGTTGGCCGGGAGGGAGAGTTTGTCTACCGCGTGACGCCGATCTTTATGGATGCTGATGATGAGCTGTCCGAAGGTGAACATCAGACCGTCGTCATCCGGCTGGCTCGGGAAACAGTGCCCGGTGTCGCCAATGCGACCTTTACACGTGGATTTGTTCTCTCCCAGGCTTTTGCCGATCAATACTCCAAAAATGGATCGATCTCATCCCTCCTGCCGGCAGCTGCTGATGACGGACTCGACTTTACACCTACTCACGAAAAGGCAGACGAAGCTTTGGCGTGGATGGGGTTCGAAGCGCGCGAGCGCATTGGTGCGTTACTTAGCGATGCAGCTGCAGATGGTGCAAACGTCCAGATCATCGCATACGAACTCAGCCTTCCGGAAGTGCTGGGGCCCCTGGAGGCCATGGGAAACAAGGTTCGCGCAATTATCGATGATAGCCGAAATCATGGTGAACCGCATTCAGCTGAAACTGTGGCTGCTGAACGCCTCGCAGTTACCGCGGGTGCCGATAATGTCAAAAGACAGAATATGGGTGGCCTCCAGCACAACAAGGTCATCATCGTCGACGGGCCAACAATCAAGAAGGTGCTTTGCGGGTCCACCAATTTCAGCTGGCGGGGATTTTTCGTTCAATCGAACAATGCCCTCATTCTTTCGGGGGAGGGGCCGGTTCAGGTGTTTCAGAGGGCGTTCGAGGATTACTGGAACAATGAAGACACATTCCCTGATACCTTGTCGGCCGGCTGGACGGACCTCAGTTTGAACGGCATCGATGCCGCGGTGACATTTTCGCCGCACAACGGCGCAAACCGCGCCCTGCTGATGATCGCCGATGAAATTGAATCGGCTCAGACGAGCGTCTTTTACTCACTCGCGTTCCTGTCGCAGACGGGCGGCCGTGTTCGTGAGGCCATTGAGAACGTGACGTTGAATGACAACGTCTTTGTCTATGGCATCAGTGACAGGGAAACCGAAATTGAGTTGTTGAAGCCGGACGGCAACCCGGCGCCGGTATTTGTGGTCGCACTCTCCGAGCATTTGCCGGAGCCATTCAAGAGCGAGGCAAAAGGCGGCGGCGGAAATCGCATGCACCACAAATTCGTGGTCTTAGATTTCGACACGCCGGATGCTCGGGTATATCTCGGTTCCTATAATTTTTCTGATGCGGCCGACCTTACAAACGGAGAGAACCTGCTCGTTGTTCGCGATCGCCGGATTGTCACGGCCTACATGATTGAGGCGCTCAGAACCTTCGACCACTATCATTTCCGAGTAGCCCAGAAAGACAGGGCGACAAGGAACGAAAGGCTCACGTTGAAAAAGCCGCCGCGCGCTCCGGGCGACGAACCCTGGTGGCTCAATGACTACGAAGACTCCGTGAAAATTCGCGACAGGTTGTTATTTTCGTGACTGGCTTCCTGCCTGAAACGTGGATCCGATTCTCGACCGGTCAGGACGACCGGCTCGGCCTGCCGCTGGGCTCTCACTAACAATAATTGAGTTCAGCTCCTTCTAGCATGCGAACAAGGACATCAGGTGAAGAAGAGGCTATGCGACTCTGCTCTGACGCGACCTGAAATCGAACTCTCTGAACCAGCCATCGTTTTGTGATACAAAATGGAACCAAATTGTGATACAAACGAGTGCCCGGATTCGCTATAATATATTGTTTATAAGCTATTTTTTTGCTTATTTCGAGCCCCGTCACTCGCGCCATTTTCCTCGGAATTCAGGCCTCTGGGTCTCCCTGTGCGGGCGGCCTGTCAGGCCAGTCGGATATAGCAGGAAACAGGCTCTGGACCGCCTGCCATGCCCGCATCCGGCGTCAGCGCAAGATAGCGCCCGCCCACCTCGATCTCGGCCGACACGTCGATAATATCGTCCACGTCGATGAGATTGTCCTTGTGCATGCCCTGCTGCTGGCCGAGCGCGGCCTTGGCTTCGCGCCAGGCGGTTTTCTCGCTGTCGCAGACCCGGAACTGGAAGTCGTGCAGTTCGCCGAATTTGCCTGCGGCATAGTAGCCGACATTCACGAAAAAGAGCCGCGCGCCCCCTTCCGGCGGCGGGGTATCCTGCACGCTCACCTGCCAGCCGGGCAGACGGGTGAGGTCGGCATAGGCATCGACATGCAGCGAGCCCGGCGTGCCCCACCATTCCTGCTTCAGGACAGGGAAGGTCGCCTCCAGGTCCTCGCCCGCCACAAAGCGGATATCGTGGATCTCGATATTCGCGCGCGGGTGGGCGCCGCCGACATAGATCGCAAACAGTTTCATCTTCCGCCTCTCTCGCTCAGGGGCTTTCCCGATGAGTGCCGCAATGCGCCTTCCGGTTCAACGGGGGGCGGGCTTGCATCGCGCGGGCGGGTGGCGCTACCAGCAGGAAACTTCAGGACGGAGGGCATGCATGGCACGTCTTTCAGGCAAGACAGCGCTGGTGACCGGCGCGGCGCGCGGCATCGGCGCTGGCATCGCGAAAGCCTTCGCCGATGAGGGGGCACGTGTGATCGTCACCGATCTGGACGAGGATGAAGGCACGGTGTTCGCGGCCTCCATCGGCGCGGCCTTCCACAAGCTGGACGTGGCTTCCGAGGAGGACTGGGTGGGCCTCGCCACGGATGTTCCGGCCCTCGATGTGCTGGTCAACAATGCCGGCATTACGGGCTTTGAATCCGGCCCGGCGGCCCATGATCCGGAGAATGCCACGCTGGAAGAATGGCACCGCGTGCATGCGGTCAATCTGGATGGCACCTTTCTTGGCTGCCGCTATGCCATTCGCGCCATGAAGGCGGCGGGCAAGGGCTCGATCATCAATATCTCCTCGCGGTCCGGCATGGTCGGCATTCCGGCGGCGGCAGCCTATGCCTCCTCCAAGGCGGCGATCCGCAACCACACCAAGTCCGTGGCGCTCTACTGCGCGCAGAAGGGCTGGGACATTCGCTGCAATTCGATCCATCCGGCGGCGATCATGACGCCGATGTGGGAGCCGATGCTGGGCGAGGGGGAGGACCGCGAGCGCAACATCGCCGCGCTGGTCGCGGGCACGCCCCAGCGCCGCTTCGGCACGCCGGAGGAAGTCGCCGCGGTGGCCGTGCTGCTGGCCTCGGACGAGGCGCGCTATATCACCGGTGCGGAGCTGACGATCGATGGCGGGATTCTCGCCGGTTCGGCTGCCGCCCCGGGCAGCACCGGCGACTGATCGCCGGTGCAGGTCTCTCCTGGAGGGACTATTCCTCGGGGAAGTCGTAGCCGCACTCGGCCATCACCTCGAGGGCTTCCTCGGGCAGTTCTTCAGGCGTTTCGGCGGCCTTCATTTCCGTCAGCAGCTCTTCGCTCGCCTTCTCCATGATGCAGGAACATGAAGTGGCCGGATCGGCGATGTCCGGAAAATATTCCGCGGTGCGGGCCGTGCAGTCCTCGGTGAACTCATCGGCCAGCGCGGAAGGAGCCGCCAGCAGCGTGAAACCGGCGGCGATGCCAAACAGGGTCTTCTTCATTGGTGTTACCTCCTGGCTCGCGGGGCTGCTCCCGGCCGGGCCGCCGCAAGCAATGATCTGATGGCCGGGATGTTATGGGTGCGTTCGCCTCATGCCTCCTTTGCCTTGGCCAG
>DHQO01000005.1 GCA_002408125.1 Hyphomonadaceae bacterium UBA5336 | reverse complement strand
AATCCCGACTACGACCTAGTCTTCCTCGCCCGAACGGGGGCTGGATTTCTCCACCCGCTTGCGCAGGCGTGAGAATTGCCGCGACGCGCTTTCCTCGGGCGTCTTGGGCGGATCGAGATCGTCGAGGTCGTCGCCATCATCCAGATCAGGCATCTCGAAGGGGGCGGTGTCTTCCTCAATCTCGTCATCGCGGATCGGGCGGCCGGTGATAATCGAATCGCTTGCCGGAAGCACAAGGCGGGTTTCCGCCGCCTTCAGGGACATGCCGGGCCAGACGGCAAGTTTCAGGTCCGCATCCAGCCAGACATCGCACCACCCGCCCAGCCGGCGGATACCGATCACGCGGCCCACCCGTACTGGATCGCCCGCCTCGCGCTGCATCTCAAGGCGCGGCCCTAGCCCGCCAGTCGCCACGCGCAGGCCGATCTGGCTGCCGCCGGAGGTGATGGTCACATAGGCTGCGGCAAGGCCCCCGGCGTCGGGATCGCTGGCGGTGCGTACAGAGGTGTCGCCCGCTTCCTCGATCAGGGACACAATCTCTCCGGCCATGGGCGCATGCACGGTGTTGGTGCTCGCCGGCGAGGAGGCAATGCGCAGGCAGACCAGGTCGCGCGCATCCATTCGCAATTCGGCCGGGCAGACCATATGGGTCGAGATCGACACCAGCACGCCATCCACGGGCGACACGATCGCATCGGCTTCGGGGGGCGGTGTGCGGGTGGCATGGCGCGAGGCGAGCAGGATCACCGCCGCGCCGGCAATACCGAGCAGGAAAAGCGGGCTCCAGAACAAGCCGAGCAACGCGCCGATGATGAAAGCCGCAATCGCGCCGACCAGGCCGGCAATGTCAAAGCGCGCCAGCGCCCAGGGAAACCGCTTGCGGTCAATGTCTTCGGGAAAGTCCTTCATCCTTCAGCCCTTATTCCGCAGCCTCGATCAGCCTGTCGCGCGCCGCCTGCCGCGCCCACATTCCCGCATATGCCCCGCTGTGCGCAAGCAGCTCCTGATGGGTGCCGCGCTCGACAATATGCCCAGCCTCCAGCACGATGATCTCATCGGCATGCTGGATCGTGGACAGGCGATGGGCCACCATCAGTGTGGTCCGCCCGCGCGCAGCTGCCTCCAGAGCCTCCTGGACAGCCGCTTCGGTGCCGCTGTCGAGGGCGGAGGTTGCCTCATCCAGCACGAGGATGGCCGGATCGGCAAGGATCACGCGGGCAATACCGACGCGTTGCTTTTCCCCGCCGGAGAGTTTCAGGCCGCGCTCGCCCACGCGCGTCTTCAGCCCATCTGGCAGTGCCATCACGAAATCAAGCAACTGGGCCTGGCGCATGGCCTCTTCCACCTCGGCATCGGTAGCATCCGGGCGGGCATAGGCGACATTGGCGCGGATCGTGTCGTTGAACAGCACCACATCCTGCGGCACCAGGCCGAGATTGCGGCGCAGCGAAGCCTGGGTGACATCGCGCACATCCCGGCCATCGACCAACACCCTGCCCGACTGTACATCATAGAACCGGAAAAGCAGCTTCAGCAGCGTGGACTTGCCCGCCCCGGAGGTGCCGACAAAAGCGACAGATCCACCAGCAGGAATGTCCATATTGATGTCTTCCACGCCGACCGCGCGCCCTTCATGGGCAAAGGAGACATCCTCGAACTGCACATGGCCGCTCGCTCGGCCGAGATCGACGGCATCGGGCCGATCGGCGACTTCCGGCACCATGTTCATGAGGCCGTAGAGCTTCTCCAGGTCCACCGCGCCCTGTTTGATCTCGCGCCAGGCCCAGCCGAGAATGTTCAGCGGCCGGTAGAGATTGGTGAGCAGGAGCATTGCCGCAGTCAGGTCACCGACTTTCAGCTCACCATCGGCCACCTGCCAGGCAGCCATCGCGAGCATGCTGAACAGGCCGAGGCTCATCACCAGTTCCTGGCCGGCATTCAGGAGGTTCATACTGCGCGCGACGGTCACATAGTGGCGGTTGTAGCGCTGCATCGCTTCGTCATAGCGCAGGGTTTCGCGGTCCTCGGCGGCAAACGCCTTCACCGTTTCGAAATTCGTCAGCGTGTCGATGGAGACTGCCCGCAGGCTGGTGTCGGCCTTGTTCATTTCGCGGCGCTGGCGCACGCGCCACTCCGTCACCAGGACAGTGAACACCACATAGACGGCGACTGTTGCCACGGCGACGAGGGCCAGGCGCCAGTTATAGGTGACCGCCAGCACGACGGCGGCGAGGCCGAGGCCGATAAAGGTCGGCCCGATATTGAAGGCGAGAAAGCGGATCAGATAGTCGATGGCCCCTGCCCCGCGCTCGATCACGCGGTTGAGCGCGCCGGTGCGCCGGGTCTGGTGAAAATTCAGCGACAGGTGCTGGGCATGGCGAAAGGCATCCACACTGGCCAGGCGCTGGGCATCCTGGCTGACCGGCGCGAAAAAAGCATCGCGCAGCTGCGGAAGACCGGCGGAGGCGAACCGCCCGGCGGCAAAGAGGGCCAGCCCGCTAATGGCGAGCGGCAGGGCGGCCATGAGGTCGCCCTCTCCACTCAAAAGGTTGATGGCATTGCCGAGCAGGACCGGTGCGATCACTTCGAGCAGCTTGGCCCCGCCGGTGAGGATCACCGCCAAAACCATGCGAAAACGCCAGCGCGCCAGTTCAGGCCGCGCCAGCAATTGCAGAATTCTCAGGATCGAGGCCCACAGCCCGCCATCGGCGCTCTCGATACGGTCTGGATCCTGCGATGATGCAGTATGAGCAGATGACATGGCGGCCATATGGGGCAATTCCCCTGAAAGCGCTACTCCCATGGCTGGCAAAGCGGGTAGAACCGACGCGCGATTTACGGCAGACCCATTTCAGTTGGGACAGTTTTCAGGAGTGACGCCGCGATGGCCCGTATCAAATCCGTCTGTGTGTATTGCGGGTCGTCGAACGATGTGAAGGCCGACTATCTGCGCCTGGCGACCGAACTTGGCCGCACGCTCGCCCAGAAAGGCCTGCGTCTTGTCTATGGCGGGGGCAGTGTCGGTCTGATGGGCGCGTGCGCGCGCGCGGCCCATGGCGAAGGCGGCGAGGTGCTGGGCATCATGCCGAAATTCCTGCTGCACAAGGAACGCGTCTTCGAAGAGGTCGAACACCGCATCGTCGAGGACATGCACACCCGCAAGCAGATGATGTTCGAGGAAAGCGATGCCTTCATCACCCTGCCCGGCGGCATCGGCACGCTGGAGGAAGCGGTGGAGATGCTGTCCTGGGCGCGGCTCGGCCTGCATGCCAAGCCGATGGCCTTCCTGGATGAGGACGGTTTCTGGGACCCCTTCTTCGAACTGATGGACCACATCATCGAGGGCAAGTTCACGCCCGAGGAGTTCCGCGCCTCTCTCGTTCAGGCTGACACGCCGGAAATGGCGATTGCGGCCCTGGAGGAGCGCATCGTCGTGCTCGACAGTGATTAGGTGGCTGACAGGCTGAGCCTGTCGGGACTGAACGGGATGGCCTCGGGCGGCAGGGCGCCATCGAGAATGTGGGACGCCGCCCACTGCCCCATCAGCGGGGCCAGCAGCACGCCATTGCGGAAATATCCGCCGATGAGATAGCGGTTCGTCCGCGCCCAGCCGAGGATCGGCAGGCCGTCCTGCGCGCGCGGACGCACGCCGGACCAGCGCTCCAGCACCTCCGTCTCGCGGACGGCGGGATAGAGCTTCGCCGCATCGCCGAGCAGGGCCTGCACATCCTCCTCGCTGACGCGGGTGTCGCTGATACCGGCCTGGCTGACCGCGCCGAGCACAACGCGGCCGGCCTTGGGCGCGAGGTAGCGGTTGCCGAAGCGCACGACCCGGTCAGGCAATCCCACATGCGGGGCAAGCGAGACCGCCGTGCCCTTTACCGGCGAGGCCCCTGGGCCCTGCCAACCGCGCGCATCGACAATGATGCCGCCGATCACGCCCTTCAGGTCGCCGCGATGGAAATCGACACCGCGCGCTTCAAGCAGGTGAACAAGCGCCGTGATCACCGCGCGGTTGTCGACCTGCCCATCGAGGGGAAGCTCAAGCATCTCCTCCTCGCCGGCCGGCGCATAAGGCAGGCCAAGCTCATCGAGATACTCGGAAACACTGTCCAACCAGCCGGCCGGTGCATCGGCGGCGGCGCGCGCCAGGCTGGGCCGGGGATCATAGCCGATCTCCATCCCTGCTTCCTCGGCGAGCGGGCCGGCAACCTCCTCCCAGGCGGTGCGCGCAGCAAGGCAGGCCTTCAGCAGTGGGTCCCCTGCCTCGGGGCGTTCCAGCACGGCTTCATAGCACGGCGCCAGCATGCCGGCGGCGGCCCGGCTCGCGCCGGATCCCGGCGGCAGCGGGTCGACCACCCGCACCTTCACGCCGCGCCCGGTCAGCGCATAGGCGGTGAACAGGCCCGCCAGCCCGGCGCCTGCGATAATGATGTGGGTCTGCTCGCTCATGGCCCTTGTCAGCCCTGTGGCTTGGTCTCTTCCTTCGGCGCGGGGGAATCGGGCGCCTTGCGGGCGGCCTGTTTGCGCCGGCGCAGATTGTCACGCAAGGCCTTGGCGAGCCGGGCATCGCGCTCTGTGGGCTGCTTTTTCTCGGGCATAGGTGTCGAAGGTCCTGACAATGGTCTTTTCATCTGACCCGGCATAGGTTATGCGCCCCACTTCCGAACTGCAAACGCCGCGGTAGCTCAGTGGTAGAGCGCACCCTTGGTAAGGGTGAGGTCGAGAGTTCAATTCTCTCTCGCGGCACCATTTGCGGACAGCCACAACCTGACAAGAAGGCAGGTTGTGGCTTGTTGATCCAGCACAAAATACGAGCGCTCAAAGAATCACGTAAATCGGCGGGTACATGCTGGTTTATGATGGTGTGACCGAACCAGAGCCATCGGCGATGTACCAAGGGTCAGAAGCACCGCTGCCGGACGCCACCATAACTCTGTAGTTTGATGCGTCCCACACCATTTTTCCACTCGCTTTGGAGGTCGTATTCACGTTGTCACCGATACTGGAGATTGCTGATCCAGAATAAGATCTCAATCGAACGCCTCTTTCCGAATCAATGACTTTTGAACCATCAAGCTCATAAGATTCCGTGTTGTTCAATGTCCCACGAAATGTGATTTTTCCACTCTGTCGATCGAATTCTGCAAGGGTCTGCAAAGCGGAACCGTCATCCTGTCGGGAACCGATCACCAAATTGGAACCTGCGTTTGAACCAGCCTCAGCATCGCTGTTTACGCCGATCAACCATCTGTCGCTACCCGATGTTTGGAACCACAACAAACCGGGACGGCCAACATCTCTGTTAAGCCGAACATCTATAGATGTATCAAGGCCGGCCGTTGAAAAGTTCGTTGAGGCTATGTCGTAGTGAGTCCAAAACCTGGATCCATCGAACACTTCGAGCCCAGGTGTCGTAATGTTGGTAATCGCACTCGATCCAATACCGATATCGTTTCCCATCCAGATCCGGATGTTCTTACAATTGCTATTTTCAATTTCGACGATAGAACCCACACTAGTGAAATTCCTGAGGTGGGGATTATTGATTTCCCATCCTTCAGTGCCTCGAGACGTTTGCTCCTTGATATATATTGGAGATGTGGTGTCGGCACCCAGTATTCTGGCGTTGTTGATTATTCCGCCATTCCCCATAAGCGTGATGCAACGTGATGCAACGCTTGCTGTGGCGTCATAACCTGCCAAGGCACCGCTTTGGATAATTAGCCCATCGCAGTGCGCAAAATACCGGAAGGATCACTTGGGTCGATAAGCAGCGATGTGTCGTTACAATTTTGGCTGGATTCGCACTGAACCATCATTATGCGATGCGTGTAGTTATTGTTACTCTCATCGCCAATACACCAGCCATGCCCTTGATTTTGGCGGCTTTCGCACTCTTGAAAACTGACAATGCCGACTTGGTAGTTCGTGCCGACATCATCGTCATCATCAACAGTGCGACCCGTGTTCGTTCCATCGTCGAGCTGAAAACCATGGCCATTATTGTTTTTTGAAACAATACGGATAAGCCTAGATTCATAACACTTCCCGACCAGCATAACGCCAGAATTTGGCTGGTTCTTTATCAGAATGTCTTCAAGAACTGTATGCATCACGTCCCCTTCTCCAGAGGATCTGCAGACATTTTCTCCTTCGACACGCAGACCGCAATTCAATCCAGTCTGAGTGTTGTCCGGGGTGGAGTCCTTTCGAGAAACCCCCGGCTCTTCTACAGTTTCTTGTGATTCAATTCTTATCCGGCCGACATAACAGTTTTCCCTTCTCACCCATATGATCGGCCCAGTTTGGGCAGTACCTATAATAACAGTTCCTTCCTGAACGCTAGAAAGCGTATCCCACATGGACCCCGTCCCATCGCCCTCCAAATAAAGAGATTCACTTTCTAATATAATTGGCTCATCAGTGTAATAATGGCCAGCAGGAATACGAATGCGACAGGGTCTTCCATAAGGGGAGATGTACCTCATGAGTGTATTTGAGGCCATGCTTATGCATTGGTTTATAGCTGGACCGTCATTAGTGAGGTCGCCGAATTTTCCAAATGCGCCATACCAGCGTACATTGAAATAGCCGTCATGATCGAAAATCCAGCAGCCACTTGCCCCAGTCTTGTCGGAGGCAGGGGCAACTAGAATGCCACCATCCCCCTCACCGGAGGTCACCTCATCCTGTGGGACATAAGTGGACATATCAGATGAAATCCAGCGAGCGTGCCGAGCTGGCCCCCAGTCACCGCTTGCATCTCGCCCGTATACGGTAACGACATCGTCTGTAGACATTCCGGTCAACGCCCTAAGGCCCGACAGGTTAACTTTATATCCTAGGTCTACCATCTTTTAATACTCCTAAATACACCCCAAAGAAATATACACCATCAACAATTGATATTTTGTGATATTATATTAATGAAAACAAACAATAATACTTGTATTGATATTGCTATGCCGTTTTGTTTGCGCGCCCAATTATGGCGCTCCTGCGGCGGAACATGAATTCTCTGCAAGGAAGCGAGTCTCAAAACCTCTTGGTAACCCCCCGAAGGCAGCGTCCCGGCATGGTTAACGCGTAGTGCGCTCCGGTTAACCGGGGTGATTCGGACACTGAAGAGGTTGAACATGCTGAAAAAATCGCTGCGCTGGGCGGCCGATATGGGGTTTGCGGAGAAGATTCGCCCGCTCTCCCTGAAAGTCTCGCCATCGCAATTCGGTCTTCGCGGCGCCCTTGCTGAGGGCGAACTGGGCTTCAACAAGGGGCTCACCCGCCGCCAGGCCAAGAAGGACGCCACCGACGGCCTGCCCCCATCTGAGGCCATGACTCGCGACCAGTGGAGCGAGCGTGAGCAGAACGTGGCGGAGAAATCCGAAGCGGTGCGCCGTGGCCTCGACACCTGGTTTCAGGCCAGCGCGGCCGGCGTGCGCAACTTCATCCATGATCACACACCGGCGGAGATCCAGGTCGATCCCCTGCGCGAGGCGATCAAGGCGGAAGAAAACGAGCTGCGCCATTTCGAAACCGACGATGCCGAACAGGCCGCCCAGCATCATGATGCCACCGTGGTCGAGTTGGAAGCTTTCCGTGAGAGCCATGGCGAGCGGATCGGCAAGCGCACGCCCGACATCAAGAAGAATGTCGAGCAGACCATCGCCATCCTGATGGCGGTGCTGCTGGTGGAGGGGTGTTTCAATGCCCTGCTTTTCAAGGACGCCCAGGCGTCCGGCCTGCTCGGCGGGCTCATGGTCGCTTTCGGGATCAGCGCGGTGAATGTGCTGATTGGCGTGGTCGGCGGCTATCTCGGCCTCCGATATCTCAACCATCCCGACCTGCCCTTCAAGGTGCTCGGCGGGATCGTGGCCGGAGCCTGCGTGATGATGGGCCTGTTCCTGAATTTCTTCATCGCGCACTTCCGCGATGCAGTGGAAGTGGCCCTGCATGAGGCCATGGCGTCGGGGTCCATGGCGGACTTCTCCATGTTCGCCATTCCGCCGAGCGAGGTGTTTGTTTCCATGTTTCCGAACATAATCGGGCTGGATTCCATGGTCGCTTTCGGCCTGCTGGTGATCGGGCTCACCGTGTTCTCGGTGGCGCTCTATGAGGGCTACGACAAGATCTCCGACCGCTATCCCGGCTATGGCCGTGTCTGGCGCAAGGAACGCCTGGCTTATGAGGCGCGCCAGCAGGTGCGCAACGGCGTGCGCGATGATCTCAGCGACTATTACACCGCCTGCCGGACCTGGTTCGAGACCCAGCAGACCCGGCATGTGAATGCCAAGCGCGAGATCGAAAAGGCGCTCAACGAGTTGGAAACCCGCCGCGCCCATGCCATGTCGGTGGCCTCCAAGGCAGGCGAGCAGGAACGCTCGCACAAGGTCGCCTACCGCCAGGCCCATCGCCGCCAGCGTAACGGCCTGCGCGAGACGCTCGGCGACCAGGCGCCCTGCCCGGTCTATTTCGACGAGATCCTCACGCCCGATCTGCCCGGCTTCGACTATGGCAAGGAGCGTGAGCAGGCCAAGGCCGCGGTCGAAACCATCGAGCACAATATCACGGCGATCAATATCTGCCGCGAATGGCTCGAAACCCATGTGCAGGAAGTCCAGAAGGGCCTCTCCAGCGTCGAGAAACGCGTGCACGACCATATCGCCAATATCCGGGCCGCGCGCGAAGCCGGCCACGACAAGCGAACCGCCTGACGGGCGGTCCCTTAGAGAAAGGACGAGCCAATGCCCCGTTCGAGAGAAAAAGGCCCCTGGTTCTGGCGCTCTATGATCGCCGCCATGGTGGCCAGCGTGTTCGGCATGTTCGCGGTCGCGGCCTTCTCCGCCCCGCCGCCGGTCGATCCGGACACAAACTGCCGTATGGATCGACACGACCCGGCCCATACCATTGTCCTGCTTGACCAGTCCGACCCGTTCGGGCCGAACGATGTCGACTGGGTCCGCGAGCTGCTGGATGGCGAGGCACGCACTCTGCCCAAACATGGCCGTCTCACGGTGATGGTGCCGAATGCCAGCCAGCCCTTCGACCCGGTGCGGGTCTATTCGGCCTGCTCGACCGGCAGCCCGGACAAGGCCAATCCGATCCTCTCCAATCCGCGCATGGTGGCCGATGCCTGGCGCACACAGTTCTATGAGCCGCTGGTCGCCCGCGTGGAAACAGAGATGCAGGACAAGGTCGCCCCGGCCTCGCCGCTCTCAGAAGCGCTTTATGCCATTGCCGACCGGGCCGACTTCCAGGCCGGCCAGCGCCATCGCCGGCTGATTGTCGTGTCGGATCTGATGCAGCATTCCGGCGACTTCTCCTTCTACCGCACCGGCGCGGACTATGGCGCCTTCCGCGAAACGCGGCTGGTGGAACGGATGCCGGCGCTGGATGGCGTGGAGGTCACCGCGCGCATCGTGCCGCGCGAGATCTACGACCTGCCCATGGGTGAGGTGAAAGCCTTCTGGCGGGCCTATTTCCGCGAGACGGGCGCGACATACGGCTCGCTGAACTAGAAGGTTTCAGCCTTGAGATTATTGGCCAGCCGGGGAACAAATCGGCTGGCCTTTTTCTTTTGCGGGAGCCCGCCATGACCGATCTCATCCGTCTCGATGTGAAGCCGCCGGTGGCCGAGCTGGTGCTCAACCGCCCGGACAAGCGCAATGCGCTCTCGATAGAAATGTGGGACGCCATTCCGCGGCTCATCGGCGAATGCGTGGAAAACCCCGATGTGAAGGTCGTGTTGGTTCATGGCGGGGATGCAGGTGCCTTTGCGGCCGGCGCTGATATCTCTGAATTCGAGACAATCTATGCCACGCGCGAGGCCGCGCGGCTCTCCGGTGATACGATCGCGGCAGCCCTCAACGCTATCGAGCATTGCCCCAAGCCGACTGTGGCGGTGATCGACGGGGCCTGCGTGGGCGGCGGCATGAGCCTGGCGCTGGCTTGCGATATCCGCATCGCGGCGCGCTCGGCCAGGTTCGGTATCACGCCTGCGAAGCTCGGCCTTGTCTATCCCGCTGGCGATACGCGCCGCCTGTTGCAGGCCGTGGGTGCGGGGCGAGCCAAGGCGCTCCTGTTCACGGGGAAGATCGTGAGTGCGGAAACCGCCCTTGCCTACGGACTGGTGGATGAGTTGTTCCCCGTTGAGGAACTGCATGCGGCCAGCGAAGCCCTCGCCCGCGATGTGGCGAGCGCCTCGCAATGGTCGATCCGGGCGGTCAAGCAGATGATCGATGGCTTGCAGGGCGGCTGGCATGACGATACCGAAGAAGCCACGGACCTGTTCCTGCGCGGCTTTGAAAACGAGGATCACCATGAAGGTTACCGCGCCTTCCTGGAGAAACGGAAACCGGACTTTCCGATCCGGTAGTCAGAAGCGCCTTTTGCCCCTGCCGGGGCCTTTTCCGCCTGAAATCGATCCCCCGGATCGATTTCTGCCGCTTCGCGTCACCGGCTACAAAGCCTTCACAATATCCTCGGCCATCTTCTTGGCATCGGCCAGGAGCATCATGGTGTTGTCATTGAAGAAGAGCTCGTTCTGCACCCCGGCATAGCCCGATGCCAGCGAGCGCTTCACGAACATCACCGTGCCGGCATTCCAGACTTCCAGCACCGGCATGCCGTAGATCGGCGAGGTCGGGTCGTCCTTCGCGCCGGGATTGGTGACATCATTGGCGCCGATGACGAAGGCCACGTCGGCCTGTTTGAACTGCGAGTTGATATCGTCCATCTCGAAGATCTCGTCATAGGGCACCTGGGCCTCGGCAAGCAGCACGTTCATATGCCCCGGCATGCGGCCGGCCACCGGGTGGATGGCGTAGAGCACCTCGACGCCTTCTGCCTTCAGCTTGTCGCCCATTTCCTTCAGCGCATGCTGGGCCTGGGCGACGGCCATGCCGTATCCCGGCACGATGATCACCTTGGCTGAGTTCTTGAGGATGAAGGCCGCATCGTCGGCCGAGCCGATCTTCACCGGGCGGTCATCCGCGCCGCCGCCATGAGCTGCCGCCGCGCCATCGGAGGCGCCGAAGCCACCGGCGATCACCGAGATGAAGCTGCGATTCATCGCCCGGCACATGATGTAGGAGAGGATCGCGCCGGAAGCGCCGACAATCGCGCCGACCACGATCAGCGCGAAGTTCGACAGGGTGAAGCCCAGCGCGGCGGCCGCCCAACCGGAATAGGAGTTCAACATCGAGATGACGACCGGCATGTCCGCGCCGCCGATCGGGATGACCAGTGTGATCCCGGCGACCAGCGCCAGACATGCGATCCAGATCAGCAGCATGCCGCCACCGGACTGCGCGCCATCAGACATGGCCAGTGCCACGGTGAGGCCAATCAGGCCGAGGAAGATCAGGAGATTCAGGATATGGCGCAGCGGCAGCAGGATCGGCTTGCCGGGGATGGAGCCATTCAGCTTCAGCGCAGCAATCACCGATCCTGAGAAGGTGATCGCACCGATGGTCACCGACAGCGACATCTCAACGAGCGAACGCGGCGAAATCAGCCCCTCGGCATTCAGCAGACCAAACGCGGCCGGTGCGAAGAAGGCCGCAAGCCCCGCCAGCATGGAGGCCATGCCGCCAAGCGCGTTGAACATGCCGACCATCTGCGGCATTGCCGTCATCGGCGCGCGCTGGGCGAGCAGCGCGCCGATGCCGCCGCCGATCACAATGCCGCCGGCAATCAGGCCGAGCGTCGCCGGGTCGAGGAAATCCTTCACCAGGAACAGGGTCGTACCGGCGGCAATCGCCATGCCGATAATGCCGAGCATATTGCCCTGGCGTGCGGTTTCCGGGCTCGACAGCCCGCGGATCGAGAAGATGAACAGCACCGCGGAGACGAGGTAGAGCAGCGCCGAAATATCATAGACGGTCATGGGTGTTTCCTTGTTGTCGCGAAAGGCCGGTCAGTCGTCGGCCTTGGGCGCCGGGCGCTCTTTTTTCTTGTACATTCCGAGCATGCGATTGGTGACGAGGAAGCCACCGAAGATGTTCACTGCCGCAAACCCAATCGAGGCCGCGCCGAGCCATTTCGCGATCCACACTTTCTGCGCCACTTCCGGACCCGCATCGCCGAGCGCGCTGGCGGCTGCCGCGATGATCGCGCCGACGACAACCACGCCGGAAATGGCGTTGGTGACAGACATGAGCGGGGTGTGCAGGGCCGGTGTCACTGACCAGACGACATAATAGCCGACAAAGGCCGCCAGGACGAAAACCGCGATTCGGAAGATCATCGGATCGACCTGCCCGCCGCTGCCTTCAGCGGCAAACGCAGGCATGGCCACAATGGCGGCAACAAGAAAGGCGTAGATGGATTTCATTTCTTCACTCTCTCATTGACGGTTTCGCCAGCCCTGGTGAGCAGCATGGCCGTGACGATTTCATCTTCGGTTTCAAGGCTCAGCGCGGCTTCCTCACCGGTGATGAGCGGCAGGAAGCTGAGCAGGTTCTTGGCGTAAAGCGCGCTGGAATCTGCCGGCAGGCGGGCGGGCAGGTTTGTGAAACCGGCGACCTTCACACCGCCTACATCGACGATCTCGTCCGGCTTCGAGAGCGGGCAATTGCCGCCCTGGGAAACCGCCATGTCGATGATCACCGAGCCGGGTTTCATCGACTTGACCATGTCCTCGCTGACGAGCACGGGTGCGAGCCGGCCCGGGATCAGCGCCGTGGTGATGACGATATCCTGTTTGGAGATGTGTTCGGCAACGAGGGCGGCCTGCTTGGCCTGGTATTCTTCCGACATCTGCTTGGCATAGCCACCGGCGGTTTCCGCGGCCTTGAACTCTTCATCCTCCACGGCGATGAACTTCGCGCCGAGGCTGGCGACCTGTTCCTTGGCCGCGGGGCGCACATCGGTGGCCGAGACCACTGCGCCGAGCCGGCGAGCCGTGGCAATGGCCTGCAGGCCGGCCACCCCTGCCCCCATCACGAAGACCTTGGCAGGTGCGACCGTGCCGGCGGCTGTCATCATCATCGGCAGGGCACGGCCATAGATGCTGGCGGCTTCGATCATCGCCCGATAGCCGGCGAGATTGGATTGCGATGACAGTGCGTCCATGCTCTGGGCACGCGTGATGCGCGGGGTGAATTCCATCGCCAGTGCGGTGACCTTTCTGGCGTTCAATGGAGCCATGTCAGCGGTGAAGGGATCGAGCAGTCCGACAAGGGAAATACCCTCCGGCAGAGCGGCGGCTTCCTTTTCCGTCGGGCCACGCACCTTCAACACGAGATCGGCGCCTTCCAGCGCCTTGGTCGCGGAGGTTGCAATGGATGCGCCCGCCGCCTTGTAGGCTTCATCCAGATATCCGGCAGCCTGTCCGGCGCCTTTCTGGATGCGCAACTCATGGCCGAGCGCAATCAGCTTGCCGACAGTTTCCGGCGTTGCTGCCACACGCAGTTCACCTGCCAGAGTTTCCTTCACGACAGCAAGTTTCAAAATCTACCCCTATGCCCAGCCGGGCCAGGGGCCCGGAGAAATATTTACCCAAACAGCTGGATGGCTTCCGGGTGGAGGTGACGCATGATGAGTGAAAAAACAAGATGCGAGGCATAATCTACCCCCATTCTGTGAGAATACCGTCGCGTAAGTTGACAGGTTTTCAGGCGCCAGGGCGTGGCACGCATGCTCGAATCAGGGCGCCAGGTGCGCCTCGATCTGCATGCTGAAGGACAGGGTTTCGCCAGGCCTGAGGCAGGTAAGACCGGCATTCGAACCGGCCACGCCATTCAGTGCGCCGGACAGGTGCGAGACCGGTTCGAAGCAGAAGTACGGCTCACCCTCGGGCACATACACCACGCAGTGGCGCGCATGCGAGGATCCCGTCACCATGAGGCTGAGCCCACTCTCGGGATAGGTGATGTGCGCCCTGCCCTTCCACCCCTCATAGGCATGATCGATATGTGCGCGCCCCAGCGGCTTGCCGGCTGAGAAATCGAACACGTCGGTGATGGACCCCCTGTCGAAATCCGGCGCGTCGATGGGCGGCCAGACATAGTCGGCCTCAAAGCCCAGCCGGGCCTGCGGCGTGCGCGGGAAATAGGGATGGAAACCCAGCCCCGCGGGCATGTCGCTGGCGCCGCGATTGGTCAACGTCAGTGTCTGGCGCAGCCGGTCCGGCCCGATCTCGGTGATCTGGCGGCACTCATAGAGCCAGGGCCACCAGCCCGTGCCCGTCAGGACATGTTCGCAGAAAGTGTCGCCCGTGCGCACTTCCCGCCAGGGGGCCTTCCAGCCCTCGCCATGAATGGCATTGTCTTCCGCATCCCAGTTGTGCGGCAATTCGTAGAGCCTGCCACCCCACTCGAACTGTCCGTCGATCACCCGGTTGGAAAACGGGACGAGCGGAAAACTCGCCGCCTGCAGGGGTTCGGGATCGGTCTCGTCGAGCACCGGGCGCAGGATGTCGTGCCCCCCCAGCCGCGCCGAATTGATCCGCGCGCCAAACACCGGGTCGATGACCAGTTCCAGGTCACCGCAGGTGAGTGTCGTGAGGTCGCGCATCTCCGGCGCGGACTGCTCTGGGGGGGCCACTGTCATTCGCCGCAATTCTCCGTACCGTCCTCATCTTCGGCCAGGCGGACATCGGAGAACGCCACGCTGCCACTGCCTTCGGTGCGAAGGATGAGCGGGGCGATCACGGTTGTCAGGTCAGCCTCAGTGAAACAGGACAGTGAAACGCGCACATCCTGCCATTCGGTCAGCCCGGAGGCGTCAAAGCTCACATAATCGGCACATGTGTCGCCATCGCAGCCGATGCCGACCTGCAGCGGGGCATCCAGATCGGCTTTCAGGGTGATGGACAGCTCGATATCGCCATTGGCATCGCGCTGCAGGTCGCGCTGAGCACCGTCCGTGATGGTGGCGCCCTTCATGCCTTCGCCCTCGAAGATCAGGGCTACAGCGTCTTCCTGGGCGAGATGATCGACCCGTGAGACGGTCACGCCGGAGATCGGCATGAGGCGCCAGTTGGCGAGGAAACCACCCTCGGCGAAGAAGGTCTTCTCCCCGGCAGCCGAGGCGAGGCCTTCTGCGCCGCTTTCGTCCAGCAGTCCGACCTCGCCAGGCGCGGCATAAGAGAGGCCATAGCCATAGGCGAAGAGCGGGTCATAGCCCTCATCGCCGACATTGAGTGGGGTCTGGGTCGGCGTGCGCGGCCAGGAATAAGACAATGTGCCCTTGAAGTCGTGGCGCGGCGCGCCGGCCTCGTCGGCGATCAGGACATCCGCGATCCCGCCGCCTTCAGAGCCCGGCAGCCAGGCCGCCACGAAGGCATCGGAGGCATTGATCTCCCGGCTCATCCACATAGGCCGCCCGGAAAGGAAGACCGACACAACCGGAATCCCATCGGCCTGCAGCTGTTTCAGCAGGGCCAGCTCGGCCGTGCCGTCGACATCATAGGCGAGATGGTCGCGGTCGCCGCGGAACTCGGCATAGGGGTCCTCGCCGAACACGACCACCGCCATGTCGGGCTTGTCGGTATAGGAGCCGTCCTCGCTATAGGTGACATTGTCGCTCGCGGCTTTCAGACCATCGAGGATGGAATCGGCATTCGGGAAGAGATCGTTCGGAAGCCCCTCCCCCTGCCAGGTCAGCGTCCAGCCGCCGGCCTGTTTGGAGATACTGTCAGCGCCATCCCCGGCGACGAGGATATTGAGGCCCGGATCGATCGGCAGGACGCCGTCATTCTTGATCAGCACCAGCGATTCCCGCACTGCCTGGCGTGCAACTGCCCGGTGTTCGGCTGAGCCGAGTTGGCTCTCATCGCCAGCATAGGGGCGCTCGGCCGGGCTTGGCTGGTCGAAGATGCCAAAGCGCAGCTTGGCGCGCAGGATGCGGCGCACCGCATCGTCGAGCCGCTCCAGCGGGATGGTGCCGTCCTGGACATAGGTGAGCGTCGTTTCGTAGATTCCTTTCCAGCTGTCAGGCGCCATATACATGTCGAGCCCGGCCAGCAACGCCTGCGGGCAATCAGTATTGGTACAGCCGGCAACCTGGCCGTGGCCGTTCCAGTCACCCACGACGAAGCCGTCAAAGCCCATGCGCTCCTTCAGTACTTCGGTGAGCAGGTGGTGGTTGCCGTGCAGCTTGGAGCCGTTCCAGCTGTTGAAGGAGGCCATGACGGACAGGAGGCCCGCCTCGATGGCCGGCGGATATCCCGCGCCATGAACGGTCGCGAGTTCCTCCTCCGAGACAGCCGCATCGCCCTGGTCGACGCCATCGGTTGTCCCGCCATCGCCGACATAGTGCTTGGCGGTGGAGATCACCTTGTCACTGCCGAGGAACCCTTCGGAGCCGAACGCGCCCTGCAGGCCCTTTACGATCATGCCGGAATAGCTCGCCACCACTTCGGGGTCTTCGGCAAAGCCCTCATAGGTGCGCCCCCAGCGATCGTTGCGCGGCACGGCCACGGTGGGCGCGAAGGTCCAGTCATGGCCCGTGACGCGCAGCTCCACGGCGGTGACGACGGCAATCTCGCGGATCAGCTCCGGATTCCGCATCGCGCCGAGGCCGATATTGTGCGGGAAGATGGTGCCGCCGATGACATTGTTGTGCCCGTGTACCGCGTCGATGCCCCAGATGATCGGGATGGCGATTTCCACCCCTTCAGTGTCGAGCGAAGCCTGGTAATAGGCATCCACCGTTTCCACCCATGTTTCGGCATTGGCATAGGGCTGGCCGTTCGGGCCGGAATTGCCGCCGCTGAGCACCGAACCGAGCCGGTAGGTCTTCACGTCTTCCGGCGTGGTGGAGGAATTGTCGCCCTGGATGACCTGGCCGACTTTCTGCTCCAGTGTCATCAGCGCCATGATCTCGTCGATGCGCGCTTCGATGGCGGGATCGATGAGATCGATCTCTGTTTCCGGCCAGGGCGATTCGGCTTCGACGACGCTGACCCCAGTATCTTCGGCCACGTAGACGACGTCTTCTGACGACTGCGGCGCGCTCATGCACGCCGACAGGGCAAGCGCTATGGCTGTGGTTGCAAGTATGCCGCCCGCCAGTTTGAAACTCTTCATGATTTTCTCCTCCCATGCCCATTTTTCCCGGGCTTGATCTTTCGTGTCCCGCCTCGCGGCCATTTCGCCTGCAAAGTCGATCCGGCGCTAGAATGCCTGTTGTGGAACCAAATTGTAAGCGCTAACATTCCTAGCAATTCAAGAGCCGAGTGTAAAAGTGCTCGCCGTGTTTTGGGAGGATAAGAATGGTTGGCCATGCGCAATTCGTCATGGGCGCAGCAGCGCGCTGGACAAAGGGGCTAAGTGCTGGACTGGCCGCCGCTCTGGTGCTGACAGTCCCCGCCTGCGCGCAGACCCCGCCTCCCGCCGGGACTACCGAAGCGCCGTCTTTCGAAGCGGGTGAAGTCGTCTCCTCCGTGGACGGCGAGATCTTCCCGGTGATCGCGGACGGCGCGGTGACAAACCTGATGGTCGACCCGGGCGACTATCTCGGCGTGCTGCGCGCGGTGCAGAACCTGCAGGCCGACATCACCTCCATCGGCGGCGTGCGCCCGGATATCCGTACCAGCCTTTCCCCCCATGATGAGCATCTGATCATCATTGGCTCACTGGACCGGTCCGGCCCCGTGCGGGACCTTGCCGAGGCTGGCAAGCTGGACAGCTCGGGCCTGGAAGGCGAATGGGAGGCCTTTGTGCAGCAGGTCGTCGTCGAGCCCTATCCCGGCGTGGAGAGCGCGCTGGTGATCGCCGGCTCGGACATGCGCGGCACGATCTATGGCGCGTATGACTTCATCGACCGTGCGGGCGTCTCGCCCTGGGCCTGGTGGGCCGATGTGCCGGTGAAATACCAGGACACACTCGGTGTCGCGCCGGGCCGGCGCTTCGAGCAGCCCGCCATCACCTATCGCGGCATCTTCCTGAACGACGAAAACCCCGCGCTTTATGGCTGGGTGAATGAGACCTTCGGCGGTTTCAACCATCATTTCTATGAGCGCGTCTTCGACCTCATCCTGCGCCTGAAGGGCAACTATCTCTGGCCCGCCATGTGGGGGAAGGCGTTCTATGACGACGACCCGATGAATGCCGTCCTCGCCGACGAGATGGGCATTGTCGTCGGCACCTCGCACCATGAACCGCTTGGCCGCGCGCATATCGAATGGGAGCGCTATGGCGAGGGTGAGTGGAACTATGCCACCAACAAGGACGCCCTGGACGGCTTCTGGCGCTTCGGCATGGAACGGATCGACGGGCGCGACGCGCTGGTCACCATCGGCATGCGCGGGGATGGCGACGAGGCCATGTCGGAAGACACCGCCATCGACCTGCTTGAAGACGTGGTTGCCAACCAACGCGAGATCATCGCGGATGTCACCGGCAAGCCGGCCGAGGAGACCCCGCAGGTCTGGGCGCTCTACAAGGAAGTGCAGGACTATTTCGACCAGGGCATGGACGTGCCCGACGATGTCCTGCTCCTCTTCTCCGATGACAATTGGGGCAATATCCGGCGCCTGCCGCGCCCCGGCGAGGAGCGTCCCGGCGGGTATGGCGTCTATTATCACTTCGACTATGTCGGCGGCCCACGGAACTATAAGTGGATCAACACCTCCCAGAATGAGCGCACCTGGGAGCAGATGAATCTGGCCTGGGAATATGGCGCCCATGAGCTGTGGGTCGTGAATGTCGGCGACCTGAAGCCGATGGAATTCCCGATCGATTTTTTCCTCGACATGGCCTGGGATCCGGAAGCCATGACGCTTGAGCGGCTCGGCAACTATTCCACCGAATGGGCCGCCGAGCAGTTTCCCGAAGAGTTTGCCGGAAACATCGCCCACCTGCTGGACGGCTATACGAAGATCAATTCGCGCCGGAAGCCGGAACTGGTGGACTGGGAGACCTACAACGTCGAAAACTTCGACGAGTTCGAGCGCGTCGTGGAAGATTACAAGGCCCTCGCCGCCGATGCCGAGCTGATCCGCTCCTACCTGCCGGCGGAATATGACGCGGCCTTCGTGCAGCTCATCTGGTATCCGATCCTCGCCTCGGCGAACCTGAATGAACTCTACTACACCACCGCGCTGAACCACCGCTATGCTGAAGAGCGCCGCGCGCTCACCAATGACATGGCCGACAGGGTGGCCGAGCTGTTCGCTCGCGATGAGGAACTGCGCGCGGTCTATGAGGAAGAGATCGTGGATGGGAAATGGACGCAGATGATGTCCCAGACCCATATTGGCTATACCGACTGGCAACAGCCGGAAGAACAGGCCATGCCGGAAGTCTACCGCATTGACCTGGCAGACGGGCCGGTCATGGGCGTAGCAATTGACGGGCGCGTGGGCAACCAGGTCAACACGGCCGGTATTCCCATGCTGCCCGAGACTGATGTCTTCTCGCAGGCTACGCGCAGCTTCGAGATCTACAATATGGGCGTCGAACCTTTTGAGGTCTCCGTTACGCCGGATGTGGACTGGGTGTCAGCCGATGTGGTCTCCGCCACAGTGACAGATCAGGTCGAGGTGACGCTCAGCGTGGACTGGGCCGCCGCGCCGGTGGGCGCCTCAGAGGCTGTGATCCGGATCAGCGCGTCCGAACTCGGCAATCGCGGAGAGGCATCTGTCACGCTTCCCGTGTTCAAGCCCGAAGGCGCCAGCGCACTTGAGGGTTTCGTCGCCACGCAGGGCTATGTCTCTGCCGAGGCGGCGAAGGCTTCGCGCGTCCTCTCCACCGACGAAGTCACCTGGCAGCTCATCCCCAATCTCGGGCGCACTGGCGATGGCATCGCGACCTTCCCGGTCACCGCGCCGGCCTCAGAGCCTGGCGGTGAGAGCCCGCGCCTGGAGTTCGATGTGCACCTGTTCGAGGCCGGCGAGGTGGATATCACAGTCACCACCGCGCCGACGCTCGACTTTCAGGGCCAGGGCGGGATCCGCTTTGCGGTCTCCATCGACGATGGCGCGCCGGTGATCGTCACGGCCATCGACGGCCAGGCCGCTGGCGACGGCAATGTGCCGTGGGAGGAATCGGTTGCACGCAATGCGCATGTGGTCACGACGGCCCTGCCTGTCGATGCGCCCGGCGCCCACACCGTGAAACTCTGGCGCGTCGATCCGGGCGTGGTCTTCCAGCGCGTATTAGTCGCCACCAGCGATGTGCCGGAGCCCTATCTCGGCCCGCCGGACACGCCGGTCTGTATGCCCGCGCCCAGCGCAGCCCTGCCGGATTGCACCCTGCCCTAGTCGTCCCAGCCGCGCACGATCTCGCGAACATAGAGCCCCGAGGCGGTGAGATCCTCCTCGGTCCACGGGCCAGTGTAAGACGTGCCCGGCTTGAAGATCGACGCGCCCTCGGCCTTGTTGCTGACCGACCAGTTGGCATGGGAGAGGTCGTTGGCGCGGATGAAATCCATCCAGGCGGTAACCGATTCCTCGTCCACATCGCCGTCGCCATTATAGTTCACGGTGCCCCATTCGGTGACCATGATGGGCAGGCCGGCATCCACGGCCGCCTGGGCCTTCACGCGCAGGCTCTCCTTGTGGCTGCCGGAATAGAAATGGAGGGCATAGACGAGATTGTCGCCCTCGACCGGATCGGCGGCGGCCTTGTCGACATCCTGCGACCAGTTCTGCGTGCCCACGACGATGAGATTGTCCGGGTCGATGGCCCGGATCTCCGCGATCATCGCCTGCGAATAGGGTTTGATGGTGGTCGCCCAGTCGGTCTTGTCGAGCGGCTCGTTATAGATTTCGTAGATCAGGTTCGGATACTCACCATAGCGCGTGGCGATGTCGCGGAAGAACTCGGCCGCCTCTTCGGGCTCGCGCTCGGCATGATGGGAGTGCCAGTCGACCAGCACATATACACCCTGTTCCAGCGCGCCCTCGATCACCGCATAGGCGCGTGCGGCGTTGCCCTGCGGATCAGTGAGATAACCACCCCCGCCATGGCCCGAGATCGCCGCGCGCACCAGGCTCGCATCCCAGTCCTCGGCAAAATAGGCCACAGTTTCAGGCGTGTAATAGTCCTCCTGCGCCCAGCCGGTGGTGCTCCAGAAAAAGCTGACGCCCGCCAGCGAGACCGGCTCGCCATGCTCGCCAAGGATCTTGCTGCCCTCGACAGACAGCGCGCCATGCTCTGCCACAGGGCTGCCGGGCGGAGCCACATGGGCGGCGTCGGCCGCAGGCTCGTAGAGATCGTCGGAGGCCTGGCACGCGGCAAGCGCGCCGAGCGCAACGGCGCTGAGCAAGTGTGATGTCTTCATGGTGTCCTCCCCTGATGCCCCGACCCAGTCGGGGCGCGTCTAGCGGTTCTGTTTCGGAATCATGCCGGCCTGCTGGGCCAGTTTCTGTGCCAGCATTGCCTTCAACTGACCCCGCATCTGCGGCGTATGCGGTCCCAGTGCGCTGCGCGCCTGCTCGGGCAGGTGGGCAACCGGGTCGCCATTTTTCTGAAAGACATAATGGTCGAACATGGTCTGCCAGGCGCTGCGCTGGTTCTCGGGCATGTCGCGCAGGGCGAGAATGGCATGTAGCAGCGCGTCAAACGGGGTCGCGAGGTCGCGCCTGGCGTCGTTCCACCAATAATTCACGAGCACATTGAAGCGCTCCAGCGACTCGACATGGTGCCACCAGAAATACGGGATGTAGATCGCATCGCCGGGCTCCAGCTCGGCCACCAGGGCGTGGCGCTCGGCCTCGCGGAAGTTCGGATAGGCCTCATAGTCGGGCGCTTCCAGGCGCACCATGCTGACCGGCGGTCCCGACAGGGTCAGTTCGAACGGACCGACATAGAGGTTCGGCGTCTGGTCCGGTGGGAACAGCGTGAAGCGGCGCTTGCCGGCAACCACACAGGCAATGTTGTCGAAAAGGTCGAAATGCGTCTGCACGGTGAGCGCATTGCCGATCCAGATGCGCGGCTCGATCACCGGCGGCAGCACGGCGAGCTCGTTCTCTTCGGCAAAGCCCGGCAGGTTTGGCGGGGCCGGAACGGACTGGATATAGGTCGAGGGTGGCTCGGCCACGGAGAGGCTCTCGGCCAGCCGGTCGAGCGAAGCCGATATCGGCGCCGGGTGGCGCTCGAAGTTCAGGCCGCTGAGATCCTGGTTGTAGAAGAACTTCCCGGCAATGTGCGGAGCGCCAGAGATGGTCTCCACCGAGCGGCCGGCATCGAAGCGCTTGAGATAGGCAATCGTCTCGGCTGGCCCGCCGCGCCCGGCCCGAACCGCCGGCCAGTGGCGTACGAAATCCTTCATCAGGACGGGCCGGGCATGGGGCAGGATATCGTCGCGGAACTGCTCCAGCGTCACGTTTTCAAGCGTGCGCACCGGCCTTGCCGTCTCCGCGATGGAGGGCGTGGTGTGCTGGGTGTCCGGCATCCTCGTCTCCTCTTTTGGCCTGGCGATATGAAGACGGGCCCCAGTATAGAACCAGGGCCCGCTCACTCAATCATTCAAACTTCCGCCGCCTAGAAATTGAAGCGGCCGGAAATCGTGATCCGACGATCGTTCTGGAACCAGGACCGGCCACCGCGGCGGCCATCCGAGTTCGGCAGATAGGACTCCGTCTCGGTAACCTCGTTCAGGAGGTTGGCCCCCTGCACACCGATTTTGAAGTAGTCGTTCACGGTATAGTAGAACGAACCATCCAGCTGCCCGCCGGCATTCTGGTAGATCGGATAGAACGGCGTGATCACGTCGCGCGCGGTCACCAGATAGTCATCGCGCCAGTTATAGGCCAGACGGGTCGAGATCGGGCCTTTCTCATAGATTAGCGCGAAGTTGACATTGTTCTCCGACAGGCCCTGCAGCGGCAGGTCGCCAAGATCCACAGTCGGTTCACGTCCCTGCTCGTCGGGCGTGGACGCAATCGGGCTGAGCGTGGAGGAGTTCACGCCCTGGCTGTCGATATAGGTGTAGGAGGCCTGCACGCCGATTCCATCCCAGGGTGAGGGCAGCATGTCGTAGAACTGGCTGTAGGCCAGCTCGAAGCCCTTCACCGTACCGGTATCATCGGAATTGGTCGGCTGATTGGTGACGAACACATCATAGGTCTGTCCGCCATTGGTCAGGGTGTATTCACCCGAACCGGAAACGATGATGTCCTCGATTTCCTTGTAGAACACCGTTGCCGTCAGCGAGCCGACCTGGCTGAAATACCACTCGAAGGAGAGGTCATACTGGTCGGATTTCACCGGCTCCAGGAACGGGTTGCCGCCCGCGGTCTGGAAGCCATAGAAGCCGCCCGAGAAGCCGTCGGGCACGCCCGATCCCGGAACACGCGGATCGCTCTGCGTGGAAGCCGAAATCGGATAGGTCGCCCGCGTCAGGCCCACATCCGGGCGCGACATGGCCTTGGAGTAGGCAAAGCGGATGATCTTGTCCTCGGACAGGCCGAGTTTCAGGTTAAAGCTCGGCAGCAGGATGTCGTAGGTGTTTTCGCCAACGAACGGATCGGTTGCCCCGCTCAGGAAGGCATAGGCCGCCTGACGCTCGGCAGGCGACAGCGTACAGAAGAAGGAAATCTCTTCTTCCTCGCCATCGATGATCTCCGGGATACAGTCATTCTGACCGGACCCTTGCGTGCCATCGTCAGGCAGCGTCGAGGCCTGAGCATACTGGTAGCCACCGGCCGATTCGATCGCGGTTTCGACGTAACGCAGGCCGATATTGCCATCCAGCGTCATGCCGTTGCCGAACGGATCGTCATCTCCGAAGTTCAGCAGGGCGTAGAAGGAGGTGATCTCCTCCGTGGCGTCCGTGATTTCGCCCGGCAGGTAATTCGTGCCGGGGATAACGCCCGGACGGTCAGCCAGACGCATCCAGCCATTCGAACCGCCACCCGGTCCGCCCGTCACACCGCCGGCCGCCAGCCAGGCTGCGACCACGCTGTCAGCGAAGTCCGCCGTCGCGCCGTAGCTCTGTGCCGGGTTGCCGTTGTAGAAGAGCATTTCCGGCGGAAGGTTGGTGTCGCCGCGCTGGAAATTGTCCCAGAGGAAGTTCTTCACGAGGCCTTCCGGGATGCCGTATTCGTCGAACCAGACAGGGCCGCCATTGCCCCAGATTTCCGACAGCGCACCCCAGTTGTAAACCGAGTAGCGGGTGGTCAACTCACGCTCGGCATACCGGCCACCGAAGCGGACCGATTTCACCCAGTCATAGTCGTCCATGAAGTCGTATTCGACGTCCATGCGAAAGGCATCGGAGGTGCCTTCGCTCTCTTCGGTGTGGTCCATGGCCGAACGCCAGAAATTGTTGTTCGGATAGGTCCAGCCGACGCCGTCCATGAAATAGCTCGGGCAGTTATTGTTGATGCCGTTCGAGCAGTCGACACCGTCAAGCGTCGGCGGCAGGAATTCCACTTCCGGAATATCGCCGCGCAGGTCGAGGCGCAGATCCTGAAAGGTCGTCGCCCAGACGCCGACATCGGTATTGTCGGTCGTGGAATCGACATGCTGGTAGTCGAGGTTGAACGACCAGCGTTCGGTCGGCGTCCACTTGAAGTTCAGGGAGGTGTCTTCCGTCACCGTCTCCTGCTCGACACCGCGGCGGATATTGTTCGACTGCAGGCCGTTGATCGGCGTGCGCGGGTCTTCGTTCTGGTCCTGGCGCCAGCCGACCGGAGCCGAGATCGTGCCGTGGGTGAACAGATCGTCGCTGCCGAATCCGAACTCCGTGCCGGGCACGAAGAAGAAGGCATCGTCGCCGATATTGTCCGTGGCGATTTCAGACGCGTACTCGTTCCAGCTCGTGGTCGCTTCCGAGCGCAGATACTCGAAGGTGGCCAGCATGGACCGATCGGGGCTTTCCCACTGGGCCGAGCCGCTGAGGCCCCTGCGCTCGCGGTCATAGTCCTGGGTCCGCACAACGGCGCCTTCCGGCGTCCAGACGGTTTGCGGAGCAAGGTCGGTCCGCGGCTGGAAGGAGGAAATCTGCGTGCCGTCCGAACGGGTCTGCAGTTCCGAATACACGCCACTCACCAGGAAGCCGATGCGGCCGGCATCTGTTTCCCAGTTGTTGGAATAAAGGATTGAACCGGTCGGGGACCAGCGCTCCCGGAAGTCGGCATAGGCGTATTCCAGAGTGCCGGCGATTTTCTGGCCGTCGGAGTCGAACGGCTTGCGCGTCACGAGGTTGACCGAGCCGGCAATGCCGCCCTCGATCAGGTCGGCCGTCTGGTTCTTGTAGACCTGGACCGATCCGAGAAGCTCGGGAGAAACATCCGAGAAGCTGAGCGCGCGACCATTATTGGCCGTGAAGGTGTCGCGGCCGTTCAGCTCCGAGCGCACATAGGTCAGGCCGCGCACAACCACGCCGGAGCCTTCGATCGAGAAGTGGTCGGGGTCATCGGCAGCGGCGAACCGGCTGATCGTCACGCCTGGCACACGTTGCAGCGCTTCTGTCACCGAACGGTCGGGCAGCGCGCCAATGTCTTCGGCCGTCACCGCGTCGACGAAGGTGTCGGCATTCTGCTTGATGTCCTGGGCGCTGGCGATGGAGCCGCGGATACCCGTCACGGTCACGGTGCCGAGCGTGGCTTCTTCATCATCGTCGGCCGGATCGTCAGCGGCATCGACTTCGGCCGGGTCGGCTTCCTGGGCAAACACAGGCATGGAATGGGTCAGCGCAAAGGCAGACGCCGTACAAAGAAGTAGGTTCCAAACCCCGATTCTGGACTCAGATTCCTGGTGTGTTTTTGACATCAGTGTGGGCCTCCCTACCCATTAGCCATTCTTGTCGCGGGTTGTTCGCGGTGCCTCGTGACGGGCACATGACAAGACGACAACACAAAATGTTTGCGCTATCAAGTTCAATCTTGAACCCGCGCGCCGGAAAGGGAAGAGTGTGTCATAAATACTGTCCGCCATAAGGACATAAGCCGCGCCGACCAGTCCGGGATGGCGGGCAAACCGGGAGGAAATCGTCAGCGTCATGATGAAAGACGGCCGACTGAAGCGAATCATAATCGCGGGTGGCGGAACGGCCGGCTGGATGACGGCGGCGGGCCTCTCGCGCCTGATCAGACCGCTGGGGCTCGACATCATTTTGGTGGAATCAAAGCAGATCGGCACGGTCGGCGTCGGCGAGGCCACCCTGCCCCATATGCGCTTCTTCAATCAGAGCCTCGGCCTCGATGAGCGCGAACTGATGGCCTTCACCCACGCGACCTTCAAGCTCGGGATCGAGTTCCGCGACTGGGGCCGGATCGGCGACGCGTATATCCACCCCTTCGGCGATTATGGCGAAGACCACGACGGCATCGCCTTCCACCATATCTGGCAGCATCTCCACGCGCAGGGCCGCGCCCGCCGGATTGATGACTGGTCGGTTCCGGTCGTGATGTCGGAACGCGGGCGCTTTGCCTTCCCCGCCGCAGACACGGACGATCTTCTCTCCACCTATTCTTATGCCTACCAGCTCGATGCCGGGCGTTACGCCCAATTCCTGCGCCGATTTTCCGAAGCTCGGGGCGTGTCGCGCATCGAGGGGCGGATCGTGGATGTCGGCCGCACCGGCGAGACCGGCGACATCGCCCATCTCAAACTGGAATCCGGCGCGCTGCTGGAAGGCGATCTCTTCATCGACTGTACGGGGTTTCGCGCGCTGCTGATCGGCGAGCAGATGGGGGCACAGTTCCTCGACTGGTCGAATGTCCTGCCCTGCGACCGTGCCTTTGCGGTGGCGTGTGAAAGTGTCGAGCCTTCGGTCGCCTATACCCGCGCCACGGCGCGCACTGCCGGGTGGCAATGGCGTATCCCGCTGCAGCACAGGATCGGCAACGGACATGTCTTCTGCTCACACTTCATGTCCGATGATGAGGCGGCCGGTATCCTCATGGGGTCGCTGGAAGGCGCGCCACGCGGAGAGCCGCGGCTCCTGAAGTTCAAGGCCGGCCAGCGCGACCGGCAATGGATCCGTAATTGCGTGGCGGTCGGGCTCTCAAGCGGTTTCCTGGAGCCGCTGGAATCCACCAGTATCTATCTCATCCAGGCCGCGATCACGGCACTCGTGGACGGGTTCCCCACCGGAGCGGTGGATGCACGCGATGTCGAGGAATTCAACCGGGTGATGGACCTGGAATATGAGCGCGTGCGCGACTTTCTGGTGCTGCACTATCACGCCACAGAGCGCGAGGATTCCGAGTTCTGGAACCATGTACGTACCATGCCCATTCCTGACAGCCTGGCCTACAAGATGGAGCTCTTCCGCGAGCGCGGCGTGGTGGCGACCTACAAGGACGGGCTCTTCCTGCATCCCAGCTGGATCGCGGTCTATCTCGGCCAGCGCATGATGCCCAGGCGCATCGACCCGCGCGTTGCAGGCCTCGGTGAAGATGTGCTCGCGCGCTTTGCCGGCATGAAGGGTGACATTTCCAGCTGCGTGGACGCCCAGCAGAGCCATGACCAGGTGATCGCCGGCTACTGCCCCTCCCCCGAACGGAGCCTGTCGGGATGAGCATGCCGGAGCCCCTGCGCGCGAATATCCTGGTAGCCGGCGACAGCCTGGCGGCCTGGATGGGTGCGCTCGCGTTCAGCCGCTGGCGCCCGGAGCTTGCCGTCGCGGTGGCGCCCTATCATGGCGAGGACAGCCCGATCGCCGACCCGGTCGTCATTGCCCGGCCGGAGTTTCGCAAGCTTATGGCGCAGCTTGGCCTGACCGAGGCCGATCTTGTCTCCGAGTGCGATGGGACTTTCCTGCTCGCCACGCGTCATGCCGGCTGGACAGGCGAGGCCGCCGTGTTCCATCAGGCGCTTGGCACGTTCGGTGCCCCGGCCAATGGCGCGGCTTTCCATCACTATTACCAGCAGATGCGAGCAGCCGGCCAGGCGCCGTCCTATGGCACCTTCTCGCTGGCCACGAGCATGGCACTGGCCGGCAAGTTCATCCATCCGGCTGCGAACCCGCGCGCCCTGGAATCTGCTTTCGACTACCGCATTGCCATTGATGCCGCGAAGCTTCGCGACCTTGCGAAACACCGCGCGTTGGCGGCTGGCGTGACGCAGTTCTCGACAAAGGTGATGGGCACGGCGTGGAGCGATGGGCGCATCCGGCATCTCCTGCTCGATGGTGAGCAATCTGCTGAGGTTGATTTCTATCTCGACTGCACTGGCACAGCACGCGGGCTCACCGGTGCGGCGGGCTGGACGGGGATCCAGGCCCTGCCCTATCGGCGCGAAACCGGCAGCGTGGAAACCGGTGACGGCAATCTCAGCCTCGCCACGGTGACCGCCAGTCCGGACCGCTGGACCCGCGAACTGGCCCTGCGCACGCGCCGCGTGACCGAAACATTCAGCTGTCTCGAAGATGGCCTCGCGCATTTCGGCTATCTAGCTGTGCCCTGGCGGGGCAATTGTGTCGCGCTCGGACGGGCGGCCTGCGACCTGCCGGCGCTTCATGCCCCTGCCTTCAGCCTTCTCACCCGTGAGCTCGGCTTGCTCGGCGCGCTGCTGCCGGCAGACCCGGCAACTGCCCGCGTCGAGGCGCGCGAATATAATCGGCGGGCCCTGACGGCTTTTGGCCATATGCGCGATGCGCAGGCTCTGTTCGAGGCCGCGAGTGCCCGCACGCAGGGCAAACCATCGCCCGATCTTTCAGATAATCTCGCCCGCAAGATCGAGCAGTTCACCAGCCGGGGGCGGCTCGTCATGTATGATGACGAGATCCTCAGCGACAGTGAGTGGATCGCCTGCCTGCTCGGCCTGGGCTTCACGCCCGAATGCGTCAGTCCGCTCGCCATGGCCGCATCGGTGGATGCCGTGTGCGACAATTATCTCCGTTTTGCCAAGCGCATCCGCCAGGCCGTTGAGCGCATGCCCGACCAGCAGACTTATATCCAGCACATGCTGGCTGAATATGCGAAGGAGACCGGCCCCGATGCTGTCTGACCAGACCCTTGGAACGATCCTGATCGTGGGCGGAGGCACGGCCGGCTGGATGACGGCGGCGGCCCTCTCGCGCCTGGCGCAGAATGGCCACACGAAGATCCGCCTTGTAGAGTCCGATGCCATTGCCACGGTCGGTATCGGCGAGGCGACGATCCCGCCCATCGTGGGCTTCAACCAGATCCTCGGGATCGAGGAGAACGACTTCCTCGCGAAAACCCAGGCCACCATCAAGCTTGGCATCGTGTTCGATGGTTGGCTGCAGCCCGGCGAGGCCTATATCCACCCGTTCGGCGAGTACGGCCTCGATATCAATGCGGTGAAATTCTATCAGTTCTGGCTGAAATACCGCGAGTCCCAGAAGCTGCCTTATATCGACCAGTTCTGCCTGCCGGCGGTGGCAGCCTGGTCGAACAAGTTCCTCAAGCCCGGCAATGATCCGCGCAGCGTGCTCTCTACACTGTCCTACGCCTATCATTTCGACGCCACGCTCTATGCCGCCTATCTGCGCCGCCTGGCCGAGGCGCGCGGTGTGGTGAGGAGCGAAGGCAAGGTGGTGGATGTCGCCCTGCGCAGCGAGGACGGCTTCATCGAGAGTGTCCGGCTGGAGAGCGGGGAAGTGATCGAGGCCGATCTCTTCGTGGACTGCACCGGCTTTCGCGGCCTGCTGATCGAGGGCGCGCTGAAGACCGGCTTTGAGGACTGGTCGCACTGGCTGCCGAGCAACAGCGCGGTTGTCGCGCCGAGCGAGCGGGTGGCCGCGCTGCCCCCCTATACCCGCGCCACGGCGCGAGACGCCGGCTGGCAATGGCGCATCCCGCTCCAGCACCGCACCAGCCATGGCCATGTCTATTGCAACAGCTTTGTCGATGACCAGACGGCGCAGGACACGCTGATGGCGGGGCTCGATGCCTCGGCCACCGACGAACCACGTTATCTCCGCTTCACCACCGGCCGGCGCAAGAAATTCTGGAACAGGAACTGTGTTGCCATCGGCCTGTCGGGCGGTTTCATGGAACCGCTGGAATCGACGAGCATCCACCTCATCCAGGCCGGGATTTCCAAGCTCATCGCCCTGATGCCGGATATGAGCTTCAACCCCACCGAACGCGACGAATACAATCGCCTCACAGGCATCCAGTTCGAGCAGATCCGCGACTTTCTGATCCTGCACTACACCGCCAATCAGCGCGAAGGGGCCTTCTGGGACTATGTCCGCAATATGGGCCTGCCGGCCTCGCTGGAAGAGAAGATCGCACTCTTCCGCTCCAAGGGCCGGATCTTCCGCTTCCAGGACGAGCTGTTCGGCGAGGCGAACTGGCTCTCGGTCCTGCTCGGCCAGGGCATTATCCCACGCACCTGGGACCCGCTGGTCGACACCATGGACCTGGCCGCCGTCCTGGGCGACATGCGCCAGATCTATCAGGCGATCCAGAAGACCGCCGAAGGCATGCCCAGCCACCAGGATTACATCACCCGCTATTGCCCCGCCCCGCCCGTTTGATTGAAAGTTACGACATGTCCGATCGTAGAATTCGCAAAGTGCTCATTGTCGGCGGCGGGACCGCCGGCTGGATGGCGGCGGCCACGCTGTCGAAGCTGTTGAAGAACAATTATTGCGACATCGAACTGGTGGAGTCGGAAACGATCGGCACGGTCGGCGTCGGCGAGGCGACCATTCCGCAGATCGGCACGTTCAACCGCACGCTCGGCATCGATGAGAACGACTTCATTCGCCGCACCAAGGCGACCTTCAAGCTCGGCATCGAATTCGAGAACTGGGGCCGGATCGGCGACAAATACATCCACCCCTTCGGGCCCTATGGCCTCGATATGGACGGGGTCTCCTTTCACGCCTTCTTCCTGAAGCACCATGGCGAGGATTACACCGTCGACACGCCCGAGCAGTATTCCCTGCAGGCGGTCGCGGCGCGCCAGGCCAGGTTCATGCGGCCTGTAAATGCTGGCAATTCTCCGCTCTCGAAGATCGCCTATGCCTTCCATTTCGACGCGACGCTCTATGCGAAATTCCTGCGCGAGGAGGCCGAATCCCGCGGTGTGGCCCGCCATGAGGGCATGGTGGTGTCGGTCAACCAGCGGCCCGAGGACGGCTTTATCCGCTCGGTCACGCTGGAGGATGACCGCGAGCTGGAGGCCGACCTCTTCATCGACTGCACCGGCTTCCGGGGCCTGCTGATAGAGGGCGCGCTGCAGGCCGGCTACCATGACTGGTCGCACTGGCTGCCGGCCGACCGGGCGATTGCCGTGCCGTGCGGGCGGGTTGATCCGCTGATCCCCTATACCCGCTCCATCGCGCGCGATGCCGGCTGGCAGTGGCGCATCCCGCTGCAGCACCGCACCGGCAACGGGCATGTCTTCTCCTCGCATTTCACCTCGGTGGAAGCCGCCCAGGACATCCTGATGAACAATCTGGATGCCGCGCCCACGGCAGAGCCGCGTTACCTGCGCTTCCTGACGGGGCACCGGAAGAGCTTCTGGAAGAAGAACTGCGTCGCGCTGGGCCTCTCGGCGGGCTTCCTGGAACCGCTGGAATCCACCAGTATCCACCTCATCCAGTCGGGCATCGCCAAGCTGTTGCAGATGTTCCCGGACCGGGATTTCAGCCAGGTCAATATCGATCGCTACAATCGCGTCACGACCTTCGAGTTCGAGCGTATCCGCGACTTCATCATCCTGCACTACCATGCCACCGAGCGCGAGGATTCCGAGTTCTGGCGCTATGTGAAGAATATGGAGATCCCGGACTATCTCGCCGACAAGATCGCCCTGTTTGAAAGCTATGGCCGGATCTTCCGGGAAAACGAAGAGCTGTTCAACGACACAAGCTGGTTCTCGGTCATGATCGGCCAGCGCCTGCGTCCGCGCATGTACGACCCCGTCGCCGAGGTGCAGTCGCCGCAGGAAACCGCCGAGCGCATTGCCAATATCCGCTCGGTGATCGCGACCTCGGCCGACCATATGCCCCTGCATGCCGATTTCATCGAACAGAACTGCAAGGCGCCGGACCTGGAAGGCGTCTAGCCGCCCTCCCCTGCGCGCTGGGCATATGGCCCGAACGTGACGCCGACAAAGCCGGTCGCGACCGCCGTGCTCAGCAGCTTTCCGTCCTGGTCGGAGGCCATCATCTTCCACTCGTCACCGGGTATGCGGTATTCGAAATCATAGAGATCCCGCTTTGCGGTGATGCGTAGCTCGACCTTGCCGTCGAACTCGTCTTCCAGAGGACCAAATGCGATTGCCTCGCCATCTGCAGGCGCATCGGCGCCAGCGCGTACGCGCACCTGGATTTCAGGGCCGTTGGCGTCAGTCATGTGAACGCCGATACGGTAATAATACTCATCGCTCTGCAGCACGGCGAGCCCGGCCTCGTCTCCAACAGCCTGCGGAGAGAAGTCCAGCGCCATGGTGGCAAGCGCGTCGAGATGCTGCTGGCGCCGGCCGAGATAGCTCGGCTGCCCGCCGGAGCCGAGCGAGACCGGCCGGGCTTCGAGCGTCAGGGCGCCTTCTTCCAGTGCAAACCATTGCGTCTCCGGCACACGCAGGGACATCCAGTGGAATGGCAGGGTCTCGCCGTCAAACTCCTCGCGGACCGTGAAATTGCCCGACATGGGGAACGCTCCCGGCTCGCCCGCCGGCAGGTCCGGACGCGGGCTCACGACATAGGGCACCTGCTCCTGCCCTTTCGCAATCACCGGCCAGCCATCCTCCCAGCGCACCGGCATCAGGAAGGTCTCCCGCCCGGTATTGTAATAGTCGCCCTCATAGGGCCGCACGCCGAGAAAGGTGGCCCACCAGTTGCCGGCATCGTCGGTGACGAAATCGGCATGGCCGACCGAGGTGATCGGGTTCTCGCGGTCCGGGTCGAGATGGCGCTGGGTGAGGATGGGATTGTCCTCATAGGGCTCATACGGGCCGGTCACGGTGCGCGCGCGCAGGACAACCTGGGAATGGTTGATCGCCGTGCCGCCTTCGGCCGCGCTGAGATAGTACCAGTCACCGACCTTGTAGATGTGGGGGCCCTCGATCCAGATCGGCTGTTCCTCCGGGCGCACGCCGCCATCGATGAGGACAATCGGCTCGCTGATCGACTGGAGCGTTTCCGGATCGACCTCGCGCATCCAGATCGCGCGGTGACCGTCATAGGTCGAACCTTCCGGCGGGGCGTCATTGTTGATGACATAGACCCTGCCGTCCTCGTCGAAGAAGAGCGAGGGGTCGATGCCGCCCACGTCCGGCAGCCAGATCGGGTCCGACCAGGGCCCGACCGGGTCCTCCGCCGTGACGACGAAATTGCCGCCGCAATCGACGCAGGTATTGGCGACATAGAAGGTGCCATCATGATGCTCGATGGTCGGAGCGAAGACCCCGCGCGAGAGCCGCAGCCCATCGAAATCGAGCATGCCGGGCCGGTCGATGACATTGCCGACCTGGGTCCAGTTGACCAGGTCCGTGCTGTGGAGGACCGGGATGCCGGGGAAGTAGCAGAAGGTTGAGTTTACAAGGTAATAGTCGCCGCCGACCTGGGTGATCGAGGGGTCGGGATAAAAGCCGGTCAGGACCGGATTGAAATACTCGTCTTCGCCGAGCGTGACGCCCTCGAAGACCTCATCGCGGCCCGTATATTCAAACCAGTCGATCCGCGCGACAGGTGCCGCCTCCGCTTGCACAGCTGGCAGCGTTTCAGCCTCTTCAGCCAGTTGCCTTCCACAGGCCGCAAGGACAAGGCACGCACTACCGGCCAGAATCACGGATCTGATGCCAGAACGTAACATGGTGTCTCTCCTGCCCTTTGTCTTCTTTTCACCGGCGTCTTGGGCACCGGTCTTGATGCAGTCTAATGATAGCGTTATCAGTTTGACAAGACCCGGTATCGGGCGATTGGGAGGAGAGACCATGAAACGCAACCTGTCCCGCCGGGACTGCCTGGCAATAGGCACTGCTGCAGCCGCCACAACGCTTCTGCCCGGATGCACCACCGGCAGCGCCTCCTCAGCGATTACTGCCAGCACGGGTTTGGCCGCCGATGCTCCGCTGCGCGACCTCGCCGCCGCCAAGGGCCTGCGCTTTGGCTCGGCCATGGCCGCGCGCCAGCTTCAGGACGCGCAGTACAAACAGATCATCCTCAATGAGTGCTCGACGATCGTCGCGGAGAACGAGCACAAATGGTACACGATCAACCCGGCGCCGGGCGTTTGGAACTGGGCGCCGGCCGACGCGCTCGTGGAATTTGCAAAGGCAGAGGATCTCACCATGCGCGGGCACGCCCTGCTCTGGCACCGTGCGCAATATTCTCCCGGCTGGATCAATGACAGGGAATTCACCAGCGCCGCCGAGACCGAGGCCTTTGTCGGCAATTATGTCTCGCAGGTCGCGAGCCGCTATCATCCCTTCCTCTATGCCTGGGATGTTGTGAACGAGGCGATCGACGATCAGACCGGCGAGTTCCGCCAGACTTCCCTGTTGGACAAGATGGGCGAGGAACTGATCGATTTCTGCTTTGCCACCGCGCGCGAAAACACCCCGGATGCAAGGCTGGTCTATAACGACTTCATGAGCTGGGAAGACACCAGCGCCGTGCACCGCGCCGGCGTGCTACGCTTCCTGGAGCGGCTTCTCAAGCGCGGCGTGCCGGTGCAGGGTCTCGGTCTGCAGAGCCACTCCAATTATGAGATGCCCGATGAGTACACGCGCGAGAAACAGCGCAACTGGGTGGCCTTCGTCGACGAGGTCGTCGGCATGGGCCTGGAAATCTACATCACCGAGTTCGATGTCAACGACACGCGGATGACGCCCGACATCGCCTATCGCGATGAGGCCATGGCGAGCTACACCCGCGACTATTTCGACCTGATGCTGAGCTATCCGCAGCTCAAGGAAATCCTGATCTGGGGCATGGTGGACGACCAGAACTGGCTCCAGGGTTTCCTGCCGCGCGAGGATGGCGTGCTCAAACGCCCGACCCTCTATGACGAGCATTACCAGCCCAAACCGATGCGCACGGCCATCGCCGAAGCCCTGCTCGCGGCGCCGGAGAGGGCTCCGCTCGGCTAACTGATAGCGCGCCCATTACACGATCAGACAGGCTCAAACTGCACCCAGAAGGGGCAAAATATTGCGTTGCCCTGTTTTAGGGGTACAAGTTTCTTTACTGAATCGGGGTTATAACCTCTTCACCAATAAGAACAGACAGGCGATCGAACCTTTAGCTCAAGCCTGCAGGAATTTGGATAGGGTCTGCTTTGTCTAGGCGACAGAACGCGACAATCAAGGAAGTGGCCGAACAGGCCGGCGTATCTCAAATGACGGTGTCCCGGGTCCTGAACCAGCGCAGCCTGGTCAAGGAAGCAACCCGCCTGAAAGTCGAAGCCGCCATCGAGGCGCTCAACTACCGCCCCAACATGCTCGCGCGCGGTCTGGCCGGTGGCAAGTCCATGCTGATCGGGCTGGTCTATTACAATCCGAGCTCGGGCTATCTCAGCGAGCTGCTGGTTGGCGCCCTGAAAACCTGCCGCGAGCTTGGCCACCATCTCATGCTGGAAGACCTTTCCGAGATCGAGGAAGGCACCGACACCTCGGAAATCGCCATGCGCCTGCGCAAGATCGGCCTGGATGGCCTGATCCTCACCCCGCCGCTGAGCGCCAACAAGGCGCTGATCCGTCTGATGAGCGATGCCGGCGTACGCACCGTGCTGGTCAGCCATGAAGATCCTACCGGGCAATTCTCCAGCGTGGTGTTCGACGACACCGCCGCCGCCCATTCCATGACGGAGTATCTCATCGAGCATGGCCACAAGCGGATCGGTTTCATCACCGGCCCTGCCGAGCACCCTTCCAGCCTGTCGCGGAAGGAAGGCTTCGAGCGCGCCATGGCCGAGCATGGCCTGGACCTCGATCCGGGGATGGTGGTGGAAGGCGACTTCACGTTTCGCTCGGGCATGGAACTGACCGAAAAGCTGCTCAGCGCCTCGCAGGCGCCGACCGCGATCTTTGCCTCAAACGATGACATGGCCGCCGGCGTGATCGCCGCGGCTCATCGCCGTTCTCTCAAGGTGCCCGGCGATCTCTCCGTGGTTGGCTTCGACGATACCGCCATCAGTGCCGCGATCTGGCCGCAACTGACCACCGTGCGCCAGCCGATTTCCGAGATTGCCCGCCGCGCCGTAACCTTGCTGTCGGAGAACAATCTGAAGAAGGATGCCGAGGTCGATGTGAAGGCCGACTATATCGACACGGTCGACATCATCGAGCGCGAAAGCGTTTCCGACCCGCGCTAAGGTCCCCTGCCCAGTTACACAAGGCTACGCCCCGCCCTGTCACAGGCGGAGCGTTTGCTTTCGCGGCTCTCCCCAAAGAAAAGGGCAGGCGCACGGGGACGCCTGCCCAGTCCGGGCATCCGGGAGGATGATGCCCTAATTGGTCATGTGCTCGAGCTCCATGCCCTTGGTCTCGCGCACGGCCTTCATCACGAAGAAGATCGAGATGAACGCACAGACGGCATAGAAGGCATATGCCCCGGTCAGTCCGATAAAGGCTGTGGTCAGCATTATCGGGAAGGTCACCGTAATCAGAAAATTGGCAATCCACTGGGAAAAGCCAGACACGGCAAGGCCGGCCCCACGCACCTGATTGGGGAACATCTCGCCCAACGAGACCCACATCACAGGTCCCCAGGAAGCATTGAAGAAGATCACATAGACATTCGCTGCCAAGAAAGCGATCACACCAAATGTAACAATGTCCTGACCGAAAAGATTTAAGTGATTATCCAACGAGAGACTGCCATCCACGAACTGGGCCTGCGAGAAGGCAAAGGCCACAGTGGCAAGGGATGCCGTCATACCGATCGAGCCGACCCAAAGCAGCGGCTTACGCCCGATCCGGTCAATCAGCGCCAGAGCAACCAGCACCGCGCCAATCGAGACCGCGCCCGAAATGACATTGGTCAATAGCGCCTGGCTCTCGGTGAAGCCCACAGCCTGCCAGAGGACAGCGCCGTAGTAGAAAACGACATTGATACCGACCAGCTGCTGGAAGACCGCCAGGCCAATTCCGATCCAGACAATTGGCTTGAAGCCATACTGGCCGAGCGCATCGGCCAGAGACGGCTTGTGGTCGCCGGCCAAGGACTCGCGAATTTCCCCCACCTTGGCGGTCGCGGCATTTTCTCCGGCGACCCGGGTCAGCACGCCATGCGCCTTTTCATGCGAGCCCTTGGCAACCAGGAAGCGCGGGCTTTCAGGGATAACCAGCAGGGCGATCAGGAAGATGAATGCCGGGATGAGCTCCACCCAGAACATCCAGCGCCAGGCCTCAAAGCCCCAGATCCATTCACTCAAGGCCGATCCGGCGGCCTGCTGAATCATGAAATTGGACAGGAAGGCGATGAAGAGGCCGGTAATAATGGCCACCTGTTGGATTGATGAGAGGCGGCCGCGCAGATGCGCCGGTGCGATCTCGGAGATATAGGCCGGTGACATCACGCTGGCGGCACCGACGGCGAGCCCGCCAAGAATTCGGTAGCATACAAACTCTAGCGTACCCCCGGCAATACCCGAACCCCAGGCGGAGATAATGAAGAACACTGCCGCCACGATCATCATCGTGCGTCGCCCAAAGACATCCGACATGGTACCGGCTGCGGCCGCGCCAATTGCACATCCCAGCAGCATCGAGGCGACGCTGAAGCCGGTGCCGGCACTGTCAGAGTTAAACGCCACCTGCAGGCCCTCGACTGTGCCGTTGATCACGCCACTGTCGAAACCGAACAGAAAGCCGCCAATCGTGGCGACACAACTAATCAGCAAGACAAAGGCGAAATCGCCCTCGAACTTGCCCTCACTTACCGTTGCTACAGTCACTTGGTCCTCCCTTGACCGGCGCTTTTCCTGCACCGCTATCCTTGGCTGCCCACGCTTATGTTAGGGCTATCATTATCCTGCGATACCTGACTAGATCGCGCATGGGAAGTCTTTTCAACCAGCAGGCCGGTCAAGAACATACCCATTCGGCGAACGGTCCGCCCCGTGCGGTGTACCGGACACCTGACCCTCATGCCGGCGCGGCGGGTCCAAGATTGAGGACGAAATACTGTCCCATCTCAATGGTTTGCTTGTAGTCGCCGATATTGAAGGCAAGCGACATCTGGCCCGGTCGGCGCGAGTGGCACGGAGCTGATCGCCTATGTCGAAGATGCATTAGTCACTGGAGGGCTCGCGACCTTCACCTTCCATGGCGTCGGGGGCGATTATCTGGCGGTCTCGGGTGAGGCTCACCAGGAGCTGCTGGACTATCTTGCGGCGCATGAAGCCGAAATCTGGGTCGATACCTTCCAGGCCGTCACCTGGCATATCCTCGCGGAAAGGCCTGAGTCTGAATGATTGCATCGGATTTCCCAACTATTCGGGACAATCTTACGCAGTTCAGCCATTGCCAGCGGATCATCGGAATGTTAGCGTTATCAAATTGCGATGACAGGCGACACGAGATCGCCGGGGGAAGGGAGTAGACCTTGTATCTGGGTATCGATATCGGCACATCGAGTGTGAAGACCGTTCTCATCGATGAGGCGGGCAGTGTCGTCGATTCAAGCTCGGCGGATCTTCCGATCTCCCGCCCCAGACCGCTTTGGTCAGAACAGAACCCGTCCGACTGGTGGACCGCAACAAACATGGCCGTCGCCGGCCTCAACGTCGACAAGCGTCACCGCGTGAAGGCCATTGGCCTGTCCGGCCAGATGCATGGCGCCACGCTGCTGGATGCCAATCGCGCGCCCTTGCGCCCGGCCATCCTCTGGAACGATGGCCGCAGTTTCGCCGAGTGCGCCGATCTCGAAGCGCGCACCGATGCCTTCATCACCCTGGGCGGTAACCGCGTCATGCCGGGCTTCACCGCCCCGAAGCTGGAATGGGTGCGCCGGCACGAGCCGGAGATTTTCGACAGGGTCAAAACGGTCCTTCTGCCGAAGGACTATGTGCGCCTGAGAATGACCACCGAGCTTGCCTCCGACATGTCGGATTCCTCGGGCACACTTTGGATGGATGTGGCCGGACGGCGCTGGTCGGGTGAGCTGCTCGCCGCCACCGGGCTCGATGAGAGCCATATGCCCAGGCTCTATGAAGGCCACGAGGTGACCGGCAGACTCCGCCAGGAAAATGCCGAGGCCTGGGGCATGGAGCGCGTGCCCGTGGTCGCTGGCGGCGGCGACAATGCCGCCGGCGCGGCCGGGGTCGGCGTGATCGACGAGGGCGAGGCGCTGATGTCGCTCGGCACCTCGGGCGTCATCTTCGTGGCCGGCAATACCTATCGCTCCAACCCCGCTTCCGCCGCGCATGCCTTCTGCCATGCCCTGCCCGATCGCTGGCACCTGATGTCGGTGATGCTGAGCGCGGCGAGCTGCCTCGACTGGGCCTGCAAGCTGACCGGCTGCGCCGATGCCGGCGCGCTGATTGATCTTGCTGCAACCGAGGGTACGCTGGGCTGCCGGGAAACCTTCCTGCCGTATCTTTCCGGCGAGCGCACCCCGCACAACAACCCCCATGCCCAGGGCGTTCTCTTTGGCCTGACCCATGACAGCGGTCCGGCGCAGATCGCCCAGGCTGTTCTGGAGGGCGTTGCCTTCGGCATGGCCCAGGGCCTGGAGGCCCTCACGGCCGCCGATGTGGACGTCAATGCCATCTCCGTCATCGGCGGCGGCTCGCGCTCGCTCTACTGGGGCCGCATCCTGGCCGCCGCGCTGCAGCTGCCCCTGGTCTACCGCGAAGGCGCCGCTGCCGGCCCGGCCTATGGCGCCGCGCGCCTGGCGCTCTACGGTCATCAGGGCGGCGACATGGAAGACGTGTTCAAGGCCCCGCGGGCCCTGGATATCGTCGAGCCCTCAGATCACGACATCGAAACAATCAACGCAAAGATCGCCCGGTCTGCCTCGCTCTATGACGCGCTGGCCGGGGAGTTCAATGGAGGCAAGTAATGGCAGACGGCAGCTCAATTGGCGGCTTCGGCACCGTCTTCGGGGACATCCCGCAGATTAAGTTCGAAGGCCCGGATTCGGAAAACCTGCTGGCCTATCGCTACTATGACAAGGACCAGATGGTCCTGGGCAAGCGCATGGAGGACCATCTGCGCATGGCCGTGTGCTACTGGCACACCTTCTGCTGGGACGGCTATGACATCTTCGGTGCCGGCACCTTCGACCGCCCCTGGCACAATGCCGCCAATGACCGCGAAGCGGCAGATCGCAAGATGGCCGCGGCTTTCGAGTTCTTCACCAAGCTCGACCTGCCCTTCTACTGTTTCCATGATGTGGATGTGTGCGAGTACTCTCCAACACCCGACGAGCTGTCGAACAATCTCGCCCGCATGAAGGATCGCCTCGGTGCCTACCAGCAGGAAACCGGCGTGAAGCTGCTCTGGGGCACGGCGAACCTCTTCTCCCATCCGCGCTATGCCGCCGGCGGCCTGACCAGCCCGGACCCGGACGTGGCTGCCTGCGCCGTGCGCCAGGTGCGCGAATGCCTTGAGATGACCCATGCGCTGGGTGGCTCGAACTATGTGCTGTGGGGCGGCCGCGAGGGCTATGACACCCTGCTCAACACCGACCTTACCCGCGAGCTGGAGAATTTCGGCCGGTTCCTGGCCAAGGTGGTCGAGCACAAATACAAGATCGGCTTTACCGGCAAGATCCTGATCGAGCCGAAACCGCATGAGCCGATGTACCACCAGTACGATTTCGACTCCGCCTCGATCCACGGCTTCCTGCAGCGCTTCGGCATCGACAATGAAGTGCACGTCAATATCGAGCCGAACCACGCCACCCTGTCGGGTCACAGCTTCGCTCACGAGATCGCCACGGCGGTGTCGCTTGGCGTGATGGGCTCGATCGACATCAACTCGGGCAACTACCAGAATGGCTGGGACACCGACCAGTTCAACCTGGATATCCGCGACATCACCCTGGCGCTGATCGAGCTCCTGCCGTCCGGCGGTCTCGACACGGGCGGTTTCAACTTCGACGCCAAGGTGCGCCGACAGTCGTCTGATCTCAGCGACCTGTTCTACGCCCATGTCGGCGGGGTCGACGCCCTCGCCCGCGCCCTGCTGAGCGCAGCGGACTTGATCGAGAAGGGCGACCTCGCCAAGTTCAAGGCAGAGCGCTATGCTGGCTGGGACGGCGAGTTGGGCAAGTTCATGACCGCGGATGCGACCAGTCTTGCCGATATCGCAGATCGCGCTAAAGCCGACGGTATCGACGGCCACCACACGTCCGGCCGTCAGGAATACCTGGAAAACATTGTGAACCGCAGTCTCAAATAAGCCCCGTCTGGACAGACCCATGAAATTCTTCATCGACACAGCCGACATCAGCGCAATCCGGGAGCTTTATGCCTCCGGCCTGTGCGATGGCGTGACGACCAATCCCTCGCTGATCAAGAAATCCGGCCGCGACTTCAAGGAAGTCATCGCCGAGATCTGCGAGATCGTCGACGGGCCGGTCAGCGCCGAGGTGATCGCCACCGAGACCGAGGTGATGCTGGCCGAGGGCCGCGCGCTGGCGAAGATCGCCGACAATGTGGTCATCAAGTTGCCGCTCACCATGGACGGCCTGAAGGCCTGCAAGATCTTCTCCGAGGAAGGCGTGGCGACCAATGTCACCCTGTGCTTTTCGGCCAACCAGGCCCTGCTCGCGGCCAAGGTCGGCGCGAGCTATATCTCACCCTTCATCGGCCGGCTGGATGATATCCATGTCGACGGGCTGGAGCTGATTCAGGAGATCCGCCAGATCTACGATAATTACGGCTTCGAGACGGAAATTCTCGCCGCCTCGATCCGCAGCCCGCTGCATGTGAAGGAATGCGCGCTGGCTGGCGCCGATGTGATGACCGCCCCACCGGCGGTGATTGCCGGCCTCTCCAACCACCCGCTGACCGACAAGGGCCTGGCGGCCTTCCTGGCCGATGCCAAGGCTGCCGGGATTACCGTCTAACGGACTTCCGGCTTTCCTATCGATCCTGTTGAATGGGCGCTTCGATGGGCGCCCATTTGCGTTTTCCGCGCCGGTTTCTTCAGGAACTCTGCCTACAGGGCATGCGTTCTTTCTGTATCCAGCAGAAAGGAGAAACTCATGGACAAGGAACACGTAAAAGGCGCCGCGAAGAAAGCCGAAGGCCAGGTGAAGGAGACCGCCGGCAAGGTGACCGGCGACAAGGCGCTGGAAGCCGAAGGCAAGCTCGACAAGGCCGAAGGCGAAGTTCGCGACAAGGTCGGCGACGCCAAGGATGCGCTGAAGAAATAAGGCGCTCCAACAAATCCGGATACGGAAAAAGGGAGACCGTTGCGGTCTCCCTTTCATTTGTCTGAGCGACTGAGCGGGCGACTTATTCGTCGTCCAGTTCCTCTTCCACCTTGTCAGCGGCGTCCTGGGTTTTCTCGCCGACATATTCCACGTCTTCGCCGGCGCCCTTGATGGTGTTGCAGGCCGTAAGCCCGAGTACCAGACCGATCGCAGCGAGTGATTGCAGGGCATGTTTCATGAGTCACATCTCCTTTTCTTGGGCCCGATCAACGTTTACCAACTGGGGTTGTTCCCGCCCGGGTACGCGGCGTGAGGCCGCGGCCACCTTACTGAAAATTGTCCTCCGGCGGCTCTCTGCGCCGGGAACGCGCCATCTGCGCCAGCGTTCTTCCTGCATCTGAAACCAGAGCATGGAGGCTCATATGTCGAACCCCGATATCGATGTCCTGAACGACGTGACCAAGACACTGATCGACAGCCGCAAAGGCTATGAAAAGGCCGCTGAACTGGCCGACGATTCCTTCGTCTTCTCCGCAGAGTTCCGCGAACGGGCGCTCCAGCGCGCCGCGCTGATTTCCGAGTTCCAGAACCAGGTCCGCTTCAATGGCGGCGAGCCGGAGACCGAAGGTGGCATGGCCGGTGCGATCCACCGCAGCTTCACCTCCTTTTCGAGCCTGTTCCGTGATGACCGCAAGGCCGCGCTGAGCGCTATCGATGATGGCGAGGATCATCTCGCCAGTCAGATCGAGAGCAAGCAGGAAAAGGATGGCCTTGCGCCGACCACCATCACCCTGCTGGCCAAGGCGCATGCCTCTGCCCGCGCGGGCGAACGGTTCGCCGACCGCGCCGAAGACGCGCTGAGCGACTGATCTCAGCGACCGGCAATCAGCACGTAATGACAAGGCCGCCAGATTTTTCTGCGGCCTTGTTCTTTTGCGCTTTCACATGAGTCTGGGCAAAGAAAAGGCCCCGATGCGCACTGCATCGGGGCCAGGTTTTCATACTTCCACTTTCTCTGATTATGCGCTGTCGGAAGCCGGCAGTTTGGTCTCCGGAAGGATCAGGGCGTCGATGCCATAAATCACGCCATTATCGGCTTCGATATCGCTTGCGACCACATTGGTGCCTTCCACCATCACGGCGTCGCCATCACGGGTAATGTCGAGCATGCGATCGTTCAGCGACCAGACTTCCAGGCCAGCGGCCGGAATGCCATTTGCGGTCAGTTCGCCGCTCACAATGTGAGCCTTCAGGATTTCGACCAGTTCGTCATGGCCGCCCTTGCTCATCAGATAGTCGACCTTTTCGGCGGGAAGCGCGTTGAAGGCCTCCTGGGTCGGCGCGAAGACGGTATAAGGGCCGTCCTTGTTCAACTCGTCCTCAAGTCCGGCTTTCCTGACCAGCTTGGCAAAAGTCTCGAAGCGCGCATCCTCGGCAGCAGCTTCAATGACGGACGTCATGCCGTCATCCTTTGTGACATTCATATCGGCTTCGGCCTGGTAAAGGCGCTCATCGCCAGTGGTTGCCGGGGTTTCGAGTTGGGCCAGCACGATCCGGTTCAGGTCCTGAGTTTCGTATTGGCCGGACAACTCCGCAACGTCAGCGTCGATTTTGGTTTCAGCCAGCGCGGGCGCGGCGAGTGTCGAGATCAGGGCGGTCGTGAAAATCAGGCGTTTCATCTTTCACCTCTCTGTCAGTTGCCGAGCAATATCGCTCATCAAATCAACGGCCACGCTTTCGCCATTGTTCCGGCGCCAGCAGATTACGGATATGAAAAAAGCCGGCGCACGGCCGGCTCTTGTCTGGGGGCTTTTTCAAGATGCCGTGGACGTTCAGGATCGGGCTACCACCCAGACTGCATGCACAAGCCCCGGCACATAGGCTAGCAGCGTGAGCAGAAGGTTCAGCAGGAATGTCCCGCCGATGCCGCGCCGCAGAGCCACGGCGACTGGCGGCAGGAGAATGGCGATGATGATCATCAGAAGATCATTGGCGCCCAGGGAATTGTCGGCGACGGGTTCGGCCATGATGTTCGTGTCCTCCAAAACAATGGACGGCGCTGAATGCGCCGTCCTTGGATTGATTGAATTCGGCTTACATGACCGATCGTCCGCGCAGGGCGCGCGCCACGAAAGTCAGCACCAGCAGGGCCAGGAAGACGAAGAACAGAACCTGGGCAATACCTGCCGAAGCGCCGGCGACACCACCAAAGCCAAGAGCTGCGGCAATGATGGCAAGGATGAAGAATGCGAGTGCCCAACCGAGCATTGGTAATCTCCTTTTCGTTGCGTTTGATCGACAAGGGTGTCGACCTCCAAACAACGAAAGGCTGGAAGCGAGGTTCCGAGTTTTCTCGAATCTGGACTCTCCCGGTAACCTAGATCCGCGCGACCCAGACATGGGGCACCAGCCGCCGTGTGCCGGTTTCGGTTTCGATCAGATAGATGGGGGATTCCATGGTGGCGCGCCATTCCTGGCCGCGGTCAGGCAGCCTGTGATCGCCAGCGGAAAACACCCCGGTGATTTCGCCCACTTTCAGGTGCCCCTCCTCGATCCACTCCACACGGTTGCCGATCGAGAACATCGCACATCAGACGTCCGTTGGCGTATATCGTAACAATCTGACGCCTGGCCCGCGCGCCCTGCCCTCGCAGCGGCCGAACACGGCGCAGCTGAGAATGGACGCGATCGCGACCCAGAAAACCGAGAACAGCACATCCAGGCGCTGGAGGCCGCCAAGCCGGGCGATCAGGGCGCTAAGTTTACCCCGCGCCGCCTGGCGTGCCTTGGTTAAGGGCGTATGTGGACGTGCTTGTTTCATGACACTCTTCGCAATGCCCCAGAGCCCCTTCCGGTTCCCGATCCTGTGCAGGGAACTCCGTGGCGATCCCTGCGTTCAAGCGCACATACGGACACCTCGTCCGACACTGCCAACCTTCCCGAAGCGCGCGCCTAAGCCCGCAGGAGCCAACCATGCCAAACCCATCGATCAAGGACGAAGAGACCTATCAGACACTTCGCGACAAGGGCATGTCGAAGGAGAAGGCAGCGCGCATTTCCAATGCCAAGGCCAATCCCGCCCAGCACCCTTCGAGAAAAGGCGGCAAGGCCCCGCCCTATGAGGAGTGGACAAAGGAGGATCTCTATTCGCGCGCGCAGGAGATCGGCATCGACGGCCGCTCGTCCATGAGCAAGGGCGAACTGATCAAGGCTCTTCGGAATCACTAGACCATGGCGCTGATTTCGCTTGTGAACACGACATCCGGAAGCGTGCCCGAGGATGGCGACATGCTGCTGCGCTATGAACTCGGCAGCGCCCTGACGCGCCAGTTCTGTTGCAGCGGCAAGCAAATCGTCAGAACGCTGGCCTCGATAGAGCTGCGCGATCGGGACACGCTGATTGTCTGGGGCGGCGACGGCACCGTTGCGGCGGCCCTCAACCTCGTGCGCGGGACCGGCGCCATGGTCCTGCCCCTGCCCGGCGGCACAATGAACCTGCTGCACAGGCGCATTCACGGCCAGGTCGCCGACTGGAAGATGACACTGACACGCGCCCTGTGCTCACGCCAGCCGAAGGCGCTGACCTATGCCACGGCCAACGGCCTGCCCTTCTATGTCGCGCTGATGATCGGCAAGCTGACCCAGCTGGTCGAGGCGCGTGAAGCGCTGCGCGAGGGCCATCCGCTGGAGGCTGCCCGCCAGGCCGCCAGTGCCGATGTGCTCGACATGGATAGTATCATCACAACACGGATCGGCACGGAAGAGCTCAGGGCCACCGCGGCGGCCGCCTTTCTGCCGGAGGCCCTGGAGGGCGACTGCCTGGAGATTGGGGCGATCGCGCCGGAGTCGCTGATCGACCTGGCATCGGTGGGCCTGTCGTCCCTGATATCCGACTGGCGAGAGGCCGAAGGCGTCACATTCCGCCAAACCGAAGAGGCCTGGTTTCACGAGGAGGTGGATCCGGGCAAGAATGCCCTGCTGGACGGCGAGCCGGCCGAGTTCGAAGATCCGATAAAGGTGGAGCTGCGGCGCGGCGACGTGTTTGTGCACGCCATGGATGGCGGCCCGTGAAGGTCGTCCAGGTCTCGGACATACATTTCGGCGTGGAAGATCTCGTCGCCCTGAAGGAAGCCGAAACCGTGATCGAGCGGGAGGCGCCTGACGCCCTGCTGGTATGCGGGGACGTCACCCAGCGCGGCAAACGGATCGAATTCGATGCCGCCCGGCGCTGGATTGACCAGTTCGCCCTGCCGAGGCTCGTGGTCGCCGGCAATCACGACACCCCGCTCCTGAACATCACCAAGCGGGTCACCGCGCCGTTCGAGCGCTTCGAACGACACTTCAGGGACCTGATGCAGCCGCTGGACCTGTTTGGCCTGCGCTTTGCCGGTCTGAACACGGCCAGGGGCTGGCAGGCCCGGCGTAACTGGGCAGAAGGCTCGGTCAATCTCAACCGGCTGGAAGAGATAACCAGCCACACATCGCGGACGATCCTGGTCTGCCATCATCCCTTTGTCTCTCCCCCGCATACACCTCTGCGCACGCGCACGCGACGTGGGCTCGCGGCCGACAAGATCCTCAAGCAATCAAGCGTACAACTTCTGCTATGCGGGCATGTCCATTCGCCGACCTGCGAACGCCGTGAAGGCGAGAATGAGGGAGATGAATACATATCCGTGACAGCCGGGACACTTTCCCGACGCCTGCGCCAGGCCCCGCCCAGTCTGAACCTCATCGACATCCGAAACGACGCCGTGAGCATCGATGTTTTCCCCGTCGACGGCAGCGGAGACCCGCCGGAGCGAATCGGTGATTTCGCCGTACACGTCACATCCGATTCGGTCAGAATTACAGGTTAGAGTTCTGTGATGCGCTCACATTTGAAGATACCGCCAACCCACCCAAAGCATTGAATACAGTATGTTCCCTTACAGCAAACGCATATTACGCTTCAGACAGAAACTGAAAGGCAGTTCATTGCATATTCATGGTTAGAATGACATTGTATGTGCCAATAGCTGATGCTGGTTTTGTTTGCACACAAACTGGTATTGGAATTGAACCACGGCCTGCCTCGCGCATTAGAACTGTATGACGGATAATAAACCAGCCCGCCACAATAACGCCATAAACGGCGAACGGCGCTCCAAGCAGGCAGCGCTGGGTAAGGAATTGCGCCGTGTTTACAACGAGACGGTGAATGAAACACCACCTGAGTGTTTCATGGACTTCCTGAAAATAGCAGAGATCAGGACAAAGGCAGTGGACGACTAGAGCGTCCAGAGATCTCGACTTACTTGGCCCTGGTAATACCGGCAACCTGCTCCATCAGGTCGTCGAATGCTTCATCGGCCTGGATGTCGCTATCTGAGCTGTAGCTGGCTTCATTGGACTCCAGGATCTCCACCAGCGCCTTGCGCGCCCGGCTGACACGACTTTTTACCGTGCCCACCGCACAATCGCAGATCTCGGCGACTTCCTCATAGGGAAGGCCGCCGGCGCCGACCAGGATCAGGGCCTCGCGCTGGTCTTCCGGCAACTGGGCGAGTGCGTTTCTGAGCGACAGGAGTTCCAGATTGTCGGTCGAGTTGTCCGAAGCGACCAATGTCGCCTCGGCCACTTCCGGATCCAGCGGCTGACGCCGCCAGCTGCGGCGCTTTTCCGAATAAAAGAGGTTGCGCAGGATGGTGAAGGCCCAGGCCTTCATGTTCGTGCCCGGCTGGAAGGAAGCACGCGCCTTCCAGGCTTTCAGCATCGCATCCTGAGCGAGGTCGTCGGCGAGCGTGGGGTCACCGCACAGACTTCGCGCAAAGGCGCGCAGGTGAGGAATGAGATCAGCGAGCTCGGCCTTGAATTCCTGATCATCCAGGGAGTGCCTTGTCATCAATCGTCCTTACCTGCCTCATCGTCAAAATTCTCGTCTGCAGCCTTGAGCAGATTGAGGAACTCTTCCGGGATGGGCTCTTTCGCGACATCGTCATAGTACTTTCGTAACTGGTCACCGATGCGTTCATTGCGCTTGCGTTCACCATTCACTGGCTTGGGCGGGGGGGGCTTCCCTGCGGCCATAAATTATCCGTCTTCGCACGAGTGGACACTACATCAAGTGTAGATAACAAGTTGGACCGCTCTTGGTTCCGGTCCAGGTAAAATAAACATGTCTTGAGAGGGAACCGAATGCCCCGACAGGCGTTTTGGAAAAAAGGAGTGTCTCAATGGGTTTCGTAGAGCGGTTTGGTCCTCACCTTCCCTTCCTGCGTAGATATGCACGTGCACTGACCGGTAGCCAGGAAAGCGGCGACGCTTACGTCAAGGTTTCCCTCGCCGCGCTGGCAGAGTCCCCAGACGAACTTCTTGCCGAGGGGCATTCCGACCGGATTGCCCTCTATCGGTTCTGCCATGTCATCTGGGAAAGCACCGGCGCGCAGCTGGAAAGCCGCGGAGCCTCGGAGGCGGCGGAGACATATGACGAACGCCTGCAGGCCCTCGCACCGCGCCAGCGCCAGGCTTTCCTGCTGACGGCCATGGAAGGGTTCAACAAGCGCGAGGCCGCCGAAATTCTCGGAACCGACCTGGACGAGATTGACTCGCTCATCGTTCAGGCCCTCGCGGAGATTGATGCTGAACTGGAAACCCAGGTCCTGATCATCGAGGACGAACCGATCATCGCGGCTGACCTGTCGGCGCTGGTTCAGGAGCTGGGCCATTCGGTGACGGGCAATGCCACGACCCACAAGGAAGCGGTCGACCTTGCCCGAAAGATACCCCCTGGCCTGGTGTTGTGCGATATCCAGCTGGCCGACAATTCCTCCGGCCTGGAAGCGGCGGCAGAAATTCTTGAGGATTTCGATGTGCCGGTGATCTTCGTCACGGCCTATCCAGAACGCTTGCTGACGGGCGAGCGCCGGGAGCCGGCCTATCTGATCTCCAAGCCGTTCCAGTCGAACACGGTCAAGGCGGCTATCTCCCAAGCGCTGTTCTTTCATCGCCAAGGCGACTGACGCGCGAGCCTAGCGGCCCAGCACCAGGAAGAAGAACAGGCCGAACAGGGCAATGGCGGCGGCAATGGTGGACACCCCGAGCACGGTCGGCATGCCTTTCTTGCGCTCGCCCTGACGCGCTTCGGTCGTCGTTTCCTCAATTTGCGGATCTTCTATTTCATAGCTCATGGGCAAGAAACGCACGAGGTCAGTTCCGGTTCAAACGGGAGTTACGCCTCTCCCTCCCCTTCGCCCTCGTCCAGAAGATCCGTGCCGGCCAGCGCTGCGTTGAGCAGGGCCGCGACGGATCGTCCGGTGATCTCGGCGGCTTTTTCCGGCGGGAATTCCTCAATCACAAGCACAAGGATCGCCAGGCGGAGCTCATAGGGGAGCCTGTGCAGCTTGTGGCCCAGCCTGTCGGGTGTTTTCTGCCATTGCGGGACCGAACGGATCACGCCGCTCGCCGAACAGGCGCCGTCATAAACGCGGAAGGCCCATGCGAATATGTTCTCATGCGGGTCCTCGAACGGCCCGTCGGTAATAGCCGGGCCGGCTCGTGCAAGCTCGTCGAGCAGGATCTGGTCGGCCAGACTCCAGCTTCCGGCCAACACCCAGCCCATCCGGCGGATGCGGGTCAGTACGGCAATCGACTGAACGGAAGGGCGTCTCGAAAGGGTCAGGGCAGGCTCCATGGCGTGGTGCCCCTCCACCAAGTAGATTCAATTTTCATGAGTGGCGTTGATCTGGATCAAGACGCCTTCAATGACAGCTCCGGGTGTTTGTCGGCTTGATGGGCCTGCAGACGCAGGCGGGTGATGTGGACATAGTCCGGATCGAACTGCGACAACGCCGCCAGGCGAGCACGATCAAGAATCTTCAGATACATTCGGTTTTCCTCGATCAGCCGGTCGCGCTTCAGGGCCGTGACCATCCTGGAGACGTGCACGGCCGTCAGACCAAGCGCATCGGCAAGATGAGTGCGGGTGAGCGGCAAGCCGAGATCTTCCGGGTCTTCACCAAGCGCGGCGCCGAGCCGGCGCTGGAGTTCGAGAAGCAGATGACCGATCCGTTCGCGCGCCGACAGCCGGCCAACCCGCATGATCTGTTCGCGCAGGATGGATTCCTCCTGCACCAGCGCCCACCAGAAGGCGGTCGCGGCCTCGGCATAGGCTTCCAGGGCCTTGCGGAACTCGTCGGCATTGACGGCAACCACGACCACCTCGTTGATCGCCGCCACCGAATGGTCGGCCTCCAGTTCGCCGAAAGCCTGCACGTCGAAGATATCGCCGGGCAGCATGAAGTTCATGATCTGCCGGCGGCCGTCCTCAATGCTCTTGTAGCGGATCGCCCAGCCGGACTGGATGATATAGAGCGTGTCGAGCCGGGTGCCGGCCTGGACGATGTCACTGCCGGCAGAGAAGGTCTGCAGGGAGGGCGAGAGTCCTTTGATCAGGTCTGTCACCCGTCCGGCGGTCATCACATAAAGGGCCAGCCTGTTCGTAAACGCTTCCATGGCGGCCACAACGCATGGGGTCAGGGCCAGTTCCGGACACAACACCTCGTGGCGCGCCCGGAACTGTTGCAGGTTAACGCCGTTACACATGCATGCCGGACACACAGCCACTCGAATCCATTCTCGAACAGGCCGACGATGTTGCCGGGGAGAACGGCAAGGCGGACCTGAAAGCCCTTATTGAATCTTTCGGCGACCGCGCTTTCGGGCCCGTGCTTACCCTGCTCGGCCTGCTGGCGATCTCTCCGGTGGGCGCCATACCCGGCGTACCCATCGTGCTCGCCGCGGTGGTGATCCTGTTTGCCGGCCAGATTCTGTTCGGGCGCACTTCGCCCTGGCTGCCCGGCTTCCTCGGCGAGATGTCCATCAAGGAAGAGAAGATTTCCGAGATGCAGGACAAGGCCCATGGCTGGCTCGCACGGATCGACGGATTTCTCCGCCCGCGCATCAAGTGGGCGACCGGAGAGGTCGCGCGTCGCATCGCCGCCGGTATCGTCATCCTGCTGTCCTTCGTGATGATGCCGCTTGAGGCCGTGCCCTTCGCCGTCGCCATTCCAGCCGTCGGCATCACCCTGTTCGGAATCGGGCTGACCGCACGCGACGGGCTCGTCATGCTGTGCGGTTTTGCTGCCAGCGCGGTCGCTGCGATCGGGATCTGGTTCCTGCTCTGAGACACGGAACCGAGACCCGGGCCGCACGTTTTATCGGAACAGGCCCGAACACGAGAAAAGGAGACACATTCATGGCACAGGCCCTCGACATCAAAGACGCCAAACAGAATGGCGAACTGAAAGACCTCAAAGCCGATATTGCCGCGCTGCGCACCGATTTTGCAAAGCTGATGGAAGACACTGGCGAGATTGCCAAGACCCAGCGCGATGTGGGTATCGAACGTGGTCGCGAAGCGCTGAGCACGGCCAGTGAGCAGTTCAAGAAACAGAAAGGCAAGGTCGAAGACAGCGTGCGCGACAACCCGCTTGCGGCGATCGGTATCGCCTTTGGCGTGGGTGTCCTGATGGCTGCGATCAGCCGTCGCTAACCCCATGATCGATTCGGCGAAACTTCGCTTTATCGCCGGCGCCGGCGCGGCCCTGTTTGGGCTCGTCGGCGTCTGTGCGCTTGGGGTGGCAGCGGTTCTGACGCTGGAGCCCATGGTCGGGCTGACGGCGTCTGCGGCCCTGATCGGCGGTGTATTGACCCTCCTGGCCGTGATCTGCCTCATTCTTCTGGCGCGGCCGGAAACCACGGCCGAGGAGGAGATGGCGAAGATCGAACATCTCACGGCCGAGGCACTCGCTGACCTGCCCTTTGACACGGTAAAAGCCCTGATTGAGAAACGTCCGATCGCGAGCCTCGCGATTGCCGCGACCACCGGCTACACGCTCTCGCGTGACCCGGAAGCTGCAGCACGTAACTTGAGGCGGGCTGTCAGCGGTCTTTTATAAGAGTGCAAGGAGGTGGAGCCATCAGGGGCCTGTCCTATCGCACTCTCGCACTGGCTGTCGGAGCCGTGGCGGCTGGCCTGAGCGCCGGTCGCTCATTGCTGTCTGACCATATCGAGACCCGCAAGCGCAACGAGGTGGAAACCGCCACCGAGATTGTTCGCGAACGCATACGCGCGGAAACGGACATCTATATCGCGCGTAACCTGAAATTCTTCTTCCGCCGCATGGCCATCAAGGCGGCCATTCTCGGCGCGACGGCGACCACCTTGCTTTTTCTTCACTCCACGCCGGGACTGGGCACGCTGGTGACCCTTGGCGTGCTCGCCGCCTTCCTTGTCTGGGATGCGGTGAGCGTCTTTCCCACGCTGCGCCTGGTTCTCACGCGGCTGTCGCGCGCCCGATACAGTCCCCGGCGAGCCCTGGGCGAGGTGGTGGCGACCAATGTTTTCGCTCAGGTGCTCCAGGAATCGGAAAACACGACCATCTCGCGTCGGCATGCCCTGCTGTTAGCCCTGGCCGGGACGAGCGAGAGCCGCCTGAAGACGGAGATCGCCCATGCCGTGTCGGAAATTGCCGCGGAAACGAGCTGGCATGACCTGCGCCCCTTCATGCTGCTGGCAGCCTCCAAGGTGGCGGCGGTTTTCATGCTCTATGCCGCCTATGTCACGATCATCCTGCACCTGGTCTGACCCCTGCTCCGCAGCGTCCACATGACGAAGTTTCAATCTTAAAACTCGCCCACGAGGGGAACGCCGGACCCGCCTGACCGTTGTTTGCGGCAAGGAGGCTGACCGACGTGACCTGGAAGATCGAACTTGCTGCGCTCACCGGCGCTACTGTCCTCGCAATCTTCGCCTGGGGACATGCACGCAACGCCATGTGGGGCGAGACGCCCGAGCGGTTCGAATCTTTCACCCGGCAGGACTATACATCCTTCGACCGGGACTTCTCACTGGAGGGCGGCACCTGCCATGTGGGCATATCGGACAAGCAGATCTGCTTTCACGCCTCGGATCTCGTAGAGCGGGTGGAGGTTGGAAAGACCTGGCCTGCCGCCCTGCCCGTGGCGCCCGCCGAGATGCCGACCCTGCTCCGTACCGACCTGAAGACGGGCGACGTGCATACATATCGGATCGGCCAGTCCCTGTTCCTGGTAAAGGGCGTGGAAGGGCGCGTTATCGGACGGCTGGATCTCTCCGCGCCTTCCTATGATCTTGCCGTCTCCGAACCCGATCTGGTGCAGACCGCATCCATGGTCTCCACCGAGACCATTTCCGCCAATCCCTGAGTGCTGCAAGACTGCCGAAGAGTTCATGGAACCCGGCCCGTTGCTCCTTGTTGATTCCGGGTGCGCCTCACGCACCACGCAGTGGACCAGAAAAGGAGGATCCGCCCCATGACCCTCAATACTCTCAAGGATGTCTATATCGATCAGCTGCAGGATATTTACAGCGCCGACCGCCAGGCCCTGCAGGCCACGCGCAAGCTGGCCGCCGCCGCTTCCGACAAGACACTGAAAGACGCGCTCGAACGCGGCTGCAGCGGCATTGAGGATGGTATCGACATCGTCTCGGGCATCGTGCGCGAGAACGGCGCCGACCCGTCCGGCGAATTCTGCAAGGGCATGGAAGGCCTCGTGAAAGAGGTCCACGCCCATGTGCTCAACACGGATTTCAGCGATGACGATGTGCGCGACGCGATGATCATCACTCAATATCAGCGCATGACCCACTATGGTCTTGCCGGATATGGTTGTGTGGCGGCCTTTGCCCGTCGCCTGGACCTGAACGACCAGGCCGACCGTCTGCAGACCTGTCTGGATAATACCTATGATGGCGACCGCAAGATGTCGCGCATTGCCGAAGGCAAGATCAACGAGGCAGCTGCAGCCTGATAGGGTCCCGCCAATACATTAAATGACCAAAGGAGCTCCGGATGCTTTGCAAGTGTCCGGAGTTTTTTATTTTTGCCCTGCAAGTTTTTGAGCATGGGCAGTACGCACGAGTGTATAGCGATAAACAATATCGCCGCAGGATTTATTCTCGAGGTTAATGCCTCAATTTCTTGCGAGGCTGCCGTGTTTTTCTAGACCTTTCATTTATTTCATGAAATCTATCCCCCGAGACTTGCCGAAATCGTAATTCGGTACCGCTATTGGCAGAAATTGGACACATTGGAGAGACATGTCGAATGCAATGCCTGATGCGACGACCTCTCCCGGCGAAACGCCTGATTTCCTGTTTGGCGGCACGGCCGACATGCTCTTCGATGCCCTGCCCGGCGCGAAGCTGATCCTTGATCGCGATCTCATCATCCTGAAACAGAACAAGGCGCACGAGGACATGACCATGTCCCGCCGCGAGCATGTGGTTGGACGCTATGTGTTCAATGCCTTCCCGTCTCAGCCCGGCTCGGGCAGCCCGAATGCCGAGGCAGCGGTGCGCGACTCCGTCCGGCATGTCTTCGAGACAGGCGAGACCGACGAAATGCCGATCCAGGAACACGGCCTGCTCGTGGACAACCATATCTGGCAGACCCGGTTCTGGCGCATCACGCATTCCCCCATCATGAAGGATGGCAAGGTGATGGCCGTTCTGCAGACGTCCGAGGATGTCACGGTGGAAATGCTGCAGAAGTCGCTCAGCGAAGCGCGCAGCGTGGCCGCCCAGGAAGCCGCGGCGGTCTCCTATTTCTCGATTGATCTCACCTCCGGCCTGTTCACCCGCGGCAAGACCGTCGATGAACTCTTCGGCTTCGCCCCCGACGAGGCCGGTCTGTTCGTCGAACCCTTCTTCGACCGGATCCTGCCGGAAGACTGGGAAATTGTAGAAGAGGAGCTGGAGCGGATCCAGGCCTCCCCGCTCGGCACGATTGCCAAGTTCGACTACCGCATACAGATCCCCGAAACGGAAGAGGTTCGGTTCGTGCGGGCACGCGGCGCCATGGTCGTCGATCCGGAAGACCGGATCCGAAAGCTGGTCGGCGTCTTCATCGACATGACCGACTATGAGCAGAACCGGGTCAGACTGGAGCTGGCGCTGCAGGAAAAGGACAATCTGCTGATCGAGGTCAATCATCGGGTGAAGAACTCACTCCAGCTGGTGACGTCGGTCCTGCGCATGGAGGCACGGCGGATCGCCGATCCGGAAGTCGAACGGATTCTCACCATTGCCAATTCCCGCGTCGAGGCCATCGCCGAGGTCCATAGCGGGCTTTATGTCGGCAATGATGTCTCGCGCGTGTCGACACGTACGCTGGTCAACAATCTGGTTGTCGCGCTTGGCCGTTCCGTCGGCTCGGGTGATACGGCCGCGGATATCGACTGCAGGACCGCGGAGTTTTCCCTGCCCACCGAGTTGGCCATCGCCTTCGGCCTGCTCGTCAACGAGTTGCTGACCAATGCGCTGAAATATGGCGGCACAGCCGACAACAGGCCGATCGTGCTGGAGACCCGCCTCGAAGGGAAAAAGGCTTCCCTGACCATTTCCAACGATATTGCCCCCGCTGCCGCGCTGGAGACACAAGCCAACGGTACCGGGGTCGGCACACAGCTCATTCAGGGCTTTGTCCGTCAGCTGCGCGCCGAGATGGAAACCAGCAAGGAAGACGATCAGTTCCGCGTCAGCGTCTCTTTTGACCTGCCGGGCTGAGCCAGCCCCTAACGCTCGAAGACGAGCGAGAAGGTCACCGGCACACTGGCTGTGATGCTCGGCAGGTTCGCCAGTTCGCGCAGATGCTCGATCCCGCCATCAAGGCCGAAGGCGTAGCCATCAACAATGATCGGATCGGTGGTCGCGACCATCACCCTGTCCGGCCCGAGCCGGGTGACGGCGAGCTGGGTGCCGATCACATCGCTGGCTCCGTGCAGGTCCACTGTCAGCTCGACCGGCGTGACCAGCGTCTCGCCGAGGGGGAGCAAGGCGAATGTCTCAGGCGCCAGGGTGGTGGAGATCATGGCGAGCGGATAGGTCTCGGTTTCAAACAGGAACTCACGCATGCGCTCGTCGCGGATGTCGATATTGGTCGACACCTTGTCGAGAGTGACCGTCACCTCGGCCGCGCCATCGGCGCTGACCGAACCGGCGAGCTCCCCGAAATGATGTACCTCGAGAATGTCGGTCGCCTTGACGGTGACAAACTGCAGGCTGGCCTGATCCGGATCGAGCGTCCAGTCGCCCTCAAGACTCGTCTCACCCGCAGGCGCGCAGGCGGCGAAAGTCAGCAGGGTCGAGAGCACAAACAGTCGGGGAAACAAAGTCATGGGGAGATATCCTTCCAGCGTGGCAGTCACCATCAGCGCAGATGAAATGCTCTAGCAGGAAGTCGCGCAGGGCTCAAAAAATACCTTTGTGATCCATCTCAGCGATAGCGCGGAAATGGCAGATACCAGCTGAAGCTGATCGCCAGCAGGCGCAGGGAGAGCGCGGCGGCCACGCCCAGGACGACGCGCCATTCGAAGGTCACAAACCCCTCCGCGAGCACAAACACTGCTGCACCCAAGAGGGCGGGCGTGACATAGAGATCCTTCTGGAACAGGACCGGCGTGTCATTGCACATGACATCGCGGATCACGCCGCCAAAGCTCGCACTCATGGCGCCAAACAGGATCGCGGCCAGCGGATGAGCGCCCGCGCTCTGCGCAATGCTCGCCCCGAGCACGGTGAAGAGCGACATGCCCGCCGCATCGGCATAGAGCAGCCAACGCAGGCGGCGGCCCAGCAGCGGGCGGTTCAGCAGGGCCACAGCCAAGCCACAGACCAGGCAGATCACGACATCTTTGGGATTGGTCACCCAGCGCACCGGAACCTCGCCCAGCAACAAGTCGCGGATCGTCCCGCCGCCCACACCAGTGACAACCGCGACGAACCAGATACCGACAATGTCCATTTGTTTCCGGAGGCCCAGCAGGGCTCCGGAAATGGCGAAAACCGCCGTGCCGACGCCAGCAAGTATGATCAAGGCCGGATGCATCGCTTGTCACGCCCCTCGCCGTGGCGGGATCATTCCCACTCGATGATGAACTAGTTGCGTATCCTGCAATAATTACTGCAGTTCGCAGAATATTGTGGATAACTTTTACCGTCAGCGGCTCCGACAATAAAATTGGCTGGATTTTCAATCATGTAGGCTGTGCCATATGTAAACTTGACAAGCTTTTGGTGCATTCCGGCAACATGCTTGATCCTTTGATCCGAACTGCGTCTCAAGCGCCCAATTTACACGACACATTCAACTTCGTTTCTGCTTCAGAAGCCATGCAAATATTCGCGTGAGAATACAAATTCGCTCGCTAAAAGAAGCCTACCCGACACGCTAGCGCTGATGAACGATAGCCCTGCGCACCAGTCGCGCGTTTCGCGCGTGCTAAGCTTACACCGATGTATATTGGCCGAACGGCGTAATTGAGATCAGTAGGGTAATCACTCCGGCAGGGTTGAGAGGGTAATCTCAAGATATGGAACACACTATGAAAAATGCTCCTATTAAGATCTTTGCCGCAGCGCTCGTGATGATTTCCGGAACGACTGCGGCCTTTGCCAGCGAAAATAGCCGAGAGGATGATTCCGAAAGCGAGGCTGCAGCATTCCTCGCTTCGACTGTATCGCTTCGTGATGCGGTGCGCATTGCCGAAGAAGCTGGCGATGGCCGGGCCTTGTCTGGTGAGTTCGAAGAAGAAGATGGCCACTGGGCCTACTCGATAGAGGTCCTGCGATCTGACAATGAAGAAGTCGAAGTGATCATCGACGCGGCGACTGGCGAAGTGCTGAAAACCGAGATGGAAGACTGACAGAACCGGTCGGCGCAGGGGGCTGAAACATGAAAATACTGCTGGTCGAGGATGATGACGTCACCCGCAAATATGTGCTCGATGGCCTCCGCGGCGCCGGACACGTAGTGGACGATGCTACAGACGGCATCGACGGGCTGACCCTGGCGCTTCGCGCTTCGTATGACGCTGCCATCCTCGACCGCATGCTTCCCGGCATGGACGGATTGTCCATGTTGAAAGCGATGCGGGGCGCCAATGTACAGACCCCTGTCCTGTTCCTCACGGCGGTCAGCGGTGTTGATGACCGTGTCGAAGGCCTGGAAGCCGGCGCCGATGACTACCTGACCAAACCGTTCGCCTTCTCCGAACTTTCAGCTCGCCTCGGCGCCATTAGCAGGCGCCCCACCCAGGTAGTTGAGCAGACTCGACTAACTGTTGCCGATCTCGAAATGGATCTGGTGCGCCGGTCCGTGACGCGCGCCGGACAACCTATTGAGCTCCTCACAAAGGAATTCCAGCTCCTTGAATATTTCATGCGGTCCGAAGGGCGTGTGCTGTCGCGAACCATGCTGCTCGAGCAGGTCTGGGATTTCCATTTCGACCCTCAGACGACAGTGGTCGAGACCCATATCAGCCGCTTGCGCGCCAAGATCGACAAACCCTTTGAGACTGAGCTTCTACATACGATCAAGAATGTAGGATACACGCTTCGTGTTTAGCCGGGATCTTCTTCGAAGCACGTACTTTCGTTTTGCCATGGTTCTGGCAGGCCTATTCGTCTTGGCCAATCTCGGCGCGGGCTGGATTGCCTTCCAGGCGATCCATGACGACCTTGATCGCCGCGTGGAACAGGCTGCCGTCTTGATGTCGGTCGAACTGGCTGACACCTTTGAGAGAGATGGAAGAGACGCGCTTGTCGAGGCGACTAGGGCGCGTGCTACTGCACTAGACCCTGAGGATGACATCGTCTGGCTCGGACTTGCGGATGGAACATTTCTCGCCGGTCACCGCCTGCCCGATCCACAAGACCTGGCAGTCGGTGATGTGTCCGGAACCCGGCTGGGACAGGACGATGACGACACATACCTCCTGACAAGCCGGCAAATCGGTGATCTTCGCCTGATTACCGCGCGCAGTTATGAAGATACAGACGATATTGCCCGCACGGTGCTCAAGTCCTTCGGTGCGGCGACCCTGATTGTAACGCTCCTTTCGGCACTGGTTGCCTTCATATTGTCCCGCCGCGGACAGTTGCGGATCGAAGCGATCTCAAGCGTTCTGAGCAAGGTTGCCGCAGGGGAGATGCAGCAAAGAATAGAAACGCATGGGCACAGCGACGATCTCGGCCGACTGTCCGAGCGTATCAATGATGCGCTTGAACAACTGGAGGCCACCGTTCTTGGCATAAAACAGGTCAGCGCTGATATCGCCCATGACCTGCGCACGCCCATCAATCGTCTCGGCATCCAGGTTGAGAGCCTGACCCTGGAAGCAAGCAACCAGCCGGCGCTTCAGGACAAACTGAATCAGGCGTCGTCGAATATCCGTCAGATCACCAACACATTCGATGCGCTGTTACGAATCTCGCAAATCGAAGCGGGGGCCCGCAAGGCCAAATTTCGCGCTGTCCCGATCGCCGGTATCGCAGCAGCCCTGTACGAGGCCTATGCTGCAGTCTGCGACGATGCGGGACAGACATTACTGGTTTCTTCAAACATGGATGCCAACACGCTCGTACATGGTGATCAGGACCTTCTCACCCAACTTGGCGCCAACCTTATCGAGAATGCGATCAGGCACGCGGGTCAGGGCGCAACAATCCGGCTCGAAACCGGCTCCGGCCTGAATGGCGTCTGGCTTAGCGTATCCGACGATGGACCGGGCATTCCACCAGAGGAATATGAGCGGGTTACAGAGCGGTTCTACCGTCTCGACAAGGCGCGACATACGCCGGGGTCCGGCCTCGGACTTGCCCTGGTGAAGGCTATTGCCGACCTGCATAAGGCCGGGTTGCGACTTTCAGATGCAAAGCCTGGTCTAGCGGTCCGCGTGGGATTTAAACCATTTTCGGAGGCGTTGAAATCACGTGACTGAGCAAGTACAAAACAGCCCCCGCAAGAGAGTATCCGTCTGGCGAGTCAGTCTGGCGGGGACGGGCGTACTGCTTCTCATCCTGTCTGTTCCTATCGCGATCCTGACGCCGTTTCCATTCATACCGATCGGCGTTGGAATTGGCGTGGCGGGCGCGGCTTTGCTGGCCCGCAACTCACGCCAGGGTAAGCAGTGGATGGCAAGACAAATCAACCGGCACCCCAGATTGGATCGAATGGCGCCGCATTGGCTCAAAACCCTTATCCTAGGAGGCGATAATGTTTGATCGGCACAGGGGGAGCCCTCGACTATACCGAAACGCTTGCGGGTTTCGGTCCGTGACCAAACCAAGCTTACGAAGCGCGATCAAAACACCTATGGTCCTGCCAGTTTTTCTTATCCTGGCCGCCTGCGCGACGCCTGTACAGACTTACACAGCGCCTCAGATTTCCGACACGGGCGCTTCGATGTCGACGGCCGCACCTCTTGCTTCAGACGAGCTCGCCGGGCTTGCCGTGCTCGGTAATCCAGACCTGAATGCCATGCGGGCGCGGGCCGGCCTTGCCGAGGCCCAGATCTTTGCCGCAGGGCTACTGCCCGATCCCAGCCTTAGCCTGGGTGTGGATGCGCCGCTGAACGGAACCAATGAAGTCCTCGCCATCGCGGGGTCTCTGGGACTTGATCTGGCAGGACTTTCGACCCGACCTGCCAGGCTTGAGGCAGCCAAAGCCAATGCGGCCAGTGTTCGCCAGGACATAGTCTGGGCTGAATGGCTAACACGGCAGAATGCCAAGCTGCTGGCCTGCCGGATATCATGGCTCGAAGAGGTGCGGCAAAAGACGATCCAATATCGGCAAGTCGCCGATCAGGACCTCGATCGCACCCTGCGCGCAGCTGGGCGCGGCGACATCGCCGCCGTTGAGGTCGATGCCCGGCGGCTGAGCGCCGCAGATGCCGCCGATCGGGACCGCACAGCAGAGAGCCAGCTTGCCGCAGCGCGCCTCGATTTAAATCGCCTGCTCGGCGTCTCGCCAAGCCTCACGATTCTTGTAGAAAAGCCGCCAGCGTTCAGTGCCGATCTTCCCGCGATGCCGGACCTCTTTGCGCGCGCTCTGGAGCTGCGCGCAGACCTGAAAGGTCTGCGGGACGGTTTGAGCGCGGCCAGCGCAGGGGTTGCTGTCGCCGACGCGTCCCGCTTCCCGCTACCTTCAATTGCCATCAATGCCGGGCGAGACACAGGCAACATCCGTACCCTTGGACCGGCCGTGACGTTCACGCTTCCCGTCTGGAACCAGGCGCGCGGCGATATTGCAGTGGCCGAGGCCGACCTGTCGGTGCTGGAAGCGCAATATCAGGCGCGCGCCGAAACCGTTCGCGCGGACATCGGATCAGCCGTGTCAGCTTTCGAGATTGCGCGCCGGCAACGCGCTGACGTCATAAGAGGCCTGTCGGGTATCGCTGACCAGGCTGCCCGAACCGAGGCCGCAGCTGCCCGAGGCGACATCGCCGAGACATCTGCCGCTGCGACACGCCTGGCCGCACTCGACAAGGAAATCCTCGCAGACACGCTGGCACTCTCGGCTGCCGAAGCATCAATCGCGCTGGAAACAGCGCTCGGCCAGCCACTGGACACAAACAAATGAAAAAGCGCCTGTTTCCTTCTATCGCCATCCTGACACTTTCCCTGCTAGCTGGATGCTCGAAGCCGTCTGAGCCCCCTGTCGCCGAGCCGGTCGCCCGTGTCTCAACGGCGCCCGCCGTGCGCGGCGATCTCCCGCTCAATGTCATCGGTTACGGCACGGTGCAATTTGATCCCTCGCGCCAGCAGGTCCTGACGACCCAGATCGAGTCCCGCGTCGCAGAAACCCTTGTCCAGCCGGGTGCGACTGTGGATGCGGGGTCACCACTCCTACGCCTCGCCCCCTCTTCGGCGTCCAGCCTCGATCTGACCCAGGCACTGGCTGATGCCGCGGGCGCCCGGGATGAACTGGCCCGCCAGCAAAGATTGCGGGCCGATGGCCTGGCAAGCGACGGCGATGTGGAGCGGGCACAGACGAGCGCGAATGATCTCACGGCAAGAGCCAATACGTTGAGCAGGAATATCGGTGACGTCCGGACCCTATCGGCTCAATCGAGCGGCGTGGTCGATGCTGTACTCGTTTCACCCGGCGACGTGGTTCCGGCGGGTAGCCCGCTTGTCAGATTGTCAGAGCCGGATGCGATACAGGCCCGGATCAATTTCGAACTGGAAGACGCGACACGGCTGGCAAGCGGCGATGTCGTTCATCTCACAGGCCTTGATGGCGGAACTCATCTGACGGATGCGGCGATTGCGACCATAGACCTGCGGGTCGACCCGGCAACGCGCATGACCTCTATCATTGTTCCGCTGCCTCCTGGTAATGGGTTCCTGGCGGGCGAGGCCGTGCGCGCCACGGCTGTTGGGGACACAAAATCCCAAGTCATTCTCACGCCACGCAGCGCGGTGTTTACAGACGAACAGGGCGACTATGTCTTCATTGATCAACAAGGCAAAGCGGAGCGCCGAAGGGTCGAGAGTGGCGAGACGAATGGAGACCTCACAGAGATTGTCTCTGGAGTTTCGGAAGGCGAACAGGTGGTCATTAAAGGCGGCGCAATTCTGTCGGATGGGATGAAGTTGACCTCTGGCGACACCGCAACCGGCCAGGCAGTTAATCCGGAAGCACCGAAATGAGCCGGTGGCTGAGCCAGCAGGCGCGGTTCATCCTTGCCGCGTTTTGTCTGCTGACCGCAGGCGGAGGCTTCGCGCTGACCCAGCTGCCTGTCAGCCTGTTTCCGACCATCCAGTTTCCCCGGCTTGCCGTGTCGCTGGAAGCTGGAGACCGCCCGGTCGACCAGATGGAAGCGCTGGTGACCCGGCCCGTCGAGGATGCGCTCCGCGCCGTTCCCGGCGTGCGCAATATCCGCTCGCAAACCAGCCGAGGCTCTGCTGAGGTTTCGGTCACCTTCGACTGGGGGGGAGACATCGTAACAGCAGCCCTCCAGTCGGAATCAGAACTCGCCAGGCTGGCGCCGTCCCTGCCGCCGGGCTTTGCCTTCCAGATCCGCCGCATGGATCCGACCATCTTTCCGGTCATGGGCTATTCCCTGACATCCGACACACTGTCCCAGGTCGAGATGAAGACGTTCGCACAATTCACTCTGCGGCCTCTCATTGCGTCAATTGACGGCGTCGTCGAAGTCTCCGTGCTTGGCGGGCGCGACGCTGAGTATGAGGTGCTCGTCGATCCGGCGAGGCTGAAGGCGCGGGACCTGTCCGTGCTGGATGTCGAAACCGCCATTTCCACGTCGAACATCGTTTCGGCCTCAGGCCGCCTTGAGGACCAGTCGCGGCTCTATCTGACCATTGTTGACGATCAGCTTACTGGCGCCGAAGACATCGGCAACATTGTGCTGAAAAGCCTGGCCGGTGGCGGCGCGGTCGAAGTCTCCGATGTGGCCGACATTCGCCTTGCCGTAGCGCCGGACTGGACGCGGGTGACCGCCGACGGGAAACCGGCCGTTCTTTTAAACATCCGACAGTCGCCGGACGCAAACTCGTTGGCCCTGACCACCGCCGTCAAGAATACGATCGCGAGGGAGCGTGTAGCGTTTCCCAAGGATCTGACCCTAACGTCCTATTATGACCAGTCAGACCTTGTTGTATCCGCCGCCGGGAGCGTCCGTGACGCCATTCTGATCGGGACGCTGCTGGCGGGTCTCGTTTTGCTGTTCTTCCTTCGCAGTCTGAGGCTGGTCCTGATCGTGGCCATTCTGCTGCCATCTGTACTGGCCGCGACGGCCCTGCTTTTGATGGTCATGGGACAGAGCCTCAACATCATGACGCTTGGCGGCATGGCGGCCGCGGTCGGACTGATCGTCGATGATATCGTGGTCATGCTCGAACATGTCGCGCGGCGTCTCGCCGAAGGTACAAAGGGTGTTCTCGAGGCAGCCTCCGAAATGCTACAGCCGCTTGTCGGCTCCTCATTCGCAACAATTGTTGTGTTTACACCGCTCGCCTTCCTGTCAGGCGTGACGGGCGGATTCTTCAAAGCGCTGGCGATCACCATGGCCTCAAGCCTGGTTCTCTCCATGATCTTTGCCATGACCGTCGTTCCGGTCCTGGCCCGCACGCTTGCACGAAAGGAAGATGCCATCCGGGCCGAAGGCGCCGCTGGCTGGCTCGATGGGCTGGCGCGGGCCTATGCCGGACTGATGCGAAAACTGCTCGGCCATGCGCGTGTCGCGGCGTTTTTGCTTGTGGTGGCGGCACTTGGTGCCGGTACCCTATCGTCCAGCCGGATCGCGTCCGGCTTCATGCCGCAAATGGATGAGGGTGGATTCGTTTTGGACTATGTCGCGCCGCCCGGCCTGTCCCTTACTGAAACCGACCGACTTGTGTCGCAGATGGAAGAGATCATCCAGACTATTCCCGATGTTGCGAGCTACTCGCGGCGCACCGGCGTCCAACTGGGCGGCGGCCTCACCGAGGCGAATGAAGGCGACATGTTTATCCGCCTCACGCCCTTTCCCCGCCGACCAATCGAAGCCGTCATGTCTGAAGTCCGCCAGCGGGTAGCCGAAAGCGTTCCCGGGCTCGAGATTGAGACCATACAGCTCATGGGCGATCTGATCGGTGATCTCACGGCAGTGCCGCAGCCTATTGAAGTCAAACTGTACGGCAACGATCCAGGTTCCCTCTCCATCGCGGCCGACCAGGCCTTGTTAGCGCTCGAAGGCGTCCGAGGCGTTGTCGAGGTCAGGAAATCAGATCGCACAGCCGGCGATGCGATCGTCGTGAGGCTTGACCGAACCGCGCTGGCCTTTGAAGGCCTCGATCCCGCAGACGTGGGCGCGCAGCTTCAAACGCTGGTCGGGGGACGATCTGCCGGCGCTATTCTCGCCGGGCAACGCAGTCTGAATATCCGCCTCTGGTCGCCACCCGAACTCCGGCAACGCGTGCCGCAGATCGAGGATCTCATGCTGCGCGCGCCTGACGGCCATCTCGTACCGCTCGAACGCGTCGCCAGCGTCGAGACCGTGTCCGGTCAGGCCCAGTCGAGCCGTGAGAATTTGCAGCCGATGACCGCCGTGACGGGCCGCCTTGAAGGACGCGATATGGGGTCGGCCATGGTTGATGTCCGGCAGGCGATCGGGGCCCTCGCCCTGCCCGCGGGTGTGCGCTACGAATTTGGCGGACTCTATGCAGAGCAGCAAAAATCGTTCAACGACCTGATGGCCGTGTTCGCGGCAGCCTTCCTGCTGTCCGGCCTCCTCCTCCTCTTCCTCTTCAAGAGCCTGTCCCAGGCCGTTTCCATCCTGGGCGTTGTCGGACTGTCGGTTGCAGGGGTCCTGACCGGACTGGTCCTGACAGGAACGGAACTCAACATCTCAGCCATGATGGGCCTGACCATGGTGATCGGGATCATCGCCGAGCTCGGCGTCTTCTATTTTGCAGAACTCGAAGGCGATGGCGCGACCCATGATGACCGAATCTCTGCCGGCCAGGCCCGATTACGCCCAATTTTGATGTCTGCGCTCATTGCTATTCTGGCGCTTGCCCCCCTGGCTCTGAAGGTCGGCCAAGGATCCGCCCTGCTCGCGCCGATGGCCACCGCGATCATATCGGGACTGATCGTCGGTGCGCCGCTCGTTCTGATTGCCGCGCCATTAATCCACGCAGCGCTAAGCCGCAGGAGCGTGGCAGCGCCATGATTCGCGCGCTCTCTTCGTGGCTGCGACATCGGTTCGCCGGCACGGCATTCGAACTCCAGGTCATCGTGGCTTTTGGCATCATGGTTGGTGGACTATTGCTGTTCGGGGCCATTGCAGAAGATGTCCTTGAAGGCGAGAGCCACCAGGTCGATGAGACACTTTTGCTCGCGCTGAGACAGGCGGGCGATACCAGCGACCCGATAGGTCCGGCATGGCTGCAATTTGCAATGGGAGATATGACCTCGCTTGGTGGATACGCGGTCCTGACTCTGATTGTGGTGCTTTCAACACTTTACCTGCTCCTTGAGCACAGGATCCGGACAGCTCTGCTATTGGTCTGTTCGATCATTTCGGGCACGCTTCTGATTTCTTTACTGAAGCTCGGCTTCGACCGGCCGCGCCCGGACCTCGTCGATCATTTGACACACGCCTCGAGTTCAAGCTTTCCGAGCGGACACGCCGCCAGTTCGGCACTGGTCTATCTCACGCTCGGCCTCCTTCTCGCTCAGGCGGAAAGCCATAAACGCCTGAAAGTATTTCTGATCGCGAGCGCGATTTTCATTTCGATTCTGGTTGGATGCAGTCGTGTCTACCTTGGTGTCCACTGGCCAAGCGACGTTGTGGCCGGTTGGGGATTTGGCGCGGCCTGGGCGATACTGTGGTGGCTCATCGCGCGCTATGTGAGGACACAATCGTAACGAGAGGACAAGGCTGAACGTGACCGAGATTGGCCCGCCTTCACTACTGCTGAACCTCGCCCCAATAACATTCCTGGCCTGGATCAATCATAATTGGGCGGGTCTGTGCGCGAAACGCTTTGTGTAACGCGTCGCATACTTGTTCGCCGAGAGTTTATCCGGTGGTTGTGCGTTCGCTCTGCCCGGCACAGGCCTATTTCGAGAGCTCAGAGGTTCTTTATTGATTTAAACCCCTGTGGGGTATAAATGGTGGTCATGAACTTTGTTGTCGCAACTCTCGTGACTGTATTTTTCAGCCTGTCGCAGGTGCTCTGCGCGTGTCCCGTCGATATGTCGGCGACGAACAGCATGGCAACCGAGTTCACCGCTCATTCTCACCAGGCGCCCGCCGATGGGCCTGAGGCGCCCTGCGATGATGAGACTGATCACTGCAAGCTTCAGACAGCAACGGTCGCCCAAGCCGACAAGACGGCGAACCCGGTCCAGCACGTATCAGGCGATACGACGCCCATCGGGCTTGCTACACCCTCATGGCAACACGCATGGAAGCGCGTCGTCAATGTCCGCACGCCCTGGCCTGAGGTCCGAAGTTACCTGCTGCAACAAACGCCAGTCACATTAAAGGTGCGTTCCCTGAGCTGATTTCGTGCGTCGCTGCATTAGCAGCCCGATTGCATAAATTCACCTCACGGAGACGATTATGTTGAACAGACGACATATGCTGCAGACGGTGCTCGGCACCGGCGCAGCCTGGGGGGCAAGCAGCCTCCTGCCCGCTTGGGCAAAATCTTCCAGCAACGGAAACCTTGGTGTGCCCTCACTTTCGGGCACGCGCTTCGACCTCGAAATCGGGCAGTTCCCGGTCAGGCTCAACGGCAAAGTCGGTATGGCAACCGGAATCAATGGCACACTTCCCGGCCCGCTCTTGCGTTTGCGCGAGGGCGATGACGTTACAATGAACGTCACCAACCGGCTTGCCGAAGACACCTCGATCCATTGGCACGGACTGCTTGTCCCCTTCCATATGGACGGCGTGCCGGGCGTCAGCTTCCCGGGCATCAAACCGGGCGAAACGTTCAAATATCAGTTCAAGGTGCCGCAAAATGGCACTTACTGGTATCACTCCCATTCTGGTCTGCAGGAACAACTCGGCCATTACGGTCCGATCGTCATAGATCCGGCAGGTACAGATCCAGTGGCTTATGACCGGGAATATGTGCTCGTCCTCAGCGACTGGAGTTTCACGCATCCGCACCGGATCTTCGACAAGCTCAAGAAGAATGCCGAGAGCCTGAATTTCAACCGCCCGACCCTGTCGAACCCAACCGGGCTTGGCGGCATGTGGGGGCAGATGCGAATGAGCCCGCGCGATCTCGCAGACGTGACCGGCGAAACCTACACCTACCTGATCAATGGCCATTCGACGGCCGATAATTTCAATATGGTCTTCCAGCCGGGCGAGCGGGTTCGCCTGCGCATTATCAACGCCTCCGCCATGACCCTCTTCAATGTCCGCCTCCCGGGCTTGCCGATGACGGTGGTCCAGGCCGACGGTCTGAATGTCCAGCCGGTTGAGACCGACGAGTTCCAGATGGGCGTGGCCGAGACGTATGATGTCATCATCGCGCCGACCGAAGCGCGCGCCTACGCCTTTGTTGCCGAATCGATCGACCGCTCCGGCCAGGCCGTCGCCACGCTCGGCCCGCGTGCCGGTATGCGGGCCGATGCGCCTGCGCTTCGTCCCGTGCCCATGCTGACCATGCGGGACATGGGAATGGCCCATGGAGACATGGCGGGCATGTCAGGCATGGGGAGCATGGATCATGGTCCGGACACCGCGACGGCCGGGGACGACATGAAAGGCCACGACATGGGTGCCATGTCGATGATGCCCGATCCTCATGGTCCGGCGGTCCAGCCCGTCAAGATCGAAGCAGATATAGAGCGCGGCCCCGGTGTCGCAAAAGTATCAGGCATGACGATGAGCCGCTTGGGCGAACCCGGTCTCGGGCTTGATGATGTCCCCCACCGCACGCTCACCTATAACCAGCTTCGCGCGCTCGACATGAATGAGGACCATCGCCCGCCTGGCCGCGAAATTGTCATTCATCTGACGTCGAACATGGAACGCTACATGTGGTCGTTCGACGGTGTAAAATTCTCCGAGGTAACCGAGTCAATCAAGTTCTACGAGGGTGAACGTGTTCGCCTGACGCTCGTAAACGATACAATGATGCCACACCCGATCCATTTGCACGGCATGTTTTTCGATCTCGTGAATGGCGGTGGTCATCACATGCCTCGAAAGCACACAGTAACGGTCAAGCCTGCAGACAGGGTCAGCGTCGACATCACCGCAGAACATGTCGGTGACTGGGCGTTCCACTGCCATCTGCTTTACCACATGCACGCTGGCATGATGCAGGTCGTCAGCGTCATTCCGCCAGCAGACGATACGACACCAGCTGAAAAAATGCCGGCAGGTCAGATGAATATGCCCATGGACCATCACGGCATGAACCATGGGGAGGGAAAATCATGATGAAACAGAATTTGGCAGCCCCTCTCCTCCTCGGCTTCGCGCTCTACGCGACCGGCAGCGCGTTCGCGGAAGACACAAATCAAACCCCGCCCTGGGATCAGGCCGACGCCATCTACGGCGAGGATGCAATGGCGGAGGCTCGCCGGGACGTTCTTGCCGAAGGCGGAGACCAGAAGAGCTTCTACATCCTCTTCAACCAGCTCGAGGCTCAGATGTCTGACGAGGGCGACAGTTTGTACTGGAACGGACAGGCTTGGTATGGAGGCGATATCAACAAGCTCTGGTTCAAGAGCGAGGGCCGCGCCTCTCTGAATGGAGAGGGCGTGGATGACGCCGAGATCCAGGCGCTCTATTCCCGTGCGGTTGCGCCTTTCTGGAATGTTCAGGCGGGCGTTCGCTACGACATCGAACCGGATAGTCTCGCGCATGGGGTCGTCGCACTGAATGGTCTGGCGCCCTACTGGTTCGAAGTCGACGCTTCCGCCTTTCTCAGTGAAAAAGGCGATGTAACGGCCCGCATCGAGGCTGAATATGAGTTGCTCCTGACCCAGCGGTTGATCTTGCAGCCTCGGATCGAAGCAAATCTTTCCGCGCAGGACATACCGGAAAGGGAAACGGGCGCGGGACTTAGCACACTCGATGCCGGCTTGCGGCTTCGTTATGAAATCAGGAGGGAGTTTGCGCCTTATGTCGGCGTCGAATGGCAAAGCGCCTTCGGTGAGACACGCGACATGATCAAAGCCGCAGGCGGTGAAGGCGACGATATCGTCTTTCTCGTGGGCCTGCGGACCTGGTATTAGGAGAACAAGATGGGCGGTTTCATAGAACCCAATATTCACCCCGTGCTGGTGCATTTTACCTATGCCCTCGGCACATCTGCAGCCCTGGCATATGTGGCTGGCCTCCTCGTACCTGCAGGCCGCTGGCGCGACAGCCTTCGACCGGCCGCCGACTGGATGCTGGCATTGGCTGCCTTGGCGGTTCTGGCCACCATCGCGGCCGGGTTTCAGGCCTATTACAGCGTTGCTCACGATGCGCCGTCCCATGAAGCGATGACAACCCATCGCAACTGGGCTGTTCCCACGGGCCTCGCCTTACTGGCCCTCGCCGGTTGGCGCTGGCTGAGAAGGGCCTCGTCGCCCGGCCCGGTATTTGCGATCAGTGCCCTGGTGGTGGCAGGTCTTTTGACGGTTACAGCGTGGTGGGGAGGCACAATTGTCTACAAGTACGGACTTGGCGTGCAGACCCTTCCTGAAGCCAGCGGGCCAGGCCACGATCATGATCATGGCGGCGGAGCCGGTCATGGCGACCAAGGCACCGTAAATTCAACAGACGATCATCAAGACGCTCACGGAGCGCCTCCATCCGACACGATGGATGGATCATCGGCGAGCGGCGATGGACATGATCACGACCATACCGACGGTGCAGCTGATCGAGAAATGTCAGGCACGGTCCCCGCCGGACACGACAACTCCGACGGCCATCACGACACCAAACCGGTCTCGACTGATGAACAGGCGATCCTGGATATCATGGCCGCGATCGAAACCGGTTGGGAGACCGGCGATGGCGAACTGTTCCGACAGAACTTTCTCGACTGGTCAGGCGCCCGGTACTTTGAGTCAGGCGGCGAGAATACTGGCCTGCTCGACCTTGTCGAAAATCATGTCGAGCCCGAAAAAGATACCATTCCGGATCTCGAACTCGACTTCTCGAATATAGACGTGCAATTCGAGGGAAGTGACTTTGCATGGGCTGTCGCGGACACAGCGATCAGTGGAACGTTCAGCTCCAATGGCGAACGCCTGGAGCGTATCGGGAAACAAACGGTGCTGTTCCGCAAGGTCGCCGGCACCTGGCAGGTCATTCACACGCACTCGTCCTCCCGTGCGCCGCGATAAGGAGGAAATCCAAACTGCCGCTTGCCGGCCAAGTTGAAAAGCAACCGGCAAGCGGCGATGATATTGAATATACCCCCTAGGGGTATTATACTATGACTGTCCTACTTGCTCTTGCCTGGACCGCTGGAGGTCAGAATGAAAATTATCCCCGTCGGACACTCGCTGTCTCTGTTCCTGCTCGTCAGTTATTTGCTGTGCGTCGGCTGGGGGAGTGTGACGCCGTCCAGCCTTCACATGCATCCAGCATGGCAGGATCTACTGCCCGGATTTGAGTTTGGAACGCTGACTGGTTTCCTGATCGGCCTTGTCGAGAGCTATCTCTATGGCTGGTACATCGCCCTTCTGTTCGTTCCCTTGTTCAACTTCTTCAACCGAAACAGCAGCGCATAAAAGTGATGCATACCCTCATCCTGTGAAGCACTCCTGCTGAAAGAGTCAGAGCCATGACCAACGACACTTCTCACGCCCATTCCGGACATGCGTGCCATCACAACGATCAGGCCGCTCCAGAGAAGCCCGATGATGCCTATGACAAGGTTCCGATCGGCTATGCCGGCACCGTCTGGACCTGTCCCATGCATCCGCAGGTACGCGAAACTGCCAATACAGGCTGCCCGATCTGCGGCATGGCGCTCGAACCGGAAACGGTGACGGCCGAGCAGGATACCAGCGAACTGGATGACATGACGCGGCGCTTCTGGGTCGCCCTTGTCTTCTCGGCGCCACTGCTCGCCTTTGTCATGGGCGAAATGATTCCCGGCAGCCCGCTCAGGCACTGGATTGATCCGACATGGAGTGTCTGGCTTCAGGCCCTGATCGCGACTCCCGTTGTCGTTTGGGCCGGCTGGCCTTTCTTCGAGCGCGGCTGGCAATCCGTGAAGCGACGCAACCTCAACATGTTCACCCTGATCGCGATGGGCGTCGGCGTGGCCTATATTTATTCCCTGGTCGCAACATTCGCGCCCGGCATATTTCCCGATTCATTCCGTGGGCATGGCGGCGCGGTAGCAGTCTACTACGAGGCGGCCGCCGTCATCGTTACGCTGGTTTTACTTGGCCAGGTGCTCGAACTGCGCGCGCGCAACGCCACCTCAGGAGCCATTCGTGCACTGCTGGAGCTTGCCCCTGCTACTGCGCGCAGGATTGCTGACGATGGCAGCGAACAGGATGTCGATCTCGCGGATGTAAAGTCTGGCGACAAGCTGCGGGTCCGGCCAGGTGAGAAGATCCCGGTCGATGGCGAGGTCGTCGACGGCCATGGGTCGGTTGACGAGTCCATGGTCACCGGCGAACCCCTGCCCGTCGAAAAAGCCACTGGCGCCCGTGTGACCGGCGGCACGGTCAACGGAACCGGGTCGCTCGTTATGAAGGCGACACATGTGGGCGAAGACACGCTCTTGTCCCAGATTGTCCGAATGGTTGCCGCCGCTCAGCGGTCCCGAGCTCCAATCCAGCGGCTCGCTGATCTCGTCGCTGCCTGGTTCGTTCCGGCTGTTATTGGAATTGCGATCCTGACCTTTGTCGTGTGGGCCGTGTTCGGACCCGACCCGGCGATGGCTTTTGCGATCGTGAATGCCGTTGCCGTCCTGATCATCGCATGTCCCTGTGCGTTAGGTCTGGCAACCCCAATGTCGATCATGGTCGGCACGGGCAAGGGCGCGTCCAACGGCATCCTGATCAAGAATGCTGAAGCGTTGGAGACGCTTGAGAAGGTCGATACGATCGTGGTCGATAAGACCGGGACGTTGACGCTCGGACGTCCCGAACTGGTACGCGTCCAGCCAGGCGAAGGCTTCGACGAAGCCTCGTTGCTTAGTCTCGTAGCCGCGGTGGAACGTTTGAGCGAGCACCCACTTGCCGACGCGATCGTGCGTGGCGCAAAAGGCAAGGGCGCGCCTCACAAGGATGCGCACGGATTTGAATCCGTCACTGGCGAAGGTGCGCAGGCAAGCGTCGACGGCCAAACCGTCGCCATCGGCAACAGAAAGATGATGCAGCGGATCGGGGGCTGGTCTGACGACCTCGGGACACGCGCTGACCAGTACCGCACCGAAGGCCAGACGGTTATGTTCGCCGCCGTCGACGGAAAACCGGCAGGCCTTGTCTCTGTGGCGGACCCGATCAAGGAGACGACACCGGAAGCCATCAGACGTCTTCATGCCGAAGGGTTGAAGATTGTGATGTTGACAGGTGACAATGAGACGACAGCACGCGCGGTCGCCGACAAGGTCGGCATCGATGAGGTTCACGCCGACGTCTCGCCTGAAGACAAGCATCGGATCGTGTCCGAACTCCAGAAGAACGGTGCCCGCGTGGCCATGTGCGGTGACGGCATAAATGATGCGCCCGCGCTCGCTCAGGCGGATGTCGGAATCGCCATGGGAACCGGAACCGATGTGGCCATGGAGAGTGCCGGTGTAACGCTTGTGAAAGGCGATCTGATCGGGGTCGCAAAGGCCCGGGAGCTCAGCCACGCCACGATGCGCAACATCCGCCAGAACCTGTTCTTCGCGTTCTTCTACAATACGCTTGGCGTGCCGGTTGCCGCTGGCATTCTGTATCCCTTCTTCGGCTTGTTACTGAGCCCGATGATCGCGGCGGCCGCCATGAGTTTCAGCTCCGTATCTGTTATCGGCAACGCCTTGCGGCTGAGAACCCTTAAACTCTAATTTTCCGGAGCACAGACATGTCCAGACCACTTGCTATGAGCGCGCTCGGTGCGCTGATGATTGCAGCCCTGATAGCGGGTATGATGCTCTTCTCCGCGTCACCCACAGCCAACGCGCAAACAGTCACTGTACACAAGACGCCATGGTGCGGTTGCTGCGCCGCCTGGGTGGACCACCTGCATGACGAGGGTTTCGACGTCATCGTGAAAGAGGAAGAGGACCTGACACCCATTCGGTCACGGCTTGGTGTTCGGGATGAACTGATGAGTTGCCATACCGCAGAAGTCGCCGGATATGTCGTTGAAGGTCACGTTCCCGCTCGGGAAATACGACGCTTGCTCGAAGAAAAGCCTGACGTCAACGGCGTCTCGGTGCCCGGCATGCCGCAAGGCTCTCCCGGCATGGAAACACCGAACGCGCCAGATCGGTATGATGTCATCATCTTCTCTGGAGAGGATGCCAGGACATATGCCTCCTATCGGGGAACGCAATTGGTCTCCGAACCGGCAAGACCATGAGTGAGGATGACTACAAGCAAGGGTCACTGACGCTGGCGGGCACCGTCGCCATGGGGACGGGCGTGATGATCGGTGCCGGCATCTTTGCCCTGACCGGTCAGGTCGCTGAATTTGCAGGCGACCTGTTTCCGCTCGCCTTCCTCACGGCAGCCATCATCAGCGGCTTCAGCGCCTATTCCTATATCAAGGTCTCCAACAAGTATCCGAGCGCCGGCGGCATCGCGATGATACTCCAACGCGCTTACGGCCCGTCTACCGTGACTGGAAGCGCAGCCCTGCTGATGGCGTTCTCGATGATCATCAATGAAAGCCTGGTCGCCCGCACGTTCGGTGCGTACACGCTGCAGCTGTTTGGCGTCGAGGGCGGCATATTCGTCCCCTTGCTGGCAATCGGACTGATTATCCTGGCTTTCGTGATAAATATTGCCGGTAATCAGGTGATCGGCGGCGTATCGAAGGTCACGGCTATTCTCAAGATTGGTGGCATACTGATTTTCGCGCTTATTGCGATCTGGGCTGCCGGATTCAGCTTCCAGCCAGCAGCAGACGGTTTCGCTGACAGCACATCTGCCGGTGGGTTCCTGGCCGGCGTCGCGCTCGCCATCCTGGCCTATAAGGGATTCACCACCATCACGAACAGTGGCGACGAGGTGAAGGAACCGACCCGCAATGTCGGGCGGGCCATCATGATCTCGCTTGCGATCTGCACTTTCATCTATCTCCTTGTCTGTTTCGCTGTCGGATCAACCCTCACTGTCTCGGAGATTGTTGCGGCGAAGGACTATGCTCTCGCCGAAGCGGCCCGGCCAGCACTTGGAAACTATGGATTGTGGTTCACAGTAACGATTGCGATCATCGCGACAGCTTCAGGCCTGCTTGCCAGCTTGTTTGCCGTCTCTCGCATGCTCGCCATGCTGACCGACATGAACCTGATTCCGCATAGACATTTCGGCATGCCCGGAACGGTACAGCGTCATACGCTCGTCTATACGGTTGTGGCTGCCGGATTGCTCGCGGCTTTCTTCGATCTCAGTCGCATCGCTTCGCTTGGCGCAATCTTCTATCTGGTCATGGATATCATCATCCATTGGGGCGTCTTCCGGCATTTGAGACGGGATGTCGGCGCCGCACCCGCAATCCTTATCTGTGCGATGGCACTCGATGCCGTCGTCCTGATCGCCTTCATCGCCCTGAAGTGGCAAGCCGATCCAGTCATCATCATGATCGCGGCTTTCGGCATGGCTGCAGTCTTTTTATTCGAGCATTTCTTCCTGAAACGTCTTCGCGACAATCCTCCCGCAGAGGAGTCCGGAAACGACCAGCACAAAGCCCATTCATGATCATCGCAACCTTGATCGGACTGCTCACTTTTGTGCTGGCAAGCACAGTGCATTATCTCGCACTGGCGCATCTGCACCGACGCCTGAACCATGAAGCGCGTTCAGGTCTCCCGATCGTTGTTTCGGGTATCGTAGGTGCAGGCCTGGCGCACCTCGCTGAGGCAGCGCTCTATGCAACCAGCTTTACGCTACTGGATGCCTTTGACTTGGGTGGTTTCAAGGGCGGCGAAGCGGACGGGTTCATGGACATATTCTATTTCTCCCTCGTCAACTACACATCGCTTGGGCTGGGCGATATCTATCCAACCGGACATTCGCGGTTCCTGGCGGGACTGGAATCACTCAATGGTTTCCTGCTGATTTCGTGCTCGGCATCCTTCATTTTCCTCCTGATGCGAAACCAAATGGATGGTCCAACTTCGGGCGGAATTCAAAAATCGGATTAACTCGGAACCTGTTCACACACTTCTCCGTTAGTCGTGGAAATACCCCACCACTGTATAAGGAGGATGTTGAAAGTGGATATGAAGAACAGTTATTGGCGGTTTGGAGCAATGATCATCACATCGGTGATCGTGATGTTTGGACTGATGTACCTCAACACCTATGCGTGGGAGCATGTTCGCTGGAGCGAAACGCGCTTCTACATGGCCTTCATCATGGGCGCCGCGATGGCCGTCGTGATGCTGAGCTTCATGCTCAACATGTACAAGGACAGCCGGATCAATTTCGGCATTTTCATTGGCGCTGCGGTCGTGTTCGTCCTGGCCCTCTGGCTGGTGCGCAGCCAGAGCACTGTCGACGACCGGTCCTACATGAAAGCGATGATCCCCCACCACTCCATTGCCATCATGACAAGTGAACGCGCCGGCATCGAGGATGTCCGCGTGCGCGAGCTTGCCGACGAGATCATCACGGCACAGCGCCGCGAGATCAAGGAAATGGAATGGCTGATTTCGGACATCGCGGAGAATGGCCCGGCATCGACGGAAAGCGAGGCGGCGAGCCGCCCCGTTCCTCCCTTTGAAGGCACGCTCAACCCAGACGACGCTGCCGGGGCAGCCATCGCCGAGGACTGACGCGCCTTCCACGTCCAGTCAGACCCATTCGATCCCGAAAAGGAGCGAAACAGAATGAGACTCCAAAAGATCAAGGCACAGGGCCTTGCCCACCTTTCCTATTTCCTTAGTGCCGATGGTGAAGCTGCGGTCATCGATCCGCGGCGCCTTCGCGGGCTGGTTGCTGCCAGGCGACAAACCGGTGCTGCTGGTAGCACGCGATGACGACCAGGCGGTCGATGCGGCCACCACGCTTCAGCGGATCGGCTTCGACAATGTGAGCGGATTTGTCAGCGGCGCCATGCCCGTGGCGGTCCAGAACGGCCCGCTCGACACACTCGACTTCGTCGATACCGAAACCGTCGCCGCGCGCGTAGACAACCCGCCGGCTGGCTGGACCCTGCTCGATGTCCGGGCCATCGACGAATATGAGAGCGGCCATATCAAGGACAGCAAGCACGCTTATGTCGGCAAGCTGCCTGATGCGGCCAGTGACCTCGACCCGGACAAACCGGTCACGACCATGTGCGGGAGCGGTGCACGTGCCACGATTGCCGCCTCGCAGCTTCTGCGGAAGAGGTTCTCGAACGTCGATGTCTATATCGGCTCGATGAAGGCGTGGAGCGCAGCTGGAAATGCCATTGAGTGATGACTGTCAGTCCATCTTGGGCTGAACCTTTCGTTTCTGACGCATAAAGAGACTGGAAATTGCTTCACGAGGTCCCCATATGGATACCCTGTATGGGGTATTTGCCATGAAGACTGAAACCAAAGAGGCCGCGACCCGGAGGCTTGCCCGCATCGAGGGACAAGTGCGCGGCATCACGAAGATGGTGTCCGACGATCGGTATTGTATTGATGTCATTCGTCAGGTGCAGGCTGTGAAGGCCGCGCTTGTCGGCCTCGAGGCCGTTATCCTGGATGACCATATCGCAACGTGTGTGGATCATGCCCTGACCGGAAGCAATGTCGATGACCGGCGTGAAAAGGTCGAGGAACTTGTTGCTGTGCTTGGTGGCCGCAAGAAGTAGCGGCCTCACAGTTTGTTGAAATGAAAGTTTTAATCTTTTCACGTATTTGAACAATGATGCAGTTTGTGACCCGCCTCCTGACACTGTTTGCCGCTGCCTTCATGGCGGCTCATCCGGTCATGGCGTGTCCATTGATGGTCGGGGCCTCCGAAACCGCGCCGACTGAAATGAGCAGCAATCATCCCTGTCATGACATGGCGATGGAAGCCATGGCCGACACCGGGCATACAGATCAGGCGTCATCGTCTGATTGCCCCGCGGGATACGACTGTGCACCCATGCTTATCCAGGCGCACAGTGACGCCAATCCAGTTGCACCTGTTGCGAATGTAGACGCAGAATTTGCTGCGGTTCTCGCTAACCCACCAAAGGCATTCCTGCCAGAGCGCGAAACACTAAAGACCGGGCCTCCACCTCGGCTGGATATCGTCCAGCACACGCCAATATCGCTAAAGCAGCGCTTCCTGAATTGAGAGCGATGACCTGCGGCTGCCACAGCAGCCCGTCGTCATCGTCTCACACAATTCAGAAGAGCCTGTTTTATCATGCCCCACATTTCGAGAATGCTGCTGGTCGCAGCGTTTGCCGCTGTGCCCCTGGCGGCGGTTGCCAGCGCTCAGAGCTTTGCCGAGCTTGAAGCCCGTCTCGAGGCCCATCCAAGCCTCTCCGCTCTCGGTTACGATGCCGAAGCCGACCGGGAGCGTGCTGTCGCCTCAACCGCACTCCCGGACCCCGTCGTATCCCTCGGGATCAACAACATTCCGATTTTCGATCCCTCATTCGACAGTTACTTGCCGACCAATAAAGCCGTTGGTATCCGGCAACAATTTCCGAGCTTCGCGGGCCGTGAAGCCCGCGCCGGTGAAGCCCGGGCGATGTCAGCACAGACCGAGGCGGTTCGCGATGCCCGTTATGCGGCCTTGCGCGCCGAACTCATCGCTTTTCTCGCTGACAAGACTAGACTGACCAGGCAGAGATCCCTCGCCGAAGCGCGAAACGCCAAATATGACGAGCTTGTCGACATTGTCGAGGCCGAGATCGACGCGGGCCGCCCGGCCGTCTATCGCCTTGCCGAAATTGAAAGCGAACGGGCAGAAGTTTCCCGGACGCTTGTTGATCTTGATCGGCAGGAAGCCGAGACCGATGCGCGCCTGATCGAACTCGTCGGACTGGTCCCTTCAACTGGCCTCCCTCCCCTGACTGAAAGAGACTGGTCCGGCGCAGCGCTTGAGTTCCATACCGTACGCATTGCCGACGCGGCCGTCCGCGTTACCGATTACGGTATCGACGAGGCCCGCGCGGCCTGGAAGCCAGAATGGGGGGCTCAGCTCACTTATCAACAGCGCGATGAAGGCGCGATGTTCGCGGGGGATGACTGGGTCTCCGGTATGGTGACTTTTACGGTTCCGCTCTGGGCCGAAAGGAAGCAGGCACCGAACTTGCGCGCCGCAAAGGCTGAGCGGGCCGGCGCCGAGCAACGCTACCAGGCTGCCGCACGGAATGCGGCGGCCCAGTATGCGTCCCGGGACGCCATTATCCGCGCGACCGATGCCAGTATCGACGTCCTGCAGGTCAAGATCGCTGCCGTCGAAGACGAAGTCGAGGCCCAGTTGATTACCTATGAATCCGGTGTTGGCGGCTATGCGCCGATCATTGACGGCGAGATCGCCATTCTCAAACTCCGGGCGGAAATCGAAGCTGAAACGGCCCGCAAGGCCGCTGCGATCGCACGCCTGAATGCCCTCCTGGTGACACAATGAAAAAGACATTCCTGATAATGGGCACCGCATCTGCCGCCCTCTTGCTCGCCGCATGCGGCGCACCGGGCGGATCACCGGGCGGCCAGGGTGAAAAACCGAACGCCTCGAGCGAGACGCAACGATACACCTGCCCCATGCACCCTCACTATATTTCGACCGATCCGGACGGCACCTGCCCGATCTGCGGCATGGACCTGGTGCCTGCCGACAAGGCCCAGGAACCAACGAGCTCAGCAGGCGAAATCCTTTACTACAAGCATCCCATGGGCAAGCCGGACACCTCGCCCGTTCCGAAAAAGGATTCCATGGGCATGGATTACATCCCGGTTTATGCCGATGGCACCGGATCGGGCGTGGCCGTCTCGCCGGAAATGATCCAGACCATGGGGATCCGGACAGCACCTGCCGAGACCGGGGATTTCAGCCGTGTACTGAGAGCCTTCGGCACGGTCGAGACCAATGAACGGCTCGAAAATGTTACCGTCTCGCGGCTAGAAGGCTGGATTGAGAATCTGGCGGTCAATGCCGAGGGCGACACCGTCCGCCCCGGCAGTCTCCTCTACCGGATCTACAGTCCGGACCTGATCGCCGCGCAGAAAGATTATCTGAACTCGTTCAAGATCGGCAACGAAGCGCGCATCGCGTCGGTTCGCCAACGCCTGCGCTCCCTTGGCATGCAGAATGCGGCCATCGACCGGCTGACCGAAACCCGCCAGGTCATTGAACGTGTTCCGGTTTACGCAGAAGCCGGCGGCACGGTTGCCGAGCTTCAGATCCGCAATGGCGACTATGTCAAACCCGGTACACCCATACTGCGCCTGCAATCCTATGCCGATGTCTGGGTCATTGCCTCTGTGCCGGAGAGCGACCTGCCGCTGGTGCAGGCAGGCATGCCGGCCGAACTCGATTTTCCGAGCGCGCCCGATGCCCCCGGCAAAGGCCAGGTCGACTATATCTATCCGACAATCGACCCGAAAACCCGTACAGCCGACGTCCGGATCGAAGTGGACAATGTGTCGGGCTATCTTCGCCCGGGCGCCTATGCGGACATAAGGCTGAATATCGGCGGCCGACCGCGTCTTTCGGTTCCGAGTGAAGCCATTCTACTTGGTAGCGAGGGCGCCCGTGTCGTCATCGCCGAGGGCAATGGCCGCTTCTCCGGACGCGCCGTGCAAACCGGCATTTCGGCCAATGGCCGGACCGAAATCCTGTCGGGTCTGGAAAGCGGCGACATGGTCGTCGCCAGCGGGCAGTTCCTGCTCGATAGCGAAGCCAACCTGAAAGAAGGCCTTGCCAAGCTGGAAGCTCCAGATGCGAGTGCGGCCAGTCCGGAAACACCGCTCTCCGATATACCGGTGGACAGTAAAGCCCTCGCCGAAATCGATCACTTCACTGACATGGCGCTCTACTTCCACGAGGCCCTGACAGACGGGTATGACATCGATCCGCTATTCGTGGACCCCGCCCTCGCCCTGGTGCCTGTGCTGCGGGACCGTTACGCGAACACGAAACTGGCACCGGTCATGGATGCTACGCAAACCGCTCTCGCCGCCGCGCAGGACGCCACGGACCGCGAAGACCTTGCCACACAACTCTCAGACCTGGTCGAGGCCTTGAAACCCTGGCTGCTGGAAGGCGCACCTCAGCATTACAGCGAGGCTGGTCTGGTGCTCTACCGGGACACCGCAACGGGCCGGTACTGGCTGCAGGAAGAAGCCAAACCGGCCAATCCGTACAGCGCAGATGGAGCTGAACGGATTGACTGGCCCAACCCGATGGCCGGCATGTCGATGACGACCAATGACGGCGAGACTGGCGCTGACCAGGCCCCTGGGCATTCGGGGGACGGTCATGACTGAACGAAACGACAGAGACCTCGCGGGGCAAGACCCCTCCAGATCATGGGTGGCAAAGCTGATCTCCTGGTCGGTTTCCAACCAGCTCATCGTCCTCATGCTCGCCGCTGCACTGGCTGTGACCGGGTGGATGGCGATCCAGCGCACGCCGCTCGATGCAGTGCCGGACCTGACAGATACCCAGGTCATTATTCGTACCGATTTTCCGGGCCAGAGCCCGCAGATTGTCGAGGACCTCGTCACCTATCCACTATCGACGAACCTTCTCGGTCTGCCGAAGACCAAGGATGTGCGCGGCTCCTCAATGTTCGGCACCAGTTTTGTCTATGTCATATTTGACGATGATGTTGACCTCTACTGGGCCCGCTCGCGCGTGCTCGAAGCCTTGTCCCGGCTGGGGTCTGAACTCCCGGAAGGCGCCGTACCGCAGATAGGACCGGATGCGACCGGCGTTGGCTGGGTCTATCAGTATGCCTTGGTCGACAAGACCGGCAAGACCGATCTCGCCGAGCTGCGTTCACTCCAGGACTGGTTCCTGAAACTCGAACTGGCCGGTGTGGAGGGGGTCTCTGAAGTCGCCTCGGTCGGCGGTTTTGTCAGGGAATACCAGGTTCTCCTCGATCCCAATCGCCTGAGAAGTTACGACCTGTCGATCACCCGTATCCGTGACGCGGTCCGCGCAGCCTCAAGCGAAGTCGGTGGCCGCGTGCTCGAACAGGGCGAAACGGAATATGTCATCCGCTCATCAGGCTATGTCGATGAGAAGCTTGATCTCGAACAGGTCGTGGTCAAGGCAGAGGATGGCACCCCCGTCCAGCTGAGCCATGTCGCCCGGATTGTCGAAGGCCCGGCCCTCCGGCGCGGCATTGTCGAACTCAATGGCGAAGGCGAAACGGTGTCCGGCATCGTGGTGATGCGCGATGGCGAGAATGCGCTGTCGGTGATCGAACGTGTGAAGGAGAAACTTGATAGTCTCCAGCGCGGCCTGCCGGAAGGTGTCGAGATTGTCACTGTGTATGACCGCGCGCCACTCATCGAGGGTTCGGTCGATTATCTGAAAGACAAGCTGATCGAGGAAGGCATCGCGGTTGCGCTCGTCATCCTGATCTTCCTCCTCCATGTAAGGTCATCTCTGGTTGCCATCATCACCTTGCCGCTCGGAGTGCTCGGCGCGTTCCTGATCATGTCCTGGCAAGGTGTCACAGCGAACATCATGTCACTTGGCGGGATCGCCATCGCGATCGGCGCCATGGTCGACGCCTCGATTGTGCTTGTCGAGAATGCCAGCCGGAAACTGGCGGATCTGGGACCGAAACCCGATCCGAGCGTGCGCCGCCAGGCGCTGGTCGAGTCGGCTCAGGAAGTCGGCCCCGGCATATTCTTTTCACTCCTCATCATCACGGTCTCCTTCCTGCCGGTCTTTGCCCTGACCGGTCAGAGCTTCAGGCTCTTCAGTCCTCTCGCCTATACCAAGACCTATGCGATGGCCTTCGCGGCCATTCTGTCGGTGACACTTGTCCCGGTTCTGATGCTGTACCTGATGCGGGGTCGGTTCCGGCGCGAGGAAGCCAATCCCCTGAACGCCTTCTTCGTCTGGGCCTACAAACCGCTGCTCCATCTAGCCCTGAGGTTCAAATGGATCACGGTCGCCCTTGCGCTCGCGCTGACGGCCAGTGTCATCGTGCCGGTCCAGAGGATCGGCTCGGAATTCATGCCGGCCCTTTATGAAGGCGAGCTCCTCTACATGCCGACCACCCTGCCCGGCGTGTCATCCACCAAGATGCGGGAGATTCTTGGCCAGACAAACCGCGTCATCAAGACCGTGCCAGAAGTCGATCGTGTCTTCGGCAAGGCCGGGCGCGCCGATACCGCAACCGATCCAGCGCCACTCACCATGATCGAAACATGGATCAAGCTGAAACCGAAGGAGGATTGGCGGCCAGGTGTGACGGTCGAGGACATCACCGATGAGCTCGATGCCAAGCTGCAAATGCCCGGCCTCGTGAATTCATGGGGCTATCCGATCAAGATTCGCATGGACATGGTTTCAACAGGTGTGCGCACGCCCATTGGCATCAAGGTTACCGGCGATGATCTGACAGAGATTGAGACCATTGCCCGGGACATAGAAGCGGCCATTTCGGACGTACCCGGAACGCGCTCGGCCTTCGCCGACAGGGTCATGGGCGGAAAATATCTCGAGATCACGCCGGATAGGGGCGAACTCGCCCGGCGGAATATCGACATGGCAGCCTTCCAGTCCGTGATCCAAACCGCCCTGGGCGGCATGACGCTCTCCCAGTCTGTCGAGGGCCGGGAACGCTATGACATCATCCTGCGCTATGATCGGCCATTTCGTGAGAGTGCCACAGACCTGGAAGAGATACTCGTGCCCGCCCCGTCCGGCGCCCATATCCCTCTCAGCGAACTGGCGGACATTTCCTATGCGGAAGGCCCGCCAATGATCCGATCGGAAAATGCCAGGCTGACTGGCTGGGTTTTCGTCGACATCGCGGACCGGGACATGGGCAGCTATGTTGCAGACGCCAGACAGGTGATTGCCAACGCCGTCGACCTGCCTGCGGGATATGCGGTGGAGTTCTCCGGACAGTATGAACAGATGCAGGAAGCGAATGCGCGGCTGAAAATCGCCATTCCAGCTGCGATTGCACTGATCTTCCTGCTGCTGATGCTACATTTCGGCCGGCTCGACCGGACCCTGATCATCATGGCCAGCCTGCCATTCGGCCTGGTCGGCGGAATGTGGGCCGTCTGGCTGGCAGGCTACAATCTGTCAGTTGCCGTCGCGGTCGGTTTCATCGCCCTGGGCGGCATCGCTGTCGAGACGGCCGTCGTGATGCTGCTCTATATCGACGCGGAAGTCCGAAAGGCGAACCCGTCTGACAGGAGCCAGCTTTTCGCAGCTGTCAGCAAGGGCGCGGCCATGCGCGTCAGGCCGAAGTTGATGACGGTCACGACCATTTTTGCAGGTCTTGCCCCGATCTTCCTGACCGACGGCCTCGGATCGGACGTCATGCGCCGGATTGCCCTGCCCATGCTTGGCGGCATGGCCTCAACCCTCATCCTCTCCCTGATCGTGATCCCGGCCATCTACTACATCCGGGTCGGGCTGCAGATTCCATCAGATTTACCCCGGGCCGAACCGGATAACCGGGCCGGCTCATTCACCCCCGAAGGAGAAAAACCATGACGAGACACCTGTTGAAAATTCAGCTTTTGTTTCCACTGCTTCTGAGTGGCGCCATGCTGCCGGCGGCCGCGCAGGATCGCTCATCAGGCAGAATGATGATCGACGGCGGCATGATGGGTGGCGGCCTGTTCGGCACGGTGTTCATGCTGCTTGCTGTGCTCCTCCTCCTGCTCGGGATCGCTGCCCTCATCAAATATCTGAGGTCGAAATAATAGTCCCGTGTCCATCCACCCTATTCCCCCGTCCCGGCGCGCATCGGGGGCCTCTGTTGAAAGCCGCGCCTGACAATCAAAAAGGAAGAAAACGATGAAAACCCTCGTCAGAAAGACAGCAGTCACAGGCGCAATCCTCGGACTGGCCCTGATTGGTCCGGCGCTCGCCCAGGAGGCCGGCATGAAAATGGACAGCATGAAAGACATGGACATGTCCGGCATGAGCTGCTGCGGCGACATGGCGCCCGGCTTTGGCGTCATTAACGGCGTCGATCTGGATGCCCGAACCGTCAATATTTCACACGATCCGATCAAGAAGATCGGCTGGGGTGAAATGACAATGGACTTCGAGGTCGGCGGAATGGTTGCGCTCGACAAATTCGAGAATGGCGACAACGTCCATTTCATGCTCAAGCAGGACGACAGCGACAATTATGATATCGCCATGATGATGCCGATCGGCGGCGATCCGGATGCTTTCAAACTATCCATGATGTCGATGATGAAAGGCAAAGGCATGATGGACTGCAACATGGGCGGACACGGATCCATGTCCGGCATGTCAGGCAAGGATCATGACGACACCGATCACTAGCCGGTCCTCTGTTTCAAGCAAAAAATTCGTAAATCAGGTTCCGGCCGCGTTCCGCGGCCGGAATGCCTGCGTCTCCCGATTAGTTCACCAGGAAATCCCAATGACTCAAAGAATTCTGATTACCGCCTTCTTGTTAGGTTCCGTTTCCCTGACAGCCTGCAGTGACCCCGAAAGCCGAACGCCGCCAGCATCCGGCCCTGCGGACCAGACCAGGCCTGAACCGTTCGAACAGGCAGATGAAGCTATGCCCGGCGATACTGGACGGGCCACGGGCAGGATCACATCCCTTGATCGCGACGACGGCCGGGTCACCATCGACCATGGCCCTTTCGAAGGCATCGCCATGGGCGCGATGACCATGAGTTTCGCTTTAATGGGCGATGTTGAGCTGACTGACCTCTCTGAAGGCGATGACGTGATCTTCCAGGTCAAACGGGGCCGGGACGGTTCTCATCGCATCATGGAAATTTGCAGCATTCCCGCGAATGGCCGCGACTGCCCGGACCAAGAAACGATTTATCCGGACAACCCTCCAGATCAGTAAGGCGGCATACTCCGGCACTGTCCCCGATCGAGCTAAAGGGAAGACGATAAAGACCCGTTTCGCCATAGCGTCAAACTGGCATGCGCGGACCAAAAAGAATAACCGCAGCCCCGATCAGACAGGTTACAACCCCTATCAGATCCCAGCGGTCGGGACGAATCCCCTCAATGGTCCATAGCCAGATGAGCGAGGAAGTTATGTAAACCCCACCATAGGCGGCATAGGCGCGCCCGGCTGCAGACGCTTCCACCAGTGTCAGCAGCCAAGCGAATACAACAAGGGATATCATCCCCGGAACCAGCCAGAAAGCGGACTTTCCAAGCCGCAGCCAGGCCCAGAATGCAAAACAACCGGCAATTTCGGCGGTTGCCGCGCCAGCATAGATCAACAACGTCGCGCGAATATCCATGGCTGGGACGTTTCCTGATCTGGCTGGACTGGCGAGGCCCCGTTGCGGTTAAAATTGGTTTCAGCCTGCGCAGCATGAAAGCTTCGCCACGTCCTTGTCGAACGTCTGTGCCGCCAATTTCAACCCTTCAACAGTTGTCAGGTATGGAAAAATTGTCTCGCCAAGCGCCTTGCTCGTCATGCCGAACTTCAACGCCATAGCCAGCGTCTGAATCGCATCAGACCCTTCGGGCGCCGCGATCTGTCCGCCCAGGAGGCGGTCGGTCTTCGCATCCGCGACCAGCTTGATGACGCCGCGGGTATCGCGGGCGGCGGCGGCGCGTGCCACGTGGTCCAGCGTCAGCACGCTGGCCTTGACGTCATGACCGGCTGCCTTCGCCTGCACCTCGGAAAGGCCGACGCCGGCGACCTGCGGATCGGTGAACACGACCCAGGGCATGGCCCCATTGTCATAGCGCAAATCCTGAAGCCCGAGCGCATTGTTGGCCGCCACCTTGGCCCCATAAGCGGCCATGTAGACGAACTGGTCGCGATCGGTGACATCACCCGCTGCCCAGACGCCAGGCCGCGTTGTGGCCATGTCGGCTCCGACCTTGATCGATCCACGCGCATCGGTCTCGATGCCGAACTCGCGCAAGCCGAGGTCTTCGGAATTGGCCACCCGGCCTGTGGTGGCCACAAGCCGCTGCGCGGAGAGGGTCACAGGCTTTCCACCCCGTTCGATTGTCAGCGTGACGCCGCCGTCACTCCGTCTCACCGATCGGTAGGACAGGCTGGTCTCGACCGCGACACCCTCAGCCTTCAACGCGTCGGTCAACGCCTTGGCCACTTCCGGTTCCACGCCGGGCAGAAGGCGCGAACGCGTGACCAGTGTAACCTTGACGCCCAGCCGCGACGCCATCTGCGCCAGTTCACAGCCAATATAGCCGCCGCCCAGTACCAGGATGCTTTCGGGCTGATCGGGCAGGCTGAGAAGGTCCCAGGAATCGAGCGCCTCCACGGTCTCGATCCCGTCAATTTCCGGCAAGAAAGGGCGCGAGCCGGTGGCGATTAGAACCTTCGGTGCAGCGATGATCCGCCCGCCGACCTCAATCCCGCCTTCGATCAGGCGTGCGGCACCTTTCTCAATATAGGTGATATTCTCATAGGAAGGCAGCAAATCGATATATTTTTTCTGGCGCATCTCGTCGACCAGTTCGGCCGTCCCCTTGACGACCGCTGACCAGTCCACGCTCTGCGCACAGGGCTCAATGCCCGGAAACCGTGCCGCCGCTGTACCAGCATGCACCGCTTCACCGGCCCGTATCATCGCCTTGGACGGCACGCAGCCGACATTGACGCAGGTGCCGCCGATGGTGCCATGTCCAACCATGGCCACGCGCCTGCCGGCCTCGGCCGCGCTAATCGAAGCCGAAAACCCGGCCGAGCCAGCACCTATGACGATGAGGTCATAGCTGTCGTCGCCGTTTTTATTGACGGAGCAGCAATCGCCTGTCTTTACGGTTTGATTCATTATTTCTTCCTTGGCTTGTGACCAGGCATGGCGACGCGGCCTCGATCAAGTATTCAAAATCACACCATCGACCCGATGTCGGAGGCGTGGCCGGGATCAGGTTGGGGCCGCTGTCGCCGCATTCGCCTGCGGCGAAGACCGCGGGATCGCTCGTACGCATCGATGTGTTCACCTGGATGCCCCGCCGAGTGCACTCGGCGCAGGCAGCTTCAAGGTTCAGCCTGTCCATTTTTGGTACCCGGCCGGGGCTGAGGCACATGCTCATTGATGCAAAACAAGAAGGTGTCGCAATGACGGTACCGGCCAGACCCGTTATCAGCAGTTTTCGGTCAGTCCATTTTGACATCAAAGTGAAAGCCTTGTGTGAAAATCTGACGATGTATGCGAACATCGACTGGCAGGTGCCTCATCAGGATATTCCAGATGCTGCGTGTTCAACCGTCCGTAACGCTTGCCGGGTATCCTACATCGGTTGAAGCCGCAGCGATCAGCTCAGGCGTTGTCGCCGCCGTATCGTAAACCACCTCTGCGGTCCTGGCCGCATAATCGATATCGACAGATTTAACGCCCTCGACACGCATCATCGCTTTCCTGACAGCAATCGGACATGTCGCGCAGGTCATGTTTCCGATCGTAAAACGGGCTGTCGCCTGTTCGACCTCCACCGAGGCATCCGGAGCATTCTGCGCGCCGGCGACTGCGAGCCCCCCCGCGAGTGCCAGACCTGCCAGTCCGGCGATCATCCATGTGCGTTTCATACTTGTCTCCCTGGCTAGTAAAATAACGGTGCCCATACATCGATGGTCAAGGCCGCCAGCACGACAAGCGCGCCGCTCCACAGGGCGACCTGCTTGACGACTGACGACTGCAAACGGGCGCAATAGCTACCATCCTCGCAGACACTGGTTTTTCGAAAATAGACATCCCAGAACCCAGCCGCGAGAAATCCGATCGCGACCAGAAGAAAAAGGGGCTTGTAGGGTTCCAGCGCCGTCAACTGGCCAATCCACGCTCCGGAAACACCGAGACTGATCAGCACAAGCGGCACGATGCAGCAGGATGATGCAAGGAATGCCCCCAGCGTGCCACCGGCAACAAGCCACCTTGAGCGACGCTCATTTGCTGGGCTGTTTTCCGTACCTGCCATGACCAGCTGTTCCCATTGCTTTATTGATCATGATCACGTTACGCTCTGTAGTTGGTACAGACACAAGTGGGTATTTCATCATGGCCATCACATCGCCGCGAGCAGCACTCAAACGGGCTGAACTGGCCGGGCGGCTCGGCTGCAATCTTGAAACGATCCGCTATTATGAAAAGATCGAATTGCTGCCCGAACCAGCCCGCACGGCAAGTGGCCACCGGCTGTATTCGAATGAAGATCAGGTACGACTGCGTTTCATATTGCGAGCCCGCAGCCTCGGCTTCTCCGTGGAAGATGTACGCTCGCTACTTGGCATCAATGATGGCAGGCCGAGCTGCGCGGAGGTCAGGGCGCTGGCAGAAGCACATCGGGGCGATATCCGTAAACGCATCGCCGATCTGAAGCAGATGGATCGACGGCTCGGCGAGATCATGGCTGGTTGCACCGGCGCTGAAACACCCGATTGCGCACTCACCGACAAACTGTTCGAAGATAGCTGACAAAAGGGGCTCCTGCATCTGCCGGAGATGCAATTGATGGACATCCACGACACCATCACCGCTCCGCATCGCCTCAATGACGGCACCGTTGTCAATGTCCGGCGGACTACCTAGCCACAACATGTGGATCGCCCGCCGATTTCGCGGAACGACAGGCAGAGAATGTTACCGCGATACCAATCGTCACGAACGGATCGAACAGTTTTCAGTCATAGATGAGGATGAGCGCGTCGCCCGCAACCACGGCTACAGATGCGAGTGCGTCGGACAGATTGTGAAGGAGGAGCGCCCGGATATTCACGCTCCCATTCTGCACCGAATAGATCAGGAGGGCTGTAAGCTCTGCAATGACCAGCGCAACACCGCCAAGAATAACGATCATCCAGCCACCAACGGCGGGCGGATCAGTGATTCGTATGACACTCTTATTGACCAGATGGCAATGGAGACCCGACGATCATCGCTCGCGGGATCAAGATCGTCATGATCATGTGCGTGGCTCAGGATCGGCCTCCTCTTCCAGCACCTTGCGCTTGCAATCGAGATACGCGCGTCGCCGCGCGTGTACCGCGTTTTTTACACGGCTCTTTGGTGGTATCAGGCCGCATTCCTCCTGCACCTTGGCCGCCTGCTCACTTGAAAGGGCCCCCATCACGTTGTCGAGACTCTCGCAGCCGGCCAGGGCTGCGAGAGAAACGGACATGACCGCGAAGCGAAGTTCACGATGGATGAACATGCTCGGCCTCCAACAAGGAATGGTGCGCGTCGGGCTTTGGTGCGAACCAGCGGTGAAGGGCGGGTAGCACCAGCAAAGTTAGCACGGTCGAGGAGACCAGCCCGCCCATGACCACCGTGGCCAGTGGCCGCTGCACTTCAGCACCGACACCACTTGCGAAGAGCAGCGGCGCAAGGCCGAGCGCCGTCGTAAGGGCGGTCATCAGCACAGGACGTGCCCGCAAGCCTGCCGCCTCGACGGCAAGTTCATCGCGACCACGGCCCTCCCTGGCAAAATCATCCATGAAACTGACCAGCACCATGCCATTGCCGAGCGCGATACCGAACAGGGCAATAAAGCCGACCGTCGCAGGCACCGAGATCGGCAGGCCTGCAATCCAGAGCGCCATCGCCCCGCCGGTCAGCGCCAGCGGAATGTTGAGCAGGATCAGGATGGCCGATTTCATGCGCCCGAACGTCAATAGCAGGATCAGGAATACGATACCGAGCGTGATCGGGATCACGACCGCGAACCGCGCATTCGCTTCCTGCTGGAGTTCGAACTGTCCGCCCCATTCGACGCGATAACCAGCCGGCAGGTCGAGCTGGCTGGCGACCGATTGCTGCGCATCAGCGACATAGCTGCCAATATCGCGTCCTCTCACATTGAGCTGAACGGTGATGAATCGCTCACCATTCTCGCGCGTGATCTGACGTGGACCGACAATCTCCCTGATGTTTGCCACGCTTTCGAGTGGAACCCGTGCGCCGCTGGACGATTCCAGAATAATCCGTCCGATGGCCGCGGGCGTGTTGCGGTCCTCTTCGGCATAGCGCACGATGACAGGGAACTGACGTACCCCCTCGAAAACGGCACCAGCCTCTGCCCCGCCGACGCCGGAACGCAAGGCATCGAGCGCCTCCTCCACGCTCAGTCCATACCGGCCGAGCGCAGGACGGTTGAGCGAGACCACAAGCTGCGGCGCGCCGGTGATCTGATCGGCCTGGACGTCGGTCGCCCCTGGAACCTCCTGAAGAATGGACTGCAAGTCCTGCGAGCCTTCGAGCAGGACCGCCGTATCCGGACCGAAGATCTTGACCGCCAGTTGCGCCTTTGTGCCGGTCAGGAGCTCATCAACCGACATGGCGATTGGCTGGCCAACATTGACCCTGACGCCTGGAAAGCCGCCGAGATTCTCGGAGATCGACGCCCGGAGTTCATCCGGGCTGATGCCAGTGCGCCATTCGCTTCGGGGTTTGAGCGCCACGAAGGCCTCGATACTGTTGACCGGGTCGGCATGCGCGCCGACTTCCCCACGACCGATCCGGCTGACAATGGAACTGATCTCGGGGAAGGCTTCAAGCAGTCTTGCCTCGATGCGGGTCGACGTTTCCTTTGCTTCGGTTAGCGAGATGGACGGCGCCATCGTCACACGCAACAGGACATCGCCTTCCTCCAGCGCAGGCGTGAACTCCGAGCCAAGGCGTGTCGCTGAGAGGCCCCCAACCAGAAGCAGGACGCCTGCTAGCCCGACCGCCGCGAGACGTCGCCGGACGAAGAAGGCCGCAAGCGGCTTGATCAGCGAAACAAGCCGGCTGTCGCTCTCCTGGCTATTGCTCTTGGGCGGACGCATGAGGCCGAGCGCCATCGCCGGAGCGATGAGCGCGGCATAGATCAGCGACCCTGTCATGGCGAGCGCGGCAGAAGCGGCGAGCGGCCGAAACGTCTTGCCTTCAGTGCCCTGTAGCGAAAAGAGCGGCAGGAAGACAATGATCACCACGAGGACGGCAGCAATCAGCGGCGCGATCACTTCGGCGCTCGCTCGCGCGACCGTCGTGCGGCTATCTTCACCCTCGCGTCGTTCGCGCAAGCCGCGATCCACGTTCTCGGCGATGACGATGGCGCCGTCGACCATCATCCCGATGGCGATCGCCACCCCGCCCAGCGTCATCAGATTGGCCCCGATGCCGAGGAATTTCATCGCGATGAAGGCAAAGCCGACCGAGAAGGGTATGGCCATGACAACCACGAGGCTTGGACGCCAGCCGCCGAGGAACAGGAAGACGATGACCGCGACCAGGAGCGCGCCCTGCCAGAGGGCGGTCGTCACGGTCGCGGCTGCCTTATTCACCAGCGCGCCCTGATCATAATACGGAACGGCTTTGACACCGTCGGGAAGCGACAGGTTGATCTCGTCGAAGCGCGCTTGCGCGTTCTCGATCACCTCAGACGTGTTTGTGCCATAAAGTTTCAGGACGAGACCGGCGACGGTCTCCCCTTCGCCATTGGCAGTTGCGAGCCCCTGCCGGACGCCGCCACCTATCGCGACTTCACCGAGGTCGCTGACGCGGACGGTTCGTCCATCCACGGTCTTGACCGGCGTTTCACGCAGATCATCGAGGGAGCGAGCGAGCCCGACCCCGCGCACTGTGTACTGTTCGGCGCCAATTTCGATGAATTGCGCGCCGGCCGTCCGATTGGCGCTCTCCAGGGCGGCAATCACCTCGCCGACGCTGAGGTCATAGGATGTCAGCTGATCGGGATCGAGGCGGACCTGGTACTGCTTCTCGAACCCCCCTAGTGACAGAACCTCCGTCACCCCTTCAACCGACTGAAGCGGATACTTGATCATCCAGTCGGCAATCTCGCGCAGCTCAACCAGCGACCGCTCGCCGGTCTCATCGACGAGCCGGTAGTACATGATGATACCAAGGCCGGTCGAAATCGGCCCCATCTTGGGTGTGCCGAAACCGTCGGGAATGGCGTCGGCGGCCTCGCCGAGGCGCTCGCCGACGACCTGGCGGGCAAAATAGACGTCCGTGCCGTCCTCGAAATAGATATTGATGACAGACAGGCCAAAATTGGATGTCGAGCGGATCTCGTCGACCTTGGGCAGGCCGGACATGGCCGTCTCGATCGGATAGGTGACATAGCGTTCGACCTCTTCGGGCGACAGGCCTTCAGTTTCGGTGAAGACTTGGACCAGAGAAGGTGAGGGATCGGGAAAAGCGTCGACAGGCAGGCTGCGAAAGGCAAACAGCCCCCCGATCGACAGGGCGAGTGCGGCAATGGCGGCAAGCAGCCGGCCACCCGCAAGGCGGTGCATCAAATTGATCATTTTGCGGGTCTCCTAGTGTGCGTGGCCGTCGCCGAAAGCGTCTTTTTCAAGCTGCGCTTTCAGGGTGAAGGCGCCTTCGGCAACGAATGCTTCGTCGGCCTCGAGCCCGGAAATGATCTCGGTATAGCCCCTCGCGCTGTCCCCTGTGCGGACCTCGCGCGGTTCGAACCCGTCATCGGTCGGGACGAAGACCGAAATCCTGTCCTCGACGCTGACGATCGCATCGGAGGGAACGCGCACGACGGGGCGCCCCTCTCCCGTGTCGATCCGCGCCGTTACGAACTGACCGGGCTTCAGCCTGTGTTCGGCATTGTCGACAATGACCCGCGCGGTCGCAGTGCGGGATGCCTCATTGATGACAGGCAGGACATTTGAAATTGTCCCCTCGGCCAGGACGCGGCCACCCTCCTGCTGGAATGTCACGGTCTGGCCTTCGCTGACCTTGCCGAGATCTTCCTTGTAGACGGCGATGTCGGCCCAGACGACGCTATCATCGATGATGACAAAGATGGGCGCGCCGCCAGCCGATACGGTTTCTCCAAGAGAAACGCTCCGCTGAATCACCTCTCCGGCAAGGGGAGCCGTCACATAGGCTTGTGCAAGTGACCCATCCGCAGCTTCATTAAGCTTGTCCAGTGTGCCATGACCAATGCCGATCGCATGAAGCCTGTTTTCAGCAGCTTCCCGGCCGGCATTGGCTGCGGCGAATGCCGCACGCGCCGATTGCAGATCGGCCTCGGCGGTGATTTTCTGCTCCCAGAGGTTTTCCTCACGCTCAAGCTCGGCTTGCGCGAGGCGCTCGGCGCTCAGGGCATTCAGATAATCGGCCTTTAGGCCGGCGAGTTCACGACTGGTCAGCCGGGCAAGCGTGGCGCCGGCTTTCACGATATCGCCTTCGCCTGCATAGAGCTGAGCAACGGTGCCCTCGACCTGTGGCGAGACCCTTGCGACACGGTCCGCATCGAAACGGATCTCGGCCGGCAGTTCCAGCTGGCCCGAAACCGCTCCGGTTTGGGCTCGCCCGGTCCGGATACCGGCAGCTTCCGCCTCCTCGGCGGTCAGCTCGACATGATCGCCGCCTTCACCTTCGTGTTCGGTATGACCGCCTCCTTCTTCATGTCCCTCATGATCGTCGCCATCGGCCTCATCATGGCTTTCATGCTCCTCATCACTACCGTCTTCGTGGTCGTCATGGCCATCTTCGGCTTGTGGGGGCGTCCGGTTTGCACCAGACGAATCGGAGGCGTCACTGCCGCAAGCACTAAGATACAAAAGCGCTGGCGAAAGCAGCGCCGCATAGAATAAATTCAGTTTCATTGGATCTCTCCTTCGAACGGCGCGGCGCCAATCAGCGCACGCAACCGCAGCGTGTATGTCTGGAGCGCCAGCCGGGCATCGATTACGGCGGCGCGGGTTTCAATCAGACTGCGCCGCGCATCGAGCGTGGCTGTGAGGTCGAACTTGCCAACCCGGTAGCCCTCTGCCGCAGCTGTATAGGCTTCTTCTGCGAGCGGCAGCGCTTCGCCCTCGAGACGCTGCAAGCGAGACTTCGCAGCCCGCACCTGCGCGGCGAGGCTCGCTTGCTCGGCCCGCAACCTTGCCTCAACAGTCTGTGCTGATAGCTCGGCACTCTGGGTACGTAATCCCGCCGCCCGCGTTGCGTCCTGATTGCGGTCAAAGACCGGCAAAGGAACACTGACACCCGCCAGAAACGCGCTATCGCCCGTGTCCTCAAATCTTCGGACACCAGCCGATACGGTTATATCAGGCCATGCGCCGGCGCGGGCCCGGTCCGTCGCCGCGCTACGAGCCGTCGCTCCGGCCTTAGCCGCCGCAAGTGACGGATGAACGCCAGAATCTGGTTGAGCCGACCCACCCGCCGGATCTGTTACGATTTCCGCAGTGCCAGACAAGACAAAGTCGATCTCTGGACTACCCCAAACGGACGCAAGCGCTAGCCCTTTGGCTTCGACCTGGCCCCGCGCACCATCCGCAACCGCCTGAAGCGCTGCTGCTTCAGCCCGCGCGCGCAGCAACTCAGGCGGAGCCGACGCTCCAGCGTCCACGCGGCGCTGGACGACGCCAGAGAACTCGGATGCGAGATCGGCTGAGGCCTGAGCGACCTCGGCCATGTCGTAAGCGGCACGAAGTTCCAGATAGAGTTCCCCTGCGAGTTTCTGAGCTTCCAGGCTTCGTACAGAACATTCGGCACTCGCCAATGCGGCTTCAGCTCTGGCGGCCCGCTCGGAAAGTCTTCGTTTATCGCCAAGCTGTAAGGTCTGCGCCACTACCAGGGTCGTCTCGTAGGCATTGAAGCCTTCAAGCGATCCGCTGCCGGCAAAGTTCTCGGTTTCGACAGACAGAGATGGATTAAGCCAACGGCTCGCCTGATCGGCGTCGGCCGATGAAGCTTTCGCCTCGAGAGCCGCCGTCAGAACTTCAGGCGAAGCATTGGCGGCGCGAGCAATAGCCGCGTCGAGCGTCAGTGGTCGGGATTGATCATAGTCAGTCGCGCCGACATAGACAGAACTACACCCTTGCGCATAGGCCGTACCGGCCATGACCGGCAGGGCGAGCGCGGTGATCGCGCTGCATATAAGAATTTTCATTTTTGCTGGTTTCCTCGTCCAGATTCAACGACAGCGAGGCCGTAGCCACGCAAAATATTCCTGTGTCGTTGGTCTAGGCGCGAGGAGGACGGTAAAGACCGTCTGGGCGGAGGTTCTCGAGAAAAGAACCGCCAGGCAACAAATGTTTTGTCTGCACGACAGACTTCGGAGCGCCGCTTAGATCGCCGCCGCCTATCAGATGGAAATGACAGCTTCCGCACTGATGCGCGGTATGGTCATGACCTTCATGCGATGGCTCCTTATCAGGGGCATCTTGGGCCAGCTCACTCGTAGAACATTCCTCTGCGGCCTGATTGCCCGGATGCATGATATCCGCCGCAGCCGTCATCGGCGCAATAACAAAAGCTATCGCCATCACCATGACGAGCAACCTTCGTAAACACGTTATGACTTGGAACGAAAACATGATTGCTGGGCTAGCTACTTTCTTTTACGATCGGGTAAACAGGCTCACTCTCTTTTTAGCACCTCCAGTCACTGGAGGGTCAAGCGCCTCTTGACGGAAGCCCTGCAAGCACCTCGGCGCCATCATGCTGTTCGTGCAAGCAATTCTCGTGCTGGCCAAGGGCAGCGAGTACAGAGCAGGATCCGATCTTGCCGCCTTCGCAAGCGCGGATCATGCGCTTGAGCTCGGCCTCGAGCGCCTCCAATTGGGTCAGCCTGCGGCGAACCTCGTCAAGCTGGCGACGTGCAATCTGGTCAACCAGGACGCACTCCCTGCCTGGCTCTACCTGCAGCGAAATCAGTTCCCTTACCGCTGAGACGGGAAACCCCAGATCCCTTGCATGACGTATAAAACGGAGACGCTCTACAGAGTCCCCTGCGTACAACCGCTGTCCGCTTGCGCTGCGTTGCGGCTCGTCGAGCAGGCCAATGGATTCATAATAGCGGATTGTCGTGACTTTTACGGCCGTCGCCCCTGACAGTTTTCCGATCGTCATCAAGGCCATGATAGCGCCCCTTGCCCCTCTAGTTACTGTAGACTGCAGGAAATAACCCTGACGGCTGAAAACACAAGCGCAGGAGGCAACATGAGTGGCGATACGACAATCCAGATACTCGGCATTGCCACAGGTGGCGCAGTTGCTGTGATTCCTATTTGGTCTGCAGCCTTCCCCGCGCAGAGAATTTGGCTCCCGCAGCGTTATTCGCGTTTTGTGGCACCAATCATCTGGATGGGTACGATCACGAGTTTCGGAGCGGCGCTGTCGATTGGGGCTTCAGGTAGGGGAACCGCTCCCGTACCCTGCTGGGCGATATTCGGCCTCGGGTTTGCCCCTCTCATCATCGCGAATATGGTGGTTTGGCGCGCAGATTTCCGGTTCGGTTTCGACGAGACACCAAGAGCCAAGGGCACACTTGCCACCTCAGGGCCCTACCGCTACTCCAGCTATCCTCAATACGCTCGCAATACCAAGCTTTCTAACGGAGACGCTTCGATAAAATTCTTACGGTGCATCTCCCCTCACAGACAACGGTTGGTAAAATCATAGGATGGGTAGCGAAGACTTGAAAATCGAGACGTCAGACGAGCGCCGAACTCTTCAAATCGTACTATGGCTAAACATACTCATAGCCATTGGCTTTTTTGTCACAGGCTGGTTCGGCGACTCCAATGCCCTCCTGGCGAACGGGCTGGATAATTCCTCGGACGCGATTGTGTATGGCTTGAGCCTGCTTGCACTTACACGTTCGCAGATCTGGAAACGCAACGCCGCTCGACTGTCAGGTGGAATGCTTCTTGTATTTGCCGTCGGCGTCGCCGGCGACGCAATCCGTCGATACTTTGAAGGATCTGAACCCCTCGGTCTCATCATGCTGGCAATGGCCGCGATTGCAGGTGTTGTAAATCTGATCTGTCTCTGGCTTTTGAAAAAAATAGAAAAGAAGGATGTAAACCTGCGAGCCGCTACAACATTTAGTTTCAATGACTTCATCTCGAATGGGGGGATCATTCTCGCGGGCGTAATCGTACTGTGGACTGGGTCCAACTGGCCAGATCTGCTTGTCGGATTGGGAGTCGCGGCGATTGCGGTATATGGTGGAATCGATATTCTGCGCGATGCGCATGCTGATAAGCATCAGTCAGGATGATGCCCCAAACCCGGAATGAAACAAGTGCGTAAAATTCTCAAAATGGTGCGCGCGCAGCGTCACTGGGCCTCGCATGATGGGTTCCCAAGCGTTACCGTAACAAATATTTACTCGATCAACTTTCTATTCCGGCATTGAATTTGCTTTCCCTGTTGAGTTGAATCTCTCTTGGGAAACGAGGACAAATGTCCCGGCTGGCAGATCATATAAGTGCTTATGACTACACATGGTTGTTGTCAGACAGCAGATGGGCCTGGGAGTTCCTGCGCCGAAACCGCCGGTTTCTTGAGGACTCGTCGCTTCCTTCCGCGAGTGAGCTTAGTTTCGCTCCCGCCTGCCATCAGATCACCCTCGTGCGCCCTAGAGCCTCTCAGGCGCTTGCTGAGCGATGGGGGCTCGCCTTCTTCCCGGATCCAGAGGAAAGCGGCCTTGAAGCCGACGCGTTCTGGTCGGGAGGTCTCTATCCGAGGCGGGTTCACATGCAAGTTTCTCCGAGTGGTCCTAATGAATCCTGTGAATTCTATGATCGCACTGTTGGCATCTGCAGGATAACGCACTTCACCGACCTCGCCGGCCGCGAACAATTTCTTCTCAAGGGAAATGGCTGCGTCATTCAGGTATTCTGCACGGGCATGTCACTTCTGGCCCGCGAACCTGTCAAGCTCAGCTTCATCATCGACAGTCTCGACGAATTCCAGGCCAAGCTGAAAACGCTCCAGCGCGCCCAGCGTGTCTATGACCCGCAAGCAGAGGCGGATATCCCGGAATGGACTCGCCATTCCTTGGCCCTTCGCAATGCACTGGTCGCACTCGATTGTCATGATGCCAAACTCTCATATTTTGAGACGGCGGGGTTCATATATGGCGAAGAACGGGCCCGCGAAGCCTGGGACAGCCCAAGCCGAGCGATGAAAGACGAGATGAGACGTGCCCTTGCCCGCGGCCGGGACCTGCGGGACGGCGGTTATGCAACGCTTCTCGGACCCGTCGAAAACGCGCTTCTTTTAGCCTGAAGTAGAATTTTGGCACCTCTTTTGCAGCACCCGCTTGTGAAGGAGGCACCTGATGAGTCCCGCCGACACACCCTCGGTCCGTATTGATCTGGATGACTACGCCTATACTTGCCGACTCTCCAGAAGTCGCTGGGCTTGGGAATTTCTTCGGCGAAATAGCGAATTCAGGCAAGCCGCCCTGCGGGCTGGCGACTCACAGATATCTGAAAAGCCAGCCTGTCATGGCATCCGGCTGCTCCGGCCGCTATGCGACCAGATCGACGCTGAGAAATTCGGCTTGGTTTTCTTTCCCGACATAGACGCGAATGGCTATGAGGCCGACGTCTTCTGGATCCCTGCCCTCTATGCTCGCGCCCTGACCATGCAGGTCGTACCGCGTCATCCGAGCGAGCGCGACGATATTTTCGATCAGACGATCAATGTGTGTGAAGTCACTCACCTCACAGATCGCGTCGGCCGGGAATACCTGATGATCCGTGGGCACGGCCACAGCATCCAGGTCGCTTGTTCTGGTCTGTCACTACTCAGCGTCGAACCCGTCCGCATGAAACTGATCATCGATAATGTGTCGAGCATGGACGAAACACTTAAAGTCATCGGCAAGGCTCAGCGTATTCTTGGCAAGGACGATTCGAGTTTCAACGACACCTGGACACGCTCATCGCTTGCGTTTCGCAATGCGCTCATTGCGCTCGATGCGTATGAGACCGGTCTAACTTATTTTGAAACCGCTGCCATCATCTATGGCGAGGATCGCGCCACCGAAGCCTGGCAGAGCCCCAGCCGGGCCATGAAAGACGAAATGCGCCGCGCCCTCGTGCGAGGACGTGAACTCCGGGATGGCGGATACAGGGACCTCCTGACTGCACAGACCTGAGCAGATCCAATTTGGCATCAGACCTTGATCCGGCGATCACCCCTCGCTGACGCGAGGGGGCTGTTTCGCGGGCGGCACGCCGCCAGCGGCCCGGCTCGTCTCCGGACCTCTGGCCTGCCCTTCCGGGCAGCCCAGCGGCATGCGGGTGTCTCGCCGGTGATCGCGCCAGCCTGCGCTTCCCACTGCAATGCAGAGGGGTCACAGGCTGCGTGGCCTTTGAAAGCGGACCTATGACGTTTTCGATGATCGTCTGACGGTGAAAGCTGAAGCGCATTGCAGCCTGGTCCGCATCGGTCTTCCTGGCGTCCATGACAATCTCCCTCTCAGACGGAGGTGGGCGAACGACCGGTCTGCCCGGACCCGCCGCTTGCGCAAGGCGCCGGGACTGAAGGTGTCTGGAAGCGGTCGCAGCGTCCTACCTTTCCGCCTTGCCCAACCGGCTAATGGGTCCGGCCTGCCGGCCTTCTCGCCGCCCACCCCCGCCTGATGCGGGAGGGACATTTGGGCGGGGAGACGAGACTGACGCCATGACCACACCGCAACCTTCAGCCCCCCTTGCGGCAGACGCTGCACCCACACCTGAAATCCGCCCCCGTATCTATGTGGCCTGTCTTGCCGCCTACAATAATGGCTGCCTGCACGGGCGCTGGATCGAGGCGACGACGCCAGATGAGGTTATGTCCGAGGTTCGCGCCATGCTGGCGGACTCGCCGCTGCCCGATGCCGAAGAATGGGCAATCCATGACTATGAAGGCTTCGAAGGCGCGCACCTGTCGGAATATGAGAGCTTCGAGACGGTCTGCAATCTGGCCGACTTCATTGCCGAACATGGCAGGCTCGGCGCGCTGGTCCATCGCCATTTTGGCGACGACCTTGAGCAGGCCGAAGCGTCCTTCGACGATTATGCAGGCACCTATGCGAGCCGGGCAGACTTCGCCGAGGACCTGCACCGCGACACCGGCACCGAAATTCCCGCAGCCCTCGAATACTATATCGACTGGTCGGCGCTCGCCCGCGACATGGAGCTGGGTGGCGACATCATGGTGTTCGAGACAGGGTTCGAAGACGTTCACGTCTTCTGGACGCGATGAGCGCCATGGCGAGATTTCAGGCAAGACCGCGCGAAGATGGCCTTGGCCCCTATCGCTGGGCGCATGTCGTGAAGACCCCGCAAGGGTTCGCGCAGGGCACGATCTATCACCAGTCCGGTGACGGGTTCGACGAGGCAGAGGCGCGCGAGCTGCGCGCACTCTGCGACCGGATGGGATTCGAGCTTCGGAGGGCGTCATGAGCTTTACCGAGCACTTCGATGCCTACGCCTGCGAAGGCGATGCGATCAGCTGCGAGGCAAAGGGCTTCATTGTCACGGCCCGGATTGTTGCCGATGACTGCCTCGATGCGCCGGACCAGCGGCAGGATGGGTTCTGGCCGTCGCTCTACAAGGATGCGCCCGGCTTCATCGGGCCGGGCAACAGCTTCCGCCAGCGCTTCGCCGAGGCGCAGGCCAAGGCGGAAGCCGTCATGGAAGCATGGCGCAAGAGCGAGTGGTTCTATTGCGGGATCGTGCTTTCGGTCGAGCGCGACGGCATTGAACTGGACCGTCATGCCGCCAGCCTCTGGGGCGTCGAATGCAACTATCCCGGCACGGATAACAGCTATCTCACCACGTTTGCGAGCGAGCTGCTGCCGGAGGCGCTGGACGCAGGGCGTGCCGCAGCCTCGCGGCTTGCGGCGACCGTGACAGGCTGGGCCGCGACATGAGCGCGGCCCGCACCCTCACTGAATTGCTCGGCCCACGGCCCCGTATGACGCTTGTCGTTGCCGAGGCCCAGGTCGCCGAAATCTGGGTCGAGGGCCGCGCGCCGCTGATCACGATCCGCGATTATGACTGGGGCGAGACCGACCCCCAACCAAGCCGGGACGCGGACGGCTTTCCCTTCACCAAGATCAACTGGAGAGGCCCCGCGTGGGCGCTGGGTCTCTCGCTTTACCCGCCAGAAAAGGAGACCTCCATGGCACAGCCCGACCTCAAACACATCCCGCTCGACGAGCTTCGGATTTCCAAACTCAATATGCGGCATGGGCGCAAGAAGCCGGACGTATCCGACATTCTGCCGTCCATCCGGGAGAGCGGATTGCGTCAGACTTTGCTCGTTCGCCGCGAAGGCAAATATTATGGCGTCATCGCCGGACGCCGCCGTTTTTTTGCGCTCAAAGAAATCGCGAAGGAGACAGGCGAGGTGCCGTTCGTTCCATGCGCGATCATGACTGAAAAGGATGCGGCCTCCGCGATTGCGGCATCTGTCATCGAAAATGTCGGACGCCTGCCTGCGACAGAAATGGAGCAATATGAGGCGTTCAAGCGCCTCAACGATGAAGGCAAGGCGCTGGAGGATATCGCCAGCTTCTTCGGAGTGACTGAGCTTCTGGTGCGCCGTGTGCTCGCGCTTGCTTCGCTCGACGAACCGATACGGAAACTCTACGCCGAAGACGAACTGGACCGCGAAACGATCCGCGCGCTTACGCTTGCGACGCCAGAACAGCAGGCCGAATGGTTCCGCCTCTTCCAGAGCGAAACCGAACGCGCCCCGATGGGGCGGTCGTGCAAGGCTTGGATCACGGGCGGAACGACGATCACGACCGACAAGGCCTTGTTCGATCTTGATGCCTATGAGGGACAGGTCACTGCCGACCTCTTTGGCGAGCATGGCGTCTTTGCGGATGCGGATCAGTTCTGGAAGGCACAATCCGCCGCGATTGCCGAGCGGGTCGAGGCCCACAGGGCCGACGGCTGGAGCGATGTTATCTGCCTTGAGCGCGGGGCCTACTTCCACCGATGGGAGTATGTCCAGTGCGCCAAGGAAGACGGCGGCAAGGTCTTCATCGAAATCCGCCATGACGGGACGGTCCAGTTCCACGAGGGACAAGTAACCTCGGCCGAGGCCCGCAAGCGGCAACAGGGTTCGAAGGGTGAAGGCGATGCCGTTCCGGCAGCCGTTCGGCCAGAAATGTCCGGCCCGCTCGCGGAATACATCCTGCTTCATCGCCACGCGGCTGCTCAGGCGAGTTTGGCCACATCCCCCGCGATTGCCCTCCGCTTGATGGTGGCGCATGCCATGGCGGGGAGCGCGCTTTGGGACGTGCGTCCTCACGAGCTTCGCGCCCGGAAAGATGAGACGCAGGCGAGTGTGGAAGGTGGGGCATCTGTGGCGGCGGTCGCTCAAGCGACGGCGCAGACCGACGCTCTGTTCAAGGCGCTCAACGTCAGTCCAGCGCTTCGCCGGAACGGCGATGACTACCGCTTGTGCGAGCTTTTCTCTGCGCTGCTCGCCATGTCGGATGAGGAAGTCCTGACGGTTCTGGCAAGTGTCATGGCCCGCACGCTCGAGGCCGGGAATAGCATTGTCGAAGCCGTCTTGCATGTCTGCGGCACCGACCTTTCGGCGGCTTGGAAACCGGACGAGACCTTCTTCGATCTCACCAAGGACAAGCGCGCTATCAATGCGATGATCGCGGATATTGCCACCGCATCGCTCGCGGATTCCTGCCGGACCGAGACGGGCAAGGCGCAGAAGCAGGTGCTGGCCAACCGGATTGCGGGTGAGGGGTGTGAGGCCAATCCTGACTGGCGGCCGGGCTGGATGCAGGTGCCACCGACACGCCTTGTCGAAGGGGCCGGGTCACCACCCGCCGATGCGTGGACACGGGTCGCAGGACTGTTCGAAGCGGAGGCAGAAGCCACGCCCGATGAGACGCGTGAGACGCAACAGGACGCTGCCTGAGCATTCGTCTCCTGTTCAGCAGCATATGGAGCCGTCCGGTGTCTACCACCGGGCGGCTCCGCGCATTCTCGGGCGTGCGGTTGGCGGCTGTAAGGCCTGGGCGATTGTAAAATGCCTTCAGAAAAATCGCGCGTCTTGAGGTCTCGAATGACATTATCGGGACGTTTTCGGGGAGTTCTGATTTCTTTTCCGGGAGGCATGCCTCGGCCCCCTTGCTCCCGTCTTTGCCTTTATGACCTGGGCGCGCTGACCCGGCCCTGAAACCGGACAGACGAAGAATTTTCCCCGGCGCTGTCGCGCCTTCCTCGCGCAACAAAATTCCCCGCCCGTCCGGTGCTCCGCTTCGCTACGCCCGCATGCGGTTCAGGCCCAGCTCAGCCCGTCCGGGCGGTCCGGCGTCGACGGGGACAAGGGGTCCCCGGAGACTTAGCCAAGGAAAGAAAAGGAGACCCCCATGGCAAACGCACTCGGATATGTCAGCGAGACCAAGTCCGGCTTTGAAGGCACCCTCGCAATGATGAACCTCTCAGCTGCAATCCGCATAGAGAAGAATGCGGAAAAGACCGAAGACGGTCATCCGGACTACCGCATCTATGCCGGTGAAACCTCGACCGAAATCGGCGGCGGCTGGATGCGCAAGTCGAAGGCATCGGGACGCGATTATGTCTCGCTGACGCTGGCAGACCCGCAGATCGGACCGCGCCGGATCTTTGCGAACCTTGCCCCGGTCAAGGGCAAGAAAGGCCGGCACGTCATCCTCTGGAACGCGCGCGACTAGGGTAGATCACAGCCTTGCCAAGCCGCTCCGGAGACATCTCCGGAGCGGTCTTCTTTCATGCCGAAAGGGTCTGAGACGAAGGTGCTGATACGCCTATCAGCGCTGCATTCTAACGTGAGGTTTCTTTGGGAACTCAAGGGTGTCGCGAGCGTGTGGTGCAAGTTCGACACTCTTAATCTGAGGATGAGTTGGCAGTCTGTCAGGGCTTCGAGTTGCGTAGAGGAAAGGAGAAGCAACGCTATGACAGAGACAAATAGAAGTGGAGAGGAGCTTCGACCCAAATCAAACCTCCCAACCCCGACCGAATGGATGAACACGGATGAAACCGCTGACCATCTCGGCCTCAAACCGAAGACCCTGGTCAATATGCGTTCGCTGGGAACAGGCCCGGTTTATCACAAGATCGGCGCCAAGGTCTGGTATCGCGGCAAGGACATCATCGCTTACACTAATGGACGTAGGTTCATGGGGACAGGCCTTCGCGATGAGTCGTAGAACCGCGTTGTTAGGCATGGGATGCGGGCTAAGCCTCATGGTCTCCGCCAGCATTATCAACCGGTCCGACTTCATCTGGAACCGGACGGAAAGCGTGCCCAAGGGCCTTTACTTTGTTGACCGGTCGGCGCGAATTTCGACAGGCGATCTGGTAGCGTTTGCGCCCTCGGATGAGGTTCGACATTGGCTGAACGATGAGGGAATTGTTGGCTCTGACTGGCCCTTGTTGAAGCATGTTGCGGGCCTATCCGGTGACGAGATTTGCAGATGCGATACGCAGGTCTCCATCAACGGGATCACATCTGTTGATGCGCTCAAAGTAACCGAGTCCGGCAGCGCCCTTCCCGTCTGGCAGGGCTGTCAGACCCTCAAAGCCGGCGAAGTTTTCCTGCTCAACTCTCATCCCCTGTCAGTCGATGGACGATACTTCGGCGTTCAGGACGGCGCGCGCATCATTGGCGTCGCCAGGTCCATATGGACTTATGGCAACCGGTCGGCTGAGGATCAGGCGACCGTCAAAGCGATAGATAGCGGGACGGGAATGGCTTCTGTGTCCCGGAGGGCAAGATTAAGGGAGTGTCACCCGGCGACACTTAACCCATTGTCTGCACATCCTTTTTTGTGTGACCCGGCGCCGGAAGACGGGTGCACGGATTTGCAATCCGCAGCGCGCTTAGAGCCGTGAGCAACGATTTCGACTTCGTTCCGCGACTCGGGAAGATCAGGTCGCAGGGCAAGGCAAAGACCCAGCTGAAGCGGTTGAAACGCGTGGTCGCGAAGGGGCGGCTTGGATCGCGTGGCCGCAATTCTCTGGCACCGGGAGCGGTGCGTCATGCAGGACGAGGCAAGGTGCAGGCCGCCCTTGCCCGGCACTGGTCCAACCAGCGGGCCAAGCGTGTCATTGTGAAAGTCCATATTGCGCGGGCAGGCCCGACCGGCGCGGCGAGTTTTACAAAGCACGTCGCCTACATCCGCCGCGAAGGTGCCGGGCGCGAGGGCGAGCGCGGAAAGCTCTATGACCGGAGCGTCGATGAGGCCGATGCTAAATCGTTTAACGAACGCGCTTCTGAAGACAGGCGGCAGTTCAGACTGATCGTCTCTCCGGAGGATGCCGAGCGGATGAAGGATCTGACGCGGTTCACGCGGGAGTTCATGAGCCAGGTCGAGAAGGATCTCGGCCGCCGGCTCGACTGGGTGGCTGCCAACCATCACGACACAGCGCAGCCGCATGTTCATATCGTGATCCGCGGCGGCAATACCCGGAATGGCGAGCTGCTGATTGACCGCAAATACATCACGCACGGATTTCGGGCGCGGGCGCAGGAGCTCGTATCGCTCGAGCTTGGCCAGCGGCGGCTGCGGGAAATGGCTGCGGCGAGGTCGAACGATGCCGAACGTGAGGCGCTTACGGCGATCGATCATGACATTGCGCGGTCGCTGACCGATGGTCGTTACACACCAGAGAGTGAACGCGGCGGATTATCGAGGTTCGATGGTGCGGTCGTTAAGCGGCGTCTGCGGTTTCTTCGGACGCTCGACCTTGCGGCACGACACGAGAATGGCAGCTGGGCTATGCAAGACGGTTGGCAGGATACGCTGCGGGCCCTCGGCAGGCGCGGAGACATGGTTCGGTCGCTTGCCAATCTTGAGGGCCGGAAAATCGATGCGTCGCGTGTCCATGCCCTGCCCCGTGATTTGAGCTCCGCTGGCGAAATCCTGGGACGGCTGGCCGCCACCTTGCCGGGTGACGAATTGCGGAATGGAACGACGGCACTGATCGAAGGCCTCGATGGTCGGGTTTGGTCAGTCGAGATGACCGAACAGGAAGCGGTTCAGCTGCCGAAGCCGGGCGGGATTGTTTCAGTCGGACGGAAGACGGTCGAACCAAAGCCTGCAGATCGCACAATTGCGGCAATCGCAAAGCAGAATGGTGGGGAGTATTCTGAGGAACTGCACCAGGCCGCAGACCCGACGAGTTCGTCGGCGTTTCGGCTTGCTCACAAGCGTCGGCTGGAGGCGTTGCGGCGCCTCAGTATTGTTGAGCGAAGGAGTGATGGCAGCTGGAGCATTCCTGCGGACTTAAGGAGGCGCGCGCTGGATGCTGATGCGAGACAGCGGAGCTTTTCCATCAACGTCCGGTCGTGGTTGCAGGTCGAAGCCCTGGTTGAACGCGAAGCCGAGACCTGGTTGGACGGGATCGACAGTCAGGATATCGAAGCGTGGCGCGGGGATTTTGCACGGGAGGTGAGGTCTGCTGTTCAGGCACGATCTGCCTGGCTAGGCCGGGAAGGCCATGAATTTGGACCCGATGGGCGGCTTTCGGGTGACGCTATCGTTCGACTTCGCAGAGTGGAAATGGAGAAGATGATCGCGGCTGAGGAAACGCGTCAGGGTAAGGCATTTGTGCCGCTTGGTTCTCAGCGAGGCTTTCAGGGGGTCTACACTCGGAATGTCGACTTGGCTCAGGGACGATTTGCGGTCGTTGAAGGCACTGATGGATTTGCGCTAGCGGCATGGTCTAAGCGAAATGCGTTGTGGCGTGGCAAGGAATTGGTTTTGGAGCGGTCTGGAAGCTCGGTTCAGTGGCGGCTGGCGAAAGGACGTACAATCATTCTCTGAGTTTCTTCGTGCACAACATTTTGAGCCTGACCGAACCGGAGATGGGTACAAAGAAACAAGCTCCAGCAATTCGCGAACAACAAACCTCACGAACCAACCAATTAAGTGCATTGACGCCTGATCCGTTGGATTATCGAAGGTGATTGCAATAGTCGAGACGGACAACTATCAGCACGACTGAGAGGAGTTGCCACGGACGATTAGCATAGAAGGCAGCTAATTGAAAAAGCTATCCATCACCTCGAGCACAAACCGTGATAGCACGGTCAGAGAAACGTTGAACTCTCAGTAAAAGATCCGACGATAGCAAATGCGCTTCATTGCCGATGGACCAGACATACCCGATGATCTGCTTTGGGCGCAGGACGAAGGCCGAGTTGTTTTCTTCTGTGGAGCGGGAGTGTCCAGAGCACGCGCAGACCTGCCCGACTTCAAACGCCTTACAACCGACGTTCTGCACAGGTTGGGGGCAAAGCATGACAGTCCAGCTAGACGCCTATACGAGGTCGGTCAGTCCGTCGAAGATCAGCATAAACTATCTGGTGTCGTTACATCAGATAGGGTTTTTGGCCTGCTGGAGCGAGAGTTCACACGAACTCAGATTGAAGCCGCAGTCGCAGAAGCGCTATCGAGCGTCGGCGAAGTTGACCTCGGTGCTCATCGAACCTTGCTCAAACTGAGCACCCTGCTAACCGGACAGATTCGTATTGTAACGACGAACTTTGATCGGTTGTTTGAGACGGCCGGGAAGAACCTGATCACATCGACTCGGTCAAATCTTCCTCACATAGCTTTCAATGAGGCGGACTGGGGGATCGTACATCTTCATGGTGTCGTTGACAAAGACTATCGCGGAGCAACACAGGATGGGTTCGTCCTTTCAAGTGCTTCATTTGGCGATGCCTATCTCGCGGCGGGTTGGGCACGGGAGTTCGTTAAAAATGTACTTGATAGGCATGTCGCCGTGTTTGTCGGCTATTCTGCTGACGACCCCCCGATCCGTTACTTGCTGGAAGGACTAAGGCAATCCGATGCCTCACAAGGACGGGCTTATGCATTTCAGGACGCGAGTGATCCTAAAGCAATCGCCGAGTGGGACGAGAAAGGCGTTGATCCCATCCTCTACGACACACACAGCGGATGCGGGCATCGTACTCTATGGGACAGTCTTGAAGTTTGGGCAAAGCGCTCAGTCAACCCATCGAAGTGGCGATCCAAAACACTAAAATCTGCGGCACGAGGACCACGAAGATTGACCCCTGCGGAGCGAGGCGCAGTTGCCCATATCGTTCGTTCGACGGCGGGAGCAAAAGCATTCGCTCAGTATAGCCCGCCGCTCCCATCTGAGTGGCTCTGCGTGTTCGACCCCGTTATTCGATATGGGGAGCCTGCACCAGAAGACGGCTCCTATGATAAAACGAAAAACATAAACCCTTTCGACCTTTACAAGCTGGATAGCGATCCCCCGCCACGAAAAGAAGAACAAGGTGGGATGCGGGTAGGCCGTATTCCGCCGGAAACATGGGATGCATTCTCCCCTACGCCCAAGGATCTCCGCAGTATATCGCATGACAATGTAACTCACCTGCGTGGATACTATGCGGATGAAGTGCCACGCCTCCCGCCACGCATAGACTACTTAGCTGATTGGATAGGTCGGGTTGCATATGAACCTGCATGCGCTTGGTGGGCGGGCCAGCAGGGCAATATCCATCGTCGTGTAATGGATGGCGTCGATTTCTCACTGTTTCGCAAACAGGAGGAGGGAACCAGTCAGGCGGTTCTCGACGCCTGGCGCGCGATAAGGGAATTTCATTCTTTAAAAGCCGACAAGGATAAGGCCTATGCGCTCACGCTACACACGGGAAATACAGGATGGTACGAATCGCTTGCACGGGAATATGCGGACATATTCAGTCCATGCCTAAAACTAACAAATTACCGCCGTCGCCCCGTTCCGCCCAAACTATCCAAAAAACTTAAGACCTCCGACCTTGTGCAAGTTGAGGTGGACTATTCAGAAGGGATTCGTCAGGTCGCAGTTCCGGATGAGTATCTTCCAGCGCTACTGCCCAAGTTGAAATCTTCACTGGAGTTTGCCTGGGACCTTGAAAGTCGCCGCTCATCGTGGGTGGACATTTGCTCTATCGAGCCTGACGAGCCGAACGAAGATGAGGGAGATTCCAGCTTTCATCGAAGCTACAAGCTCTCCGGGCACGTGATCCTCTTTACGGACCTCTTCAAACGTATGGCGGCTATCTCACCCGCGCAGGCGCTCGCCTTGCTCAGAAGTTGGCCGACTGGTGGAAGAATGTGGGAACGCTTGCGCGTTTGGGCATTCGGGAATTTGGATATTGCACCTGCAGACGAATTTGCTGACGTTATGTTGGCGTTGAGCCGTGATGCATTCTGGCCGTTCAAAGGTGAGCGAGATTTGCTTCTCGGACTGTCAAGGCGCTGGAACGAGATTAGCATCGAGAAGCGAACGCAAATCGAAAAGCGTATTCGTGCAGGTCGCGCGAAGACCAAGCGCGGGACAAGAGATGATCAGAAAGCCTACGTCGCTCATTCTGTTCTGCGACGACTGATATGGCTCAACACCCAAGGGTGCTCGTTCACATTTGACCTCGACAAAGAACTCGAACTTCTAAGAAAGGATGCCCCCGACTGGAGTGACACATATGCGCAAAGCGCCGCAAGTGCTCACGACGGAGGTGGTGGAATGGTCCGCATCGATACGGATTTTGGTATTTTAAAAGGCGTCGAAAGCGCAGATATCATTCCAATGCTTCTGGATATGAATCGAAGGCCTGTGGGTAAGTTGGTCGAGTACCAACCTTTTAGCGGCTTAAGCGCTGCTGAACCCCGGAGAGCACTGGATGCGCTGTGTGCACGTCTTTCAAGCGGCCATTTTGAAGAGGAGTTTTGGGACAAGTTCCTTCGGGTGGAAAATCGGAAAGGTGACACAACTGCCTTTCGCAAAGAGATTATTGCCGCTCTATGCAAGCTCTCAGATGAACAGTTTTCAAGCCTGTCTCACTCCGCTTCATTCTGGTTTGAATCAGTGGCTCCCGCTCTCCTGAGCGATGCCCCAGAGAGCTACCAGAAACTTTGGGCGCTATTTGTTGAAACTCTGAAGCAGTGCAACACTGCTGGACAGAGTGCAATAGTCGACACAGAACGTAAGCGTGACTGGGTGAGTGCGGCGATAAATTCTTCCCCCGGAAGGCTGGCCGAAATGCTGGTGAGCGCTATAGGCGATAAGGAGTTTGAAAAAGGCGAAAAACTTCCTGCATCCTGGAAACGAAGCGCCGAACAACTTCTTGCCCTGCCTCAAGACACAAGAGCATTTTGCATTTGTGTGTTCTGCCTGCGCATTCGTTGGTTCAACTATGTTGACCCATCATGGACGCAAGACAGCCTCCTTTCCGTCCTGCAAGATGGCTATGATGACTGCCGCGATGTTGAAGCATTCTGGGCTGGCGTGTTCAGTAGCGGCTCCATTCCACAAATACCTCTCTACACTACGCTCCGCCCCCACCTTGAAGCTGTTGTGCGAACACAGGAGGACGATGAGAATAGGAATTCCGAATTCCTGGCTGTTTTCTTTTTGTCGGGGTGGAAAACAACAATCGACGGAAAACGTGTGGTTTCCAACGAAGAACTACGTTCTCTGATCATCGAGGGGAGTGATCGGTTCCAGAGCAACATTCTATGGAGAATAGACCGTTTCTCACGTAAACAAGAAGAATGGTCGGAGGATTTGGTCGAATTCCTTCGCAACGTGTGGCCGAAGCAAAAATCATTGCGCACCAGTAAGATGTCAGCACGCCTTGTAGAGTTGGCTCTAGCTCAGAAAGACAAATTTCCGGAAATTGCAGAGATTGTAGCAACCCTGGTCACAAAAGTCGGCGATGATCGGCTTTTCATCCCCGAACTCCGTAAAAGCGATGAAACGATTGCCGGACAACACCCAACCGCCATGTTGACCCTGTTGTATGCGGTCCTTCCCGATGACAAGTCACGATGGCCTTATGGGGCTGAAACTGCTTTGTCAGTTCTTGCAGAAGCCGATCCCTCGTTGCGATCCGATTCTCGCCTTATCGAACTTAGTCAACGATTGTAGACGCTCTGAGATAGGCAAACGTGGCCAGGCCGCTCTTCTGCATCCGAGAGAAACAACAAGAAGACAGCGCAGGTTCATTATTGGCGCAGATACCACACTATGTTGTCTTCCGGCGGCACTTTTGACGGTGCAATCAAGGTCGGATCACGTTCGTTGTAGAGACGAGCGAACTCGGCATCGGAAACCTCTCGATCCTCGGTGTCTTTAAAGTCGAAGAAGCCGATGCCCTGAGGCTGGAAGTTGATCGAAAACATCGGGCTGACAAGCGGGCATTGGGGAAGATAATACTTCACCAGGAAGGGGTCGGCTTCACTGTCCTTCTTAATGAAACGGTTTCCTTTCGTGCCAGGCAGCATCCATCTGGCCGCCCCGTCAAATCCAAACTGTACGCGGATTATCGACGCCAAATGCTGCAAAGCGCTGAGGGCGTCTTCACGCAACGTTCGATACGTCTCAGGAGAAAAGTGAACAGAACGGTGCCGAAGTCGTTTTAAGGCGCGGAAATCGGCGGTAACGCAATCGGCTTGAAAGATATCCCAAGCCTCAAGAGTGCTGATCGCAACGTCCCAATTATCGAACGAGTTTTTCCTAGCAACCTTTCGGTATTGCTCTGTGCCACTGAACTCGTCCCTCAGGTCCAATATCATATGATTGAGCATACGCTCTCCCAAAGCACAGGCGGCCAGAAGCGCGGGATAGTAGTACCCATGATAAAACGCGTACCGCGCCTGATGGTACAATGGGTTGTGATACGAAACGATGGAAAATGGTGCTGATCCGCAGTCTCTAAAATTCTTCAACTTCATATCGAAGTTGTGGTCACCAAGTTCCTTGCGAAGGCTCGCCTCAAGACTCTCCCTATTTGTGCGCCATTGCGCCTTTATCTTCTCTTCCCATGAATCTTGAATTTCCGTGCGCAACAACTCGGCGCGCGTGTCAAAGTCAAACGGATAAACCAAATACCTCTTCATCTTCTTAGTTCTTAGCTGTTGTCCTGTCAGGCATATGCGACGCATCAACCCGGCGATGAATCAACGAGACCAATGACAACAAATCCGTCGCATCATCCTTGCTCATGTTCCAATTCTTGCGAGCTTCGTGCGCGGTGGGATTCCGAAACATCCCGAATGTTCCTTTGACGAGGTTGGCAAAACCCTTTTGCTCAGACCTTTCGCTTTCTTTTTTAAGCGGATTTATCGCGAGCATTGGCGGGTTACCGCATAGTGCCCGGTCAACGAGAACGCCTCCATCGTCTTGCAAGCCCGTTCTGGTACGAAGCTTGTCACCGATGCTTTTCGTCGCCTCTAGGACCGCGTGAAAGTAATTGTCCGCGAGAAGCTCTTCCTTGCAGAAAGCCAACACATCAGGATGAACACCGCGATCTTTCAGATCAGCGCGTAGATCATTTGCGCGCCGCCGGGCATCTGAGATAGTGCTTGCCGTTGTTGTTGGAACCAATTTACCCCGATCATCCACCAGCATCCCCGAGAACAGCAAAACGCCATTGAGGTTTCTGCGGAGGGTCTCAAACCGTTCCGGCGATTTCATGTATTTGACCGGCGCCATCGCTCTACGGATGAACTCAAGTACGTTAGTGCGATTTTGCTTGCGGTTCTGCACTTCAGCGAAAGCGTTATATATCCGCTTCCATTTGGTGCCCGGTCCAGGATCAACCATTCGGCACTCGACGATCAGCCGATCAATCTCGCTGTTCGTTAAGCCGTCTTCTGTATCCCCCAGAGCTTGCGCAATCGCCTCAAGTTGGGATTGGGGCAGTGTTCTGCTTTCGCTCTCTTTTGCTTGATCCATGGCCATACTTATACCCAGGCCAGAACAATTGAGGAACAACAAATTGCGTTGGACATTAAGCAATCGCTCTGAACCTAGCCAGTCCTTGCCCCGCGTCCCCGAGACCTCTGGTTCCCTGGAACTCCTCAAGCTCCATGTCGCTTGATGTAGCTTGGCGGGCAATTCTCCTACCGGTTCTCAATCGGACGGGCGGATCATGACCCCTACCAAATTCCTCTTTGGCCAATTTCTTCTGACGCTTTTCCTGATCACCTGTTCGGTGTGGATTGCGACGCAGTGGGTGGCTGGGGTTCTAGACCATCAACCTCGTTTGGGCGGAGCCTGGTTCGAAGTGGCGGGTCAGCCGGTCTACAAACCCTGGCGGCTGTTCCAGTGGTGGTATGCCTATGACGCTTATGCGCCGAATGTATTTGCGCGTGCGGGTTTGATTGCCTCGCTGGGGGGCATCGCCGGGATTGTGATGGCGATCATCGCGTCGCTCTGGCGGGCAAGACGCGAGAAGAACGCGACGACTTATGGCTCCGCGCGCTGGTCATCGGTTCGGGATGTCCGACTATCCGGCCTGCTTGGCTCGTCAGGTGTGGTGCTGGGACAGTTCAACGGACGCTATCTCCGGCACGCTGGCGCCGAGCACGTAATGGCCTTTGCGCCAACCCGGTCGGGCAAGGGTGTGGGCTTGGTGATCCCTACCCTTCTTTCCTGGACCGGCAATGCGATCATTCATGACATCAAGGGAGAGAACTGGGCGCTGACCTCAAAGTGGCGATCGAGCTTCTCTCGCTGTGTCCGTTTCGATCCGACGGATTTGTCGAGTTCGCGGTTCAATCCACTGCTGGAAGTGCGGCTCGGCGCGCACGAGGTTCGGGATGCGCAGAATGTGGCAGACATTCTGGTCGATCCGGATGGATCCCTCGAGCGGCGAAGTCATTGGGACAAGACGGCGCATTCACTGCTGGTTGGTGCAATCCTGCATGTTATCTACGCTGAAGATGATAAGTCGCTCGCGGGCGTGGCGACCCTGCTGTCCGATCCGGCCCGGCCGATCGATGACACGCTGGAGCGAATGCTTGAGGCGAACCATCTGGGAAGCCGTGACCGGCCATTGACGCATCCGGTTGTGGCGGAAGCAGCGCGAGAACTCCTGAATAAGTCTGAGAATGAAAAGTCGTCGGTCGTGTCGACGGCGATCTCGTTCCTGGGGCTTTACCGCGACCCGGTCGTGCAGCGGGCGACATCCGGCTCGGATTGGCGGATCGAGGACCTGTTCCGGGGAGAGATTCCAGCATCGCTCTACCTAGTCGTTCCGCCGTCTGATCTCTCACGGACCAAGCCGTTGATGCGGTTGATCCTCAACCAGATTGCGCGCCGGCTTTGTGAAGAGTTGCCACATGGGCAGGACCGTCGGCAGACCCTGTTGTTGCTGGATGAATTCCCGGCGCTCGGACGGCTGGACTTCTTCGAGAGTTCGCTGGCCTTCATGGCTGGGTATGGGATCCGCGCCTTCCTGATTGCTCAGTCTCTGAACCAGGTCGAGAAGGCATACGGGCAGAACAATTCGATCCTCGATAATTGCCATGTCCGGATCGCGTTCGCGACGAATGACGAGCGCACCGCCAAGCGTATTTCCGACATGCTCGGAACCACGACGGAGCAGCGAAACCAGAAGAATTATACTGGTCACCGGCTCGCGCCCTGGCTCAGTCATGTCATGGTCTCGCAGCAGGAAACACAGCGTCCGCTCCTGACACCCGGCGAAGTGATGCAGATGCCGACCGATGACGCGCTGATCTTTCTGGCGAGCCATCCACCGATCCGCGCGAAGAAACTCCGCTACTATGAAGACCGAAATTTCACCGAGCGGGTCGGTGCTCTGCCGAGTGTGGCTGCCAGTGCCAATACATCGTGGTTTGGCGGATATCATCAGTCTGGTCCGTCGCCCTCTAACGACGATGCAGGTGGGCTGGCGCGGTCCGTAGGCCCTGACATCGGCGATGAGGATGAGGCCACGCAGGATATTGCGGCGGAGGAAGAACGCGCACCGCAGCAGCGTGGTAGCATCCAAGACCAGATTGCGCGCTACTACCTGCATGCCCAGGAAAATGGCGGACGGGAGATCTAGGACATGGCGCGCAATCCCAGGCTTCATATCCGCGTCTCCGAGACGAACCATCGCAAGGTGAAGCAGTTCTCTGCAGAGCATGGCGTCCACGTCGGCACCTTGATAGATGAGGCGCTGACCCTGCTGTTCACGCCGCCTGAAGATCGGCCCGATGCGGCGATCATCCAGCGGCTGGAGCGCGTTGAAGACCAGATCGAGAAGCTGGAGACCGGAACAGCGTTCCAGACGGACCTCTTGGTCGAATTCATCTTCGAATGGCTGAAGCAGCGGCCGGGCAATAACCCGTTCGAAACGCCGGCGGATGCAGCTCGTGCGCGAAGCGAGCTCGAAGCGCTGACCAAACGCGTCGTCGACCGCTCCAACCCGCATATCTGGAACTAATCGTTGCAGGACCGGCTAGCTTGCATACTCGCGCTTAACCTGGAACTGTTCCCGTAAGTGCCGCGCCGAGCCAGGGGAACGGATCATGACGCCCATTTCTTGGTGTGGCCGCGCATTGGAGGTATCGGCGGATAGCCAATTGAGGCTGGTTATGATCCCATGATCGTCATCGCGCAGGAGCATCTTCGCATGTACTCTTGGAGAGTAAACGGGGGTGATACTGACGCCCTCGCCCTGGTAGCCATTCCGCACCTCTTGTGAGTCTTCGCTGCTTACAGGCCCGCTTGCTTTTGAATAGAACAGGTTTGTCTGTATACCCCTTGCCCGTGTCGCTGACACCATGGGCAGGATAATTGCTGGCACGGCTGTGACGCCAAGCCTGTGACTAATGACGTCGACTTGCCGCTGCGCATTGTCCCTAGCATCAAGCACGCAATCATCGTGCTCTTCCCCAATCAAGATCTTTACCTCGGAGGTCCCATTCCTAGGTGAGCGGATCGCGAGCGTTCGGGCGAGTTGTAGAAAATTGACGCCAATATCGGTAAAGTCCCGATTTGACGTTCGCACCATTTCAGCCAGCTCGAATAACACATCCGAGACCAGTCGCGGGTCGCGCAAGATAACGGACGCTTCAAAGCTGTCGAAACCGGAATACAGCCAGTTGCACGATCCGATCGTAGCGGTAAAATCACCGCTGCCGTCATCGGCTAAGAGTATCTTGGCGTGAGAATTGGTCGAAGCGTTGTGAATTGTTATGTTGGAATTTAACCCCCAGTTCCCTAACTGTATGCGTAACCTTTCCGCTTCGGCCCTCGAACTGGCGGCCTCCGTAGCGCTGTCACCCTGCCCCCAGAACACATGGATCTTTGCACCGCGATTCACTGCTGCCCTGAAATCCTCTTGGAGGGCGAGGAAAGCCCCCTCGCGCAGGAACGTGGTGTGAATAACCACTAGTTTCCGAGCCTTGCGCAGCGTCCGTTGTATTAGGCTACGGTGATCAGCTCCGCCTAGGACATAATCCGCATGCCTCACCGCCGTATGACGGACCGGCCGGACTTGTTCCTTGTCCGGTGCAATTATCTTGACCTGTTTGGCCGCCCCATCTGCTTTTGCCTCGCTTGGCACTCTACTGGCTGCTTCAAGTATCGAACCATTCAGTCCGGCTGCATCTCTGGGCAAGCCTTCAACATTATCCCCCCGCACGAGGAATACTGCCAGCCTATCCAAAGGAGGATGGACTGATGGCTTTATTCGAACGACATCTTCATCTTCCCGAACCAACGCCCGGATCAGTGGCGCTGTATGGCCAAAATCAGTATTGCTGATATCTGGCTTGGAGACTTCAACTGCAACTTTCCCTTCTGCAAATTCGCGCCATTCATCGGGTCGCATGAGCTTGAGTTCGCGCTTGTTGAGGACTTTGCCCGACACTAGATCCACTGCAAAGCTCAGCCGCCTGGTTTTCGTTTCTGTCGTGAATGGCAGATCTTCATACAGTGCTACAGTCCGTCCGCGGTCCGTCGCGGAAAAGTGGACTTCGCTTGCAGCTTGGCTCAACTCGACCCATCCGGCCCTCATTAGCCGGATGAGTGCTTCGAGTGCGACCCGCCGAGGCATGTTGCCCGCCCGTGAAATATCGCCGGCGGACTGGGCCTTCTGGCAAATCGCTTGGAGGATTAGGTGCTCGACTGCATTCCAGCGCCGACCGCTCTCAAGTTCAAACTCGTATGACTGCTGCAACATGGGCATCGCAACATAGACGGGCCGTTTCATGCCTTGATATCCTCGATCCGGACGTCCCTCACCCTGTGCTGTCCGCTTTTGCCCAACTTGCCGGTCACTTCCAGGTAGGTTCTCAGGAAGGCAGCGTCCTGCCTGGATTCCAATCCCAAAGGTTCTGAGATTGTCTTCAGGAACTCACGGCTTCCCACAAAAACTAGGCGCTCCCGGGCTCGGCTGAGTAGGACATTGAACCGGCGCTCATCAGCTATGAATCCCAACGCACGGCGGATTGTTGCTGCCCGGTTGTTCCTCACAAGTGAGAATACGACCACGTCTGCTTCGTTCCCTTGAAAACTATCGACAGTTGCCACCCAACCACCATCTGGCAAGACTGACCGGAATTGCTTGAGGGATTGCTTGGCATTTTCCGAGTCGTTGATTTCGCGACGAATTAAACGGACCTGCTCCAAGTAAGGGGTCAGCACCACAAGCGAGGGTAATCCCAGCCGGTGCTCCTGGACCGAAAGGTTTGCGATAGCTTCAAGGACGACTTGACATTCCGAGGGGTTTGTAAATCTCGGCTCATGTTCAAACCGGCCCGCACCGATTTCCGTCCTTTCATATGGCATATTGAGTGAGACAATAGGTGCAGATGGTAACTTCGACGGGTCCTTGGTTCCGATCCAAGACTCATTTCGCTTCGCTGAGACCTCCCTTCGCCCAGACGTCACGAGCTTGTTATCATAGAAACACTTCGACACGACTTCACAGATCGCAGGGTGCATCCTGTGCTGTTCCGTCAGCGCCCCTCCGGTCTTCCGGCCCGGCCTCCCTGTTGATTGCCGGTCGATCTCGTCCAACAGGATAGACTTGAACAGCGAAAAGGCTTGAGCGGCCTGTCCGCAGGTTTTCTCCATTTCTTCGACTGAATTCCCAAGGCGTACTTCAATCTCGTCGTCAAGGAGGTGGGCCACGCTGCGGTCCAAGAGCGAAGGCAGGGATACAACTATTTCTTTCAGCCTGGAGGGGTCGCCCAGCAACCTGTCCACTTCGCGCGTGCCGAATGGCGGGAGTTGCTTGTGGTCACCAATTAGCAAGCGCCGGTGGGACAACATCATTGGTGAAAGAAGCTCACTTCCGGTGGCCTTTGCAGCTTCCTCAATGATTGCCCAATCGAACTGGGCATGCTCATCCAACAGCGTCGCCAAGCTTTCAGAGTTGGTGGTTGCCAAGACGATGTTCGCAGACCTGAGAATAAGCGCCTCAAGCGCACGTCCTTCCCGCTCGCCGCTCCCCGATCCCGACGCACAGTCCTGCAGGCGCTGCTCGACTTGACCGGAAGCAACACTGATCAAGCTGGAAGACGTAATACCAGTCGCCAATTTTTTTCGCACACTGTCAATATCGTAGTCGGAGGGAGGACTCCGGTTGAAACGAGACTTGCACCTGACAGTAAGCGGCTGTTCTTCACCAGATTCCTGCCAACCCGAATGGAACTCATGCAGCAAATGATCTAGCGCGTGATTGCCTTGGGAGCTCACCAATAGCCTCGAAGTCTGGTCGCCCCTGAAGCGGCGTTCCAAGAGATCTCTCAGCAGGAAAGTCTTCCCAACCCCCGGCGGCCCCTGGAGCGTGAACAAGGGCAATACCGAGAGGATATCCTCGAGAGCCCTTTGTTTGGGTAGATCCAGTTCTTGGAATGAACTGTCCTTTTTCACCCGCTCATGCGTATCCGAGATACGGCTCCTGGGATCAACCAGGGTTCCAACTAGCTCGGTGTGCTCGCTTAAGAGTTGCAGCGCCTTGGAGCGCCTTTGCAACTGCGTAAAGGTCCCGACCAGGTCCAAGGGTTGCAGGTACCCTTTCCGGCCTGGAATATTGACCCCCAACTGTTCCGTAAATGTATATAGCGGATCATCAGCCGGCTCTTCAGAGAGATGCGCAAATTCGAGTTCAATGTTTGATTGGCTGGTACGCCCAATATTGAGCGACTCACTGAGAATCCAACCATCACTGCTGTCCAATTCCTCTTCGGCAAGCGCTTGCGCGAGGCGTTCAGCAGGATGTTCCATACCCAGGGCGCTTGAGAGCCGCTCAAGCGACGAATCGCGCCTGTATTTTAGGCTGATAGTTCGCTCTTGGGATTGGTGGGATACAATTTCGACTGGAAATGCGAGAGTGGCGGCAAGCGCCACATCGATCGCGTGCAATAAATGGAATCCGGTTACCAGGCGGTCGGATGGACTCGAGAAGTCCTTGTCCGAGCTGTTGAGGGTCGAAAACAGCGTCTCCCAATCCGGTGCCTTGTCGATCACCCTGTCAAACGCTTCATGTGCTTTCCCGATATCAAACAGCCTCAACGCATCTACGCGAATTGGCACTTCGACTTCGGACGGCTTTATGAGTTCTCCTTTCGGAATGCCTTTTGACACAAACGCCATGCGCCAGCTCGGGGTTCGCTTCCTCGAATCGAATTGGCGCAATTCAAAGGCAAGCTCCCTGCCCTTGAGCCAGAAGCGCTTACGACCATCATGCTCCGTGGAAACAAGCATTGCACTCGGGGACAGATCGTCGCTGATCCATCTCAGCTGTCCATCCTTGTCGTCCATTTCCACTTCCTGCGACGACGCTTCCCTCACTGTCCTTGAGAGAGGGCTTGTTTGCGACAAGTTGAAGACAAGGAGCCAGGACGCTTCATTCGTGACCGAGAAGGCTTGAAGGTTAGTAATTATTTCCTTGATGCGTTGCCGGACTTGGGAGCTATTGAAATTGTCGAACAGGCCGGGGGCTCGCATGTCCCTCAGCAGGCGCACTTCGGCGGCTGTTATGTGCTCATGGACACGATGGTCGGCGATCTTGGGGTCACCGAGTCGCTGCTCTTCAATGTTGAACAGGCGGGCAATCAAGAGCGCCAAGTCATGCCAATCCCTAGCAAAGGAAATTACGCCACTATCACCCAATAAATCGTCAAGCTTCTTGTCAGTAGTGCTGCTCAGCCTGAGGGACCATTCGAAACCAGTCAGCTGGAAGTCGGGTTCATCCCCTGCGGACGTCAAGATAGCCCATTCGTCTAGGTTGCGATGAACTATTCCCTCTTTGTGGAGGATCCCGATCCCATCCACGATACAAAGAACATTTTTCCAAATGCGGATGCGGTTTTGGGGTTGGGAGAGCCCGCGCAACCACGCGGCGCGTGAACTTGTACTTTCAAGGAACACTTTCAGTGGGCGGCGTTGGGACGGGCTAAGAACAATATAATAAGAGTCCTTGTCAAATCCGGCTGCAGCAACCTGGCAAATCAGTTCGCTAGCCCCCGGATAGCCGGCGAGCCGATAGAGCTGCCGGAGCTCGTGTTTCCAAATCTCCACGAGATCTTCGTCACCGGCTTTTCGTCGCCACTCGCGAACAATGACTTCATCTCCAGCCGGTGAAAACCCTTCCAGTATTCCCGCTCGGCCACTTCTTGCGTCGGGCGGGACGAGGTATGTCTCGCCAAGCTGGTACCCGTCGAGAAACTCAATTTTTTTCCTTCGCTTTGACGCCGCTTTAGCCAATGAAAGTCGCCTTTGTTGTTTCAACCCCTAGGTAACAAGATTCTCCCGGGTATTCTTCAACTCATTTTCCACAACGCCACAGCGTTGGCAAAACTTCGGCGTAGATACTGGCCCGTTTGGGCTCCTTCCCTATCCTTCCCCATCCTTCGGTCCCCTTCTAGCCCATCTGTGCAGCGACCGGCAACGACGTGATCTTGGTCTCATCAGCGATGAGGACCACACCCTGCCATGTCTGCCATGCCCCAGCCCAGCGAGACCGAGACCCGCCGCACGGCGATGCTCCGCACCGCCTTTGATGGGCCGGTTGGGGCAGCACTCGCAGCGCCCGATACAATCGAGATCCTCGCCAATCCCGATGGTTCAGTCTGGGTCGAAAAGGCGGGTTTTGGTTTGCGCCGTGCATCCGAGACGCTCGGCCGCGCTGAACGCGAGCGGATCATCCGGCTTGTCGCCTCCTCCGTCGGAGAAGCCTGCGACCGGTCCTCGCCGATTGTGTCAGCCGAATTGCCGGGCTCAGGCGAACGGTTCGAAGGCATCCTGCCGCCAATTGCCGAAGCGCCCTGCTTTGCGATCCGCAAACCTGCCGGTTGTCCGATTGCTCTTGATACATATGTCGAGACCGGCGCGCTGACACCCGCTCTCTGCGCCGGACTGCGCCAGGCGCTGGAAGACCGGCTTAACATTGTTGTCGCGGGCGGAACCTCGTCGGGCAAGACGACCTTCACCAATGCGCTCCTGTCTGAGCCCGCTCTGGCAGACGACCGGATTGTCATCCTGGAGGACACCCGCGAACTCCGTTGCACAGCCGATGATGTCACACAGCTTCGCACGCATCGCTCAGGCATCACCTTGCGCGACCTTGTCCGCTCGACCATGCGGCTCCGGCCCGACCGGATCATCGTCGGCGAAGTGCGCGGCGGCGAAGCGCTCGACCTTCTCAAGGCCTGGAATACCGGCCATCCGGGCGGGATCACCACGCTTCATGCGAACTCGGCGCTAGGCGGGATCACCCGGCTTGAACAGCTGGTCGAAGAAGCAACCAGCGCCCTGCCCTACGCCCTGATCGGCGAGGCGGTTGATGTAATCGTGTTCATGTCCCGCGCCAGTGGGTCGCGGCGCGTCGAGCAGGCCCTACGCATTACAGGCTTTGACGGCGCGGATTATCGCACCGAGCCGCTCGCCGCCCCCTTCATCAGCATCGTCAATTGAGGAGAGATTCCATGCACTATCACCAGATCAAGGCGCTCAATCGCAGCGTTCAGGCAGCAGCGCTAATTGCATCGGTCGGCCTGCTCGCCTTGCCGGCGCATGCCGCAGGCACCGGCATGCCCTGGGAAGGCCCGCTCGACCAGATCCTGCAATCGATCGAAGGCCCTGTCGCCCGGATTGTCGCGGTGATCATCATCACGCTGACCGGGCTGACGCTCGCATTCGGCGAGACCTCTGGCGGATTCCGCAAACTGATCCAGATCGTGTTCGGCCTGTCGATCGCCTTTGCGGCCACATCGTTCTTCCTGACCTTCTTCAGCTTCGGCGGCGGCGCGGTGCTCTGATGCTCGACGGCTACGAGATCCCCCTCCACCGCTCGCTCGCCGAACCCATCCTGATGGCCGGCGCGCCACGTTCGGCCGCCATCGCCATCGGGACGCTGTCAGCCGCTTTGGCCCTCGGCCTCCGGCTCTGGATACCGGGGCTTGTGGTCTGGGTGGCGGGACACTCGCTAGCCGTCCTCATGGCCCGGTCCGATCCGGATTTTCTCGCCGTCGCAATCCGGTCTGCCCGTCACAAGGAACATCTTTCATGCTGAACCTTTCCGAATACGCGGCGAAACCGGCACACCTCTCAGACTACCTCCCCTGGGCGTGCCTCGTCGCGCCGGGCGTCGTCCTCAACAAGGACGGCGCCTTCCAGGCAAGCTTCCGCTATCGGGGCCCCGACCTTGAAAGCTCGACAGAAGCCGAACTCGTTGCAGTCACTGCACGGGTCAACAATGTTCTCCGCCGGTTCGGGTCCGGCTGGGCGCTCGTCTTCGAAGCGGTGCGGGAGGAAGCCGTATCGCTAGAGGAAAGCTCTTTTGAATGCTCGGCAGCCTGGCTGATTGAGCAGGAACGACGCGCAGCCGCCGAAGAGACCGGCGCCCGGTTCGAGAGCGCCTATTATCTCACTCTGCTCTGGCTCCCGCCGGCCGATGCGACGGGCCGGGCCGAGAAGGCGCTGATCGAGCGGCCCGAGAAGCGGGATGGTGAGGACTGGCGCCAGCGGCTCGAACATTTCCAGACACGCGCCGCGCAGACGCTCGATCTTCTTGCGACGGCCCTGGATGAGATCCATCCGCTCTCGGATGAAGAGACGCTTACCTATCTCCATGCCTGCATCTCGTCGAAGCGGCACCGCGTGTCTGTGCCGGAGCTGCCGGTATTTCTCGATGCGGTACTCGCCGATGAAAGCTTTGCAGGCGGGCTGGAGCCGCGGATTGGCGAGGCGCACCTCGCGACGCTGACCTTGCTGGGCTTTCCGGCCTCGACACTGCCCGGCATGCTGGATGAACTCAACCGGCTTGGCTTCGCCTATCGCTGGACAACGCGATACATCGCGATGGACAAGGCCGAGGCCGAAAAGCTCCTCGCCAAGAAGCGGCGACACTGGTTTGCGAAGCGGAAATCCGTAGGCGCGGTCCTGCGGGAGACACTGTTCAACGAACAGGCCGCACTTCTCGACAATGATGCCGACAACAAGGCCGCCGATGCCGATGCAGCGCTGCAGGAACTCGGCTCGGATCTTGTCTCCTATGGCTATGTCACGACCACGCTGACCTTGATGGGGTCCTCGCGTGAAGAAGTCGAAGAGCGCACACGCGCCGTGGAGCGCGTGATCAATGGGCGCGGGTTCACGACGATCCGCGAGACGCTGAACGCCGTCGAAGCCTGGCTTGGGTCTCTGCCGGGGCATGTCTATGCCAATGTCCGCCAGCCGATCCTGCATACGCTGAACCTCGCTCACCTTGTGCCGATCTCGTCGGTCTGGGCCGGCGATGCGTGGAATGCGCATCTAGCAGATCGCGCCCTGATCGAAGCGCAAACCGAAGTCACGACACCGTTCCGGCTCAACCTGCATGTCGGCGATGTCGGCCATACGCTGATCATTGGTCCGACAGGCTCCGGAAAGTCCGTGCTCCTGTCACTGCTCGCCGCACAATGGCAGCGCTATGAGGACGCCCAGATATTCCTGTTCGACAAGGGACGATCCGCGCGGGCGGTCACCTTGGCCACGGACGGCACCTGGTTGCCGCTGGCCGGAGATGAGCGTCCGGCGCTGCAGCCGCTTCGTGACATCGACACCGAGCGCGGTGCGAGCTTTGCCGCAGACTGGCTGCTCGGTCTGATCGAGGCCGAAGGCGTGACCGTTACGCCGGACCTGAAGTCCGTCTTGTGGGACGCCGTGCGGTCACTGGCTTCGGCGCCCGAGGCCGAACGCACGCTGACGGGACTCAGCCTGATCCTGCAATCGGATACGCTGAAGGCCGCGCTGCATCCCTATACGCTGGAGGGCGCCTACGGGCATCTGCTCGACAGCGATGCCGAAGACCTCGACCTGTCATCGGTTGCCTGTTTCGAGATGGACGAGCTGATGCAGACCCCATCTGCGGTGGCGCCGGTCATCACCTATCTCTTCCACCGTCTGGAAGACCGGTTCGATGGCCGACCAACCCTGCTCATCCTCGATGAGGCCTGGCTGTTCCTCGACCATCCGGTGTTCGCCGCGCGCCTACGCGACTGGCTGAAGACGCTGCGCAAGAAGAATGTGGCGGTTGTGTTCGCGACCCAGTCGCTTGCCGACATTGAGGGGGCCTCGATTGCGCCGGCCCTGATCGAATCCTGCCCGACGCGTATTTTCCTGCCGAATGAGCGCGCGCTCGAGCCGACATCACAATCTGTCTATCGCCGCTTCGGCCTCAATGATCGTCAGATCGACATCATCGCGAAGTCCGTACCGAAGCGCGACTATTACTATACCTCGCCGCTTGGCTGCCGCTTGTTCGAGCTTGGCCTTGGCGAAGTCGCGCTCGCTTTTTGCGGCGCTGCCTCACCGACCGACCAGAAGCAGATGGATGGGCTTCTTGAAGCCGGCGCGGAAGCGGGCTTCGCCCGGAGCTGGCTGGAGCTGAAACAGCTTGGCTGGGCCGCCGACCTGCTGGCCGAGCAGCCGAGCGCACCCCTCCCACAAATCGCCGCTGAATAGGAGCCCCCAAATGAAAGCCCTTCTGTCTTCCGTCGCGCTTGTTGCCATTCCTCTGTCTGGCCTGATGGCCCCGCACGCCTCGGCGCAGCTTGCTGTCTACGACCCGGCCAATCATGCCCAGAACATCTTGCAGGCCGTACGGGCACTTCAGGAAATCGACAACCAGGTCCGCCAGCTTACCCATGAGATCGATATGATCGAGAAAATGGCGCGCGATCTCGAAACCCTGCCTGTCGAAGTCGCCAGCGCCATCATCGCCGACCGCATCCGCCGCATCGGAGAACTCATGCGCGACGCCGAAGGCATCGGATACGGCGTCGAGGAGGTCGAGGAGGAGTATGAGGACCTCTATCCTGAAACCTATGGTGACACGCCGCCTGAATCAGACGTACTCGTCGAGGATGCCCGCACCCGCTGGCGCCAGTCGCGTAGTGCCCACAAGCACACGCTCCTCATGGTCGCTGAGACCGTGCGCAACAATGCCGAGGATTCCGAGGCACTGACCGGCTTGGTGGATGAGAGCCAGACAGCCATCGGCAATCTCCAGGCCCTGCAGGCCGGCAACCAGATCGGTGCACTCTCGGCCGAACAGCTGATCCAGATGGAAGCGCTGATGGCCGCCCATTACCGCGCCATCGCTTTCGACCGCGCGCGCGAGCTTGAAGAGGCCGAACGCGGCCGGGCCCGTCTTAAATCCTTCCTCGGAGACTGACCCGCCATGGAAGAGATGGGCGTCATCGACCGGTTCCTCGAAACCTTCATTGCCTATATCGATTCAGGCTTCGGCCTGCTCGCGGGCGATGTCGCTTACCTGACAACAACGCTGATCGTGATCGACATCACGCTGGCCGGTCTCTTCTGGGCTCTGTCGCAGAATGCCGATGTGATGTCAGGGCTGCTGAAGAAGGTGCTCTATGTCGGCTTCTTCGCCTTCATCATTGGCAACTTCACCCTGCTCGCCAATATCGTGTTCGAGAGCTTTGCGAGCCTCGGTGTGAAAGCGGGCTCCAGCACGCTGACCGCAGGTGATCTCATGCGACCAGGCTATATTGCCGGCGTCGGGTTCGAGGCGGCAGAACCCTTGCTGGCCGAAATCGGCGACATGCTCGGCCCGATCAGCTTCTTTCACAATTTTATCCTGATCGCTGTCATGTTCCTGGCCTGGGCGATCATCCTCGTCGCCTTCTTCGTGCTCGCGGTTCAGCTCTTCGTGGCGATCCTGGAATTCAAGCTGACGACGCTGGCCGGGTTCGTACTGATCCCGTTCGCGCTCTGGAACAGGACCAGCTTCCTCGCTGAACGCGTGCTCGGCAATGTCGTCACCTCCGGCATCAAGCTGATGGTGCTCGCTGTCGTCATTGGCATCGGCTCAACGCTCTTTGCTTCGATCACCGATGCTTTCACCGGGCCGGGCGATACGACTCTGGCGCAAGTGATGGGCACCGTGCTTGCCGCCATCGTCTTTCTCTGGATGGGTGTGTTCGCGCCGGGCATTGCGTCGGGCCTTGTCACCGGGGCGCCGCAGCTTGGCGCCGGTTCGGTCGTCGGCACGACGGCGGCAGTTGGCGCAGGCGCGATCCTCGCGGGCACAGGCACAGTTGCAGCCGGGCGTGCCGCTATCGGTGGGGCCTCGGCAGCGGTCAAGGCCGGGGCTTCCATGTCGGGCGCGGCCCGCACCTCCTATGACCTTGGACGGCTCGGTTCGGGCGCGGATGGCTGGCGCGGGCGGGCCGCAGGCGTGGCCGGCATGGCCCAGGCCGGAGGTGACGCCGTCCGCCGTATGGCGGGCCGGCCCTTCAGATCTGTTGGCAACGCCTATCGCCGTGGCAGTGAAGCGGCTTTCGCCGCGACGGGCGGCACCACAGGCGCATCTTCCAATGAGTCCGGCGCGTCCGGTTCCAGTCCGGCCTGGGCGCAGCGCCTGCGAACAGAACAACGCCTGCAGCATGCCGGGGCCATCACGGTGCACGCCCTGAAAGATGGCGACCGCGGCATGGCAGGCGACAACCCGAAACTCCAGAGAGACGAGGACTGATCCCATGTTCAGGCGAACTTCCACCCATTACGGGCAAAGCCCGCATCCCGAAACGCCCTACCAGAAAGCCGGCCAGATCTGGGATGACCGGATCGGATCTGCCCGCGTACAGGCCAGGAACTGGCGGCTGATGGCACTCGGGTTGCTGGTCCTTCTGACGGCCTCTTCAGCCGCCCTTGTTTGGCGCAGCCTGCAATCCACGGTGACGCCATATGTGGTCGAAGTGGACGACACAGGCTCTGTGAAAGCCGTTGGTCCCGCGCTTTCCAATTACGACCCGACCGATGCGCAGGTCGCGCATCACCTTGCCAACTTCATCTCCGATGTCCGGAGCCTATCCATTGATCCCGTCATCGTCCGGCAGAACTGGCTTGCCGCCTATGACTATGTGACTGACAAGGCGGCCATCACACTCAGTGACTATGCGCGCGACAATGACCCGTTCGCCGAGATCGGTCGGCGCTCGCGCAGTGTTGATGTCGTCAGCGTGGTGCGCGTCTCAGACGAGTCCTTCCAGGCCCGCTGGCTCGAGAAGACCTATGAGAATGGCGCGCTGACGGGGGTCAAACGGTTCACCGGCCTCTTCACGCTTGTCCATTCCCCGCCGCGCGATGCCGGGGCGCTGCGCGCCAATCCGCTCGGCCTCTACATCCACAGCCTCAATTGGGGCGAAGACCTTGTCACAGGAGACAACAAATGATCCGCACTCTCACACTGGTATCCACATTGGCCCTTGCCACCGCCTGCGCCAGCGTTCCGGAGGCCGCGCCGATCCAGCCGGAACTGTTTGTCGCCGCCGCGCAGGTCGAGGACGCAGAGCCCCGTCCTGTCGAGATCGTCGAAACACCAACACCTTTGCCGCTTCCCGGCCAGATGAAACCGGTCGACGGGGTCAAGCGCACGGTAACCCGTGTCTATACCTCGCCCTCCGAGACGATCCGCAAGGGCACATCAGAAGCCCGGATCGAACCATCCGTGGACGGCTATGTAAATGCCATTCAGGTCTATCCCTATACAGAAGGGGCGCTGTACAGATTGTATGCCGCGCCGGGACAGGTCTCCGACATTGCGCTGCAGCCCGGCGAGACGCTGGTCTCTGTCTCGGCTGGCGATACGGTGCGCTGGATTGTGGGAGATACATCCTCCGGTTCAGGCGGAACAGCACGCGCACATGTTCTGGTCAAACCGATCGGCGCCGGCCTCTCGACCAATCTCATGATTGCGACAGACCGGCGGACCTATCATCTGGAACTGGAGAGCGGTGACGGCACCTATATGGCGGCGTTGTCTTGGCGCTATCCGGCCGACGAGCTCTCGCAACTCATCTCTCGCAACAGCGCAGCGCTCGCGCGGGAAGAGACATCAATCATGCCGGGTGTTGCTCTCGACCGGCTGGACTTTGATTACCTGATCGATGGTGACCGTCCAGACTGGCGACCCGTCCGCGTGTTCGATGATGGGCGGCAGGTTTTCATCCAGATGCCGGAAGGGTTGTCGACCATGGAGGCCCCGCCCCTCTTTGTCCTTGGCGCTTCTGGCGAGGCCGAACTCGTCAATTATCGCCTCAAGGGCAATTACTACATCGTCGATCGTCTCTTCCGTGCCGCCGAACTTCGGCTCGGTGAGAAACCCCAGACCGTCGTGCGCATCCGCAAACGCAAGCCGCGGTCGGGTTTGGTCAGCCTGTTCGGGAGCAAGGGATGAGCGAGCCAGCCCCTTTCCCGCAGCAGGCCGATGCCCTGAAACTGCGCGCGCGGCCGCGACCCGTCACACGGATCAACCGGAAAGTCCTGATGGTCGGCGCCGGGCTCGGTGTGCTGGGGCTCTTTGCTGCCGCCTCCATTGCGCTCGATCCGCCCAAGGCCGTCGATCCCGCGGATCGCCAGGAACTTTACAACACGGCCACGAAGCGCGCGCCGGATGGACTGGCAGAACTTCCCTCGTCCTATGCGACCTGGACGCCGTCGCCCGGAACGCCAAAGCTTGGCGCACCCATGGCCGGCGACCTCGGCGGGACAGTGGTTTCGGAGGAACGCGAATGGGGGCTCGATCCGGAGTGGGATGTCGCAGCCTCGGATGATTTCAGGCCCTCGCCTGAAGATGAAGCCCTTCGGGCCGAACGTCTTGTCGCGGCTAAGCTTGCCGACGCAGCGGGCAAATCCTCCGTATTCTTTGACATTGGCGCTGGGCCGAGCATCGGGCCGGCATCCCTGCCGTCTGCCGGAGTTCCGGCCTCGTTCGGCTCTGAGCTGCTGGCGCTCGCTAGCCAAAGCGCCGGTGCCTTGCCGACAGGTCCAGGTAAGGATGACAACTTGCAAGCCCGCAAGATCGCCTTCGCGGACGAGGCACGCGATGGGGCGATTTACAACCCGCATGATCTCGAGACACCGGTCTCGCCCTACCAGGTCATGGCGGGCACGCTTATCCCGGCTTCGCTTGTGACAGGCCTCAACTCGGATCTGCCGGGTTCGATCATCGGACAGGTCACCCAGCCGGTCTATGACACCGTCACCGGAGCTTATCTTCTCATTCCGCAGGGTACCCGGCTGATCGGGCGCTACCAGTCCGAAATCTCATTCGGCCAGCAGCGCGCACTATTGATCTGGGACCGAATGATCTTCCCGGATGGCAGTTCTGTGCAGATATCTGAACCTGCCGCAGACAAGCAGGGTTTTGCGGGCCTTTCTGACCGCACAGACCATCACTGGGACCGGGTATTTGTCGCCGCTGGTCTTGCGACCGTTCTCGGCATCGGCGCGGAACTAGGATCAGACGAGGATGATATCGAACGTGCCATACGGCGCGGGTTCGGCGACAGCGTGTCTGAGGCCGGGGAGCGCGTCGTTGATCGCAACCTCGGCATCCAGCCGACCCTTCGTATCCGGCCCGGCTGGCCGGTGCGGGTCATCGTGACGCGTGATCTTGTCCTGCGGCCTTATTCTCAGGGAGGCCGCTGATGAGCCTTCGCATTGCCCAACTGCCGGATCGCACGCCGGTCAAACTGACCCTCTCTGTTGAACCCGATCTCGCGTCCGCGCTTGCCGACTATGCGGCGATCTATGCCGAGACCTATGGCACCGAAGAGAAACCCGAAACCCTGGTTCCTGTCATGCTGGAAACCTTCCTCGCATCGGATGCCGGGTTCAAGCGGGCCCGCAAGGCCCTTCATGCCAGAGCCAGCAAAGGAGACTAGAGATGGCAACAATTGGTACCTTCAGCCAGAAGGACGGAAAATGGACCGGGACGATCCGGACCATGACGATCAATGTGAAAGCGCAGATGGTGCCGGTTGCCGAACCGGCAGAAGGCGGGCCGGCTTACCGCATCTTCGCAGGCGGCGCCGAGCTAGGTGCGGCCTGGCAGGAAGAGAGCAAGGATGGCGAAACCCCCTACCTCGCCGTGAAGCTGGATGATCCGGGGTTCGACAAGCCAATCCGGGCTGCCTTCTTCGAGAAGGAAGAGGATGGTAGCGGCGTGCTGGTCTGGAACCGGCAGAAGCTGAACTGAACCGGAGACGTGTCGTCATGGGATATGAATTGCGGACAGGCGGACTGGAGTCGCTCAAGCACCTCGCAAAGGATGTCTATTCCTTTGGTCCGGGGCCCGGGTCCAACGCGAAATCGTCCCGTGACGACACGTTTCGCCAGCTCATCGCCAACAACAGGACTGTGCGGCGCCCCGAATTGCGCAAACTGGTTCCCCTGTCTGACACGACGATCTACGAACTTGAACGTCGGGGGAAATTTCCAAAGCGCTTCTACCTAACACCCAAATGCGTCGTCTGGCCGCTCAAGGACGTGCTCGAATGGATCGAGGAGCGTCGGCGTATTACTGAAGACGGGCGGCCCGAAGACACGCCTGTTCCCGACGTTCATCAGCGGAAGAGCCGCCCGACATGTAATTGAGCGCCACAAAACAGGTAGCGGCCTGTTTACAAAATATTTTAAATAAGGATATAGCCTGTTTTTAGAATCGTAAAAAACAGGTTGCAGCCTTATGAAAAAGACCCGCCAACGCTCGCGCCAGGCCCTGGACCAGCGTTTCTCGACCATTCGGGAAGCGGTAGATTTTGCGCGGCCAAAGTCAGGTTGGGTACGGACGCTTCGGGAGGCGCTGGGCATGACCCGTATCCAGCTCGGAAAACGCATGTCGATCACGCCGCAAAGTCTTGCTGACATCGAACGCTCTGAAACCGAGGGGAAGATCCGCTTGGAAACGCTTGAACGTGCTGCCGACGCGCTTGATTGCGAAGTTGTCTACTTCCTCCTGCCGCGGGACCGGCTAGAGCAACGCGTCATGAACCGCGCCCGTGAAATCGCGGCGAAACAGATCCGAGCCATCTCTCATACAATGGCCATGGAAGATCAGGCTGTGCCTGACAAGGAACTGAATGAGCGGATCGACCGGTTCATACGAGAGAGCCTCGATGAGCGCGACCTCTGGGAGTCCTGATGACTGACCTGTTTCAGGAACCAGACGACGCAACGCCCCTCGATCCTGACGAACGGGCAGGACTTCTGCAGGACTGGATCGCAACACGCGCTGAACTGAACGCTGCAGAGCAGGACAATATCGATACCGCCGCCGCCTGGGTCTTCCGGCGGCGGCGCGCACCCATCCTCAGCGTCGAATTCACGAACGACCTGCATCGCCGGATGTTCAATGACGTCTGGGCGTGGGCAGGCACTTACCGCGCGACCGAACGCAATGTCGGCGTCGCGCCTTATATGATCGGCGTCCAGATGGCCCAGCTATTCGACGACGCAAATTACTGGGTCGACCACGAGACCTATCCCGCCGACGAGATTGCAGTTCGCCTGCATCACCGGCTCGTCGCCATTCACCCTTATCCCAATGGGAACGGGCGCCTTTCTCGCATGATGGCCGACCTCCTGATCCAACGCTTGGGCCAACCAGCCTTCAGCTGGGGCAGCGAGGTCCTGGGTGGCCAGATTGCTGACATGGGCGAGCTCAGAGGCCAATACATTGCAGCCCTGCGTGCGGCGGACCGCCATGACATCACTGCCCTGATGGAATTTGCACGGTCATGAGGCCAACATTGGCGCTTGCGAGCAAGATTATGGATCGAATTTAGGATCAAGCTGGAGATCAAAACCCAATTCAGCCGATGCCGGCGGCGTAAGCACCGGTTGCCTTTGATGCCCTTGTGACCACGCATCGATTGTGTCCGCCCATTCCTGCATCATGTGACGCCGGCCATCGGCATACTCGGCCTTGTTATAGACACCGCGTGACGTGCGACGGTCTTCATGGGCGAGCGCCTTTTCGACCCAGTCCCGATTGAAGCCGAGCTCATTCAGAAGCGTAGAACCGGTGCGCCTCAGATCGTGGACGGTGAACCGTTCCAGCGGCAACCCCGCCTCCTGAGCCGTTTCCCAGGCCGCCGAGGTTAGTCGATTGAGCGTGGCGTTTGAGATCGGCTTGTAGCAGTCGTAGCGGGACGGAAAGACATAGCGCGATCCTCCAGCGCAGGTCTTGAGTGCCACAAGAATATCAAGCGCCTGACGTGACAGATAGACATTGTGAGGCAGTCCCGTCTTCATCCGCTCCTTCGGGATGGACCAGACCGCGTTGTCGAAACTGATTTCGTCCCAGGTCGCCAGGCTGACTTCGGATTTCCGCTTCATGGTAAGCAAGATGAATTTCAGCCCGAGCTTGAGCGTTGGGGTCGCGATCAGCTCTTCGAGCACGCTGTAGAAGATCCTGATCTCGAGCGGTGAGAGAGACCGGTCCCGCGGGCGCACTTTGGCGATAGAGGCCGGCGCAACTTCGTCAGCAGGATTATCGACCTTCACGCCATGCAGCCTGGCATATTTGTAGATCAGATGGACAAATTCCCGAACGTGAAGCGCCGTAGACGGAGCGCCACGCTTCTTCACCTTCCCGCACAGGGCCCGGAGATCCTCCGGTGTAACCTCACTCAGCAGGTAGCTCCCAAAAGCGGGAAGGATGTCCCTGTTCAGAATGTGCCGGCGCATGTCGCGCGTGCTCTCGGCCATGTCATCGCTGTCGATCCATCGATTGGCCATGTCGGAGAATGAACCCGCTTCGGACAGGCGCGTCTTTGACCGCTTCTTCTCCTTGGCCGGCGAAACACCAGACTCTACGAGCCGCCTCGCATCCATGCATTTCTCGCGAGCCGCTGCCAAACCGACGCCCCCGCTCCCGTAACGCCCGATGGTCAGCGTCTCTCGACGCCCATTGATCCGGTAGTCATACCGGAACGTCACAGTCCCTACAGGTGAGACGGTTACATACATGCCATCCCGATCCGCGACCTTGTAAGTTTTATTCTTTGGTTTCAACGCCTTGATGGCTACGTCTGTCAGCATCCTAACCCTTTCCGGTCATTTTTACCGTCACTCGAAATGGCGACGGTAAAACCTGACTTTTCCCTGTTCTTTCAATTGCCTAGCTCTCTATTTTTACCGTCAGGGGCAATTTTGGCTTGACGGTAAATGGCAATTTAGAGGGATAGGCCGGGAACGCATACCGTCAGCTTTACCGTCACCGGCTCGCATTTGGCGGTAAAAAATGGTGATAGGAGTCGAAAGAAATACGCCACTAAGCGTTTGAACCTAATGGCGTTTTTAAAAGATTTCGAAAGATCATGAGAGTGATGAAATCATTCCCACTCGATGGTGCCGGGCGGCTTCGACGTAATGTCATAGACCACGCGGTTCACGCCCTTCACCTCATTGATGATGCGGGTTGCGACGCGGCCGAGGAAAGCGTGGTCGAAGGGATAATAGTCCGCTGTCATACCATCGGTAGAGGTCACCGCGCGCAGGGCGAGCACGGCCTCATAGGTGCGCTCGTCGCCCATGACGCCGACCGTATTCACCGGCAGCAGCACTGAAAAGGCCTGCCAGATCTCGTCATAGAGGCCGGCCTTGCGGATCTCGTCGAGATAGATCGCATCGGCCTTGCGCAGCGTGTCGGCCTTCTCGCGGGTTATCGCACCGGGAATGCGGATGGCCAGACCTGGCCCCGGGAAGGGGTGGCGGCCGACAAAGGCCTCCGGCAGGCCGAGCTCGCGGCCGAGCGCGCGGACTTCATCCTTGAAGAGCTCGCGAAGGGGCTCGACCAGCTTCATTTTCATGCGTTCCGGCAGGCCGCCAACATTGTGGTGGGACTTGATCGTCACGCTGGGTCCACCAAGCGCACTGACGCTCTCGATCACATCGGGATAGAGTGTGCCCTGGGCGAGGAAATCGGCGCCGCCGATCTTGCCGGCCTCCTCCTCGAAGACATCGATGAAGAGCTTGCCGATGGTCTTGCGCTTGGCTTCCGGGTCCGTCACGCCGTCGAGCGCGCCGAGAAAGGTTTCGCTCGCATCCACATGCACCAGAGGGATGTTGTAATAGCCGCGGAAGAGCGAGACGACTTCCTCGCTTTCATGGGCACGCATCAGGCCATGATCGACATAGACACAAGTGAGTTGGTCACCGATGGCCTCGTGGATCAGCACGGCAGCCACCGAGCTGTCGACGCCACCTGAAAGCCCGCAGATCACCCTGCCCTCGCCGACCTGCTCGCGGATCTTCGCAACGGCTTCCTCGCGATAGGCCGCCATGGTCCAGTCGCCTTTCATGCCGGCAATCTCATGGGTGAAATTGCGCAGCATGCGTGCACCATGCGGGGTGTGGACCACTTCCGGATGGAACTGGGTGCCGTAATAACCCCGCTCTGGATCTGCGATCACGGCATAGGGCGCGCCCGGAGAGCGCGCGATGATACCGAACCCAGCTGGCATCTCGGCGACATGGTCGCCATGGCTCATCCAGACTTCCTCGCTTTCGCCAAGGAAGAGACCATCGAAGAGATGATCGTCTGAAACCTTTTCGATGAAGGCGCGCCCGAACTCGCGGCTATTGCCGCTCTCCACGCGCCCGCCGAGCTGGGCCACCATGGTCTGCTGGCCATAGCAGATGCCGAGTACCGGCACGCCTGAGGCGAAGATGGCCGCGTCCGCGCGGGGGCTATCCTCTTCTGTGACGGAGGCCGGACCACCGGACAGGATGATCGCTTTCGGACAATAGTCCGAGAGGAATTGCTCATTGACACGATTGAACGGGTGAATCTCGCAGTAGATACCACTTTCGCGCAGCCGGCGGGCAATCAGCTGCGTCACCTGGCTGCCGAAATCGACGATCAGCGCGCGTTCATGTTGATAAGTCTCAGCCATGGCGCGGTTTAGCCGAGTCTGCCCGCTGCGCCAATGTGGAATGCTGCTATACTGACCTCGTATTGCCATACGCGCGCCCCCTTTGGTTCGCTCGATACGCATCACTGTCACCAATGCCGTTTGATCAGTACACCAGGTGGGGGACCTTCATGAACCTCGTTGACATGTTCCACATCTATTACGCCGCGCTCTGGCTGCTCTCCTTTTGCGTGCCTTCGACAATTTACTGGCTAATCTGGCTTAATCTCTCCCGGCGATGGGAGAGAGGACACAGGATGTTCCTGGTCGTTTTGATTAGTCTTCCTGCGACCTATTTCTACTTGCTCGTCTTCGGTCTGATTCCAGACATCTACATCTCCGCAAGAGCCGATGCGATGGACCTGGATGGAGACCTGATCTGGTCAGACTATGAACTGGAACAATTCGACGATGCGCCGGCCGTCATGGAACTGCTGATACATGACACAGGCCGGGCATTGCTGCCCTTCACGGCGGTTTTGGGTTCCATCTTCGCCAGCATTGTTTCTCTGGGCCTGCTCAGGCTGATCCAGATAGCCATCGGCGATTGGCGCCAGCGCGAGCCAAGGCGTGAATAGAGAAGTTCGGAGTTCGTCCGCTGCGTCTGCGACCGCTTGTGCAACTGGACAATCGCGTTTCCCGGGCTATCGGTTTTGCGATGATTATCACCTGCCCGAAATGTGAAACCCGATATTCTGTTCCTGACAGTTCAATCGGGGATGGACGCAAGGTCCGCTGTGCGAACTGCAAGGAACAGTGGTATGTGGCCGGGGACGCGAAAGCGGCGCCCTCCCCGCCCGCTGCCCCTCCGCCTCCGGTGGCGCCGCCCGCGCCCGCCAAGAAGACGGTGGAAGCGCCGCCGCAGACCGGATCGCGCGTCTTCATCAGTTATCGCCGCAGTGATTCCATCGACATTACCGGGCGTATTTACGACAAGCTGGTCAGCCGCTTCGGCGCCGACAAGATCTTCAAGGATGTCGACACGCTGGAGCTCGGCATGAGCTTCACCGACCAGATCCATGCCTATCTGAAGACGTGCAGCGCCGGCCTCGTCATTGTCGGGCCGAGCTGGACCCATGTCAGCCTGGAGGATGGCACGCGCCGGCTGGAGCACCCGTCAGACTATGTCCGCACCGAGGTGCGCGAGCTTTTAAAACTCACCATCCCCGTGATCCCTGTCTTTGTCGGCGGGCGAGAGGTGCTCGACGATGCCGACCTGCCCGAAGACATTCGCCAGCTGGCCTATCGCCACGGGATCAAGGTGCGGCCCGACCCGGACTTTCACAACGATATGGATGTGATCTGCCGCACGCTGTCGCGCTATTTGGCGGACTAACTGCCCCGCTGTGCCATGGCGGTTTCTTCGATCCAGCGGCCGACATCCCCGGACACCCTAGCGCGCAAGCCAGGGCAGCGGTGGAACTCAATCTCCAGGACATCGCCGAGAAAGGACTTGTTCCAATGCCCTACCATTTCGGCGAACGGGATGAGCAAGCCTTTGTGAGCAAACGCAAAAGGGAAGATTGGACGTAAGTATATCGTCTGCGAGTTCACACCGATAGTGATGCACCCCCGATAGGCCACACCGTCGAATAGTCCCTGTCGGAACCGAAGCGCGCAGAAATGGCGCCTGTCCATGTCTGCAGGAGCATCGCCTGCGTATTGCCGTGCCAGTCTCTGCCACCCGCTGAACACGGACAACAGGACAACAACAAGGATCCACGTCACGGCAAACAGGAGGAAAAATCCAGGAACGGCGAGCCAGTCCACGAAACCCGGATCGATCTTCACGGCACTTTCCTGAGGACCGCAAAGAAAAACCCGTCCGTGCCTGCCCGCAGCGGGGTCAGGCGCACACTGCCATGCTCGCCGCGCCCGGCGCGCACGAGGCGGGCGCCTTCTTCGGTGAGCAGACCCGACGCGGTGGCGGCTTCTGCTGCATCTTCTGCCGTAAATTCAGGATATTCCGCCAGAAAGCTCGAAATCTGATCCTCGTCTTCCTCCATCAGGAAGGAGCATGTCGCGTAGAGGATGCGCCCACCCAGCTTCACAAATTTTGCCGCCGCCCGCAGGATCTCGGCCTGCTCGTCGAGGCGCTTTGCGAGGGAGCGTTCGGTCAGGCGCCATTTCGTATCGGGCTTCCTCCGCCAGGTGCCGGTACCCGAACAGGGCGCATCGATGAAGACGCAATCCATCTGCCCTTCCAGCGCGGCGAGCACATCGGGCGTATCGGGATGCATGAGCTGCACATTGTGTGCGCCGGAGCGCTTCAGGCGCGGGATCAGCGCGCTGAGCCTGCGCCCGTCAATGTCATAGGCAAAGACCTGGCCCTTGCCCCCCATCGCCGCGGCCATGGCGAGGGTCTTGCCGCCGCCGCCGGCGCAATAGTCGAGCACCTGCTCGCCGGGCTGCACATTGGCGGCGGCCGCCGCGATCTGCGAGCCGGCATCCTGCACCTCGACCCATCCTTTCGAGTAGGCCGGGATGGCCTCAAGGCTGGTTTCGCGCTGGGCCGGGTCCGGCGCGGGGATATGGAACGCAGCGTTCAGCAGGGGGGAAGGCTTCGCCTGGGCCGAATAAAGCGCCTTGGACGCCTTCTCGCTGTCGGCCTTGAGCGTGTTGACGCGGATATCGACCGGGGCGCGGCGCGCCATGGCCTGGCCCTCGATCACCGCGCCTTCGCCGAAGACGCGGATGATGTAGGGGGTGAGCCATTCTGGGAAGTCGCCCATAATATGCGGCGGGGCAGCCGGGTCCGGCGCCATGATCAGCGCCTCGCGCTCGGCATTGGTCAGCGGGGTCGGCCCGTGCTGGTCATAGCAGGCCTGCTCGATCTCGCGCAGGTCCATCTGCCAGGCATGGCGCGCGGCGGCGAAGATCAGCGCGCGGGCATCATCGGCGCCCATGATATGGGCGAGCGAGTTTTTCCGGCGCAGGGCATCAAGCACCAGGCCGGAGACCCATGCCCGGTCCTTCGACCCGGCATAGCGCGCGCGCTTGCCCCAGTCGCGCACGGCCAGCTTCACCGGCTGGCGGCGATTGAGGACATCCTCGAGAACCTGGATCGAAGCGGAGAGTCGGCCACCGAGTTTCATTCCACCGCGACTAACCGAAGAATCGGTCGAACGCAGCAAAAAGTGCCAGTAGCCCGGCAACAATGGCCGAAAGCTTGAGAGTCAGGCGTGCCTCGAAATTCTCGAACTGCTCTTTGAGGAAGGTTTTGGTGACGAGTTCGCCTTCATCGAGAGACCGGCCAAGCACACGGGACAAAGCGACCGCTTGGGCTTCCGGCATCCCGGCTGCCTTCAAGTCCTCTGCCGTCTGCAATGTGTCGATCATGGCCGTCATATGGTGTCCCCGTTACGGAAACCAAACTATCGTTCCCCATGTGTTCCGCCAAATCGTTTCTGCCTGCCGGCCCAAGTTTTGCGAAAGTTTCGATCAAAGCGCAGAAATTCACGCAGGAGACGAGAAATGTCCGAACGCGGGACGACCATCAATTGCCGCGAGTTCGAGGCCGAACTTACTGAAAGTTATCAGGACTTTGCCAGCCGCGTGGGCGTCTCCACCGTCACCCTGCGCAAATTCTTTCGCGGGCACGCCCCGATCCGCCGCACAACCTTCAACCGCATCTCCCGCTCGCTGCGCGCGGAATACGAGGTCGAGATCGACCCGGGGAAACATTTTCATCCGGTGCGGTAGATAGACCTATTCAGCCGGCGCGCACTCCAGCGGCTCATGGTAGAGAGCCACCGAGGGCGAGATTGCCCGCGCCTCTTCCATCAGCATGTCAGCCTCACCACACCGGCCGAGCGCGGCAAACACGGTGGCAAGGCTGTGCATGATGTGAGGCGCATCCGGACTTTTCTCCAGCGCGCTGAGGCAATACTCTAGGGCCTCTTCATCCCGGCCGGCCTGGTGCAGCATGTAGCAGTGATTGTTCTCGATCTGCGGATTGCCCGGCATGTCTTCCAGAAGCAGCGCGCTCTCCTCGATGGCCAGGTCCAGCCGCCCGATATTCGACAGGACGGCAGCGCGGTTGGCCCGATCCTGCAGGTCGTTGACCGGCAGGTTCGCATACATCCTGAAAGCCGGGTCGAAGGCCTCGGATTCGCCCGCATAGAGGCTCTCCAGGATGTTTGAAAGAACGTAGAACCTGATTTCATTGTCCATCTCGATGCCGGGAATCATGGTTTCACCGGCCTCGATCATGTTCCAGGCCTGCTCGCCGTCGGACACCGCATAGTCCATATGCCCCGTCCGGTAGAAGACCGCCGAGCGGTGCGCATGGAGCGTGATATCGCTGGAGATATTCATGCCGCCGCTCCGGCTCAGCAGGTAATAGTACGCCGCGGTTTCGTGATCGTCCTGAATGAAGGCCGCCGTACCGAGATTGATCACTGCGAGATACCAGATGCCCGACTGCTCCTCGGCATCGGCAAAACAGGCCTGCCAGTTCGAACCGTCGGCGGGGGGACTCTCAAGCGCCTTCTGACAGCTCTTTGGAATGTCTTCCTGCGCGGGAGGGAGCCTACGCCGACCTAACCCCTCGGAATAGAGTAATTCGGCGTTTCGCGAGTCATCGTCACATCGTGGACGTGGCTTTCCTGCAGGCCCGCGCCGGTGATCTGGACGAATTCGGCCTTCTCGTGCAGTTCGGTCACTGTCTTGGCCCCGACATAGCCCATGGCCGCGCGCAGGCCGCCGACCATCTGGTGGATGATCGGCGCGATCGGGCCCTTGAACGGCACCTGGCCCTCAATGCCTTCCGGCACAAGCTTGTCCTGGCTGGCATCCTTCTGGAAATAGCGGTCGGCCGAACCGCGCGCCATGGCACCGATGGAGCCCATGCCGCGATAGGATTTGTAGCTGCGCCCCTGATAGAGGAACACCTCGCCGGGCGCTTCCTCGCTGCCGGCGAAGATCGAGCCCATCATGGCGGTGGAGGCGCCTGCCGCCAGCGCCTTGGCGAAATCGCCGGAAAACTTGATCCCGCCATCGGCGATGATCGGTGTGCCGGAGGCGGCGGCCGCATTGGCGCAGTCCTCGATGGCCGTCAGCTGGGGCACGCCGACGCCAGCGACAATGCGCGTCGTGCAGATCGAGCCCGGCCCGATGCCGACCTTCACCGCATCCGCGCCGGCATCGATCAGCGCCTTGGTGGCGTCGCTGGTGGCGACATTGCCGGCTATGATCTGGACCGAATTGGAGAGCTTCTTCGCGCGCGTCACGGCGGCCAGCACGGCCGAGCTGTGGCCATGGGCGGTGTCGATGATCACCGCGTCCACGCCGGCCTCGATCAGGGCCTCGGTGCGGGCAAAGCCCTCATCGCCCACGGTGGAGGCCGCCGCCACGCGCAGGCGCCCTGCCCCGTCCTTGGCGGCATTGGGGTTCACCGCGGCCTTGTCCATGTCCTTGACGGTGAGCAGGCCGACGCAGCGGAACTCGTCATCGACGATGATCAGGCGCTCGATCCGGTGCTCGTGCAGCAGCTTGCGAGCCTCTTCGATATCGGCGTCCATCTTCACGCTCTGGACATTGCGGCTCATCAGGCTGGCAACGGTCTCGGTTTCGTCCTCGACGAAGCGGATGTCGCGATTGGTGACGATGCCGACCACCTTGCCGCTGTCTTCCACCACCGGGATGCCGGAAAAGCCGGTGCGCGATTTCAGCTCGCGCAGCTCGGCCAGGGTGGCGCGCGGGGAGATGGTGACGGGGTTCATCACCAATCCGGATTCGAATTTCTTGACCTGGGTGACCTCGCCGGCCTGCTCCTCAACGCTCAGATTGCGGTGGATGACGCCAATCCCGCCGGCCTGGGCCATGGCGATGGCCAGGCGCGCCTCGGTCACCGTGTCCATGGCTGCCGAGAGCAGCGGAATATTGAGCGGGATGGCCTTGGTGAGCTGGGTTGAAACGTCGACCTGGGCGGGCATGACCTCGCTCGGGCCGGGCTGAAGCAGCACGTCGTCGAAGGTGATGGCTTGTCGGATTTTCATGTGGGGAGCTCCCTTTTCGGCCTCCTAAGGGAGTCTCCCCGCCTTGAAAAGCCCCTTTTCCAGCTGGCGTGAAGTTTCTGCCGTTGGGTGCGGAACATCGTCCCTGCGGCCCCGTTATTTAGCCATCAGGGGATGCGCCCTGCAGACATGAAGGAGAAAGCTCATGACCAATATCAAGACACTTCTTACCGTTTCTGCCTTCGCCCTTACTCCCGCCGTGGCGATGGCCGACGAACCGAAAGTCGATCAACAGGATACGACTGCAATGGAAATGACGCAGGAAGCGTCCATCCAGGCGCCTGACGCCTTTGATACGATCGCGTCGTACGAGTCCTACAAGTACAATCCCGCCTATCTGGCCTCCGCTTGGATCGGTGAGAGCGTTTTCGGCTCCGACACCGAGGAAATCGGTGATGTGACCGACTTGGTGATCAACAGCGACAATGAAGTCGCCGGTGCCGTGGTCAGCGTTGGTGGCGTCTGGAATATCGGCGACACCGAAGTGATCGTCCCGATTTCCGAGTTTGAGGTCGAGCAGCGCGAGAACAGCGAGCCGTATCTCAGCCTGAACTATACCGAGGACGAAATCCTCGCGATGGTTGAGCCGCAAACGGATACCGCTGAAGATACCGCAACGTACTGATCCGCCCGGATCATACTCCGATGAAACTGCGCCGGCCCTTTGGCCGGCGCCTTGTTTTGTGGATCGATCCGCCCCGACTGGCGTTATGGTTAACACAGGCGCAGGTCGCGCCACACCTGGCCCCGGATCACAGGAGTGCAAGCCCCATGAAACACCTCGTCAGTGGCGGACTGGCCGCCCTCGCCCTCACCGCCTGCGCCAGCACGGCGCCCGAGCCCGGCCCGGTGCCGCCGCCAGCCTACGATCATCCGCTGAGCTTCATGTTCGGCGAATGGGTCGGCACCGCGGAAGGCTATGGTCCGGGCGGGGTTCCGTTCGAGCTGACCCAGACCGAGCGTGTCGGACCGATGCTGAGCGGTCAGATCGTTGTGGTCGAGGGCACCGGCTATGACGAGGTTGGCGATGTGGACTTCAATGCCTTCGCCGTTATCTCCCAGTCCGGCCCGGACGGCAGCTGGGAGATCCGCAGCTATAATGGCGAGCGCGCCGGGACCTTCCCGCTCGTGCTCACCGAAGACGGCTTCAGATGGTCCATTCCCGCCGGGCCGAACGCCACGGTCGAGTATGAGGCCACCGTGGACGATGGCAGCTGGACCGAAGTCGGCCATTATGTCGCCGCGGGCGCGACCCCGCGCGAGGTCTTCAGGATGACGGTAGACCGGGTGAGCTACACCACATGGCCGGCCGCCGGCGCTGTCCCGCCCTACTAGCCTTTACGGGCCGGGCTGAAGCCCTTCGCGACGACATAGATTTCCGGGCTGCCGGCGCGGCTGGCCGGCGGCTTGATGTGCTTCACATCGCGGAAGCTCGCTTTCAGCCGGTCGAGCACATCCTTGGTTGCCCCGCCCTGGAACACCTTTGAGAGAAACACCCCGCCCGGCGCGAGATGGGTGATCGCGAAATCGAGGGCGAGTTCCACCAGCGCCACCGTGCGCAGATGGTCGGTCTGCTTGTGGCCTGTCGTGTTCGCCGCCATGTCGGAGATGACGAGATCGGGCGGCCCGGTGAGCCCGGTCAGCATCTCTGCCACATCCCCGGTTTCGGCAATGTCGCCAGCAATGATATGCGCTCCCGGGATCGGGTCGAGTTCGAGCAGATCGATGCCGACCACCTCGCTGGCGCCAAGCTCCATCGCCACCTGGATCCAGCCGCCCGGCGCGCAGCCGAGATCGACCACCCGCTTGCCCTTATAGGAAAGCCGCGCCTTTTCAGACAGTTCCAGCAGCTTGTAGGCCGCGCGCGAGCGATAACCTTCATCCCTGGCCTTGCGCACATAAGGGTCGGCCAGCTGGCGCTCGATCCAGCGCTTGGAGCTTTCGCTCGAGGCATTGTGGGCGACGATCTTGCGTTCGCCCGGGCTGCGTCCGGAGCTTTTCTTCTTGTCGCCGGCGCTGGGGCCTTTCCAGCGGCGTTTGCCTTCATCGCTCATGCCGGTCTCGCTTCGCCGCTCTTGTTCGCGCGCCGGCGACGGCCTCCGCGCCGCGACCGCCGGCGTTCCTTCCGCTTCGGTCCGTGAATCATGGTGAGCAGCAGGCCTTCGCGCAAGCCGCGGTCTGCCACGCGCATGCGCTCGGCGGGGAAGAGGTCCCAGGTCGCCGAGACGATGGCACAGCCCGACAGCATCAGCCCGGCGCGCTCCTCGCCGATGGTGGGCAGCTGGGCGCGGCCCTCAAGGCCGAGATCGCACAGGCGCTGGATCACGGCCAGACCCTCCTCGCGGCTCATCCAGGCCCCGTCAACAACATCGCGGCGATAGCGGTCGAGCCCGAGATGGACGCCCGCCAGGCAGGTCACCGTACCGGACGTACCGATGATATGGGCTTTCTCGCCGGCCATGGCGGCCTTGACGTCCTCGGCATGCTTCCAGTTCGAGATCACTTCGCGGGCATGGGTGCGCATCGCCTCGAAGCTTTCCAGTTCGTCCTGACAGGCAAAGGCCTCGGCCAGGGTGACGACACCGAGCGGCAGCGAGCCCCAGCACTTGATGACATCGGCATTGACGAGGTTCTTCACGCCCCCTGCCCGGCGCGCCTTGGCCGCATCCACCAGCGACAGCTCGGTCGAACCGCCGCCGATATCGAGCACGAGAGCATGCTCGCCGGTCTCGTTGAACAGGTTGTGACAGCCCACCATGGCCAGGCGCGCTTCCTCGCCCGGGCCGATGATCTTGAAGGTCAGGCCCAGTTCGTCGCGCACGCGGGCGATGAAATCCGGTCCGTTCTCGGCCTGCCGGCAGGCCTCTGTCGCGATACAGCGCACATGGGCGACCTTCCGCGCGCGCAGCTTGTGGCGGATCTTCGAGAGCGCATCCATGGCGCGTTCGATCGCCGCATCAGAGAGGCGGCCGGTATGGGCCAGCCCCTCGCCGAGGCGCGCAATCTGGCTGTGGCTGTCGACGATGCGAAAGCCATGTCCCATCGGCTTTGCGATCAGCAGCCGACAATTGTTTGTTCCAAGGTCCACGGCCGCATAGAGCGGTCCTGTCCCGTTACGCCCGCCAGGTTTCGCGCGCTTGCGCCCCTGGCCAGCTTTTTCGCTCGCCATGGTGTGGCCTAAATCTTGTCCGTTGAACAAAGGTGTAGCACATAGGGACACGATGAGTAGCCCATCCCGGTTCCTTCAGCGCCTCGCGCGCAAGCTTCGGTCTGGTGAGAGTGTCGAGGAGACACCGGCCAGCACCCTGTCCTATGCCAACGACAAGCCGAATTTCCTGGCCCGTTCGCGGCAGGCGAAATATCAGATCGGCCAGGTCGTCAAGCACCGGGTGTTTCCTTTCCGCGGCGTGATCTTCGATGTCGATCCGGAATTCGCCAATACCGACGAATGGTATGAGTCGATCCCGGAGGAAGTGCGCCCGGACAAGGACCAGCCCTACTACCATCTCTTCGCCGAGAATGAGCGTACCCACTATGTCGCCTATGTCAGCGAACAGAACCTGCTGCCTGATGACAGCGACACGCCGGTGAGCCATCCCGATATCGCGGAGATGTTCGATCTCGGCGCGGGCGGCTATGTGCTGAAGGGCGGAATGGCCAACTGATTTCGGCCTCTTGGGGGGAACTGACATGAAATTATCGCGTCTTGCACTTGCCGCGCTCCTGGGGCTGTCGCTGGCCGCCTGTGCAAGCGTGCCTGCCGAGCCGGCCGGAGAACTCAAGCCGAGCACGGCCTGGGTCGCCTACTCGCCGGACTGGGCCGCCGAAGCCGAAGAGGTCTACAGCGAAGCCACGGCCTGGATCGACAGTGTGGAAGGCGATTTACCCGATGGCAGCTGGGCAGTCGTGCTCGATCTCGACGAGACGGTGATGAACAATATCGCCTACCAGATTTCGCGCGATCTCACGGGGGAAAGCTTCACGCCGGACTCCTGGCATGCCTGGACGCAGGAAGCTGCCGCGACGCTGGTGCCCGGCGCCGCAGAGTTCGTTCGCCACGTCAACGCCGCCGGCGGGCATATCGCCTTCGTCACCAACCGCGCTGATTCCGAACAGCTCGCCACCGAGAACAATCTCTTCAGCCTGGGCCTGAAACGCTCGGAGGATTTCCAGGTCCTCCTCACGCGTGCCCGGCCAGCCGGGCCGAGCGTCAAGGATGGCCGCTATGCCCTCGTGCCGGCCATGCTCGCCGCGCAGGGTTATCCCGATGTCGAAATCATCGCCTATGTCGGCGACAACAGGAACGACAAGCCGGCCGAGCCCGGCGCGTGGGAATTCTTCTGCATCGACCAGGGCGGCATGTATGGCGAGTACTGCGCCGAGGTGCCCGGCACGGGCCGCTAGGGCCTCACACAGGCATCAGGGCGCGTCGGGCTGGTTGTCCGGGTGGGCGGCCTCGAAGGCCGGCAGCGCGCAGGCGGCCTTATCGAGGGCCACGAGCCGCGGATAGGGATCGAGATCCACATCGAACCGGCGGGCATTGTAAATCTGCGGCACGAGGCAGATTTCAGCGAAGCCCGGCGTCTCCCCGAACAGGAATGTCGAGGTCGGTTGCAACGCGGCCATGGTCTCCAGCGCCGCGAAGCCGTGCGCCATGGCGCCGTGGATCCAGCTGCGTACCTGTTCCCCGCTCGCGCCGATCTCGTTTCGCAGGATGCCGAGAATGGACGAGTTCTGGATCGGGTGAATGTCGCTGACAATGATCTGCGCGAAGGCGCGGCAGCGCGCGCGCTCTGCGAGGTCGGATGGCAGCAATGCCGGCTCGGGGAAGGTTTCCTCGATCCATTCCAGGATCGCCATGGACTGGACGAAAATGTCCCTGCCCGTTTTCAGGCTTGGCACACGCATCTGCGGGTTGATGGCCTGATAGTCCGGCTGGCGGTGGGCCAGCACATCGGGCGCGAGGCTCACCGGCACGCTGTCATAGGCCTGCCCCTTCAGCGCCAGTGCGATGCGCACGCGATAGGCCGCCGAGGAACGCCAATAGGTATAGAGCGTGATGTCCATTTCGAACTCCTCAGATGAGGCTCGGCAGCTCCAGCGCCGCCACGATGGCCTCATATGCGGTCAGCGCTTCAGCGGCGAATGATGGATCTGCGAGGTCAGACGGCGCAAGCCGGTCGCGATAGGTTGCGCGCACCACATCCTGCAGGGCGTCGATCTTCCCCTCATCCAGGATCACGCCGGCATGCACCGAGGCCAGTTCCTCCTCGGTCAGCACCACGCGCAGCCGCAGGCAGGCTGGCCCGCCGCCATTCCTCATGGACTGGCGCACATCGACATAGTGCACCCGTCCGATCGGGCCGTTGCCGGCGACCAGCTGCTCACAATAGCGGGCTGTGGAAGGCGTATCGCGGGTCTCGGTCGGCGCGACGAGGACGAGGCGGTCCTCGCCCGGCAGTTTGAGCAGCTGGGAGTTGAAGAGATAGGAAGAGATCGCGTCCGCAAGCGGCACTTCCGCCTCGGGCACCATGACGGGTTTCAGCTCGAAGAGGCCATCCCCCGCGCGCCGCAGCGCCTCCAGCGTGCCATCGGTGTCCTCAAACGCGAACTCGTGGAAGAACAGCGTGTCGAGCGTGCCGACGCAGACCACGTCATTATGGAAGGCGCCCGCCTCGATGGCGCGCCGCGCCTGGCGAGCAAAGACGGTGCGTTCGGGACGCAGATAGTGCCGGCGCGCGATGGCTTCGCAGGCCTCCAGCGTCTGGCGCGCAGGGAAGCCCACCATGCTTTCCCCTGCCCTGCGGCCATAGACGAACAGCTCCACGCCCTGCTCGCCGAAATCCCCGCAAAGCCGGGTATGGTTCGCCGCGCCTTCATCGGAAAAATCGGCATGGGGGTGTAGCGCCGGGTCGACCTGGATGTAGAGGTCCGAGGTGGCGGGAAAGATATCGAGCAGCGACCGGTCCAGCGTTTCCCATTCCAGGCTCCGGTGCAGCATGGTGTGCAGGTTCGCCAGCGTCAGGTGGACCATCTCGGTCTGGGTGTCGGCCGAGGGCGAGACTGTGGCCGCATTGGCCGCCCACATGCAGCTGGCCGAATAGGCGGTCTTCAGGTGCTGCGGGCAGAGCCTCGCGGCTGTCTCCACTGCAGTCGGGATATCCGTGCCGTAGCCGAGATCGGAGAGGAAGGGCAGCCAGGGCCGCGGCTGGGGCGGCAGCACGCCCTGGGTCAGCCCCGCGCGCACCATCATGCGCATCTTCTCAAGGCCCTGCAGCGCCGCCTCGCGCGGATTGGAGACATCGCCGGCATTCTTCGCGCTGGCGAGATTGCCATCCGACAGGCCGCCATAATTATGCGTCGCCCCGATCAGGCCGTCGAAATTGACCTCGACCGCCTTGCTCATCGCGGGAAGCCCTGGGCGGAAAGGCGCATGGCTGTGTCGGAGACCTGGCTCGCCTGCGGCCAGGCACAATAGTCAGCGGCATACCAGGCCGAGGGGCGGTGATTGCCGGAAAGGCCCGGCCCGCCGAAGGGCATGGCGCCGCTGGCGCCGGCAGTAGGCCTGTTGCGGTTGAGGATGCCCGCGCGCATCTGCTCGCTCGCCTGGATCCAAGCATAGTCGTCGTCGCAGACAAGGCCGCCGGAAAGGCCGTAGCGTGTGTCATTGGCCCGGGCGATGGCCGAGAGGAAATCCGGCACGCGGTAGATCTGCATCACCGGGCCGAACAGTTCCTCGTCTGGAATGTCGGAGGCCTCGGTGACATCCACCACGCCGGCCGTGACGAAGCCAAGTGCCTCGTCTTCCTGCACGAGTGGGGTGAGTACCTTCCCGTCCTTGCCTTTCAGCATGGCCTGGAAGTCGACAGCGGCCTTTGCCGCCTGAGCCGAGACCAGCGGGCCCATGAAGATGCCCTCATCATTCCAGGCGCCGATCTCAAGGCCTTGCGCGCGGGCAATGATAGCCTCGACCACGCTGTCGCCCCATGGACCTTCGGGCAGGATCACACGGCGCGCGCAGGAACAGCGCTGGCCGGTGGTGAGGAAGGCGCTCTGGGCGGCGATGTCGGCGGCGGCCTCGGCATCGGCCGGGTCCCAGATGATGAGCGGATTGTTCCCGCCCATCTCCAGCGCCAGCATCACTTCCGGGCGCCCGCCGAAATATTTGTGGAAATAACAGCCGGTCTTGGCAGACCCGGTGAACAGCAGGCCCTCAATGTCGGCTTCCAGCAGCGCCCCGCCTGTCTCGCGCGCGCCATGGACGAGGTTCAGGCACCCGGCCGGCAGGCCGGCCTCCTCGAACGCCTCCACCATGATCTCGGCCACAGCGGGGGCCAACTCAGACGGCTTGAAAACGCAGGTATTTCCGGCCAGAAGCGCGGGCACGATATGACCGTTCGGCAGGTGGCCGGGGAAGTTGAACGGCCCGAAAACCGTCATCACGCCATGCGGGCGGTGGGTGAGATGCATGGAACCGAAGGCCGCATCGAGCGACTTGCTGCCGGCGCGCTCGACCTGCGCCTTGATGGAAAGACCGATCTTGCCGACCATGGCCGCGGCTTCGCCCTGAGAGTCCCAGAGCGCCTTTCCCATGTCGCGCGAGATCGTCTCGGCGATCTTCTCCTTGCGCCTGGCCAGCGCCTCGCCATAGGCCTCGATCACCTGCGTGCGCTGTGATTGCGGCAGGCGCGACCAGTGCAGGAAGGCGGTGCGGGCGGAATCCACGGCCGCAGTCACCTGAGCGGCAGAGGCCGCATGCCCGTCCCAGACGCTCTCGCCCGTGGCCGGGCAGATGCTGGCGAAGGCCGCGCCCTCACCGGTCTGCCAGCGGCCTGAAATATAGACGTCACGGCCTGTCATGCCTCGCTCCTCGTCCAGATACGCACCTGCTCGCCGGGCTTGATCTGCAGCGCCTCGAACACCTCGGCATCCGTGACGGCCGTTTCCTCGCCGGTCATCTCCACCGGCACGGAGACAACCCGGAAATCGGGCAGCCTGTCGCTGGAGACCAGCGCGGGCTCGCTTTCCTCAGATGGGGAGCCGACCGTGAGGGTTACAAGCCGGCTCTCGCGCACCGTGCGGATATTCTGCCGCTCGCATTTCACCAGCGGGCCGCCATCGAAGATGTCGACCACACGCTCGAACCGGAAGCCCTCCCATTCCAGCAGCTTCAGCGCGCCGACGCCCTGGGCATGGCAGCGCCCGATCACCTCGCGCGCCTCGGGCGGGAGCAGGTCCACATAGATCGGGTATTTCGGCATCAGGTCGAGAATGAACTGATTGTCGGAGACCGCCGACAGAAAATCCGCCTCGGGAAAGCTCATGCGAAAAAAGGGCCGGCCAAGGCACTCCCAGAAAGGCGTGCCACCCTCCTCGTCGACCACGCCGCGCAGCTCGGCCAGGACCTGCGTGCTGAAGGCGTCGGGCGCGGCGGCCATGAGCAGGTAGCGCGACTGGGCCGTCAGGCGCCCAACCCCTGCCCCACGCACTTCCGGCTTCAGGAACAGCGTGCCGACCTCGGTGAAGCCGACAAACTCGTTGGTCAGCACCAGCGCGTCCATGTCGAAACGGCGGTCGGCCGCCTGGCTCGCCTGCGCCAGCGTGATGATGCGGTAGTTGAAAAAGGGCTGGTCGACGCCGACGCCGGCCTTCACCGCGCTGCAGCCCATCACCTCACCATTGGAGAGGTCTTCCAGCATCATCAGGAACTTGCCTGTCTGTGGGCGCGCGACCTCGCCGCGAAAGGCCTTTTCGCTGTCACCCAGGCGCCGGCGCAAGAGGGCCTCGTTGACCGGCAGACTGGTGAAGCCGGGTCCGGACAGCTCGGCAAGGGCCATCAGCGCATCGAAATCATCGAGCCGCGCGGGCCGGATGACATGGCCGGGCGCGCTCATGCCATCAGCGCCTTGATGGCGGCCGCATCGATGCGCCCGTCCGCGATGCGGTTGAGCAGGAAGGCCGAAAGGCTCGCGCGCTCGGCAAAGCTGGAGGTGACGACATATTCCTCGGCCGAGTGGATGCGCCCGCCGCGCACGCCGAGCGTGTCCACATTGGGCACCCCGGCGGCGAAGATATTGTTGCCCTCGCAGACACCGCCGGTGTCCTCAAAGGTCAGCTCCAGACCGAGGGCGCGGCCCGTGCCGGAGACCACATCGAACAGGGCCTGCTGGGCCGCATTGCGCGGTTTGGGCGGGCGGTAGAAGCCGCCGTGGAGATGGCCGTGGATGCCGTCATGGGCGGTTGCGCGCTTCAGCAATGCCTCGATCTCGGCCTGCGTCCAGGTCGCGGCAGCCTGGTCAGGCGCCCGCGCACCAAAGCGCACCACGGCGAGCGCCGGCACGATGTTGACCGCGTCCCCGCCCTCGATCTTGCCGACATTCACGGTCACCCCATGCGGATTGGCGTTGAGCGCTTCCAGGCCGACGACAAGTTCAGCCGCCGCGGCGATGGCGCTGCGGCCTTCATGCTTGGCGCGCCCGGCATGGGCAGCCTTGCCGTGCAGGACAATGTCATAGACCGCCGAGCCCTTGCGCCCGCCCGACATCGCGCCGGTCTCCATGGCCGGCTCGTATGTCATGCCGATCAGGGCGCCGGACTGTGCGGCCTCAGTGAGGGCATGGGCACTGGCGAAATTGCCGATCTCCTCATCCGGTGTGACCACGATCTGATAACCGACCCTGTCCTTCAACGCGCCGGCCTCGAAGGCTTTCAGCGCCTCCAGCATGACGCAGAGCCCGCCCTTCATGTCAGCCAGGCCCGGCCCGTTCAGGCGCCCTTCGCCGAGATCTGTGACTTCCATGAAAGTGCCGTCCGGAAACACGGTGTCATAGTGCCCGCTCATGACCACCTGCACCGGCGCCCCGGGCCGCGCACGCACACGCAGGACCGGGCCGGTCTCGATCATCTCGGTCCTGCCGGTCTCGGTGACCGTCTCGAAGGGGCGCGAGGCTTCCAGTGCCACATCGGCGTCCAGTTCGCTGAACGCATCGGCCAGTTTCGGGGCAAATGCAGTCAGGCCGGCCGTGTTCCAGCTGCCCGTATTGACCTTTGACCATGCCACGGTACGCGACACCATGGAGTCATTGGCGGCCAGGAGGCGCTCGCGCGCCTGCTCATCCTGCGATGAGAGTGTCGAAAGTGAATCCATGAACCACAGGTTTCACTTCCCGGAGACGCTGGCAAGGCCTTCAGGTGCGCGACTGCGTTGTCCTGCCGGAATTTTCCGGGAATCAGGATTTTCTCAACTTCTCTACCGCCAGTAAGGCATCAGTAACCGTGTACAGAAAGGAGCCCGACAGTATGTCCATGTTCAAGCTCGGCCTATCCGCCGTTTCAGCCAGCTTGCTTTCCGCTGCCCTCCCCGCCATGGCCCAGGCTCCGAAATGGAGCGGTGAAGGCGGCCTCAGCGCCGGGGTGACAACCGGGAATACCGAGACCACCGATTTCGGCATGGCTGTCGATATCGCGCGCCAGACCCAGATCTGGAAAGCCAGCGTTGAGGCCCAGGCCGATTTCGGCGAGACCGATGGCGAGGAAACCAAGAACCGCGCCTTCATTGCCGGCCAGATCGACCGACAGATGAATGACAAGATGTACGGCTTCGGTCGCCTCTCCTATGAGGTCGACCAGTTTTCCGGTTTCGACTCCCGCCTCTTCCTCGGCGGCGGTCTCGGCTATGAGGTGCTCAATGGCGGGCGGGCCATCTGGACGGTGGAAGGCGGGCCCGGCCTGAAAGTCGACGAGCGCAAGTCGCGCATGGAAGGTGAGGAGGTGATCCCCGCGGAAACCATCGAAAGCGTTTCGGTCTTTGCGGCGTCGAACTATTCCTTCCAGTTCAACGAGAATGTCGTCTTCACCAATGACACCGACATGCTCTACGCGCAGGAGAGTACGCAGTTCGTCACCATCTCCGCCCTGACGGCGAAGCTGACCGACGCGCTGTCGGTGCGCGTCTCCTTCGATGTGCGCCACGACACCGACCCGCCGCAAGGTTTCACCGCCACCGATACCGCCAGCCGGCTGTCGCTGGTCTATGCCATTGGCGGCTAGTTTGGTCCCGGGATGACAAGGATGCAGGCACTGGCGCCTGGTGTGTCTGTGAGCCCGACCTGCCGGCTGTTCAGCGCGCGGAAGGCGCGCTATGGGCATTGCAATGACTGAGTCCCTGAAAGACACGATCAAGGCCATCGCCCGCCACCAGGATCTGCCCGCGCAGATGCTGGAAGGCGCTTTCGAAACGCTGCTCTCGGGCGAGGCGGGCAATGAGCTGATCGCGGCTTTCCTGATGGGGCTCGCCGTGCGCGGTGAGACATCGGCCGAGCTTATCGCCGGGGCCCGCATCATGCGCGCTCATGCCCGCCTCCACCAAATCGACGGGCCACTGCTCGACACCTGCGGCACCGGCGGCCTGCCCTGGAAGAGCCTCAACACCTCCACCGCGGCGGCCATCGTCATCGCAGCGGCCGGCGGGCGCGTCGCCAAGCATGGCAACCGCTCCGTCCCGCCCAAGACCGGCAGCGCCGATGTGCTCGAAGCCCTCGGCGTGAACCTGGAAGTCGACGACGAGACCTTCCACACCTGCGTGCGCGAGGCCGGGGTCGGCTTCCTTTTTGCCCGCACCCATCATTCGGCGATGCGCCATGTTGCGCCGGTACGACAGGCGCTGGGCATCCGCACCATTTTCAACCTGCTCGGCCCGCTGACCAATCCTGCCAGCGCTTCCCACCAGATCCTCGGTGTTTATGATGCGAAATGGGTACGCCCCATGGCCGATGCACTGGCCGAGCTCGGCGTGACCCGTGCCTGGGTCGTGCACGGCGTGGACGGCATCGACGAGGTCTCGATCGCCGGCGACACCATGGTGGCCGATATCTCCGATGGTATTGTTCGCGAATACACCATCCAGCCGGGCGATGCCGGCCTGCAGACCAGCCCGCTCTCGGCGCTGGAAGGGTCCAGCGTGGAGGACAATGCCCGCGCCATCCTGGAACTGTTCGACGGCACGTCCGGCCCGTTCCGCGACGTGGTGACCCTGAATGCCGGATGCGGGCTTTATCTGTTGGACCTGGCCGGGAACATCGAGGCCGGGACGAAACTGGCCGTTGCGGCCATCGACAGCGGCGCGGCGCGCAAGACGCTCAGCCGGCTGGTCAATCTTTCTCACGGGCGCGAGGCCTGAAACCCATGCCAACAAGCCATCTCCTCAGCAGTGGCTCGACCGCGCTCGACCGTATCCTGGCTTACAAGCAGGAGGAGGTCGTTGCCGCCAGGGTCGCCACCTCGCTTGCAGACCTGGAGGCGCAGGCGAAGGCTGCCCCTGCCCCGCGTGGTTTCGAAGCGGCCCTGACCGCCTTCACCCTGCTCGGCGAGAACGGCCTGATCTGTGAGCTGAAGCGGCGCAGTCCTTCGGCAGGCGAGATTCTGCCAGGCGCCGATCCTGTGCTTATCGCGCGCGAATACGAAGCCGGCGGCGCGGCGTGCCTGTCTGTCCTCACCGACGGGCCGAGCTTCGGCGGCAGCCTGGACGACCTTGAGGCCGTGCACGATGCGGTCAGCCTGCCGCTGCTGCGCAAGGATTTCATGATCGATCCCTTCCAGGTGGTCGAGGCGCGCGCCTATGGCGCCGATGCCGTACTGGTCATCCTGGCGGCCGTCGACGATGTGCTTGCGCGCGAGCTGTGTGCTGCCGCCACTGAACTCGGCATGGACGTGCTGGCAGAGGTGCACAATGAAAGCGAGCTGAAGCGCGCGGTCGAGCTGCCGGTCACCCTCTTGGGGGTCAACAACCGCGATCTGAAGTCCATGACGACAGATCTCACCACCACCGCCCGGCTCAGCGCCATGGTGCCCGCGCATATGCACCTTGTCTCGGAAAGCGGTGTGTCCACACCGCAAGACATCCACACACTCCGCAAATCCGGCGCCCAGCGGTTCCTCATCGGCGAGAGCCTGATGAAAAGTCCCGACCGCCAGTCGGCCGTCTCCGCGCTCCGTCACGCCCAATAGATTTGACCCAGAACCGGAACGCGTGTAGAACACATGCGAACAAACGAATCGCAGCCAAGGCGGAGTCCAAACAGTGCTGACAGCGAAACAGAAAGAGCTGCTGCTCTTTATTCATAGTAGAATCAAGGAGGACGGCGTATCTCCCTCCTTTGATGAGATGAAAGATGCGCTGAACCTGGCCTCCAAGTCAGGCATTCACCGTTTGATCACGGCGCTGGAAGAGCGCGGCTTCATTCGCCGGCTCGCCCACCGGGCCCGTGCGCTGGAAGTGCTCAAGCTGCCTGATTCTGCCACACCCGCCGCACCGCCGCGAGGGCGGCAGGCCTTCCGGCCGAGCCTTGTCGGCGCCGGGCGAAACGTCACTGGCCATGCCACGCCCAGCCTGCCGGTGCTCGGCAAGATCGCTGCGGGTGTGCCGATCGAGGCGATCCAGCAGGAAGTCTCGCGCATCGAGACCCCGGTCGATTATGCCGACGAGGAAAATTACTTCGCCCTCCAGGTGGAAGGCGAATCCATGATCGAGGCCGGCATCCATGATGGCGACCTGATCATCCTGAAACGCACCGACACCGCCAATACCGGCGAGATCGTCGTCGCCCTGATCGACGAGGCCGAAGCGACGCTGAAACGCCTGCGCCGCAAGGGCGAATCCGTGGCGCTGGAAGCGGCCAACCCGGCCTTCGAGACCCGCATCTTCGGCCCGGACCGCGTGCGCATCCAGGGCCGTCTCGTGGCACTGATCCGCCGCTACGACTAGGGCACCCGGCAGGGCGACCAGGGCCGCGGCACGCAGTCCGGCTCCCGGTCGCGGCGCACATCGCCGGAGCGCGTGACGCGCAGGGTCTGGCCGCCGAGCCGTTGAGCTTCCTGCCAGGTCAGGCTGGCTGGGCAGTAGGGCGTGTCGCCCCCGGCAAAGAGATGGATGCCGTCTCCGAGATCGCCGCAGCTCTGCTCCCCTGGCGCCCCGGTGTGCAGGCTGACACGTCCGCTGACGCCGGCGATCACACATCCAGCTGAGCAATCCCGGCTCTCCTCCAGATCAACGAACCGCATCGGGCCGAGGCCGTCGCCTTCGACAAAGCCGGCGCGCACATAGCCGTCGTCGGTGCGGACAAAGACATCGCCCGACGGGGCCCAGTGCACATCCGGCTCGGCGCCCGCCATCCAGGCAAATCCGCCCAGCACGGTAAAGAGGCCCATGGCAAAGGCACGCGCGGCGCCGCGCAGAACCACCATGGCCGCGAGCGCGGCGGTGAAGGCCGCCAGCGCCAGGCCCGACAGGGATGGCAGCGCGCCGCCGGTGACCTTCACATCCTCGTCCAGGGCATGGGCGATGGCGAGCACGATCTCCAGGGAAAACCCGAAGGCACGCAGCACCGGCCCCTCCAGCCCGAAGGGGGCAGCAATCAGAGCCGCCGCTGCCAATGGTGCGCTGGCCAATGAGATCACAGGCATGGCGGCGAGGTTCGCCACGAGCCCTAGCCCGGCCACCCGGCCGAAGTGAAACAGCGCAAAGGGCGCGGTCGACACGCCGCCGACAAAGGAGGTGACGACGAGCGATTTTACCGCAAGGCTGAAGCCCCGCCCTGCCCCGGTTTGCGTCTCGCGCCGGCGTGCCGACCAGGCCTCATAGGTCGCGATCAGCGCGCCGGTGGCCGCAAAGGACATCTGGAAGCCCGGCGTCATCACGCTTTCCGGGTGCAGCGCCACCACGGCGATCATGGCGAGGGCGAAACTGCGCAGGCTCAGCGCGGCCCTGTCAAACAGGATGGCGCCGAAAAAGATCGCCGCCATGATAAAGGCGCGCTGGGTCGAGACGCTCGCGCCGGAGATGACGAGATAGCTCGCCGTGGCGACAAGGGCGGCCATTGCGGCCGGTTTCTGCACCGGGATGCGCACGGCAACCGGTTCGATCAGGGCAAGGCCGCGCAGGACGATCCAATAGACCAGCCCGCCGACAATCCCGAGATGCAGGCCCGATATGGCCAGCAGATGCGCCAGCCCCGCCCCGCGCAGGGCCTCGGCATCCTCCGGCGCCATGAAACTGCGGTCGCCCGACATGAGGGCCGCGGCGAACCCGCCCGCGCGCGGGCCGGCGGCCTCGTTCACATAGGCGGCGAACTGGCGGCGCAGGCTGGCGAGCTCCACCCGAGCGCCCCGTTCGATCCCGGCTGGCGCACCGAGCACCCCGCCCCGACAGCGCCCCATCACATAGCCGACCCCGCCAAGCCCGCGAAACCAGGCCGTGCGCTGGAAATCATAATCGGCCCCCATGGAGGGCGCGGGCGGCGGGCGCAGCACGCCATAACAGCGCACGAACCGGCCGGGAGACACTTCCAGGCTGGTCATATGGGTCATGCGGACAAGACGCGGGGTCTGTTCGGGCGAGAAGCCGGCAATCGCCTGTACGTCGAGGGTGAGGCGCGGGCCGCTGCTCCCGCGATCGATACTGACCACCCAGCCTTCCACGAGCACCGGCTCGGTCTCTGCCGCGATCACCGGGCTGTCGATCATCGCCGTGCGCAACTTGGCGAGGCTCACGCCCCCCGAAAGGCCGAATCCAATCAGCGCTAGCGTCGCAAGCCAGGGCAAAAGCCAGATCAGCCGCGCCAGGCGCCAGGCGAGAAGCCCGGCGACCGCGCCCCCTGCGACCAGGGTCCAGGACGGCTCGACGCGCAGGCTGAAATACCATGCACTGCCCACCGCCAGCGCGAGGGCGAACAGCACAGCCTCATTCACCGGGAGATCTGCGGTCAGCCACCTGCGCGCCTGCGCCGCAGGATCGCCCTTGCCATCTCGCGGCCGGGCGTGTTCATGCAGAGCGCGATCCCCACGCGTTTCCTGAAGAGACTGATCCATATGACGGTGACGACCCGATTTGCCCCATCCCCAACCGGAATGCTGCACATTGGAGGGGCCCGCACCGCCCTTTTCAACCTTTTGTTTGCCCGCCGCCATGGCGGAAAGTTCCTCCTGCGTATCGAGGACACAGACCGCGCACGCTCCACGCCCGAGGCTACACAGGCAATTCTCGACGGGCTGGACTGGCTCGGCCTGACGCCCGACGCGTCGCCCGTGATGCAATCAGAGCGCGCCGAGCGCCATGCCGAGTGCGCACGCGCCATGCTGGAAAGCGGCAAGGCGTTCCGCTGCTATGCCACACCGGAAGAGTTGCAGGCGCGCCGCGACGAAGGCGAGGCCAAGCGCCAGACGGCGAAGGAAGACGGGCTTTCCGATGATGAGCGCGCGGCTCTGCGCGCCGAAGCCGATGCGCTACTTGCGCCCTATCGTTCTCCCTGGCGCGACGGCGGCGAAGCCCCTGCCCCCGATGCGCCCTATACCGTACGCCTGCGCGCGCCGGGCGATGGCGAGATGGTACTCGAAGACGCCGTACAAGGCACAGTCACCATCCAGGCACGCGAGATTGACGATCTCATCCTGCTGCGCGCCGACGGCACGCCGACCTATATGCTGGCGGTCGTGGTCGACGATCACGATATGGGCGTGACCCATGTCATCCGGGGCGATGATCATCTACGAAACGCCTTTCGCCAGATCCCGATCTATCAGGCCATGGGCTGGGACGTGCCGGAATTTGCCCATGTCCCGCTGATCCACGGGCCGGACGGCAAGAAACTGTCGAAACGCCACGGCGCCCAGTCGACGCTGGAATACAGGGAAATGGGCTACCTGCCCGAAGCGGTGACGTCCTATCTCATGAAGCTCGGGTGGAGCCATGGCGATCAGGATATCTTCACCATGGACGAGGCCGCGAAGGTGTTCGACACCTCCGGAATCGGCAAGGCGCCGGCTCGGCTCGACTTCGACAAGCTCGCCGATGTGAACCGTCACTACATGCGACAGGCTGACCCGGCCCGGCTGATGACGCTCGTCCGACCCTGGCTGGAAGAAGGCGGCGCGCTGAGTGACAGCCTGCGTGCGGCGGTGCAGCAATCACTGCCCAGCGTGGTGGAACGCGCCTCCACATTGCCTGAACTCGCCGAGGCCGTGGCCTTCATCACAACGCCCCGGCCGCTACCGCTGAACAAGAATGCCCGCAAGGCATTGAAGGGCGAAGGACTTGACCGGCTGTCTGGCTTGCGCGATCTGATCTCAAGCGTGACCGAGTTTGACACGCCCCACTTGCATGATGCCATCCAGGCCTATTGCACCGCACAAGACCTTGGGATGGGAAAGGTCGGACCGCCGCTGCGTGCAGCGTTGACGGGCGGGCTGCCGGCGCCGGACCTGGCGCCTGTGATGGAATGGCTGGGGCGGGAGGAAACTCTGGCCCGGATCGATGACCAACTCGCGGCTCCCCGCGACGACATATAGACCTTTGAGAGGGTGCTGAGATGAAAAGCAACATGACGCCTGCGGGCACGGCGAAACTGGAGATCAACGGAACCACCGTGGAGCTTCCGATCCTGAAGGGTACAGACGGGCCGGATGTGGTCGACGTACGCACCCTCTACAAGCAGGCCGGCGTATTCACTCTCGATCCTGGCTTCACCTCCACCGCCAGCTGCGAAAGCCAGATCACCTTTATCGACGGCGAACAGGGCCGCCTGCTCCATCGCGGCTATCCGATCGACCAGCTGGCGGAAAATTCCGGCTTTCTGGAAGTGGCCTATCTGCTGCTGCACGGTGACCTGCCGACCCAGGCCGAATTCACCGAGTTCGACAAGAAGATCACGATGCACACCATGCTGCATACGCAGATCGACAGCTTCTTCAGCGGCTTTCGCCGCGACAGCCACCCGATGGCCATGCTGGCCGGCACCGTGGCCGCCCTCTCGGCCTTCTATCCCGACGCCATGGACATCCACGATGCCAGCGAGCGAGAACTCGCCATCAACCGCATGATCGCCAAGATGCCGACCCTGGCCGCGAGGGTGTACAAATACTCCATCGGCCAGCCCTTCGTGGAGCCGGACAACGGCTTGTCTTATGCTGAGAACTTCCTGCGAATGTGCTTCTCCGTCCCGGCCGAGCGCTATGCGCCGAACCCGGTGCTGACGCGCGCCATGGACCGGATCTTCATCCTGCACGCCGACCACGAGCAGAACGCGTCGACCTCGACCGTGCGTCTGGCCGGCTCGTCGGGCGCCCACCCCTATGCCTCCATCTCGGCCGGTGTCGCCAGCCTCTGGGGCCCGAGCCATGGCGGGGCCAACGAGGCCGCGCTGAACATGCTGCGCGAGATCGGCTCGGCCGACCGCGTGGGCGAGTTCGTCGCCAAGGCCAAGGACCCGTCTGACAGCTTCCGCCTGATGGGCTTCGGCCACCGCGTGTACAAGAATTACGACCCGCGCGCGAAGGTGATGCAACAGACGGCCAATGAGGTGCTCGACGAGCTGAACATCAAGGACCCGGTCCTCGATGTGGCCAAGGCGCTCGAAAAGATCGCGCTGGAAGACGAATATTTCGTCGAGCGCAAGCTCTATCCGAACGTGGACTTCTATTCCGGCGTCATCCTCAACGCCATCGGCTTCCCGACCAACATGTTCACCGTTCTGTTCGCCGTAGCGCGCACCGTGGGCTGGCTGGCCCAGCTCAATGAGAGCATTGAGGATCCGGCTGCCCGCATCGGCCGTCCGCGCCAGCTCTATACCGGCGCCGACCAGCGCGAATTCGTGCCGGTGCGCGAGCGCGTTTCCAAAGCCTGATTGTCAGTCATCAATGACTTTTAAAATCAGGGCGCTGCCGATTGATCGGCGGCGCCCTTTCTATTTGGCGTAGGGGTTTTTCGGCTGGCGGACATAGAGCCGGATCGGTACGCCGGTCATGTCGAAGGCCTCGCGGATCCCGTTGATGAGATAGCGCTTGTATTGCTCGGGCATGTGATTGCCGCGCGAGGCCATGAGCACGAAGGTCGGCGGGCGCGACTTCACCTGGGCCATGAATTTCGGCTTGATCGGCTTGCCATGAACCGACGGCGGCGGATGGCGCTCGACCGCATGGCGCAGCCAGCGATTGAGGTCGCCGGTGCGGACCTTGGCGGTCCAGTCGCCATAGAGTTTCACCACGGCCGGCATCAGCTTTTCAGTGTGCTTGCCGGTCAGGCCCGACAGGCAGACAATCGGCGCATCCCCGGCATTGGGCAGCAGGCGCTTTGCCTTTTCGCGCAGCTCGCGCGCAAGCGTGCTCTGATCGGCCACGCTGTCCCATTTGGACATGACGAGGACGAGCCCACGCCCCTCGCGCAGGGCGAGGTCTGCGATCTGCAGATCCTGCTTTTCCAGGGCCTCGGTGGCGTCCATGACCAGAGCGATGATGTCGGCATATTTCAGCGAGCGGATGGTCTCGCCGGTGGACATGCGCTCCAGGCGCTCCTGGACTTTTGCCTTGCGGCGCAGGCCCGCGGTGTCGACCAGCCGGATCTTGCGCCCTTCCCACTCCCAGTCGATGGAAACCGAGTCGCGCGTGATGCCCGCTTCCGGGCCCGTCAACAGGCGGTCCGATTGCAGCAAGGTATTGATCAGCGTGGATTTTCCAGCATTCGGGCGGCCCACAATGGCGAGCTTGATCGTCTTCTGCGGCGCGCCTTCCGGCTCGGGATCGGGCAATTCGGCATCGGCGGCCTCAATGGCTTCGATGAGATCGTCATCGGAAAGCTCGCGGTCCTCGATATCGATATGCGAGAGCTTGTCGAGAATGTCCTCTCCGGCGCCCCCGCCCGTCTCTGTGGTGTCCTCTTCCAGCGCCGCGAGGAAGCGGTCCTCGCCGAGCGTGGTGCGGATCGCTTCATAGAGATCGGCCATGCCCTCGCCATGTTCGCCGGAGATGCCGATCGGCTCGCCGAGCCCGAGGCTCCAGCCTTCGGCCAGGCCGATATCGGCGGCCTTGCCCTCGGCCTTGTTGCCCGCCAGCACGACCGGCAGGCCGGCCTTGCGCAGCACTTCGGCAAAGCGTTCGTCGAGGGGCGTGATGCCCTCGCGCGCATCGTAGAGGAAAAGCGCCAGTTCGGCTTCGGCGATGGCGGCCTCGGTCTGGGCGCGCATGCGCGCTTCCAGCGAGTCGTCTGTGACATCCTCGAAACCGGCCGTATCGATCAGCAGCAGCGGCAGGCCTGCAAGGCTGCCCTCGGCATGCTTGCGGTCGCGCGTGACCCCCGGCTGGTCGTCGACCAGCGCGATCTTCTTGCCCACAAGTCGGTTGAACAGGGTGGACTTGCCGACATTGGGTCGGCCGACAATTGCGATTTTCAGGGCCATGGTGGTGGCGGCTTTACGCGCCTATCGGATCGCGATCAAGCGGGCGTTGTCTGTCAGGACGTAAAGCGTCTCGTTCACGGCGATGGGTTCCAGATAGACCTTGTCGCCAAGATCGAGGGTGTCGACTTCCTGACCGGTCTGCGGATCATAGGCGATGAGGTCGCCTTCCGACGAGATCACGATCACCCGGCCCGAAGCGACAATCGGCCCGGAATAGCTCATCCGGCCCTTCTCGTCTTCCTGGTTGCGATAGCGGCGCATCTGGGTCGCCCAGTAAACCCGACCCGAACCAGCATCGAGCGCAGCCAGCATGCCGTCCGTGCCGGCCACGAAGACATATTCGCCCGCCAGCGCAGGCGCCTGGGTCGACCCGATGGTCTGGGCCCAGATCCGGGTGCCCGAGCGGCCATCGATGGCGGCGGTAACACCGGACTGGTTGGCCACGATCACGAGGCCGCCGGCGAGCACGGGACGCGCGGCAATGTCATTGATGGCGGAAATCGGGGTAAACCGGCCCGGACGCGAGAGCGCATCGCTCCACAGGCGTCGGCCATTACTGGCGAGATAGGCGATCACTTCACCGGAGGAGTATGGCACCACGACAATGTCTTCCACCGCCGCCGGGCTTGGGCTGGAGAGCACGCGGGCGGATTCCGAGATCGCCTGGTCGCTCCATTCCAGCTCACCGTCAGCGAGCGACAGGGCAAGGACTTCGTTGTTATTGGACGTGACGAAGATGCGGCCATCCTTGATGGTCGGCGCGCCGGTCATCGGGGCTTCGGTGGCGCGGCTCCATTTCAGCGCCCCGGTCTCTGCATCCAGGGCCAGGACGAGACCATAACCGCTGGAGACAATAAGCGTATCGTCCGTCAGCGCCATGCCGCCGCCGATCCCGATCCTGTCGCGGCGCGAGCCGGAATCGATCTCGTGGCGCCAGGCCGGCGCACCGGTCTGCAGGTTGAAGGCGCGCACCGTCTGGCCGGCGTCGAGCACGAAGATGTGTTCCTGGTTGGCCACCGGCGCTGTTGTCAGCGCGCCGTTACGGCGCGAGCCGGCCCCGGCATCGCGGCGCCAGGCGACCTTGAGCTCTTCCCCGGCCAGAATATGGCCGACCACCTTGTTCGGACGCGAGCCGGCCTCTGTCCACACATCCAGCGTTTCGGCCGCCGGCAGGATGATCGAGCGCGTGGCCAGTTCCGGATCCGCAATCAGCGTGTCGTCACCGAGCACCATGGCGATGCGCCCGGCCTGCTCTGCGGCCTCTTCGGCGGCGCGGTCGCGGCCGGAACCGAACATGCCGCAGGAGGTGATAACGAGGGCGCCGCCCAGAGCCAGGGCGGTGAAAAGAGTGCGGCTCACGGGCTTCATTCGGGATCCTCGGTTTCGTCTGTGGTCGCTTCGGGCTCGGCCTGTACGCGCGGAATGGTGTCGAGCGCGATGGTGGCGCGCTGAACCAGTCCCGGCGGTGCATAGGCGGCGAACCGCAGGCGATTGAATTCACGCCGGGCGCGCTCATAATCGCCCTCGGCATAGGCGCCGGCGGCGATCAGCTCTTCAGCCAGAGCCGCCAGCTGTGTTTCTTGGCCGATCAGGGGCGCCAGGGCGGTTTCCATCTCGGTGAGTGTCATTGTCTGGCTGCGAAGGTAAACCGATTTCAGCAGCGCCAGTTGCTCGAAGGCGGTGTCGCCATCGCTGGCGGCGGCTTCCAACACGGCAATCGCCGCCGCCCGGTCTCCCGCCCCTTCCAGATCGGCCTGGGCGAGATACTGCGCGGCCAGGGGCGACAGGGCAGTGTTCTCGTCGACAAGCTCGCGCAGGGCCGCCTGGGCGGCCGTGTACTGGCCTTCCTCGAGCAGGTCGAGCGCAGCCTCGAACTGGGTCATGTGGGCTTCCTCGGCGCGCGCCTGCTGGACGCCTCGCCATTCATTGAAGGCCACCGCAGCGATGATGGCGATGCCGGCGATCCAGACCAGAAGTCCGTACTTACGCCAGAGTTCGGCCATCTGGTCCTTGCGGACTTCTTCTTCGACCTCTTCGAAAATATCGCTCACAGTGGAGTCTCCAGAAATTCCTGCGCTAGGGCTTAGCTTTACCCTAGCCCGGCGGCAACGCGCCAAATGCGGCCAGGGTCAGCTTTTCGGCAGTTTGTAGGTCTCAGCGTCGGACGGAAACCGGCGCGCGCGGACATCGGCAGCGTACTGACTGACCGCCTCGTCGACGGTCTTGCGCAGGTCGCCATAGCGGCGCACGAAGCGCGGTGTCCAGTCGAACAGGCCCAGCATGTCCTGGGTCACGAGCACCTGCCCGTCGCAGCCGGCCGAGGCACCGATGCCGATGGTCGGGCATGAGACGAGATGGGAAATCTCGCCGGCCAGTTCCTCAGCCACGCCTTCAATCACAATGGCGAAGGCGCCGGCGGCCTCGGCGGCCTGGGCCTCCTCGATCACGCGGTCGCGCTCGGCATTGGTGCGGCCCTTGGCACGGAAGCCGCCATCGACATTGACCGCCTGCGGGCGCAGGCCGACATGGCCCATCACCGGGATGCCGCGCTCGACCAGATGGCGGATCTGGCCGGCAGCATAGGTGCCGCTTTCGATCTTCACCGCCTGGCAGCCGGTTTCCTTCATGATGCGCGCGGCATTCAGGAAGGCCTGGTCGGAATTGGTCTCATAGGAGCCGAACGGCATGTCGACGACGACAAAGGCAGCCTCTGAGCCACGCATCACCGCCTGGCCGTGCAGGATCATCATCTCCATTGTCACGCCGACGGTGGACGGCAGGCCGTGCACGACCATGCCGACACTGTCGCCGACGAGGATGACATCGCAGTGCTCATCGAGAATGGTCGCGGTGGGCGCGTCATAGGCCGTCAGGCACACCAGCGGGTCGCCGCCCTTGGCAGCGGAGATGTCGCGAACGGTCTTGCGCCGAATCTGGGTTTGTTTTGACATGAAGGGTGGCTTATCGCGCCGCCTGCGCAACGACAAGAAAACATGTATGTAGCCCGCATGCGCACCAAGCTCTCATCGGCCATCATCCAGGCCTGTTTCTACGGCCTCGCCGGCTTTGGCATCGGCTTCGTGTTTGGCGCGATCCGGCAGCTCCTGCTGGCCCCGAATTTCGGCGACGGGGCCTCCCGCTGGATGGAGTTTCCGTTCGTGACCCTCGCCATTGCCAGGCTCGGCTGGTGGTTCGGTGCGCGCAAGGCCGGCTCGGCGGGCGCGGCCTTACTGATCGGGATCGGCGGCCTGGTCTGCCTCCTGCTCATCGAAAGCGTCTTCGCGCTGCAGATGCTCGGCATGAGCCTGGAGGACGATCTCGCCAGTTTCGACATCAGCCGCGGTGCCCTCTTTCCCTATGGCCTTGCCGCCATGGCAATCGCCCCCTGGCTCAGCTGGCGGCTCGGGCGCTGAGCGGTCAGGCCGGCGGCCAGATAGCCACGCCGAACAGGATCGGGTGCAGCCAGAGCACGATCGCTGCCGCCAGGGCGAGCCCGATTACCACAGCGCCGACATCGGCCACGGGGCTGGCAATCGTCCCGGCGGGCGGGCCATTGTCGCCGCGGCGCTTGAGTGCAATCCGGTCGATCACCGCATAGGCGAGGAAGCTGCCGAACAGGAGCAGGCTGGCAATGTCTCCATTGGCCAGCAGGTGCCCGAACGCCCACAGCTTCACCGCCACCAGCATGGGATGCTTCAGCATCTTCTTGATATGCCCGGCGGGGAGATAGGCCGAGACCAGCGCGATCAGCGCCAGCGGTATGAGAATATAGTTGAGATGCCGGCCCCAGGTCGGCGGCGTGTAGACCACCTCGGCCGGGCGCATCGCCACATAGCCCATCACGATCAGGACAAGCCCTGCCCCGGCAACGAGGCTGTAGAGCCCCATATAGGGTCCGTAGCCCAGTTTTTCGCGCAGGTCTCTGCCCGGCGCGCGCGAGCGGAAAGTGGTGAACAGGTGGGCTCCGAAGAACAAAGCCAGCCCGGCGAGCAATAATCCCATGGCATCCTCCCAATGCGTGATTCTCTTTGCGCCATGTTATGCGCCCTCGCGCCCGCCCTGACTAGCGGACCGGACCGCCCAGGGCCTGGTAAAGCCGGATCTGGGATTGCAGCAGCGCGCTTTCATTGGCGATCACCATGCGCTCGGCGGCAAAGACGCGCTGGCGCAGGGCGAGCACGTCGAGCAGGTCGGTATCGCCGGCGCGATAGCGCAGCTCGGTGAGCTCCAGCGCCTCCTCAGCATTGGCGAGAATATCCTTCAGCACCCCCTCACGCGCCTCCAGCGTGGCGAGTTGGTCGCGCGCATTCTCCACATCCGAAAAGGCCGAGAGCGCCGCGCTGCCATAGGCGGCGATGGCCTGGCGCGAAGCCGCGTCGGCGGCGTCTACCTGCGACTGCCTGAGACCGCCATCGAACAAGCTCTGAGCCAGCTGAAAACCAAGCGAGACGGCCATGGAGGTCGGGTCGGAAAGCTGGTCGATCTCCATGCCACTGGAGGTGAAGCCGCCCGAGAGCGTGAAGGATGGCCAGCGCGCGGCTCGCGCCCGGTCAGCACTGGCGAAGCTGGCAATGACATCATATTCGGCTGCGACAAGATCCGGACGGCGGCGGAGGAGTTCCAGCGGCGTGTCGGGCGACAGGGTTTCGGGGCGCTGTGGCAGCTGCGCGGCGGTCTCGATCTCGGCGGCGGGATAGCGCCCGATCAGAACTTCCAGCGCCCGGCGGGCGGCACGAACGCCCTGCTCTGCGGTCAGGACATTATCGCGCGCGCTTGAGAGATCGGCCTGGGAGAGCACCAGGTCACGGCGGGCCACGGCGCCATGCTCGAACAGCTGACCGACCAACTCGTTGGTGTTTTCCAGCGCGGTTTCGGTGCGCCGGGTCAGCTCCAGCTGGCGGTGGGCATTGATCGCATCGAACCAGGCCAGCGCCGTGGCTGCGGCGACATTGCGCCGGCTCGCTTCGAGGATGGCGCGAGAGGCTTCCAGCTGAGCCTCGCTGGCGCGGATGTCGGCCCGGTTCACCCCGCGCAGATCGGTATCCCAGTTCACCGAAACCCCGGCATTGTACTGGTCCATTGCATTGAGGCTGGAAAGGCTGAAGCCGCCTGGCAGGCCACCGCCGGAAGATTCCTCAAGCGGCTCGGCCTCGGTTCCGCTGAAGGAAGCCTGGACCATCGGCCAGATGGCTCCACGCGACTGGGCCAGCAGCGCTTCAGCCTGCTCGACACGTGCCGCACTCGCCTGCAGGTCGGGATTGTTGGCGAGCGCCTCATCAATGAGTGCAGAAAGTTGTGGACCGTAAAGATCGGCCCAGCCGGCGCTGAGGGCCGCATCACCGGCCGCAAGTCGCGATTCCCAGCTGGCCGGAACCTCGAATGATAACCGGGTCTCAGCCTCCTTCGAGGCGTCAGCGTTCAGTCCGAGGGCGGAACAACCCGCCAGCGCAAGCGTAGCAAGCATGGAGGCGGCAGCATGTTTCATGGGGCTTTCCCTCCGTTGCATCGCATCACCTTGAGGCCTTAAACTGAATATGTGACGCGTTGCCATGACTCTCGCGCCAATGTTGAATTTCCATGAAACCGGAGCCCGAAGCATGAAGCATCACATCATGATCGCACTCGGCCTGTTGATGCTGGTGGTGTTCACGATCCAGGCTGTGGAAGCGTTCAAGGCGCCCGGGCTTGGCTTCAGGGAAGTCTACACGCTCGGCGGATTCGTGCTGGCGGCCTGGCTCATCCGGGCCGGATTTGCCGAATGGAAGCAGGCCAAGAAATAGGCTTGATTCGCCTTCCCGCCTGGGCGCGCGGGCTCATAGACCAAAGTCGCTCTTAAAAAACCTCCCCAAAAAGCCGAGCCTGCACGGGCGGAAAATCCCGCAGTCCGATAAACGGTAAGGGGAGAAACAATGTCTAAATCGCTCAGCGAAATCGACGGAAAGGGGTATTGGGCCGCCACCATACGGCTGACGATTTCCCTTCTCGTCATCTGGTTCGCCGTCTCGTACGGCGCCGGAATCCTGTTTAGGGATTTCCTCGACCAGATCTCTATCGGCGGTGCGCCGCTCGGCTTCTGGTTTGCCCAGCAGGGCTCCATCTACGTCTTCGTCGCGCTCATCTTCTACTACTGCTTTGCCATGAACCGGCTGGAGCGCAAATTCGGCGTGGAGGCCTGAGATCATGGATTTCTGGACCCTCTTCTTCGTCGTCACGACCTTCGCGCTCTATATCGGCATCGCCATCTGGGCGCGGGCCGGCTCGACGGACGATTTCTATGTCGCCGGCCATGATGTGCACCCGACGGTGAACGGCATGGCCACAGCGGCCGACTGGATGTCGGCGGCCTCCTTCCTGTCCATGGCGGGCCTGATCGCCTTTCTGGGCTACGGCGGCTCAGTTTACCTGATGGGCTGGACCGGCGGTTATGTGCTGCTCGCCCTCCTGCTTGCGCCCTTCCTGCGCGAGTTCGGCAAGTTCACCGTGCCCGACTTTGTCGGCGACCGGTACTATTCCACCGCCGCGCGGCTGATCGCCGTGATCTGCGCCCTGTTCGTGTCCTTCACCTATATCGCAGGTCAGATGAAGGGTGTTGGCGTGGCCTTTTCCGGCTTCCTCGGCATTCCCTTCGAATGGGGCATCATCATCGGCATGGCCATCGTGTTCGTGTACGCCACGCTCGGCGGCATGAAAGGTGTGACCTATACCCAGGTGGCGCAGTACTGTGTGCTGATCTTCGCCTACACGGTTCCGGCCATGTTCATGTCGATGATCATTACCGGTAATCCGGTCCCGCAGCTCGGCTTCATCTCAAATGCGGCCGGTACGGATGTGTCCATGCTGGAAAAACTCAATGGTGTGGTCACCGATCTCGGCTTCCTGGAATACACCTCGACCAACAAGACCATGTTCGACGTGTTTGCCATTACCGGCGCGCTGATGTTCGGCACCGCAGGCTTGCCGCACGTCATTATCCGCTTCTTCACCGTGTCCTCGGCGAAGAATGCACGCGTGTCGGCCGGCTGGGCGCTGGTGTTCATCGCCCTGCTCTACACGACGGCGCCTGCCGTGGCTTCCTTTGCCCGTCTCAACTTCATCGATACGGTGAATGAGGCGACCTATATCGGCGATGACGAGGACTATGCTGCCCGTGCCGCCGAGATCGAGGCGGCTGGCGGCAAACCGGTTCCGACCTGGTACAAGGACTGGGAGCCCACAGGCCTCGTGACCTTCAACGACCTGAATGGCGACGGCATCATGCAGTATCGCGGTCCCAATAGCCCCGATGGTCTGCCAAATGAAGTCACGCCCAGCGCCGACATCTTCGTGCTCGCCAATCCGCAGATTGCACAGCTCCCTGCCTGGGTGATCGGCCTGGTGGTCGCGGGTGGCCTCGCTGCGGCCCTCTCCACCGCAGCCGGCCTGCTCATGGTGATCAGCTCTGCTGTCAGCCATGATATCTGCCGGCGGACGCTCTATCCGGAAATGTCGGACAAGACCGAACTGCTGGTCGCACGCGGCGCGGCGGCCGGCGCGGTGGTAGCGGCCGGCCTGCTCGGCCTGTTTGCCAGCAATCTCGGCTTCGTGGCCCAGGTTGTGGCCTTCGCCTTTGGCCTCGCGGCAGCCTCGCTTTTCCCCATCATCTTCCTGGGAATCTTCTGGAAGCGGATGAACAAGGAAGGCGCGATTGCCTCCATGGTCTTCGGCCTCGTCTCCACCTTCTCCTACATCTACTACTTCAAGTTCGTGGATGCGGACCCCTCGGGCTGGTGGTTCGGCGTGAGCCCGGAAGGCATCGGCTTCGTGTTCATGTGGGTCGCGGCCATTGTCGGCATCGTGGTGTCGCTGGTGACCGAAGCCCCGCCGCAGGATATCCAGGACCTGGTGGAGGATATCCGTGTGCCCGGCACGCGCACCGCCCACGGCAAGGCCGACGAAGGCATGGCGCCCATGCCGGCCGAATAGGCAAGCCAGAAGTGGTTCACACGTGAGACAGGGCGGCTCCGGCCGCCCTGTCTTTCTTTGCCCGGGGCCCATGGTTTGCACGGATACGACCTTGGCATAACTTGGCGTGATGGCCTGACTTCGGCCAAACTGACCGGGGACTTTGGAGACCGATGCCTGTCTGGATCATTCTGCTTCTGACAGCCCTTTACCTGGCCGGGCTGTTCTGGATCGCCTGGCGGCGCGATCGTGAAGCGGCTGAGCCGGGCTTCGTGCAGAGCCCGATCGTCTATGCCCTTGCCATTGCCGTCTATTGCACCTCGTGGACCTATTTCGGCGCGGTGGGCACGGCGGTCTCCAGCGGCTGGGACTATCTGCCGATCTATATCGGCCCGGCCATCGTCTTCGCCTTCATGCCGAGTCTGGTGCGCCGTATCGGCGACATTGTCCGGCGCGAGGGCGTCACCTCGCTGTCGGACTTTCTTTCCGCGCGTTATGGCAAGAGCCAGTCGGTGGCGACGCTGGCGAGCCTTGCCGCAGTAACCGGGTCCCTGCCTTATATCGCCCTACAGCTGAAATCGGTGGGCATGAGCTTTATCGAGCTGTCGGACTCTGCCCCGATGGACGATTCCAGCCGCCCGGCCGACGAGACCGTGCTGCTCACGGCACTGATCCTGGCCGTCTTTGCCATCCTCTTCGGTGCCCGCCAGAGCGACAAGACGCGCCAGAATGCCGGCCTGATGCGCGTACTGGCCTTCGAGGCCCTGCTGAAGCTCGGCGCGCTGGTGGCGGTCTGCATCCTCTCCATCGGCATTCTCAGCGCGGATACGGTGACCCTGTCAGAGCGCGCACGCACGGTGTTCGAACCCGGCAGCCTGTCGGCGCGGTTCATTACCATCACCCTCTTGTCCATGGGCGCGATCATCTGCCTGCCGCGCCAGTTTCACGTCACCATGATCGAGCGCAGCAAGAGCAAGGACATGGACACCGCACGCTGGCTCTTTCCGGCATACATGATGGCGACCAGCCTTGTCGTCGTGCCGATCGCGCTGGTCGGGATGAGCGTCCTGCCGGCCTCCAGCCCGGCTGATCTCTATGTCCTGAACCTGCCGCTCAGCCAGGGCGACGGGATCCTTGCCCTGCTTGTCTTCCTCGGCGGGTTTTCCGCCGCCATGGGCATGGTGATCGTCTCCACCGTGGCCCTCTCGACCATGGTGACCAATGACCTGATTGTGCCGGCGCTCCTGAAATCCGTTCGTTTTTCAAGCCTCTCCGGGGATTCCGGCGCGCGGCTCCTGATCATCCGCCGTGCGGTGATCCTGATCCTCCTCCTGCTCGCCTATGGCTATTACCGCACCGCCGGCAGCAGCGAGGCGCTGGCCCAGATCGGCCTGCTCTCCTTTGCCTCGGCGGTGCAGTTCGCGCCTGCCCTGCTCGGCGGGATCTACTGGAAGGACGGCAAGCGCGCCGGCGCTGCGGCCGGTCTTGTGCTCGGCATGGGGGCCTGGGCCTATACCCTGTTCCTGCCGGCCCTGCTCGGCCATGGACGCATGGCCGCGCTCCTGCCCGACTGGCTCGACCCGCACGCCCTGTTCGGCGCAGGTCTCGGCGACAGTCTCACCCATGGCGTGGTCTGGAGCCTGGGGCTCAATCTCGCCGGCTATATCATCGGCTCGCTGCGAGCGCGCGAGCGGCTGCGCGACCGGGTGCAGGCCGCCGCCTTTACCGGCAAAAGCGATAATTCGGTCGGGCTCGGGCGCACCGCGGCCATCCCGGCCAGCCAAGTGACCCCCGACGGCCTGCGGACGCTGGCCGAGCGCTTCCTGGACGCCGAGGCCGTGCAGGCTGCCTTCGAGCAGTTCGAGATTGAAACGGCTGAGCAGATCGATTTCTCCGCCCCGGCCGACTGGCAACTGGTCCAGCGCACCGAGCGGATGCTGGCACGGGCGCTAGGGTCTTCCTCGGCGCGCGTCGTGATGGCCTCGGCGGTCGGCGGCATGGATGTCACCCTGCCCGATGTGCTCTCGATCCTGGATTCCCAGACACGGGCGGAGCGGTTCGACCGGCACATGCTGCAATCCATGCTGGAAAACATCCAGCAGGGCATCTCCGTGGTCGACCAGGACCAGCGCCTGGTGGCCTGGAACAGCGCCTATGTCGACCTGTTCGACTATCCGCCGGACCTGGTGCAAGTCGGCCGGCCAATCGCCGATCTCATCACCTACAATCTCGACAAGGGCTGGATCCATGGCGACCCGGCCGAACAGGCCCGCCGGCGCATCGAGCACATCCGCCGCGGCCGCTCGCACACCTATGAGCGCCAGAACCCCGATGGCCGCTATCTGCGCATTACCGGCAATCCCATGCCGGGCGGTGGCTATGTCACCACCTTCACCGACATCACCGACGACAAGCGCCGCGAGCAGGCCCTGGTGGAGGCCAACGAGACGCTGGAAGCGCGCGTTCGTGAGCGCACCAGCGACCTGGAATCCATGGCCACCGACCTGCAGGTTGCCCGCGAGGATGCCGAGGGCGCCAATGCTTCCAAGACGCGCTTCCTGGCTGCCGCCAGCCACGACCTCCTGCAACCGCTGAACGCCGCACGCCTGTTTCTCGGCGCCCTGATGGCCGATGACAGCGTCAAATCCAGCGCGGCCCAGCTGACCATCGCCAAGACCGACAAGGCCATCCAGTCGGCTGACGACCTGCTCAAGGGCCTGCTCGACATCTCCCGCCTCGACCATGGCCATGTCACCGCCAAGCCGGTGCAGATCGCGCTCGCGCCCCTGCTGGAGGATCTCGCCGATGAGGCCGCGCCGATGGCCGAAAAGGTGGGCCTCGAAATCCGCATCGCGCCGACCCGGCTCTCAGTGTTTGCCGATCCGGACTATCTCACCTCCATCCTGCGCAATTTCATCTCCAATGCGCGGCGCTACACCCAGACGGGCGGTGTGCTGATCGGTGCGCGCCGGCGCGGCGACAAGGCGCAGATCGAGGTCTGGGATACCGGTCCGGGGATCAGCAAGTCCAAGCAGGCACTCCTGTTCGAGGAGTTCCAGCGCTTTGACGACACCGACAATCTCGGCCTGCGCGGCGCGGGGCTCGGCCTGTCGGTGGTGCGCCGCCTGGCTGCGATCATGGACTGCGACGTCCAGGTGCGCTCCCAACCCGGCAGGGGCAGCGTGTTCTCGATCCGCGTTCCGCTGGCCGACAGCCAGCCGGCCCGTCCGGCTGCGAGCCCTGCCACGTCCCGACCCATGGCCCATGATCTCAGCGCGCTGCAGATCCTGTGCGTGGATGACGAGGCCAGCATCCGCGACGGCATGGCGACACTGCTCTCGCGCTGGGGCTGTACGGTGCACGCCGTTGCCGAATACAATGATGCCCTCGACAAGACCCGCTCGGGCAATTTCGACGTGATGATCGCAGACCTGCAGCTGAAGGATGTGCGCACCGGGCTGAACCTGATCCAGGCCTCACGCGATCATCTCACCGATCCGGAGAATGTCGCGCTGCTCACCGCGCGCGCCAGCGACGTGGTGGCCGAAACCGCCCAGGGCGAATCCATTGCCCTCCTGCGCAAGCCGGTGAACCCGGACGATCTGCGGGCCTTCCTGACACGCTGCGCCGAGCGACGGGCGGCGGCTCAGGCGGCGGAGTGATTGTCGAGCGAAACGGCCTGGGAATAGATCAGCAGAGCCTGGGTGCGGTTATTCGCACCGAGCTTGCGGAAGATCGCGGTCATGTGCGCCTTTACCGTGGCGACCGAGATATCCATCTCATAGGCGATCTGTTTGTTGAGCAGGCCATCGGAAAGCCCTGCCAGCACGCGGCGCTGGGCCGGGGTCAGGCTCGCCACGCGTTCGGCAAGCGTATCGGCCTCGCTGTCCTCGTCCTCGGCCGGCGGGAACCAGGTGCCCCCGTCCAGCGTCGTGGCGAGCGCCGCTGACAGGTCGTTGAGGCTGAGACTCTTGGGCAGGTAGCCGGCCGCGCCGAGCGCGCGGGCCCGCGAATAGGCCTCCGCGGACTCCGTCGCCGACACGACCACCACCGGCGTCTCGGGCGAGGCTGCGCGCAAGCGGGCCAGGCCGTCGAACCCGGACGCGTCGGACAGGTTCAGATCCAGCAGGATCAGGTTCGGCTTGTGGGTTTCCAGGGCCTCCAGCGCATCCGCCAGCGACCCGCTGTGATGCGCCCTTGCGCCTGCGGGGAAAGCCTGAGCCAACGCGATTTCCAAGGCATCCCTGAAGAGGGGGTGATCGTCGACGATCAGCACGTCGGGCGCCTGGCCCATCATTATTCCTCCCTTCGGCGAGCAGCCGGTTTCCGGTCTCATATCCTCGCGCTTGCACAGCTTACGCCAGTTCGCCGGGAAGTCGAGGCCGGTATTTGCGACCTTGGTCTTAGCACCAATGGCTAATGGCGGGAAACAAGCTCTCCACGGATACTTCAGGTCATAAAAACCAGGGGAGTATCCAAGTGAGCAATCGCATAAGAATGGCCCTTCTGTCCTGCGCAGCTGCGGCCCTTGTCTGGCCCTCACAGGCCCAGGATGCATCGGATCTGGAAGACCGCATCGCCGCGCTTGAAGCCATGGTGGCCGAGTTGAAGACGGAACTCGCCTCCGAACAGGCCGAGACCGATGCCGATATCGTGCGTCTGGAAGAGGTCGCCACGGCGGCCGCGGCCAAACCCGCGCCTGGCGCGTCAGGCGACGGCTTCAAGGTCGGGAACACCACCTTCAAGTTCGGTGGCTTTGTCGATGTCGACGCCCATGTCGCCAATCTCTCCGATGGTGCCATCGCCAGCGGCTCGATTGCCCGCGACTTCTACATTCCCGGCGCAACTCCGATCGGCGGTGGCAATACCAGCACCACCGATCTCACCGCCGAAGCCTCGCGCTTCTTCCTGACCGCCGACACCAATATTGACGGCCACAAGGTGGGGGGGCGCATCGAGATGGACTTCCTCGGCTCCCTGCAGGGCGACGAGCGTGTTTCCAACAGCTTCTCGCCTCGCCTGCGCCGGGCCTATGTGACGGTTGACGGCCTGCTGGTCGGCCAGGAATGGTCGACCTTCCAGAACACTTCGGCCATCCCGGAGAGCGCGAGCTTCCTGATCCTGTCGGACGGCATGGTCTTCATCCGCCAGGCGCAGATCCGGTTTACCCATGGCAACTGGCAGTTTGCCCTTGAGAATGGCGATACCACCGTCACGCCGGCGGGCGGCGGCCGGATCGAGGCGGACTCCAACACCGTTCCCGACATTGTCGCGCGCTACAATCTCACCGGCGATTTCGGCAATATCGCCTTTGCCGGCATCGGCCGCCAGCTGCGACTGGAGACCCCCGCAATGGAAGAGCAGACCTATGGCTTCGGCCTGTCGGCCCAGGGCAAGATCAATGTCGGCGAGCGTGACGATATCCGCTTCACGGTGGTCGGCGGCGAGGGTGTCGGGCGCTATGTCGGCCTGAATGCCATCAATGGCGCGGCCATCGACCCGATGACCGGTGAGCTGGAAGCCATTCCGGCCTATGGCGGCTTCATCGCCTGGCGCCATCCCTTCGGCGAAACCGCGCGCTTCAATATCGGCTATTCCGGCCTGTTCGCGGACAATCCCGACTTCATCAGCGGATCCGCGACCAGGAGCGTGCAGAGCGCCTATGGCGCGATCCTCTGGGAGCCGGTCCCGCGCGTGACCATGGGCGGCGAGCTCATGTACGGCGTGCGTGAAACTGAAGCAGGCGCCGACGGCTCGATTGCACGGTTCACTTTCTCCACCAAGTACGCATTCTAGAGGGAAACCAAACCATGGACGGCGGAGGACCCATCATGACGGACACCACTATAGTAGCAGTTCCTGAGGGCTTCGCCGCCCAGGCAAACCTGACGCCTGAGACCTACAAGGAGATGTATGCCCGCTCCATCGCCAATCCGGACGGGTTCTGGATGGATGAGGCCGAGCGGCTGGACTGGTTCACCAAGCCGACCCGGTCCAAGGACACCAGCTTCGAACAGGGCGATTTCCGCATCAAATGGTACGAGGACGGCGTCCTGAACGTCTCCTACAACTGTATCGATCGGCACCTGGAAACACGCGGCGACAAACCGGCGTTGATCTGGGAGGGCGACAGCCCGGACGAGAGCCACACCCTCACCTATCGCCAACTGCATGGCGCGGTGTGCAAGTTCGCCAATGTGCTGAAGGAGATGGGCGTCAGGAAGGGCGACCGGGTCACGATCTACATGCCGATGATCCTGGAGGCGGCCTATGCCATGCTGGCCTGCACCCGGATAGGCGCGGTGCACTCCATCGTGTTCGGCGGCTTCTCGCCCGAAGCCCTGGCCGGGCGGATCGTGGACTGCGACTCCAAGTTCGTGATCACCGCCGATGAGGGCCTGCGCGGCTCGCGCAAGGTGCCGCTGAAAGCCAATTGCGATGCCGCGCTCGATCATGAGGGCGTCGAGGTCGAGAAGGTGCTGGTGGTCCAGCGCACCGGCGGTAATGTCGCCATGAAGGATGGCCGCGATCTCTGGCTGCACGAGGTCGGCGCGGATGTCTCGGCTGACTGCCCGCCCGAGCCGATGGCAGCGGAAGACCCGCTCTTCATCCTCTATACTTCCGGCTCGACCGGAAAGCCCAAGGGCGTGCTGCACACGACCGGCGGCTATCTCGTCTGGGCCGCGATGACCCATGAATATGTCTTCGACCTGAAGGAGACGGACGTGTACTGGTGCACCGCCGATGTCGGCTGGGTCACCGGGCACACCTATATCGTCTACGGCCCGCTGGCGAACGGGGCGACCAGCCTGATGTTCGAGGGCGTGCCCTCCTATCCCGATGCCTCGCGCTTCTGGCAGGTGGTCGACAAGCACAAGGTCTCGCTGTTCTACACCGCACCGACCGCCATCCGTGCCCTGATGCGCGAGGGCGAAGGCCCGGTGAATGCGACCTCGCGCAAGTCCCTGCGCATCCTCGGCTCGGTGGGCGAGCCGATCAACCCGGAAGCCTGGGAATGGTATTTCCATGTCGTCGGCGAGGGCCGCTGCCCCATCGTCGACACCTGGTGGCAGACCGAAACCGGCGGCGCCATGATGGTCCCCCTGCCCGGCACAACGGCGATGAAACCCGGCGCGGCGATGAATCCCTTCTTCGGCATCAAGCCGGAGCTGCTGGATGCGGAAGGCAATACGCTGGAAGGCGCCACCGAAGGCAATCTCGTCATCACCGACAGCTGGCCCGGCCAGATGCGCACGGTCTATGGCGACCATCAGCGCTTCATCGACACCTATTTCTCCGCCTATCCCGGCAATTACTTCACCGGCGACGGCGCGCGGCGCGACGAGGATGGCGCCATCTGGATCACTGGCCGCGTGGACGATGTGATCAATGTTTCCGGCCACCGCATGGGTACCGCTGAAGTGGAAAGCGCGCTGGTCGCTCATGACGCGGTCGCCGAGGCTGCCGTGGTCGGCTATCCGCACGATCTGAAGGGCCAGGGCATCTATGCCTATGTCACCGTGCGCGCCGGGGTCGAGGTGGATGACGATCTGAAGAAGGATCTTGTCCGCCATGTCCGCGCCGAGATCGGCCCGATTGCCTCGCCCGATCTCATCCAGTTCGCCTCCGGCCTGCCCAAGACCCGCTCGGGCAAGATCATGCGCCGCATCCTGCGCAAGATCGCCGAGAACAGTTTCGACAATCTCGGCGACACTTCCACGCTGGCCGAGCCGGCGGTGGTCGATGACCTGATCGAGAACAGGCAAAATCGCGGCTAGCCCCCCAAGCCGCTGCCCGGGCCGTCCGATGCTGTCCTCCCGGCATCGGGCGGCCTTTGCATTTGCGGGGCTAGCGCTTGTCGAGGAAGTAGATCCGGCTCGAAATCGAGCTCAGGATAAAGAGGCTCGTCAGGTGCAGGGCCGCGCCGAAATAGAGCACATAGACCAGCCAGTCTGGCGCACTGGTCCACGGATCGACCCGGTCGAGGATGAAGGCCGCGCCATAGGTCGCCAGCCCGAACACGTTCCAGGCCACCGCCAGCGTCCACACCATCAGGCCCCGCGCGCGCAGCACCATGGCTGCGAGGAAAGGCGCGGTGCCGCCGATCAGCAGATCGAACCAGAACACCACCGCCCAGCTTTCGGGCAGGCCGGGTTCCCCGAGACCGCCAATGAAATTGATCGCGGCGAGCCTGTGCGCCATCCACGCCACCATCAGGGCGAGAACGGAAATGGATCTGGGTCTGTAGCGTTGCATCAGGTCTCGCGGCTTTCGAGGGGCGAATACTACGTCAGGTAGACTTCAGTTCGTTTAACGCAATGTGACCGACATATGGCATTTGGCGTGCCGGTTCATTCACCTTGCCTATTGGTGACTTTGCACCTCCCCCACCTCTGCTACTGTGACGCAAAACAAGGTGGGGAGAGACCAATGAGACAACAGATTCGCCGCGATGCAAGCCGCACCGCCCTGCGCGCGCCGCTGATCGCACGGGCACGCTGGAGCTCACGCGCCATGATGCCTCGATCAACTCCCGGCGCATGGCCGGCACGATCACCGGCCATGTCGAGAGTGAAAACAGCGATGAGGCCGCAGATCTCACGGCCCGCTTCGACATCAACTGGTCATGCGGCGTGTTCTAAGGCCTAATAGCTCTTTGGCAGGCCCAGCACGCGTTCGGAGATATAGTTCAGGATCATCTCGCGGCTGACCGGGGCGATGCGCGCCAGCATGGCTTCGCGCATATAGCGCTCGACATGGTATTCGCGCGCATAGCCCATTCCGCCATGGGCCAGCACCGAATTTTCGCAGGCATGGAATCCCGCCTCGGCGCCGAGATACTTCGCGGCATTGGCTTCCGCGCCGCACTCCTGGCCGGCATCATAGAGCGAGGCAGCCTTGTAGGCGAGCATCTCAGCCGCCTTCAGCTCCGCCCAGCTCCTGGCCAGCGGATGGGCCACGCCCTGGTTCTGTCCGATCGGCCGGCCGAACACGACGCGCTCATTGGCATAGGTCGCGGCCTTCTCAAGTGCCGCGAAGCCGAGGCCGATGGCCTCGACCGCAAACAGCACGCGCTCCGGGTTAAGGCCCTGCAGCAGATACTTGAACCCCGCGCCCTCCTCGCCGATGAGATGCTCCTTCGGCACCTCCAGCCCGTCGATGAACAGCGTGTTGCACTCGACAGCCTTCCTGCCCATTTTCGGGATCGGATTTGCCTCGATCCGGCCGCGGTCCATGTCGGTATAGAACAGCGACAGGCCGAGATAGGGCTTGGCGCACTGCTCCTTCGGCGTGGTGCGCGCGATGATCAGGATCTTGTCAGCGCGCTGGGCCCCGGTCGTCCAGATCTTGCGGCCATTGATGGTGTAGCCGGTATTGGTGCGCTCGGCCTTTGTCTCCAGGCTGGAGGTGTCGAGGCCGGAATTGGGCTCGGTGACGGCAAAACACATCTTCTCCTCACCGGAGATGATCTTCGGCAGGTTCTCCTGCTTCTGCTCCTCTGTGCCGAACTTCTCCAGCGGCTTGGGCCCGAAAATGTTCAGGTGGATCGCCGAGGCGCCGGAAAAACCCGCGCCCGAACGCGTCACGGTCTGCATCATCAGCGCAGCTTCGGTCAGCCCCAGCCCTGCCCCGCCATACTCTTCGGGAAAAGCAATGCCGAGCCAGCCACCCTCAGCCATGGCATCGCAGAAGGCTTCCGGCCAGGCACCCGTCTCGTCCGTGCGCGCCCAGTATTCATCATCAAAGGCCGCGCAGGTGCGTTCAACCGCATCCAGGATCGCCGCCTGGTCCTCGCTCATGGCCTGGATCTGATGCATCTGAACTCCTCCTGCCGTCTGTCTGCCTTCTTATTTGCAGTCCTTGGCGCTGCTGGGAAGCTGTTTGACGGATCAGTCAGTGTCGCACCTCAACCTGCCCTCGCGTCAGTCTTGCACCCACCGACTTCGCTGGCACTGTGGCGCCTGAACAGGCCGACAGTGCAACAGGCTACACATAATAAATACGAGGGATCCACATGGCTGAAGCATATATCATCGACGCGGTGCGCACGCCGCGCGGCATTGGCAAGGTTGGCAAGGGATCGCTCGCCCACCTGCACCCCCAGCATCTCGGCGCGACCGTGCTCGGCGCGATCCGCGACCGCAATGAGCTCGACACATCCACCGTGGACGACATCATCTGGGGCACTTCCAGCCAGCGCGGCGCGCAGGGCGCGGACATGGGCCGCATGGCCGCGCTCGATGCCGGCTATGACGTGAAGGCCTCCGGTGTCACGCTCGACCGGTTCTGCGGCTCAGGCATCACCACCGTGTCCCTGGCGGCCGCCCAGGTCATGTCGGGCATGGAAGATTGCGTCATCGCAGGCGGCTGCGAGATGATGAGCTATACCGCCGCGACAGCCGACCCGAACGTCCCGCCCATGCTCGATAGCGGCAACATGCACCTGCGCGAGATGCACCCCCAGTCCCAGCAGGGCGTGTGCGCCGATGCCATCGCCACGCTGGAAGGCATTGACCGCGAGGCCGTCGACGCGTTGGCCGTTACCAGCCAGGTCCGCGCCAAGCGCGCCATGGATGAGGGCCGGTTCGAGAAATCCATCATCCCCGTCTTCAACCATGACGGCACACTCGCCCTCGACAAAGACGAGTTCCCCCGCCCCGGTACCACGATGGAGAGCCTCTCTGGCCTGAAGACCGTGTTCAGCATGTACATGAACATTCCGGTCGACGACCAGGGCAACACCTATGGCACCATGGTCACACGGAAATATCCAGAGCTGGAAGGCAGGGTCGAGCATGTCCACCATGCCGGCAATTCCTCCGGCGTCGTGGATGGCGCGGCGGCCCTGCTCGTGACGTCTGCCGGCTATGCCGAGGCCCATGGCCTGAAGCCCCGCGCGCGCATCGTCGCCACGGCGAATATGGGCGATTGTCCGACCCTGATGCTCAACGCGCCGGTGCCAGCAGCCCGGAAGGTGCTTGAAAAGGCCGGCATGACGACTGGCGATATCGATGTCTGGGAAATCAATGAGGCCTTCTCCGTGGTGGCGGAGAAATTCATCCGCGATCTGGAGCTCGACCGTGAAAAGGTGAACGTGAATGGCGGCGCAATGGCGCTCGGCCACCCCATCGGGGCAACGGGTTCGATCCTGATCGGCACGGCGCTCGATGAACTGGAGCGCTCCGGTGGGCGTTATGGCCTCGTGACAATGTGCGCGGCGGGCGGCATGGCGCCGGCAATCATCATTGAGCGGATATAGAAAAAGGGGACTTCACAGCCCCCTTCCCAAATTGCTCTGAGGTCCGCAGCTGATCCACTTGTCGCACGGGCCCTTCCTGGGCACTGCGCGTTGCGGGCGGCCGGAAGGCGTTGGAACTCCTCCAGTCACAAAACTGAGGAAATGATGCACGATGCATCACCACCGCATGTTGGTAGTAGGTTGCCACGGTAAGCCGCATTCTCCTGACAACGCCCCAACTCGCGAAACCTTTAGCTGAAATGCACCGATATTGATCCGAGGGGACCGAAATCCACGTGGAACGAATCCCCGCGCCGCGCGAATTCCGGCGACGTGAACGAACCAGCGAGGATGATCTCACCAGCCCGGAGACCTTCGTCATACTGCGCGAGACGCTGCGCCAACCAGGCGATCCCGTTTGCCGGATGGTTGAGGACCGCGGCAGCAAGGCCAGTACGCTCGATCACGCCATTTCTATACATGATGGCGCCCACCCACCGCGGGTCGACAGCGTCGGGCCGGACCGGGCGCCCACCAAGAACGATCCCCGCGTTCGCTGCGTTGTCCGAGATCGTGTCGAGGACTGTTCTGCTCGCTCCGGTTTCCGGGTCCTGCCGGTGGATGCGGGCATCAATAATCTCGATTGCAGGAACCATGTAGTCGGTCGCGTCGAGCACTTCGAACAGACTGGCAGGACCATTGATGTCGCGCGACAGTATGAACGCAAGCTCGACTTCGACTCTTGGCTCGATGAATCGATCGAACGGAATGTTCCCGCCATCCTGGAACAGCATGTCGTCAAGAAGCAGTCCCGAATCTGGCTCGTCGATATTTACAGCAAGTTGCATGGCCCTGCTCGTCAGACCGATCTTTCTGCCAATCGGCGCCCTGCCCTGTCCGAGCTTCAGGTCCATCCAGGCATCCTGGATGGCGTAAGCGTCATCCATGGTCATCTGAGGATAGCGCGAGCTGAAGAAAGGAACCTGAGTTCGACTTTTTTCAGCATCGTCGAGTTCGCGCGCCAAGGTCTCGACTGTGTTTCTATCAAGCATGCTACTTCTCGAAATAGTTTGCCCGCACAATCATTCCGAGACCGACGTAAGCAACAGCTCGAGTGGAAACAGGTCCTTTCCCAAATGGAACTGTCCCGGGGCATGGATGCGGGGTCTAAGGAGCCCGGGTCAATCACCATGTAGAGGGCATCCAGATCATCTCCGCGAGTCGACCTGTCAGATGATGTTTTCTCTACAGAAAAAGGCTTTGTGCGCATTCGTGTTGTTTCGATACCATGCGGAATATCGCATCAATACTTTTCAACCTGCAGACTGCATTTGGAAAAGCGGTGAAGAATATGAATACGCTCAAACGCGAGGCATGCCTTATCGGCGGTGAATGGCTTGGTGCAGACAGCTGGCTGACAGTTCAAAACCCTGCCACGGGCGAAACCATCGGGCGAGTTCCCAATATGGGCGGAGAAGCCACGAGAGACGCAATCCGCGCCGCTAAAGATGCGCAGAAAGCATGGGCCGCCCGGACCGGCAAGGAACGCGCCATGATCCTGAGGCGCTATTACGAAGCGATCATGGACCACCAAAACGAATTGGCCGAGATCCTGACTGAGGAACAGGGCAAGCCTTTGCACGAAGCCACCGGTGAAATTGCCTATGCCGCCAGCTTCATCGAGTGGTTCGGGGAAGAAGCGAAGCGGGTCTACGGAACGGTCATTCCCGGCCATCAGCGAGACAAGCGCATCATTGTGCTCAAACAGCCTGTCGGCGTCGTGGCGGCAATAACGCCTTGGAACTTCCCGGCTGCGATGGTGACGCGGAAGATCGCTCCAGCCTTGGCGGCTGGCTGTGTCACGATCGTCAAGCCTGCTGCGCAAACCCCCTTCACCGCCCTGGCGATTGCTGCGCTGGGGGAAGAAGCTGGAATCCCTCCGGGCTGCATCAACGTGGTGACCGGAGGCGCTGCAGAAATCGGAGCAGAGCTGACCGCAAATGTGGACGTTGCGAAAATCAGTTTCACCGGATCCACGCGCATCGGAGCCCTGTTGATGGCGCAGTCCGCTCCGACCATCAAAAAGCTTTCCCTGGAACTGGGCGGGAACGCGCCTTTCATCGTGTTCGACAATGCGGACGTGGATAAGGCTGTCGAAGGCGCCATGACATCGAAGTTCCGCAATGCCGGGCAGACCTGTGTCTGCGCCAACCGCTTCTACGTTCAGTCCGGTATTCACGACGCCTTTGTCGAACGGTTTGCCGAAGCCATTCGTTCTCTCAAGGTCGCACCGGGTACGGAAGAAGGGGCCGAAATCGGTCCGATGATCGACAAGAATGCAGTCAGCAAGGTCGAAGAGCACATCAAAGACGCACTGGGCAAGGGCGCTGATGTGCTGGTCGGAGGCGGGCGACACGCACGCGGCGGGCTTTTCCTGGAGCCCACTCTGGTAACAGGAGCGACGCAGCAAATGCAGGTCGCCACCGAAGAGACCTTTGGCCCCCTCGCTGCGATCATCAAGTTTGATCACGAAGCTGACGTTCTGACTATGGCCAACGATACCGAGTTCGGTCTTTCGGCTTATTTCTACTCCAACGATCTTTCGCAGGTCTGGCGCGTCGCCGAAGCTTTGGAAACAGGCATTGTCGGTGTGAACACCGGGTTGATCTCGACCGAGGTGGCCCCGTTCGGCGGCGTCAAACAGTCTGGCCTGGGCCGGGAAGGGTCGCGCTACGGAATCGACGATTACATCGAGATGAAATACGTCTGCATGGGAGTCGACGACGATCCTGAAGCGGCCCGAACCTAGGAAAGCGCCTTGGGCAATTCCTGGAGCAAACGCTTGACGATCCGCTGGAGTGGCTCTGCCGGGTCCGTGAGGAGCTCGGGGTCTCCACGCCATCCCGCCTCAATCAGCTGGACAGACGGTCGGATGTCGCGTCCGTTGTTGATCGTGGTTACCCCGAGCAGTTTACGGTCGGCAAAATGAAAAGCGGTGCCGCGGGATGCGTCGCCGCGCCAGACAGTGTTATCTGCACCGACATGCGAGCCGGCCATCTGCAGATTGACATCATACTGGTCGGTCCAGAACCACGGAACACCGACGAAACTGTCGTCAGCCCCCATCATTGCTTGAGCCACGTGCGCGCCATGGCGTCCTGCGTGTTGCCAGGTTTCGATACGCACCGCCTGGTCAAACAGGGGGTGTGGCATGGCGGCGACATCTCCGGCGGCATAAATCCCGGGTACACTCGTTCGCCCCGCCCCATCAACGACGATTCCGTTGTCGATATGACATCCGGCCTGTTCAGCCAATTCGGTATTGGGGCAGATGCCGATACCGGCGACAATCAGGTCGGCGTCGATCCTGCAGCTGTCTACCAGAACGGCGCCGTCGCAGGGCGCAACGTCTTTCGCGCCCAGGAGGAACTCGACCCCATGCTCCTCATGCAAGGCCTTGAGAACATCGGAAACAGGCGGTGCAACAGCTCGCGCCATCAGGCGCGGTGCGAGGTCGACTACCGTCACCGGCTTTCCGAGCTCCCTGGCCGCCGCTGCGACTTCCAGACCGATTACCCCGCCGCCAATGACAGCGACCTGCCGCGCGTCTCGCAGCCTGGATCTCAAATTCTCACAGTCTGTCTGCGTTCGCAGATAGAACACGCTGTCGGCCAAGCTCGGCAATCGACGAGGTCGGCCGCCAGTCGCGAGCAGGAGCTTGTCGTATGACACTGTCCTGGTGGCGCCGTCATCGAGTTTGACCTCGACGATCCTGGCGTCTGGATCGACTGCTGACGCCTCGGCCGACAGGAGCAGCGTGATCGCATTACTTTCGTACCAGTCCCCGGGACGGATGAGACGCATCTCGCTCTCGATTCCCAACAGGATCTCTTTTGACAATGGCGGTCGTTCATACGGAATCACTGGTTCGGCGCTCAGGAGAAGGACTTCGCCTTGATAGCCCCCCTCGCGAAGCGCCTCCGCTGCGGCCACTCCCGCCTCACCCGCACCCACAATGACAATGCGATTGTCCAACCTCGATCCTCCAGCCCCAATGAAATGTAAGCTCAGCTCTCCAGACAGATGGAAGGAGCAACGTGGTTACGGGAACAAGTCTCTTGCCTGGTGCGGGGCTGCCGATCGAGCTGGGCCTCGATCGGCTTCACCATCAACGCTCAGATTGTTTCGGCCGCCTATGGGATGCTAAGCTGATCTGTCAAAGCCCATGACGGAGCGATAGTAGCGATAGAAGGCCCGAATTTGGCCTTCCGTCAGCAAGTGATCTCCGTGCTCTCCTCGACCGTCAAGCTCGAGATAGGCTGACTTGTCCGGATACCCGTTTGCTGCCTTCTGGGCATATTTCAGCGCTTCGCTATCGTCGATCGACACCAACCCTGCAGGGCCCACCAGGTTTGCATGCTTCTGACGCCGCAGCGTCATTTCCGGCGTATCGTGTTCATAGCCGAAAAATGTCCAGACCAACTCCAAGGATTCCGGTCCTTTCGGCATGATCTGGCGCATCGCCAGACTATTCGCCTGCTGTTGAATGATCAGGCTGGGCGTCATGTGGGCGCCGCCGATCCGGCCATCGTCGAACTCTCGTATCGGAGTTACTGTCTCAGCATCGCCAACGGTCAAGGATTCATCGAATTTGGAGATTTCGCCAGAGGCTTCCGTCGACTTCTTCCCGGTGTTCTCCGATACAACAGTCGTGTGCTGACCATCCGTTGTCGCGCCAAGTTCGCTACGATTGCCGGCCCGCCAGAGGCCAAATGTGATGTAGAAGGTATGCATCAACGTGGCGTGATACGGATCGCGCAGGTTCTCCATGTACATCTTCCAGTTGCACGGAATCACCTGGCGCTGATACCCGAGAACCTTGATCTTGCCCCGTGTAAACAGGCGGTCAATGTGCGGAAGCGCTTCACCGCAGAACTCCTCGAAAGAGGGCGCGTCATCGGAGAAGGTCGCCCATATCGAGCCGTGATGCTCGACGTGTCGTAGTCGGCGAATATTATGCTCCGACATCTTGAAATCTTTCGGATATCCGCCCTGCCCTCCAAGGCCGCGCCGAAACGGAACCCCCTGAAGCTCTCCTTTCATCGTGAAGCACCATTGGTGGTATGGGCATGTCAAATCGGGCTTGTTCCCGCGCTCCTCCCACACAATCTGCATGCCGCGGTGCGGGCAGATATTCTCAAGCACCGCAATCTCGCCCTCTTCGGTCCGCGTGAGCAGAATACTGCGCTCGCCGATCCACCAGCGCTTGTAGTCTCCCGGACTGGAAATCTCATCGGTAAAACCGACAAAGCTCCAGGTTGGACCATAGAAGATGCGCTCGAGTTCACGCTGGTACACGCCCTGGTTGGTGTATGCCCAGTATGGGACGCTGATTACCGCGTCTTCGGGCCATTCAAGCCCTTCAAGCGAGTCTTTGGATGTCGTTCTGGTTTCGAATAGCGTTGTCATGATCAAATTCCTTAGAGCGGGAAGACCAAAGAATTGCGGATCGAGGAGTGATCGTAGACGACCTCACGTCTCTCGAAGAGCATCTTTCCATTTTGTCGGGTGATAACATCGTATGTTTTCCCGACCGAGAAGATGGCCGGGGGCTCGTCAACAACCGACTCGATGGCAAGATAGCTCGTTTCTGTATGGAATTTTTCCTGTTCCGACGAGATGATCTTCAGCGTTCCGAGAAAATGACGAAGGGTGCGCTTTTCATACAGAGACGTCGCGTTTATGGCGGTCGCCCGATCTATGATCATCGCCTTGTTGTCGCAGAAGGAGTCGCATATGCGGGAGTTCGCGCTGCGACCCGAAGCTGACTGAACGCTGTAATAGGCAGGATCGCCGAAAAAACTCGGCCAGTCTGTTACCGCGCCTTCTTCGATAAGAAGATAGTATGCATCGTAGAACGCTCTGATTTCCGACAAACTGTCTTGATACTTTTGCCTGTCTGGCATTTCACTTTCAATCATCATCTCCCTAAGCCTTTCTTGTTTTCTTATCACTCTCAGCACATGATCACTTGCAGAGAGCTGACGTTCAAAACGATTGGAATCCAGAACCTGAATCGCACCTTGCATTCTTGTGTTGCGCTACTGGAAGGTGCCCCCCAGTAGCGCCACCGGAAGAACGAGCCCGCTAAGCGCCAACCTCACGCGGACCAGTCCAGCCCTTCTGCCCTTCCTGTGATCCGAGAACGAAAATGGGACCTTCCATGTCTTCCTGCCAAAGCAGCGAGCCAAGGCCGATCTGTGTCGGATGGTCCTGTATCGTGAGCGCAATCACCCCGTCTGTCCCATGGTAGTGGGCGTGCTCGCGCCATGCAGGCGCCGAGAACAGAAGATCGCCCTCCTTCCATCCGACCTCGATACCATCGACGATGCTCTTGCCGCTGCCCATGATATGATAATTGATTGAGGCCGAGTTGTGCCGATGGCCGCGGGTACCGGTGAACGGCGGCGTTCCGGGCGCGAAGCCGCCCCATGTGGCGAAGAACGACGAGCTGGTGCCCTGCCTGCGCTCGGTCGCCGGATTGTAGAGCAGCCAGATGTTTCGATGGTTCCCGCCAGGCCGTATCGGCAGGTGCGGCTCGACTTCTTCCCAGGGCCAAACGAGCGGCTTGCTTTCGACAACCTGAATATCGGTCAGATACTCGTAGCCGCGCAGCCTGGCGCCGTCGTCGCCGATCTTGAAATCCGGCGCATTCTCCATTCGAAATGTTTGGCGCACAGCCTCCGGCACCGTGTCGCCGACAAGGTCCTTGCCTTCAACATCGCTGCCAACCTCGGCCACATAGGATCCGAGCTTTCGCAGGAGCGGCGCATTGGAATATGTCAGCCTGACCCACGGGGCGTTGGACCGATTGTGATATCGAACAGTGTCCATGCCCGGAACCGTCCAGACATCCCACTTGCCGACTTCGTGGGCAACAGACGCTTCGACCACGCCTTCGCCCGCAAGGCACAACTCGATCACATTGGCATTGCGACGCACTGGAACAGTGGATTCTCCCGGCGCCAATACGTTGATCGTGACGTCAATCCCGGGGGCGAAACCCAGCCCGGGCTCAACCGCGCTGGGATGCACAACCGAAGCCGAGCGGTAGCCGGTCGATGACTGCGCGATATCCAACAGCCGCACAATTTCCTCATCGATAACCTCTTTTGTTACGAGGTGCGGAAACCACGCGTCGGGCCTTTCACTGATGCTTTCAGCGGTTAGATCAAATCGCACTTCGGACATTTGCGCGTCTCCTCTGAGTAGCGCTCAATGGCGCTGTTCCGCAGCTGCAATGCTGCTGTACACATTTGTGTACACTCTTGCCTCGCCAAACAGCGAATGTCAATAGGTCAGCGGCGATGTGGCGTTGAAGATTCCCACTGTTTTTGCAGCAGGCTTGTTATGCGGACTTACGCAGTGCTGACGTTCTCGGTATGGAACGGGCGATGCGTTGTACAATCCGCGCCGTCTCCTTGGGAGTCCGGCCCCTCGCACTGAAAGCGGTTGGTACAGAGATGAGTTTTTGGTCTTGTGCGGGAGGTATGAATGAGCAGCGGTCGCCGGCCTCATGGTCGGGATGAGGTTCGCAAAGCCGTATTGCAGGCCTCGAATGAGTTGTTCGGGCAGAAGGGTCCGGACGCTGTATCAATTCGCGATGTGGCGAAGAGGGCAAACATAAATCACGCTCTTGTGCGTCGGCATTTCGGATCGAAACAAGAGCTTGTGCAGGAGGTGATGCGGAATCACGCCGACAAATTCGCCTCCGAGGTTTCCAGTTCGAAAGACGCCACCGACGCCCTGCATCATATCTTTGATCTGCAGGTGGCGACGCCGGCTCTGGGACGAATAATTGCACACCTTCTGTTGAGCGATCACGATCCGAAGGAATTTGTCACGGGTGAAGGCGCGCTGGCTAAGCTGCGTGATATTTTCGAACAACGCGACGACTGCAGTTTGGAGCAGGCAAGAGTATTGGCGGCGTCGACAATAGCTTTCACCCTGGGATGGCTCGTTTTTGAACCGTTCGTGCTTGCAGGAGTGGCGTTCGAAGGACGGGTAGAAGATGCCCGGGCCGAAGTTCGTCAGATGATCGGCGATCTGCTGGTCGATTCGCACTGATCTTCTCCTTTTAAAGGCAAAGTCAGTTTGCGCCGCAAAGAGCCGCCATCCGCCAAGAGGCATCATCTCGCATCAAGAGAGAGCGCCTGCCCCGCGACCGGAATATCGTTCCGGCCTGGGCAATCTACGGACGACGGCTGATACGCTTGTTGATGTTGGACTTCTCCGCGTGCGTCGGTGCTCATACAGTGCAGCCTCCCGGATCATCTACTCTTCTCTCAAATGCTTGAGAACCTGGAGGTGAGAAACAATGCCGATGATCATCGCCGGGATCAGTGCGATCAGCAAGGCGTAGCCAAGCGCTCGCGACCCGAAATCAGTCGTGAGAAAATCGCTTATCACACCGATAATGGGAAGGCCCACACAAAGACTGAGAATGACCCCCGTTGACGTTGCAAAGGCGATTGCAAGTCCCCGGTGTGATGGACCCGACGCAATCTGGGTCAAACGGGCCGATGGCGCCAGCCAAGCATACGCTGAAAAGGTCAGGACAAACATCCCGATCAGGGCCACAGCCGAATTTGACACGGCAAATGTCGCCCATAGCGCCGGAACGCTCAGCACGCTCAAGGCGATCAAAACTTTCGACTCCGGGCGAGAGACATGCGGGCGAAGGACATCGCAGAATGCAGCGCTCCCGAATGTGCCTATGCCTCCCACGACTCCCACGGCCAATGCGGCATAGCCACCTATCTCCGCCGTTGTCATGTCATGAACCCTGATAAAGAAAACCGGAACCCAGGCTGCGGTCGCGTAAGCGAGAAACGCCGAACAAGCCTGCGCCAACGTCACCCATCTTACAGCGGCCTTACTAAAGAGAATTTTTACCGCCTCCCAAAGGGAGCCCTCGAATATCTCCCCGGCTTCGGCGTGACGACTGTTCCGTGGATCCCTCATGAACATAAAAACCATGATGGCGAGGAGAATACCGGGAATGCCAGCAAGCAGGAACGTTGTCCGCCACCCGAACTCCACCGCCGCATAACCTCCGACCAGAAGGCCGAGCGAACCGCCCAGCGGATGGCCCAGATAGAGCACCCCGAAAGCAAAGCCCGACCGACTCTTCGGTAAGATGTCTGCGGTAATGGAGGTCAATGCAGGCTGCGCCCCCGCTTCTCCTGCGCCCACGCCCATGCGGAAGAGGAAAAGGGTCCAGAACGAAATCGACAGGCCGCAAGATAACGTGAAAACACTCCAGACCAACAGCATGAGCGATAACAGCTTCACGCGATCATAGCGATCGACAAGTCTCCCGATTGGAATACCGAGCCCTGCGTAGAACAGCCCGAACGCCGCACCCGTGAGCAGTCCCAGCTGACCATCGGTCAGCCCGAACTCAATCCTGATATCTTCGGCCAGGATGTTGATGAGTTGCCGGTCGAAAAGATTCAGGACCGCCGCAAAAAACAGGAGTAACAACGCGAAATAGGATCGAGCACTTGGCTTATTCAGTTGCGATTCCACTCTTCCATCCCTATTCAGCGCATACTGCGCGATTATATTTGGAGAACAAAGTTCTCAGGCTCCGGTAAACTTGCAGCGAGATGGTGAAAGGGTGCTCCTCTGCGGGAAGCTTGCCTCCGCTTCTCATCCTCGTGCGCGATCCGGTCACTCTGCCAGCCAGCGAACAGGCTCCCTCCGTCCCGGCGCACCCCAAACCCAGCCAACCTGCTTAAGTTTGATTTGCTCGGAATTCTCTCTTTGGTCGCCTGCCCCTGATCGACAGTAGAGGTAAAGCTTCTATTGCTCGGGATGGAAACGGCAACTCGGCATACGAAAAGACACTTGTTCTGATTTGGCATTTCGTAAGTTGCGGCAGCGGAACAAGACATCTTCCCAGATTGCTGGTACCCGCCGACGAGCCCGCATCATAACGTATCCAGGCCCGGCGCGCCCGCGTGCTGTCAACTGCCAATCACGATGAGGCTATTCACCGGGCGGATCGGTTGCGATCTGTAATTGAGATGGGTGAGTGATGAATTCGGAAAATGTCGATGTGGTTGTGGTTGGCTCCGGTATGGCCGGCCTGTTTGCAGCGCTGGCTGCTCACGAGTTCGGGTTGAAACCAATCGTCCTGGAGAAAGGACCTCATGTCGGTGGGGGGACGACCAATTCTGACGGTGTCGTGTGGGTCGGCGCCAATCATCTCGCAGACGCCGCCGGCATCGAGGATACTCAGGCGAGCGCCTTGGAGTACTGCAGGTTTATGGCAGGTGGCGAGGCCATTCAAGACAATCTGGACACGTTTGTAACGATTGCCCCCGAGGCGCTCCGCTTCTTCGAAAAGTGCGGCATCGAATTTCGAATTATTCACGGCCTGCCCGATCACTATCACGGCATCGCGCCGCAGTCCTTGAGCGAAGGGCGCTGTCTGGAAGTTGAATTGATTTCCGAGGACGACCTGCCTGAACCGCGTCCGCCATTGAGGGTTCCGGCCGCCGCAGCCGCAACCCCGGTGATGACAGAGGAGATCATCGCCTGGGGAGGGCCGAACAATCGAAACGCATGGGACAAAGAGGAGATTGCCCGGCGCACCGACGCCAAGATCCGCACGCGAGGGACAGGTCTCATTGCGCATCTGATGAAGGCGCTCCTGCAGCGGAACGTTCCCATACTGACGGACGTCGCAGTAAGTCGCTTGATCGTGGCAGACGGCGCTGTTTGCGGGGTGGTCAGCACACTTGGCGACGAGTATACGGCGCGCGCTGGCGTTGTACTTGCTGCAGGCGGTTATGAATCGAACGGCCGGCTTGTCGATCAATTCGAAGGTGTACCTCACTGGAAGTCATTTTGTCCGCCTGAGATAACTGGCGATGGGCTCGTAATGGCCTCCGACATCGGAGCGGCCGTACATCTGCTCCGAGACAATATGCAGGTGTTTCTGGGTTTTGAGATCCCCGGAAAGACTGCAATCAAGGATGATCCCGCCTTTCATCTGACCGGCATTGTGGAACTGTTCAGCCCGCACACCATGGTCGTGAACAAGTCCGGTGAGCGGTTTGCAGACGAGTCCTTCTTTCAGCGCATGATCCCGGAACTGAAGCGCTTTGACCCCATGCTTCACGACTACCCCAATTTGCCGTGTTTTCTCATATTCGACCAACAGTATGCTGACCAGTTTGGTTTTGCTGGAGGCGATGCAGGCGCCGAAATTCCGGACTGGGTGCATCGGGCCGATACGCTGACCGATTTGGCGCACCTACTCGGTGTCGCCCCCGAAGGATTGGCCAACACGGTTGAGCGTTTCAACAGTTTTGCAGAGAGTGGAGTTGATGGTGATTATGGCAGGGGCGATCTAGCCTGGCGCATCGACAATCAAATGGCCCGTGAAGGGTTCAACCCCAGTTTGGGCGCCATTCTCAAACCTCCGTTTTATGGGCTTCAGTTGTCTGTGACCGGAGCGAGTTCAGCTGGGCTTCTGTGCGATAATGCAGGTTGCGTCATCAACAACCGATCAGAGCGAATTCCGGGCCTCTACGCCACCGGCAACACAGCTGCAAAGACTGAGCTGGGAGCCGGTTACCAGGCCGGATTCTCATTGGCGTCCGGCATGACGTTTGGCTATCTGAGCGCGAAGCATATGGCGGAGAGCCGGGTTCCCTGAACCCGGCCTTGACGCCCCGAACAGTTAGACAGAATCCCGGCGGCCAAGGCCAAGCCGAGCATGGAATAGTACGCAAGTCTGCCACACTGAATCCAACAATCCGATGAAATCAACTCGCCATTGATGGGGGGCGCGAAACGCTTTGTTTCACTTGCTGACCCGGGCGGAGTGAGGAACGGCGCGTTGGCTGTTAAGCCAACGCGCCGTCTCATCGAACGCCATGATTTGAACTCTGGGAGGTTCCGGGCCTATGTCGCCATAGACGCCATATGCGATGCAGCGATGTAGCCGAACGTGAAACCGGAAGTGAGCGAATAGCCCGCTTGATAGCCAACCCCATAATCGGTGTGTGCGGATGCATTGCCGCAAGCGTAGAGACCGGAAATCGGGTGCCCTCTTGCATGTATCACTTGCGCGGAGGCGTTGATCTGGAGACCAGCCGTCCCAAACGTCGCAGGATGGAGTTCTACGCCGTAGTATGGAGCCTGCGCAATTTCACCCAAACTGGGATTCGCATGATTGCTGAATCGGTCACGCTTGGCGATCGCCCATTCTTTTTGGCCTCTTCCAAAATCCTCATCTACGCCTTCCTGCGCAAATTTGTTGAATCTCTTGATCGTGCTTTTGAAGCCTTTCTTGTCGATCTTGAGCTTATCGGCCAATCCTTCGAGGGTATCATCGGATGCCACCCAATCGGGCACCTCCGCGCCTATCGGACGACCGGCAAAAGAGAATTTCTCCACATAACTACTATCAAAGATCAGATAGCTGGGCGCATTTGGATTCACGTGCCGGGCTACATCGAAGTCACGCACCTTGTGAGTGACGGTCTGAAAGAATGCTTCGTCCCCGAAACGTTTGCCATCACCATTCACCACCATCGTGTGAGGGCAAAACAGTTCCTGGATCCCAGTCGCCATGAAGTAAGGAGGCTCATCCGGGTTATCGGACGGCACGATATACCCTAAAGAGAGACCCAGATTGTTATGAACAATCTTGACCGATCCACCAATCTCAGTGCCCATTATCATTCCGTCGCCGGTAATTGACGGGGGCATCATGGAGTAATATCCGGGCAGTTGTTCGTATGTGTTGACCAGATCCGGGTTTGATTCAAAACCACCGGTTGCGATGACAACTCCCCGCTTCACCAGTATCTCTTCACCAGATAGCGTAACGACGCCGGTGACGTTCCTTTCATCGTCAAGCACAAGCCGGTCGACGCCGCATGATACGCGCGCTTCTCCGCCGCGAGCGAGATATTGCTTCACGAAATGCGTAATCAGACCGACGCCGCCGCCCACAATGTTCTCGGCCTGGCGTTTTTCGATGACGTCCTTGTCCCAGCCGGCATGATTGGTGAACCCGCCCCAATCCACCATTTCCTCGATCGTCATCGAGCTTGGGTGGTTTGGCGGGAACAGGATCTTGTCTCGCCATTCTTCAGGCAAATCGTTCAAAGAGATCAGCTCGACTTCGAGGTTGCGGCCATCCCTCATCGCACTGTCGAGGGTTCCGATATAATGATCCGGGAAACCTCTGATAATCTTGAACTCGACCCCACATTTTTCGAAGAACTTCAGAGCCTCAGGCGACTTGTCGACATAGGCGAGCATGTTCTCTTCTTTGATCTGGTCGCCGCCAACGAAACGCATGTAGTCAATCACATCGTCACGATCATCTTTGATGCCTTGACCCGCCGCGATATGGTTCTGGCCAACCCAGAGACCCCCGTATGCGCAGCTGGAGCCTCCGCCCAGCTTGTCGGCTTTCTCAAGCATGAGGACCTTCATGCCCTGTTCTGCGGCGGCAAGCGCCGCCCCGCACCCGGAAATGCCAGAGCCGATCACGACCACATCGTATGAGGCTTCACTTTGATTTTTCGTCATCAGAACACCTTTCTAAGTTCACTAGCTAAGCAAAGAGCGCGTCCAGGCGCCGAATTGCGTTTCTCTGGAAACTCGGCTGAATTCCCGATACCTACTTTCCTGAAATCGATGATCTGCCGGATCCTTCGACAACAGGGTTTTCAATCTCTCCCAACCCTTCGATCTCTACGCGTACGATATCGCCCGCGCGGAGGAATTTCGGCCCTCCCGGCTGAGCAATGCCAACGCCGCTGGGCGTGCCCGTATACAGGATGTCTCCAGGCTCCAGGGTCATGGCCTGGCTCAAATAGGACACCATTTGGTGCACGCTGAATACGAACTGGCTTGTCCGGGAGTCCTGACGCAACTCATCGTTGACGAAACTGCGAACCCTCAGATCTGCAACATCAACGGAATCGGCCGTCGTAATCCACGGGCCAAAAGGTGCGGCCGTATCGAACGACTTGCCCAGAGAATGCTGTTGAGTTCGAAGCTGCCAGTCCCTGACGGAAACATCATTGCCTACGCAGTATCCGAAAATCACATCGGCGGCATCGTCTTCGGAAACGTTTTTCGCCCTCTTCCCGATCACGACGACCAGCTCGGCTTCATAATCGAGCTGGTCGGAAGCCGCCGGCAGTTCCAGCGGATCCCTTGGCCCGTTCACCGCAGTCGCAGCCTTCACAAACCAGCTCTGATATTCAGGAACTGGAGCATTCACTTCGGCGCAGTGATCTTTGTAGTTCATGCCGAGAGCAAAAATCTTACCGGGCCTTGCAATGGGCGGCAGCAGGCGAACGGCGTCCAGATCGAAGTCCGGCGTCATCTCTGCAAGCTTCGCCAAGACTGGCGAATACCGATCCCAATCTTCGATGATTTCGACGAGTGAGGCCGATCGAATGTCGGTATGCTTCGAGATATCGATCATCCCACCCGGTACGACGATCCCCAGATGGGTTTGATTGGCGGCCTCGAACGCAGCGATCTGCATATCTTCCTCTCAAAGTTCGAGTGCAGGGGTTCAGCCAGGTTGCTCAAGACCAGGTCAGGTTTGCTTGGTCACAAGGTCTGATATGAACTCCTGCACTCTGCTTTATCTCAATGCCTCAGAACGAATATCTTACCTGAGCGGACACATTCCGGGGCATCTGCCGCGCAGCGGTGTATGTACCGTTCGCGCCGCTCAACCCGATTGCCGTCACCAGGATTGTTTCATCGGTCAGGTTGCGCCCGACGATCTCAACGTTCCACAATCCGCTCGGAGACGTTACGCCTAGCCGCGCATCAAGACGCGTATACGAGTCCTGCTGGGCGAGAGGGTCGGCGTTCCCGGTCAGGAAGTACTCCGATGAATAGATGCCGGTTAGTTCTGGGGTAACGGTCCAGTCGTTTTCCATCTTAAACTCATAGGCCGCGGTCAGAGACCCCGAAAACTCAGGAGCAAACGGCGGTCTTTTACCCGACAAGTCCTGGAAGGCTGGCGTTGGGTTCGGGAAGCCCGCACAGAACGGGAGCTGATAGTCGGTTCCGCAGAAAGTTCCTATCGTGGACTGAACACCGTTCGGAAAATTCTCGTATGTTGTGTCGAGATATGTGCCCGAGAAATCGATGCGCAGCGGATAGAAATCCAGAGTGCCTTCGACTTCAACGCCCTGGGAAACAAGGTCCGCTGCGTTTCGCACAAGTGCGATAACCGTGTTGTTCGGTCCAGGCAGCGAAACGCTCGTCTGCAAGTCTGAGTATTCGCTCCGGAACAAGGCTAGATTCGCGCGCAAGGTTCCATCAAAGAAGTCGCCCTTAACGCCGAATTCATATGCATCCACTTCTTCCGGTTCAAATGGCATTCTCTCTGGCACACCGCTCAGATCGACGCCATTGAAGCCACCCGCCTTGAAACCGCGGCTATAGGAAACGTAGGTGTTTACCTCAGGCGTCACCTCGAACAGAACGTTGACAGATGGTTGCCAGGCATCATCGCTCCGGGATTGGCTCTGGCGTCCAGCAGGAGCGCCAACTATGCCAGAGGCTAGCCCTTGCAGCCCGGTCGAGGCATCCGGAAAAGTAGCGAGTTCGTTTTCTGCGTTGGGGTAAGGTGTAACAAACCCGTATTCGCTCGACACACTGCCATAGAGTACGGTTTGATCGACATCACGTTCGACATTGGAGTATCTCAAGCCCGCCGTGGCGCTGAGGCGATCGGTCATATCCCATGTCAGCGCGCCAAAAGCGGAATACGACTCCTCATCGAGAGCAACATCAACTCTCTGTCCATATGTTCCGTACTGCGCCAGTTGAGGAAAGTTCGCCTCCAGAACCGGGTCCAGAACAAAGAAGCCAACATGCTGGCCGACTTCCAGTTCTGATGTCTGGTAGTAGACACCCGCAAGATAGTTGAGCGGCCCATCTCCGTTGGACCCCACTCTGAATTCCTGGCTGAACTGCTGGAAGTTTTCCGGGGAACGTGAATTCGCATTCAGGAACGGCGTACCGTCAACGTCCAGGCCACTGCGCCAACCGTATCCATAGTATCCCGAGACAGAGGTCAACGTCGCCGGGCCGAAATCGTAGTTTACAGTCGCCGAGGCTTGCTCGGAGTTCACGACATAGAAAGTCCCGGCATTGTTTGTATCGAAATCGTTGTCGGTCCCGACAGGAACGCCGGCATCAAGAAGCTGCTGACACGCAGCCCCGACTGGCATCGGGGCGGGAGGCGGACAATTGATGTTCTGGAACGAACGGATTCCATCACTCTTGAATTCGCTTACTTCGCCCTTCAAGATAATCTCGAGATTGTCGGTGGGATCCAGCACCACCGTCAGGCGTCCTGCAACGGTGTCGTAGTTCGGCGTCTCCCCCCCTTCAGGGTTTGTCAGGAATCCCCTTGAACCAGATGACAACGCAGCAAGGCGCACCTTGACTCCATCGGCCACCCGACCTCCGGCCGCAACCTCCTGAGCATACTGGCCATAGGATCCGTACAGAATTCTGGCGTTGCCCGAAAACTCTTCGCCAGGCGAAGCCGTCACAACGCTGAATGCACCGCCGATCGCATTGTTGCCGAAATACAGAGACTGTGGGCCTTTCAAGATTTCGACCCGCTCCAGGTCGAAAAGACCGGATGCAGTCGTGCGGGACCGGCCGCGATATACTCCGTCCACAAAGACGCCGACCGACTGATCGAAAAACTGATTGAGACCTGAGCCCACACCGCGAATGAATATTTCCGATGACCTGCCATGAGAGGAAATATTTACCGACGGCTTGATCAAGCTGATATCAAACAACGAGTTGATGTTTTGCTCTGCAAGCTCTTCCGTCCCAACAGCTTCCATTGATATCGGGACATCACTCAGATCCTGAGACCTCAGCTGCGCAGTCACAACCACGACATCAAGATACCCAGGTTCGTCCTCACCCGCCTCATCGGCGGCGATTCCATCGGTTTGTGGATTTGCCTCTGCTGGCTGGGGATCCACCTCTTGAGCGTGAGCCATAGAGGCGGCGCATAACGCGATAGAAATCCCACAGGCGCCCAGATAACGAGCACTCCAGCTTTGATAGAGTTTTTTCATCAATTCCTCCCATAACAGATAGATTTTCTATCTTGTTCGATTTATTCACATGGTTGTTCTATTTATTGCCCTGAGTGTCGCCTCTACTTTGGTTAGACTTCACTTGCAGTGCATTATTCATGCGCTGTCATGAACCTTTCTTTTCGCGTTATTGTTCGCCGCATTTCCCAGCAAGTCGCGCAACGCAACAGCGGATTCTTTCAAGAGCTCAAAATCGATTGAGGAGCCTTCCAGGCGGCAGCCCAGGCCTCGCACCGCCTCAACCACGTCGCTTTTGATCGCTTCGCCGCCTGCGGTTAACCGGATGAGCACAACACGCTCATCAGATGCCGCTCGGCGCCGATCCACGTACTTCTTGCGCTCCAGCCTCTTCAGAAGCGGCGTCAATGTTCCGGAATCGAGGTACAACCTGGACGCAATCTCGCCCACCGACCGCGCATCCTTTTCCCAAAGCAGCAGCAAGACCAGATACTGCAGATAGGTGAGATCAAATCTCTTCAGAACAGGCGTGTAAGCCGCCACGGATGCGCGAGAAGCAGAATGAAGCGCAAAGCAGACCATGTCATCCAAGAGCGGGATGTCGTCTTTTGCTTTCTGATCAGTTGAATTTCGCATCATCGCCTACCCCCAGCTTTCTCGCAGAGATAAATCCGTGCTCCGGGCCTGCCGATCACTTCAACGGCAGCTAGAGAAGCTCAAACTCCACGTCCATGTTTCCGCGCGTGGCATTGGAATAAGGACAGACCCCGTGTGCCTTTTCGATCAGTTCCAACCCGTCTTCGCGGCTCAACCCTTCAAGGGTGATTTCCAGCTTTGCTGAAAGTTTGAAGGCGCCGCCTGCCGAAGGATCAACAGCGATGCGCGCCGTGATGGAAGCATCCTCGAGGGGCTTCTTCTCCGCCTCCGCCAGATGACGCAGGACCGATTCGAAGCAGGCGCCGTAGCCTGCAGCAAACAACTGCTCCGGATTTGTGCCGTCGCCGCCCGGCCCGCCAAATTCTTTCGGCACCGAAAGAGCAACATCCAGCTTACCGTCCGATGAGCGCGCATGGCCCATGCGTCCGCCTTTGACTGTCGCCACCGCTGTGTAGATCGCCATCTGATCCTCTCCTTGGAACCTAAAAAACTTGAGGAAACGCAAAGCTTGATTTCCGAGTAGTATGCTCGTGCGCAATTGAATTGTGGGCAATTGGAATCTCCGCAATTCAATCTTTCCTGATTGGAAAAACATTTTATTTTCAATGATCTGTGTCCAATTACCGCTTCTTTCACGAAGCCGCTGAAGAAGCTATTGTTAGCTCCATCAGCTCGGAGAAACGTTCAAATGCGATTGCAAAGCACTGTGGCGCCAATCCGAAACCGCATTGTCCAGCGACCTGAACCTCTGACCCGACTGGATCATGTCAGGCACCGTGGCCGCCTCCTTAAAACGAGGCGCATCGGTCGATGGAGCGTCACGGCTGTGGGGGCGGTCGATCCGTGTGGTCGCTTCTTGCTGGCTCGGCGGAACCAGCGAACGACGCTGAATGACAATAACGCCTGAATAACAATAAGGAGACCTCTTATGTGGCAGAGCGCCGGTTCCGTAGAAGACTATTCAGAAGATGAACCATCTACCGTTTCTGTCGGCGGAAAGCAGATTGCAGTTTACCTGATAGAGGGCGCATTCTACGCAACCGCCGCCCTTTGCTCGCACGGTCGCGCCCTTCTGTCGGATGGCTATTTGGAGGGGGAAGAAATTGAATGCCCTCTGCACCAGGGCCGGTTCCACATCCCGACAGGACGGGCGCTCTGCAAGCCGCTGACCGAGGACATCGCGACTTTTGATACCAAGGTTGAGGAGAGCATTCTCTACGTAAAAATTCCCGAAGACCCCGCCTAACAATTCGTGGTCGGCAAATCGGTATTCAACAGGAACATGTCTGCGGACAGTTGAGCCGCCGCAACAAAGGGGAACGTCATGGACAAGAACTCAGCCGCGTCTGACGATCAAGGCAATCTTGGCGTATTGGTTGGCGACGTCGTTCGCTTCTCGAAAACGATTGGCGAAACGGATGTATACTTGTTTGCCGGAATCACCGGCGATTTCGCAAGCAATCACGTGAATGAGCAATCCATGCGGGAGGCCGGGTTTCGCGGCCGGATTGCGCATGGGGCGCTCCTGGTCGGATACATGTCGGCCTGCTCCACGAAAATGGCCGAAAAGGCCGCTCAAAAAAGCCAGGCGGGCATCCCTCTGTCGCTGGGCTTTGACCGGATCCGTTTCCTCAAGGCCGTATACCTTGGAACAACAGTGCATCTCGAATACGAGATAAAACGGCTCGAAAACGCCAAGCGGCGCGCGCATGCCGAAATTACGGTTCGCGACGATGCTGACGACCTGGTGGCCATCGCTCATCACATCATGCAATGGACGAACTGACCCGGCTTGCGCATTGAGGGAAACAACACTGTCGCAGTCGGGAAGCTTCAGGATTTCAGTAAGGCGCGTTGTGCGCGCCCTTCAAAGTCATCCCAAAGCGTCGGTCTTCCGTTCCACTCCAGACCGTCGCTTCAGATTCTTGTTTTATCGCAAGTTTTCCGTTCGCAAACGATCCCGTTTGCTCCGAAGCCGCTTTAAACTTCAGCGAGAGACTCATATTCGTCGCGCAACTGCCGCTTCAGGATTTTCCCGCTAGCGTTCTTCGGCAGGGCCTGCACAAGCGCGAAGCGTTTTGGTCGCTTGTATGAGGCGAGATTGCTACGGCAATGCTCTTCAAGTTCGGATATGTCGAGATCGACATCGGCGCGAGGAACGATCACCGCGGTCACCGCTTCGATCCAGCGCTCGTCCGGGATGCCGAAGACTGCAACCTCCGCTACCTTCGGGTGCGCAAACAGAACCTCTTCCACTTCCCGGCTCGCCACGTTTTCGCCGCCGGTCTTGATCATGTCCTTCTTGCGATCGACAATATAGAGATATCCCTCGTCGTCCAGGTAGCCCAGATCGCCGCTGTGGAACCAGCCGTCCTTGAAGGCAGCGGCCGTCTTCTCCTCGTCAGCGTAATAGCCATTCGTGACCTGGACGCCACGATGGACGATCTCCCCGACCGTTCCCGACGCGACTTCGTGGTCGTCATCATCAACGATCCGCGTTTCGACATTGATGACCGGGAGTCCGGCAGAACCGAGCTTGCGCAACTGATCTTCCGGCTTGAGGACTGTCGCCACAGGCGACATTTCGGTTTGCCCGTAGAAGTTATAGAGTTCGAAGTCCGGAATGCGCTCAAGCAGCTCCTCGACAATGGCCTTGGGCATTACCGAAGCGCCGTAATAGCCCTTCTTCAGCGAGGATATATCCCGCTTTTCGAAGTCGGGATGTCTGAGCAGCGAGATCCACACGGTCGGCGGACAGAACAGCTTGGTGACGCGTTCCTCTTCGATCTTTTGCAGGATCACGGCGGGTTCGGGCGCGCGAAGCAGAATGCTCGTCGCGCCCAGATACAGATCGGGGGTCAGGAAACAGTCGAGTTGGGCGCAATGGTACAGGGGCAACGAATGCAGTTCCACGTCGTCGGGCTGCATTCCGCCATCCACTATGCAGCTCACATACTGGCTGTAGAGCGAGCGCGTACTGAGCAAGGCGCCTTTGGGCCGGGATTCCGTCCCGCTCGTGAACATCATCAGGCAGGGAAGATCTTCGGAGCGGGAAAGCAGGATCTCGCTGGTGTCGTCGTGCTGCAGCCATTCGTCGACGTTTTCCCAACCATCGACCGGGGAGGCTCCTGTATGCGGGATGAAGCCCTTTACCAAAGGTTTGAGCCCGGCCTCCTGGACCGCCTCCTCGCAGACGTGGGACAGTTCGTCTTCGGCGATGAGAACTCGTGCACCCGATTGCCGCAGGATGTAGGCTATCTCGGTCGAGTTGAGCATGAAGTTGATCGGCGTCAAAATGGCGCCGATCCTCGCCGCGGCAAATCTCAGCACGACGAACGTACGGTTGTTATGCGATACCAGAGCAACCCGATCCCCTTCGACGACGCCCTTTTCGCGCATGGCGTTGGCCGTTCGGGTGACGATCTGGTTGAGTTCTTCGAAAGTGTCCCGGTTTCCCTCATAGACGAGCGCCGTCTTCCGCGGAAACCGTCTGGCGGAGAGTCTTATCGTATCCGAGATGTTACGACTGCGAGTCGTATCTATCAGATCTTGTAACTCTTGGCTGAAATCCACGTTCTCGTTCCTTTGCTTTTCGCGCAAACTCTGGCGCCAATCGTCCTGGTCCAGCGAGATACGGCCTCAAACAGAACCGGGCTGCGCAAGAGTCCACCGCGCCGCCGGCACATGTTTGGCTGGAAGTCGAATTCCAATATTCTTGGCGACAGCCTCGTTGTAGACGGCAATTGCAACCGACAAATCAGACAGCCCCATACCCATCGGCTTGAACAAGGTTACGTCACAATTTGCGGGTCTTGAGGTCTTTTTGGCCAAGACGTCGCCCAGCACCATAACAGAGCGCCAAGCTTCATCATTCTCACCGTAATGGTCTCGGAATTCGCGTGACGCCTTTCGAGCATTGTCGAGATTGTCGACCACCACCATGTCTGACCGATCAAACAGATTGGGCAAGAATTCCGCATTCTTGGGGAGGATGGCGCCGGCTGCATTCACGTGTGCGCCCTTGGCAATCATCTGAGCGTCAACGAACGGATCCTGCGCGCGGGTTATGAGCGTTACAATCGGCATATCCGACAAAGCTTCTTCGACGGTGTTGGCCCCCTCGATCACGAAGGGAAACCGCTCCTTGATTTTCGCGATGAAGGCATCGCGATTAGCCGGCGTGCGGCTCCACACCTTCAGGCGGCGGATCGGTCTTGTGACCGCAACCGAAGCGACCTGCATCATTGCCTGCCTGCCCGTCCCGATCACAGCCATCTCGTCGGCATCGGGATCAGCCAGCGCACGCGTCGCCAGCCCGGAAATCCCCGCAGTTCTCAACAGGCCAAGGAGTCCCGCTTCCATCAAGGCAAGCTGGCGGCCTTCCTTGGCGTCGAACAGCGCGAAAACCGCAGAGCCTCCCTTGGGGGTAATCGCCCAGGTCTTGAAACCGGCATAACCGCGACCGGGCATAAGCGATCCAAGCGAATGCGTCGCGCTTCCGGGATCCCAGGTCGCTAGCGCCTTGATGATATTGGCTGCATCCCCGCTGGCTTCCAGGGCAAGCCCCTCCTCCAGCGCAGAGATTGCATTATTCAGGTCAATACAACTGCCAACATCTTCTTCAGTGAGCCACAACGGCTCGTGGCGCGGCACAGGACTTTTCATGGACTTTACCTTATCTTTCGAAATCTTTCGAACGGCGTCCCGCTTGACCGAGCGCCTCCCGCAGTTTCAAACATACTGAGTTCCACAGAAATGGATGAGAAGACCGAGATCACGAAAGACTGTTTTTCCTCCGCGGAACGTTGATGGCCAACACCCTTTGCGCATCTTTTCCCGACGCCTGACATGAGACTGCAGAAGAGAATGTGGGGCTTGCCCGCAATCAACTTTGACCGCAACTTCGCACGTCGCAAACAGACCCCGCAGAAGCGCGGCACGATCTGCAAGCCGCGCGCGGACGACCGGTTGCACGTATCGAAGTTTCAGAACTTCACGCTTTATACCGGGATACGCCCTCTCGATTCTCAGATCATCGAGGCTTCGGTCAGCAAAGACAGGAAAATACATTTGGTGGGAAAATTTCCGAGCCATTCAGGTCTTATCTGAGTGTTGGCCTTCGGCTTTATCTCTTCGTTGTCGTGACTGGCCGGCCCTAATCCGGATGAAGATCTTTATCTCATGGGTGATTTGGCCACGGCGGAACACTGAACTCCTTTTTCAGGTGATCCAGGAACGCGCGCGTTTTCAGTGGTAGGTGCTTGCGCTCGGAATAGACGGCAAACACCTTGCTCGTCATCACGTTCTGCTCAGGAAAAAGATCAATGAGTTTTCCGCTCTCCAAATGCTTGTGGACAAAACCACGGCCAATAAGGCCGACTCCAAAATTGTTCAAAAGCGCATCAACCACAGCGGCGGCGCTGTTGGTGATAAGATTCCCCGATACGGTGACCGTTTTCTCTTCTCCATCCTCGCTCAGGAACGGCCAGTTTGCAGAGTACGCAAGGTTGCTGATCACCAGACAATTGTGGTCCACAAGGTCTTCAACATGCCCTGGCCTGCCATGTTTCTCGAGATAAGACGTTGAGGCGCAGACAACCCGTTTGAATTCCGCCAGTTTCAGCGCAATCAAATCAGGATTGGACACATTGTTCATCCGGACGGCTACGTCGAACCCTTCCGAGATCAGATCCTGGGCCATGCTGGAAACATCGAGGACGACCTTGACCTTGGGATTGGCAAGCAGGAATCGATCGACCATGGAAATGAAGTCCGTCACGAGGAGAGCCGGCGCACACGAAACTCGCAACGTCCCTCGGACTTCACCCTGATACTGGCTAATCTCGCTTTCGGCGTCCATCACGGCCTGGAGCACCGCCTGGCATCGGTCGTAGAAGTGGAGACCGAGTTCGGTCACCGAAAGTTCCTTGGTGGATCGTATGATAAGCTGCGCATTCAGCTTATCCTCAAGCGACGAGATATGTTTGGAGATCGTGGACGGAACGACCTGCAACCTCTTCCCAGCTTTCGTGAAGCTTCCCGTTTCGACCACAGCCATGAAGATTCTCAGTGTGGCCAGATCATCAAGCGCTGTTCGCTGCAGCGAATCGTTCATCATTTCTATTGTCCGCTCTCCCCCTCCACCTTGTATCTCACCGCCTTTTCTCGCACGAATATCCCGACATACCAATACGGTGCCTGAGTTGCGCGTTCCGCCCCGGCGCTGTGGCTCCTCACAGGGGAAATGAGACAACCCCGTCGGAGAGCCTCTTTGTGGTCAGGGGATGTTTCGATTTCCAAACAACACTGTTTCGTCACGCACTATTGTGAAGACGCACCCGGCCGCGCACAACAGACCCCCGACAGGAGCAAGGGACGCCAACGACACCGGCCAGTTCAGTGTTTTACTTGCTGTACTTTTCTACCGACCAGGTTCGCCAGAACAATCAGGAGAAGACAACCATGAAGATTTCAGCAAGTGAGGCCTGCCTGGCCGCCACCTACGCTTTTTACGCGGGCCTGGATCGGTTCGAGAAAGATCAGGTTCTTGCAGTGGTTTCCTCAGATGCACAGTGGACACGCCAGCAAAAGGTTCATCAGGGAATACAAGCAATCAGCGCGATCCTCGACAGCCGGCCCACCCACATGAAGACCGCGCATGTCGTTTGTAACCCGACCGTTGAGCAACTCACCGAAGAAACGGCAGTCGTGCGATACTTTCTGCTGATCGCAGCAAGTGATGCAAACCTGCCGGCGCCAGCCGGAAAGCTCTTCAGTGTTCGGGATGGCCAGAATGACCTGAAGATCGAGGACGGTGAGTGGAAGATTTCGAGGATTGCGACCGAGCTATGCTTCGATTTTGCCGGTTGAGTGACGAGCTTCACGGCGCCCTGCCCGTGAGCATTCTGAGCGAGTTGACTGTTAAGAAAGGTCTGTTGAAGTGACTGCCTTGCCCGAAAACCGTTTCAAGCAATCACTGTTGCATGGCCGACGCCAGATCGGCCTGTTCGTCGCTTTGGGCAATGCCTATTCAAGCGAGATCGTCGCCAATTCAGGATTCGACTGGCTTCTGCTTGATGCCGAGCATGGGCCGAACGATGTTCGGTCAATCCTCGACCAGCTGCAGTCCGTCGCAGCCTACCAAGTGCCTGTTGTGGTCAGGCCCACTGTGGCCGATCCTTGGCTGATAAAACAACTTCTGGATATCGGAGCCCAGACTTTGCTGGTTCCGATGGTCGAAACTGCCGAAGAAGCTGCGGGCATTGTCGCTTCGACTCGATATCCTCCAAAAGGGATCAGAGGCGTCGGCGCCACTATGGCTCGGGCGTCTCGTTGGGGAACTGTCTCAGATTACCTGAAACAGGCCGAAAGCGAATTGTGTCTCGTGCTTCAGATAGAGTCCCGCCGTGGCGTCGACAACATAGAGGCCATCGCCAAAGTCGAGGGAGTCGATGCTCTGTTCGTGGGGCCCTCGGATCTTGCCGCCGACATGGGCAAGATCGGCAAACCAAACGATCCCGAAGTGCGCAAGACAGTTGAAGATGCAATCGGGCGTATAACCGCTTGCGGAAAACCAGCTGGCGTATTCGCCGTGGACACCGATTTCGCCGGGACGGCTTTCGAACTCGGATGTAGTTTCATTGCTTGTGGTTCTGATGTGGGTATCCTTGTTCAGGGCCTCGCAGCCCATGCCAACCGTTTTAAAGCGATCACCCCGGACTAGACACACATTCGGCGCCGCCAGGGAATCGCAAACCAATATCCGACATTCATATGCCAGTGGGTTCGAAGGCCGGGCACCACTCGATCAGATCTCGCCCATGATGCGTTTCATGGCGGCGGAGAAGTCGCGGCCGCCGTGGCCGTCTTTGTCAGGGCGGCGCAGAATTGTACTGCGGGAACCGCGAGCCGGGTTCGGACTGTAGCTCGTCATCGACCAACACTGGCCGGAGGCTTTGGAGGAGATATCGAAGAGGGGCTGGGCGTCGAGGCCGAGCTTGCGGGCGACCGGCACGCTGCTACAGCGCTTCTTTTGGCGCAGGCCAAGCTGACAAAGAATTCTGACGGCGTCCCCTAAAGCGAAGGTCTACCGTTCCACTCCAGACCGTCGCTTCAGATTCTTGTTTTATCTCAAGTTTTCCGTTCGAAAACGATTCCGTTTGCTCCGAAGGCGCTTTAAATTGTCTCCAGAAATTTTCCGCGACCTAAACCCAGTGGCTGTCAATCTGCCACCTATTTTCACTAGCCGCTCACGAAGCAAAGACAAGAGCATGCGCCATGCTCTTGTCTTTACGTCATTTTACCTGGCAGGGGCAGCAGGACTCGAACCCGCGACCCTCGGTTTTGGAGACCGATGCTCTACCAACTGAGCTATACCCCTAAGGGCCAGGCGAAGCGGCGTTTTGCCTGAAAAGCGCGGCGGGTGCAACTTGTCTATCAGCAGGCGCGGGCACGAGATTCAGCTCATGAAGGATTCCGGTGGGATCCAGGTGCCGTGCACATGCTTTTTCGCCCAGCTGGATGTCGGCAAGCCCGTCCTTGAGGCCATTGTGGAAGGTGGTCCGGCTCCCGTGCTGAAGGACGCCTGAGTGGTTACACGCCTGCAGCGGGCTGCCAGGCATAGGTCACATGCCCACTTTCATCACTGTGTCTGACCTGCTCAAAACCAAGTGCTTCAACCAAGGCGCGTGAGGCCGTGTTCTGAACGGCAATGGAGGCTTCATACCTGGCGCAGGGATACGTCTCGCAGAGCCAGGCTATCATGGCTGTGACAGATTCCTTGCCGATACCCTTTCGCCAATGCTCGGGAAACATGTGTGCCGCGAGAAGGATGCGTTGGTCGTCCAGCATCACGGTCGCCTGCACATAGCCAAGGCATGCCCCATCCGCCTGCCTGCGCACGGCCCAGTTCAGCCAGTGGCGGGTTCCCTCTTTCCGCACGCGCGTTTCCAGATCCGTATAGCGCGCCGCAAGTGCCTCAATGGATGTCGGCGGGGCATCCCCGGAGATGTGGACATAGCCGGCCACATCCTGAAGCCCGTCAAACATCTCGGGAGCATGACGGGCCTCAAGTGGCTCCAGAACCAGTCTTGGCGTGACGATATCCGGCAAATGCATATTTGCGCCTAGAGCCTTTTCTGTTCAAT
>DHQO01000003.1 GCA_002408125.1 Hyphomonadaceae bacterium UBA5336 | reverse complement strand
GTTTCCGGCTCAGATTCACCAACCCAACTCAAAACATCAAACCCTCGCCAGCGAGAATCCTCGACTCACTACGAGCATGTCGCCCGCTGGGAGAATGGTCGACATCAAAACAACCCGCAGGCTTCAAGGCACCCGCCCACAAAGCCGCTCGTGTCATCGGTGTGGATCAGTTCAAGTTTGACGCCTGTATGCATGCAGCCATGCTTCCGGCAGGAGAGGTTTTTGGCCACCTCGTCCAGGTAGACATCACGGTGCTGCACGCGGATCAGAATCTGTGTCGGGCTTTCGATCCAGATATAGCCAGCGCAGGCAGGTAAGTTCCAGGACGCGCCCCGTTGAATGCCACTGTCATCAAACCTTGGCTTGTGTTCATTCAGCTCTCTGCTCACCTTTCGTCCAACCAGGGATTGTGAGAGGCTTTGAGATGCTGAAGCAGCTGACATACTCGATTGCAGCATGTTGCGTGAGTGCCCTCTGCATGAGCGCCGCCTTCTCCCAGGAGACAGATGGACAGAATCAGGAGCCGTCAGCAGAAGCCGAATATACCGATGATGATGAGGGCGGGGACGACAAGGGAGATGGAGGTGATGATGAGCCGGCCGCCCCGCTGGCTCCGCCGCCCGGAGGTTCGGCCAGCCTGGCGCAGGTCGAGTTCGAGACACGCCAGAGCTCTCCGGGGACGATTTCGGCTCTTGACCATGGCTTGCTCGGCGACCGGGTAGACCTGGCCACGGGAGGGCTTTCTTTCGAGCATGTTGATGTCGTCCTGCCGGGAAATTCCGGCCTCGATGTCTCGATCCGGCGGCGCCGGACGCAAGGCGAAACCTATCTCGCAAACAGCCATGAATTCGCCGACTGGGAAGTCGTCACGCCCCGCATTTCAATGTATGTCGCGGGCAACAATAGCTGGCGTTCCGACAGGTGCAACGGCCCTCACCTACCGCCCACATTCAGCTTTTTCGGCGAGATCGTTGAACCTCACGAGTACTGGAACGGCATCAAGTTCAGCGGTCCCGGTGTGGGAAGCCGAACTGTGCTCGATCGATATGGAGGCGATCAGTGGAAGTCCGGTGCGGCTGGCGTGTCGGCCGATTACTGGGTCTTCGAATGCATTTCGGATATCGGCAGCGCAAATGGCGGCGGCCAAGGGTTCATCGCCGTTGCGCCGAACGGTGACCGCTACCGCCTCGACAAGCTCATCTACCGGCATGCACGGCCCCTGCTGAAAGGCAACCTGATGCCGCGCCGGCATGCCATCCTGCTGGCGACGCAGGTGACCGACATGGAGGGCAACCAGGTCGATTATACATATGATTCAAGCGGCCGCCTGACACAGATTTCCGGCAGCGACGGGCGGGAGATCAATGTCTATTATAGCGGCTCGGGCAATCACATCGACCATGTCACGGCCAATGGCAGGACCTGGACATACAGCTATGACGGCTCGCCGAGCTATCTGACCGAAGTCGAATTACCGGACGGGAGAAGCTGGCAATTCGATATGGAGGACTTGGACTGGACGCCGACCTTCGGCGATGCTTCCGGATGCAAGACGCCCAACAAGACCCTTACCGTGACGCATCCTGACGCGATCGTGGGGACCTTCACGATCGGGGAGGTCACGCACGGGCGGACCTATGTTCCCGATGGCCCATTGCCACCGCCTGGGGGCATGGGGTGCGAAGCAAGCGCGGAAGCGAATCTGAGCCCGAAATATTTCGAGGTCATGGCCATCAAGCAGAAATCGCTGTCCGGCCCCGGCTATCCCCAGGCCAGTTGGGTCTACTCCTATTCCGGCGATTCCGGCGCCTATACCGGTTCGGGCGGCCTGCCTGATGACAAGTGGACACAGGTGATCGATCCGCTCGGACGCAAATCCATCTCCTATTTCAACCGGAGATGGGGCGCCCTGGAAGGGACGCTGACGAAAGAAGAGCTTTACGCCACCTCTGGTGCAGGCACACCCGTCCAGACCACGGAATACACCTATATTGCCGATGGTCCGCTGGGCCTGTTTGACATGATCAACGACAATCAGGCGCTCCAGAACACGGCAAAACATCCCGGCGAGATCACCATCACCCGCGGGAGCGACTGGTATCGCACAAACTACACCTATAATACCGACGACACCTCATCGACCTATAGTTACGGCCATCCGCTCAGCGTCACGCGCACCAGTTCGGTTTCCGGCGCGGCCCGGACCGAGACCATCGAATACGAACATGACACGTCCAGCTGGATCCTCGGCCTGACGGCCAGCGTCACGCGAAACGGCAAGCTGTTCGACAGTTTCGACCATGACGCGCTCGGACATGTCATCGAAGCCCGGCGCTTCGGGGCCACCGCCTTCACCTACACATATGATGGCGAAGGCATGCTCTCCAGCAAGACCAATGCCCTGAGCGAGGAAACAGTCTATGGCAGCTACAAGCGCGGCATTCCGCGCACCGTCACATTGCCGGACCTCAACACCATCACCCGCACGGTGGATGACAATGGCTGGATCACCAGCGAAACCACGCCGCGCGGGGACACTTTCTCCTATACCTATAATGACATGGGCTGGCTGACCTTTCTCGGCCGCCCCGGCGCCTGGAGTGACACCACGGTCAGCTATTCCGGGCTCGGCAGCGGCGCCATGGCGCAGACGAGCACGCGCGGCGCCCAGCGCACGATCACCACATATGACAGCATGCTGCGGCCTGTGGAGGTCCAGCTGCAGGCCATTTCCGGCGGTGGCGGCTCGATTTACACCAAGACCGCCTATGACGCCCTCAGCCGCGTGACCTTTACCTCCTGGCCTTCGGCCACGTCCGGCCCGACAGCGGGTGTCAACACAAGCTATGACGCGCTCGATCGCGTCACACAGACCCAGGAAACCGTCTCGCCCTATGCCATGACAAGCACCGCCTACCTGCCCGGCAACGGCATTTCGGTGACCGATCCGGAAGGCAACACGACCGTGACATGGCTGTCGGCCTATGGCGCGCCCGGCAATGGCGAACCCATCCTGATCGAACAGCCCGAAGGCCTGTCGACCGCGATGAGCCATGATATTTACGGCAATCTTCTGAGTGCCACTCAGGGCGGTTTCACCCAGACCTGGGAATACAATAGCCGCCTTCTGGTGTGCCGGCATGCAACGCCGGAAACGGGGGCAACGCTTTACCAGTATGACGCTGCCGACCAGCTCATCCGGTTCGCCGAGGGCCAGTCGGCAAGCTCGGGCTGCCCTGCCCCGCCCTCCGCCGAGCGTGTGGTGAACACTTATGACGACCGCGGCCGGCTGGTCCATGTCAACTATCCGAATGGCACTCCGGATATCTCGATCATCTATGATGCCAATGGGAACATGACCCAGAACACGCGCGGCGGTGCCGTCTGGGACTATACCTATAATGAACTTGACCTGGTCGAGACCGAAACCCTGACAATTGATGGGCGCACCTATCTCATCGGCCATGGCTACAATAATGACGGTGCGGTGACCTCGCAGACCTACCCCTCCGGGATCACGGTCGCCTTCGCCCCCGACGGCCTCGGCCGCCCGACAGGCGCATCTGCCGGCGGGACCGATTATGCCGACAATGCCGCCTACCATCCGAGCGGCGCGCTCTCGGGCTTTGTCTATGGCGACGGGCATGTCTACACGGCCGGCTTTGACGCCCGCCAGATGCTGGCGAGCCAGTCGACCAGCCTGTCGGGCACCGCCCTCACCGATTTCGCCTATACCCGCGATAGCAATGGCCGCATCCTCTCGATCACCGATTATGCCGTGCCCGGCCAGAATCGCAGCTATACCTATGACGATCTCGGCCGGCTGGAGACGGCCAGCGGGCCCTGGGGCACGGGCAGTTACAGCTATGACGGCGCGAACAACCTGGTTGCAAAGACGCTCGGCGCGCGCCTGGTCGAGATCGACATGGATGGCGGCAACCGCGTCGAGCGGGTCCGCGACAGCGCCGCGGGCGGCTGGCAGGCCTGGAGCCATGATGCGCGCGGCAATGTCACCTCCAATGGCGCGGTAAACCTCACCTATGACCGGGCCAACCAGCCGGTCACGCTCTCGGGCGCAGCCAGCGGCAGTTTCACCTATGACGGACATTTCCGGCGTGTGCGCCAGGTGGTGGATGGCGAGACCATCTATTCGGTCTACTCGCTGGCCGGCCAGCTGGTGCACCGCGATTTCGCCAGCCAGGGCAAGGTCAATGATTTCATCTCCCTGGCCGGCCGGCCGCTGGTGCGCCGGTCCGGGACCGGCGTGCTGCGCTATGTCCATGCCGACCATCTGACCAGCCCCGCGGGCGCCAGCGATGCGGCCGGCGCGCTCAAATGGCGCGAGGACTACACCCCTTTCGGCGAAGCGCGCCAGTCGCCCGGCGGCAATACCGACCGCACCGGCTTCACCGGCCATGTCACTGATGACGCCACCGGCCTGACCTATATGCAGGCCCGCTATTACGACCCGGTCGCAGGGCGGTTCCTGAGCAAGGATCCGGTCGGCTTCGCAAGCGGCGGCGCGGGGCATTTCAACGGGTATGTGTATGTCGGGAATGATCCGGTGAATGCCTGGGATCCGACGGGAATGGAGTTTTGTGAGCAAGGTGATGGCTCATATAGAGAGTGCGAAGACCCCGAGGGTGACGCCGAAGAGGAGCGCTTAATTCTAGAAAATGTTAAAGTACGAGAGCAAAGGCGTTCCAACTCACCTCCTCTCAATCTCCCCATTTTGGAACCCCTTCGTTGTCCTGTGCTAAATGGAACGGCGTCTCTCGGTTTCCAAGCTGGAGTGAAAGTACATGCAGGTATGCCCGGCATAATCGAGGGAGAACTTGGCGGGAAGTTAAACGGGGGTTCGGGCGCATTGTCGTTCGATTTGTACAATCTTGAAAAAAACGGATGGCGGCATCAAGAAGAGGTGTCGGGTGCGGCGGAGCTAACTATCTTTGAGTATTTTCATTTCGGTAAAGCAGTGGAAAAGTCGTTTGATGTACCGAGGGATGACATAATTCAGGCTTTTTTGCCCGGCTGGGAGGAGTTGCCAGATGAGTGGGAGAAAAATTCTGTGGCATTTACTGGGCTATCTATTGATGGGGCGCTGTTAGTAGGTTTGGATGCAGCGGCTGGGTACAATCACCCGGGAGCTGGAAACCCATGTCCAAAATAATAGAGAAGTATGCAGTTTCTTTGAGCCAAATACGCGCAATTTTTATTGTTCCTATATTCATTGCATTTGTCTTGTGCATTTATTTTGGGGCGCATCTTGGTGATGAGATAATGTCTGGCAGTTTTGTGTTGTTAGGCATAGCCGGGGCAGTTTATATTTGGATAGCTTGGCCGCATTCTGCGGTATTGACAAAAGGAAATTTAAACCAAGGCAGTATATTTTACTATATGTATATAGTTCATATATTAATAGTTGGCGCCTTGCTCGTTGAGGGTTGTGATAAACTTTTAGGAAATGAAGAACCTGGTGACGGACAGGACTTCGCTTTGCTGCTTATTTTGGGAAGCTGGATTACATCTGCTTTTTATCACGCAAGATTAGATGTGAATGGGGGGCGGATTATAGGTTTTTGGAAGTTTTTGCTGGCTATTTACTTCTTTCCTGTCGGGGCCTTTTTCTTAAGAAAAAAGACTGATGGCAATGCGCTTAGTAGTTAATTATACGAAGTGCGGTATTATTTATTCAATTTCTCCCTAGGGCTCTAACCTCTTTCACACTGTTTACTTGCCGCTTGTTCAGTCAGCGAGCTACAGCAAGCGTAGGGTGCATGGAGCACAGCGATATGCACCACCTCACTGGTTCGGTTTCCGGGGCCTGGAACTGAGATCACTACACCCTGATGCGCGCGGCAATGTCACCTCCAATGGCGCGGTAGACCTCACCTATGACCGGGCCAACCAGCCGGTCACGCTCTCGGGCGCAGCCAGCGGCAGTTTCACCTATGACGGGAATTTCAAACGGGTCCGGGCAGGTGGTGGATGGCGAGACGATCTATTCGGTCTACTCGCTGGCCGGCACGCTGGTGCACCGCGATTTCGCCAGCCAGGGCAAGGTCAATGATTTCATCTCCCTGGCCGGCCGGCCACTGGTGCGCCGGTCCGGGACCGGCGTGCTGCGCTATGTCCATGCCGACCATCTGACCAGCCCCGCAGGCGCCAGCGATGCGGCCGGCGCGCTCAAATGGCGCGAGGACTACACCCCCTTCGGCGAAGCGCGCCAGTCGCCCGGCGGCAATACCGACCGCACCGGCTTCACCGGCCACGTCACCGATGACGCCACCGGCCTGACCTATATGCAGGCCCGCTATTACGACCCGGTCGCAGGGCGGTTTTTAAGCTCCGACCCGGTCGGCTTCGCAGACGGCGGCGTGGGGTATTTCAACGGGTATGTGTATACCGGGAATGATCCGGTGAATGCGATTGATCCGACGGGGAAGTTTGCGTTGGGGGTCGCTAGAGTCATTGCTCGCCCAATTATCAAGCAAGCTACGAAAAGAGCTATAGCGCGCGGCGTAACTGAAGCGGCCGTTGGCGCCGGAGTGGGCGGGACGCTGGCGGGGGCAATTGCTAGCAATCCTGGTGACCCGATTGGTCTGGTCAATGATATTGTTACAGGGCTGGTCGAAAATGCTTTTGCGAGTGATAATCAAGGTGAAGGGCTGACTGACGGAATATCGGAGGGTACTCGCAAACTAGGCGATTTGGAGACAATCCACTCAGGTGACCTGAATTCCGATGCTGAGGCTATTAGAGGTTTAAGCGACCAAGATTTAATAGATGCAATCGAAAATCCATCCGACGGACAAAGGGTGAAGGTAAGAGAGGGCGAAAATCGACTTTTAGATGGAAATACTCGGATTGAGGAAGCCCAAAGGAGATTCTCACCAGATACCGAAATTACCGTCGATGAGCTACCATCTCGTGAAAACCTGGATCCATACTAATGAATACAAAAGAGTTCCATGCCCTTATATCTGTTTTAAATAACATAGTATTAGAAATACGTGCTTTGCCCGATAAGGATCTTTCTGATGCGAGGTTGATGGCCAATGTCATACACAAGCTTCCCGCCATGCTTGGAAGTTGGGGAGAGGTTGAATTTGAAGATGCTGTGCGCGATCTTCGTAAGCGAATGCTTCACCATCCAGAGACTGAGTATTTAACGCGTTACCTTCCGCGGCAAGCAGGACACGACATAATCCCGCCATGATGGCGGCGGAGTTGAGCCTGGCGCATGTGGAGGGCGGCAGCAAGCGTAGCAAGTAGAGTGGGTTGAGGCGTGGCCGATACCCACCAATCGACTTGAACACGGCGGGTATCGCTTGCGCTCAACCCGCCCTACTCGCTAAACCGTAGAGAGTGGGGACGAGCGCTTGAGGAGTTGAAGCGTGACAATGGCATTCTAAACAACGAGCATGGTAGAATACTGGGGAATGGAGATTTCCAGTTGCAAGATGCCGATGGTTGGCAGACTATAGTAAACATTTCAGATTACTTGCCATAGCAGAAGAAAATGTTTGACGTTGAGCTAACATTGCGTGCACCAAATTTAGATCCGAGCCATGTTCGGAAGCTCATTGATCTACCGGGAGCAGCCGTATTGTACGCAAAAGGAGAAACCTACAATATTGCAGGTAAAAACTACACTCGAATCTTTGGTGCACTCTCCATATTTTCATCAAAACTAGTCACAGGTGCTCCTGAAGATCACCTCATGTATGTGGAAAACTTTGTTCGGGAGAATTTTGAGAGGCTCGAAATTCTGAGAAAATGCTATGCGGGAGAAGCGTGGGTGCGGATTTCAATTAGAGTTTCAGATGATAACTATTACGCATTCGACATACCGAAAGATTTTCTCCTTACGATACTAAAATTTACTGAACAAGTTACTGTTTCTGTGGCTTGAGCGCCAACCGGCGTTGTCAGGGGAACTCGCTCTTAAGGCACGACGTATCATAGTCTCAGGATGACCAAATCGCCCTTCCGGTATTTCAAAACCTCCCCCGAGATCATCCGCCTGGCGGTCATGATGTATGGTGCGGTTTCCACTCTCGCTTCGAACTGTCGAGGATTTGCTACACGAGCGCGGGATTGATGTCTGCCACGAAAGCATCCGGTTTTGGGTCGATCGGTTCGGTCCGATCTTCGCCTGTGAGATCAAGAAACGGCGATCACAAGCGATGCGGCAGCACACCCAATGGCGCTGGCACATGGCTGAGGTCTTTGTGAAGATCAACGGCGTCCAGCACTATCTTTGGCGCGCTATAGACCATGAAGGTGAAGTGCTAGAAGTCTATGCCACCAAGAAACAGGATAAGTTCATGGCCTTGAAATTCCTGAAAAAACCCTGAAAAACTATGGCACGCCGCGCGAAATCGTGACGGACAAGCTCCGCTCCTACCGCGCCGCGATGAACCAGATCGGCAACGCGGACCGCCACGTGACGGGACGCTATCTCAACAATCTCTGCGAGACCTCGCACCAGCCCTTCCGACGACGAGAACGGGCAATGTCCAGGTTCAGACGCATGTCGAATTTGCAAAAATTCGCCGCGACCCACGCCTCGGTTCACAACCACTTCAATCATCAGAGAAATATCGAGCGCCGCACCAGATTCAAATCACTCCGAAACGCCGCACTCTCCGAGTGGCGGCAGTTGCTCGCCGCCTGATGGCTTTGCCAGTAAATGTTGCTGGAGACGGGTCCGCGTTAGACTGACAGCACCACATGTAGGACACACTAAATTGAAAATGTAGGACGCAAATTTTGACGAGTTTGTGCTCTATCCGCCGCTTCTGATGGCTGCAGCGATGAATTCCTCGCTTCATCTGCAAACTCTTATGGCCCACTCCCTGTGCGCTCACCACACCTCAAACGATGCACTATGACAGGAACGGACTCTCAATTCACATGAGGGAGCCAAGGATCGCGGGTTACTTGGTTGGCGTCCAAATAAAGTTGCTATTCTTCTTAAAGCTTTGGCTCAAGCCTCAATCGCTGATCGTGCTCCCGATGCCAGGCGGACGATTTGCTCCTGCGTGAGCGGGCTTGAAGGATGGTGTGTCAGGCAAAGCGGGCTGCGGATCTTCTGGAAGGCCAGGCCTTCGCTTGCCGCGTAGAACTGGCCCCGCACGAGCTTTGAAATGTCTGGCACATCGCCGCCCTTGGCCGTCGCCATCTCCCTTGCTGCGGCGATCTGAACCGGTGCGTTGAGGAACCCGAAGAATTGCGTCGTGGCATTGCCGGGGATCTGGTTGTGCAGGCTTTTCGGCGCCTGTGTCGCGAAGATGAGACCGAGACCATATTTGCGCGCCTGTGAGGCCAGCGCCAGGGTGCTGGAGGTGCACGGTGTCGAGCCGCTGGAGGGCGCGAATGTCTGCGCCTCGTCCATGACAAACAGCCCGCCAAGCGGACGGTCGTCCGCAGGGTTCTTCTTCACCCATGCAAACAGCGCCATCTGCAGCTGGCTGACAAAGTTCTGGCGTTGCTCATCGGTTGGAAGACCCGCCAGGCTGATTACCGAGACCCGCGCACGCTTGCCCTCTGCCGGAGTGAGGAGCGCAGCCGGATCGACCGATTGTCCATCGCCGCCAAAGAGCGGGTCAATGATGGTCGCAGCGTAGAGCGTGTCGCCCATATCCGCCGCCAGTTTTTCAGCATTTGCGAGGCTGATCGATCCTTCAGGCAAGGCGTGCAGATAATCCAGGAACCTCTGAAGGCCGGCGCCGCCTGCGGTGATATAATCGCGCAGAGCCTGCTTCAGGACAGCCTGCCCCTGGGCCAGCCTGGCACCGGTTTTCGGCAATCCGGCGCGCGGCAGGAGGGTGGCGACGGTATTATCAAGCGCGATCTCAAACTCGTCCGGATCACCGGCCACCGCACCGAGATCAGCGAGCGGTGCGAAGGCAAGCGGACGACCCGCCGAGAGTTTTGGCGTCCAGATCGCGACATCCACATTAGCATGATACGCGGCGGCTTTTTCAACGTCGCCCTCGATCCAGCCACCCGGCGCTTCTGGCCAGGGCGTGCCGAGACGCGCGAGATCATTGTTGGGATCAAGGACGATGGAGGATACGCCTTTCAGTGCACATTCCTCGACCAGACGGCGGATGAGCACCGTCTTGCCTGAGCCGGAGCCAGCAAAAATGGCAGTGTGCCGGCGCAGGTCTTCAAGACGGACCGTGACGGGTTGGCCGGTCTCATCCGACTGGCCGATCGATATTTCGTCATCCGGGATGACATGGATGGGGCCATCGGCCGGCACATCTTCTGGTTTCTGCCCACCCTGCTCCAGCGGCGGGGATGATCCGCCGTGGCCGGCCGGACGAATTTGGCGGAGTAAGCTGGTCTGGCTGGCGGGGCGCGCATCCCGGAGCCAACCGGCAAACCCTTCCGGCTGTTCCCTGAGCAAAGCCTCCAGCGCGCTAAATGTGCGCAGGTCATCTTCGCTGAGCGCGCAGGTTTGACCGCCTGCTCTTTCAAATTCAGCGACCACTTCGCTAGTCGTCTTCCCCTTCCAGGTAGTATTCCTGAGAACGAAGAGACTTCGCCGTTCGCCCAGTCCGCTCGACGTCACAGCTGCACGCAAACGAGTCAGGGCCGCCACGGCGTTAGAATGCGGCACAGCACGGAAAGACCAGTGAATCTCGTCTTCGAGATCGGCATCCACAATCTGGCGCAAGCGCGCGTGCAGGGCCGGGTTGCGCCCAGGAGGCGCATCAAGACTGAAGCCCGTAGGATGTTCTTGTTCCTGAATCCAAGCCTCCAGCCCAGCGCGCAAGAGTTGGGGCATCCGATGATCGACCTGATCCTTATCGTGCACGCGATCGAGTTTCGCGCTCCGACGAAGATCTTCGAACCGGGTTGAAAGCGTGTCGGACCTCAAAGGTTCGACCTTGTCTTTCGGGGCATCGCCAGCGGCGGTGGCGAATTCGGCAAGTTCCTCGACTACACCTCGTTCCTTACAGGCGCGAATATGCTGCTCTGTGAGCTGCATCAGCGCGCGCGGAGAATAGAAAGGCGCTTCGTCGAAGGCTTGCGGCCTGATCGGCCAGGTCGGGTAAGGCGGAGTAAAGCCTGCCCTTGCATAGGCCTCCCCAAGGAAGGCGGCGATTAAATTCGCACCGACTTCAACGCTCGGGATCAGGCGTAATTGTTGGCGGTTGCTGTAACGGTGCCAAGCAGACTCAACACCGCGCTTGCGGATCAAAATCCAAGTCTGAGGCAGGCACGATACAATGACAAGAGTGTGCTTCGGATTGTCTTCTGCCAGATCCATCAATCCCGTGGCGACCTCATCGATAACACCTTGAACTTCCGCCTGACTGCTGCTTTTCGACAGAGCGATCAGGCCGTCGAGTTGGTCAATGGCAACCAGTGTGAACTTCCCGGCCAGGCCGAAAACGCGGTCGAAGCCTTTCACCACGTCGCGCGGAGCAAGCTCCGTCAGATGAAGCTCGTGCGCCTCATCGAAATCCTCCGGAACCTCAAGCCCCTGGATGATCGCATTGGCCACGTCCTGATGCTGAGGGTTCTGGCTGTTCAGCAGCGTCAGGACCAATCCAGCCTCAATAAACGGCCGCACAGCAGGGCTGCGCCCGAACGCCTTCGCCAAACCGCTTCGAACCGACTTGAGGAGTGCCAGAGAAACAGTGCCGGAGACCAAAGCCTGCTTTTGATCGGCCGCGATGGACAGGCGATCCGCCAGCGCATCGAGCACGAATTCGAGCTGTGTCCGCCCCGTCGGCCCTTCATGAAACAAGGCGCCGGAATAGGCGATAGCAACCGAGCGCCAGAAATTGCGCGCACTGGAAAGCTGCAGCAGGACAAAGACATTCTCACCGCGCGTCACGCCGCGACGGACACGCCCAAGAAAGTGCGATTTCCCGATCCCGGGGCGGCCCTCAATGACCATGTTGGAATAGGAAACACCGTCCCTCATCAGCCCGAAGATGCGGCGGACTTCCTCAAAGGGTTCCTTGTGGATTCCGTCGACATGGATGACATCGTCGCGCCAGATATCAGCCGCAGTGTAGTAGGGCTTGAAGCTGACAGCCCCCAGCGCTTCGAGTTGTGTTGCCATCCCCTATCCCATGCTAAGCATGTGCATATCGTCCACACCGATGCGGATGGCGGCGTCGCGATCCGCCTGTGTGAGCGCGCCCTGATCCTCGTTTAACGTCAGGTTGATCTCCTTGTCGAGGAGCATTCGCTTGAGGGTAGAATCGACATCTGTTTTTGCAGCCCCTGCGAGTCTCGGGCGCAAATCCCGAAGCTGCACCCAGTCCTGCGGACGCTTGGCAAGCGCGCGGTAAGCGTCGCGGACTTGCTGGCGCAGATCGCCTGAGAGTTGTGGCGCAGGTGTCGATTTCGGTGCCGTTCCAGCCAGAAGCGCCCTGAGACCTCCAGCGGCCTGTGCCGGCCCCTTCAGTGCACCGAGCAAGGCATAAAGTGCACCACCCGCAGAGCCCGCTCTGTCAGGAAGCTGCGCCTCCATCTCAGATTCCACCCAATGCCAACCGTTTTCGGTGAGTGCAAAGGTGATTGGGCCTCCTTTGCGCGCCTGTTGCACCTCGACAAGTCCAGCCTTTTTCAAAGCCTTGTTTTTCTGACCGGACAAATCGAGCTTGAACGTGTTTTTCAACACTGCATTCGGTGCGCTGCCGCCCAGAGCCGCGAGGGCAATCATCACGGCGCGTTCGCGGATCTTGTAAGCCATCGGCCCCTCCATGAAGTCCATCAATCTCTCGCCGATGTCAGGAATCGCTCGATTTCGGAAGCGACACGGGAAAGATCGGCGGACACTTCCTCATTGGTGTATCGCAGGACGCGGAACCCCGCCATTTGCAGCGACCGGTCGCGCATCCTGTCTCGTGCATATTTTTCCGGGTCGAGATGATCACGGCCATCAAGCTCAACGACCAGTCGCTCCGCCTCCCAGAGGAGGTCCACACGGATCGGATTATCCAACGGCCCTGCAGACCAGCTTACATTCCAGGCACGCCCGGCGGCCCAGACGCAACGGCACAGGAATTGTTCCATCCGCTGCTCTGTCGAGCTGATCGGGTTGGGAAGCCCCGAGAGCGGCGTGACATGCGTTTCCGGTGTCATGCCGGCAATGGATGCAGGGCTGAATGGCATACTCCGTTCAACCCGAGCCGTTGAGATCCGCTCCATCAGCTCAACGCCTTGTCCCGCGATCCAGACACGAAACGCGTTTTGTGACGCCATCCAGATCGCGGCATCCTGCAATTGCAGAACCGTCTCGTCACTGAGACCATCCGGCATAGACAAGATCAGCACGGCGCTATCGGTTTCATAGGCACGGCAAAACAGTCTGTGACATTCGCGGAACGCAGTCTCCGGCGCGAAGTGATCCAGAGGAGCTCCGGGCGCCTGACCGCTTGCAGCAAGCGTGATCGCCTCAAGATAGGGACCGAACAGATCGCCCTGCTTCGCCGTTTTTCGCACGAGCGCTAGCAAAGCCTCGCGCGCCACCACATTCTGCCCCCGGATACCCTCCGCCCCTGCCAGCCAGGATGGGAACAAGGCCGTCAGCACGTGTTCAATTTCGCGGATAAGCCGGGCCAGCAATTGAGCCGGTTGCTGTGCCGCCGAGATTGGCACACTGATGACGGGCAATGAAATATCCTCACACGCCTCGAGTAAGGCTACGGGGCTGCATGACGGCCACTTGCATAGCCTCGCCTCAGAAGAGTGAACGAAGGAGGGGTCAATCATGCGCTCGGAAATACGCGCTTTCGTCACCCGCAGGAAGCCTAAAGGAAGCACGATTATTCATCGACAAATCACTGCAACCCCGCGTATGCGGTATAAATGGCAAAGGGTATTTTCACGCATCGACCGAATT
>DHQO01000007.1 GCA_002408125.1 Hyphomonadaceae bacterium UBA5336 | reverse complement strand
TAAATCCCGACTACGACCTAGGGCCAACCTGTCTCGCACGCAGCCTCATGGTGAGCGAAGACGAACCATGAAGGCGGGAAACAAAGAACAGCACTCTGCTGCCCGCCCTTGTCCTTCGTATCCGCTCAGGATGAGGGCTGTAGCGGGCATGGACATGGAAAAGCCCGTCAGGGCCGGCGCGGGCGCTGTTTCTCCGAGATCGACTTGATGATCACCCGGCCCTCGCCCTCGGTTGGCATGGGTTTCTTCGTCAACAACAATGACTGGTCCATCAGCGCGCCGATCTCTTCGCGGCCCAGATCGGCGGCGGATTTCAGCTTGATATGCCGCGACTGGCTGCCGGAGCCTTCCAGCAGGCCTGCCGGATCGTCGAGGTCCAGCGCGCCCTGAAAGAAGAAGAGACTCACCCAGCGCGGATAGACCGCGATGGAAAAGATCATGTCCGAGGGCCGCTCGCCCGGCCCGAACCCCACCGCCAGCGCATTGTAATTGTCGTAGACCAGCACATTCGCCGCCGGATAACGCGCCCGCATCCAGGCCACCGCCTCGCGCGCCGTCGCGGCCACCTCCGGCAGGAACCGGACGACGAAACGCTCGAACTCATCTTCGGGACGGGGGCTGGCCATGCGCCAGACTATCACTGATGCGGCACGCGCCCAATCGCGATCTAGGACAGCTGCAGCTCCGCCAGCCGGGCATAGACGCCGCCGGCGGCCATCAGAGCATCATGGGTGCCCTCTTCCACGACGCGGCCGTCTTCCATGACAATGATCCGGTCGGCCTGTCGCACAGTGGAGAGGCGGTGGGCGATGACCAGCGTGGTGCGCCCTTTGGAAAAGTCCGCCAGTGCGGCCTGCACTCTGGCTTCGCTTTCCGCATCCAGTGCGGAGGTTGCCTCGTCCAGCAGCAGGACCGGCGCATCGCGCAGGATGGCGCGGGCAAGCGCGACACGCTGGCGCTGGCCGCCCGACAGGTTGCGGCCCATCTCCCCGACCGGCGTGTCATAGCCCTGCGGCAGCGCCATGATGAACTCATGGGCATTGGCTGCGTGGGCGGCTTCTTCGATCTGGTCGTCACCGGCACCGAATCGCCCGAGGGAGATGTTTGCGCGCACCGTGTCGTCGAACAGCGCCGCGTCCTGGGCAACCAGGGCGAGATTGGCGCGCAAGCCGGCAGGCGTGAGGGTCCGGACGTCCTGGCCGTCCAACCGTACAGAGCCGCCGGAACAATCGTACAAACGTAGCAAGAGATTGAAGACAGTCGACTTGCCCGCCCCGCTCGGGCCGACGAGAGCGACCGTCTCGCCCGGTGCGGCGGCGAAGCTGAGCCCCGTCAGCGCCGCCGAGCCATCAGGGTAATCGAAGCGCACATCCTCGAAGCTGACTGCGCCCTCGGCCCGGCCAAGATCCACGGCAGGGCTCGGCAGAGCGAGCTGAGACTTCGCATCGACGATCTCGAACACCCGGTCAGCAGCCGCCCCCCCCTCCTGGGCGACAGAGTTGAGTGTGCCGAGCGCACGCAGCTCCGGCGAAGCGATGGCCAGCGCACCGATAATGCGCAACAAGTCTCCGAGACTGGCGGCGTCATGGGCGATCCGCCAGGCGGCAAAGCCGAGAATGCCGGCCAGAGCCACCCCGCCGGTCACCTCAAGGATCGGGTCCACGGCGGCCCGGTCGGTGAGTACTTTCAGGAAGAGGCGCGAGCGCTCCACAAAGCCCTTTTTCGCGCGTTCGGTCTGGTAGTCCTCCAGGCCATAGGCCTTCACCACGCGCGCCGCCTGAAAGCCTTCGGACAGGTGCGCGGTGACATCGCCGATCTGTTTCTGGGCCTGGCGCGAGCGCTTGCGAATCCGGTTGCCGAGACCGATCACCGGCCCGAAGGCGAGCGGATAAACCACCAGCAACAAGAGCGTGAGCTGCCAGTCGGTCCACAACATGATGGCCAGCATGCCCACCACGGTGACCACCGACTTGGTGAAATTGTTGGCAAAGCGCAGGCCCGCATCGCGGATCGCGTTCACATCATTGATGAAGCGCGAGACGAACCCGCCCGAGGCATCGCCGGCAAGGCGCGCATAATCCCCATGCACCAGCGAGGCATATTGCGCGTCCTGAATGTCCACCAGCGCGCGCTGCACGCCGGTATTGTTGGCGATGGTCATCAGATAGAGCGTCAGCGACCGACCCGCCGCCAGGGCGATGATCGCGCCCGAGACCCACCAGATCCACGCCGTCTCGCCCGTGGCATCCGCGCCAAAGCTCGCCTGCAGCCGGTCGCCCAGCACGCCGAGTATATAGGCGTAGCCGGTCGCAAAAGCCGAGGTCAGGACAGCGAACAGCGTGCCGGCGATGAACCAGCCCAGATGCGGGCGGAAAAAGACGGCGAACAGCCGGGTCAGGCTGCCGCCGCGTTTGCCTTCTGGCGCGCTCGCCGGATCAGACGTGGTGGTGGGAGCCTGTTTCAGGGTCGAGCAACTTGTGGGCGTGAAGGATGAAATAGCGCATTTCCGCATTGTCGACGGTGCGCTGGGCGGCCGACTTCCAGGCGTCATAGGCTGCGGCATAGTTCGGGAAGGCGCCGACAAAGTCGATCTTGGAGAGATCCTCGAATTCGACCTCTGTGACATCCTTCAGCTCGCCACCGATCACGATGTGCAGCAGTTGCTTGGTCGAGGTGGGTGTCTGGCCCATGTCTGCGGACTCCGGTTTGGTCATGGTCTCTGGCTGTGTCACCTGCCCGTTGGGATCGGGCAGGACCACATGCGATGTGCGCCGCATTAACAGAGGATGCAGCCGCTTTCCAGCCGCGATGAGGCTGCGTTGTGCAGGAACCCTGCGATTGAACCCGTAGGGCTCGCCCAGATGGGTTGACGCAACGCCACCCGCCTCGCGCACCAGGATGGTGCCGGGCGCCAGATCCCAGTCGGACTTGCGGAAGAGCGCGAGAGTCGCGTCCCAGGCGCCGCTGGCGACCAGCGCCATGCGCAGGAGGGTCGCATTCGGCTTGGGATCGGCCAGCGTCATCTCCGGCCAGCGTTCGGGCCAGCTTTCATGGCGAATCATGGATTCTGTGGCAATCATCCGACAGCCGGCCTCGCTGGCCTGACTACTGACGAAGATCGGGTCGCCATTGAGATAGGCCCCGCCCCCGCGGCGGGCCTCGTAGAGATGGTCGAAATCAGGCGCATAGATCACGCCGGCGATCACCTCGCCGGCCTCCACCACCGCCATGGCGACGCACCAGAACGGGTCGCCCTCGCGCATATAGGCGCGCGTACCATCGATCGGGTCGACCACCCAGACGCGCGGCTTGTTGCGGTTGTGCAGGTCGTCGACGGTCTCTTCCGACAGCCAGCCATAGTCCGGCCGGGCAGCCCCGAGCCGGCGCGCGATGAGCGTGTTGACGGCAAGATCGGCCTCGGTGACCGGATGGCCGGGCGCCTTTTCCCAGGCTGTAGCCGCCGCGCGGGTGCGCAACTCGCGGGCCAGCGTACCCGCCTCACGCGCCACATCGCGAAGGATCGCCATGTCGCGCGCAATGCCAGGATCAATCACCGGCAATCGCCATGTCTTCGATCAGCAGGCTGGGCGCATCGCGCGAGCCGCGGATCTCAAGGTCCGAAGCCGGGATCAGCCGCGCGAACATGGCCGGCAGGTCCCCGGCGATGGTGACCTCAGAAACTGGATGCGCGATCTCCCCGCCCTCGAACCAGAAACCGGAAACGCCGACCGAATAATCGCCAGTATTCGGGTTGATGGAAGGCCCGAACATGTCGGTGACAAGCAGGCCCTTGCCAGCACGGTCCATCATTTCGGCCGGGGTAAGCTCGCCCGGTTCCAGCGTGATATTGGAGGTCGAAACACCCGGCGGGTCGCCAAAGCCAGCCGACGCATAGCCGTTCGGGCTGAGACCGAGCTGCTTTGCCGACGGGCCGTTAAGCAGCCATTCGGTAAGCACGCCATCCTCGATAATCGCGCGCTTCGCCACCGGGCGGCCCTCGCCGTCATGAGTGCGCGAGCCCATGCCGCGCAGGCGGAAGGGATCGTCGAGCACGTTCACGCCCCTGGCAAAGACCTGTTCGCCGAGCCTGCCTTTCAGGAAAGAAACGCCGCGCGCGATTGCCGGGCCGGAGATCGCACCGATCAGCGTGCCGATCAGGCTCCCGGCAATGCGCCGGTCATAGATCACCGCGGCAGTCTGCGTGGCGATCTTGCGCGAGCCGAGGCGGGCGACGGTGCGCTCGCCGGCGATGCGGCCGATCTCTTCCGGGCTCGGGCGGTCTTCGAGATAGCGCGCGCTGCGGCTTTCATAGTCGCGCTCCATCTTGCCGTCGCGCTCGGCGATGGCGGCGAGGCCGAGGCCGAGGGAGGAGGAGGTGCGCGAATTGGCAAACCCGTTGGTCGCCGCGACCCAGCCCTGGGTGCGCGACCAGCCATTGCCGCAACCGGAAACCTGTTTCACGCCCGGCACGGCGAGCGCGGCGGCCTCGGCCGCGATGGCTTCTTCCTCAAGCTGCAGGTCGCTGATTTCGCCCACACCATCGAGATCGAGATCGCGGGAGACATCTGCCTCGCTGGCAAGATCCTCGGCCGGGGCGATACCGCAATAGGGGTCTTCCGGCACGGCGCGGGCCATGGCGACACAGCGCTCGGCAAGGTCTGTGAGGCCCTGGGCGGAAAAGTCCGAGCCGGAGACATGGGCCATGCGCTGGCCGAAAAAGCAGCGCAGGGCGATGGACTGGGCCTCGGCGCGCTCGATGCCCTCCAGCTTGCCCTCGCGCACATCCAGGCTCACCCCTTCGGAACGGCTGAGACGTGCATCGGCATCGCTCGCCCCGGCGGCCGTGCACCGGGCGAGCAAATCCTGAAGCATTTGAGCGGGCTGGGATGGGGTATCGGTCATGGGGTCGGTGATGGACCGAACCCTGCCCCGACGCAACGGCTTTCCACCGTTATCGGCGGGGCTCGCGACTAGTTGTCCATCCGCGCGTCGGGCAGGCGGTCATTGATGTCGTCGCGAATGTCCAGCAGCGTGACGATCAGGCCGCAGATCAGGCTCGCCACGATCCAGCCGGCGAAGGAAAACACCAGGAAGTCCACGACCTGCGCCGTGGTGCCGGACATGCCGAGCACTTCCCCGCTCCATGCACCGGAATTGTATACACCCAAGCCAATGCCTCCGATGATCACGGCGATATAGGCCACATAGACCATGGTGCGGAAGGAGTTGATGATGAAGAACTTCATTTACGTCACCCTTGTTTGAAAAACTCAGCCGATTACTCGAACTCGATCGGGACGCAGGCCAGCGCCGCATCGAACATGAACTTGGCCAGATCACCCTGCTGTTCCAGCGACAGCGAATCCAGGGAATCATCCTCGCTCTTGGCCGCTTCAACGAGCGCGTCGTAAAGCTCGGAATCCATTTCGTCATCCGCCTTGTCGGCCATGCACTCGGCCGTTTCCGGCTGCATTTCGGCTGCGACGAAGGCGTCCACCAGAGCGTCGTGATCGCTTTTCCCGCCACATGCGGAGAGCGTCAGGGACGCCAGTGAAACGAGAATGATTGTACGCAATGCCATGGAAACCGGTCCTCTTTCTCCCCCGCTTTCCTTTGCATTTTTCATGAAATTCAAGCCGTGGCCAGCGAAAAACGCCATTATTCGCGCCGCAGCAGGCGGTCTATGTTCAGGCGTGACTGGAATGTCTCAAGGAACTCCGCCTTGACGGCGAGCCGGTCATAATCCTCGCGCACCCAGTCGAGGAATGGTTTGGGTGTGACGGCGTTGAAACGCAGATAGCTCTCGAAGAAATAGTCCAGCATACCGGTCTTGCCCTGCTTCACATGCAGGTATTTCAGCGACAGCTGCTTCATGGCTTCGGCAATCGGCAGGCCCTGACGGAAATGCATGTAGAGCACGCTCATGATGCCGGCCCGGTCCGCGCCGGACTTGCAGTGCATCAGCGCCGGATAGGCCATGGCCTCAAACAGGTCGCGTGCGGCGAGGATGGTCTCCACAGTCGGCGTGTCGCGGGAATAGACCTGGAAGTCGACCAGGTGGATGCCATTGGCCTCGCAGGCTTCCTTCTCAAGCAGATAATAGCCGCGCGTGGTCGTCCCGCGCAGGTTGATGATTGTCCGAATGCCGCGCTCGCGGGCATGAGCCTCAATCTGGCGCGGCGAGGGCTGGTTGGAGCGCCACATCTCCGGCGAGATCCGGTGCAGGTTGGAAAACCGCGCGCGCAGGAAGCCATGGTCGCCCCAGACCAGCTCGCGCCGGGCCCGCCGGCGCCCGTCCGGCGTCGTCAGATCTGCCGCGACATGTTTCGGCTTGTTCCTGCGCAGTTTTACCATGGCGCCGGGGTAGTGAGCGTGGGCGCGGAAGGCAAGCCGACAGATCAGAAGCGCCGCGCCAGCGCGACCACCACCCCGGTCTCCTCGAACCGCCCGCTCAGTTCCTCGCGCACGGCGAGAGAGACATCGAACCGCTCGAACCGGTACATCAGCCCGGTCTCGATCTTGGCCGAGCGGGCGCGCTCGCTGCCGCGCTCCAGCCAGACCTGGTTGGTGATGTAGAGATTGCGGTAGATCTCCTGCCCGGCGCCGAATTCCAGCCGGTCGCGCCAGCAGTCCTGGGCGTGGATGCGTGTGGCGACATCGCCGAAGACATACCAGTGCGCGCCGTCCCAGCGCCCGCTTGCCCCGCTGGTCAGGCGCAGTTCCGCGCCGAGTTCGTCGCAGCCGCGCACACCGCCAATGGCCGCGCCATAAACCGCTCCGATCTCGGCGGAGACCTTCACGGTATCGCGCGACCAGAGGTCATGGCGCAACGTGGCGCGATAACCCTCGGCGCTGAAATCCTCCGCATCGGGAAAGTGCACATGCTCGGCCTTTGCCGTGAGTGTCAGCGACAGCGGCAGGCCAACTTCGGAATAGATGTCGTAGCGCTGGGCCGACAGGCCGTCGACTTCCTCGGCCGAGACGGCAAAGCGCCCATAGCCTTCGCCGGGCTCAAGTCCCCAGGGCCCGGCTTGCGCAGTGCCGTGCCCGGCCGCGACGGCCGCCCAACCTAACCAGATCCCCCTCATTTCCACAGCCTAGGCCGAGCCTGTGAAATTCTCAACGAGCACAAGGCCAAACCCCAGCAAAACGCCCCCATTGCAAGCAATGGAGGCGCTTTTTGTCCTGGATTGAGCGGGCCAGGAGCCTAGAGGCGGTAACGGATCTGGTCGGACCAGAAGCGCTCAAGACGCGAGAGCGACTTGTTCAGCGTGGTGAGGTCGCTGGAGCGCACGCTGGCGGTCGGCTCAAGCGCGGCGGCCTGCTTGTCGAACATGGCGGCGACGCGCTTGCGCACCTTCTTGCCGCGCTCGGTGAGGCTGAGGTGAATGGTGCGCTTGTCCTCATCGGAACGGCGCTGTTCGAGATAGCCGCCTTCCTGCAGTTTCTTGACGTTATAGGACAGGCTGGTGCCGGCAAAGGCGCCCCGGGCGCGCAGGGTCGAGGCCGGGGTCTCTTCCTCGCCGATCTCATAGAGCAGCAGGGCCTGGACACCGGTCAGCGAACGCTCGCCGCCGCGTTCCAGATCGTCCTTGACCACATCGTGCAGGCGGCGATGCGCCTGTTCCAGAAGAGACAGGGACTTCAGAAAAGAGTCCGCGACTGTTTCGCCGGCGTCCTGCGCCAGCTCGGGTTTGCTTGTCATATCCATCACCACTCAACTTTTGTTGTAGTTTGCTTGGATATACGCGGATTAACCTAAGAAATTGATAAGGCTGAGCCCTGCTCCAGTCTAGAGGGTTAACAGAACCGGCAATTTCTTCAGATTCATACTGTATTTGAGTATAAATCTACTGTTCAGGACAAAGCTGGAGTCAAACAGAGGTTCGACTCCCCCGCGCTGCACGGTTAGCCGAATGTCAACTCATGCTCGCCGAGCGGTTCGAAATACTTCTCCACATCCGCCTCAGACACACCTTCCAGCGTCGCCGGCGACCAGACCGGGGCATTGTCCTTGTCGATGATCACCGCGCGCACGCCCTCCTGGAAGTCGTGGCTCTGTACCTTGCGCCAGCCGATCCGGTACTCCATCGCCATGTTTTCCTCGAAATTGTCGAGGCGCGCGCCCTCGCGCAGCTGGCGCAGGGCAAGTTTCACCGTCTCGGGTGACTTGGTGGCGAGCGTGGCGAGCTGCTCGCGCGCCCAGTCGCTGTCCTCGGCATCAAGGGCCGCGACGATCTCCTCGGCCGTATCGAAGCCGAAGCACCGGCCCATGGCCTCGACATGGCCCTCGAAGCTGCCGGCCGGCACCGAATGGGTGTTCTGGCGGAGCACTTCGCCAACCATTTCGGCCGCGCCGCCGGAATAATCCGCGTTGAGAATCTGGCGCTTGAGATGCGGCAGCATTTCCGATGGCAGGAAATGGGTCGCCACCCTGGCCGCCGCCACGTCCAGCCCCTTCAGCCGCGCCCCGGTCAGTGCCAGCCAGGTGCCGAGCCGGCCCCGGAGGCGCGGCAGGAACCAGCCGCCGCCGACATCGGGGAAGAGGCCGATCCCGGTCTCGGGCATGGCAAAGACAGTGCGCTCGGTCGCCACGCGGTGTGTGCCGTGCACCGAGAGGCCCACGCCGCCGCCCATGGTGATGCCGTCCATCAGGGCGAGATAAGGCTTGGGGAAGTTCTTGATCGCCGCGTTCATCCGGTACTCGGCGGCAAAGAAGGCACGTGCCTCGCTTGCATCCCCTGCCCCGCTTTCCGCCAGCATGCGGATATCGCCGCCGGCGCAGAAGCCGCGCGTTTCCGGGTCGTGGTCGATCATCACCATGGCGATCTCATCGTCGCTCGCCCAGTCTGAAAGCGCGGCGAGAATGATCTCGCACATCTCCAGGTTCAGCGCGTGAAGCGCCTTCGGACGGCTGAGGGTCAAACGGCCAATCTGGCCTTCCCGGCGGGCGATGACTGGATCGCTCATACTCACTCCCTTTATCCTGCTCACTTAGTGCAATGCACAGCCTTCGATGGTGATGCGGTGCATGATGCGGCGCTGACCGTGATAATCGTTGAGCGCCCAATGCCAAGTGGCGCGATTGTCCCAGAAGGCAACCGAGCCGGGCTCCCATTTGAAACGGTGATGGAAGTCGCCCTGGAAACAATGGGCATACAGCTTCGCCAGCAGCGGCTGGGAGGCCTCCTTCGTCATGCCGTCGAGGCGCACCGTGAAGGCCGGGTTCACATAGAGCGCCTTCTTGCCGCTCAGGGGATGGGTGATCACCACCGGATGCACCACATCGGCCAGCGCCTCGGCCACTGCGGCATTGCCGATGCGGGCCGTGCCCTCGTCATGCGCACCGGCATCGCTGGTCTGGTAGTAGGAGTCCGGCCCCTCGCCGAAGATATGCCGGCCGGAATGCACCGCGCCCAGCCCGTCAATCTCGGCCTTTGTCGCCGCATCCAGCGTCTCATAGGCGGCATACATGGAGGCAAACCAGGTATCGCCCCCGGTCTGTGGCAACACACGCGCCACCAGGATGGAGCCGAGCGCCGGTTCGCGGTCATAGGAATGGTCGGTGTGCCAGCCACCCCCGATATTGTCGGTCTGATCGGCTTCCTTGGCGACCATGGCGATCTCTGGATGGGCCGGATGAGCCGCGAAGAAGCGGTTGATATTGATCGGCCCGAAACACTCGGCCAGCGCGATATGGTCATCTTCGCTGAGTGACTGGTCACGGAAGAACACGACGCCATGTTCGGCAAAGGCGGCCTTCACGGCCTTCAGGTCTGCAGCATCCATATTGCGCAGATCAACGCCGCGAATTTCCGCGCCGCAGCCTTCCTGTGGCACCACATCGATCCGGCTCATATTCTCCTCCCTCGTATCTTGTTTTTCGCAAGCTAAGCCCGGTGGGACGGGCTTGGGAAGAGCGCAGTTCTATTCCGACAGCATATCCCGGCTGACGATCATGCGCATGATCTCGTTTGTGCCTTCCAGGATCTGGTGGACCCGCAGGTCGCGTACGATCTGCTCGACGCCATAATCGGCGAGATAGCCATAGCCGCCATGGATCTGGAGGGCGTCATTGGCGACCTTGAAGCCGGTATCGGTGACGAAGCGCTTGGCCATGGCGCACCAGCGGGTCTTGTCGGGGGCACCAGCGTCCAGCTGCCGGGCTGCCTCGTACAACATCACGCGGGCGGCCTGAAGCTCGGTTTCCATGTCGGCGAGCTTGAACTGGATCGACTGGAACCCGGCCAGGGGCTTGCCGAATTGCTGGCGCTCTTTCGCATACTCAACCGCCTTGTCGAGGGCGAGCTGCGCCCCACCGAGCGAGCAGGCCGCGATGTTCAGCCGGCCGCCATCAAGCCCCGCCATGGCGAAGCGGAAGCCGTGACCTTCCTCGCCAATGCGGTTGGATGCCGGAATGCGGGCATTGTCGAGAAGCACCTGGCGGGTCGGCTGGGACTTCCAGCCCATCTTCTTCTCGTTCGCACCAAAGCTGAGCCCGGGCGTGTCCTTCGGCACAACAAAGGCGGAAACGCCGCGCGCGCCATCATCGCCGGTGCGCGCCATGATGACATAGACATCGGAGGTGCCCGCGCCGGAGATGAACTGCTTCGAGCCGGTCAGGACATAGTCATCCCCGTCGCGCACGGCGCGCGTTTTCATCGCCGCCGCATCCGAGCCCGAACCCGGCTCGGTCAGGCAATAGCTTGCGATCAGTTCCATGCTCGTCAGGCGCGGCAGCCATTCGGCGCGCAGCTCATCGGAACCGAACGTGTCGATCATCCAGCTCGCCATATTGTGAATGGAGATGAAGGCAGCGGTGGACACATCGCCATAGGAGAGCTGTTCGAAGATCAGTACGGTATCGAGCCGGGTCAGTGCCGATCCACCATGTTCTTCCTTCAGGTAGATACCGGCGAGGCCCAGTTCGGCGGCCGACCTGATAACATCCACCGGGAAATGGCCGGTCTCGTCCCATTCCAAGGAATGCGGACGCAGACGGTCGAGCGCAAAACGCTGCGCCATCTCGCGGATCATGACCTGTTCTTCGCTCAGCGCCGTTGTCATTGGAAAAACTCCCGATTTCGCATAAGGCAATTAATCGTTGGAATGCCACAGGAGGCTAGTGGGTCAATGCCGCGCTTGCCGAAGGATTACAAGATCACGCGGGCTGACCCCGAGGAAATCGGCGAGCTGATCGAGGTCAATATTGCCGGCGACACGCTGTTTGCCAACACCGGCCTGATCGACCCCGCAGACCTCGGCACGCATATCCCCGAAGAGGTGTTCGCCGGTGCCATCGCCGCGCGCGACGTCTTCGTCGCCCGGTATGGCAAGGCGCAAAAGCCGGTCGGCTTCACCCTCACCTCAGAGCGCGGAGACACGCTCTATCTCGATCAGATCAGCGTCCATCCCGACCATGGCAAGCAGGGCCTCGGGCGGGCGCTGATGAACCGTGTCCTGGACGACGCCCGCGACCGCGGCTTCCGACAGGTCACGCTGTCGACCTTCAAGGATGTCGCCTGGAACGGCCCGTTTTACCGCAAGCTCGGTTTCAAGCCGATCAAGCCGGGGAAGCTGGCGGACTGGATGCAGGAGCTGGAAACCATCCAGGCCCAGTCGCTCGACGTCACCAAACGCCAGTTCATGAAAAAGCGCGTGCGCCTGATCTAGAGCCCTTCGACATTCTTGCGGAAGCTGCGCACCATGCGCGACCCCGCCCGCATCCCGGAACGATCAGATCGATTCCACATTCCTGTTGAAGTGGCGCATGGTGCGCTGGAAGTGCAGCAGGCCATAAATGCTGAAGGCGACAATCGCCAGCACAGTCAGGAACGCGGTCCATACCACGAGATAGACGAGGAAATTTCCAATCCTATCCATGGTCTCGTCCACCATTTGCGGATGCACGACGCTGACGGCCGTCAGAATGATGACAAGCACCGCATTGCTCAGCGCATACGATCTCAGCGCGCTCCACACCCGCCGGCGGCGGAAGAAATAGCGGAACGGAAAGACAAGTGCCGCAATAACAGACAGGAACATCCCGAAGGCAAGGAAGCCGTCCAACGCCGCCAACTTCGTGTCCTGACTGGTTTCATGGGTGATGTATCCCACAAATACACCCAGCAGCACCGCGATCAGCACCTCATACCATTTGAAGGGCAGGAAATCCCGGCGGTCCTTCTTGATCGCCTTCTCGGTTTCGGCCGCGCGGACAACCTTTTTCACCGTCTCGGCCGGCAGGGGCGGCGGTTCGACCGCGCGGGCATGAGGCGGTGCCTGTGGCGCAGGCGCAGCGTGCCGCGGCGACACGGGCTCGGGCGCCGGCGTTGGATCGATACCGGCCATGTCGGCATCTTCCTCATAGCCGGGCGGGACCTGAAAGCTCTCGGCCGGCGCCGCAGCCATGGGCGCCGGACGCTCGCTGCGCGGCTCTACGCCCAGTTCCCGGGCAAGGCGCTTGGCAAGATCGCCGACCTTGCTTTCCGGGTCGGGCGTGATCTGCAGCCAGTTGCGCGCGGCCAGCTCGTAGAGATAGTGCCCCTTGGGCTTGGTCTCCTCGATCAGAACCGGGATGACCTCCTTGTCGAGCGTGTCGGCAATGGCGAGCTCTTTCTTGAGCTGCTTGGAGGCGTTGCACTCCTCGGAAAACAGGATGACCAGCGCGTTGGACGCCGACAGGCCGTTCACAATGGCCTCGCGCCAGTCTTCCCCGCCCTCGATTTCCTGGTCCCACCAGACATCCAGACCTTCCGATTCCATGGCGGCGACAAGGGCGCGCGCCAGCGGCTGGTCGGTGCGGCGATAGCTCAGAAAGATGTGATGCGACATGGCTCTCGTCCCGTTCCTCCGGTCTATTAAGCAGAGGTAAACTATGTTGACCAGTGCCGCGCCAGGGAGGTGACAGACCTCTCCGTTGGGGGCACAAGAGCTGCCATGACACCGTTTCCGCAATCCTTTCCCGCGACCCGCCTGCGACGCCTGCGCCAGGCGCCGTGGATCCGCGCTCTCACCGCCGAGCATGTACTGACACCGGCCGATCTGGTCTGGTCGATTGTCGTTCATGACGGGCCTGAGGCCCGCATCCCGGTCGAATCCATGCCCGGCAATGACCGGCTCAGCGTGGACGAAGCCGCAAGAGCCGCCAGCCGCGCCTCGGAGCTCGGCATCCCCGCCATCGCCATCTTCCCGAACATCTCCCCCACCCTGAAGGACGAGACCGGCAGCGAGGCGCTTAACCCGGACGGGCTGGTGCCGCGCGCGATCCAGGCAATGAAGGCCGCCGCGCCGGAAGTCGGCGTGATCTGCGACGTCGCGCTCGACCCCTTCACCAGCCATGGCCATGACGGGGTGATCGACGACAATGGTTATGTGCTCAACGATGCCACCAGCGAGCTGCTGGTCGCCCAGGCCGTGCTACAGGCCCGCTCCGGCGCGGATGTGGTCGCGCCCTCGGACATGATGGACGGGCGCATCGGCGCGATCCGCGAAGCGCTGGAGGATGAGGGCTTCGTCAACACGATGATCCTCTCCTATGCCGCCAAATATGCCAGCGGCTTCTATGGCCCCTATCGCGACGCCATCGGCTCTGCCACGGCGCTGAAGGGCGACAAGCAGACCTATCAGCAGAGCCCGGCCAACACCGACGAAGCCCTGCGCGAGGTCGCCATGGATATCGAGGAAGGCGCCGACATGGTGATGGTCAAGCCCGGCCTGCCCTATCTCGACATTGTCCGGCGCGTCTCGGAGACCTTCGCCATCCCCACCCTCGCCTTCCAGGTCTCGGGCGAATATGCCCAGATCATGGCCGCCAGTGAGCGCGGCTGGATTGATGGCGAGCGGGTGATGATGGAAACCCTGATGAGCTTCAAGCGCGCCGGCGCGGCGGGCATCATCACCTATTTCGCCGAAAGGGCGGCCGAAAAGCTGCAATAGAGATGGCCGACGAGATCCCGCTCACGCGCAACGCTGTGCCCCAGGCCCGGGCCGAGGCGATCCGCGATGCGGTGCGGGCGATCTCCTCCCTGCCCGGCGATGGTGCGGCCTCGCGCGTGCCCGAGCGGGCCGACGCGCCGGCCCTGCTCGCCTTCTTCTCCGATCCGGCCGTCAGCGCGCCGATCTATTCCATCCCCCGCCCGCTGACGCCTGAAAATGTCGAAGCCTTCATCGCCAGCCACCGCCAGGGCCAGGCCGAGGGACGGAGCGCCCTTCTCATCCGGGAGGACGAGGTGGGCGAAGTGGTCGGTTATTCCGAGTTTCATGTCTGGCCGCAATGGGCCGCCGGCGAGCTCGGCGGGGCGCTGCATCCGCGCCTGCAGAACCAGGGCGCGGGCGGGCGCGGCGCCCTCCTCACCTTCAACTGGATGTTCGACGCCCTCGATCTCGATCTGATCTGCGAGACCTCCGCGCTCGACAATATCCGCACGGCAAAGCTGCTGGAACGGATCGGCTTTGCGCGCATGGGCGAGATTGTCAGCACGCGGCCCGACGGCACGACGCGCCCCTCCATCGTGTGGGAACTGACACGCGAAGCCTGGCGCGCTCGGGCAAAGGCCTAGCCGCCATCCACATCCAGCGGGAACACGGTGCCATCCTCGCAGGTGACGCCTGTGATCATGCCGCTGTCGGTCTCGATCGGCCCGACGCCTTCATGGCCCGCGCAGAAGGCTTCGGCATCGGCCAGCACGGCGCGCGCCTTGTGGGCGGCGATGAACTTCATCAGCCCGTAGGCGGCAATGACGAGAAAGAGGATCAGGCCGATGGCCTTCCACACGCGCGCCATGAACCCCGCCGCCTATTCGAAGACTTCTGCCGGGCCGGGAGTGCCCCAGCGCGCCGGCAGGCCGGCCAGGCCGAACAGTTTCAGCGGATTGAGCGTGAAATAGGTCTGCACGGTGATATGCGCGCCATCGCCCAGGCTCTGCAACGGATAGGGCTCAGTCTTCGCCCAGTCCATCTTGCCATGGAGTGTCTGGGCATCGTCGGCGACCTCCAGCTCCAGCGTCTTGGTCTGCATCAGGTTGCCGACCTTCACCCGATCGACATAGATTCCCATCTGGCGCGCGGCGCCGTAATAGCCGCGATTGCGGGTGATGCTGATGCGTTTCATTTCGGTGCCCCCTCAGGCTTGCTATTCGTCCCAGGTCTCATAAGTCTCGCGCATATAGGCGAGCCCGTCATTGATGATCTCGGCCAGCACGCCAGTGTCCACGTCGCTGAGCTTGTTGATGTAGAGGCACGACTTGCCGAGCTTGTACTTGCCGAGGCGCGAAAGCTTGTCCTGCATCGCATCGGAGCGGTAGCCGGGCATGATGTACATCACCAGATTGGCCTTGCGCGGGGAAAACCCCGTCATCAGGAAGTCGCCCTCGCGCCCGCTGTCATATTTGTAGTGATACCGGCCATAGCCGATGATGGACGGGCCCCACATCTTCGCCTTGAGCCCCGTGACCTCGGCGAACAGGGCGAGCAGCGCCGCGCCATCCGCGCGCCGGCGCTCGGGCTCCACCGTTTCGAGAAACGCCTCGGGCGTCACCTCTGTCGGCTGGGTCTTGTTCTCATTCTTCGCCATGGCGCGAGGATGCCGCCAGCGCGGCGCGCTGTCCAGAACAATGCCATCTGCCGGCAAGCACACTGCCTACTCTGTTTCCCGATTGTGATGTGTGCATTTCGTCCCGGAAAAACAGGTCGTCCGCCATTCCGGGCGGTCGAGATAGTACATGGAGTAGCGCCCCATGGCCCAGGACTGCAGCACCAAGTCTTCCGAGTAGCACGCCCACCCCTCCAGCGGCAGGTCAAAGCCGGTATCGACCTTGCGCCGCCGCCATTGGATCGTCAGGCATATGGCTGGTTCTTCCCGATAAAGGGAGATCCAGTAGTCATCCTTGTTCTTGAAGGCTTCGGGAATGAACTCATCCAGCAGGAAGTCTTGCCAGAATGTATCGAGCAAGTCGGCCTCCCTGAGCGGGAAGTATTGCTGGCCGGAATAGGCAAACGTCTCGCGATCTCGTTCCGCCTGCATGAGGTCGATTGGAAACACCGGCCCAGGTTCCGGTGCGCTTGCGCAACCGGCAAGCCAGATGCACACCATCACAAAGATCCACCACCCTTGCCACATGCCCCCTGCCTCCATCCCGTTTTCAGGATGCCGTCGGCGCGCCGCGCTGTCCAGAAAAACGAAAAACCCCGGAGCCTTGCCCGGGGTCTTCATGTCTAGCGTGAAGCGGAAGGAGACTACTCCTTGGGCTCCAGAACCTGCTTGCCGCGATACATGCCGGTCTTCAGGTCGATATGGTGCGGGCGGTGCAGCTCGCCGGTTTCCTGATCCTCGACATAGGGTTTCGCGGTCAGGCGATCATGGGCGCGGCGCATGCCACGCTTGGACGGGGTCGTCTTGCGCTTGGGGACTGCCATGGCGTGTCTTCCAGAGTGTTGAGCGGGCCAGCGCCCGGAAATCCAAAACGCGGCTAATACAGGCTCGGACGGTGAAGCGCAACCCGGCTTTGTCGGTGTTGCGGGTTTAAACCAGCCGGCTCTGTTTCACCGCCGCGCCGATGAAGCTTGCGAAGAGTGGATGCGGCTGGAAGGGACGTGATTTCAGTTCCGGGTGGAACTGAACGCCGACAAACCAGGGATGGCCCGGCAGTTCGAATATCTCCGGCAGCAGGCCGTCTGGCGACAGGCCGGAGAACAGCATGCCGGCCTCTTCCAGCTGTTTCAGATAGCCGGCATTGACCTCATAGCGGTGGCGGTGGCGCTCATGGATGAGGTCAGCGCCATAGATCTCGCGCACCAGCGAGCCTTCCTTCAGTTGCGCGGGATAGGCGCCAAGCCGCATGGTGCCGCCCTTGTCGGTGTCGGCGGTGCGGATTTCCTTCTGGTTGCCGCGCGTCCATTCCTCCATCAGCGCGACGAGGGGTTCGCCCTCATCCTCGAACTCGGTGGTGGTGGCCAGCTCGATGCCGGCCATGTTGCGCGCAGCTTCGATCACCGAGAGCTGCATGCCATAGCAGATGCCGAAGCAGGGCACTTTCCGCTCGCGCGCGAACCTGGCCGCACGCATCTTGCCGCGCGCCCCGCGCTCACCGAAGCCACCCGGCAGGATGATGCCGTGCACGCCTTCCAGGATATCGAGCGGGCGGTGCTCGTCATCGAACTGTTCGGAGTCTATGAGGCGGATATCCACGCCCACCTTGTTGGCGAGCCCGCCATGGTCGAGCGCCTCCATGACGGACTTATAGGCATCTGGCACATCAGTATACTTGCCGACCAGGCCAATGCAGACCTCACCATCGGGATTGTGGATGCGCCCGGCAATCTGCTCCCAGCGCTCCAGGTTCGGCGCGGGCGCTGCTTCGCCGATCCGGAAATGGCTCAGCACTTCCGCATCCAGGCCCTCGGTATGATAAGCCGCCGGCACATCATAGATATGGCCGACATCGCGCGCCTCGATCACGCTGGACGGGCGCACATTACAGAAACTGGCGATCTTCTTCTTCTCGGTTTCCGGGATCGCCCGATCACAGCGGCAGAGCAGGATATCGGGCTGGATACCGATACTGCGCAGCTCCTTGACCGAGTGCTGGGTCGGCTTGGTCTTCATCTCGCCGGCCGCCGGGATATAGGGCAGCAGCGTGAGGTGCACGAAGACGGCGCGCTCGGGGCCAAGCTCCTGACCGAGCTGGCGGATCGCCTCGAAGAAAGGCAGGCCCTCAATGTCGCCCACCGTGCCGCCGATCTCGCACAGCACGAAGTCGACCCCCTCGCCCGGATCGGCGAGGACGAATTCCTTGATGGCGTCGGTGACGTGCGGGATCACCTGGATGGTTGCGCCAAGATAGTCCCCGCGCCGCTCGCGCTCGAGAATCTTCCGATAGATCTGACCGGTGGTGATATTGTCGGACTTGCGCGCCGACACGCCGGTAAAGCGCTCATAATGGCCAAGGTCGAGATCGGTCTCGGCGCCGTCATCGGTGACGAACACCTCGCCATGCTGGCGCGGGCTCATCGTGCCGGGGTCGACATTGAGATAGGGGTCGAGCTTGCGCAGGCGCACCCCGTAGCCGCGCGCCTGCAACAGGGCACCCATGGCCGCCGAGGCGATGCCTTTTCCAAGCGAGGACACCACGCCGCCCGTAATGAAGATATAGCGGATCATGGGAGTCTAACCTGTCCTGATTCGCGCGGGGCAAGCAGCCCAATTCCATGTTAACTCGATCCGCACTTAGAGCCCGCCCGCCGGGATGGCAATTCAGCAACACAGACCGGGATGTGAAATGTCACTGGAAGAGATCAGGAACTTTGTCCCGATGACCCCGTCCATCGCCACTTCCGGCCAGCCCACGCCCGAGCAGATTCCCGAAATCGCCGCGGCCGGATACCAGGTGCTGGTCAATCTCGCCCTTGCCACATCCGATCATGCCATCGCCGATGAGGGCAGCCGCGCCGCCGGTCTCGGCATGAGATTCGTTCATATCCCGGTCGCTTTCGATGCGCCAAGCCTGGACGACCTCAATCACTTTGTCGGCGTGATGGAAGCCTTCAAAGGCAGCAAGGTCTGGGTGCATTGCGTGGTGAATGCGCGCGTGTCGGCCTTCACCTATCTCTATCTCAAGCATGTGCGCGGCGTGCCCGAGGCGGAAGCGCGCTCACCGGTACTTGAGGCGTGGGCGCCGCGCATGGACGATGTCTGGAAGGCGTTTCTCGCACAGGGCGAGGCGTTCCTGCTGGCCCGCAAGGGCTAGCGCCTATTGCGGCTCGCCCTCGGTAGCGTCCGGGGTTTCCTCAACGGTCTCGCCTGTCGCCGGATCGGCTTCGGGTTCGACCGCGTCCGGCTCGACGGCTTCCGGCTCGTCCAGCGGCACTTCATTGAGGCTCGGATCGACAGCCGGGATTTCGGCCTCGGCCGGGGCGTCTTCCAGCGGAGTCTCATTGAGCGTATCGCCACCGCCAAGCGATTCCAGCAGCGACTGGTTCGGGTCACGGCCATCGGGAATGGCCACGCCGGGGCCGCCATCGACGCCCGATTCCTGTTCCAGCAGGCGCTCGCCCTCGCTGCGATTGTCACCACGCGCAGCAATGGTGGTCAGCGTCAGGCTCGTCAGGAAGAACACGCCGGCGAAGATCATGGTGGTGCGCACCAGGGCGCCCGCCGCGCCGCGTCCGGACATCAGGCCGCCGCCGGGACCGCCGCCGCCAATCCCCAGCGCGCCACCTTCGGAGCGCTGCAGGAGGACGACCGCCGTCAGGGCGATACAGGCCAGGATGTGAATGACGAGAATGACGTTCTGCATATTTCGGGATCGCTAACTCGAAAAAACCAATGGGGCGCAATAGGCCGGATCATCGTCCGCGCCAACCCCGAAAGCTCAGGAGAGTTGGCTGACCGCCGCAGCGTAGATGGCAAGGAAATCCTCTGCCTTCAAGCTCGCACCGCCGATCAGGCCGCCATTCACGTCCTGCACGGCAAGGATTTCAGCGGCATTGCCGGGCTTCATCGAGCCACCATAGAGCAGCGGAATCTTCGCGCCGGCATCGCCGAAGCGCTGCGACAGCGTCGCGCGAATTGCCGCATGAACTTCCTCGATCTGTTCCGGCGTAGGCGTGTGACCCGTACCGATGGCCCAGACCGGCTCATAGGCGACGATCACCGATGTGGTACCGGCGGCCTCGGGCACCGAACCCAGCACCTGCTTGGTCACAACTTCAAGCGCCTTGCCGCTCTCGCGCTCTGCCAGGGTTTCACCGACGCAGATGATCGGGGTCAGCCCGGCTGCGATTGCGGCCTCGGCCTGCGCAGCGGCCTGGCCGTCGCTTTCGCCATGATCGGCGCGGCGTTCGGAGTGGCCGACAATCACATGACTCGCGCCGGCATCGGCCAGCATCTCTGCGGAGATATCACCCGTATGGGCCCCGCGTCCGGCCTGATGGCAGGACTGCCCGCCAATCTCCAGATCCGTGCCGGCCGCAAGCGCGGCGCCAGACGCCACCAGGGTTGCAGGCAGGCACAGCAAGGCTTCAATATTGTCCGGCTTGTCGGCCAAGCCGTCGGCGACCGCCTGAATCACGGCCAGATCGGCTTTCAGGCCGTGCATTTTCCAGTTACCAGCAATAACAGTCCGAGCCATAGCCCCCATCCTTATCTTGTTTTAGGAAACGCCCTCGCCTAGCAAGCAGGCAACGTGCCATCAAGAAAATGCGAAGAGTGTCCGAATGCTGACAATGATGAGAGAGCTGCTGCGATCCAAACTCGCAGGTATCCTCTTCGGCCTGATCATCGTGTCCATGGCCGTTTGGGGTGTCACCGACATCTTCACCGGTTCTCTGGGCAGTCAGGTCGTCAAGGCCGGCCCGCGCGGCTTCACCATGTCGGAGTTCGATGTGCGTGTGGAACAGTTCCTTCAGCGCCAGCGCGATCAGGGCGGGATCATGTCGCGCCGCGAGGCCGTGGAACAGGGCGCCATCGACCAGCTCTTCGCCGTCCAGGCCTCACGCATGGCCAATCTCGGTTATGCCAAGTCCATCGGCGTGGAAGCGACCACCGACAATGTCTGGGAATCGGTGCGCGCGAATCCGGAGTTCTCCGATCCGATCACCAACAGCTTTGACGCCGATCTCTATCGCCGGGTCCTGCGCTCGAACCAGTTCACGCCGGAAATGTATCTGCGCCTCTTGCAGGACGAGACGACACTGTCGGTCCTGCGTGGCGGGTTCTCGGCCGCCCTGCGCCCGCCTCGGGCATACACCGATCTGCAGGCCACCTATCTCGCAGAGAGCCGCGACCTGTCATGGTTCGTCGTCGACCGCGCCGATATCGGCGAGGTGCCCCCACCGACCGAGGAAGAGCTGCAGGAGTTCTACGACGACAATATCGACGCATTCCGTGTGCCCGAGCGGCGCGTGATTTCGGTGCTCAGCCTGTCGCCCAGCGATTTCGTGCACACTGTGGACGTCTCCACCGAAGACCTGCGCGCAATCTATGAAGCCCAGAAGGCCCAGCGTTTCTCCGGCCCGGAAACCCGCCATTTCGTCGAGGTGATCACGCGCAGCGAAGTGGCCGCGCGCGATGCCTTCGGCCGGCTGGCGGGCGGTGCCGATCCGTCGAGTTTCACCGGCGATGCCGTGGCCGCGGTGAATGCGCGCGCCGCGGTACGTAGCGAGGTCGCCAACCAGGAACTCGCCGAAGCCATGTTCTCCGACACCGCGCGGATCGGTTCGGTCGTCGGCCCGATCCGCCAGGGCGATCTCTGGCTGGTTGCCCGGCTCGACGAGATCGTCCCCGGCACGCCAGTGCCCTTCGAGGAGGTCAGCGGCCTGATCCGCGAGGAGTTCGCTCGCGCGGAAGCCGACAATCTCTACCAGCAGGCCGAGATCGGTATCTTCGACCTGATCGGCGCGGGCCTGACCCTGCGCGAAATGGGTGAAGAACTCGGCGCCCCGGTGATGACCTATGTCCCGCTCTCCCAACGCGCACGCATGGAAGATGGCCGTGTGATCCCCGCCCTTGCCAATAATCCGGCCGTGATGCAGGCGGCCTTTGACGGACGCATCGGCCAGGTCAGCGATCCCATCGAGGGTACGGACCAGCTCTTCCTGGTCGAGGTGCAGGCCATCCTGCCACCGCGCACCCCGGCGCTATCGGAGATCCATGACCGGGTCGAGGCGGCCTATGTCGCCAATCGCGATGCCGAGGGCCTGACCAATTTCGCGCGCGGCCTGGTCGAGGAGATCGACCTGGAGGGCCGGTCCATGAGCGAGGTTGCCGAAGCGCTCGGCAAGACGGTCGAGACCAGCGCGCGCCCGATCTCGCGAGCCAATTATGAAGGTGTGGTGCCGACCGGTATTCTCGTCCCGGCCTTCGGCGCCGAAGCCGGCGATGTGTTCACCGTGCCGGGCCCCGGCGCGGATCAGGTGACCATTGCCCGCCTGGACGCCATCAACCCGCCCAACAGCAGCGATGTCACCATGCTCGGCAGCCTGGTCGGCTCGGAAATCCAGCAATCGCTGGAAACCGACCTGATGCGCGCCATGGAGAACGAGTTCCGCGAAGCGGTGGAGTTCCGTGCCAATGGCGCCGCGCTGGAGGCTTACAAGCAACAGATCCTGGACCAGCAATAATGGTCGACCGCCTCTATGTCCGGCGGCGCATCGGCGATGTGGAAACACCCGTTGGCGCGCTGCTGAAGCTGGGCCCGGAAGAGCCGGGCACTTTCCTGTTTGAGTCCATTGTCGGTGGCGAACGCCTCGGCCGGTACTCCTTTATCGGCCACGATCCCATCGAGTGGTTCCGCGTGCTGGACGGCGTGGCCGAGACCGCCGGCACGGTCGCCTTCGATGATGCCACACCCATGGAAGACGAGCCCGTGGCGGCCCTGCGCGCCTATGCCGAGGCCGCACGCTGTACCGGCCCGGATAAGATCGCCCTGCCTCCCATGGCGTCCGGCGCGTTCGGCTATGTCGGCTATGATTTCATCCAGCATGTCGAGCCCGTGACGATCGAAAGCACGGACGTGCTCAACGTGCCCGAAGCGCTGCTGGTGATCCCGCGCCTGGTGATCGTGTTCGACCATCTCTTCCAGGAGATCCTGCTGGTCGCGCGCTTTGGCGAGGGCGAGACAGGCGCGGCCGATGCCTATCTCGACGAGATCGAGATGAAGCTCGACATGCCCGCCCCCCTGCCCCCGCGCTGGGAAGGCGAGCCGACGCCCATCGCCTTCGAGAGCAATACGTCGAAAGAGCGCTATTTCGAGATCGTTGAAACTGCGCGCGCCTATACCCGCGCCGGCGACATCTTCCAGGTGGTGCCGAGCCAGCGTCTGTCGGCGCCCTCCCCGGCCCGTTCGGTCTCGGTCTATCGCGCGCTGCGCCGGCTCAACCCCTCTGCGTTCATGTTCCACATGCATATGGGCGAAGTGCAGCTGGTTGGGTCCAGTCCGGAAATCCTGGTGCGCGTGCGCGATGGCCGCGTCGCGATCCGCCCGATTGCCGGCACCCGCCCGCGTTCGGGCGATGCGGAGGAAGACGCTCGCCGTGCCGCCGACCTTCTGGCCGACCAGAAGGAGGTCGCCGAACACCTCATGCTGCTCGATCTCGGCCGCAACGATGTCGGGCGCGTGGCCGCCTATGGCAGTGTGGACGTGACCGAGCGCTTCGTGATCGAGCGCTATTCCCATGTCATGCACATCGTCTCCCATGTCGAAGGCGACCTGCGCGAGGGCCTGACCGCCGTGGACGCGCTGCTGGCGGGCTTTCCGGCCGGCACCGTGTCCGGCGCGCCGAAGATCCGCGCCATGCAGATCATCGACGAGCTGGAAAGCGAACGGCGCGGCATCTATGGCGGCGCGGTCGGCTATTTCGGCTGGAATGGCGACATGGACACCTGCATCGCCCTGCGCACGGCCATCATCAAGGACGGCACGCTGCACCTTCAGGCCGGTGGCGGCGTCGTGCTCGATAGCGATCCGCAATACGAGTATGATGAGACGCTGCACAAGATCGGCGCGCTCCGGCGCGCCTCCGAGCTGGCCCCCATGTTCGAGCACGACCAATGAGCGCCAAGTCCATCCTCGTCATTGACAATTATGACAGCTTCACCTGGAACCTCGTCCACTATCTGGAAGAGGCCGGCGCCCGCACGGAGGTGATCCGCAACGACCAGATCAGCGTGGCCGATGCCATCGCCCGCGGTGATGACGGCGTGGTCCTCTCGCCCGGCCCGTGCACACCGAACGAGGCGGGAATCTGCGTGGAGCTGATCGAGAGCGCACCCGACGACCTGCCGATCCTGGGCGTCTGCCTCGGCCACCAGTCCATCGGCCAGGCCTTTGGCGGCGCAGTGATCACCGCGCGCGAAATCCGCCACGGCAAGCTCAGCCGCATCCGCCAGTCCGGCACCGGCGCGCTGTTCGAGGGCCTGCCGGAAACATTCGACGTGGTGCGTTATCACTCACTGGCGATCCGGCCGGAAGATCTGCCGGAGACGCTGGTCGCCGATGCCTGGACCGAGGACGGGGAAATCATGGCCGTGCACCATGTGCTCCGGCCGGTGTTCGGTGTGCAGTTCCACCCCGAAAGCATCCTGACAGAACACGGCCACGCCCTGCTTGAGAATTTCCTCAAGCAGGTCTGAACCGGGGCGAGACCTTATTAGGTGCAGGCGCCGGTGTGCTTGCCGGAGATATCGGCATTGATCTTCACTTCGCCGACCTGCGGGCTTACGCCGGTCAGCTCCATGGTGCCGGTGGTGGACTTGCCGTCCGGGCCGAGGGTCACTTCCATGTCGCCGTCCAGATCCATGCCGTCGCGCGAGCACTGGATGTTGAACGAGATGGTGCGGCCTTCCTCGGTATAGTCGTTCACCGAGCAGCCTTCATCGGTGATATTGTCCGGATTGAAGGTGGCATCTTCCTCGGTCACGCAGCGGCTGTTGACCTGCGGGCCCATGGGCATGCTCATGGGCTGGCCACCCATATTCATTTCCATCGTCATGTTGATGGTGTTTTCCCACTGGCCGGTTTCCAACTTCAGCTCTTCGGCAACAGCCGGGGCAGCGGCAAGGGTGAGCGCGGCGGCGGAAAGGATAAGGCGTTTCATCGTGTGTCCCCATGGGTGTGATTGGTGTGGGCGCCAAGCTCTCAGCCACCGCGCGCCCTGTCCAGATCGGTTTTACAGTTCAGACTGCGGCCAGCGCCTGGGCGAGGTCGGCCAGAAGATCCTCGGCATTCTCGATTCCCACCGACAGGCGCACCAGGCCATCGGTGAACCCGATCCGTTCGCGCACCTCTTCCGGCACCCCGGAATGGGTGGTCGAACCGGGATGGCAGATCAGGCTTTCCGTACCGCCCAGGCTGACGGCGAGCTTGATCAACTGGAGATTGTCGAGCAGGCGGAACGCGGCCGGCTTGCCGCCCAGCACATCGAAGGAGAAGGTCGACCCGGCGGCCTTGCACTGGCGGTCATAGATCTCGCGCTGGGCGGTGCCTTCCTTCAGAAAGCCGGGATACATCACCGTGCCCACCTTGGGATGGCCCTGCAGGAATTCCGCGCAGATCCTGGCAGTCTCGAAGGCTTTCGCCATGCGCAGCTGGAGCGTCTCCAGGCTGCGGGTCAGCAGCCAACAGGAATGGGCATCGAGATTGGTACCGAGGAAATTGCGCATCCGCCGGATCCGGTCGATCACCTCCTGGCGGCCGACCGCGCCGCCGGCGATGAGATCGGAATGCCCGCCGACATATTTGGTCAGCGAGTAAAGCGCGAGGTCGGCGCCATGTTCGAGCGGCGCATGCCCGACCGGCCCCATCATCGTGTTGTCGCACATCAGTATCGGGCGGTGCCCGGTCTCGGTCTCGATCGTGTCGGCCACCCGCTTGCAGGCGGCGATGTCGACCAGCGCATTGGTCGGGTTGGCCGGGCTCTCGGTATAGATCACCTGCAGCGGGCCATGCTCTGCGGCGGCTCGCGCGGCTGCCAGCAGCTGCTCCTCGCTCGCCCAGGCGTCCACCTCCTGGGCGTGGATACCATATTGCGGCAGCATGGAGCGGATAAAGACTTCAGAGGCGCCATAGAGCGGGCTGGTGTGCAGCACCGAGCCGCCCGGCGCGGTGCTCGCCAGCAGGGTGGTCGTGATCGCCCCCATGCCGGAGGAGAAGACCAGCGCGGCCTCCCCGCCATCGAACAGGGTCAGCCTGTCTTCCAGCACTTCCATGTTGGGATTGTTGAAGCGGGTATAGATGAGGTCCTCGCGCGGAGCCTCTCCCGGCGGGGTCTTGCCGGCCATGGCCTGGAACAGGGCCTCGCCATCGGCAGCCGACTTGAAGGCGAAGGTGGAGGTCATGAAGATCGGCGGCTTGATCGAGCCTTCCGACATGTGGGGATCGTAGCCATAGCCGATGACCAGGCTGTCGGGGCTCAGGCGATGCTCGCCGATCGTGGTCTTGCGGTAGATCTTGTCGGGCTTGGGCATGTGCGACTCCCATTCAAATTTCGCCGGGACGTGAGGGAGGAAGTACCAGCCCGCGCGAAGACTGGCCACGGGGAATGCAGTTCCGCGCGATCTTTCTGACAGTCAAAAGAAAAGCGGCCCGACACAAGGGCCGGGCCGCTTCGATCAGATCATCCCTCGTGGTTATTCCACGATGATGGCAACTTCCGCACGGCGGTTGAGCGGCTCGCGGACACCGTCGCGAGTCTCACGGGCCAGGTTCGTTTCACCGAAGCCGGAGGTCGAGATGATGTCGGAGGAAATGCCGCGGCTGGCCAGGGCATCTGCCACCACCGAAGAGCGGCGTTGCGACAGGCGCTGGTTGTAGGCCGAGGCACCCGAGGTGTCGGTGTAACCGGCAACGGTCACCGATTCCGGCGCACAGTCGTCACGCTCCTGAATGTTCGCCACGGCCTGGTCGATCACGGCGCTGGCCGCAGTCGTCAGATCCGCACGGTCCCATTCGAAGTAGACCACGAAGCTCTGGTTCACCGTCGAGCACTCAGCAACAGCCGTTTGCGTCAGCTCCGTCGGAGGCGGAGGCGGCGGGGGTGGTGGCGGCGGCGGAGGCGGCGGAGGAGGCGGTGGGGGCGGCGGGGGCGGGGGCGGGGGCGGAGCCGGCGGGGCCGGGAACTGATACCGGAGGCCGACCCGGAGGATCTGGACTTCATCG
>DHQO01000013.1:101407-102212 GCA_002408125.1 Hyphomonadaceae bacterium UBA5336 | reverse complement strand
CGATGGAAATCACCAGGCGCAGGTTCGCCTCGACCATTTCCTTCTTGGCGATGCGCGCCTCGCGCTCGCCTTTCTGCACGGTCTGCACGATGCGGCGATAATCGTCGATCGGCACGCCGATTTCCTGGGCGACGCTGGAAATATCCTCGCGGATCAGCTCGACCTTGCCCTGCTCGCGCTCGACGAAACGGGCCCATTTCTTCGACAGGCCGGCAACATCCTCGATCCAGTTCGGATCGAGCTCGCGGCCGAAATAATTGTCGAGAAATTCCTTGCGCGGCACGCCCTGGCTGTCGGCCAGCCGCATCAGCTTGCCCTCAAGGCCCATCAGCTTCTTGTTGATGGCATAGAGCTGTTCGACCAGCGCCTCGATGCGGGCGTTGTTGATGTGCATCGTCTTGAGATTGTCGACGATGGAGGTCTGCACCCCGTCATACTTTTCCTGGTCCTTGGGCGTGAGGCCCTTGCCTTCCATGCGGCGCTCGACCAGCTTTTCCTGCAGCTTGCGATAGGTCTTGAAGTCGTCGGCGATGGCGTCGAGCTTCGACAGCACGCCCTCGCGCAGTTCCGCTTCCATGGCCGACATGGACATGGACGCACCATCGTCTTCGTCCTCGTCATCCTTGGACTCTCCGTCCTCGGAATTTTCCGCCTCGTCCTCGTCTTCTTCCTCTTCTTCCTCGGGCTCCGGCGGCGGATTTTCCGCGCCATAGGTCGCCTCAAGGTCGATCAGGTCACGCAGCAGGATGCGCTCGTTCACCAGCTCGTCGCGCCAGACCATCATGGCTTCGAAGGTCAGCGGGCT
>DHQO01000013.1:0-101087 GCA_002408125.1 Hyphomonadaceae bacterium UBA5336 | reverse complement strand
TCGCGCAGATACATGCGCACCGGATCGTCGGTGCGCTCACTGCCGCGGGCATTGCCCTTCTTGACCGGGGCCTTGGCCTCGTCGGTCTTGGCCAGCGCCTTGGCGTCATTGTCGATCTCGTCCTCGGATTCCACGACATTGATCCCCATTTCCGACAGGGCCGACATGGTGTCCTCGATCTGGTCAGACGTCAGCTGGTCCTGCGGCAGGACCTTGTTCAATTCATCATGGGTCACATACCCGCGCGCCTTGGCTTCCTTGATGAATTTCTTGACGCCAGAATCGTTCATGTCGAGCACAGGGCCGTCAGTGTTCTCGGTCTCTTGCTCGTCAATTTCGGCTTTCGCCATTCAAGTTCTCCCAAACCAATCCTGCCCGCCTCAAAGCAACGGATTGTATCAAATTGCGTATCCAGTCCTGCCCATCAACACATCGCGACGCACTATGGCCATACGTCCATATGCGTATGGATCCCGTGCGCGCCCATGCACACGAAACCTGCAGGCGATGTCTACCGTCTGAAAAACTCCCCCGGGAGCTTGTGGCCGGGTCCCTGCCATCGCGTTGCCGGGCTTGGGCACGCCTTCGGGCATAGGGATCAGATTGGGGGCGTCAGCGCGTATTTCCTGCCATGCGTACATGGGCTGTCTGCCCGCCAGGGTCAACCGTCCATCTGACGAAGGAGTCATGTTTTTCTGCGTTCCCTGTCAGCCCGATCCGCCGCCCGCTTCGCTCGCCTGTTTCTTGAGCGCTTCATGGGCCGCCAGCTGGGCATCGCTGGATTCCGCGCGCAGGCGCTGGCGCTCGGCGATCTCACGGTGGAGCCGGGCCCAGGCATCGGGATCGGCAAGGTCGGCCTCATTGGGCTGGAGCGCAGCCGCGCCTTGGCCGCGATCTGTCAGGTAGAGCCGGATCAGGAGCTGCCATTCGCGCGCTGGCTGGCTGCCCGCCTCGATCGGCGCGACAGCGGGATAGGCGTCGAACGCCGCGCGCGCCTCATGGGCACCGGCGGTTTCCAGCGCAGCCGAGACGGCCTCGCGCGCGACCGTGCCCTCGTCGCAATAGACCGACATGATCGCATCGCAAATCGCATTGGAGATCGGGTGGCGGAACTCGGCCTCGGCCAGAAGTTCAGCATGGGCATCGAGAATATCCGGGCTGACAGCCGCGCCGACGAGGCAGCCGAGCGCCGGCGGCGGGCCGGATTTCGCGCGCAGTGCCGCGCCCTGCCCCGTCGCGCGCGGCCGGCCGGGGGTGAAGCGCTGCTGGCGCTCGGCCTGGCGCTGCTGCCAGAAATATTCCTTCATCCGCGCGAAGAGATCGCGCTGATAGGCCGAGCGCACGCCCTCATGCTGGATCTTCCCGGCGCAGGCCTTCAGGCGCGCCTCAAGCCCGGCCTTTCGCTCGGGCGTGTCGAGAGGTTCGGCATCGCGTTCGCGGCCCCAGAGCACTTCGACCAGCGGGCGGGCACCCGCGATGAGATCGGTCATCCGTTCGCGACCTCCGGCCTGACCCAGCAGGTCGTCCGGGTCGAGGCCTTCGGGCAGGAAAGTGAAATAGACAGACCGGTCCGGCTGGACCTCCGGCAGGGCGACATCCACCGCCCGGTGGGCCGCGCGCAGGCCGGCATTGTCGCCGTCAAAGCACATGATCGGGTCGGGTCCGGCGCGCCAGAGAAGGCTGAGCTGGTCGGGCGTCAGCGCCGTGCCGAGCGGAGCCACGGCATTCTCAAAGCCCGCCTCGCCCATGGCGATGACATCCATATAGCCTTCGCAGACAATCAGCCCGCCGCGCTCGCCATAGCCGAGCGCCTCGCGGGCCCGCTTGTAGTTGTAGAGCACATGCGACTTGTGGAAGAGACCCGTCTCCGGCGAGTTGAGATATTTCGCCTTGTCGTCCGGGTCGAGCGCACGTCCACCGAAGGCGATGACATCCCCGCGCGGATCGTGGATCGGGAACATGATCCGGTTGCGGAACACATCATAGGGCTCCCCGCCCTTGTCGGAGTGTTTCGCGAGGCCCGCCCCGATGATCTCCTCCTCGGTGAAGCCTTCCTGGCGCAGATGGGTGAAGAGCTGGCGCCAGTCATCCATCGCATAGCCGATGCCCCAGCGCGCCCAGGCCGCCGGCTTCAGGCCGCGCTTGTGCTCAAGATAACTGCGCGCATCGGCCCCCGAAGCACTTTTCAGCCGCTCCATGAAAAACTCATGGGCCGCCGCGCAGGCTTCCTTCAGGCGTTTGAGCTTGTCATAGACCTGCATCTCTGCGGGGCTGGCCTTGGGCATTTCCATGCCGGCTTCATCGGCGAGGCGCTCGACCGCCTCCATGAATTCCAGCCGCTCGGTCTCCATCAGGAACTTGATGACGTCCCCGCCGAGCCCGGAGGAGAAATCCTTGAAGATGCCCTTCTGGTCGTTGACGTAGAAGCTCGGCGTTTTCTCGTTTGTGAACGGGGACAGGCCCACCCATTCCTTGCCGCGGCGCGTGAGCTTCACCTTCCGCCCGATCACATCGGACGGGCGCAGGCGCGCCTTGAGTTCGTCAAGGAAACCGTCAGGAAGCCGGGCGTGTATCATCGCAATCAGATAGCAGACACTGATTCGCTGAAAACACGGCCTGTACGGCTTTCCACAGCTTATTCCCTCACCTGGGGAATTCTCAGATGATGCTTAATGCGCCAGGGCGCGGCGCACGGCCTTGCCGGCGGCCTTGGAGTCGATCACCCCGGGATAGCGGGCTTTCAGGGTCGACATGCACTTGCCGAGATCCTTGAGCGTTGAGGCTTCCAGGTCGTCGACCACATCGCGCACGGCCGCTTCAAGGGCCTCTCCGCCCAGCGGTTTGGGCAGGAATTCCTCGATGACGGCCAGTTCCGAGCGTTCCCGCTCGGCATCCTCGATGCGCCCGGCCTCTTCGTATTCCCGCGAGGAAATCCGGCGCTGCTCGGCCATTGTGGTGAGAACATTACGCACGACAGCATCCTGGCACCCGTCGCAATCGCCGCGGGTGCGCGCGCTGGTATCGCGGTCGCGTACAGCGCAGCGGATCAGACGCAGCGTCGCGGCCCGCACTTCAAGCGCGGGGTTCGCGCCGCTCTCAGCGTCGCTCGCCAGTCGGGACTCGGCCGCAGCGAGTTCTGCTGCGATGCGGTCCTTAAGTCGGATATGTCGTGCTGAATCGAATTCAGCCATGTCGCAATCTCTGTTGTTGAAGGATCGAACCGCCTTGACGATTCATCCGTCCAGCCCCTACTTCCCGCGGGCGAGTAAGCTCTGGAATGCTTAACGCACAGCAAATGACGCGGGAAGGCAAGCGAGATATGACTGAGCGAGATGAAACGCAAGTCACTTCCACCAGTACGGGAGCAATTGCCCTGTCCGACGGCACCATTTTCCTCGGGCGAGGGTGCGGCGCGGTGGGCAGTGTGGTCGGAGAGCTTTGCTTCAATACGGCCATGACGGGCTACCAGGAAATCCTGACTGATCCTTCCTACGCGGGACAGCTGATTTTGTTCACTTTCCCTCACATAGGCAATGTTGGTGCCAACACGCAGGATCTGGAGTTTTCCAGCCCGCCGGCAGAGCGCGGCGCACGCGCGGCGATCTTCCGCGATCCGATCACCCCGCCGTCGAGCTGGCGTGCCGAGGACCATTTCGATGCCTGGCTCACCCGCCAGGGCATTATCGGCCTTTCCGGCGTGGATACGCGGGCGCTAACCCGGCGTATCCGCACGGAAGGCATGCCGAAAGCCGCCATTGCCCATGCCCCGGACGGGAAGATTGATCTCGACGCGCTGGTGGCGGCGGCTGCCGCCTTCGAAGGGCTGGAAAATGCCGATCTCGCCGCCGGCGTCACCGCACCGGGCCAGTACGGCCATGACGAGCAGTTGTGGACCATTTCCGGTGGCTTCGCCGCGCTGGGCAAGGAGACCTATCACGTGGTGGTGGTCGATTTCGGCGTGAAGAAGAACATCCTGCGCAATCTCTCCCAGGTCGGCGCGCGCGCGACCGTGGTCGGCCCGGATGTGACGCTGGAGATGCTGATGGCGCTGAAGCCCGACGGCGTGGTGCTGTCGAACGGCCCGGGCGACCCGGCCGCGACCTACAAGCGCGCCGGCAGCCTGATCGAAGGCCTTGTCGAGAGCGGCCTGCCCATTCTCGGCATCTGCCTCGGCCACCAGCTGCTGGCGCTGAGCCTCGGCGCGACCACCATGAAGATGCCCCAGGGCCATCATGGCGCGAACCATCCGGTCCAGGATCTCGCCACCGGCAAGGTCGAGATCGTGTCGATGAACCACGGCTTCACGGTCGACCCGGCCAGCCTGCCGGCGGGCGTGGAGGAAAGCCACCGCTCGCTGTTTGACGGCACAAATAGCGGGCTGAAAGTGGCCGGCAAGCCGATCATTTCGGTGCAGCACCATCCGGAGGCCTCGCCCGGCCCGCAGGACAGTTTCTACCTGTTCCGCCGCTTTGCCGACCTGATGGACGGCGGAGGGCGGACCTAGGCCATGATCTAGGATATGGGCGCGTCCTCGGGCAATGGCAGACTGGCTTTGCGCAGGATGATCTCCAGCGCCGACATCACGCTGTCCACTGTGACGCCCGGCTCCTTGCGCAGAATGGCGAGGCCAGCCCCGTTCATGGCATGCTGAATCAGCGCGGCCACTGCGCCCGCATGGGGCTCGGTGACGATGTGATTGTCGATCAGGAACTGGAAACCATCGGCCCAGATATTCCGCCCGAGATGCGCCAGGTCCAACCGGTGCTCGATCTTTCTCAGGACCACCGGCCCGTCGATAAGGACAATCCGCTGATAATCCGGCCGCTGGGTCCATTCCAGGTACACACGACAGCCGGTTAGAAACATGTCGACAGGGTCGTCGGGATCTGCGTCCTCAAGAGCCGCCCGGCGCGCATCCTCATCCATCTGCTCCTGCAAGCGGCGCCAGATCTCGCAGAACAGGGCTTCCTTGTTCTCGAAATGATGGAACAGCGCACCCTTGGTCGTGCCCACGCGGCAGACGATATCGGAGACGGTTGTCTCGCTGAATCCCTGTTTTTCGAACAGCTCGCCAGCCGCCGCCAGCAGACATTCGCGCGTCAGATGAGCTTCCTGCTTTGTGCGGCGCGCCATTGGCCAAGCCTTTCTAAGTGCGAAAAAAACTCATTGCGCGATGAACATACCGGGAGTATGTTTAACTCAGATGGGGGGACCGGCGGAGCGTTTTTCGGTGCTTGCCGCAGCGCCGAAGAGAAAGCCGGTTGCGGTTGTGGGGACGACCGCCAACCATCTGCTGGAGCCGGGCACATTCGTGTCCGGCTCTTTTTTATGCGTGATGAGCCTCAAGACGCTCTGATTGATTCCGGGCGATGACCTAGGCCGGCCCCGCGCGCCCGGGAAGAGGTGTCTTGCAGTGCGCGCTGACATTTCGCTCAGTTCTCCAGCCGGATACTGCCGCCACAGCGGCGATTGTATTCGGAAATTGCGTCAGGCATCCAACGGCGGAAATTCTCAGCCCGGGTCTCCGAGGCCGGGTGCGTCGACATCCATTCCGGCGGACGCTGGCCCGACCCCTGCTCGCCCATGCGCTCCCACAGGTCGGGCGCCTCGCGCGGGTCGAAACAGGCGCGCACCAGGAGATCGAGCCCGATCTTGTCGGCCTCGGTCTCATGCTCGCGCGAAAAGGCGAGAATCCCGCCCTGCGCAGCCATGCCGAAAGCCTGCATCACGGCCTGGCGCTGGCTGGCCGACATGTCGCCCATGCCCAGCCCGACCGCGAGCTGGCCCATCTGCACAACCTGCTGCTGACTCATTCTCTCAGCCCCATGATGGGCGAGCGCATGACCGATTTCATGGCCCATCACCACGGCCAGTTTGTCCACATCATCGATGTCACGCATATCCACCTGGCCGTCATAATTGCCGGTAATGTCAAGAATGCCTGTATATACAGCAACATAGCCACCAGGCAGGCAAAATGCGTTCGGCGTATCGGAGTTGATGACATTGTAGGTCCAGTCGAACTGGTCGGCGACCGGCGCGAAATTGTAGCCTTGCGCGAGCAGGTCCTGCTCAAGCTCCACGGCAGCATTCTGCAGGCGCAGACCGATCTCGTTCACCGTGCGCACCAGTTCGCGCGCATTCGCATCGCAGCTGCGCGCGGCCCGCGAACACAGCACATCACCGCTCTCCTGCTGCAGGATCTGGGAATAGGACTGGGCGCCCAGGCGCACCGAATCCTCGATCGACATGGTGTTGAACTGCTTGCGGCCGGTGAAGGGCACTTCCTGCTGGTTGGAGAACCAGTAGAGCGCAAGAAGGACAAGACCGCCGATCAGGATTCCCAGCCGTGATCTCAGCAGATTGCCCATGGTTGACCGTCTCCATCCCAATGCAGCGCATTGGTAACCTCTGGAAAGACGATCCGAAAGCCGAAAAACCGCACATGCAGTTGCCTATTGCGCAACTCCGCCTCATTTTCACGGCCATGACACAAGCAGACCGCCAACCCCCGCTGGATATCCGGATCATTCCGGTGACGCCCCTGCAGCAGAACACCTCCCTGATCTGGTCGACCGCGACCATGGAGGGCGTCTTCGTCGATCCCGGCGGGGAGGCCGACCGGCTGATGGCCGCCGCCGAACAGTTCGGCGTGACGATCAAGGAGGTCTGGCTGACCCATGGCCACCTCGACCATGCCGGGGCGGCGGCGGAGATCCGCGAGCGCACCGGCGCACCGATCATCGGCCCGCACAAGGACGACCAGTGGCTGCTCGACGAGATCGAGGCCCAGGGCGCGCGCTATGGCATCGCCGACGGGCGCAATGTCACTCCGGATCGCTACCTGGAAGACGGCGACACGCTGGAGCTCGACGGCAACATGTTTGGCGTCGTCCACACGCCCGGCCACACGCCCGGCCATGTGGTGATCTACTCCCAGCCCGGCGCGCTCGCCTTTGTCGGCGACGTGCTGTTCCGCGGCTCGATCGGGCGCACCGATTTTCCCAGGGGCAACCATGCCCAGCTGATCGGCTCGATCACCTCCAAGCTCTGGCCGCTGGGCAATCAGATGCGCTTCGTGCCCGGCCATGGCCCGATGAGCACTTTCGGGCGGGAGCGGATCGACAATCCCTTCGTCTCCGACCGGGCGCTGGCAGCGGGTTAGAGCGCCTCGCAATCCCTGCAAGTCCCCGTGGCTTGACCGCGGGGTCCATCACGGGAAGAGGTGGCCAGGACATTCCTGGCGAGAGCTGGGCACAGTGGGTCAAGCCGCGGTGAATCGGTGCCAACTCCAGCATACCGGGAAAGGAAGCAACCAGATTACTCCCAAGTAATCATGCCACTTCCCCATCCCATTACATGAACAACGATACATTCATCCAGCATACACAGGGCCAGTCCTAGCCTCACCGGAACATTCGCAAAGGCGATACGTTTTTCCAGTGCAGCAACCATGAAAGGACATTCCATGACCCGCTTGCTGACGATTTCAGCTGTATCCGCCGCGGCCCTCTTCGCGACGGCGTGTACTTCAACCGGACAAACAGAACGCAATGCCGCCTATGGTGCGGCCGCCGGTGCCATTGCCGGTGCCGTGATCGGCAACAATACCGGTAGCGGCGATGCTGGCGACGGCGCGGCCATCGGTGCCGCCGTGGGTGGCGTGGCCGGTGCGGCCAAGGGCTGCTATGAGGCTCTTGACTGCGACGTGCCCGGCGTCGACGATCCGTACGACCCCTATTATGCCGAGCGCAATCGCCGCTACTAGGCTGTGAACAAAGGAGAAAGGGGGTGCGTGTTCGCGCCGTCTTTCTGACCTTGGAAACCCCATCGGAAACGGTGGGGTTTTTTTGTTTCGCGTGAGGAACAATGCTGGCCGGACGCACGTTCATTTACCATGCGGGGGGGCAACTCCAGACCGAAGTGAGGCCCAGTATGCAAGTCAAAGACGTCATGACATCGCCGTGCATCACCTGCACGCAGGACCAGCCGCTGCAGCGCGCGGCGCAGATGATGGCCAAGCTCGATTACGGCTCGATCCCGATTGACGATGGCGACCGCCTGGTCGGCATGCTGACCGACCGCGATATCGTCACGCGCGGCCTGGCCGCCTCGCCTGATCTCAGCCGCCTGAAGGCCGGCGATCTTATGTCCGACAAGGTCCTTTACTGCCGCGAAGACGATGACTGCACCACCGTCGCCCGAAACATGGGCGAGATGCAGGTGCGCCGCCTTCCGGTGGTCGATGCCGACAAACGCCTGAAGGGCATGGTCTCCCTCGGTGACCTGACCCAGGCCAAGGCGCCGCAGATGACTGGCGAAGCGCTGGATGAAATCGTGGATTGACGCAAGCACCCTCTCGGAACCTGCGTCATTCAGCGATGCAAAGCCTATGTCCCCTTGGCATAGCATCGCGGAAAAGCCCTGCCCCCACCGGCAGGGCTTTTTTGCGGGTCGACCGGATAGCGCGGCGTAAAGCTGCATTCAGCCGCAGCCGGCCCTTGCCCCTTGCCAAGACTCCCCGCTATAGGCCACCCGTTTGCCCAATAGACGGCACCTACGAGGAGAGAGCCTTGCCCAAGCGCACAGACATCCAGTCCATCCTCGTTATCGGCGCCGGGCCCATCGTCATCGGACAGGCCTGCGAATTCGACTATTCCGGCGTGCAGGCGATCAAGGCGCTGAAGGAAGAGGGCTACCGGGTCATCCTGGTCAATTCCAACCCGGCGACGATCATGACCGATCCGGGCCTGGCGGACGCCACCTATATCGAGCCGATCACGGTGGATTTCGTCTCGCGCATCATCGCCAAGGAACGCCCCGACGCCCTGCTGCCCACCATGGGCGGGCAGACCGCGCTCAACTGCGCGCTCGACCTGGAGCGCGCCGGCGTGCTGGAAAACTACAAGGTCGAGCTGATCGGCGCCCGGGCCGAGGCCATCAACAAGGCCGAGGACCGCGAGCTCTTCCGCAAGGCGATGGACAAGATCGGCCTGGAAAACCCCAAGGCCGAAATCATCTCCTCCCCCGAGATCAAAAACGAAGCCGGGAAGGTCATCGGCTATGACCGCATTGCCGGCCTTTCGCGCGCCATGGACGCGCTCGATCATGTCGGCCTGCCCGCCATCATCCGCCCGGCCTTCACCCTCGGCGGCACCGGCGGCGGGGTGGCCTACAATGTCGAGGAGTATCGCGACATCGTCGAGAGCGGGCTCGCCGCTTCTCCGGTGGCGCAGGTGCTGGTCGATGAGAGCCTGCTCGGCTGGAAGGAGTATGAGATGGAGGTGGTGCGCGACACCGCCGACAATGCCATCATCATCTGCTCCATTGAGAATATCGACCCGATGGGCGTGCATACCGGCGATTCCATCACCGTTGCCCCTGCCCTCACCCTGACCGACCGCGAATACCAGGTGATGCGCTCGGCCTCGATTGCCGTCTTGCGCGAAATTGGCGTAGAGACGGGCGGCTCGAATGTGCAGTTCGCGGTGAACCCGAAGGATGGCCGCCTCGTTGTCATCGAGATGAACCCGCGCGTCTCGCGCTCCTCCGCGCTCGCCTCCAAGGCGACCGGCTTTCCCATCGCGCGCATCGCCGCCAAGCTGGCGGTCGGCTACACGCTCGACGAGCTGGAGAACGACATTACCGGCGGCGCCATCCCGGCGAGTTTCGAGCCGACGCTCGATTATGTCGTCACCAAGATCCCCCGCTTTGCCTTCGAGAAGTTCAAGGGCGCCGAGCCGCTGCTGACCACCGCGATGAAATCGGTCGGCGAGGCCATGGCCATCGGCCGGAACTTCCAGGAGAGCCTGCAAAAGGCGCTCTGCTCGCTGGAAACGGGGCTGACCGGGCTCGACGAAATCCATTTCGAGGACCAGGGCGCGCTGATGCGCGAGCTTTCCAAGCAGACCCCGGATCGCCTGCGTGTCGTCGCCCAGGCCCTGCGCGACGGGGTGAGCGTGGAGGAAGTCCACCGCATCACCAGCATCGACCTGTGGTTCCTGCGCCAGATTGCCGAGCTGATGGAAGTGGAAGCCGGCATTGTCCGCGACGGCCTGCCGGGCGACAGGGCCGGGCTCACCGCGCTGAAGGCCCGCGGCTTTTCCGATGCGCGGCTCGCCAAACTTACCGGCACCAGCGAGGAGGCTGTGCGCGCCGCCCGCCATGCCCTCAATGTACGGCCCGTCTACAAGCGTATCGACACCTGCGCGGCCGAGTTCGAGGCTGCAACGCCCTATCTCTATTCCACATACGAAATGCCCGCCTTCCGCCAGCCGGCACATCTCGCCAGCGACCGCCCCGGCTGCGAGGCCGGGATCTCGGATCGCACCAAGGCGATCATCCTCGGCGGCGGGCCGAACCGCATCGGCCAGGGCATCGAGTTTGACTATTGCTGCTGCCACGCCGCCTTCGCCATGGACGAGATCGGCGTGGAGTCGATCATGGTGAACTGCAACCCGGAAACGGTCTCGACCGATTATGACACTTCCGACCGGCTCTATTTCGAGCCGTTGACCAAGGAACATGTGCTGGAAATCGTCGCGCGCGAACAGATGGCGGGCGAGCTTGCCGGCGTCATCGTGCAGTTCGGCGGGCAGACGCCGCTGAAACTCGCGAGCACGCTGCAGGCGGAAAACATCCCCATTCTCGGCACCTCGCCGGCCAGTATCGACCTCGCCGAGGATCGCGAGCAGTTCGCGAAACTGATCGACCGGCTCGGCCTGCAGCAGGCGCCGTCGGCCACCGCGCGCAGCCTGGAAGAGGCCCATGAGGGCGCCACCCGCCTCGGCTACCCGGTCATGGTGCGCCCCTCCTATGTGCTCGGCGGCCAGGCCATGGAAATCGCCCGCACGCCGGACGACCTTGATGATTTCGCCGCCAAGGCTCTGAAAGTGTCCGGCGACCAGTCGCTCTTCATCGACCGCTATCTCGAAGACGCCGTGGAAGTGGATGTGGACGCCCTGTGCGACGGGCAGAATGTCCATGTCGCCGGCATCATGGAGCATATCGAGGAAGCCGGGGTCCATTCCGGGGACTCAGCCTGCGCCCTGCCGCCCTACACGCTCAGCGCCGCGACCCAGGTGCGCCTCGCCGAACAGGCCGCCGCCCTCGCAAAGGCGCTGAATGTGCGCGGCCTGATCAATATCCAGTTCGCGCTGAAGGGCGAGGAGATCTACGTCCTGGAAGCAAACCCACGTGCCTCGCGCACCGTGCCCTTCGTCGCCAAGGCCGTCGGTGCCCCGATTGCCGGCATCGCTGCCAAGCTGATGGCCGGCAAGCCGCTCACCGAATTCGACATGTCCAAGGCCACGCCGCGCCGCACCGCTGTGAAGGAGGCCGTTTTCCCCTTCGGCCGTTTCGCCAATGTCGACCCCGTGCTCGGCCCGGAAATGCGCTCGACCGGCGAGGTCATGGGCTGGGACGACAATTTCGGCACAGCCTTCCTGAAATCCCAGATCGCCGCCGGCGTCAGCCTGCCGCGCGGGGGCAAGGTCTTCGTCTCGGTCAAGGATGCCGACAAGGCGCCCATCGTGGCGCCGGTCAAGACGTTGGTGGAGATGGGCTTTTCCATTGTCGCCACGCGCGGCACGGCGGCTTTCCTTGAGACCCAGGGCGTCCCCGTCACGCCGGTCAACAAGGTGATTGAGGGCCAGCCCCATATCGTCGACGCCATGATCAATGGCGAGATCCAGCTGGTGTTCAACACCACCCAGGGCGTCCAGTCTCTGAATGACAGCAAGTCCATCCGCAGAACTGCACTTGTACGGAGCATTCCGTATTTCACAACTTTGGCGGCTTCTGTGGCGTCAGTACAGGCGATTGACTCGCTGAGAACGCGAGAATTGGAGGTCCAGGCCTTGCAATCGGCCTGAACACTACCACTTGACCGCAGGTGCTTTTGCAGGAACGCTGGCATCCTTCCAGACAACATAGAGTATAAGTCCATGGAAAGAATTCCCATGACCGCCGAGGGTCACGAAGCCTTGGTGATTGAATTGAAAAATCTGAAATCGGTGGAACGGCCAAACATCATCCAGGCCATCGCCGAGGCGCGCGAGCATGGCGATCTCTCCGAGAACGCCGAGTATCATGCCGCCAAGGAAAAGCAGAGCTTCATTGAAGGCCGCATTGCCGAGCTTGATGACAAGCTTGCACGCGCCGAAGTCATCGACCTGACCAAGCTCACCGGAACGCGTGTGCGGTTCGGTGCCACGGTCACGCTGATCGATGTCGATACCGAATCCGAGCAGACTTACAAGATCGTCGGCGAGGACGAAGCCAGCATCGAAGCCGGCAAGATCTCGATCACCTCTCCGATCGCGCGTGCGCTGATCGGCAAGGAAGAAGGCGATGAGGCCGAAGTGTCCGCACCGGGCGGCGCAAAAGCCTATGAGATTGCGAAGGTCGAATTCAAATAGCGATGTCCGAAAACGGCAGCATTGGTCCCTCGGTCTGGACCGTCTCAGACGGCCGGGCCGGCAATGCCGCCCAGGTGCGCGCCGTGGCTTCGGCACTGGGCGCCACGCGCCGCTGGATGCAGATCGCCCATATCGCCGGGGACGGTCATCGCGACACGCCGCTCACGCTCACCCCGCGCCCGCCCTGGACCTGGCTGCCGGCCGCCCACTGGCCGGCGCCGCAGCTCGCCCTGCCCGCTTCCCAGAAAGCTGCGCTCAGTGCGCCATGGCCAACCGTCTGGATCGGCGCAGGCCGGCGCACAGCGCCCTATTCCGCAGCGGTGAAACGCTGGAGCGAGGGGCGGACAATTGTCGTGCACATCCTCGATCCGAAAATGGATCCGGCAAATTTTGATCTGCTGGTCACGCCCGCCCATGACGATGTCAGCGGCGCCAATGTGCTGCCCACCGTGGGCTCGCCGTCCTATTTCTCGCCCGACGACCAGGAGCAGGCCGGCCTTGCCTTTGCCGATCTTGCCGATGAGCCGGGCCGTTCAGTCATGGTCATCCTGGGCGGGGATTCGAAAACCCACCAGTTCACCATGGGCGCGGCCGAAACGCTGGCCAGCCAGCTGAAACTGCTCGCCGGCCAGGGCTGGCGCCTGCGCATTTCCGCCTCGCGCCGCACGCCCGCCCCGGTCATCGCCCGCATGCGCCATCTGGCCGACGAGATTGGCGCGCGCTTCTGGGCCGGCGAGGAAGATGGGCCCAACCCCTATCTCGCCTGGCTGAATTTCTCAGACGTCGCCATTGTCACCGAGGACAGCGCCAACATGCTGTCGGATGCCGCCTATCACGGCCTGCCGGTGCACATGGCGCGCCTGCAGGGCCGGGCGCCGAAATTCGACCGGCTGCACGAGAGCCTGATCCGGCGCGGTGTCGCGCGCTGGTTCGACGGCACGCTGGAAAGCTGGAGCTTCGAACCCCTGCGCGAGGCCGACCGCGTCGCCGACCGCATCGTCGCCCTGCTGGTCGAGCGCTATCCCCAGCCGAATATCACCGGCAGCGAGAGCAAGGTCGTCGCGCCGGACTGGCTTTAGGCCTTAGGCGACCGGCTGCGGCCAGTCATACCCGAACTCATCCATTAATGCCGTGAGCTTCGGCTTGGCGATTTCAAGCGCGCGCTCGTCGAAATAGGTTTGGAAAGGCGCCTTCTCCGAAGTCCTGTTGACGCGCGGCAGCGGGCGCACAGGCTCGATTCCGATCTGGCGCAAGACGGCCGGAAAATCCTCATGGAGGTTTTCAAACCGCATGACCGCGTTGCACCGGCGGGCCAGCATGAAGGATTGGAAATTCAAAAGATCCGGGAAACGCTGCAGTGTTTCCACAAAGCTTCCGCCGGACTGGGTGAAGGCATAGGCCTCTTGGCGCCAGGGTGCGACGCCGCCGACCTTTCTGCCGAAGATATCCTTGTGATTGGTTCGGATTTTCTCATACCGCGTTACGACAATGTCGAGCGGGTTGCGGACGCAGCAGAACCGAAAGGCCCCGTCGACAAAGTCGTCACCCAGCTGCCGGCGCGCCTCTCCTATGAAGGCATGGCGTTTTTTCGGGATGTCCTGGCCATTATAAAACTCCATCAGTTCGAACCGGGTGGCGGTCGACGCGGTGTTCGCCACTTCGAGAAAGAGATAGTTATGCTCGCGGGAAAAGATCATGGGCGCTCTGCCTGTTTCGGACGCATTGGAAGTACGACCGCTGAAGGGTTTTCCGAGTCTGGCCCAGCCTCATGGGGTTCGGGCCAGTCGAAATCGATAAAGTCCTGCAACGGTTCGAAGGCCTCACGCGCGACGGCCAGCGCGTGAGCATCATAGTATTCGGTAAAATGGCGCTTGCCGGTCGTGACATTCATGCGCGGCAATGGCCGCTTGGGCTCAAGGCCGATGTGCCGGATCGCTTCGGGAAAATCCTCGTGCAGCCTCTCATACCGCATAACGAAATCGCTGCGTTTGAAGACGTGCCGCCACGGCAGCATGCTTTCAACAACATCACTTGCAAACTGTTCCAGAAAGTCCCCATAGCTTGCGCCGGCCTGGACATAACCGAAAGCAATCAGGCGCCAGTCTCCAATACTGCCGCCATTGCGGTTCCATTTTTTGGGATTGGTCAGCGCGCTCTTATAGTTTGTGCGGATCTTCTCATACTGCGTGACAGCAATATCCAGCGGGTTACGCATGGTGCAGAAGGTGAAGGCGCTCTCGACAAACTCCACGCCCAACTGCTTTTCAGCCAGGCCGAAACCGAGATGGCGCAATCTCCGGACCCCGGGATCACCATCATACATGTCCTGAAGCTCTCGCCAGGTCGTTGCACTGGCCGTGTGAGGGACCTCAAAGTAGATATATCCATGCTCCTTGGAAAATATCATGGCTTCACTCCCCTGCGCATTGAGACAGGTCGCAGCGTATCCATTTGAGCATGCCTGCATCTCCCGTCCCACCACGATGACAAGGGCAGTCTAGGCGGCATCAACCACCAAGGCCAGCACAGCCTCGCCAAACCGTTCGGCTTTCTTCTCCCCGACGCCGGAAATCCCGCGCAGGCCGTCCATATCGCCGGGGCGTTCGGCTGCGATGGCGGCCAGCGTGCGGTCATGGAAGATGACATAGGGTGGCACGCCGCGCGTCCGCGCCTCTTCCAGCCGCCAGGCGCGCAGGGCCTCGAACAGGGCCTGGTCGCGCTCCGACAGCTCCGCCGTCAGCCCGCCCTTCGCCGCACGCTTCGAGCGCCGTTCGCGCCGCGCGGCAGGGTCGGCCTTCAGGCGGACCTCCGCCTCGCCCTTCCACAGCGCGCGCACAGCATCACTGTCACCCAGCCCGATCACGGGGCGCAGCATGTCGCCCTTTTCGGCGAGATATCCGGTGAACAGCAGCTCATCCACCACGGCGCGCCAACCAGCCTGCGAGAGCGCCTCGCCGACGCCATAGGTCGACTGCACGGCCATGGATTCGTCGAAATCATCCCTGGCCTCGCCGCGCAGATGATTGATCAGCCGCCCGCGCCCGATGCGCTCGCCGGTGCGTTTCACCGCCGCCGTCGCCATCTTCGCCCATTCGCTCGCGTCATAGCCCGCCCCGCTTTCATCCAGGCAATTGTCGCAGGCCCCGCAGGGTTCGGCGCCCTCCTCACCAAAATAGGCCCGCACCGCCTGGCGCCGGCACTGGCGGCCATTGAGGAAGGCAAAGAGCTGGCGCGCCTTGCCGATCTGCACCTGCTTGATGGCCGGCTCGGCCTCGCTCTCACGCGCCCAGCTGAGCGCGCGGCGCAGGTCTGCCGGACCATAGAGCGCGATGCCTTCGGCCGGTTCGCCATCGCGCCCGGCGCGGCCGACCTCCTGCCAGTAGGCCTCCACGGATTTGGGCGGATCGGCATGGATGACGAAGCGCACATCGGGCTTGTCCACGCCCATGCCGAAGGCCACCGTGGCGCACATGACGAGGCCATCCTCCAGCAGGAATCGCCGCTGGCGCGTCGCTCGCGTGTCACCATCGAGCCCCGCATGATAGGCAAGCGCCGGGTGGCCAGCACGGCTGAGCGCGTCTGCCAGCTTCTCCGTCGCGTCGCGCGTGGCGGCGTAGACGATGCCCGAGCGCCCGGCCCGCGCCTTGACCAGCGAGAGGATGCGCGCGGCGCGATCGCCCGCCTTGGGCTCGGCGGCAAGATCCAGATTGGGCCGGTCGAAGCTCGCCACATGCACGCCGGGATCACTGAGATCCAGCTGGGCGAGCATGTCCTCGCGCGTGCGCAGGTCGGCGGTGGCGGTGACGGCCATGCGCGGCACGCCGGGGAACTGGGCCTTGAGCCGGTCGAGCGTGCGGTAATCGGGCCGGAAATCATGGCCCCACTGGCTGACACAGTGAGCTTCGTCGATGGCAATCAGGCTGAGCGGCAGGCCGGACAGCGCCTGGCCGAGCCGGCTCGCGAGCGCCTCGGGGGAGACATAAAGCATGTCCATCTCGCCGGCCTGAGCGGCCCGCAGCGCCTCGCCGCGCGTCTCCGGCGCCATGGAACTGTCGAGCCGTTCGGCCCGCACGCCGAGGGCCTTCAGCGCATCCACCTGGTCGGCCATCAGCGCGATCAGCGGCGAAACGACGAGCCCGCAGCCCTCGCGCAGCAGCATCGGGATCTGGTAGCACAGCGACTTGCCGCCCCCGGTCGGCAGGATGGCCAGCACATCCCGCCCGGAAAGGGCGTCGGCGATGACGTCTTCCTGCAGTCCGCGAAAGGCGGAATAGCCGTAAATCCGCGAGAGCAGTTCGCGTGCGTGGCTCAATGTGGGGGCGGTGGACATGGGGCCAAGGTGTGGCCGGACTCGGGGTCTCACGGCAAGTGGAATTGCCCAGTTTGGGCGCCTCGAAACTGCCGGTAAATCAGGGAAACTACTGAGCTGGGCGCACGCGCCGCGCGGCGCGCAACCGCGCGGCGGCGTGGCAAATGTTCGGCCCCGTCAGGCGTGTCACAAACAGGCCATCACTTCAGGAGGGTCTCCCCGTGAAACGTTCAGTACTCAGCCTTCTTCTGCTTGCCGGCCTCGCGCCCATGGTGGCGCCCGCCGCACAGGCTGACGACAATCCCTGGCAGGTCCGCGCCCGTATCATCGGCGTCATGCCCGATGAAAGCGGCGATCTTTCCGCCGGCGGCACTGGCCTGCCCGGCAACGTGGAGATCGGCGACCAGTATGTCCCCGAACTCGACATCACCTATTTCTTCACCGATGCCATCTCTGCCGAGCTGATCCTCGGCGTTACGCCCCACGATGTGGAAGCCACTGGCGTCACCGTGGGCACCGCCTTCGGCCCGGCCGATGTGGACCTCGGCGATGTCTGGCTGCTGCCGCCGACGCTGACACTGCAATACCACTTCAACAACAGCTCCAACTTCACCCCTTATGTGGGCGCCGGCGTGAACGCCACCTTCTTCTTCAACGAGGATGAAGGCCCGGTGGCGGACTCGATCGATTATGATCCGAGCATCGGCCCGGCCCTGCAGGTCGGCTTCGACTATGACATGGACGGCGAAGAAGGCGGCTGGCTGTTCAACTTCGACGTCAAGAAGGTCTGGATCAATACAGATGTTACGGTGGATCTCACCTCCGCGCTCGGCGAAACGCTCGGGGCCAGCGAGGTTCTCGTGGACGCCGATGTGGACATTGATCCACTGATCGTGGGCGTCGGCTTCGGCTACAAGTTCTAGCCCTTTTGCGAACCGGCCGGCAGGCACTGTCCCAATCCTCCCCCGTCTGCCGGCCCATTGAAGACCCGCCCCCGACCTCCAGGGGCGGGTCCTTTTTTTCGTGCGCAGGGGCCGCGCGTTTCAATCGAAAGCCGCGTCCAGAGCCTCGACCATGAGCAAGTGACGGCGCGCCACGGCGCCCGCATCCTTGCTGTAGCCGCCGCCGAGCACCGCGCAGAGCGGCAGGCCGACTCGGGCGCAGGTCTCGGCCACCAAACGGTCGCGCCGGTAGAGCCCGGAATCGCTGAGATCGAGAAGGCCGAGCCGGTCTTCCCGGTGCGGATCCACCCCGGCATTGTAGAAGACCAGATCCGGGCGGGCTTCCTCGATCACCCTCACCAGGGCGGGTGCCAGCAGGGCGAGATAGCCAGCATCCCCGGTGCCGGCCGCCACGCCGAGATCGAAATCCGACGGCGGTTTTTCGCGCGGCCAGTTCGTCTCGCAATGCATTGAAAATGTGTAGATATCCGGCTCGTCGGCGAAGATGCGCGCGGTGCCGTCGCCCTGATGGACATCCAGGTCCACAACGGCGATACGCGCCGCGCGGCCCTCATCTAGAAACTGGCGCGCGGCCACGGCGACATCGTTGAAGACGCAAAAACCTGCCCCGCCCTGCCCGTCAGCATGGTGGCTCCCGCCGGCAAGGTTCACCGCCCGGCCGGCCTCCATGGCGAGTGCGGCTGCCAGGCACGTGCCGCCCACCGAAGCGCGCGAGCGCAGGGCGATGGCGGGCGTGATCTCGAACCCGATCCGCCGCGCGCCGACCCGGTCCAGGGTCTGCCCCAGAATGGCGTCGACATAGGCCGGATCGTGCACCGAGGCGAGCGCCGTGCGCGAGGCAAGCTCCGGCTGATGGAACTCACGGCCCGCCGCCCGCAGCCGCTCGGCCACCAGCGAATATTTGCGCATGGGAAAGCGGTGCCCGTCCGGCACGCTTTCGGCGTCATAAGCGGGGTGGTGAACCAGCGGCGTCATGGGGGCACTCAGAGCATCAGACCGCAGGCTGGTCCATAGCCCTGATCCTGAGCGGAGACGAAGGACGAGGGCGGGCTCTTGCTTGTTTGCCCCCCGCTTCGGGCTTCGCCCTACGCGATGGATCGCGCTCAGGGCTGAGTCCTTGTCTGTCTCCGTATCCTCGCTGCGCTCGTCACATGAGACACGCTCAGGGCTGAGTCCTTGTCTGTCTCCGTATCTCGCTGCGCTCGTCACATGAGACGCGCTCAGGGCTGAGTCCTTGTCTGTCTCCGTATCCTCGCTGCGCTCGTCACATGAGACGTGCTCAAGACTGCTTGCTGTTCTTCACCTCACGCTCCATGGCTCGTCTCCGCTCGCCATGAGGCTGGGCATTGTTACAAAGAAAACGCCCCAGCGGGATGGCCGGGGCGCTGTTCCTTGTGTGGTCTACAGGCCTAGCTGTTGGCGCAGCCGGATTCCTGATAGGCCGACTGGGCGGCCTGGTAGCGCTCGGCCACCGTGCTGCAGGCTTCCGGCATATTGTCGCCAAGCACACGCAGGCGGTCACAGGCCTTGCGCTCATTGTCGAGCTCCAGGAAGGGCGTGCGCAGTTCGAAGCATTGCAGGGCCCGCGCAGTGGCGCGCTCGGCCGAGATGAAGTCGAGCCAACCACGTCCGCCGCGATTGTTCGCATTGCGGAAGGCCTCAATGGCGCCCTCGACATCGCCGCGCTCGTAACGCGACTGGCCGATCAGCGTCCAGGCCGTGCCGGGATCATTGATGCCGCCGGCATTCAGCGCCTGGGTGAGGGCGCTTTCGGTTTGCTCCCACTCTTTCAGCTCAGCGAAGGAGCGGCCGAGGCGCTCATACATTTCGCCGGAGTTTCGCAGGTCGGCCGCTTCGCGGATCACCGGAATGGCGCGTTCGAACTCACGGGCCACCTGATAGAGATTGGCCAGCAGTTCCAGGCGCTCATAGGTTTTGTCGATGCGCCCGGCATTCATCTCCTTTTCCAGGATCTTGGCGCCCTGAAAGGGCACGTCGAACTGGTTGTAGAAGTTCACGATGCGCATGATCTCGTCGGACGTCTGCAGGATGCCGCCGAGATACATGGCTTTCTGGACTTCGAAGGCGCGGCGCTGGTTGCCGGCCTGGAAATAGTCGCCCGCAATGGCATCCCAGAGACGGCGCTCGGTCGGGTTGCGCTGCAGGAGCTGCTCGAGCAGCTGGGCCTTCTTCGCCAGCTGTCCGGTCTCGTCATACAGGAAGATCAGGAAGTCATAGACTTCACGCGCGGCGTTCGGACCATCCTGACGGAACACTTCCTCGGCCCAGCGCAGGGCTTTCTGGTTGTCCTCGGCCTTGTGGTAGAGTACCGCGAGCTGCCATTTCTGGGTGCGATCCGGCTGGCCGCCGGCGTTCATCCAGCGTTCCATATAGCTGATCGCCTGGGGCATATCCTCTTCCTGAAGATAAAGCTGGGCGATGTTGTAATAGGTGGTGGCGACCTGGTCGGCCGGGACATAGCCGCGAGCAATCGCAGCCTCCAGATCGGCGACGGCGCCCATAAAGTCGCCCGTTTGCACTTTCACCGCCGCAGACAGGCGCAGCGCGGCGCCTTCCTCATAGCAATTGAGTTCCTTGCTGCGCAGCTGGTTGAGCTTGGCCAGGGCGGTGGCGGCATCTTCCTCCACCATCAGCGCGTTTTCGGCCTCAAGATAAAGCTGCCCGTTGCCCGAGCTGAACTCGGTGATGTCGCAGCCCTGCGCAACCGCTGTCGCCGCGCCGAACGCGACCAGGGCGCATGCAGCCACGAAGCCCTTGATCCTGGATATCACTGCCATGGTGTCTCACTCCTTTTCCACGCTCGCGCGCGGCTCGCCTTAACAAACCGGAAACGCGCAAGTCATTCAAGCGTTTCTGCGGCCGAAACTGGTGTTTTTTCTACACGATTGCGATTTGTGGATCGCAATCGCCTGCCTGGCTACACCTGCCCCGATTTTTCCCCTGCGCCAAGCCCGAACAGCGCCATTCCAAACCAGCAAGATCAGCCCGCGTGACGACGTGCACCGCCGCCCCCACAGGTAATCGACGGTCAAACCACCTCAGCCATCCAGACCATATTCAATGGGATAGACCACATTGTGACGTTCGCTCGGCTGACCTCTGACGATCTTTGGCGCAAAACGCACGCGGCTGACCGCCTGTTCCGCCGAGCGGACAAATACTCTGTCTGTGCAGGTCGCCTGAATGTTGAAGGGCTCGCCGCGAATGCTGACATGGAAACTCACTTCGCAGCTGCCTTCCAAGCCGCGCGCGGCGGCCTCGCGCGGATAAACCGGCGCCGGCGGACTGATCGGGCGAGCATCCACATCGCTGATGACAACGGCATCCATGGCCAGAGATTCGATGCGCCCAAAATCCAGGCGTTCCGGCGCCTGTCCGTGGATATTTGGCGTCGGCAGGCCGATATCGCCCTTGAGCATGGTGAGTTTCGGCGGCGGCGGGGGTTGGTCTGCTGCCTCCAGGGGGACGGGTGGCTTGCGACCGGTGCGGGGTGTTTCTATCACATCCTCGCTCGGCGTGACCGCTACGAGAATACGCTTCTCAGCGGCAACCGGCTCTTTGAACTCTACCGAGATAAGCCCGTTCATGGCGAAATAGCTCGCTAGGGTGAGAACCGCAGCCGGAACGGCAAGACTCCATCGCGAGCCCGTCCGCGCCAGCGCAGCGCCCGAAAAGGCAGGTCCCGGTCGCCCAGCATGCTGATCCCGGCTCCCGCCGGTACCTTCGCTCGCGGCGCCAGCGCCCGACGCCAGGCCCATCTGCCCTGCGGCGTTGGTCTCCTGATTGCTCATCCGTGCATCCTCCCATGTCAAGCCCGGGCTACATTTATGTTATGTCATTACATAACTTAACCTTGACCTCACGTCAACTCCCGGGGCAATTCCGGCCAAACGAAAACGCCCCGGCAAAGGGCCGGGGCGTTTGCTGTTGGAGGTGTTTTCCGGCGGCTTAGCCGTCGAGACCGAACTCGATCGGATAGACCACATTGCGGCGTTCCAGAGCCTGACCGCGGACGATCTTCGGCGCAAAGCGCACACGGCTCACGGCACGCTCGGCTTCCCGCTTGAAGACACTGTCGGTGCAGGTGGCTTCCACATTGAACGGCTCGCCCCGTGCGTTCACGTCGAAACGCACTTCGCAACTGCCCTCAATCCCGCGCTCGGCGGCCCGTTGGGGATATTGCGGCACAGGCGGGCTGATCGGCTGGGCATCCCGGTCGGAGATGGCCACCGGATCGATCGCAATGGAATTCACGCGGCCGAAGTCCAGCTCGGTCGGCGCCGCACCCTGGATGTTGGGCGTGGGCAGGTCGATATCGGACTTGGACGCCGACAGTTTCGGCGGCGGCGGCGGCTCATCGGCGGCAGCCAGGCGCTGGGGGCGCGACCGCGATGTACGGCGCACTTCCTGGGCCTCTTCCGACGGCGTGATCGCTTCCAGCACACGCTGTTCGGTCTCCTCAGGCTCCTGGAACTCTGCCGAGATCAGCATGTTCATGAGCTGGAACAGACCGTAGACGATCAGTGCCGCGATAACCGCTGCGACCGGAAAGACTACATAGGGACTTTTCATATCCACTCCTTCCTAGTCTGGGGCCGTCGACACATTGATGCGCGTCGACCCATCGATATTCTTCACCGTATCCATGAATTCGACAAGAGAGGCCGCTGAGGCTTTATTGTCGATCTGCAGAACCAGTTCCCCTTTCGGGTTGTCCTCGCGCAGTTCACGCAGGCGGAATTCGATCTCGTTGGGCGCCACCAGGCGCTTGTCCATATAGATCTCGGAATTCTCATCGATGGCGACAAGAATGGCCAGTGGTTTTACCGGCTGGTCATTGTCGACATCGGTCCGCATGATGTCCACGCCCGGTTCCTTGATGAACTGGGCCGTCACGATGAAGAAGATGAGCAGGATGAACACCACATCCAGCATCGGCGTGAGGTTGATATCCTCGCCTTCGCTGTCACCGGCACTGCTCGAACGCTTACGTCTTGCCATGCTCGTCTCCTATTCCCCGCCGCTCAGCACGATGTTCACCGGCGTGGCATTGGCCGAATAGGCCTGGTCGCGCACGCTGACGATAATGCCGGCTTCGGCATTCCGGTCGGCCTGGATGATCAGGGAGCTTTCCGGATTCTCGGCCTTGAGGCGCTCGATGTTCGCCTGGACAGAGCCAATATCAGCCGGACGACCGTTCACGCGGATCAGGCCATCTGCATTGATGTAGATGGTGATGGTCGGCGTATCCGGCGGAATGACGTTCGGCGGCGGCGGCGGCGGCGGCGGCTCGAGGCCGATCGCCTGCTCCTGGGTGAACACTGCTGTCACGATGAAGAAGATCAGCAGGATGAACACCACGTCGAGCATCGGCGTCAGGTCGACTTCGGCCTCTTCCGGTTTTCTGAGAGTGCGTCCGCGCATCAGCTGATCTCCATCTCGTCTTCGACCGTCTGCACCAGGCGAGCCGCCTTGCGGTTCATGCCCGAGGCAAACGGAATGCCCGAGATCGAGGCCACCATGCCGGCCATGGTCGGGATCGTGGCTTGCGACACGCCCGCGGCCATGGCCTTGGCATCGGCACCGTCGGTCAGCGCCATGATGTCGAACACCGCGACCATGCCGGTCACCGTGCCGAGCAGCCCCAGAAGCGGGGCAAGCGCCACGGCGGCCTTGCACAGGATGATGTTGGCCTCTGCCTTCTGGCGAACTTCCGAGACGAGTTTCTCACGGATCCAGTGGGCATAGGTCGATTTGCGGTCGGAGCGGGCTTCCCACTCCTGCACGGCTTGCCTGGCCACGTCGCCATGGGCGACCCGGAAGTAGAACAGGCGCTCCAGGATCAGGAGCCACATCAGGAATGTGGCTGCCATGATGAAGAGGAGCACCGGTCCACCCCGGTCCAGGAATTCCTGTAGCTCATTTAGTCCCATAGGGAGTCTCCAGGCCCTGAGGGGCGGCGGCCATTAGGCCACCACCCGACGCTCTTGCTCCGCACGCTCGGCAACCAGGCCGGCGGCCTGCTCGTCGAGGAGCTGCTGGTTGCCACGTGCCATGGCGGCGGCGACGGCGTGCAGCAGGATCAGCGGAATGGCGGCCAGCAGGCCAAGCACCGTGGTCACAAGGGCCACAGAGATACCGCCAGCCATCAGCTGCGGGTCACCGGCACCGTAGATCGTGATCGCGGTGAAGGTGATGATCATACCGATAACCGTACCGAGCAGACCGACCAGCGGGGCCACAGCGGCAAGCACCTTGATGATGTCATTGAAACGCTCGATCTTCGGCGTTTCCTTGAGGATGGTCTCGTCGAGTTTCAGCTCGAGAGTCTCAAGGTCGTCGGACTTGTGCTCTTCATAGGTCGCGAACACCTTGGCCAGCGGGTTGCCGGAGCCGCCACGCTTGGTCTTGGCGGTGGCGCGCATCGCCGAGCCCTGCAGGAACAGGGTCACGATCTTGAAGATACCGAGAATGATGCCGATCGGGATCAGGACCAGGATGATGATCTGGCCGACCCAGCCGCCATCGTTCCACAGGCGGTCGCCCCAGCTGGGGATGTCGCCGAGAATGCCGAACAGGTCACCCTTGGACGGGTCGACCGGGCCGCGCACGGCTTCGGTCGAGCCATTCTGGACGGCCCTCACGACATTGCTCATGGACGCGCGATATTCGCCGCGCGGCTGTTTGCGGAAGGTACGCAGGAACGGCTCGCCGCCATCCTCGGGCTCACGCACTTCAACGAAGCGCGGGCTGCCTTCGGTGGTGGCGGCGGTGAACACGCCGATACGGGCGAGTTCAACGTCCAGATCTTCACCTTCCGGGCCGATATTGGCGACATTGGCGGTGAAGATCTTGGTTTCCGACTGGGCGATCATTTCCTGCAGGATGGCCTTGGGCAGCAGGTCCAGATCGGCGCGGGTCGGCAGGGTACGGGCCTGGGCGATGTCCGCCAGCCCCTGCACGCGACCGGGATAGTCGAAGTTCGACAGCGAGGAGGCAATCTGCGGCATCACACCGCCGGCGGCGGTCCGGAACTGGCCGAGCAGTTCGGAGAAGTCACCGGCCTGGGTGTCGAGTTCGGCCTGCAGGCTGCCCAGCGTGGCTTCGTTCTCGTCGAACTGGGCGCTCAGCGCACGGCCGCGCGCTTCGGCAGCAGCCAGGGCAGCACGAGCCGAAGCCAGTTCCGCAGCCTGCTCATCGCGGGCAGCCTGGAATTCACGCAGGCGCTGCTGGTTCTCGGCGCTCATCTCGCTGGCGTCGCGGCGGACACGCTCGAGAATCTCGCTGAGAGAGGTGGTTTGCTGGGCAATGGCCGGGGCAGATACGGCCAGCGAAGAAAGGCCAAGCAGCGCCGCAGCGCCGAGAGCCTTGAAAGAAAAGCGTTTGCTCATTTCGAATTACTCCAAATCTCTCGAGGCGGCCTTACTGGACTTCCAGCGGCGTGACGGGGCCGAACAGCACTTCCTGCTGCTTCCTGCCGGAAGCAACGCGGATGGCATCGCGTACGGCGGGGATCAGGTTGCGCTCCAGCGGCACCCAGGCACCAGTGTTGCGGTCATAACGTTCGCCATAACGATCATCCGGGGTGATGTAGACCAGGGCCACGCGGCCATACTGGAACATCTCGACCGTGGTGTCCTCGCCATTGACGGGGTGGACTTCTTCCCAGGTGTCGATGGTCGAACCGTATTCCATCTCGGCCTGGTAGGCCTCAATGATCAGGCGGTAGCGTTCGGCGGTCGACACGGCCGGATCGGCCATCGCCGCATCCAGGCCGTCCAGGCGCTGCTGGCGGAAGTCGCTCTTGAACGGAAGGTCGGCGGACACGAAGGCTTTCAGGTCCGCGATCATGTCCATCAGCATCGGCACGGTTTCAGCCGTGATCTCGTCGATGCGGCCGAGCTGGTCGGTCAGGCTTTCGATCTCGCGGCGCTGGGAGGCCACGACCTGCTCTTGCTGGCGCGCGAAGAGCTCGGCGGCATCGCGGCGCTGCAGCAGCGTACGATACTCGCGAACCATGTCGGAGCGCTCGTCATCGAGCTGGTTGATCTGTTGCTGAACCTGCTCGGCACGACGGGTCGCCTGCTCGCCGGTATCAAGGGCGTCGCCAAGCGATTGCGCATAAGCAGGCGCCGCCAGGGTGGCGACCATAGCGGCCGCGATCATCCCGCGGGCCGGGGTCAGAAGGTTTCTCATGAGGTCTGCCTCTCACTCACTCTTTCAAAGCCGTCGCACGGTCTTGCCATGCGTAAAACTCGTTACAGCGTCCCGGGACAGGATCGCTGGCTTCCAGGCACGGCACACACACAAGGCCGGCAAAGTGAACGAAGGAAATGGCAAGAGACTGCCGATCACCTCCCAATCTGCATCTTCATCGGGGCTTTGCACCCTCTTGGTTTACACGCGCCGCCGTCCCTCCCTCAGGCATCCCGCGCGCGCCGGGGGACGCTAACAACACGCGCCCGGCGGATCAACACGCATAAACGATCATTCAGGTAATTGAACGGACAGACGCCAGAAGGCAACACATCTGTTACAGAAAGCGTTCCAAAAACACCCTAAAACAGGTCTTTATGCCTGAAACTTCGCGTATCAGGTAAAGCTATTCCACACAGGCGGGAAAAGAGTGGCTGGGGCGCCAGGATTCGAACCTGGGAATGCCGGTACCAAAAACCGGTGCCTTACCGCTTGGCGACGCCCCAATCGGGAGAGGCGCGGTGTACCCAATCCGATCTGACATGGCAAGCACCCGCATGCGGCAAGTTCAGGCCGACTGCACCCCACCATCATCTGCAGCTTGAATGTCGCAGCGCGCTTTACAAATGTGATAGGCAATGTTTATCATTTATCGATAAATTTGTTTTTGAATGACTGGCAAACCGCCTCTGGAGTTTCAAACAGTGAAGACATTCCTCCTTTCCATGGCAGGCGCGCTCGTCGCGATCGTCCTGTTCGTGGTGCTCAGCTTCCTCTTCCTCATGGCGCTGATCGGCGTGGCGACGGCCTCGGACCCGGAGCCCGACACCGTGGTGCTGTCGCTCGACCTGCGCGAGCAGCTTTCCGACCAGGCGCCGGCCACCGGCTTTGCCGCTTTCGCTGGCCAGCAGGGCTTTACCGATCTCGTCCTGAAGATCGACGCGGCCATCGAGGACGACCATGTGAAGGGCATCTTCATTCGCGGCTCGGAAACCTCCATCGGCAGCTCGCGCGCCGAAGAGCTGCGCGACGTGCTGATCGACTTCCGCGATTCCGGCAAGTTCGTCATCGCTCACACCCAGGGCGGCCTGTCCAATTCCGGCCCGTCCTCCTACCGCGCCATCTCTGCTGCCGACGAGATCTGGATGCAGCCCGGCACGGACCTGGCGGCCACGGGCATCGTGTTCGAGACCGAGTTCCTCAAGGGCCTGTTCGACAAGCTCTCCATCACCCCGGAGATCGTCGCACTCTATGAATACAAGAACGCGCCCAACTCCTATAATAATGAGACCTATACCGAACCGCACCGCTTCGCGCTGAGCGAACTGGCCGATTCGGTCTGGTCGGTCTCGCTGCACGACATCGCCGAGGATCGCGGCCTGCAATATGATGCGCTGAAGGCGCTGCTCGAATCGGGCCCGATTCCCGCAGAAGAGGCCCTCAGCGAATCGCTGGTCGACACGCTCGGCTGGCCGGAGGACGCCATGGACGCGGCCCAGGGCCGTGCCGGCGAGCACGCCGCCTTTGTCTCCCTGGCCGACTATACCGCCCCAACCGCACGCCCCGGCGCGCCGATGATCGCCATTGTCGGCGGCGAAGGCGCCATCGTGACGGGCGGCGGCGATGGCGACCTGTTCGCCGAGACCGTCGGCTTCGGCTCCGACCGGGTGGCCCGCGCCATTCTGGACGCGGCCGACAATGACAGGATCGAGGCCATCGTCTTCCGCGTCGACAGCCCCGGCGGCTCGCCCACCGCGTCCGACCAGATCTGGAATGCGGTCAAGCGCGCCCAGGCGGCCGGCAAGCCGGTCGTGGTCTCCATGGGCTCGGTCGCAGCCTCGGGCGGATACTATGTGTCGGCCGGCGCCGACCGGATCCTGGCCAATGACACCACCATCACCGGCTCCATCGGCATCTTTGGCGGCAAGCTCGCCATCGGCGAAGGCCTTGAGCGCATTGGCGTGAACATCGAGCCAGTCCTGGTCGGCGGCGAGTGGAGCACGGCCTTCTCGGTCGACCGCTTCACCAATGCCCAGCGCGCCCAGATGGTCGACATGCTTGAGCGCGGCTATGACCGCTTCACCTCGATCGTCGCAGACGGGCGCGGCCTGACCCAGGAAGAAGTGCATGAGCGCGCCCGCGGCCGTGTCTGGTCGGGCGAGGACGCCGTTGGCCAGGGCCTGGTCGACGAGATCGGCGGCTTCCGCGATGCCATCAACGCGGCCAAGGACCTGGCCGACATCGATGCCGAGCGCGATGTGCAGCTGGTCTACTACCCGGCCCGCCGCTCCGGCTTCGATGCCCTGGAAGGCGCCTTGGGCGTCTCGGCCGAAACCGCCAGCTCCGTCTCGGCGCTCAACGAGATCGCCAGCGACCCGCAGGTGCGCGCCCTCCTGGAAGAGCTGCAGGCGGCCCGCGCCGGCGGCATCCAGGCCCGCGGTCCGAACATCACCGAGCGGTAGGCTTGAAAAGGCAGGGCGCCCGGCGTGCCCTGCCCTCTTCCCCGAATCGGAAACGGCGGCTCTGACGGGCCGCCGTTTTCAGTTGAGCCGCCTGAATGGTGGCTACTCGCCAGAACTTTCAGCCTCATCCTCGGGCAGGAGGCTTGCCAGCATGTCGACCACGGCAGAAGCGCGCAGCGGCTTGGAGACATGCGGGGCGCCGCGAAAGACCGCCGGCAGCTGGTCCTGCGAATAACCTGACAGGACAATGAAGGGCGTTTCGGTCTCGATCAGCTTTTCGGCAATCGGCGCGGAGGTCTCCTCGCCCAGATGCACGTCGAGCAGGCAGAGGTCGCAAGGGTACTCGATCAGGAATTTCAGCGCATGTTCCACGCTGGAGGCAGGCCCCACCACAGTATAGCCCGCGCTGGTCAGGGTTTCCGACAGGTCCATGGCGAGGATCGGCTCGTCTTCGACCAGCAGGACATGCCATCGCGAGGCTGGATTGAGGTCGGATGAGGACAGCGGCAGCTGCGTGCCGACATCCGCGCCGGCCTTGCCCACCAGCCTGTCCAGGGGGCAACCCAGGCGCCAGTAGAGCCCTTCGGGCCGGAACGAGAACTCCACCTCCCCGCTCAGTGAGATCGACGACATCCGCTCGATGACACTGGCCCCGAAGCCCGTCCGCTCCGGCGCGGAAACCGGCGGCCCCTTGCGCTCGGCCCACTCGATCTCGAATCTCTCCGGATCGGCGGATGTGTCCGTCTGCCAGCGGATATGGATTTCCCCGGTTTCGTTCGATAGCGCGCCATACTTGCCGGCATTGGTGGCCAGCTCGTGCAGGGCCATGCCCAGGGTCTGGGAAGCCGATGGCGACAAGTCGATATCCGGCCCGTCGAGCAGGATCCGGTTGCCGATGAGATCCCCGAAATGGGCAAGCTGGGAGCGCACCAGCCTTTCCAGCTTCGCTCCCCGCCAGCGGGAACTGACCAGCACATCCTGGCTTGCCGCAAGCGATTGCAGGCGGGCGGTAAACCGTTCCACGAAGGGGCTGTCCTGCGCCCCGGCGGTTTGTTGCGCGATGGCCTGCAACAGGGCGAGCAGGTTCTTGGACCGGTGGTTCACTTCCGCGAGCAGGAGGTTGATCCGCTCCTCGCTTTCCATACGCTCGGTGATGTCGGTGTTCGAACCGAACCAGCGCACGATCCTGCCGAAATCATCATGGATGGGCTGGGCGCGCGAGAGAAACCAGCGATAGGTTCCGCCGCCGCTGCGCAGCGGAAAGGTGTCTTCCCAGGGATCGCCGGTGCTGAAGCAATGCTGGATCTTCTCGACCACGCGGTCGACATGGTCGGGATGCTGAACCTGGCGCCAGCCCCAGCCCTTCATCTGCTCCAGATTGGTGCCGGTATAGTCGTACCAGCGCTGATTGTACCAGAAGACATAGCCAGTCTCGTCGGCCATCCAGGCGAGCTGGGAGATATTGTCGGCCATCGAGCGGAACATGGCCTCGTTCTCGCGCAGGCTGTGCAGCGTGGCGTGCAGCTCGGAAATGTCGCGTGCAATCTTGGAGGCGCCGACAATGTTGCCGTCCGCGTCATGGATCGGGGACACGGTCACCGAAACGGAGAATTGCGAGCCATCCTTGCGCTGGCGCACCGTTTCGAAATTCTCGATCCGCTCGCCTTGTATGATCTTGGCGAGGATTTCGTCTTCTTCCGCCGCGCGGTCTTCGGGAATGAGGATGCGGATGGACTGGCCGACCATCTCCGCCTCGGTATAGCCGAACATCCGCTCGGCTGCGGCATTCCAGGTGCGCACAATGCCTTCGGTGGTCTTGCTGACAATCGCATCCTGGGACGAGGCGACGATCGCCGCGAGCCGGGCCTGTGCGATGTGAGGCGCCTCACCTGATGTCGTCAACGCGTCGTCTCCGGTTTGACCCGTTAAAGCCTGCTCAGCCTTCGGAAGGGACGCCCCCGGTCACCTCGGCCAGAAAATCCATCCACTGTATCCCAGCAAAAGCAACTGAATAACGAACGCCACGCTCGCTGCCGAGATGAATTCAGCCGGGTTGGTCTGCCCTTACCCGCCCATCGCCGCGTCGAGCAGCAGGAAGGCTGACAGGCGCGGGGAGGCGTTGCGGTTTGTCGCGTGGGTGCGTTCCAGCGCAGCGATGGCATCGGGCGCTTCCATGGAGACGAAATCCTTGGCGAGATCGGCCAGCGCATCATTGCCGCGCACCTGGCGGGCGACGCGTTCCAGCTCGTTGCGCGCGGCGGACTGGATGGCCAGGCGACGCTGCTGCTCACCCTTGCGGGCGGCCTGGGCGATCTTCTTCTTGTCCTTCGGACGGAAGACATTGGCGAGATGCACCCCGGCAGTCTCCAGCCGGCGGATCACCGTCTCGGCGGTTTCCTCCCGGCTCATCTCGCCGGCGGCCTCGCGGTCCATGTCATTGAGGATGGACGACCAGCCGGCTTCCTCGCGCGAGGGCGCGGCCTGCGGCGGGCGCGGCTCGGAGACGGCATTCGGCGGAGCGGGCGCGGCATCGGCCTCCAGCTCGATCTCGTCGTCGAGATCGTCGAGCGGATCGAAGGGCGGCGGGGTCGCCGGCATGCCGTGAGGCGTGCGTTCGGTCTCCATCCGGCCGGGCATGGAAATGGAAAAGTCCGGCGCGAAGGGCTCACTCGCCGCTTTCGGCGCGGGCTCGTCATCATGGCCGTCGAACAGCTCATCGTCGCTGATCTTCTTGACCGGGCCGTCGGGCGGGCCGGCATGAGAAATCGGATGGACGCTGCCATTGCCATTTCCGTTGCCGGCGGCGTGGCCATGTCCATTTCCATTGCCATTCGAGAGCGGAGCCCGGGGGGGAGTGGAAGCCGGGCTGCGAGCGCCATTGCCGGCCGGCGCAGGGCGCATCGGCGGGGCGGCAAAGAGCGGGGAATTGGTCGGATGATCGCGCCCGGGCGGGGTCTTTTCTTCCTCAGCCGGCTTCGGAATTTCCGCCAGCATGGGCGTGTCATCATCCTCTGCCGGGCGGGGCGGCGTGTTGCTGCCGATGGCGCGCTGCAGCGCGGTGGAAGCCTGGCTGAGGCGGCGCTCGGTGATGTCGCTCTCGGCCCGCGCGGCGACGCCGGCAAGCTTGAGCGCCTGGCCGGCCTGTTCGGCAGACTCGTGCAGCGCGGCGATCTGGCGGGCGGCTTCCTCGCTGGATTCGCGGGTGCGCGCCTCGATCTCGATGGAGGCCTTGCGGGCATCAGACAGGGCCGAAGACACCGCCTCGCGCAGGGCCTCACCGGTCTTGCCCGCGGCGCTGACAGCCGAATCGCTGGCCGAAATCGCCTCGTCGACCAGGGCATGGGCCTGCTCCAGGCGCGACTCGATATCGGCAACGGCCTGAAGGACGGCATCGCTCTGCTGGCCGGAATCGCGGGCCAGGGCATTGAGGCGGTTCAGCTCGGTGGCGAGCGAGTCGGTAGAGACACGCATGGCCGACAGGCGCTGGTCGAGCGCTTCGTCGGCGCGCGCGATCTCGGTGGCGGCGGTACGCGCGGCCTGGACCATGCGCTCGGCCTGGCGGGGGATGGCTTCGTTGAGCGTATCGCCCTGGGCGCGCAAGTCGCGGATCAGGCCTTCCAGCGAGGTGCGCTCGGCGGCCAGCTGGCCGGCCAGGTCGCGGGCATTGTCGGCGGTGGCATAGCTCACCGACTCAAGGCGCAGGCGCTCGTCGCCGATCTCGCCGGCCATGGCCTTCATGGAGGCAACGACCTCGTCGAAGGAGCGTTCGATCTCTTCGGCGCTGGCGGTCATCCGCGCAGCCATGGAGTCGGCCTTGCGCAGGCTGGCCTCGGACGGGTCGAGCAGCTGTGTGGCGGCTTCGAGCACCAGCGTGTTGGCCGCCGCACCACGCGCGCTTTCCCGCGCCATGAAGCTCGCCATCAGGATCAGGAGACCCGGCAGCACCGCGATCATGCCGCCTCCGATCAGGGTGATCGGCGGCTGGCTGGCAATGACATTGAGGTCGAAGACCGTGATCAGGGCAACCGCCAGCGAGGCCCACCACATCACGGCCAGTATGAGACCGGCCCAGGGCATCCATCGTCCGGCACCGCGAACGATTTCAAGCCGGCTCTGGGGAGAGACCGTTACGGGCAGGTCGGACGATTTTTGTACGCTGTCACTCATCAGCAACAGCTAATACGCGAATCTGGGCGAAATTTCGAGCAATAAAAAGCACAAAATGGTTCGCGTATAAGGCGAACCATTATACAAGACGCAATCTGTTCAAGCTTTGATCTAGCGGATCAGTGACTGCTCAACGGGCGCAGGCTGGGATTGCTCGGCTTTTTCTTGCGAGTCCCCGAAACCTAAAAGAGTTGCCATCACAGCGACCACCAGCGCGACTGCGGCAGTGAACAATTCCGACATCATGTCCTCCATATATCGAAGGCCGATATCAGAAGAGTCTTAACGTGTCATCATCTTTCTAACCGGAATTCGATCACGAAAATGACATGCCCCGGACCAGCCGATCCGGGGCATGAGATTCTTCGGATTGTCCGCCGGGCCTAGAGCGCGTCGGTCAGTTCCGGCACCGCCTTGAAGAGGTCGGCGACCAGGCCGTAATCGGCGACCTGGAAGATCGGGGCTTCCTCATCCTTGTTGATGGCAACGATGATCTTGGAGTCCTTCATGCCCGCAAGGTGCTGGATGGCGCCGGAAATGCCGACGGCAACATAAAGCTCCGGAGCGACGATCTTGCCGGTCTGGCCGACCTGATAATCGTTCGGGGCATAACCGGCATCCACCGCGGCGCGCGAGGCACCGACGGCCGCGCCGAGCTTGTCGGCCAGCGGGATGATGTATTTCTGGAAGTCCTCTTCCGAGCCGAGCGCGCGGCCACCGGACACGACGCGCTTGGCCGCGGTCAGTTCCGGACGGTCGCTGGCGACGATCTCTTCCGACACGAAGGAAGACTTGAACGGGCCTTCCGGGGCGGTCAGGGCCTCGACAGCAGCAGAGCCACCCTCGCCGGCCGCATCGAAAGCGGTGCCGCGCACGGTGACGACCTTTTTCGGATCGGCAGATTTCACCGTCATGATCGCGTTGCCGGCATAGATCGGACGCTCGAACGTGTCGGCATCGATCACATCGGTGATATCTGACAGCTGCATCACGTCGAGCTTGGCGGCAATGCGCGGAGTGACGTTCTTGCCGGTCGTGGTGGCCGGGGCGAACAGCGCGTCATAGCCGCTCATCAGCGGCACGATCAGCGCTTCCATGGCTTCAGCGAGCTGCTTTTCATACGGCGCGCCTTCGGCATGCAGCACCTTGCGCACACCGTCGATCCTGGCCGCCGCGGCCGCAATGGCATCGGCGCCCGAGCCGGCCACCAGCACATCCACGTCGCCGCCAAACTTGGCAGCCGCGGTCACGGTCTTGTGGGTCGCGTCCGACAGGGCCGCATTGTCGTGTTCAGCAATAACAAGAACAGCCATCAGATCGCTCCCTTGGCTTTGAGTTTCGCCACCAGGGTGGGCACATCCTCGACCTTCTCACCGGCCTCGCGCACCGGCGGCTCGGTGACCTTCACCACAGTCAGGCGCGGGGAAATGTCGACGCCGTAATCGGCCGGCTCTTTCGTATCGAGCGGCTTCTTCTTGGCCTTCATGATGTTCGGCAGCGAGGCATAGCGCGGCTCGTTGAGGCGCAGGTCCACCGTCACGATGGCCGGGCCGTCGAGCGCCACGGTCTGCAGGCCGCCATCCACCTCGCGGGTGACGAGCAGTTTCTCGCCATCCTTCTTCACTTCCGAAGCGAAGGTGCCCTGCGGCCAGCCAAGCAGCGCGCCGAGCATCTGGCCGGTCTGGTTGCTGTCGTCATCGATCGCCTGCTTGCCGAGGATCACGAGATCCGGGCTCTCTTCCTCGACCACCTTCACCAGCAGCTTGGCCACGGCGAGCGGCTCGACGGTTTCGTCGGTCTTGATCAGGATCGCGCGGTCAGCGCCCATGGCGAGCGCGGTGCGCAACGTTTCCTGGGCCTGCTGCGGGCCGATGGAGACAGCCACGATCTCTTCGACCGGGCCGTTTTCTTTCATGCGAACCGCTTCCTCGACGGAGATCTCATCGAACGGGTTCATGGACATTTTCACATTGGCGAGGTCCACGCCGGTCTGGTCGGGCTTCACCCGGACTTTGACGTTGTAATCGATCACCCGTTTGACGGGGACAAGCACCTTCATGGACTGGGCTCCTGGTTGGAATTTCCTCATGCGCACAGCGCCGGGCAGCCCCATTCTAGGGGTCACCCGGCTCAGCGTCGAGCCGTGCGTATCTGGCTCTGACACAGAATTCAAGCTTTCCGTTGACGTTAGCGTCAGTTCAGCGCGGCAAGATCGCCACATGTTTGCGGTATCAATCCGGAGTCCCGTCATAAATCACTCGTCCTGGCAGGGCTTTTGCGCAGTGAATTGTCGCAGGGGGGCACTTCCGATTACTGGGGCCACGAATGAGCAGCCGATCAGCGGGTTCCTCCCCGGGGGCAATCGTAAATCTTCGCCCGACACGTGTGGCATTGCTTTTGCAACTCAACCGGCGGGGTCCCGGAACGCGACCGAACGAGGAATACGAAGTGGCATTGAACGAGAAACCGAACGCCTCGCTGCCGGCGCAAGCCCTGGCAGCGTCGCGCAGGACATTTATCGGGCTTGGCGTATTCAGCCTGTTCGTCAGCCTGCTGATGCTGACCGGGCCGCTCTATATGCTGCAGGTCTATGACCGCGTGCTGATGAGCTTCTCGATCCCCACACTGGTGGCCCTGACCGGGCTGGTTGCCGTGCTCTATCTCACGCTCGGGATTCTCGACTGGTGCCGCCAGAGCCTGTTCTCCGTCGCCGCCTCGCAGATCGAGGGACGCCTCGCCGAACCCGTGCTCGACGCCACCTTCGAGATGAACATGAAGGATGCCGGGCGCACCAGCGACCAGTTCCTGCGCGACCTGCGCATGGTGCGCCGCTTCATCGCCAGCCCGGCCCTGCCGGCCCTGTTCGATGCGCCCTTCACGCCGCTCTTCTTCGCGGTGATCTTCATGCTGCATCCGGTCTATGGCCTGTGGGCCCTGGCCGGAGCGGGGATTCTCATCACCATCGCGCTGGTGAACCAGGCCGTGAACCGCTCCACCATTGCCGAGACCGAGCAGGAAGAACGCCGCGCCCAGGGCCAGGCCTATGAATTGCTGCGCCAGTCCGAGGTCGTCACCGCGCTCGGCATGCGCGCCCGGCTGCGCGCACGCTGGAAGGCCGCCTTCGATGCCTCCGACCAGTCCATGGCGAAATCGGGCAGCTCGCTCAGCGGCTTTTCCTCCTCCACCAAGGCCTTCCGCTTGCTCTTGCAGTCCGGCATTCTCGGCCTCGGCGCCTGGCTGACCATCGAGGGCGTCTCCTCGCACGGCGCGATGATCGCCGCCTCCATCCTGATGGGCCGGGCCATCGCCCCGATCGAGCAGACCGTCGGCCAGTGGCGCGGCGTCGCCACCGCCCTGTCGGCCTGGAAAAACCTCTCCGGCGCGCTCGCCATCAAGGGCAAGGACAGCCAGCCCATGCAGCTGCCGCCGATCAGGGGCACGCTCGCCTTCGAGAAGGTCGTCGCCGCCGCCCCCGGCCTGCAGACCCCAATGCTGAAACGCCTCAATTTCAGGCTCGAGGCCGGCACCGTGATCGGCGTGATCGGCCCCAGCGCCTCCGGCAAGTCGACGCTTGCCCGTGTCGCCATCGGTATCTGGCCGGCCCTGGCCGGCACGGTGCGCCTCGATGGCGCGGAAATCTCCGCCTATGACGAGGCCTTGCTCGGCGCCCAGATCGGCTATCTGCCCCAGCGCGTGGATCTCTTCGCCGGCAGCGTGCGCGAGAACATTTCCCGCTTCGACCCGGAGGCGAAACCCGAAGCTATCATCGCCGCCGCCATGGCCGCGGGCTGCCACGAGCTGATCCTGCGCCTGCCGGATGCCTACGACACCGAGATCGGCCAGGCCGGCGCCTATCTCTCCGACGGCCAGCGCCAACGCATCGGCCTTGCCCGCGCGCTCTATGGCGAGCCGGCGCTTGTCGTGCTGGACGAGCCCAACTCCAATCTCGACGGCGAGGGCGAAGCGGCCCTGCAGGGCGCCATTCGCAGCCTGAAGCAGCGCGGCGCCAGCGTGCTCATCATCGCCCACCGCCCCAATGCCATCGCCCATTGCGACAAGCTCATGGTGCTCGGCGACGGCGAGATCAAACAGTTCGGCCCGCGCGATGAGGTGCTCGCCCAGATGCGCGGCAATTCCAGTGCCGGCACGCAGCCCCGCGTCGCGGTCGTGAAGAATGGAAACGCTGCCAATGGTTAGCCTCACAATGCCCGCCATGGCCGGTACGCCGGCTCAGGGGCGCACCGTCACCGGCGGCAAGTATTTCCTGATCGGCTGGCTGCTCATCGTCCTGGTCTTCGGCGGCCTGATCGGTTGGAGTGTCCTCGCCCCCTTCGAGGGCGCGGTCATGGCCCATGGCTCGGTCGGGGTGGAATCGCGCCACAAGGCGATCCAGCATCTGGAAGGGGGCATCGTCGCCGAGATCGCCGTGCGCGATGGCGACCATGTCGAGGAAGGCCAGCTGCTCCTGCGCCTGGACGGCACGCCGATCCGCGCCCAGCTGGAAAACGTGGATGCCCGCCTGGTCGACCTGCTCGCCCGCGAAGCCCGCCTCATCGCCGAGCGCGACGACAGATCCGACATCTCCCTGCGCGCGCTTGCCCCCGAGATTGCCGCCCTGCCCGGCCTGGCCGCCGCCGAGGCCAACCAGGCCGCCCTGTTCACCACGCGCGCCGAATCCCGCCGCACCCAGGTCTCGATCCTGAACCAGCGGATTTCCCAGCTGCGCGAAGGCATGACCGGTATTGAGGCGGAAATCTTCTCCAAGATCGAACAGACCCGCCTGATCGATGACGAGCTGACCGGCCTGCAGTCCCTCCTGCGTGACGGCCTGGCCCAACGCCCGCAGGTGCTGGCCCTGCAGCGCGAGAAATCCAGCCTGCTCGGCCAGATCGACGCCCTGCGCTCTGAAAGCGCGGCCACCGAAGTGAAGATCGGCGAGACCCGCCTTGAGATCCTCGGCATGACCGAAGGCTTCCGCGAGGAGGTGATCGCCCAGCTCGGCGACGTCCAGACCGAAATCGCCGCCCTGCTCAGCGAGCGCGCGGCCGCGAAAGACCGCTTGCAGCGCCTGGATATCCGCGCCCCGCGCGCCGGTATTGTGCTCGGCTCGCGCACCCACACGGTGGGCGGCGTGATCGCGCCGGGCGATCCGGTGATGCACATCGTGCCCGACAATGACGAACTGGTGACCCTGGTACGGGTGATGCCGCAGGATATCGACAAGATCTATCCCGGCCAGTCCGCCCGCCTGCGCTTCTCCGCTTTCAGCGCCGACTCCACGCCGGAAGTGCCCGCCACGGTGAAGACCATTTCGGCCGACACGGTGCAGGATCCGCAATCGGGCATGAGTTATTACGAGGTCACCATCACCCTGCCGGACCAGACCCCGCTGGGCGAGGATTTCGAGATTGTGCCCGGCATGCCGGTCGAGGCCATGATGCAGACCGAAAGCCGCAACGTGCTCTCCTATCTCGTCAAGCCGCTCACCGACTCAATGAACCGGACCTTCCGGGAATAGTGAAATCGGCGGCAAGTGCAGCCGCGCTGCTGGACCGCCTCGCGCACGCGCGCTAGCCATTTGGGCATGTTGCGTGTGACACCCCATCAGGCCCCCGGCGCGAGGGCATTTGCGCCGGTCTTCGCGGGCCTGATGCTGCTCTGGCCATTACTGGCGATTCTCGGCGCGCAGGGCTATGCGCCGCTGCTGACACTGGTCGGCCTGTTCAGCCTGATCTGGCTGCGCTGGCCGGGCCGCCCGCCGCTGGTCACCCTGCTCATTCTCGCCCTCGTCGCCTGGGTTTCGGCCACCACAGCCTGGTCGCCGGCCGCCGAGGGCGGCTTTGTCGAGGGCAGCCTGGTGAAGGGCACCTTCTCTGTCGAAGTCAGCGCCTTCCGGCTTGTCGGCGTCACCGCGCTGGCCATCCTGTCGATTTCCGCCGCGCTGCGCATCGCACCCGGCCAGACCCGGTGGGCCGCCTGGGTGCTGATCGCGGTGTTCTCGACCCACCTTCTCATCACCCTGGCCATGCCGATGCTCTACCCCATCCTGCTGGAGCTGGCCTATGACGACCCGTTCGAGGCGAGTACGGCGGGCCTGCAGAACATGCTGCGCTCGATCAATGCGCTCGCCCTCGTCCTGCCGATCCTGACCACCCTGCTCTGGACGGCCGGCCTGATCGGACGGATCGCGGCCATTGCGATCACGCTGGCCAGCGCTGTGGTGATCGGCTGGCTCGGCAGTGCGGCGGGGCTGATGTGCGTCCTGCTGGCGCCGGTCGCAATCGGCATTGTCGCGCTGCTGCCGCAGAGCGGCTTCAAGGTCCTGTTCTCGGCCATGGGGATCGCCATCCTCGCCGCCCCCGGGCTTGGCCTGATGGCCGGCCTGTTCGCGCGTCTCGGCATCACCGCGCCGACCTCCTTCCAGGCCCGGCTCTGGGCCTGGGAACTCGTCACCGGCAAGCTGATGGAACGCCCCGTACTCGGCCATGGCATCGAAGCCGCCTCGACCTGGCGCGAGACCTATGCCGACCACCCTGAATGGCTGGCGGAGATCGTCTCGCGCGGCGAAGAGGAATATGCCTGGAGCATCTATCCCGTGGTGCCGACCCATCCGCACAATATGGCGCTGCAGATCTGGGTCGAGACCGGCCTGATCGGCGCGCTGCTGGCCGCCGCCGTCGTTTTCGCCACCGGCTGGAGCCTGCCCCAGCCGCGTGCGCTCAGCCCGCAATTCCGGCTCGGCATTGCAGGCCTGGCGGGCGCGACGCTGTCGCTGTTCAGCTTTTCCTACAGTGTCTGGAACGAGGCCTTCTGGGCCTCTATCGTGCTCGCGGTCATCGCCCTGATCGTCATCTCCCGGGGCATGCGCGCATGAGCCTGCCGGCCACCAGCGCCGTGGTCGTGACCTATCGCACCGGGCCGCGCCTGCGCGATTGCCTCTATGCTCTCCGGTCCGATCCGGAGATTGGCGAGATCATCCTGGTCGACAATGGCAATCCGCCCGAGGATGCCGCCTGGATCGACCATTTCGCCGCCAATTGCCCGGAGCTGAAACTGCGCCGGCCGGGCGAGAATCTCGGCTTCGGCAAGGCCTGCAATCTCGGCGCGCGCGAAGCCTCCGGGGCGTTGCTCGTCTTCGTCAATCCCGACGCAATGATCCGGCGCGGCTCGGTCAGCGCGCTGTGGGAGGCCGGCCGGGACCAACCGGTGCCATGGCTGGTCGGCGGGCGGATCTTCGGCGTGGACGGCGTGGAACAGCGCGGCGGCCGACGGCGCGCCCTGACCTGGGCGACCGCGCTCGGCCTGCAGCGCTGGACGCTGGAGCGCGAGGCCCCGCCGGAAGGCCCGGTGCCGATGCCGGTTATCTCCGGCGCCTTCTTCGCCATGACGAAGGCGGATTTCCTGGAGCTCGGCGGCTTCGACGAGGGCTATTTCCTGCATGTGGAGGATGTCGATCTCTGCCGCAGCGTGTGGGCCGCCGGGGGCGCGGTGATCTACCAGCCGTACGCCGGCGTCCTGCATTATGGCGCCACATCGGACGCACCCTCGAAACTGGTGCAGGCCCACAAGGCCGACAGCCTCGCTTTCTATTTCCGCAAATGGGCAAACGGGCCGATGGGCCGCGCGGTGAACGTCCTCCTCATCCCGCTGCTGCGTGGGTGGGTGACGCGCAGGGGTCGCAGCTGACGCAACGCCCGGGCGTTTCGCGGGTTAACCCTGCGAAGCAACACGGACGGGAAGGTGCGGAAAAGACTGTCGAAATTCCTGCGCGGGACATGGGTCTACCCCTCATCCGTCGTGCTCGGATTCCTAGAGGGCTCCTTTGTCGTGGTGGCGATGGAGCCGCTCTTCATCCCGATGATGGTGACCCACAAGCGCGGGATCTGGCTAATCGCGGCAGGTCTGCTGGCCGGCAATGTGCTCGGCGCACTACTGATGTACGCCTTTGGAATGTGGCTCGACCAGCCCGTGATCGAACCGCTGGCCAGCTGGATGGGCTTCAGCGAAGAGTATCACGGCATGATCGACACGATCGGCGAGAGGGGCTTCTGGCCGCTCTTCCTGATCGGTATCACGCCCTTCCCTTTCCAGCTCGGCACGGCGGCGGCCGGGGCGGCGGGCTACAATCTCGCCCTCTTCGTGGCGGCGGTGACGCTCTCGCGCGGACTGCGCTATTTCGCACTGGCCGGGTTTGTCCGCCTGCTGGGCTATCGCGCGCGCGATTTCCTGGAAAAGCACGAGGTCGAGATCTTCGTGCTCGGCCTCGGCATCTTCATCGGCGCGGCGGCCTATATGATCCTTACCGCCTAGGCGGGAAGGTGCCGGCCTTGGAGAGGGCCGAGGAAATGCCGTGACCGAGCACGCCCTCCAGCCATTTCGCCGTCTCGATCATCGCATCGAGATCGATGCCGGTCTCGAAGCCGGCGCGGTGGAGCATGTAGACCACATCCTCGGTCGCGACATTGCCCGTGGCAGCCGGCGCGAAGGGGCACCCGCCAATCCCGCCGCAGCTGGCATCGATAATGTCCACGCCCGACTGGATCGCGGCATAGACATTGGCGAGCCCGGCCCCGCGTGTGTCATGGAAATGCGCCCGCAGGCAGAGATCCGGCGCCGTCGCGCGCACCGCATCGAAGCGCGCATGCACCTCCCAGGGCGTGGCCACACCGATCGTGTCGCCAAGCGCCAGTTCGGTCGCCCGCGCGCGTTCGGCGGCGTGGGCAAGATCCTTCAGGATCTCCACATCCACCTCGCCGTCATACGGGTCGCCAAAGGCCACGCTGATCGTGGCGGACAAGGGAATACCGGCCTCATGCACCAGCGGCGCGCTGTGGATCAGCGCCTCGGCGCTCTCCATCGGGCGCATGCCCTGATTGCGAGTGCCGAAACCCTCGCCGGCGACCAGCACGAAGTTGATCTCGCTCGCCCCGGCCTCGATGGCCCGGCGCACGCCCTTCTCGTTCAGCGCGAGGGCGATGTGTTTTGTGTGGCGCGTCCGGTCCAGCCCGGCGAACACGGCCGGGCTGTCGGCCATTTTCGGCACTGCGCGCGGCGAGACGAAACTGCCGGACTCCATGCGCGTCACCCCGGCTGCTTCCAACCGGGCGATGAATTCGAGTTTCTGCTCGGTGGTCAGATTGGCGGGATCGTTCTGCAGCCCGTCGCGCGGGCCGACCTCGACGATTTCAATGGCTCTTGTCATGGGCCTCTCATACCGCCAAAGACCGGGGCATGACCAGTCCGTACCTTCCCCTATCCGACCTGAAAGTCATTGAACTCGGCCAGCTGATCGCCGGGCCGTTCTGCGGGCAGCCCGACCAGCCCGATTCACCGCGGCTTGACCGCGGTGCCCAGCTCCTGCCCGGCGATCCTTGCCGCCCCTTTCCGTGATGGACCCCGTGGTCAAGCCACGGGGAGTCGTAAATTGATCGAGCGCCAAATCACGCCACAATACCAAAACGCCCCACGGCACCGTTTCCGGGCCGCAGGGCGCGCTGTTGGAGGCAGCGTTGATAAGATACTCTACTTGTGGGGTGAAAGCCCCGCTCTAGAAGCGGCGCTTGTAGGCAATGGTGAAGGCATCAGCCTCCAGGTCTTCTATGTCATAGCGGGTATAGTCGAAGCGGACCCCGTTGACCGCATCGAACATGAACTCCCCGCCGACCCCGTATCCGGCGCCGGTTTCACTGTCGCTGTCGCTGACCGTGACACCACCGCCGCTGGCTTCGGCTTCGATCTCGCCATTGACGAGGCCGGCGCGCGCAAACAGCGTGAGCTGTTCGGTGACCGGCAGCTGGGCGCGGCCATAGGCACCGATGAGATAGTTCAGGTTGACCGACACATCCGTGCCGCCGACGCTGACATCCTCATCCACCACGCCGACCGAGATCTCGCCTTCGACGGCGAAATTGGGCGCGAACACCAGGCCACCATGGCCAGTGATGGCACCGAGGTCGAAATCCTCGCCATCACTGTCGCTGGAGAAGTGGGTATAGCCCACATCGCCATAGAACCCGGTGTCCTGGGCCACAGCCGGCAGGGCCATCCCCATGGCCAAAAGCGAAACCGAAACAATCGTCCGTTTCATTGAACTTCCTTCCATGACCGGCATTGAGCGGCCGGTCTCCGCTGCGAGTTGAAGACCCCCAACCCGTGGCCATGGCCTAGCGGGCGCGGAGTCTTTCGGGCAAATGAAACAAAGGACACTCTTGCGCCGGCCCCCGTGCTGTGGCGCAAAGGCTTCAGTTTCTGTCGCAAGTGTAAGATTGCATCTGCAGCAAACCCTGCCATCAGGGCGTCATGACGAGTGCCACAATGCCGGACACCTTCCTTCCACCGCTGAGCGGAGCCGAGCAGGACGAGACCCGCGAGCTGCGCCCGCGCTTTGATGCCGATGGCCTGATCGCCGCCATCGCCCAGGATGCCGAAACCGGCGAAGTGCTGATGCTGGCCTGGATGAATGCCGAGGCGCTGGCCGCCACGCTGAAGACCGGCCGGGCGACCTATTTCTCACGCTCGCGTGCGCAGCTCTGGGTCAAGGGCGAGACCTCCGGCCATACCCAGGAAGTGGTCGAGCTGCGCGTGGATTGCGACCAGGATGCGGTGCTGCTCAAGGTGCGCCAGCGCGGCGGGGCCTGCCACACAGGACGTGCGAGCTGTTTCTACCGCAGCGCATCGGCAATCGGCGAGCCGCTTCACTTTGAGGCGGAACCGGCTAAGGGTAGTTGAAGCGACCGGCATTTCAGGGGTGTCGGCCACAGGGCGTGGCGAAGGGAGCTGGCGATGAGAAGGACCTGGATGATCGGCCTGGCGGGCCTGGTTGTGGCCGCATGTGGTGGGGGCGGTGGCCCCGAGACGGAGGCGGCCGCGCCGGACGAGGCTGAAACAGCCACCGAAACTGGCGGCGAAACGGCGGCCAGCGAGTCCACCGGCGTTGAGTCGGTCGAGCTGCACAAACTCGATTGCGGCACGATCGGGGTGTCCAATCTCGACGACTTTTCAAGCACCGGCGAATGGGCCGGCCTGAGCGATACCTTCACAGATACATGCTGGCTGATCCGCCACCCCGACGGCGACATGGTCTGGGACACCGGCGTGCCCGGCATGATGGCCGGACAGCCGGCGATGACCCAGGACATCTACACTGTCTCGCTGGCCGCAACGCTCTCGGCCCAGCTGCGCGAAAAGGGGATCGAGCCCTCCGACATCGACTATGTCGCCGTCTCGCACAGCCATTTCGACCATGTCGGCCAGATCGACCAGGTCTCCGGCGCGACCTGGCTGGTACCCGAAGTCGAGCATGACTTCATGTTCCCGGACAATACCGAGGGCGAGACCGAGGCCGCGACCCAGTTCTCCGCCTTCGCGCAGATGGAGATGGTGCCCTTCACCGGCGAATATGACGTGTTCGGCGACGGCAGCGTGATCATCTTCCCGACACCCGGCCACACGCCCGGCCACACCTCCCTGCAGGTGATGCTGGAGGAAACCGGCCCGGTGCTGCTGACCGGGGATCTCTATCACCGCGATGAAAGCCGCTCGGAACGCCATGTCCCGCGCTTCAACACCGATGAGGCCGCCACGCTCGCCTCGATGGACGAGTTCGAAGCCCGCGCCCAGCATCTCGGCGCCATGGTGATCATCCAGCACGAGCCGGATGATGTGGACCCGCTTCCGGATGTGATGAAGTAGGCGCGCTCGCCGCGTCCGTTTCAAACCTTTCCGGCAGGGCGGCGCTTGTCTGCACCTGAGACGCATAAAGCGATGTGCCCCTTTTCTTTTGCTCCGGCGCGCGATTAGCTGCGCTCAGACTCAGGAGGTAGCCCATGATCCGTCCCCTCGCGCTCAGTCTTGCCCTATTGGCCACCGCCGCCTGCGCCACGGCCCAGCCCTCCGCGCCGATGCAGGCGCCGCCGGAAGGGCCGGTGGGCGGAGCGCTGATGGACATCTACACCTGGCTGCATGCCCATCCGGAACTCTCCTTCCAGGAAGACGATACCAGCGCCATGCTGGCGGCCGAGCTCGAAGCGCTGAACTTCGAAGTCACCACGCGCATGGGCGATGAATGGGTGCGCGCCAAGGCGATGCGCGACCAGGGCGAGGTGATCGATGAGGTCGGCGGCTATGGCGTGGTCGGCGTGCTGGAGAACGGCCCGGGGCCGACCCTGCTCATCCGCGCAGACATGGATGCCCTGCCCGTCCATGAGCGCACCGGCGTGCCCTATGCCTCGGAAGTCATCGACACGACCTGGACCGGGGTTGAGAACGGCGTGATGCATGCCTGCGGACATGATGTGCACATGACGGTGTGGACGGGCGTGGCGCGCGCCATGGCCCAGCGCTCGGATGAATGGTCGGGCACGCTGATCATGATCCTGCAGCCGGCCGAGGAAATCGGCCTCGGCGCCCAGGCGATGATCGCCGACGGCCTGTTCGAGCGCTTCCCGGTGCCCGACTATAATGTCGCCCTGCATGTCTCGGCCGGCCACCCCTCCGGCACGGTCGGCTATTCGCCGGGCTATGCGCTGGCCAATGTCGACAGCGTGGATATCATCGTGAAGGGCGTCGGCGGCCATGGCGCCTATCCCCACACGACGAAAGACCCGGTGCTGATCGGCGCGCATATCGTCACCGCACTGCAGAGCCTGGTGGCGCGCAACCTGGACCCGCAGGAGCCCGGCGTGGTCACGGTCGGCTCGTTCCAGGCCGGCGCCAAGCACAATATCATCTCCGACGAAGCGCACCTGAAGCTCACCGTGCGCAGCTATTCCGACGAGACCCGCCAACTCCTGCTCGACGGTATCGCACGCATTGCCCGCGGCCAGGCCGAGACCTTCGGCGCGCCGGAGCCGGAGATCACCGTGGAGAGCGACTACACCCCGGCCACCTATAATGACCCGGAGCTGACCTCGCGGGTGATGGGCGTCATTGCCGGGGAGATCGGCGAGGAGAATGTGGTGCAGAACACCCCGGTCATGGGCGGGGAGGATTTCAGCCAGTATGGCCGCACCGACGAGGACATTCCCTCGCTGATCTACTGGCTGGGTGCGGTCGACCCGGAGACCTTCGCCGAGGCCCAGGATAGTGCCCTGTCGCTGCCATCCCTGCACTCGCCTTTCTTCGTGCCGGATGCCGAGACGACGATCGAGACGGGCGTCACCGTGATGACGGCGGCGGCAATCGACCTGTTGCAGGCGGAATAGACTGGCCAGGGCCGCTGCAGGCCCTGCAGTTGCAAGAGGATGACGCCGGGCCGGCTTTCACGTATAGCGGCTGTGGGCTGATACTGACACCAAGCGCGCGGGGGCCTCCCGCGGCGCCCGCTGTCATGTAGACGCCTGAGAAAAGTTACAGACGGGCCGAGAAGGGCCCGCGCGTCCCCCCCGCAAGAGGATCCTCATGACCTTTGACACCATTAAAGTGGAGCGCGCCGACGGCGCCATCGCGATCATCACGCTGAATCGCGAAAGTGCGCTGAACGCCTTCAACAAGCAGCTGATGGATGAGCTGACCACGGCGCTCGACGCCCTCGATGCCGATCCGGAGGTGCGCTGCATCATCATCACCGGATCGGGCCGGGCCTTCGCGGCCGGCGCCGACATCAAGGAGATGCAGGCCAAGACCTTCCCGCAGACCTATATGGAAGATTTCATCACCGCCAACTGGGAGCGCACCGCCCGCATGCGCACGCCGGTGATCGCTGCGGTGAACGGCTTTGCGCTCGGCGGCGGCTGCGAGCTCGCCATGATGTGCGACTTCATCCTGGCCAGCGACAAGGCCAAGTTCGGCCAGCCGGAGATCAATCTCGGCGTCATTCCCGGCGCCGGCGGCAGCCAGCGGCTCACCCGCTTCGTCGGCAAGTCCAAGGCCATGGAAATGTGCCTGACCGGCCGCATGATGGATGCCGAGGAAGCCGAGCGTGCAGGCCTGGTCTCGCGCATCGTCGCGCATGACGAACTGATCGAGGAAGCCAAGTCGACCGCGCGCAAGATCGCCGAGAAACCGGCCGTGGCGGCGATGATGGCGAAAGAGGCGGTCAATGCCGCCTACGAGACCACGCTGAGCCAGGGCGTGATGTTCGAGCGCCGTCTTTTCCACGCCCTGTTCGCCACTGACGACCAGTCGGAGGGCATGGAGGCCTATGTCGAGAAACGCACCCCGCACTTCCTGCACAAGTAGGCCGATGCGGCCTTGACGGGCGGGGCGGGGCTGAGGTATCGACCCGCTTCTTGCCCTTCGGGCATCCAGGAGATTTTGATGGCGAATACGAGATCAGCCAAGAAGATGGTGCGCAAGATCGCGCGCCGTACGGAAGTGAACACCGCGCGCCGCTCGCGCGTGCGCACCTATGTGCGCCGTGTGGAAGAGGCGATCGCGTCGGGCGACAAGGCTGCTGCCGAAGCCGCCCTGCGTGAGGCCCAGCCGGAACTCATGCGCGCGGTCACCAAGGGCGTGATGCACAAGAACACCTCGGCGCGGAAGATTTCCCGCCTGTCTGCGCGCGTGAAGGCCCTGGCCTGATCCAACCGCACGGAAATGATGCATGGCCCACGGGGGAGCCCCTCGTGGGCCTTTTCTTTCCTGCGCGCCGTTCAGACCAATTCCACTAAAGTATCATGCCTTTCCGAGGCTTTCTCACACCCCCCTCTCCGGCAGGCAGAATCGTAGAGGTTTGTCAATTCGGGAAGAGGCTATTTCCCTCGGAAATCACTGCATGAGACGCCCTTGAGGCAGAAGCTCCAGATGGCTGTTGCAAGACAGTCACAAAACGATATACTCCCTCTGCGTACCGAATAAATTCATCTTTCAGTGCCCTGTATGCCAACGCTTTTTTTTGGCCAATTTACCTAAAAAAACCGTAGGCTTTTCAAGTAACGCGAGAGTGTCAACAGCCATTGATCACCGAATCGCCGAATTTCGCTGTTGAATGAAAAGTGCCTTCTGATACCTTCGTTTCAGTCCCGAGTTTTTCACCGCATACGCACTAATTCTTACCCGCCCAGAAGGGTCGGGACAGTTGAGTTTTGCTGTAGAGTCAGGGGAAGTTCAGCTCTAGAAAAGGGGTCACCGATGGGGTCTCAAAAGAAACAAGACAACAAAGCTGCAACCACCAAGAATGACACGCCTGGTCATCCTGGCGCGCCAGCGATCTGGCAATTGACACGACGAGACCTGAAGGGCGTGGTCTCAGCTTCGGACTATGACAGATATATCTCCGAACTGAAGATCATCGCCGAACGCGATGGCAAGATCATCATTGCGGCCCGCACGCGGCTGACGGCGGATCGTGTCATTGGCGATCACCACCGCACGCTGCAGCGCATCTGGCGCACCCACGATCCGCGTGGGCGCACCGTGGCCGTGATTGCCTGGGATCGCGATGGCGGCGACTATTCCGACCTCCTGGGCGGTGACCCGTGGGCCGAGGATGCTGCACCGGCAGTGCGCGCCGAGGCGCCGGCCCCGCGCCAGACCACGATCAGCGGCGAGCGCAGGAACTACACGTTCGACAATCTTGTCGTTGGTCCGTTCAACACCGCGGCCTATGAGATTGTCCGCCATGTTGCCGATGACGGCGTGCTGCCGGCCAGCGTGATCCTGATCTACGGCCTGCAGGGCGTGGGCAAGACGCACATGATCACCGCGCTGCAACAGCATGTGGAGCTGTCCGATGACGGGCGCGAGGTGTTCTACATCACCGCCGAGGACTTCCAGAACGAGTATGTTGCCGGCGCCATGGCCCGCGACACCCGTCAGCTGAAGGCCAAGCTGCGCGCCAGCGACATCGTGCTGATCGACGACCTGCAGAACATCGCCAATGCCAAGGGCACCGATGCCGAGTTCTGCCGCAACCTGCGCTCGATCACCGAAGCCGGCGGCCTCGTGATTCTCACAACTGATACCGCTCCCGGTGAGCTGGACGGCTTCTCCTCGCGCGTGATGAGCCAGATCCGCGGCGCCATGTCGGTGGAGATCACGGCGCCGGACCAGGAGATGCGCGGAAAGATCCTGCGCAGCTTTGTCGAGCGCCTTCAGGTCACCAGGCCGAGCTTCGATGTGCCTGACGCCCTGCTTGAGCAGATCAATCAGCGCATTCGCGGTCAGGGCCGCGAGCTGCATGGCGGATTGCTGGGTCTTTATTCGGAATGCAGCCTGGGCGCCATGGCGCCGACCCAGGAGATGCTGACCCGCGTGCTCGACAAGATCGCCGGCGCGGTGCCGAACCCGAAGATCAGCGAGATCAAGCAGGCTGCCTGCGAGATGTTCGACCTGACCCGGGGCGAAATCGAAGGTCCGTGCAAGCAGCAGCGCATGGTCTATGCCCGCCATCTGGCCATGTATCTGTGCCGGGAAATGACGGATAAATCCTATCCCACCATTGCCCGCACATTCGGCAAACGCGACCACACGTCGATCATGTACGCCCATGATAAGATTAAGAAATTGGTGAAAAAGCGGCCCGATACCGTGCTTCACCTGGAGAAGCTGCGCGAGAAAATCTTCAACCTGCTGCGCTGATCGCAGCAGGCGCGGCAAGCCCTGCGCGGCTTTCAGGGCTTGCATTTCTCGCGAATTCACCAAGTGTATCGGCCCACCCAGTTCCCAGTCGGGACACTCCGGGTGGGCCGTTCTTTTCCGCGGCGCCCTCCTCCCAAGGCGCGCTGAACTTACCGGAAGCGGGCGGAGACGAAATTCCTGATGAGACCTGTGTTGACGAGGCGCCCACAATGAAACTGACCATCGAACGCGGTGACCTTCTCGGTGCGCTCTCCCATGTCCAGAACGTGGTTGAGCGGCGCAATACGATCCCGATCCTGTCGAATATCCTGCTGACGGCCAAGGATGGCATGCTCACCCTGACGGCCACCGATCTCGATATCGAGGCGGTCGACAGCGCGCCGGCCAATATCTCCAAGGATGGCGCGATCACCGCTCCGGCCGGCACCCTGTTCGACGTGGTGCGCAAGCTGCCCGGCGGCGCCGATGTGGAACTCTCGCTCGATCCGGAGAATGGCCGCCTGTCGATCCGCTCCGGCCGCTCGCAATTCGCCCTGCCGACCCTGCCGGCGTCTGATTTCCAAACCATGGGCTCGGATGCCGAGGCCACCAGCTTCGAGGTCGACGCTGCCGACCTGCGCCGCCTGATCGACAAGACCCGGTTTGCCATCTCTACCGAAGAGACGCGCTATTATCTCAACGGCGTCTATCTGCACGCCGCCGAGACGCCCGAAGGCAGCAAGGTGCTGCGCTGCGTGGCCACGGACGGTCACCGCCTGGCACTGGCCGAGACACCCGCACCGAAAGGCTCGGAAAAACTCGAAGGCGTGATCGTGCCGCGCAAGGCCGTCACCGAAGCGCGCCGCCTGATCGATACCGCGTCGGACCCGGTCACCCTGGAGGTTTCCGACAACAAGATCGTCGTGCGGTCCAGCAATGCCGTGCTCACCGCCAAGCTGATCGACGGCAGCTTTCCAGACTATGCCCGCGTCATTCCCAAGGGCAATGACAAGAAACTCACCATCGACAACAAGGCCTTCGAGGCCGCCGTGGACCGGGTGTCCACCGTCTCGGCGGAGCGCTCGCGCTCGGTGAAGATGAGCATGGAAGATGGCCGGCTGGTGCTGGCGGTCAGCCATGCCGAGACCGGCCAGGGCCATGAGGAAATCGAGGCCGACTATGCCCACGAGCCCATGGAGATCGGCTTCAACGCCAAATACCTGCTCGACATTGCCGGGCAGATCGAGGCCGCCGACGCCGAGTTCCTGTTCAACGACCCGGCCAGCCCCGCCCTCGTCCTCGACCCGGAAGACGCCCACGCGCAATATGTGCTGATGCCGCTGCGGGTGTGATGGGGCAAATCTCTCGCACCAGAGAGATGATCCTCCCCCGCCTGCGGGGGAGGTGGCCCGCGAAGCGGGTCGGAGGGGGCAGCCGCCAGAGGGCCGCCGGCGACGGTTTCTCTCTGAATCTCGAACGGCACAGCATGCCGCTTCCCCCCTCCGCCCTTCGGGCACCTCCCCCGCAAGCGGGGGAGGATAACGGTTCCCGATCGCAAGGCCGGCCTGCAGCCCTGAGCGCGATCCATCGCGCAGCGCAGCAGAGCGGGGATCAACAAAAATGACCGCCCTCACGCGCCTGCGCCTCACCGATTTCCGCAATTATGCCCAGTTCGACCTCGCGCTGGATGGCCGGCATGTCTGCCTTTACGGCGCCAATGGCGCGGGCAAGACGAACCTGCTGGAAGCGATCAGCCAGCTCGGGCCGGGCCGGGGCCTGCGCTCGGCGGCGCTGGGTGAACTGACCCGCCATGGCGCGCCGGGCGGCTGGACCGTCTCGGGCAACCTGGAAGACCGGCGTATCGGTGTCGGCCTCGACACGTCCGGCGCGGGCAACAAGCGCACCGTGCGCATCGATGGCGAGAATGCCTCGCCGTCGGATCTCGCAGATCTCATCCGCATTGTCTGGCTGACGCCGGCCATGGATAGCGTGTTCCGGGGCTCGGCGAGCGACCGGCGGCGCTTTTTCGACCGGCAGGTGATGGCCCACCTGCCCGCCCATGGCCCGGCCGCCGTGCGCTATGAAAAGGCCATGCGCGAGCGCAATGCCCTGCTGGAGCGCCAATATGTCGATCCGGCCTGGGCCGATGCCATCGAAGCGCGCATGGCCGAGGCCGGCGCGGAGCTTGCCATCGGTCGCGCCCTGGTGCTGGAGCGCCTGCAATCCTCCGTCAATGCCCGCCCCGAAGGCGCCTTCCCCAAGGCCGATCTCGCCCTGGAAGGCGAAGCCGAGGAGATGGCTGTCGCCGGCGCGGGCCTTGGCGAAATCGAGGAGATGCTGGCCGCGCAATGGGCCGGCATGCGCCGGGTCGACCAGAAGGCCGGGCGCACGCTGAAAGGCCCGCACCGCGCCGATCTCTCGGTCATCCACCGCCCCACCGCCATGCCGGCCAAGGATGCCTCGACCGGCCAGCAGAAGGCGCTGCTGATCGGCCTGATCCTCGCCTCGGCGCAGGGCCTCGCGCGTGGCGGCGATGGGCCGACGCCCTTCCTGTTGCTCGACGAGGCCGCCGCGCATCTCGACACAGACCGGCGCGCGGCCCTGTTCGACGAGCTTTCCGCCCTGCCCGGCCAGGCCTGGCTGACCGGCACCGAGGCTTTCCTGTTCGAAGCTTTTGGAGACCGCGCCCAGCATGTCGCGGTGGCGGCCGGCGCAGCCGGTCTGGCCGGGCTCGATTGACACGCGCCCGGTGGCCCGCAAAGGTCTCTTCATGACATTGCGCTCATCTCTCTTCGCAGCAATCGCAGCAAGCGCGGTGCTTCTCGCACTGGCGGTGACGCCGGTCGTGCTGGCCCAGAGCCCGGCCTCGAAACAGATGCCGGGGGTGAGCTTCACCACACCGGAAGGTGTGGCGCCGAGCGAGGACCCTTACGAGTGGATGCTACAGCCGGCCTACCGCAAGGATCTCAACAAGCAGATGCTGAGCGTCACCCGCGCCCAGGACGGCCCCTTGCGCGCGACTGCCGGCTTCTGGCCCGCCCGCGCGGCGATCGAGACCTATTTCGACATGGGACCGAACTATGCCTATGTCGCCCTCATCCACAGTGATGCGCTCTACCTCAATTATGGCCGCCTGTTCCTGACCGGCCGGCCGGGCGTCTTCTACGACCCGATCAACCATGTCCCCTATGACACGCCGAGTCTGGAGGGCTTTTCCCTCTCGCCCGATGGCCGCATCCTTGCCGTGACTGTGGGCGATGGCGGCACGGAGATCGCCACGGTCCAGTTCATCGACATGAAGACCGGCGAGGTCCAGGACATGGAAGCCGGCCCGGTCGTGGTCGGTGGAGATACAGGCTTTTCCTGGGTCGACGCGAAAACCGGCGTGTTCCGCCGCGCCGCGACGACGGATCTCGTCGATGGCGACCCCAGCGTCGGCGCGGAATGGACCCTGTTCGACCTCACCACGGGCACGCAAGGCGCCAGCGTCTTCGGCGAGGGCGCCACGGGCGTTGAGACCGAATATGGCGACTGGTTCGGCTTCTGGGTGCCGCGGGACTCTGAAGTTGCCATGGGCTATCTCTGGCGTGGCAATTTCATCGATGCCTATGCCGCCGACATCACCGAGGTGCGCGCCGGCACGCCGGTCTGGCGGGAAGTCGGCGCGGAGTACCAGCTCTCGGATGTGGAGGTCTACCAGGGCCAGTACATCATGACCGCCTCTTTCGGGCCGGGCCAGTCGGGCATCTTCGCCCGCCCGGTCGAGGGCGGCCCGGTGCGCCAGGTCGCCTCCGGCGGGCGCGACGTGAATTATCTCTACACCATCGCCCTCGGGGATGTGGCCTATATCGCCGCGCGCCGGGGCGACACCCATGCCCTTTTCCGCCTGACGCCCGAGCTGGAGCTCCAGCCCGTAGAGCTGCCCTTCGAGGGCGAGATCGACTTTGACAGCTTCTTCACCGTGGAGGGCGAGGAAGGCTCGGTCACCTTCGACATGTCCGCGCCCGGCCAGCCCTGGCAACTCCTGCGCCTGGACGCCGACGGCCCGGCCTATCCCTATACCGTCATCGGTGTCAGCCGGCGCGACGATCTCAGTTCCATCGCCGATGTCGAGCACCTCACCGAATTCGCAAAGAGCGCCGACGGCACGCAGGTGCCGCTCTCCATCACCGCCAGGGCGGGACAGGCCGGCACCCCCGCGCCGACCATCATCCATGCCTATGGCAGCTATGGCGAGACTACCATGGCCGGCTGGGACCCGGCCGCGCTTGCCTGGGTCAGCCTCGGCGGGGTCCAGGCCGAATGCCATGTGCGCGGCTCGGGCTATTACGGCCCCGGCTGGCATGCCGACGGCTCCGGGCCGGACAAGCGCCACTCCCATGAGGACATGGTGGCCTGCGCCGAGCGCATGGTGGAGCTGGGCTATTCCGAGCCGGGCAAGATCGCCGCGCTGGGCGGCAGCGCGGGCGGCCTGATCGCCGGACCGGTGGCGCTGAAGCGCCCGGACCTCTTCGGCGCGGCGATTGTCGAGTTCGGCGTGGTCAATCCGCTACGCAGCCTCGACGGGCCGAACGGCGCGACCCAGATTGACGAGTTCGGCGACCCGCGCCTGCCCGAGGATGCCGCCCTGATGGCCGGCTCCGACAGCGTGGAACTGGCCCGCACCGCCGAGACCCTGCCCGGCATGTTCCTCTGCGTGGGCTTTCAGGATTCGCGCGTGCCACACTGGATGTCGGCGCGCCTGGCCGCCGTCATGGCCGAGCGCGGGGCCGGCGACAAGGTCGTCATCCATGCCGATGCCGATGCCGGCCACAGCTGCGGTTTCTATGCCGAGGACCAGCGCGATGCCCTGGCCAAACAGTTCGCCTGGCTGCTCGACAGGTTCGGCGACTAAGACCCCGAAATCTGTTCCGGCCTCCCCTTTTCCATGCTAGGTCCGCCTTACCCGGGAGGACGCATGGTCGAAGAGCCAGGCAACAAGCTCAGTGTCTTCATCTCCTATGCGCGCGCTGATTCCAGCGCGTTCGCAGAGGAGCTTGTCGCCGGCCTGGAAACGGTCGGCTTCGACCCCTTTCTCGACCGCCACGACATCGCCGCCGGCGAGGACTGGGAACACCGGCTCGGCCACCTCCTGCAGCGCGCCGACACGGTAATCTACATCCTCTCGCCGGCCTTCGTGGCCTCCGAGCGCTGCGAATGGGAGATCCGGAAGGCCATCGCCCTGAACAAGCGCCTGATCCCGATCGTCTATATCGACGTGCCCGAGGAGGACACGCCCGAGGAGCTGCGCCGGCTGAACTATATCTATTTTTCAAAGCCCAATTCCTTCGGCCCGGGCCTGGCCCAGCTGACCGAGGCGTTGCGCACCGATCTCGGCTGGATCCGCGAACATACCCGCCTGTCGGAGCTTGGCGCGCGCTGGCAGGAGAAAGACAGCTCCGAGGCCCTCTTGCTGCGCGGCCCGGAACTGGCCAGCGCGCAGGCCTGGCTGGCCGGCTGGAAGCCCGGCGCGCCGGCCCCGTCAGACCTGCACCGGCAATACATTTCAAAGAGCGCCGAACTGGAACAGCGCGAAACCAATCGCGAAGCCCAGCGCCTGGCGGAAATCGCCAGGGCGCAGGAAGAGCGCGAGGGCCTGCTCAGGCGCATGGCCCGGGTCAACCGGCGCTGGAGCATACTCGCGGCGGTGTTGCTCGTGGCCGGCATCGCCGCCGGGGTCGTGGCCTTTTTCCTGTACCAGGATGCGGAAGACTTCCGGGCCGAGGCTGAAAGCGCCAAGGCCGATGCCGAAGCAGCAAGGGCGGACGCGGAAATCGCCCGGGCCGAAGCCGATGAGCGCAATGCGGAACTCGACCAGTACAAGACCAATCTCGACACCATCAACAAGGCCTATGAAGCGCTGAAAGCGGAGATGGAGAGCCAGGGCGAACCGCTGCCCCTGCCCGCGCCCGGCGAGCCCTCCCGCGCCGATGGCGAGCCTGCTCCGGCAGGTCCCAGCAGCCCCAGCCCGGCCGCGCCGGTCACCAGCCAGCGCGCCGTCGACGCGGCCCTGCGCCAGACGCGCATCGCCTCGGGCTGGGATATCGATGTGTTCTGGTGCGCCGGCCCGAACGCCACGGCCAACAAGGCCGAAGCCGACGCCATCGTCGCCAGGCTCACCGCAGAGCAGAACCTGCAGCTCAGCGCCCGGGCCGGGCAGGCAGGCGCGCTGTCCTATGGGCTTGGGCGGTTGCGCTCACGCGAATTGTCGGAAGAGATCAATTCCCGCCCGTCCTACAGCGCCAGGGGGCTGGAGATCCGCCCGGAAGCGCGCGAGCGCAGCGAGGGCGAGGCGCTCGCAGGCTTCCTCAACAGCGAGATGGGCCTCAGCGCACAGATGCGGATATCGGGCTCGTCCACGCCCTATTATCTCAGCGTCTTTGTCTGCAATGGCGGGTGATCTGCGCTTGGCCGGGCCCTCCATTCTCCTGATGCGGATGAAGCTCGGCCCGGCGCCGCTGCCCGCGCCAAGCCTGCCCGCCGGGTATGCCTTCACCCCCTTCGAAGGGGGGCGCCATGCCCGCCCGGCGCGCGAGCTGCTGAATGCGGTCTATGCCCCCGGCGGGGGCGATGTGATGGCATTCGAAGACTGGTGGCCGGCGGTGGAGGACGACGCGGAGTTCGAGCCGGCGCTCTGCTTCACCCTCACCGAGACCGCCACCAGCGCGCTGGCCGGCTTCGCCCAGTGCTGGAGCTCGGGCTTCGTGAAGGATATCGGCGTGCGGCCCGACCTGCGCCGGCATGGCCTCGGCCGCGCCCTGATGGCGGAGATCTTCCGGACTTTCCAGGCGCGCGGGATCGGCGAGATCCGCCTCAAGGTGCACGCCGACAATCCCTCCGGCGCCCCGGCCTTCTACCGCGCGCTCGGCATGACAGAGGTCTGAGCCCTATTCCGCGCGGCGGAAGGGCGAGCGCACGACATAGGCACGCCGGGGGTTCTTCACTTCCTCGGCCGCTTCCGGCTCAAGGACCACGTCATCCTCGTCCAGGGTGCCCTCCACGCCCGGCGCGGTGACGCTGCCATCGGGTTGGAGCTGGGGGGTGAAGCTTTCGGCGAACCAGCGCTGTTCGTCATCGGTGGCACCGCGTTCGGCGCCCGGCAGGCTCGGAATCTTGATGTCTTCCGGCGGGATGATCTCGAAGCCGAGCCAGTTCAGGAGGGCCAGATACCCCACCCCCGTCATCACCGCGGTGGAGACCACCCGGGCGAGGAATTTCATGATCGTGCCGGAAAACAGCACCGCAATCCCGGTGCCCGCCGCCCCACCGATCAGCCCCGCGCCCCCGGCCACCGAGGCCAGATCAAACAACTCGTTGAACCATTCCATGCTCGTCACTCCCACTCCAGACCGGCAGCCCGATGCCGCCTCGCGGGGGCGAGGTTAACCAAGGAATGTGACGGGCGCGAGGGGGAGAGGGCAGCGGCAGGTGCGGACAAGAACGATCCTTTCCTCCCCCGCAGGCGGGGGAGGTGGCCCGCGAATGCAGGCCGCAGATCTCGCTGTCAGACTGCCGGGAGTCCATCCTGGCGCCCAGATTACCCCCCTCCCCGTGCCCCCAAAACCACACCTTTTCGAGTGTCGCGAACCCTCCCCCCACGGACTGTGTTTTTACCCCCTCAGAGATTTCCCTTTTCGGGTCAAACCGCCTATAATTATTGGGAATTTCGAATCATGAACGAGAAGTGAGACGGCATGGCCGACACCGTGGAAGGAACACCGGAAGACGCGCCCGAATACGGCGCCGGTTCCATCAAGGTTCTCAAGGGCTTGGAGGCCGTGCGCAAGCGGCCGGGCATGTATATCGGCGACACCGATGACGGCTCTGGCCTGCACCACATGATCTATGAGGTGGTCGACAATGCCATCGACGAGGCGCTCGCCGGCCATGCCGACGAGGTCACCGTCACGCTCTACCCCGATGGCAGCGCGGAAATCACCGATAATGGCCGCGGCATCCCGGTCGACATGCATGCCGAGGGCGTGTCGGCGGCCGAGGTGATCATGACCCAGCTGCATGCGGGGGGTAAGTTCGACCAGAACTCCTACAAGGTCTCTGGCGGCCTGCACGGCGTGGGCGTTTCGGTTGTGAATGCCCTGTCGGACTGGCTGGAGCTGACCATCCACCGCGCCGGCCGCGAGCATTTCGTGCGCTTCATCAATGGCGGCTTCACCGAGGCGCCGCTGGAAACGCGCGGGGAAAGCCCGGCGCGCGACAATGGCAAGCCCTATACGGGCACGGCGGTGCGTTTCATGGCCTCCCCGGCCACTTTCACCATGACCGAATACAACGCCAGGACGCTGGAGCACCGGTTGCGTGAGCTCGCCTTCCTGAATTCCGGCGTGCGCATCGTCTTCACAGACCGGCGCGGGCCGGAGCCGGTGGAGGTGGTGCTGCAATATGAGGGCGGCGTGAAAGCCTTTGTCGAACATCTCGACCGCCAGAAGACCGCCCAGATCCCCGAGGTGATCTATGTCACCGGCGAGAAGGACGGCATCACGGTGGAAGCCGCGCTGGAATGGAATGACAGCTACCACGAGAACGTGCTGTGCTTCACCAACAACATCCCCCAGCGCGACGGCGGCACGCACCTTGCGGGCTTTCGCGGCGCGCTGACGCGGATCATCAACAAATACGCCTCCGAGACCGGCATCGCGAAGAAGGAAAAGGTCGAGATCACCGGCGACGATGCGCGCGAGGGGCTGACCTGCGTGCTGAGCGTGAAGGTGCCGGACCCGAAATTTTCTTCCCAGACCAAGGACAAGCTCGTTTCCTCGGAGGTCCGCCCCGTGGTCGAGAGCCTGATCGGCGAGAAGCTGTCTGAATGGTTCGAGGAGAACCCCAAGCCGGCCCAGTTGATCATGTCCAAGATCGTCGAGGCTGCCGCCGCGCGCGAGGCCGCCCGCAAGGCGCGCGAGCTGACCCGCCGCAAATCCGCGCTCGATATCACCAGCCTGCCCGGCAAACTCGCCGACTGCCAGGAAAAAGACCCGGCCAAGTCTGAGATCTTCATCGTCGAGGGTGACTCCGCTGGCGGCTCGGCCAAGCAGGGCCGCGACCGGAAGAACCAGGCCATCCTGCCCCTGCGCGGCAAGATCCTGAACGTGGAACGCGCGCGCTTCGACAAGATGCTCAGCTCCGACCAGGTCGGCACGCTAATCACCGCGCTGGGCGCGGGCATCGGGCGCGATGATTTCGACATCACCAAGATGCGCTACCACAAGATCATCATCATGACCGACGCCGATGTCGACGGCGCGCACATCCGCACCCTGCTGCTCACCTTCTTCTACCGGCAGATGCCGGAGGTGATCGAGCGCGGCTATCTCTATATCGCCCAGCCACCGCTCTACAAGGTTTCCCGTGGGAAATCAGAGCGCTACATCAAGGACGAGGCCGAAATGGAGGCCTATCTGATCGAGATGGGCACCGATGGCGAGACGCTGGTGCTCGACGATGGCGAACAGATCGCCGGGGAAGACCTGCGCGAGCGCGTGCGCGAGGCGGCCGGCTTCAAGCAGGCGCTCTGGCGGCTCTCCCTGCGCGCGCCGGAGCTGTATCTCGAACAGTCCGCCCTGGCCGGCGCCTTCGCCCCCGATGCGGGCGAGGCCGAAGCCAATGCGGCGGCCGAACGGCTCAACCGCATCGCCGAGGAAGGCGAGGACACCTGGGCGGCGCATTTCGACGGCGGCGACCTCGTCCTCTCACGCGAGGTGCGCGGGGTGGAGGAGAAGGCCGTGCTCGATGCCGGGCTGATCTCCAGCGCCGACGGCCAGCGCCTCGGCGAGCGCGCGCGCATGGTGGCCGAGCTTTATGCTCGCCAGGCCTGGCTGCGCAATGACAAGGCCGGCGAAGTGGCCGTGCACGGGCCGGTGAGCCTGCTCGCCGCCGTGCTCGGCTCGGGCCGCAAGGGGCTGAAGATCCAGCGCTACAAGGGCCTCGGTGAGATGAACGCCGACCAGCTCTGGGAAACCACGCTGGATTCCAATGCCCGCACGCTGTTGCAGGTCAAGGTCGACCATGCCGACGAGGCCGACGACATGTTCTCAAGGCTGATGGGCGATCTGGTGGAACCGCGCCGGGACTTTATTCAGGAGAATGCGCTTGAGGCGGAGGTGGATGTTTAGGGTCTAGTAGGTTTGAATATCTTCTAGCTGCCAATTGAGGCCTTGGCGTTGTAAAGTGACAGTGTAGTTGGTTCTAATCATCGCTCCGAAGCTATTTTCAGCATCAACGTATGAGGCAACCAAAAACCGGCAATTTCCAAGATGCCGGCCTTCCACGACCCAAGGAAATTTCGCCGTTCTAGGTGCCTTCAAAGATCGTTTCACAATCTCTTTGGCATAGAGCCCTGCTTCTGTTGACATACTTGTACCGGCACAAGTTCGTTCAGCCCGCAGTCTTTGCTGAATGACGTCATACTCACTTTTATAGTGTTCGTATTTTTGTTGAAAAAACGAATCATTGGGATTCATTGCTACTAGCTCTGCATATCCCAACATGTTCCTTTCGACTTCGCTGGCTGGTAGTGCCCTAACTTCCGCCAACAGAACTTCTGTTCGCTCTTCCAGATTTTCAATAAGTTCGTTATGTCGCTCTGGTTGGTATGTCGCGAGTAGCTCTAACCAGCGAGACGGATCATCTCGTAGTGCCGCTTCCAGTTCAGCGGCAGGATCAATTTGCACGATTCTGTCGGTTGAAGCAGAGCCTGACGTATCTGCTCCGTTTATAACTCCAATCATCACTAGAACTACTATCGATACGAGAACTATAATAACAGCCATCGGGCTTTTCTTTTGCGGCGCAATCGCTTCGCCGGTAGCGCCACACTTTGGACAAGCAGTCGCTGATGTTGAAACTTTAGTTCTGCACTCTTTACATCTGACCAGCGCCATAGGAGCCCCCCTTTTTGTCCTATGATGATCTTCTAGAAAGTTTAACTTCAGATTGAAAACCAAATAAATAAGGCTGACTAAGCAAGTAGGGTGCATGGAGCGCAGCGATATGCACCTGCACCAATGCACGGTGCATATCGGCCTTTGGCCTCCATGCACCCTACTCCCTGCAGACCCAATAGGATTTAGACCTTTCACCGGCGGGAAATAGGCCCGGCGATCAAGGGACAGGAAATCCGACCCGGTTGCCGCGCCTGCCACACTTGCCCCCATGACCGCGCACACCGCCGCCGCCGCAAACTGGAGCTGGGAGCTGATCGCACGCGCGCTGGCCGGGCTCACCGCCCTGTTCGGCACGCAGATGCCAGGCTGGATCAGCCGGGCGGCCTGGCGGCGGGCCTGCCGGGAGCTGCGGGTGATGGAGGCGCTCGCCCGGCGGCTCATCCTGGTGATGAGTGCGCAATGCGAACCTGGCCTGACTGCGCCGCGCCATACCGCCGGAAAGCGCGCCGCGCGGGTGGCCGGCATGGGCGCCGGCTTTGCCCTGTTCGATCCGTTGCCGACGGGCGCCGAGGCACCGCTGATCAAGGCCACGCCGCTGCCGGAGGATTTCGCCACGCCGACCTGCGGCCTTGCCCGGCGCATGGCGGCGCTGGCGGCGGTGATGGCCGCGCCCGAGGCGGCGGCGATGCGGATGGCCCGCTGGCTCGCACGTCCTGTGGGCGCGCGCACGACGCCGATCTGCCTGACCCGGCCGCAAGGGCCTCTCGCTGAGCCCCTGTCGGACGCCCTCACCCTCTTTCAGCGCCTCGCCGTTGAGCGCCTCAACGCACCGCCCTGAGCGGGCCGGGATGGGAGGCGCACTGCCCTGCCGGCGCTCCGCCGGTGGGGGTGGAGGTGCGGGCGGCTTTGCCAGCCTCATGGAGAGCGGAGACGAACCATCGGGCGGGGCAAGTAGCAAGTAGGGTGCATGGAGGCCATGGGCCGATATGCACCGGTATCTGTGAGGGCTGGTGCATATCGCTCACGCTCCATGCACCCTACAGCTGTTTGCCAGGCAGCCCTGAGCGCGTCTCATGTGACGAGAGCAGCGAGGGATACGGAGACTGAGTGGCACACAGCCCTGAGCCCGTCTCATGTGACGAGCGAAGCGAGGATACGGAGACAGACAAGAAAGCCTGAACAGCCCTGAGCGCGATCCATGTGAGACGCAAAGCGTCGATACGGGATCAGACAGAGACTCAGCCCTGAGCGCGCTCTATCGCGGAGCGCAGCGAAGCGGAGAGCAAACAGGAAAGGCCTCGGAGAGACCTGACAAAATGAGTGGCGAGCAGCCCTGAGCGCGTCTCATGTGAGCGAAGCGATACGGAGACAGGCAAGGACTCCATTCAAAACCGAAATGGAGTGATGAGTCTTGGCCCCTGCCGGAGCATTCAAAACCTGAAATCGATCCCCCGGATCGATTTTCCCGCGACAAGCGCGGATCGGCTGCGAATGGTGCAGGTGAGAGGTGAAACCTCGAACCGGAACCCGCACAAAGGGTTGGCGGGCGGCAATGTGCAAATAAAGATGGTGCGGTCGAGAGGACTCGAACCTCCACGGATTGCTCCACAGCGACCTCAACGCTGCGCGTCTACCAGTTCCGCCACGACCGCACTTTTCACATCGGCGCCCCGAGGGCCGGCAACGCCGAACAGGCCGTATAAGGCTGCGCGCGCCCTATGTGAAGCCCCAATTGTCGACTATATGCATTCGGTCATGACCGAATTGCAAACAGTCGACTGGGCGGTTTCAGATGCGCCCGTGCCCTACCCCGAAGCGGTGGCCTTCATGGAGGCCCGCGCGCGGGCGATCCGCGAGGGGACGGCGCGTGAGCTGGTCTGGCTGCTGGAGCATCCGCCGCTCTATACCGCCGGCACAAGCGCGAAGGCGGAAGACCTGCGCGAGCCGGGCCGGTTCCCGGTGTTCGAGGCCGGGCGCGGCGGGCAGTACACCTATCACGGCCCCGGCCAGCGGGTTGTGTATGTGATGCTGGATGTCGCCGCGCGCGGGCGCGATGTGCGCGCTTTCGTGCAGGCGCTGGAGGCCTGGATCATCGGCGCGCTGGCGGAATTCAATGTCGACGGCGAGATCCGCGAGGGCCGTGTCGGCGTCTGGGTCGACCGGACACAGCCCGGCGGGCCGCCGCGCGAGGACAAGATCGCCGCGATCGGCATAAGGCTGAAGCGCTGGGTGAGCTTTCACGGCATCTCGCTGAATGTGGAGCCGGAGCTTGAGCATTTTGGCGGCATCACACCGTGCGGGATTTCCGATCCGCGCTATGGCGTGACGAGCCTGGTTGATCTCGGCCTGCCGGTCGGCCTGGCCGAGGCCGACAGCGCGCTAAGAGCGGCGTTCGAGACGGTGTTTGCGAGCGCGACGCGCAGCGTGCCGGCGCCGGAATTCGGCGCTAGACCTGCTCCTCATAGCTCGTCGGTTCAGAGCGCAGGCGCCCCTTGATCGAGCCGCCGCCATTGGGCAGGCGGCCGACCCAGAACAGCGTCCACAGCATGACGAGGAAAGCCGGCAGCGCCCAGGTCATCTGGGCCATGGCGATCCCACCCTTGAGGGCATGCTCGCGCTGGCTGACTTCGCTGACCTCGATCTGGGGGATCAGTTGGCGCGGATCCATGTGATGGCCATGGCCGGGCCCGGACGCGGCGGCGGCCTCTTGCCCGCTCTCGGGCTTGTCAGACTTGTCGGCATTCGCATCGGCCTCAGCGGGCGTATCCGACGGACGCTTGGCCAGGTCAAGCTCGTAGACGATTTCACGGTCGGGCATGCCCTGCGCGCGCAGCTCGGCCGCCTGAGCCGCAACGGTGTACTGATGGCCTGCCCCGCCGACGCCCATGATGAAGCCGCCAAAGCCGAACAGGACCGGAACCATGACGAGGACCGCCCAGAGCGGGCTGCGCTGGGCATTGGCAAGGCGGCGGACATGAGCCACCAGCGACATCAGCGCCGTGACGATCACGATGATGTGGAACGTCCCAGCCGGCGGCATCATGCCACTGGGATCGTCGGCCCCGGCTGCGGTGAAGATCCCGACCAGCACCGCGGCGCCAACCGCGTAGATGAAGCGGATGAAGAACAGCATGGTCCAGGCGCGCGTGAAGTGCAGCCGGGAGGTTTCGCCGAACGGATTGAACAGGGTCTGCATCCAGTTCATGCTTGCCGGCGCATCGGCCGCATCCACGATCCAGGGGCGCTTCGGGTCAATTTCCTCGGCAGTGATATCACTCATGGGAAGGGTCCAGACGAGTTAGAAGGTATCGGAAGGAAGGCCGGGCGGCGGCCCGTAGGCATTATTGTTCGGATCGGATTTCAGGCGGGCGACGATGAAGCCGAGCCCGGCATTCACGGCCACCAGGCAGATCAGCGAGGTCAGCACGCCTTCGCGCTGGATCTCCGGCAGATAGGCAAGGGCGTCGGCGAGCTGGCCCTGCTCCATCAAGAGCTGCATTTCTTCCTGGAGCTCGGCCGCGCGCGGCGTGAGAATCGGCAACAGAATGGCCTGCAGCAGGCTGGACAGGATGAAATAGGCCACAAGGAAGGCCAGGAACCACCAGGCCGAATGCCCGGCATCGTGCAGCCGCTTGCCGAACACGCACAGATAGGCGTACGGCGCGACATAGGTGAGCAGGCTGAGCAGCGCGCCTACCATGCCGCCATAGGCCGCCGCCACGCTGAGCAGGACCATGGCCCCAACGAGCAGGATCAGGCCGCGCCAGAAGGCCCGCGGACCGATCCGGCCGTTTGGATTGAACAGAACAGACAGCATACTGTCTCAAACCTCCGTAACAGGCGCGCGCAGGATAAACTCAGGCCTTGGCCGGATACGGATTTGACGTCCATATCCGCGATTTCCACTGCGTCTAGCCTTGTTTTTCAGATTTATCAATAATCGATAAGAACTTTGTGCTCAACAGACAAAACCCGCATTCCCCGCCCGCGGCAATGGCGGGCGGCACAAGGCTGAAACCAGAGAGAACCTGACGTGCCGGCCGGCGTCAATCGCCGAGCCAGCGAAACTCCGGCTCCTCCCACCACGGCCAGAAACCCGGCAGGCCGTCGGAGACCTTCACCGGATAGGTCGGCTTGCGCTTTTCAAGGAAGCTCATCACGCCTTCCTTGGCATCAGGGCTGCGCCCGCGCTCATAGATCGCGACGCTGTCGACGATATGGGCCTCCATGGGATGGGAAGCGCCCAGCATCCGCCACATCATGTGGCGGGTGATGGTCGTGGAGACCGCGGCGGTGTTCTCGGCGATTTCCATGCCGATCGCGCGGGCCGCGTCCATCAACTCGGCCTGGGGATGGAGAGACAGGACAAGCCCGGCGTCGAGCGCCTCCCGGGCGGGAAAGATCCTGCCGGAATAGCACCAGTCCAGCGCCCGGGAGATGCCGACAAGGCGCGGCAGGAACCAGGACGAGGCCGCTTCGGGATTGATGCCGCGCCGGTTGAAGACAAAGCCGAAGCGGGCGGTATCGGCCGCAATGCGGATATCCATCGGCAGCTGCATGGTCACGCCGACGCCCACGGCCGCGCCATTGATCGCGCCGATCACCGGCTTCAGGCTGTCGAAGATGCGCAGGGTCAGGCGCCCGCCGCCATCACGGCGAATATCCTCCTGGCTGGTGCGCCCCTCTTCGCCGGAGGCCGCCCGGGCATCATAATCGAAGGTCTTGGCGCCTTCGGAAAGGTCCGCGCCGGCACAGAAGGCGCGATCCCCATGACCTGTCACGATCACCGCGCGGATATCATCATCGGCATCGGTAAGATCGAAAGCTTCGACCATCTCGTACATCATCTTGCCGGTGAAGGCGTTCATCTTGTCGGGACGGTGGAGGGTGAGGATGGCCAGCGGGCCGTCCTTTTCCAGCTTGATCTGTGTAAAGCTCTTCATGGTTTCCATGCCTGTATCCTCCGGTTTCAAGTTATCCCGCCCAAGAGACAGGGGCTGACGCTAGGTGCGTCAAGCAGTGCGTTTCCCACTCGAAACTGCCCTGGGGACTTCACATTCCCGCGAGCGCCTGTAGGTGTCTTTCATGCCTGAATTTCCCGCGCCTACGACGCTCGCCATCCCCCTGTTCGTTATCTGCGTCCTTGCAGAATGGATCGCGGTGAAAACCGGCCGCGCGCATGGGCACTACGAGACAAAGGACGCCATCACATCGCTGTCCATGGGGCTCGGCAATGTGGTCGTGAACACGCTGACGGGCATGGCCGCGCTGTGGATGATGTCACTGGTCTGGCCCTACCGCATCTTCGAGATGCCGGTGACCTGGTGGAGCTTTGCCGCGCTGTTTGTGCTCTACGACCTGGTCTATTACTGGAAGCACCGCCTGGCTCACCGCATGCGCTGGTTCTGGGTCGAGCACATCACCCACCATTCCAGCGAGCACTACAATCTGACCACCGCGCTGCGCCAGCCCTGGTTCGGACCGTTTTCCGGCCTGATCTGGTTCGGGCTGCCGCTGGTCTGGCTCGGGTTTCATCCGCTCTATGTCTTCTTCGTCGGCGGGACGAACCTGGTCTACCAGTTCTGGATTCATACCGAGGTGATCGGGCGGTTTCCCCGCTGGTTCGAAGCGGTGATGAACACACCTTCCCATCACCGGGTGCACCACGCCACCAATCCGCGCTATCTTGATCGCAACTATGCCGGCGTGTTCATCATCTGGGACAAGATGTTCGGCACCTTCGAGCCCGAACGCGACGACGAGCCGTGCACCTATGGCATCGTCAAACCGGTCGACAGCTACAATCCCTTCGTGGTCGCCTATCACGGCATTGCCGGGCTGCTGGTCGATTGCTGGCGCGACGGCTTCCGCCCGCTGACCTGGACACGGCGGGCGTGGAATCCACCGGGTTGGTCGCCCGATGGCAACCACCAGCGCAGCGAGGAGCTGCGCGCGGAATGGGAAGCCGGCCTGGCCACGCCCGTAGAGCTGGCCGAGCCTAGTCCTCTGAGAACTGCGCCCGCACCCGCCGAATAACTTCAGGCACGGCATAGCGCTCGGCATCGGCGCCCTCATCGGGCACCTGCGCAAAGGCGGCTTCGACATCCTCGACCCGCCTGTCCCAGCCGATACGCGAGGCGGCATGGGTGAGGATGATGAAATCGCCGCGTTCCACGCCCTCCAGCGCGGCGCGCGCGACAATGTCCGGGTCGAGCCCCTCGGCCATCATGGCGCGGGTGAAGGCTTTCGCGGCTTCGCTGGCATCCTCGCCCTGGCCAAAGCCGGTATTGGTGATGCCCGGGCACAGGACGGAGACCGAGACCGTGTCAGGCAGTTCGTGGCGCAGCACATCGCACAGGCCCAGCAGGGCATGCTTGGAAGCGGTGTAGATGCCCGCCCCGGCATGCTGGAAGCCGAGCGAATGCTCAGATGCCGTGACGCAGAGCCGGCCCGCCCGGTCGGCCTTCACCATGCGCGAAGCGAAGGCCTTCAGCGTCATCCAGGCGCCGATCAGGTTGATCTCAAGGCATTTGCGGAACTGCTCGCGCGAGGCGTCCAGCAGCGCAGCCGGCGCGCCGACGCCAGCATTGACATAGACCCAGTCCACCCCACTGCACGCGGTCCAGACCTGCCCGGCCGCCTGCTCGACCGAGCGCGCATCAGTGACATCGAGCACCCAGGGCTCGATGCCGTCATCAACCAGCTGATCGAGCGAATCCGCCGACAGGTCGGCCGCGATCACACGGTCGCCCTGCGCAGCATGGGCCCGGGCAATCGACCGCCCGATCCCGCTCGCTGCGCCCGTCACGAACACAGTCTTGCCCATCCACCACTCCCCAGTAGCGGCGCCTACTGTAGGCGACACGGGGCTTCGGGGATAGGGAGTTTCCCGGGTATGCAAGGCGCGCGGGCGCCGGCATGCTCGCGATCAGGCGCGCAATGGCTTTCAGCGCGCAAGAATTATGCAGTCCGGGAGGGCGCGATGTCGGATATCATGGAGGAAACCCCGTCAGGGCCGGACCTGCCGCAATCGGGCGGCGAGCCGTTCAAACTGCCGAATGTGGCGAAGATCGGCCTCGGCGCCCCCTTCCAGTGGCTCGCCGGCGGCTGGGCCGACTTCAAGCGCGCGCCCCTGCCCTGCCTGGTCTATGGCATCGCCCTGGCGGCTGTCAGCGCGGCGATCGGCTGGGCGCTGGTGTTCAGCGGGCAGTTCGCCTGGATGTTCGTGCTGGCCGGCGGCTTCCTGATCGTCGGCCCGATGCTGGCCATGGGGCTTTACGAGGCCGGCCGGCAACTGGAGGCCGGCGAGACGCCGGGCTTTTCCGACATGGCGCTGGTGAAGGGCGCCTTCCGGCTGGACCTTGCCTATCTCGGCCTCGCCCTGTTTCTGATCTACCTGCTCTGGACGCGGATCGCCCAGATCGTCTACGCCTTGTCGACCAGCACGCTGCACCGGACACCGATGGACTTTCTCGCCTTCATGTTCACCACGCCCGAAGGGCTGACCATGGCCGCGACCGGCACGGTGATCGGCGCTGTGATTGCCTTCCTGGCATACATGCTGGTCGTGGTCTCCGCCCCGATGATGCTCGATCGCAAGCGCGACGTGTTCAGTGCCACGATCACCTCGATCCGCGCGGTAACGACCAATCTTGTCTCCATGGCGCTGTGGGCGATTATCATTGCGGTGCTGACCGCGCTCGGTATCGCGACGGCCTTTTTCGGCCTGATCATCGTCTTCCCCGTGATCGGCCTGGCAAGCTGGCGGGCCTACCGCGCGCTGGTGCTGGATGAAGACGCCATGCCGGAGGCCGATGCCACATGAGCGGAACGATCCGTCTCAAGCCGCTTTCGGGCGAGGCCCTGCACGAGGCGCTTCCCGCGCTCGCCCGGCTCAGGATCGAGGTCTTCCGCGACTTCCCCTATCTCTATGCCGGCACCGAGGCTTATGAGCAGACCTATCTGCAGACCTATGCCGAGGCGAAAGACGCCTTCATCATCGCGGCGCAGACCGCCGGCGGCGAGATTGTCGGTTGCGCCACGGGCTCGGCGCTGACCGATCATCATGACGATTTCGTCGCGCCGCTCGCCCGGGCCGGACATGACCCTGAAACCGTTTTCTATTTCGGCGAGAGCGTCCTGCTGCCGGCCTTTCGCGGGCACGGGCTCGGCCATGCCTTCTTCGATGCGCGCGAGGACCATGCCCGCACCCGCGGCTATGCGGCAGCCTGCTTCTGCGCGGTGGAACGCCCGGCCGACCATCCAAAGCGCCCCGAGGGTTATTCCCCGCTCGACAGTTTCTGGGGCCGGCGCGGCTATGAGAAACTGCCCGGTGTGAGCGCCGGGTTCAACTGGCCGGAAACCGCCGATGGGCCGGACCTGCCGCACACGATGAACTACTGGATGCGCAAACTTTGAGGGATGCCTGACGCAGGGTCGGCGGTAGACGCGTGACGGGCAGGCAATACACTCTCCCCGGGCTGGCAGCGGCTCCGCAAGAGAGACCGCGCCCAACGGGAGAAACGCGAATGCATCCGAGCCATCACGCCAGAGCCACGCCCGACAAGTCGGCCTATATCATGGTCGGCTCCGGCGAGACGGTGACCTTTGCCGAACTTGAGGCGCGCTCGAACCAGACCGCACATGCCCTGCGCGAGGCCGGCTGCCAGCCGGGCGACACGATTGCCATCTTCGCGGAGAACTCCGCGCGCTATTTCGAGATCTGCTGGGCGGCCCAGCGCGCCGGGCTCTACTATGTCTGCATCTCCTCGCGCCTGACCGGGCCGGAGGTGGCCTATATCCTCGCCGACAGCGGCGCGAAGCTGGTGATCGCGAGCGCGAAGCTCGGCACCCATGCCCGCGCCGGCGCCGACGAGGCAGGCGCGATCACGCGCTGGTCGATAGACGGCGAGATTGAGGGCTTCGAGCCGCTGGAAACCCTGCGCTCGATCTTCCCGGAGACGCCGATTGCCGACGAGATGGCGGGTACCGACATGCTCTACAGCTCCGGCACGACGGGCCGGCCGAAGGGCCTGCGACCGCCGCTGGAGCATGGCGCACCGATCGATGCCGACAATGTGCTGGTGCAGATCGCCCGCGCTGTGGCCGGTGCGAATGCCGAGAGCCGGTATCTCTCGCCAGCTCCGCTTTATCATGCTGCGCCGCTGCGCTGGTGCATGACGATGACGCGCCTCGGCGCCAGCCTCTATGTGATGGAAAAGTTCGATCCGGAAGCCTTCCTTGCCGCCGTGGAAAAGTACCAGATCACGCATTCCCAGCTCGTGCCGACCATGTTCGTGCGCATGCTGAAACTGCCCGATGAAGCGCGCCTGAAATATGATGTGTCGAGCCTTCAGTTCGCCATTCACGCCGCCGCGCCCTGCCCTGTCCCGGTCAAGGAGCAGATGATCGACTGGTGGGGCCCGATCATCGACGAGTATTATGCCGGCTCGGAAGGCAATGGCATGACCTGGATCAAGAGCCCGGAATGGCTCAACAAGAAAGGCAGCGTCGGCCGTGCGATCTTTGGTGAGCTGCATGTCTGCGCCGAGGATGGCACCGAACTCGGCCCGAATGAGGAAGGCCAGATCTATTATAGCGGCACCACGCCGCCGACCTATCACAATGACGCGGAGAAGACGCAGAAGGCCCGCCATCCAGGCCATCCCGACTGGTCCTCGCTCGGCGATGTCGGGCGGGTGGACGAGGATGGCTACCTCTTCCTGACCGACCGCAAGGCCTTCATGATCATCTCCGGCGGGGTGAACATCTATCCGCAGGAAACCGAGAATGTGCTCATCACCCATCCCAAGGTCGCCGACTGCGCGGTGATCGGCGTGCCCGATCCCGACTTCGGCGAGGCGGTGAAGGCAGTGGTCCAGCCGGTGGCCGGCGTGACCGGCGATGCGGCGCTGGCCGAGGAGCTGATGGCCTTCTGCCATGCCAGCCTCTCGAAACTGAAATGCCCCAGGAGCGTGGACTTCGACCCCGACCTGCCGCGCCATGCCACCGGCAAGCTCTACAAGCGCCTTATCCGCGACCGCTACTGGGGCAAGACCGGCAGCCGGATCGTGTGAGCCGCCCCGGCTAAAAGACCCAGCTGCCCGGGTTCTCGATCGGCTGGCCGGCCGACAGGGCCTGCATGCCCTTCACGCAGCGCACGATGTACCAGACCAGAGCCGCAAGCAGGACCAGGAAGCCGATCACGATAATGGATGTGACCACCCCGATCAGCATGTAGAGCAGGCCCTTCCAGAAGATGTTGATCTGGTTGTCATAGTGGCTCTTGAGCAGCGGGTCGGCCTGGTCCTTGGCCACATAGGCCATGATCACACCAACAATGCTCGTCACGCCGATCACGATGGCGACGAGGTAAAGGATGTAGACGAGATTGGCGTTGCCCCTGGTGTTCGGGTCCACCGAGATCTGGGTCGGGTCACTCATGCCTGGCGCTCCATCATGGCCTGTTGAGGACAGGCCTCCCCTGCGGCAAGTCTTGGCAAAACGCCCCTTGCACGCAACAAGTGCTCTACCAAGATTCACAGGAGGAAACCATGGCCGAGCCCCGCACAATCGAATTTGCAGACCTGGAACAGCTCGAAGGCCAGGAGATCGGTGTATCCGACTGGCATGTGATCGACCAGGACCGGGTGAACATGTTCGCCGACGCCACCGGCGATCATCAATGGATCCATGTCGATGTCGAGCGCGCCACCAAGGCGCTGGGCAGCCCGATCGCGCATGGCTATCTCACTCTGTCGCTGTTGCCGATGCTGTCGAGCGAAGTGCTCAAGGTCTCCGGCACGACCCGCGGTATCAATTATGGCTCCGACAAGGTGCGTTTCACGAACATGGTGCCGGTGGGGTCCAGGGTGCGCCTGAAGCAGAAATGCCTCTCGGTGAAGGAGAAGGCCGGCGGCAAGCAGATGATCATGGAATCCACCGTCGAGATCGAAGGCCAGGACCGCCCTGCCCTCGTCGCAGAGGCCATCTCGGTACTCTACGCATAACGCTCTGTCCGACCACCAAACTCCGATTGCGCCTTGCCAAGGCCACATTGCTCTTCAGTAATGTGGCTGAGGCGCCGTTTGCACGCCGGACTTTGACGAGAGGGACACAGCGCACATGAAACCCGTTTCCATTGCCGGCTGGCTGGTGGCTGCCGCCCTGTTTACCGCGCCCGCCCTCGCTCTCGATACCGGGGAGATCGGCACGGATGCAATCGACTGGGGCGACGATTCCAGCAACTGGTCCCGGGACGGGGAATGCGACGATCCGCGTTTCGAAGGCACCGGCATGGCCGGCACGACCTACGATGTGGATGCCTTCCGCGATGCCCAGGACTGCCGGACCCTGTTCGAGGCCGGCAATATCACGCTGATCAGCGAGGACCTCGCCCAGCGCCCACCCCTGCGCATCGACGGCATCCAGTTCGGCAACGACACCAGCGACTGGGCGCGCGACGGGGAATGCGACGATCCGCGCTTTTCCGGCGAGGGCATGGCCCATGGCGCGCTCAGCGCCGACAATGCCTATGCCGACCGCACCGACTGTCTCACCATCTGGGAAACCGGCGCCCTCGCCTATGATCCGCAATGGCGCGCGCCCGCCACGCCGCCGCCCACCGCGGCGGAAATCGACGCCATCGACTTCGGCGCCGACACCTCGCAATGGTCCCGGGATGGCGAGTGCGACGATCCGCGTTTCGAAGGGCCGGGCATGGCGGCCGATCCGGTTCTGGACGATCTGAAAGCCGACGCTACGGACTGCCGTGGGCTGTTCATGCACGGGCTTGTAACACTGCGCCGGAAGTACTGATCGCACGCGCCCTGCTTGCCAGGCGAGCCGCATTCGCCATCTATGCCATGAACAAGCCAGCATGGAGCGTATCATGGCCTCGCGCGCAAAGATCGAACGCAACGACCGGGAATGGCGCGAGATCCTCACTGAGGAGGAATATCGCGTCGGCGTGAAGGAAGGCACAGAGCGCGCCTTCACGCCCGGCAACCATAATGACGAAAAACGTCCTGGGACCTATCACTGCAAGGGCTGCGGCACGCCGGTCTGGTCGTCACTGCACAAGTTCGATTCCGGTACTGGCTGGCCGAGCTTCTTCCAGCCGATCGAGGATGACGTGATCGCCACAAAGACCGATTTCAAAATGGTCCTCCCGCGCACCGAATGCCATTGCGCCACCTGTGGGCTGCACCATGGCCATGTCTTCAAGGACGGCCCGCCGCCCACCGGCGAGCGATGGTGCATCAATGGCGTGGTGCTGGATTTTCGGCCCGATAGCGACAACTAGCCCACAAGGCCTTCTTTGGGCTGGACAATTTCCGTGACGGGGTGTCCCCTCCTGGCTTATCGCCATGGAGACCCCGCCCTATGCGCCTCACCGTCAGCTTCGCCGGCACACTCGCAGCTCTGCTCGTGGCCGGCTGCACAACCCCACAAGAGCCCGTATCAGTGACAATGCCAGAACCCATTCCCGTTGCCAGCTTGCCGCCTGGCCCTGCCGCCAAGCGCGAACCCTTCACCATCGAGCAGGTCGGGCGCACGCGTATCGACCCCTATCACTGGCTGAAGGACGAGAACTGGCAGGAGGTGATGGCCGATCCCTCGGTCCTGCGCGAGGATATCCGCGAATATCTTGTCGCCGAGAATGCCTATACCAAGGCGTATCTGGAAGACCCGACCGAGGCGCTGCGCGAGGAACTGTTCGCGGAGATGCGCGGGCGGATCAAGGAAGACGACAGCTCGCTGCCGAATGTCGACGGCCCCTGGGCCTATCTCACCCGCTACCGCGAGGGCGGCGAGTATCCGATCTTCGCGCGCAAGCCCGCCGCCGAGATCTACAACACCGAGGCCGAGGACGAGGTGCTGCTGGACGGCGACGCCATGGGTGAGGGCGAGGCCTATTTCAGCTTCGGCGATGTCGAGCATTCCCCGAACCACCGCTATATCGCCTATGCTGTCGATACCCAGGGCTCGGAATATTACGACATCAAGATCCTCGACACCGAAACCGGCGCGCTGCTGGAAGACGTGATCCCGCGCACTTATGGCTCGGTGGAATGGGGCTCGGACAACAAGACGCTCTACTGGGTCGAACGCGACGATAATGGCCGCCCCTCGGCGGTGTTCGCCCACACGCTCGGCGAGGAAGGCTCGGCCGAAATCTACCGCGAAAGCGATCCGGGCTACTTCACCGGCGTCGGCAAGAGCCAGTCGGGCGAGTACATCTTCATCTCCACCGGCGACCATACAACTTCGGAGTACTGGTTCTTCCCGGCCGATGCCGGCGCTGCGCCGGAACTCACCCTGGTCGCCGCGCGCGATCCGGGCGTGGAATACAGTGTCGAGCACTGGGACGATGGCTTCGTCATCTCGACCAATGTCGATGGCGCTGTGGACTTCAAGATCGTCACCGCACCCATTGATGCGCCCGGACGCGAGAACTGGGAAGAGCTGGTGCCCCACCGCGCCGGCACGCTGATCCTCGGCATGGATGCGCTGAAGGATTATCTCATCCGGCTCGAACGCCAGGACGGCCTGCCACGCATCGTGGTGCGCGAGCGCGAGAGCGGCGCCGAGCACGAGATCGCCTTCGACGAGGCAGCCTATGACCTCGGCATGTCGACCGGCTACGAGTTCGACACGACCATGATCCGGTTCGACTATGCCAGCCCGTCAACGCCCGATCAGGTCTACGACTATGATCTGGCCACCCGTGAGCGGGTTCTGCGCAAGACGCGTGAGGTGCCATCGGGCCACAATCCGGAAGACTATGTCGTCGAGCGCCTGATGGCCCCGGCCTGGGACGGCGAGACCGTGCCGATCACCATTCTGCGCCACAAGGACACCCCTGTGGACGGCACCGCGCCGCTCCTGCTCTACGGCTATGGCTCCTACGGGATCACCATCACGGCGAACTTCCGCACCTCGCGGCTTTCGCTGGTGGATCGTGGCTTCATCTATGCCATCGCCCATCCACGCGGCTCCATGGCCAAGGGCTACCAGTGGTATCTCGACGGCAAGCTCAAGCTGAAGGACAACACCTTCAAGGACTATATCTCCGCCGGGCGCTACCTGGTCGAGAACGGCTACGGCTCGGAAGGCAATGTGGTCGGCATGGGCGGCTCGGCCGGCGGCCTGCTGATGGGCGCGGCGGCCAACATGGATCCGGAGCTCTTCGCCGGGATCATCGCCGCGGTGCCCTTTGTCGACGTCATCAACACGATGAGCGATGAGAGCCTGCCGCTGACCCCGCCGGAATGGCCCGAATGGGGCAACCCGCTCACCTCGGCGGAGGACTATGACACGATCATGGCCTACAGCCCGTATGATCAGGTGACCGACCGGCCCTATCCGGAAATGCTCATCACAGGCGGGCTTTCCGATCCGCGCGTGACCTATTGGGAGCCGGCCAAATGGGCCGCCAAGCTGCGCCATGAAGCCCCCGATGCCGGGCCGTACTTCCTGCGCATCAACATGGAAGCCGGCCATGGCGGCGCCTCGGGCCGGTTCGAAGGCCTGAAGGAAACCGCCATCGAGTATGCCTTCGCGCTCAGGGCCGTTGGGCTGGCGGAGTAAAGACAATCGCGCTCTTCCTCCAACGCAGGGGGAAGAGCGCGCGTTATTTGAGATTGCTCTCTGAGCCCTGCTGATGTCTCCGACTCCCCGTGGCTTGACCACGGGGTCCATCTCGGTGAGACGCAACCAGGAACTCCAGGCGGGAGATGGGCACCGCGGTCAAGCCGCGGTGAATCGGGACCAAACCGATCAAGTGTCAGCGCGGCTTCAGCGTCTTCCCGTCCAGGCCGCCCATGCGGCAGACTTCCATCCATTCGGCCTTGCGCACCGGCTGGACCGACAGGCGCATCGAGGTGACGAGGCTCATTTCCGCCAGCTTCGGATTGGCCTTCACCGCCTTCAGCGTCACCGCTTCGGGCATGTCGCAAACGGCTTTTACGTCGACACAGTCCCAGCGCTCGTCATCGGTGGTGGTGTCGGGATGCGACAGGGCGCAGACCTCGCAGATGCCGACCACTTCGAGCCCTTCATTGGAGTGATAAAAAAAGCCCAGATCACCGATCTTCATCTCGCGCATATTGTTGCGCGCCTGGTAGTTGCGGATGCCGTCCCACTCCTCGCCCGCATCACCCCTGGCCTTGAGGTCCTCCCAGCTGAACTTGAACGGCTCGGACTTGAACAGCCAGTATTGCATGCGTGCGGTCTCCTTCGTGTCTTGCCCGGTTCGAACATAGACGACCTGCAGAAACAAGCGATTCCCCTTGGAACCTCTGCCGACTCCGGCTCGGCTGCCGCTTGCTGACCAAGGCGCTCGTTAACCTCTCGCTAACCAAGGCAAACGAAACCCTAATCGGCGCGTGCAGAAGGCACGAGTGAGGGAAGTCCGGCCATGGTGTTTTATCGCGACCTGCGGAACCGCCGCCTGTTCAGTGAACCGGAAGCCGACTGGGTCTCCCGCCGCCTTCTGGACCTGCGCGCGCAGATCCGCTCGCCCCTGCCCGATGGCGTTCCGCGCCGTACCCGCGAAAGCTCCATCCTCATCGGCACCTGGAACCTGCGCGATTTCGACAACAACAAGTACCGCCATGGCCCCCGCCGGCGCGAGAGCCTCTTTTACATCGCCGAGATCATCTCCGCCTTCGATGTCTGCGCGCTGCAGGAGATCAATGAGGATCTCGATCCCCTGCGCGATGTATTGCGCATTTTGGGCCCGGACTGGGATTTCATTGCCACCGATGTCACGGTCGGCGCCAGTGGCAACCGCGAGCGCATGGCCTTTGTCTATGACAAGTCCAAGGTGCGTTTCCGCAATATTGCCGGCGAGATCGTGCTGCCCAAGCATGCCTTGCTGCCGGATGAGGAACAGTTCGCGCGCACGCCCTTCATGGTCTCTTTCCAGGCTGGCTGGTTCAAATTCTCGCTCTGCACCGTGCACATCTATTTCGGCTCGAATTCGAAGGACTCCGAAGGCTATCAGCGCCGGGTCAACGAGATCGAGTATATCGCCGAGGAGATGGCCAAGCGGGCCGACCGCGAGGACGAGAATTATGTCCTGCTCGGCGATTTCAATATCAAGAACACCATGGATGAGACCATGAAGGCGCTCACCCGCGCCGGGTTCATCCTGCCGCCCGAGCTTTTCCCGTCAAATGTGCTCGGCACGAAGTATTACGACCAGATCGCCTTCCGCACGCGCAAGGACAAGGTGACTTTCCTGTCGGCCGGCGTGTTCAACTTCACCAAGACCCTGTTCAAACCCGAGCATTATTCCCACTACGCCCCCGTCCTGCCCGAGCGCCATCGCGACCTGAAACATGACGGCACGCCCAAGGATGCCGGCAAGGACAAGGACTATTACTGCTCGCGCTGGATGACCTGGCAGATGTCGGATCACCTGCCGCTCTGGGTGGAACTCGCGATCGATTTTTCCGACGAGCACCTCCTGCACAATGTCCAGGAAGGCGCCCTGGAGAAGCCCGCACAGTTTGAATACGGCGAGAAGGGCGAGGATCTCACCCTCTATCATGGCGAGGCCCCGCGCCTGCCCGAGGAAGAAGAGGAAAAAGCCGCCGAGGAAGCCGAGGAAGCGAAATCCAAGGGCAAGAAACGCAAGAAGCCCAAAGTCGCCGAGAAGGAAAAGGTCGGCACGGCGCGCCCGAACACGCGCCTCACTTTCGGCGAAGCCTGGAAGATCTTCTGGTTCGTCGCCACCGGGAAGGCCGACGAGATCCGCAAGCTGCGCGAGGAAGCCGAGCGCAAGGCGAAGAAGAAGTAAGGCCGCTGCCGCCAAGCGCTTCCGGCACATTGAATTGTTAAGGGGCCGGTGCTATCTCGCGCCCATGTCTGCTTTTCAGGTTCGCCAACTGACGACCCGAACTTTTACGGGTGTGTGATCCAGCCGCTTCGGCCCGGGCCTTGCGCCATCACGCACCCTGATCAAAACCTGTTCCCCAAAACCAGTTGATCTCACTGCGGCCGCGTCGCTTTTGGCTGTGGGCATTTTTCCCGGTTCACGTTAAGCCACGAGGCTGTTGACCGAGATGCCCGCCCCGGCGAGGCCGCCCGAATGCGAAAAGACCACCAGACCCATGATTCAAGTCACGCTGCCTGACGGATCGAAACGCGACTATGAAGACGGCGCCAGCGCGCTGGATGTCGCGGAATCCATTTCCAAATCCCTGGCCAAGAAGGCCCTTGCCGCCCGCGTCAATGGCGAGCTGCGCGACCTCACGCGCGAGCTGCCGGCAGAGGCTGCGGTCGAGATTGTCACCGCGAAGGATGCCGATGGCCTTGAGCTGATCCGCCATGACGCCGCCCATGTGCTCGCCCAGGCCGTGCAGGAGCTTTTTCCCGGCACGCAGGTCACGATCGGCCCGGTGATCGATGACGGCTTTTACTATGACTTTGCCCGCGAGGAGCCCTTCTCCACGGAGGATTTCGAGGCCATCGAGAAGAAGATGGCCGAGATTGTCGATGCCGACTATCCGATCCTGCGCGAAGTCTGGGAAAAAGACGATGCCATCGAGACGTTCAAGTCGATCGGCGAGGACTACAAGGCCCAGATCATCGACGATATCATCCCGCCGGGCGAGGCCATCACGGTCTACCGCCAGGGCAACTGGTACGACCTCTGCCGGGGTCCGCACCTGCCCTCGACGGGCAAGCTGCCCAAGGCATTCAAGCTGATGAAGCTCGCCGGTGCCTACTGGCGCGGGGACCATCGCAACGAGATGCTCCAGCGCATGTACGGCACGGCCTGGCGCAACGAGCAGGAGCTGAAGGCCTATCTCACGCAGATCGAGGAGGCTGAAAAGCGCGACCATCGCAAACTGGCCACGCAGCTCGATCTCTTCCATCTCGACGGCGAGGCGGCGGCCGGCTCGGTCTTCTGGCACCCGAAAGGCTACCAGGTCTGGCTGCAGATCGAGGCTTATATCCGCCGCCGGCTCGGCGCGGAGGGCTATAACGAGATCAAGACGCCGCAGCTTATGGACAGCGCGCAGTGGGAGAAATCCGGCCACTGGGGCAAGTTCCGCGAGAACATGTTCATCGTGCCGGACTTCATCCCCGATGGCGAAGGCGAGGTGAAGATCCCCTCCGACAGCCGTCTGATGGCGATCAAGCCGATGAACTGCCCGGCCCATGTCGAGGTGTTCAAGTCCGGCCAGAAATCCTATCGCGACCTGCCCCTGCGGCTGGCCGAGTTCGGCTGTTGCCACCGCAACGAGCCGCACGGTGCGCTGCATGGCATCATGCGCGTGCGCCAGTTTACCCAGGACGATGCGCACATCTTCTGCCGCGAGGACCAGATCATCTCCGAGACGGAGCGGTTCTGCGCCCTTTTGCAGAGCGTGTACGATGATTTCGGCTTTGAAAAAGTGGATGTGAAGCTCTCCACGCGCCCGGACATGCGCGCGGGGAGCGACGCGGTCTGGGACCGGGCCGAGCATGATCTGGAAGAGGCGATCAAGGCCACGGGCCTGCCCTATGAGATCATGCCGGGCGAAGGCGCCTTTTACGGCCCGAAACTGGAGTTCCAGCTCACCGATGCCATCGGCCGCGTCTGGCAGTGTGGCACGCTGCAGCTCGATTTCGTACTGCCTGAACGCCTCGGCGCGGACTATATCGACGAGAGCGGCGACAAGGTGCGCCCGGTAATGCTGCACCGGGCCATTCTCGGCTCGATGGAGCGCTTTATCGGCATCCTGATCGAGGAGTTCGCCGGGGCCTTCCCGCTCTGGCTCGCGCCCGTGCAGGTGGTCGTCGCGACGATCACCTCGGAAGCCGATGCCTATGCGAAAGAGGCCGCCGAGGCCCTGCGCGCAGCCGGCCTGCGCGTGGAGACCGATCTTCGCAATGAGAAGATCAACTACAAGGTCCGCGAGCATTCGGTGCAGAAGGTGCCGATCATCGCCGTGGTTGGTGCGCGCGAAGCCGACGAGCGTAAACTGGCACTTCGCCGGTTTGGCTCCAAGGCCCAGGAGATCGTCACGCTGGAGGAGGCCGTCTCGGGGCTTGCCGCAGAGGCGCTCGCACCGGATCTGAAGCGGGCGGTAGGGTAGAGCTACTCATCTCAGAGACTTGAGCAACAAGGGTCGGGCTGCGTGGCAGATTCTTGCCACGTAGCCCGACCCGGCGGTACAAGCCTCATGGGGCGAATGGCATGGCCTCGACTAGTGCTACACTCATGACGAAGAGGCGAACATGTTCCTTCCCGATGACTATGTATGGATTGAGCCCGTTATCGTCGCCGCAATTATCGTGTTTGCGGTCGACCTTGTGGGCAACTCGCTGGCCTATGGCGGCCGCCTCGTAAATGCGCTGGCCACGGCGGCCGTTTTCCTGGTGATCTTTGCGGCGCTCGCCTATTTCGGGCTTGGCAAACTGGAACTCTCAACCGATGCCGCAGAGCTGCCTTCGCGCTTCCTGCCTGGCGACCTGCTCTGGCTCGAGCCGGTCCTGATCGCAACCGGGCTGGTCTTTGTTGTCGGGCTTGTCGGCAATATGCTGTCCTTCAAGAACCGGCTCATGAATGCCCTTGTCACCGCTGTGATCTTCCTGGTGGTTTTCGGCGCGGTGACGTATTTCGGCTATGGGTCCGTTGAAGTTGACCTGCCGGACTTGCCATCTGTCGAAACGCCCACAAGCGAGTAAGAAGCAGGGTGCATGGAGGCCAAAGGCCGATATGCACCGGTATCTGTGAGGGCTGGTGCATATCGCTTGCGCTTCATTACACCCTACTTTTATGGCATGTGGCGGCAGCCCTGAGCCCGTCTCATGTGAGCGAAGCGATATGGAGACAGGCAAGGACTCAGCCCTGAGCCCGCTCTATCGCGAAACGAAGTGAAGCGGAGAGCAGACCAGACTGGAGCGGGTGAAGGGAATCGAACCCTCGTCTTAAGCTTGGGAAGCTTCTGCTCTACCATTGAGCTACACCCGCGAGAGTGCCCGTCATTACAGGGGAACACGCCGGGCGGCAAGCGCCATCTCCGGCGGTGGTTTACATGGCTGTTTTACAGCCTGCGCGGCCCCCTACTCGATGATTTCCATGCCCTCGGGCGGGAAGACCGGCGCGCTGGCGGTCGAGACGGTCTGCTCGATTTCCTCGCCCGGACCGTCCTCGCGGCGCTCATAGGCCTCCACCAGAGACATGTAGGGCGGGACATAGACCCAGCCATATTCGGTCGTGTTTTCGAGGATCTCGAAATGCAGGTGGAAGGTCGTCGCCGAGCCGCCGAAATCCTTCGAGACATAGCCAATCACATCGCCGGCCTCGACCACATCACCGGCCTCAACCTGCAACGCGTCCATGTTCATGTGCATATAACGGTAAATCCGCCCGCCCGCGCGCAGCTTCACGGTGTAGGAGCCGATCTCGTAGATCGTGCCATCCTCAACGGCGACCACTTCGTGCAACATACGGTCGTCAGCCGGCGTGCCGCGCATGATCTCGCATTCGCGCGGCGTGCCGACGCGGATATCCTGCCCCTGGTGGATCTTGCTGACCGGGCAATAGGGCGAATTGCGGTTGGCGCTGCGGGTCTCGCAGAAATTGTCGCGCCAGGGATAGTTGAAGTTGCGGCTGTCGCACTCGTCCCCGCCACCAATGCCGCCGCCGAAATTCCAGACCTGGGACTGGAGATAGGCCGGCGCGGTGCGGACGGGGAAGACGATATCCGGCGCATGGACCAGCTGGTCGGGCGAACCGGTGCCCGAACCAGGCAGGAGCTGGCCGGGAGCATAGTAGGAGAAGACAGGATCGGGCTGCTCGACGGGCTCCTCCGGCGGGGTGGGCTCTTCGGTCGGGATGTCTGTTGCCGGCGTGTCGGGATCCGGGGTCGGATCCGAGACATCGACCGGCTCTTCCGGCGTATCGGGCGTGGGGGCATCCACATCCTCGACGGGATCTTCATCCTCGCCGGTGTCGCCATTGCCATAGGGGTCGGTCACCGGCTCGCTGGGCGGGGGCGGCGGCGGCGCATTCGGGTCCTGCATGTCCGGCGTGCGCGGCGGCTCGCCCCCATCGCCCGGATAGCGCACCGCATCGCAACCCACCAGGCTCGCGGCCAGAAGTCCGGCCGCCATCACACTCCACAGTTTCATCAGCGCGACCCCGCAATCACCAGGTTTTGCGCCACTTCCAGCGCTTCGTCTTCATCGATGCACTCCCCGCCATCCTCGCCGGGCAGGTCCTTGCATTCGAACTCCACCATATAGCCGGCGCCATAGCGCGACAGACTAACAATCGCGCCGGTGGCCGTGGCCTGGTAGCGAGCGACCGATGTGTCCTCGGCCTCCCCGCCGATCGAGAAGGCCTCGTTCGTGCCCGACACGGTGATGTCATAACTCACGCCAGGATAATGGGCGAAATAGCCGTCCTGCAGCTGGCGGAAGAGCGGCTGGTTGTCCGCGCCGGCCGGCTGGACGATGCCGCTCGGCAGCAGAACGGGCACCGGCGGGGCCTGTTCACCGGACTGGATCTGGAAACTCTCTGGCGAAGCATTGCCGGGCGTGCTGGCAAGGTCGGTGCGCGCGGCCTCCCAATCGATGGAGGCCTGGCGTTCGGTAGCACTCGGGCGCTCGGACTGGACGAAGACCGGCGGCTCTTCCGGGGCTGATGGTTCCTCCTCGGCAAGCTCCTGCGGCGCGGGCGCGGGGGCAGCCGGCTCGCCGCCGATCTGTTCAGAGCAGGCCGCGACAAAGGCCAGCCAGGCCGCCATGAAGACAAGTCTCAGCAGCATTTTCTCAATTCTCCCTGACGCCCGGATGGGCGGTAAAATCTGGATCAGCATAGGCCACGGCGCCATGAGCGCGAATGCGCCCGACCAGGGCATCGACCTCGGCCTCGGCCGGCAGCGGGCCGCCGCCGATCTCTGTCGATAGGATCAGTTCGCCGGAATAGGAACAGCCCGACACCTCCATCTGCGAGAACAGCGGGTCGCCGGACGCCCAGGTCTCGAACCGGGCGCGCGCGGCATCGCGGTCGCGCCGCCAGGTGGAGATCACCTCGTCGATGGACGGGTTGGCGCGGAACTTCACGATGAAGTCGGCCCGGCGCACCGGAAAGGTCTCGGCCTGGACAGATTGTGGCTGGGGCGGCGTGGTATTGGTCTGCGCCGGGCGCACGGGCGCCGTCTGCACGGTGGCCGGGCGTATGCCTGAGGGCTCTGGCGCGGCCTCGGCCACGGTTTCCGGCGGGCGTTCGATCACCCTCTCCGGCAATGGCTGCGGATGCGTGACCGACTGCGAGGTTACCGCGGAAACGGTCTCGCTGGCCGGTTCGGGATAGATCACAGTGGTCTGGGTTTCCGCCAGGTCGTGAGCCGTATCCGGCTTCGTATGGGAGGCCACCGGCTCAACGTGTGAAGCAGCAGACATTGGCACAAAGGACGCAGTGTCGTGCTGGTGGGACTGGAGGAAGGCGCAGCCCGCCAGCACGAGCACAAGGCTGCAGGCTCCCAGGAGCCCGCCGCGATGTATGCCATGTGTCAGGCTTGCCACGCTCATCTCATCGTTCCTCAGTTCACACTTTCTGCACGGCTGAGGTCGAGCAAACCTCCACCGCACGGGCGCAGGCACAGATCCGGATTTCCCGGAACCGGCTCAGCCCCTGGATACTCATCGCACGGACTTGCACATTGTTCCACTGTTCGCGGCGCGAGCACCGACATCAGCCGATCACTCAGGGACGCGCCGATCAGGTCCGGCTCGCGTGATTTGAGCAGGGCGAGCGCCGCAGAGACATGCGGGGCGGCCATGCTGGTGCCCTGCTCGAAGGCATAATAGCAGGTGTCCACCGGCTCGCCGGTGACCGGGTCGAAGCAGTTGCTGGCAAGCCGTGTCGACAGCACGCCATCAGGCCGGCCATCGCCATTGTCGTCGCGCCCGAGATCGCCGCCGGGGGCAAGCATGTCGACCCCGTCGCCATAGTTCGAGTAGGGCGCGATATGCCCGCGCGCATCGCCGGCGGCCACCGAGACCACATTCTGGCATCCGCCAGGCGAATAGAACCGCGTGTCGACGCGGGCATTGCCGGCCGCGGAGACGACCACGGCGCCGCGTTCGGTGACCGCATTGATCGCGTCCTGCAGCGAAGCCGGGCAGAACTCGAAGAGGCCGATCGAGAGATTGATGATGTCGGCGGGATTGTCGTTCCACACCTCATTGCCCTCGGTGTCGAAGGCCGGGACCAGGCCGCCTGCCCAGCGGATGGCATCGTTGATATCGGTCAGGCGCCCGCCGCATTTGCCGAGCGCGCGCACGGGCACTACGGTGACGTTCCATGCCCCGCCGGCCACGCCAGTGCCATTGTCGGAGACCGCCGCGCCGATCGTGCCGGCGACATGGGTGCCGTGATAGCTGTTCTCGGCAAAGGGCACGGACGGGTCGCACAGGTCGCCCGGATCGTTCGGATCGGAATCGCGCCCGTCGCCGTCATTGCCCATGGCCGGATCGGAAACCATGTCCCAGCCCGGCGCGACATTCATCGAGGCGTTGATGTCGGGATGGTCCATGTCGAGGCCGGTATCGACCACGGCGACCACCACATCGCGCGAGCCGGTGGTGGCCGCATCGGTCCAGAAATCGACAAAGCCGGAACCGCCGGGGGACTCGCCTTCACCGGTGCCATTGTTGAAGAAGTGCCACTGCAGCGCCCAGAGCGGGTCGTCGGGGCGAACTTCCACGCGCACCGGCGGCTCGTTCGGCCGGCGCAGGAATTGGTGGTCGAAGATGAAGTCCTTCTCGACATATTCGAACTCGCCGGAGGCCTGCAGCTTCTGCACCATGCATTCGGTGGCCAGCACGGGATTGGCGCGCATCTGGGCGCGGTCAGGGTTTTCCGGGCATTCGCGGCGCGCATTCAGGGCCATGCGCGGCAGGCCGGGGCGCGTGGCACCCTCGGTGGTGAACAGGTCCGGGATCTGGCGGGCCGGCAGGTCGCGGAACTGGGTCGGATCAGCGCCGTCGGAACCGATCTGCACTACCATCTCGCCGGTCCGCGTCAGCTCGACCTGGCCGGAGAGCCCGAACTCGGTCATCGTATCAAGCATCCGCGCGCGGGCATCGGTCTGGACCTCGATCGCCTGTTCGGTGACCACGGCGCGGCGGGCCAGCCGCATCTGGTCCGGCGGCAGGGCGCGCGGGATGGCGAGTTCTCCGGGCCGGTTTACACGCAGTTCGGGCCGGGCCTGGATCGCATCGCGCAAGGGGCGTTCGAGTTCCTTCGCCGGCTCGTCGACGCTGCCTTCGGCCTCCTCTGTGGGCAGCTCCTCACGCAGGATGGTTTCCGATTCCACCGCCAATTCCTCAGCCAGTTCCGGGCGCTGCATCACCAGCGCCTCGGTCGGGGTCGGCAGCTGCGGCAGGTCGCGCGGCTTGGCGATGATCGAGCCGATGGCAAAGCGCGAGCGCGGCGCGCTTTCGGTGTTGACGATCATCGGCTCGGTCTGGATCGAACCGGCAAAGGCGCGCGCCTCCAGCGGCACGCTCTCCATGTCGGTGCCTTTGGGCGCGGCCTCGCCATTGCCGGCGACCTGGTCGATCGCGGCCTCGGTGACCTCCCGGGCCCGGTCGATCCGCTCTTCCGTTCGGTCGCACGCGGCCAGCGTGATCGCGGTTGCCAGTGCCATGAGGCCGGCTGCCAGGTTCCGGCGCTTGGACATTCTTGCCATGGGGACCCTCTCAAACTTACGCGTTACGCTTTGAACTTTCCGGCATTTCAACTGGGCCACCACATCGCAGCGGCGCCCTGTACCGGATGTGTTACGAAGATCATATGGTAAGTTTGTGACGCCTGCCACTCGGCTGGCATAGAGTTAATATTCAGGAGTTCCCATGGCGCTTCCCAGTTCGATCGTTGTCCTGACCGGGGCCGGCATCTCCGCGGAAAGCGGGCTCGGCACCTTTCGCGACAAGGACGGGATCTGGACGAAGTACCCGCTGGAGGACCTCGCCACGCCGGAAGGCTTTGCCCGCAATCCGGATTTTGTGCACGGCTTCTACAATGACCGGCGCAAACAATTGAAAACCGCCCAGCCCAATGCCGGCCATGAGGCCCTCGCCCGCCTGCAGACCGCCTGCGAGGCCGAAGGGCGCGAGTTCCTGCTGGTCACGCAGAATGTCGACAATCTGCATGAACAGGCCGGCAGCACGAATGTCCTGCACATGCATGGCGAGCTGACCCAGATCCGCTGCATGGCCTGCCATGCCCAGACCGAGTGGCACGAGGATATCGGGCGCGCGGTGGCCTGCCCGACATGCGGCAAGGCCGGCTATCTGCGCCCGCATATCGTCTGGTTCGGCGAAATGCCGCTGGAGATGGACCGCATCAGCCTGGCACTGTCGCATTGCTCCACCTTCGTATCGGTGGGCACCAGCGGCTCGGTCTACCCGGCCGCCGGTTTCGTGCAGGAAGCGCTCTATGCCGGCGCGCAGACCGTGGAGCTGAACCTGGAACCGTCAGAGAACGCCCATGTCTTCAGCGAGAGCCATTATGGCCCGGCGAGCGAGATTCTCCCGGCCTGGGTGGAGCGGCTCATTTCATAGACTTGACCGGAATCATATCCGCGCCGAAACTGGAACATTATCAGAACGAAAACGGCGCTGAGAACCGGCATGCCCGACACGACAGACTATATTCCCGCCGCAGACCTCGCGCGCGGTGTGCTGCGCCTGATGCATGCGCGCGACTATGCCGGGGTGACGGAGATGACGCTGGCCAATCATCGCCGCGCCGATGTCGCCGCGCTCGGCCCTTCTGGCGAGATCGAGATTGTCGAGATCAAGTCCTCGATTGCCGATTTCAGATCCGATGGAAAATGGCCCGAATACGCCCCGTTCTGCGACCGGTTCTATTTTGCGGTCGCCGCGGCCTTCCCGGCCGACCTGATCCCGGACCATTGCGGGCTGATCATTGCCGATGGCTATGGCGGCGCTGTGATCCGCCATCCGGAAACCCACAAGCTCGCCGCGGCCCGGCGCAAGGCGATGACGCAGAAATTCGCCCGCCTGGCGGCCTTGCGCCTGGCTGCCGCTTCGGGGCAGTTGGACCCGGCTGCCGCCTTTACTACGTTTTGATGTGATATGAGCCATCTTTACCCCCTTGCCGAAACAGCCCTTGAGGCGCTTGCCGAAGACCGGCCGGCCATGCGCACGCGGGCCGAAGCCGAACGGCGCGCCGGCGTGGCCGAGGTGCTGAAGCTACACACCGACTGGCTCTCGGCGAGCGATATCGACGATGAGGCAAGGGCCAGGCTCGCCAATGCCGGCCTCAGCCAGGGCTTCGTCCAGACCTATGAGGATGAGAGCGGCGCCCCGGTCTATGCGGTGACCTACTGGCAGATTGATCGCCCGCTCGATGCCAGCCCGCCAGCAGCTCCGCCACCTCTTACCAAGCCGAAGACAAAGGCGAAGCCGAAGGGCGAGGAAGATCACACCGACGATCTCTATTTCCGCGGTGGGCGCACGAGGAAACGCAAGCGTAGGGTCCATGTCGACCCGCGCCAGATGGACCTCTTCGTCTCACCCGACATGTCGGGCTACGAGCATGCCGATCCCGGCAACAAGTCTGTCATCATCAATGACGAGGAAGGCGACGGCACCACATTCGGCGGCTGATCAGGCCGCGCTCGGGCGGAAAGTCAGCGCCACGCCATTATTGCACCAGCGCTGGCCGGTGGGCGCGGGGCCGTCATTGAAGACATGGCCCTGGTGACCGCCGCAGCGCACGCAGTGATACTCGGTGCGCTGCATCCAGAGCTTGTTGTCGGGCTTGGTCTCCAGCGCGCCGGGCAGATGGTCCCAGAAACTCGGCCAGCCGGTGCCACTGTCGAATTTCTTCGCGGAATCGAAGAGGGCAAGGTCACAGCCGGCGCAGTGATAAATACCGGGGCGTTTTTCGTCATGCAGTGGCGAGGTGAAGGCCCGCTCGGTATCCTCCCGGCGCAGCACGCGGTAGGCGGCATCGGAAAGCCGCGCGCGCCATTCCTCATCGCTCAGGGCCTGCCAGTCGACAGTGTCGGGATCGACATCGAACATCACCGGCGCGGCCGGTTCGGCCTCGGTGGCGCCACCGCATGCGGCCAGCAGGCCGGCGCCGCCGAAAATCAGCACGGCACGGCGGGAGAGGAAGGATTGCGATATGTCTGCCATGACCGCTAAATACGCATGCTTGGAGTCACGCCCAAATCACAGTCACGTCAGGCGCGAACACGCTTGATTTGATTTGCATTTTACTTCAACCGGCATGAGCTTCCCGAAAACGGGAAAAGGAGCGGACATGGACAAGTGGGTCCTCGGCATCATGGGCGGTTCGGGTTTGTACGACATTCCCGGGCTGGAAGACACGCGCGAAGAGGCCGTGCACACGCCCTGGGGCGAGCCCTCGGACGTGTTGCGCCGCGGTCGGCTGGCCGGGATCGAGCTCGTTTTCCTCCCGCGTCACGGCCAGGGTCACTACCTGTCGCCGACCGATGTGCCCTACCGGGCCAATATCGATGCCCTGAAGCGCGCCGGGGTTACCGATGTGGTCTCCTTCTCGGCCTGCGGCTCGCTGCAGGAGACCTATGCGCCCGGTGACTTCGTCGCCGTCGACCAGTTCATCGACCGGACGTTTGCGCGCGAGAAAAGCTTCTTCGGCGCCGGCATGGTCGCCCATGTCTCCATGGCGCGCCCGGTCTGCGAGCGGCTGTCGGCCCTTGGCGCTGATGCTCTGGAGGCCGCCGGCGCACGCGTCCATCGCGGCGGCACCTATCTCACCATGGAAGGCCCGCAATTTTCCACCTATGCCGAGAGCCAGCTCTACCGCTCCTGGGGCTGCGATGTGATCGGCATGACCAATGCGCCGGAAGCCAAGCTCGCCCGCGAGGCGGAGCTGCCCTACGCAACCTTCGGCATGGTGACCGACTATGATTGCTGGCACGAAACCGAAGAGCACGTCACCGTCACCAATGTGCTGGAGATCATGCGGCAGAACGCAGATCATGCACGCAATGCGGTGCTGCATCTTTGTCAGGCATTGTCAGGCGTTGCCCGGACGACTTCGCCCCAGGGGATTGAAACCTGCCTGGACTTCGCGCTGATTACTGCCCCAGATAGGCGTGATCCGGCATTATTAACCAAACTGGACGCTGTGGCGGGACGGATTCTCAAGGGTGAGTAATCGACGTTCGGCAAGGGTTTTGCTAGATCATCGTGTATCCTCAGGGAGGGACGCATGTTTTCCGTAGAGTTCCAGACAGGCGCTTTGCTCCTTCTGGCGGTGGTCGGGCTGACGATCGCGTTCATACTTTGGCGCGACCGCAACGACCGCAAGCTGGTCGAAGAGCAGACCCGCGAAGGGGTTGGCCATGAGCTGCGACTGATCATTCAGCGCTTCATGGCGGAGCTCTCGGCGATCACCCATGGCGAGCCCGTGGCCGGCGGCGAGTTGATGGCCGTGCGCCATCCCCAGCTCGACGCGATCTACTCGCTCGGCGTGCCGGCCAACCGTCAGGCACTCTCGATCATCGGTGCGACCTACCAGACCCTGCAATGGCGCAAGAACGACCTGACCTATGCCGCCCAGGCCGGCGAGGATCTCAGCAATATCACACCGGAAGCCATCGATGCGGTGATCGATGCCATCGTGACGCTGTATCTTTGGGAAATCCATGGCGGCGTGCGCCCGGCCGATGCCACGAAGACGCGGACCTGGCAGGTGCGCGAATGGATGAAGGGCCATGGCATGGTGTGGAATGTCTTTCCGGGCATGCACCTGCGCGACGAGGTCGTGGAACGTCTGCGCCAGTACGGTATGAACCTGACGCCGCGCCCGCTGACCCACACCGCGCACGAATACTACTCGCTCCAGTATGACCGCAAAGCCGACCCGCACGCGCCGATGTGGCGGCGGAGCAAGAAGAAGAAAAGCAAGGACAAGAAGAACACGCCGCCGATCAAGCTGGCCAAGACCCTGCCCAGTCCCGTCGGGGACTCCGAGCAGGTCGTGGTCGGTTAGGCGGTCGGCGCATGGACCTGAAAGCGACGATCCGTACCATTCCGGACTATCCCCAGCCCGGGATCATGTTCCGCGACGTCTCCACCCTGCTGGGCAATGCCGAGGCACTGGCCGAAGCGATCCGCCAGCTCAGCGAGCCGTACAGCAACGCCAATATCTCCAAAGTGGCCGGCATTGATGCGCGCGGCTTCATTCTGGGCGGCGCCGTGGCCGTAGCGCTCGGGGCGGGCTTCGTGCCCCTGCGCAAGCCGGGCAAACTGCCCTTCGACACTCATGAAGAAACCTATGACCTGGAGTACGGGTCGGACGCGCTCCACATGCATGTGGATGGTGTCGAGGCCGGCGAGCGGGTGCTTTTGATCGACGATCTCATCGCCACGGGCGGCACAGCCGAAGCCGGGGCGAAACTGTTGCGGCGCGGCGGTGCGGAGATTGTGGCGGCCGCCTTCCTGGTCGACCTGCCCGATCTTGGCGGCGCCGACCGCCTGCGCGCCCAAGGCGTGAATGTGCTCGCCCTGATGGCGTTCGAAGGCCACTGAGCGCCCCACCCCTTTGCGAAAGTTTCGCAGAGCTTGGGAAGACAAACCCATCGGGCGCGCTTACGCTTCAAGCCTGTGGGAGCAAGCACGAGGAGCACGCGCCATGACTGACAGCATCACCAAAATCGATATTCGCAACGAGGCCGGCAAGGAGACCGGTGTCCTGAACGGCAATACGGCCAATCTTGCCCTGGGCGGGCATGGCGCGGAGGGCGACATCATCCTGCGCGACGACAAGGGTGGCGATACGGTCCATCTCGATGGCGGGGACGCCAATCTCCGCCTCGGCGGTCACGGCCACAATGGCGATATCGGCATGTATTCCGATGACGGCAAACTCCGCATCCATGTGGATGGCGGCGCGGCCAATATCTATATGGGCGGGGAAGGCGCCGGCGGGGACCTTACCCTGAAGAACACCGATGGCGCGAAGACCGTCCATCTCGATGGCGGCACGGCGAACCTCATGATGGGCGGCGGCGGGGCCTCCGGCGATATCGCGCTGCAGAATGGCCAGGATGCCCAGACCGTGTTCCTCGATGGTGGGGATGGCAATATCCGCCTCGGCGGCGGCGGATCGAATGGCGATATCGGCCTGTTCTCCGATGATGGCCTCTTGCGCATGCATATTGATGGCGGTCGGGCCAATATCTATGCCGGTGGCAATGGCGCAGCCGGCGATATCGCTCTGAAAGACAAGGATGGCGACACGATCATCCATCTCGATGCCGGCGATGGCATGATCCGCATCAAGGGCAAACACGTCGCCACGGCAGACCATGTCTTCGCGCCGGGCTATGCGCTGAAACCGCTCGCCGATGTCGAGGCCTTCATCGCCGCGCGCGGCCACCTGCCGGGCGTACAGAGCGCCGCCGAGATGCAGCGCGACGGAGTCGATCTCAACGCCATGAACGCCGCCCTTCTGGAAAAGGTCGAGGAGCTGATGCTGCACACCATTGCCCAGGACAAGCGCATCGCCGCGCTGGAGGCGAAACTGGCGCAGAAGAGCTGAGAAACCACAAAAAGGGGCAGGAATGACATTGGAAATGGTAACGCAGGCCGCACAGATCGCGGCGGCCTGCGCAACGGTATTCGGTCTGGTCTTCATCACGATCCAGGCCATCCGGGTGAGGAAATCGCTGCAGATCTCGGCGGCCAACGGGATCTACTCCCATGCCGAGGCGCTGCGCAGCGACATTGTGGCCTATCCCGAAACACGCCCCTATCTCCTGGAAGGCAAGAATCTCGGGAAGACAGCAGACCCGTCCCTGACCTCGCGCGTGTGCACGCTCAGCGAGATGCTGCTGAACTATCTGGAAATGATCGAGGTGCATGCCGATGGCCTGCGCAAGTCTGACGCTGAAGCCTGGCATCGCTTCGTGGTGCGCTCCTTCGAGCGCGCGCCGACCGCCTGCCGGATCGTCCTGGAACACCCCGAGCACTATGCCGGTAACCTGGCCCGCTATGCCAGGGAGGCAGACAGGGAGACAGGCTGATGGCGCTCAAGCTTTCAGACGATCGCCGCGAGGCCCTGATCGGACATCTGCAGACGCTCTATAGCGATGAGTTCGACGAGGAACTCAGCGCCTTCCGTGCCGGCGAGATCGTCGACCTGATGCTCACCACACTTGCTCCGGCGGTCTACAACCAGGCGGTCGCGGATGTGCGCGCGGCGATGGAGAAGAAGCTGGAAGACCTGGATGTGGAAGTGCGCCTTGAGGGGGATCTGTGAGCCTCTTCTGAGGCGCACTTCATCGCGGCGAGTCCCCGTGGCTTGACCACGGGGTCCATCACGAAAAGAGGCGGTAAAGCACTCCCGGCAGGAGATGGGCACCGCGGTCAAGCCGCGGTGAATCGGTTCTCATCTGCGCCCCCAAAACAAAAAGGCCGCCCGTTGGGGCGGCCTTTCCAATTCAGGTAAATGACTGCAGCGCCTAGTGGGCCACGTTGCGCCAGATGCGCTTGTAGGAGAGCCACAGGATACCGGCCAGCAGGGCCAGGTAGATCAGCACGGCCACACCGGCCTTCTTGCGGCTGGTCTGCTTGGGCTCGCCGGCCCAGGCCAGGAACTGCGCCACGTCATAGGCCATCTGGTGAACCGTGGCCTCGGTGCCGTCGAGATATTCAACCCGACCATCGGAGAGTTGCGGCGGCATGGCGAGGAAACCGCCTGCCGGGGCATGACGCGGATCGCCGGCCCATTGCGGGGTCGTGTCGCCAGCCATGTAAGGGTTGTAGTATTGGCCCTGAGGCTGGTGCAGCATGCCGTGCAGTTCATGCTCGTCATCGCCATGCTCGCCGCCGTGAGGGGTGTACTCTTCGCCGAACTCGATCTCGCCGTCGCCCATCACATCCCAGGACGGATAGCCGGTCAGCAGGCTGTAAACATAATTGGCGCCGCCATGGCGGGCCTTGGCGATCACCGACAGGTCCGGCGGCAGCGCGCCGCCATTGGCCGCCCGCGCCATCTGGTCGTTGGCATAGGGCGAGCGGAACGGATCGGACGGACGCGCGGGGCGCTGGACCGGATCGCCAAACTCATCCGGCGTGGCGTCGGTGATCGTATCGAGCGCTGCGAACCCCTTCACCAGCGGATTGTCGTTGGCGTTGGGATATTCCGGATCGTAGAATGGCCCGCCCGGCTCGCCGAGATTGCGGTAATGCATCAGCTTCATCGAGTGGCAGGACGAGCAGACCTCCCGATAGACCTGATAGCCGCGCTGGACGCTGTCCATTTCGAACTTGCCGAACACACCTTCGAACTCGAAGCCCTCTTCGGGCCCGTGAGGATGTTCCGCGCCCCCAGCGGCATGTGCCGAACCGGCGAGCGCGATGGCGACGAGGCCGGCAGCGAAGGAAGAAAGAATGCGTTTCATCGCGTGTTTCCTATTCCTCGTCGTGGGATTTGGACGCGGCGAGCACCGCCTTGTGGATCGACTCCGGCTCGTCCTTCGGTTTTTCACGCAGACCGAGAATTGGAAGGATCACCAGGAAGTAGAGGAAGTAGTAAGCCGTCAGAATCCAGGACAGGTGCAGATAACGGAACGCTCCGGCCGGTTCTACCGCGATAGATGCACCGGCTGCCTCAGGCAGGCCGCTCATGAAGGCAGAGGCCTCTTCATAGGCTTCAAAACTGCGCGAAGCGGCAAGCTCCCCATCCGTATAGTTCACGACCAGCGTATCGCCGCCGAAGGCAATGATGGGATCGTCGGGGTTGGACGCACCGCAGATGCCCAGAAGCAGGCCGGCAACGACAAAAGCGAGGAAGAACTGGCGCGCGACCGGGCGGTAGCGCATGGACTTCACGCGGCTGGTATCGAGCCAGGGCACCACGAACAGCACGGCAATGGCTGCAAACATGGCGAGCACGCCGAGCAGCTTGGCCGGGATCGGGCCGATATCGAAGGTGATGGCCCGCAGGATCGCGTAGAAGGGCAGCATATACCATTCCGGCACGATGTGTGACGGCGTCACCAGCGGGTTGGCCTCGATATAGTTGTCGGCATGGCCGAGCACGTTCGGCAGGAAGAAGGCGAAGCTGACATAGACCATCAGGAAAATGACGATCGCGAAGCCGTCCTTGACCGTGTAATAGGGGTGGAAAGGCACGGTGTCCTTCTTCACATCCTTCACTTCCACGCCGGTCGGGTTGTTATTGCCCGGCACGTGCAGCGCCCAGATATGCAGGATCACGAGGCCGGCAATCACGAACGGCAAGAGATAGTGCAGCGAGAAGAAGCGCTGGAGTGTCTGGTTGCCAATGGACGGACCGCCGAGCAGCCAGGTCTTGATGCTGTCACCCACAATCGGAATAGCGCCGAACAGGTTCACGATCACGTTCGCGCCGTGCAGGGACATCTGGCCCCAGGGCAGCATGTAACCCAGGAAGGCCGTGGCGATCATCAGGAAGAAGATGAGACAGCCGAGGATCCACAGCACCTCGCGCGGCGCCTTGTAGGAGCCATAATAAAGCCCGCGGAACATGTGGATATAGACCGCCAGGAAGAAGAAGGAGGCGCCATTGGCGTGCAGGTAGCGCAGCATCCAGCCATAGGGCACATCGCGCATGATGCGCTCAACCGAGGCGAACGCTTCGTCCACATTGGCCGTGTAGTGCATCGCCAGCACGACACCGGTGGCGATCTGGATCGCGAGGAAAATCGCGAGAACGCCGCCGAACGTCCACCAGTAGTTCAGGTTCTTCGGCGTCGGGAAGTCGACGAAGCTGTCATAGACCAGGCGCGGCACGGGCAGGCGCGCATCCACCCATTTCTCGATGCCGGTCTTCGGCTCATAGGTCGATTCATGACCACTCATGGAGCAATCCTTTCCTAGAGCGAAATGTTGATCATGGTGTCGGACACATAGCGGTAGTCCGGCACGGGAAGATTGGCCGGCGCAGGCCCCTTACGGATGCGGCCGGATGTGTCGTAGTGCGAGCCGTGGCACGGGCAGTACCAGCCGCCGAAGTCACCAGTGTTGCCCTGAGCCGGGCCAACCGGCACACAGCCAAGATGGGTACACGCGCCCGAGGTGACCAGAATGGCGCGGTTCAGCTCACCGTTCGGCATCGGAACCAGGCGATCATCGTCAGTTTCAGGATCCGGCAGGCTGTCGACGCGCACATTCTCCGCCGAAGCGATCTCGGCCGGCGTGCGGTGACGGATGAAGAAGGGCTTGCCGCCGATCAGCACGCGAATCTCGCCGCCGAGCGGAACCTTGGAGATATCCACGTCGAGGCTGGAGGCCGCCTTGGTGTCGCCGGCCGGGTTCATCTGGTCGATGAAGGGCCAGGCCACCGCACCAACCCCGCCAAGGGTCGCCATGATGGCTGCGATATGAATGAAGTCGCGGCGCTCTTCGTCCACGGCGCCTTCATGGGGGTCGAGTGATGTGTCGCTCAACGCAAGCTCCATCCGCTTGATACAAGTTCAGCACTCGCATACACGAAGTCTGCGCGAAAGCCTTGCGGCGCAACGACGCAAAGCCCGCCATGCCACATGCGAATTACAGTGATTCCAGGCCATATCAGGCCTGAACCTGCCAAATGAGGCCTCTTTCATGTCCCAGCCCACTCCGACCGAGGCCGAACTGGAAACCCGCAAGACCACCGCGAAGGCCTGGTTCGAGGCGCTCCAGGGCGAAATCATTGCCAGTTTCGAGGCGTTGGAGGACGCGGCCGGCCGCCCGCTCTATGCCGGCGAGGCAGGCCGATTCGAGCGCACGCCGTGGAAACGTGGGGATGGCAGCGAGGATCTCGGCGGCGGCACCATGGCGATCATGCGCGGGCGCGTCTTCGAGAAGGTCGGCGTGCATGTCTCGACCGTTTACGGCCATTTCTCCGAAGCCTTCCGGGCGCAGATCCCGGGCGCGGAGGAAAATGACGGCCGCTTCTGGGCGTCGGGCATTTCGCTGATCGCCCATCTGCACAATCCGCATGTCCCCGCCGTGCACATGAATACGCGGATGATCGCGACCTCGAAGACCTGGTTCGGCGGCGGGGCCGACCTCACCCCCCTCCTCGCCTATCAGCGCGAGCCGGACTTCCCCGACGCGGTTGACTTCCATGCCGCCATGAAGACCGCCTGCGAAGGGCACGCCGTGGCCGACTACCAGCGCTACAAGGATTGGTGCGACGAGTATTTCTTCCTGCCCCACCGCGATGAGCCGCGCGGGATTGGCGGAATATTCTATGACCGGCTCGATTCCGGCGACTGGGCGGCCGATTTCGTCTTTACCCAGGATGTCGGGCGCGCCTTCCGCGACATCTATCCGAAGATCGCCCGCCGGCGCATGATCGAGAGCTGGAGCGAGGCCGAGCGCGAGGAACAGCTTATCCGCCGCGGGCGCTATGTCGAATTCAACCTGCTCTATGATCGTGGCACGACGTTTGGTTTGAAGACCGGCGGGAATGTGAATTCCATCCTGTCGAGTATGCCGCCCGTGGTGAAATGGCCGTGAGACGCGGCGCGAAAAACTGGGCATCCCCTCGATTCACCGCGGCTTGACCGCGGTGCCCAGCTCCCGGCCGGAGTTCCTGGCCGCATCTTTCGGAGATGGACCCCGCGATCAAGTCGCGGGGACTCGCAGAAGCATCCGCCTAAATCGCCTCCGTCATCTCCCGCAGCCAGTCGGCGAACTGGTCCTCGCTGAGCTCTCCGGCGGCGAGCATCATGGTCGCCGCCAATCCCTCGGCATTGTTTGCCGTCACACGGACATCATTGGCCATCAGGAAGAGTTCGCATGCGATCCAGCCGGTGCGTTTGTTGCCATCCAGGAAGGGATGGTTCTTCACAATGCCCGCGGCATAGAGCGCGGCGAGCACGCAAAGATCCGCCTCGCCATAGTGGGCGGCGTTCTCCGGACGCAGGACTGCACTCTCGAACAATCCCTGATCGCGCACACCCGGCAGACCGCCATGCTCGACGATCTGCCGGTGATGCACGCGTTCAAGCAGGCCGGGCGGAAGCCAGACGATTTCCGTCATTTTGCCAGGGCGCGCAGCATGTCGCGCCTGCGTTCCATGATTTCTTCCGCCATCGCCATCAGGCGATCGCTTTCATCATTGGCGGGTACCAGCTTGAAACCGCTTTCGGTTTCAACCAGTTCCAGCGAATCTCCATCGCCAACCGCGAGCCGGTCGAGAATCTCTTTCGGCAGGATCACACCAAGCGAATTGCCCACCTTGCGAACCTTCAGTGCTGTCATCGTCTTACTCCGTGGTTGGAACTTGTGTTATAACACACCCGCCATATCGACGCCAATCGCTGTAAATGCTAGACATTTCAGCATGACAACGGCCACTGCTGCGAAGCCGTCCTGGCTCACTTATGGCGCGATCCTGATCGCGACCATTGCCGTGGCGTATCTTGGCGCGCAGATCTCCACCGGGTCCGATGGCGCCTGGTATGCCAGCCTGAACAAGACGCCGCTGACCCCGCCGGACTGGATGTTCGCTGTGGTCTGGCCGCTGCTCTACATCCTGATGGCGGCGGGCGCGATCATGGTGCGCCGCGCGGCCGGCAGCTATGAGGCCGCCAGCGGCGCGCTCGGGCTCTATTTCGCACAGCTCATTCCGAACCTTGCCTGGTCGTATGCCTTTTTCGGCTTCAGCCAGCCCATGCTCGCCCTGCTGGTCCTGCTCACGCTGTGGGTGATGATCATTGCCATGATGGCGGGTTTCTGGCGCTGGTCGCGCCGTGCCGCCTGGCTGCAAGTGCCGTATCTGATCTGGGTCAGCTTTGCCGGCTATCTCAACGGCTTCATCGTGGCGGCAAACTGACCCGCGCGAGGAGTTCGTCCCGGTCCGGCCGGAAATCCTGCTCGATCCACCAGTCTTCCAGCGCCCGCATCGCCTCACCGACCGCTGGCCCGCTGAGGCCCTGGTCGACAATATCCTGACCGCGCAACGGGAAGACAGGAAGTTGTTTTAGCGTCTCAACCGCCGCAAGCACATTGCTCCACGCGGTCTCCCCATCCCTCGCAATCGCCGTGGCCAACCGATCCTCGAAAGCTCGTTTTCCAAGTTTGTAAGCAGCAGCCCGCGCCTGTTGCGGCGACATTTCCGGTGCCAGCGCGATCTCATCCCCGGCCCATGCCATCAACCGGCCTCGCTCCGCATTCGACAGACGCAGACCGTCGGCAACACGGTTCACAGCCATCAGTTCACGCGGCAGCATCACCATCAGGCGCTGCAGGGAATCGGGCTTACTGCCGGCCATTGCCATATATTCCCGAAAGTGCGTCGTGCTGGCGTCAGGCAGGATCTCCGCCAGCACGCCGCTCTGCGCCATAGCCTCCACCGCCAGTACAGGGTCCGGCGCGCGCAGCAGCTTCTCCAGCTCCTTCCAGATCCGTTCCGCCGCGATCTGTTTCAGCCCGCCCTTCTGGCGCTCGCACGCTTTCAGGCCTTCCTCATCGATCCCGGCGCCATACCAGGCATTGAAGCGGAAAAAGCGCAGGATGCGCAGATAGTCTTCCTTCAGGCGCTCATCCGCGTCGCCGATGAAGATGACCCGGCCCTCAGCGGCATCCTCGATCCCGCCACCCACAGGGTCGAACACATTGCCCTCGCCATCGGCATAGAGCGCATTCATGCGGAAATCGCGGCGCGCGGCATCCTCGGCCCAGTCCTCGCTGAAGGCGACCACGGCGCGCCGGCCATCGGTTTCCACATCGCGGCGCAGCGTGGTGATCTCATAGGGCTCGCCCTGGCAGATCGCCGTGACCGTGCCGTGCTCGATGCCCGTGGGCACGCTACGGATGCCGGCGGCCTGCAGCGCCTCGATCACCTGCCGGGGCAGCAATTGCGTGGCGATGTCGATATCGTCGACCGGCCGGCCCATCAGCGTGTTGCGCACACAGCCGCCGACAAAGCGTGAGCCGCCCTGCCGGACAGCCTCCAGCGCCGCCAGCACCTGCCGTGTGGCGTCAGAGACGAGCCAGTCCGGCTGGCCGAGATCAGTCCGACTCATCATCGCTCGCTGTGGGAACTTCCTCAGCCTCGATCTCAATCTGCGGCGCGCCCTCGGGCGGGCGCGGCTCAGGGTCGGAAACACCTTCGGCGGCATTGCCCGGGGTTTCGGTCTTGGGCGCGCCGACATGGGTCAGGTCGCGCTCGCACGGGACGGTGCGCTGGGGAATGAGCACGCCATTCTCATAGCGCGGCGGCTCGATGCACAGGTCGCGTTCCTTGGTTTCCTGCGAGGCCATGAAGGCCCAGCCGGCCAGCGTCAGCAGGGCGCCGGCCCCGAACAGGAGATTGATCGGCCAGGTCTTGCGCCCGTCGGCTTCGGCATCGGTCACCAGCAGGCGGTAGATTGCATAGGCCAGAAATGGCAGCAAAAACAGGATAAGCTGGATGACAACAGTGCGCGCCAATTTGGACGTCTCCTCAACTTCGGCGGCTCTGTATGTCCGCGTCTCCGCCATAAAGTTCCAGATATAGTGCGCGGATAATACCCGCAGTCACCCCCCAGATGCGAAAGCCGCCATGCGGCATCTGGTAGTAATGGCGTGTCTGGCCACGCCAGACGCCCGACTGGCGGTCATGGTTTTCCGGATTGAACAGGAAGTCGAGCGGGGTCTCGAAGACGGCAGCAACCTCGGTTTCGCATGGCGCGGCCTGGAAATCCCGCGGCAGGACGCCGAGGACAGGCACGATGCGAAAGCCCGTACCGGTGATATAGGGCGCGCCGCGCGCGATGATATCGACAGAGGCCGGATCGACGCCAACTTCCTCATGCGCCTCGCGCAGGGCCGCCTCGACCTCATCGTCGTCGGAGGGATCGACCTTGCCGCCGGGAAACGCGACCTGGCCGGGATGGGCATCCATGGTGTCAGGGCGCTGGGTCAGCAGCGCGGTCGGGCCCTCGGCGCGTGGAATCAGGCCGACCAGGACAGCCGCCGAGCGAATCGCCTGGATCTGCGCATCTGTCAGAAACTCCAGGTCGCCGCCTTCCGGCAGGCGCGCGGGGCCGGTCACAGGATCCAGGCGGGTTCGCGCACGCGCGATCAGGTCATCCAGGGTGGTAAAGCTCATCGCGCGCCATGTAGGGGGGATGGCGCGCGATGTCGATTGCTTGAATGTAAGTGGCGCGGAGCGCCGGACCGGTCGCTAGAGCGAATCCAGCCCTTCATCCTCGGCGAACAGCTCGTCCTTGGAGACGGTGGTTTCGTTCACCGTGGCGATCGCCAGGATGTGGTCGACGACCTTGTCTTCATAGATCGGCGCGCGCAGCTGGGCCATGGCGTCGGGGTTCTTCTGGAAGAACTCCACCACCTGGCGTTCCTGGCCCGGGAATTTGCGGGCCTCGGCGATCAGCGCCTGCTGGACTTCCTGTTCGGAGATCGTCACTTCCGCCTTGCGGCCGATTTCGGCGAGCACCAGGCCGAGGCGCACGCGGCGCGCGGCAATGCGCTGATACTCTTCTTTCAGTTCGTCTTCGGGCTTGTTTGCTTCTTCCTCGTCGAGGCGGCCTGCTTCCTTTTCCTGCTCGAACTGGGCCCAGATCTGGTTGAACTCCTGGTTCACCATGCCGGCGGGCAGTTCGAAATCGTGCGCCTTGTCGAGGGCGTCCAGCAGCTTGCGCTTGGCCTTGGCGCGCGAGGCACCGTCATATTCGCCGCGGATCTGCTGGGTCATCAGGTCCTTGAGCTGTTCCAGGCTTTCCAGGCCGAGGCCTGTGGCGAATTCCTCGTCGACTTCCGGCGTCTGGGGCGCGCGCACCTCTTCCACCTTCACCTCGAACACGGCTTCCTTGCCGGCGAGATTGGGGGCCGAATAGTCTTCCGGGAAGGTGACGTTGAGGTCTTTTTCCTCACCGGCCTTCACGCCGACAAGCTGTTCCTCGAAGCCCGGGATGAAACGGCCCTGGCCGATCACCACCGTGGCGCCCTCGGCCGAGCCGCCTTCGAAAGCCTCGCCGTCGATCTTGCCGACAAAGTCGATCACGACCGCATCACCGTCGCGGGCCTTGGCGGTCTTGCCGCGCGGCTCGTACTTCATGTTCTGCTCGGCGAGCTTGCCCAGCGCTTCCTCGATTTCCTCGTCCGGGATCTCGGCAACGGGGCGCTCGATTTCCAGCGTGGCCGGGTCGACCGGCTCGAATTCCGGCATCACGTCGAGATGCATTTCATAGGCGAGGTCGGCCTTGCCCTCGATGACATCGTCAATCTCGCCTTCCAGGTGGATGTGCGGCTGGCTGGCCGGGCGCACCTGGGCGTCCTCGATCGCCTTTTCGTTGGTTTCCTTGACCAGGTTGTCGATCATCTCGCCCATCAGCGACTTGCCGAACATCTTCTTGATGTGGGACGGCGGCACCTTGCCGGGGCGGAACCCCTTCAGGCGCATCTGCGGCTGGATTTCCTTGATCCGGGCATCGAGCTTCTGGGAAAGCTCGTTCTGGGTGACGCGGATCTGATAGGAACGGCTGAGGCCTTCGACCTTGGTCTCGGTAACTTCCATGACTCTCTTTAATCCTTGCTGAGGCGCAGCAGTTTGGGTGTTGCGCGCAACAGTCTTTCCATGCGGCGGGGAACAAAGCGCGGTCTATGTCACAGCCATTTCGGCATGTCCATTCCCCCCGCTGTGACGGGGGCCGAATCTGTCAGATAATCAATGGCGGTTAGGGGTTTTGGGGCTGGAGACTGGTCGAGAAGATACAGGATACCAGAAACTCCCTCACTGCCGCCCTCCCCCGCGAAAGCGGGGGTCCATGGACAGGCGTGCCATGCTGGAGGAATGGTCCATGAATCCCCGCTTTCGCGGGGATTAAGCGGCTCTGTGTGGCAAGCAGCCCTGAGCGCGACCCATGTGAGGGCGTTAGCCCGATACGGGATCAGACAAGGATTCCAATCGCAGCCAAGACAAAGCAGTGAGTCTATTCTTGGGGCTGCCGCCCCATTCTCCGCCTAAAATCGATCCCCCGGATCGATTTTTCCCGCGACAAGCGCGGATCGGCTGCGAATGGTGCAGGTGAGAGGTGAAACCTCGAACCGGAACCCGCACATTGGGTTGGCGGGCGGCAATGTGCAAATAAAGATGGTGC
>DHQO01000028.1:17941-29856 GCA_002408125.1 Hyphomonadaceae bacterium UBA5336 | reverse complement strand
CACCGCCTAGCAGAGTGTCGGCGCCACCCTTGCCGATCAGCGTGCTCCCGGAATCATTTGCGATCAGTATGTCGCCCGCACTCGAGCCGATCGCTTTCTCGATCACGACGCCATTGGCGATGGTCAGGCCACCGCGAATACCTGACTGCCAGGAAACAAATCCGCCGCCGCCGATCTCGTATTCCAGCGTCGCGGCACGCAGATCTATGGTCACGGCAGCCGCACCGAACCCGGCCTGGATCGTGTCATTGCCCGAAACATCCCAGATGAGGGAAAAGAAGTTGCCCGCCGAATTGCTGTTGGGCAGAGTGTAAACTGTATCGCCGCTATTGGCCGTGGTGTTGGCGCCATATTTCTCTTGCAGCACGGCAAAATCGATCGCCATGACCGTGGCCTGGTAGCCAAAATTCGGGCTGGTCGATGGGCCCTCGGCCGAGGTCTGCCAGCCATCATTATAGGACATGGTGGTATAGATGCCCTGGTTGAGGTCATAATCCCCATAGGAATCGAACGCCCCTGTAACGCCGGTCAAGACAACCGAACCACCGCCTGTATCGTGCGGATGCGAGAGCCCGAGGCCGTGGCCGATCTCGTGGATCAGGGTAATCCAGCCGAATCCGCCCTGCTCCAGACCGCCTGTATCGTCCCAGCCGTAGCCGACATCGGAGAACACTCCGACGCCCGCATTCAGCGTTCCGGGCGGATTGAAATAGCCGAGATAGTCGGTCGCCTCATTCTGGACGAAGATGAAGTCGGCATCCCCGGAATCCGTGGTCTGGGCGAAGGTGAGATCAAGATACTCGCTATAATGGTCCAGCGCGGCCATGGCCTGCTGGATTTCGTAGGCCGACCAGCCGATCGAGGTCTCGCCATCGAAGGTCTCGCCATTGGTGGCGAAATAGACATCGATGACGCCGTCGCCGGGACTGATCACATTGCCATTTCCGCCCCAGTTGACGGAATCCAGCAGGCTCGGCGGTTCGGTGATCTCGACGCTGATCGTATAATCGCCGATATAGGAGAGCGCATAGGATTCTGCAGAGATATAGTAGGTCCCTGTCGTCGTGGCAGTGTAGATGAGCTGGGAGTTGAGACCCAGCCCGCCATCATCATTTTCCGCCAGGCGGACAGCGCCCGTGGAATCGTAAAGCGCAACAAGCGGATCGGAGAGCGGGTCCGCACCCGAGCCAGCCAGCGAGATGGCGTAAGTTTCGCCCGCCGTCAGTGTTATGGCGAACCAGTCCGTGTCGCCGACCGTATCGAGCGTCGAAGACGCGGTTCCGCCAACGATTACGGTCTCGGCGGTGGACGTATCCCCCGGAATGGTATCGGCCACAGGAACGGATTCCGTGACGGACAGGGTATAGTCACCGAAATTGTAGCCGGACGCGGCAATATAATACGTACCCGAGTTGCCGGGCGTGAACTGGAGCAGGGAATCGAATGTGAAGTCATCAGCATCATCATTGAGCGCCAGAAAGTTCCCCGCGCCATCATAAAAGAACAACACGGGGTCCGCCAGCGCATCGGCACCAGTGCCTTCCAGCTCGAACGTGTATGTATTGCCCGCCGTCAGCGTGACCTCGAACCAGTCTTCCTCGAAGGCCGAATTGATGTTTGAGGACTCGCTGCCGCCAATCGCGAGTGTTGCGGTGGTCGACGGATCGCCGGCTATCGTGTCCGCCGCCGGCGTGACCGTTATGCCGGATAATATATAGTCGCCCGCCGCATAGGCGGAAGCGGAAACATAATAGGTTCCCGTGCTGCCCGGCGTGAAGATGATGCTGGCATCTGTGCCACTGCCGCTGTCATCATCATAGGTGATGTAGTTTCCGTCCCCGTCATAGAAAAACAGTACGGCATCCGATATCGGGCTGCCGCCGGTCCCGGTAAGATCGAACTGGTAGCTCTGCCCGCCGGAGAGGGAAACCTCGAACCAGTCCTCTTCGAACCCGGCTTCGACATCGGAAATCACGCTCGACCCGATTGCCAAGCTTTCAGTCGTGCTGATATCACCGGGAATATCGACGGCAATTTCGGGATTGAAGCCCGGCCCGAACCTCGCATCCGGCGTGCCCGCCATCGTCCAGGGGGCGCCCGTGGCAGGCTGGGCGGGATCAATATCCGGCGCAACCTCCAGCCGGCCCGGCGAGGCTTCAACCCCCGCATTCAGGAAGGCCTGGCTCACCTTGGCAAAGGCATCCTGGAAGAAGTCATCGAAAGAGAAGTCTCCCGGATAGGTCTCGCTTCCGCCTGTGTCGGAGACCGTCGGAAACAACTCGAAGACAGGTGTGCCCTGGCTTCCGACATGCACAACTTGCGGCAAGTCCAGAAAGCCGAGCTTCTCATCATTCAATTGGTTGAAACAATTCTGGCACATAGCAAACCCCACCTTAAATTCGCAGACTAAGCTATACACCGAAGCGCAGGATTGGCGATAATGAAGAGAGTATTAAATCGCGGTATTCTGGAAAATTTCATGTTACTTCCAAGGAATTGTGTGCCGGCCACGCTCCTGCTCTGCCTCACCGCCTGCGGCGGGAACGGTGTTGTCAGCGAACCAGGCCATGATGTGGCACCCAGTGGAGCCCCGGAAATAACCATGCCCGAAGACATCTCCGGCCTGCCCTATTCGGACGGGCGCAGCTTTGCCACACTGGATGAATATCTGGCCTGGCTCGAAATCCAGGGGCAGCGGGATTTGCCCTGGTATTTCAAGCGCAAGGACGGGCGCTATGAGCGCATCGCCGGGCGCAGACCGCCAGGCCAGGCGCCGGAAATCTACACCCGCGAAGAGCTGATGGCGAAATACGGGTTTTCCCGCTAGCGGCCGTATCCGAAACCGGCGCTCATAGTTTCGTCATGAGATGTGTGCACGTATCAAAAGGTTAAGCTGTACTTCCGGTTTCAAGTCCCTACCTTAAGAGATGAAAGCGGCGTGCGGGGTGCACCGGTGCAGAAATGTGCTCGGCTTGCGACCAGGAGTAGTTTTGTGAACGCTTTGCTGATAGGTTTTTTACAGGCAGTCAGGATTCCTGAACATTTTGGAACAAGCCTGCCTGGAACTTGCAGTGCTCGATATCCGGCTGACAGGCTCATACCGGCCAGTTTCGGCCTCAGCGTTTAGCATGGGTAGACTTTGAAGATGCCGCGTATTTTGGTCCATGTGGGTCTGCCCAAGACCGGAACCACCAGCCTGCAGAACTATCTCTACCGCAATGGCAGCGTTGCGGGCGACCTGCATTATTGCCACTTCTTCGACGGGCCGATCATTCAGAGCCGCTGCTTTGCCAACGCCATCGGCCTGGGCAACGATTCCGGCTGCGCGATGACACCGGTCCAGTATGCCGACAAGGTTAAGTCGGTTTTCGATGCGGGCTGCACCCTCGCAGTCATCTCCGACGAGACGCTCTCGCGAATCAACCACCTGTCGCCCGAGCTGCTCAGCGAAATGATGGAGCGGCTCCAGGCTTTTTCGAAGGTTGAGTTCGTTCTCGGTCTGCGCCCCTGGTTTTCCTGGCTGGAAAGCCTGATCAACCAGTCGATCAAGACCGGGCACTTCTCAATCGAGGATTTCGACGCCAACGACGCCAACGAGATCAACATGTACCCGGTGAAACTGCTCTCGGTCTACGAATTCTACCGCAATGGCGGATCGCACAAGCGCGTGCCCGGCCGGGAGTTCCCAGTGCATGTCGTCCGTCAGCCGGAAGGCATTCTCGACCAGTTCGAGCGCATTTCGGGCCGCAAGATCTTCGACCGCTCGCTGTTCCAGTCGAAAAATCTGAGCCCGCCGATTTCCCAGAGCGTCAACATGTACCTGTCCAAGCGGGGCATGGACACGCGGTTTGCCAAGGGCGGCGACTGGCGCACTTTCCTGTCATCCGATCATGCCCTGCAGCTCTACACCAAGAATGCCGGCTGGATCGCCAGATTCTCCGAATTGCTCGGTTCGACCGATGTCATTGATGATCATGTCGCCTTCCGGGCCCAGGTCGCAGAGCGCGGTGCCATAGATATTGTCCGTGACGCCCTCCTGGAACGCAAAACCGCCTGACAACTGTCAAGTCCCCTGAATTCATGCAGGTCAGTGCCTTTCGAACGGCCCGCGAAGCGGCTATAGCTGCTTCGGTTCGGCATGGCGCCGCAAAATATCAAGGGTCGGGGTTCCTGTAGCGTAATGAGTGAATTGCAAGACACAGGCGTCGTGGCTGTGGCCCCGCCCAAGCCCCGCGTGTTCAGCCATAAAAACGAGGCTGGCGTCTGGCCGTTGCTGAAGGATCTCGGCGGCGGGCTGCTACGCTGGCGGATCTGGTTCAACTTTGCCGGCGAGGAAATCCGCAACCGCTTCCATGGCAGCCTGCTCGGCGTTGCCTGGTTCGCGGTTTCCTTCCTGGTCTTTGTCGTCGCGATTGCGCTCTATTTCCGGGCGCTTCAGGGCCACGACCTGCTCTATGTCGCCTTTGGCATGGCGGTCTACCAGTATGTGGTCTCGAGTATCGGGGATGGCTGCAATGTCTTCGTCAGCGCCTCGGGCTGGATCCAGGGAGCGCAGCTGCCCTATTCGGTCTACATCTACAAGAGCCTGTCGCGATCATTGCTCCCGCTGCTCATCCATCTCGTCCTGTGCGGCTGCATGTTCGTCTATGCCTGGTATGAAACCGGGGTTCTGCCGGGATCGGCGGCCTGGGAATCCCTTGGTGCATTCGTGCTCCTGCTCCTGAATGCGATCTGGGTGCACTATGTGTTCGGCCTGGTGAATGCCCGTTTCCGGGACCTCCAGCACCTGGTCAGCGCCATTACACGGCTCCTGTTCTTCACCACGCCCATTCTCTGGACCTATGAGGAAACCGGAGGCGTTCGCCGCATGATCGCCGATCTCAATCCAATCACGCATTTCGTGCAGATCTTTCGCGGGCCGCTGATCGGCGACCCGATCAGTGACCTGCACTGGTATGTTGCCGGCGGCATCACGATCGGAGGATGGCTCTTGATGATGATCATTGGCGGCATTGCCCGCGACCGACTCCCGATCTGGCTGGACTGATATGTACCAACTCTCCGCACAGGCTGTCGGCGTGACCTTCCCCATTCGCGGCTTTCGCGGCGATGCCGAAGCCGCTGCGCCCAATTTCGTCCGGGGCAAGACCGGCAAGATCATCGGCTATCGCGCGCTTGCCGACATCAATTTCGATCTTCGCAGCGGAGACCGGCTGGCCCTGATCGGCGCAAATGGCGCCGGAAAGTCGACGCTGCTGCGGGTGCTTTCCGGAACCCGTGTACCTGACAATGGCCAGGTTACAATGATCGGATCGGCCACGAGCCTCGTGAACATCAATGTCGGCATCCAGCAGGAAGCCACCGGCCATCGCAATATCACGCTGCGTGGACTGGTCGCCGGAAAGACCCGCAAGGAAATCGAGGAGCGCCGCGGCTGGATCGCGGAATTCTCCGAACTTGGCGACTTTCTCGACATGCCGTTCCGGACCTATTCGGCAGGTATGCGCATGCGCCTGAACTTTGCCATCGCGACGGCCTTCACGCCGGAAATCCTGCTCATGGATGAATGGCTGAGTGCTGGCGATGCGCGCTTCCGTCAGAAGGCCACAGAGCGCATGCAGGAACTGGTCGACAATGCAGCGATCCTGGTCTTTGCCTCACACAATCCGAAGATGCTTGAACAGAACTGCTCCCAGGCCATCTGGCTCGACAGCGGCCATATCCGCATGAAGGGCAGCGTGCCAGAAACCTATGCAGCCTTTGCCGAGCACCAAAAATCGAATGGCCGCGGCGTTGGCTGAGTCCGCTCAGACCGCGGAATCATCCGCCACGCGCCGCCAGACCGATCCGTCACTGTAAATTAGGCCGACCGTTCCGCCGGAACTCAGATACAGCAAGGCCCCCGTACCGGCAGTGGCGGCGTCCGGGAGCGCTCCGGACAGGACGGCATCGAGCTTGAGCGGCACTTCAAGCTCCACACGGTCGGCATTGATGTGGATTCTGTTGGTGCCTTCAGACCGGAGCACGAGTTCCGGGTCGCCATCCATATAGGTGTTCCCACCGGCACCGACACTGATCAGGCCCCGGCGCACGCCCTGGTGATGAAAGCCCATCATCACCCCACCGCTGGCGGCCTCGCGATTGAAGATGGCGGTGATGCCGGAGTTATGGATCTCGATCGGCGCCTTGTCGTCGATCGGCGTACTGGTGCCGATCAGGATCTGGGCGCTGCCGCTTGTCGGGTGGACCGCCCCGCGCCAGAGCTCCTTGAGCGTGCCGGCATCATTGGCAACCTTGACGACAAGACCGTCCGTGCCTGCCATCCCGAACTCGGCATCGGTGGCATAATCGGTCTTCAGCACGAGCGTGGCATGGTCGCCCGTGCCGGCCCGGTTGAGGGTCAGCCTGTGACTGTCGCCTTCATGAGTCAGCAGTGTTTCCGGCGAGGAGACCGTCAGGCGGTTTGTAGTATCCGCAGTGGCATTGATACCAAACAGGGCGGTCATGTCCGGCAGGGTCGGCTCCAGCCAGGATGCGCCATCGAAGACCAGGATCCGCCCGGAAGAGATGACATGGCAAAGCCAACCTCTCTGCGGCACATGAAACCGCCAGGCACCATCCACATACTGCGCCAGTTCACCGGCATGCCCGGACCAGTCGCCGGTCGGACTGTCCCCGATCACGGCGCGCTCGCCTTCCGCCGGCGAGGCCGGCGGCGTATCGCTCGACGCATCGGGAACAGCGATATGAATGACGGCATCCAGCGTCTGCAGGCTTTCGGCGAGCGTGACATGTTTCTGGGACTGGTTGGCCTGCAGATATGGCAGGGAGAGGTTTGGCGTGGTGTCCATCTGTGCGGGTTTCCCGGGTCAGTCGGTCAGGGGTTCACAGATCGTAGCCGGCCCACTTCCCGGTCGGATCGGGCCATGTCTGTCCAGCTGTTTTCTGGCAGATAGACCGCTTGTCATGGCGACCGCCCAAGGTTAGTCATTTGCTGAACGCGCAATGTAAGAGAGGTTACCAATGAACTTTACTGCCCTTTGTGATCAGGTGGCTGAACGGACCGGTCAGAAGCGTGGAACCGTTCGGAATATCCTTGAGCAATCCTTCGATGTGATCTCGGAAACCCTGCTTGTCGAACCGTCTGTCGGCGTGGGTCGTTTTGGCCGTTTCCGCCTGCAACAGCGCGGCGAGGGCATGCCGCCCCGCATCGTGGTGGCGTCTAAGGCGTCGAACAGCACCGATAATGAGAGCGCCGCGGACGAGGCTGATACCACGGTCATGGCGACACCTGAGGCGCCGCAACAACCCGAGCAACCGCCGCAGCAGCCGTCGGCCGGCTCGTTCGGTGTGGCCTTCCAGCCGCCCAAGGAGGTGTAGTGGCCCGGATACTCATCCACATCGGGCTGCCAAAGACCGGAACGACGACCCTGCAAAGCCAGCTCTACTGGCGAAGCGATCCCGGAACTGTTCACTATTGCCATTTCTTCAAGAAGCCGACCGTGCAGAGCCGCTGCTTTGCGAACACGGTCGGTCTTGGACGCGATGCAATCTGGGACCGTGGGCCGGAAGTCTACAAGAACCGGTCGATCCCAAATTATGTCTCTCTCGTCCGGTCGGTGATCGACGGCGGAGCCGAGACGCTGATCGTCTCGGACGAGACACTGTCACGAGTAGAGTATATTCGCGCGCCTCGTATTCGCCGGCTTCTGACCGAGCTCAGCCAGTTCAGCGAGATCGAATTCGTCATGGCCCTGCGTCCCTGGTTCTCCTGGCTCGAAAGCCTGATCAACCAGGCGGTCAAGAATGGCGTATTCGATTTCACGAGCTTCAATGCGACGAACATGACCGAGGTCAACAAATACTGCGCGAACCTGGCCAAGACCTATAGCTTCTTCCGCTATGGTGGGCAGTTCGGCCCGAGCACGCGGGAATACCCCGTTCACCTGCTCTACCAGACCGGGAATGTGCTGCAGGATTTCGAAGCACTTGTCGGCCAGAAACTGTTCGAGCCGGAAGACGTGAAAACCCAGAACAAGAGCCCGACAGTCGACCAGAGCCTCAAACGCTATTTCGAGTCCAAGTCCTTCCATGTCGATCTGGTGGAAGGCCAGAGCTTCAACACCTTCCTGTCACGCCCACAGGCTGAAGATCTTTATCGCAACAACCAGCACTGGATGAAGCTGTTCGACACCTTCACCGGGGCGAGAAGCTATCTCGATGATTATGAGACTTTCATCCAGAAAGCGGGGCCGACCGGCGCGATCGAATATGTCCAGAGCCTCCTGAAGGATTAGACGCGGGGTCAGCGCTGAAACCGGATTTGCGCCATCCGGGGCGCATCCTCGCCGCCCTCCTCAAGGCGCGCCAGCAGCTCAAGGTCGATGATCTCGCCCTGCTGCAGGGGCGGCTCCAGGCTGATCATGGCGCATGTCTCGCCAGCCGGTTTTTCAAGCTCCCCGGCCCGTGTCCGCAGGGTGACTGCACCGTCGAAACCCTCCCGGAATTCAACGAGGATCCGCCCGACTGGCGCCTCTGAATATGCAAACAGCGGAATATGCGCCGTGCCGCGGATCTCACCATGCGCGCCGAGCCCTGAAACCGGCGCCCGCTCGCCAGCCAGGAGGCGGTGAACCAGAGGCGAGAGCCGTTTGAGAACCGGCTGTTCGAGCAGAAACTGGATGGCATATCCGACACGGCTGTTCACGCGGTCGATAAAGCGCTGGTTCTGGCCGATCAGCCGCTCCAGTTCAGCGCGCCGGACACGGTTGAATTGACCGGTCTTGGTGTCCCTGCCCCACAGGACACGCGAGAGCACCGCCTCCGTGAACCCGAAACGATGCCCGGCGCGCCAGAGCCTGATCCAGAGATCCCAATCCATCGTATACTGAAGATCCGTGTCCAGACCGCCAACGGCATCATGTGCCCTGCGGCGAAAGAAACAGGACGGCTGTGAAATGATGCACCCCCGCAGGATCATCTCGCTGGGCGGCTCGACGGACCAGTGGATCCCGGTGATATCGCCAACCTCGTCACAGATGATCGAGTTACCATAGAAGACATCGAGATTCGGGTCGCTTTCGAAAGCCTGCGCCACTGCCGCAAGAGCTCCTGGCGCCAGGGCATCATCGGCATTCAGCCAGCCCAGGATATCGCCACCCGTATTGGCCCACCCTTCCAGGATGGCGGCCGACTGCCCCTCATCCGGCCCGTGGTGCACATAGGCAAGCCTGTCGCGATGGGCCCCGGCAAGTTCCCTTACCCGCGCATCACCCGACGCATCAAGGAGTGCGATACTGATATCCACATCCTGGACAAGCAGGCTCTTCAGTGTGTCCGGCAGGAGCGGATGCCAGGCGCCGACCGGCACCGAAATCGCAAAGCGGGTCACGCAGCCTTGTCCGCGACATGCTCCAGATACCAGCCATAGGCGTCTTCCAGCCCCTCTCGCAGGCCGATTTTCGGCGACCAGCCCATGGCTCGCAGACGGTCAGCCGCCATCAGCTTGCGCGGCGTGCCGTCGGGCTTGGAGGTATCATGGCGCAGCTCGCCTTCAAGTCCGACCACCTGCATGATCTCCTGCGCCAGCGAGGCGATGGTAAGATCCTCGCCCGAGCCGACATTGACATGGCCGGCCTCGGAATAGGTCTTCATCAGGAAGACGATGGCATCAGCGCAGTCATCGACATGCAGGAATTCGCGGCGCGGCGTGCCCGTGCCCCAGATTTCAAGACCCCTCTCGCCCGCGACCCTGGCGCGGTGGGCCTTGCCGATCAGGCCGGGAATGACATGGCTGTTCTCGGGGTGGAAATTGTCGCCGGGGCCATAGAGATTGGTCGGCATGCCGGAAATGAAATCGTCGCCATACTGCTTGCGATAGGCCTGACACAGCTTGATGCCGGCAATCTTGGCGATCGCGTACCATTCATTGGTCGGCTCCAGCGCGCCGGTGAGCAGGCTGTCTTCCTGGATCGGCTGCTCGGCGAATTTCGGATAGATGCAGGAGGAGCCAAGGAATATGAGCTTCTCGACTCCAACCCCATGTGCGGCATGGATGAGGTTGGAGGCAATCATCAGATTGTCATAGAGAAATTCAGCCGGATAGGTGTCATTGGCATAGATGCCGCCGACCTTGGCGGCCGGAATGAACACGGCTTCGGGCCGGATCTTCTCCATCCAGGCCGTGGTCGCCGCCTGGTTTGTCAGGTCCACCTCCTGGCGGGTCGCGGTGTAGATCTCGCCGGGATTTTCACGTGCCAGGCGCCGCACAATGGCCGAACCGACCATGCCGCGATGGCCGGCCACATAGATGCGCTTGCCCTCAAGCGGATAGATTACATTGCTCGCCATCTTGCCCTGCCTGTGTTGTTTTCGGAGGCCAGTCTCTACCGACCTGCCTCACACAATCTCATAATTGAAGGAGTTGAGGATCACCCTGAACCTGTCGTTCAGGAAATCGACTGTCTCCGGCCTGAGTTTCTTGAGATAGTTGCCGGGGTGAACCTGCCTGACATGCGCGGATTCGCGCTCGCTTTCAGGCATCTTGTCATTCTTGCTGGCGATGGCCTCAATTGTCGCCGCATCGACATCACAATACATCGTCTCGGCCACGGCACGGACCAGCGCAGTCTTGTCGTAAATGATATCCTCATAGCGCAGAAGAGTATTGTTATCCAGAGCAAGCACCTGTGTTGTGCGCAGGTAGTGCCTTAAAATCATGGATGTTTTGGAAACCACATACTCATCCAGCTCGATCTGGCTGATCTCCTTCATGCGTTGGAGCTGGTGTTCCTTGGCAGTACCCTCATTGCGCAGGGCATGGCTCTTGGCATCGGAGAAGTAGAGCGACACCATGACGTCCCTCGGATCCCGAATCAGGGTGAGGATTCGCGCGGACCGCTTGCCCTCTCCCGGCTCGAGCATGGACAGCTTCAATAGATCATTTTCGGGCAGCCAGCGGAAAACGCCGTAGACATAACCGTTCTGACGGAGAGCCCCCCTGATATCCTCAATGGACGAACTCGGCGCCAGACCGCCGGAGAAAGCCGCTTTCGAGAATTCGAAGATTGTCCTGTCCGTATAGGGCGCCAGATCCCGCATGACATGGGCCAGCAGGGTGCTTCCGCCCTTCTTGATCCCGATCAGATAGCTGCTCGGCCCGTTGGTGCCGGCAGCGGGAACATCGAACTCGACAATTCGTTCGCTCGGAAAGCGGAATGGCATATTCATGGCTCGTAACTCCTTACTCGACTGCACCGAGTTCAATTCCTACACCGCCAGCATCCGCAGATTTCAATAGAGGTCAAAACCTCCAGGATACAAAGACAGGCGAAACCCGCTCCTCTACTAGCTCCGGCGTTTCTTTTCCGCTTCCATGATCACCATGTCGCCCTCGACCATGTCACGGACCAGTTCCTCGAAGGAGGTGGTCGCGGTCCAGCCGAGCTTTTCGCGCGCCTTCTTCGGATCTGACAGCAGGAGATCGACCTCGGTGGGGCGGAAATAGACCGGATCGACCTTCACCAGTTCCTTGCCCGTCTTGGCATCGCGGCCGACCTCGTCGACGCCTTCGCCTTCCCACTCCACGGTTACGCCGGTGAGCGCAAAGGCGCGTTCGACAAACTCGCGCACCGAATGCATCTCGCCGGTGCCGAGCACATAATCATCGGCCACATCCTGCTGAAGGATGCGCCACATGCCCTCGACATAATCCCTGGCATGGCCCCAGTCGCGCTGGGCGTCGAGATTGCCGAGGAACAGCGTGTCCTGCATGCCATGCGTGATCGCGGCGACAGCGCGCGTAATCTTGCGGGTCACGAAGGTCTCGCCGCGCACAGGGCTTTCATGGTTGAACAGGATGCCGTTGGAGGCGTGCATGCCATAGGCCTCGCGATAGTTCACCGTGATCCAGTAGG
>DHQO01000028.1:0-17708 GCA_002408125.1 Hyphomonadaceae bacterium UBA5336 | reverse complement strand
TAGTTCACCGTGATCCAGTAGGCATAGAGCTTGGCCGCGCCATACGGGCTGCGCGGATAGAAGGGGGTGGTCTCGGTCTGGGGGGTTTCCTGGACCTTGCCGTAAAGCTCGGAGGTCGAGGCCTGGTAGAAGCGGCAGGTATCTTCCATCTTCAGGATACGGATCGCCTCAAGCACGCGCAGCGCGCCGACAGCATCGGAGTTTGCAGTGTATTCCGGCGTCTCGAAACTGACCTGAACATGCGACTGAGCGCCGAGATTGTAGATCTCGGTCGGACGGGTTTCCTGGACGAGACGGATGATGTTCGTGGAATCGGTCAGGTCGCCATAGTGAAGGAAGAGATTGGCATCCTCATCATGGAAATCGAGATAGATATCGTCGATCCGCGCCGTGTTGAAAGAGGAGGAGCGCCGCTTCACGCCATGCACCTCATAGCCCTTTTCCAGAAGGAGGCGCGTGAGATAGGAGCCGTCCTGGCCGGTGACACCAGTGATGAGGGCCGTCTTCTTGCTCATGTCTTCAATACTCCGAATAGGTCTTGGTCCAGTAGATTGGGAGGTTCGGCCGCCGGCAAGCCGGGATTACAGGCCCAGCCAGCGCAACGCCGCAGGGGAAATTCCTCACGCCTCAAACGACAGGCTCCTGAAGCAAAAGACGAGCGGGCGCCCGCCGGCATCGACCACATCATCGGCCGTATCCACTGCTTCAATTTCGAGACTGTTCTCTTCGTTTGGCAGAATGGGTTGTTCGGTCAGCGCCAGTTCGTGTTCCTGAAAATCGCCAGTGCAGTGAATGGTGCCAAGATCGCGGCCATTGAGCCGCGCCAGCAGCAGGCGTTCATGGTTTTCCGGCACGACGAGCCCGAGACGCAGGCGCTGTACGCCTTCAAGGCTTCCGTTCACGTCAAATGCAAGGAAGGCCCGACGCTCTACAGCCCAGACATGTTCACCTTCGCGATAGCTCCAGCCAGAGCGCAGCTTGATGATATCATCGGCCGCGCTCAGGCGCTGGCCGGGCATTATGGCAGCCGCATGTTCAGCTTCAGCTGGCTCAGGCTGGACAGGCTCGGCCCGCGGCACCAGCATTGGCGCGGCCATCGGAGCTTCCGCTTGAGGAGCCGGTTGTTGCGATGCCGGCGGCGTTTCAGTCGCCTCGGCCCGCGGTGCGGCTGGCGTCTGAGCCGGTCGGCCGCCTTCAAGGTTCCAGGCCACGATTTCCAGCCCCTCAATCGAGGGGCATGGCTCCAGCACGGCATCCTTGGGCGGCTTGATGATCTTGGTTACGCCGATATTGCGCAGCCGCAAGCCTAGCTGGCGATGATCATTCTCGGGCATGTAAAGCTGCCGGCTTTCCAGCGTGATCTCGTTGAGCTCCCCGGCCTTGAGTTGCTTGTCTACACCCTTGATGGCGATGCGGTGCATCTGCGGCCAGAGTTGCCCATGATAGATCAGCTGCCCGTTGAGGCGCACCATGAACATGTCATTATCATTGGACAATTCGTTCAGGGTGGCGAGGTCCAGGGCAATCCATGAAGGGGGTTGCTTGTGGTGGAAACTGAACTGGACAGCAGCGATGAAGCTGTTCGACCAGACATAGCGCCCTTCGATCGCGTCCCAGCCATAGGAGAGAGCCGGCCGGGTCTCACCCGAGACGGGGAACACATCGTTCAGGAGCAGGCCCGGCTTGGGAGCCTGGCGTTCCTTGACCTTGGGCTTCATCTTCGAAGCCGCCACGAATTCCAGGGACTCCATGATCACACCGACCGGACCGTCAGCCGTGTCCTCGACCGGGCATTCAATCTCCAGACGGTGACGGCCGGAAACGCTCAAAAGCTCTTGGGGAACAGGGCATTCCAGGTGCTGGGACTGAGGCCCGAGATGGGTCTCGACTAGCTCGACATCGTCGAGCAGAAGGCGGACCGGCGCGCTTTGGCGTGTCTCGCAGGACGCTGCGAGCCGTATACTCAAAGACGCGCCCTCGCAGGCGGCAAGCTCACACTCGATTACCGCATGGCTATCTGAGGACAGCACACGCCTGGGCTCGGGGGCATGCCATCCTTCCAAGAGAAGATCGCGCACGCCCCGTCCACCCGTGGCAAGCAGGGTATTGTATTCGATCGAACGCCCTCCTCCCACGGGGATCAGAGTCCGCGGGCGGCAGTCGATCGGATTTGGATTCTCGCGCGGTGCCCAGGTCTTGGTCTCGAGGCTCTGAATCTCGTCCAGTACGACCTTTTGCATGTCCGTGCGGCGGCGCTCAAGGTCAACCGGGTCGGCAAGCTCGACCGGGGTCTGGGCGGCCTGTTCCAGCCGGTCTGCCAGTGAGACCAGACCGCAGGCCCGTAGGCGATCGAGTGGCAGCTTCCAGCCGGACTGGGCCAGCACGCCATGCACGCGGGTTTCGATCGCGTCCATCGTCGCCGGACTGAGGCCCAGCGTATCGGGATCATAGGTCGGGATCCGCGCATCGGAGAGATCGATCACGATATTCGCGCACATCAGCTCGAATTCGGTTTCGAGCTGGTAGAGCCGGTCGACGCTCAGGCGTTCGGTATCGAGATAGATGTCGGCATTCATCGCGCCCATCAGCGACGACATCAGCCAGACATAATAGAAGACCGTGTAGAGTTCCTCGAAGGAATAGCAGTCATAAACCGCGTCATAGATCTGGTGCATCTGCGCGGTGTTGTCGGTGCGGACGAGAGGCACGAGCTTGTTGAGCGGGGCAAAGCTCGGCTTGTGCATCGACTTGCCGGCGAGCATGACCGTGTTGCGGACAAAGCCCATCCGGCCACGATTGACGAAGCCGGCATACGAGCCCCACTGCCCGCGCGCCGAACGGTGCATATAGATATGCAAGGCGTCCGGATAGCGCCGGCGGAACCAGTTCTGGCGCATGGACGAGCGGTTGAACTGCAGGATCGGCGTTTTCACATCCTGCTCGTTCAGGAGAGTGTCGATATAGCCGGCCAGGGCATCACTGTCTTCCGGCTCGGTGAACTCATCATAGGCAAAGCGGCGATCATACCCGGTCACACGCCCCTCGGGATCGCTGGCCAGAATGGTTTCGAACTCCTTGAACAACCACTCGTCGACATCGAGCTTGTGGAAGGTGGAAGCCTTGTGGCGGCGCTGCAGCATCTCCATGGATTTCGGCCGGAACAGGGCCAGGTCCTCGTGCAGCGGTTCGTAATAGGCCTTCACATGTTTCAGCCGGCGCATCTTGCGCCAGAGATAGGTCGAGCCGGCGCGGAACAGGGCATGGATCATGATCGGCCGCGCCAGGGCCGGGCGGATCTTGTTGCCCTGGAACTCCTTGAACATGGTCGGGCCGAAATTCATCGTCAGCAGCTTGCGCGCGCCTTCATCCTGCAGACGCGTGAGCAGACCGGCCCGCTTTTCCAGATCGCCGAGGATGGCCAGTGCCTCGCTGACATTGTGGCGGATATAATCGAGCAGGCGGGCATCCTTGCTCGGCACATCGTCGCCGATATGGAAGGTGAGGTGCTCTTTCGTCTCGATCAGCAGGTTCTTGGCAAAGGCCTTGAGGTTCCAAAGCAGGACACGACCGATCATGTGCACGCCGACACAGATATTGCCGAGATTGAACTGCTCGTAGAGTTCCCGCTTGATCACGAAGCAATCATAGCCGGGATGGTCCTTGCCATACTCGGCATACATCGCCGCGAGTTCGTTGACGCTCGAATGCTGTTTCGAGATCGTTCGGCGATTGATGATGATGGCGTCATGGCCGGCATCGATCAGCTCGGCGACGCGAACATAGAATTGCGGCGTGAGCGCGATATCGACATTGGTGAAGACCAGATAGTCGGCATCGGAACCCTCGAAACCGGCCGCCAGGAGATCCCCCAGCAGCGGCAGTTTCCGCGGAATGTCGAAATGCTGCACGTCGAGCACGCTGCGTTCCAACTCCGGCAGGACCTTGAAGCCCCGCTGCGGCATCGCGCCATCATCCTCGGAATAGCCGACCGCCAGGAGATCGACATCCACCACATCGCTCGCCAGTGCCTTGGCCCGGCGCATGGATTCGAAGGTTACCGGCTGGGCGATATAAAGGTCGGAATTCGCACCCAGATCAACCGGGTTGACGACGTGCGCAAGGCGGTAGTTGCGCTGCGGCGTGGTGATATCGCGCAGACGCTGATAGTTCGGCGCATCGGGCGTGCCGATCAGGAAGGTGGTGTCGGCAACATACTGCCGGAGCCCGTCGACATCTCCGGCCAGCTCCTTCAGCCGCGGCGAGAAGATCGAGGCGATATTATAGCGCAGATTGTGCTGGTACTCGGTGAAGATGGCGCGCGAGAAATTGGCGAGTTTTGTCAGCGTGCCGAACTGGTAGCGGAAGGCATCCTCGATGAGGTCGGCCAGCGCATCGCCATCCTCAGCGGCATGGAAGGGCGTGCGCGGCACAAGGCCATCAAAGCCTACCATGGTCGAGATCAGCGGCAGGCCATAGGCCATCGCCTCGATCGTCTTGATCTTCAGCCCCGTACCGTCCAGCGTCGGGTTGAGGATCAGGTCCATTTCCGCATAGAAGCCGGCGACGCTCTCGACAAAGCCGCGCTTGATCAGCTTGGGGTGTTCGAGCGTGACGCCATGGGCGATATTCCCGGCCAGGTGGATCTCGCAATTTGCATTGATCTCGTCAAGCCGTTCAAGCACCGGCGGCAGCGCATCCTCGATCGCCCGCAGGTTGAACTTGTTATAGGCCGCCACGATGCCGATCTTCGACATGGAATTGAAGCGGCGATCGTCGAAACAGGCTTCCGCGATATGGCCGACAACCACGACCGGCTTGCCCGCGCGCTCGAAATAGCCCGCCTCATTGTCCTGGATCGCAAGCACCAGGTCGGCGCGGGCGAGGCCGCGAAGCTCTTCTTCCTCGGTGGTGTAGAAAAAGCCTGGATCTATGCCCGCCTGCTCAAAAATGTGGCGCCGCGAGAGCTTGTCATGCGTGTCGATGACGGTGGGAATATGGTCGGGAATGAAGTCGCAATAATAGGACTGGAAGACATACTGGACGAGCACGAGATCGGGCTCTATCTCCTCGCAGAGCTGGGCAACCCGCTCGCCCGACCCCGGTTCGATCCAGTCATCGACACCGAAATCCTCACCCATGGATTTCACATATGTGCCGGTGAACGGGATGACATGCACACTGTCCCAGTCGGCCGACATCTGGCGCGCCGCGCCCTCATGGTCGCCCGCTTCATGACAGGTATAGACAAAGTGAATTTCGTGTCCGTTGCGCTGCAGGTGACCGAGCAGATTGTAGATCCGGCGCTTTGCCCCGCCCGTGGGCTGATGGGAAGCAAGCGGGGAAACAACGAGAATTTTCATACGCAGCTCCTCACCGACAGATCCAGATCAGGCCGGCCCACTTGCCTGTACCCGGAGCCGAAGTGTGATTCGAAATATGCCTCTCAACAGGCGCACAATCGACACGCGTCATGAGACACCTCTTGCAGCACGTCAACACTTCATACATGTGAGAGCCGACGAATTTCAGTGCTTGCCGTTTACCTAAACCGGCGGTCATGGTTAGGGATGAATATTGGTCTTGCAAACGGGTCTTTGACAGGTCTGCCTTGACCGACCGGGGACCGGGGGTGTGGGATTTCTGCAGCAATGCGGGCCGTTGGAGTGGAGTGAGCGACATTGAGAATCGCCTTCGTAGGCCACCCCTATCACAAGAAGACTCGATCGGCCGATTTCTTCCTCGACCTGATTGCCGAGGCCGGCATCGACGTCGAGCTGTTCTATGACGACTTTTTCTACACGAACAAGTCGACCTGCATGGAAGAGCTGCTCGACGGCAATCACGATGCCATCTTCCTGTGGCAGACCGAGTATCTCGCCCCGCCCCTGCTGCGCGCACGCAAGCGGGTGCTGGCCATTCCGATGTACGATGCCGCACGCCTGCACCGCCCGGACTTCTGGAAAGCGATCAGCATGGTGCGCGTGGTCTCGTTTTGCCGCGAGATGCACAACATGCTGCAGCAGGACAATGTGGATTCGAACTATTTCCAGTATTTTCCCGACCCTGCCGATTTCGTCGATTGCAGCACGGTTGCCCGCGAGAGCGAAGGCCCGCGCGGCTTCATCTGGCTGCGCCGGCCCTGGGACGGGATATCATGGACGGATGCCCGTGCGGTTCTCGATGCGATCGGGGCCAGGTCGGCGCAACTGCACCTCGCGATCGACGATGACAGCAAGACAGACTTCGAAAAGCCGAAATCGGCCGAGATCCAGCGCTACGCGTTAGACGTCTCGTCCTGGTTCCCGGAAAAATCCGATCTGCGCCACGCCATTGCCCAGTGCGATTTCTATCTCTCGCCGCGCTATTTCGAGGGCATCGGGTTTTCCTTCCTCGAAGCCATGGCGATGGGGCTGTGTCCGGTCTCCTCCGATACCCCGACCATGAACGAATACATCTTTCATGGCGAGAACGGCCTCCTGTTCGATGCGGGCTCCGAAAGCAAGCTGCCGCGCCTGATGCAGGGCGAGCTGCAACAACTTGGCCGCAAGGCCCGCGAAAGTGTGGAACGCGGTTTCGAACGCTGGACGCATGACCGGACAAGGCTTGTCGACCGATTGTTCAGCCTGTCGCGCCCGCCTGCCCGCCGGCGCGACTATTCAAGCCATCTGGACCAGATGATCCAGCGTGAGGAATTCCCCCGGCTCATCGGCCGGCCCAGGATCGCGCCGCCGAAGAGCACGACCGATGAGCAGCATATCCCGCGCTATCACTGCCGGACCGACCGCCTGGCCAAGCCGAAGCTTTCGGTTGTCACGGTCGTGCGCGACGATGTTCCGGGCCTCCGCAAGACCCTGTCGAGCCTTGCCTGCCAGACCTATGACAATTTCGAATGCCTGGTTCTGGACGGCATGAGTTCGGAAGACATGCTCGAATGCGTCGGCCAGTTCGCCAATGTCATCGACGAGTTCGTCTCCCAGCCCGATGAAGGGCCCTATGATGCCATGGTGCATGGCGCCGAGATCGCCCGTGGCGAATATGTCTACTTTCTCAATGCCGGCGACCTGCTCTATGCCAAGGACACACTTGAGCGGGTGATGGCCGCTGCCCAGCCCGAAGACGACTTTCTCTATGGCGACCATGTCTGGATCCGCAAGGACGGCTCCCAGCTACACCACGCCGCCCCCGATTTCGAGAAAACCTGGGACCTGCTCCAGAAGGGATACATCAACGGCAAATGGCTGTCGGGCATCCCTGCCCATCAGGCGACCTTCACACGCACAAAACTTTTGCGGGAACACCGCTATGACCTGCGCTTCCAGATCGCAGCAGACCATGAATTCATGTTCCGTATGCGCGCGAAGGGGGCTCGCTTCCGCCACTGCATGGAAACGGTGGCCCTGTATTTCGAAGGCGGCATGTCCTCAGGCCGTTTCGCGCGGTGTCAAAGCGAATGGTATGAAATTGCCTGCATGTACGGCGCCGGAGACGGCATACACGATTTTTATGCCCCCGCGCTCGGTTATGACTTGCGTATCGCCGCCAAGGTCGGTTCGGATAACGGTTCCGGCGCCCACCATCCACCGCGCAACCGGATGGCGGAAATTGCCGGCCAGATGGCCAAGGGCCTGCCGGAGGAATCGCTGTCCTACAAGGCAGCCCGGCGCGTCTGGCGGACCATCCGGCCATTGAGCACGAGACAACAGAGATAGACCTTGACTTGGGGCGCCTGCTGCGGCCCAGACCCGTTTGACAGCCCCTATTGTCTGTGGAGTAGAGATTTGGACACGATCAGAACGACATCGCTGAAAGGGACGGACCTCGAATTCGAGTTCCCGGCTTCGCCGTTCCCGGATTCCCAGTATTTTCTGGCCCTGCACAAATCGGGCAGCGTGCTCTTCTACAATCTCGTAGAGGAGCTTGCCGCCGCAGTCGGAAAGCCCAATTTCGCGCTGGAATCGGAATTGTTCTCGAGAGGGGTCTCGCTTGTGGACTGCCCGCTGGAGCTGACCATGGCCCTGGAGAAGCCGGGTTTCATGTTCTCAGGTTTCCGGACAATCTGGCTCCTGCCCTATGTCCGCCGTTTCCGCGAATCGACCAAGTTCCTGCTGGTACGCGACCCGCGCGACATTGCCGTGTCCTATTATTTCTCCGTCACCAAGAGCCACACCATCCCCGATAGTGGCGATGTTCGGGACAAACTTCTGGCCCAGCGCCAGCAGGCCAATGAACTCGACATCAACACCTTCGTGCGCTCCGGGCGCTGCGACTTCGTGCTCAACAATATGCGCGCCTTCTCACGGCTGATCTCGTCCGATCCGTCGTGCCGCGTCTATCGCTATGAGGATGTCATCTTCAAGAAACGCGAATGGATCGCCGATATTGCGGCAGCCTGTGGTCTCAATGTCGATCCGTCCGTGCTGAACGAGATTGCGGATCGCCACGATATCCGGCCTGATGCCGAACGTCCCGATGCGCATATCCGCCAGGTCAGCCCGGGCAACTACAAGACGCATCTCAATGACCAGGCCAAGAACAGCCTGGAACGGCGCTATGAGCCGGTCTTCAAGTTCTTTGGCTACGAAACCGAAACGCTGGGCTAGAACACCAACTGATCTCCCCCGCCCCATGGCTGGTTGGGGCAAGTCATATCGAGGATACTATTCATGACAGCCGGATTCACCGCCGAGGAAAAACTCGGCTTCATAGATGCGCACCGGTCGGATGGTCGCCTGTTCGAGGACATCATCACCTGTCTCTATACGACCTGGTGCGGGGCTGGCGACCAGGTTATCGATGCCGGCGCCAATCGGGGTCACCATACCTATCAGCTTGCCAATATTGTCGGCCCGGAAGGCCGCGTCCTGGCCATCGAACCGATCCCGGCGCTCGCCGACATGATCGATACCCAGGCCCGGCGCCATCATCTGCGCCAGATCAAGCTGGTCGTCTCGGCGCTCGGTGACAGTCACGCCGTGGCGGAGTTCTTCTTTCGCCGGGACATGGATGGCTGGTCCTCCCTGTTCGAGCGCCACCGCCCGCCCAATACCCGCGAGGAGAATATCACGCGCTTCTTCACGCCCGTGATCTGCCTGGATGACCTGGCTCACCTGATCGAGGGCACACGCTTTGCCAAGCTTGATCTGGAACTGAACGAGTTTGCCGCACTGAAGGGCGCGCAGAACCTGCTGCGCCGTGACCGGCCCATGCTCGCCTTCGAGAATGCCCGCGAGCAGGCTGCCCAGATTGCCGGCTATACGCGTGACGAGTTCTTCGCGCTGTTTGAATCGATCGGATATCGCCTGTTCGATATCTTCAGGGACCCGTTCGGTCCCGAGCGCTGGCAAGGCGATCCGACCATGCCAGTCTATAATATCGGCGTCCCTGCCGAGCGTGTCGAGGAAGCCATGGCTTTGCCGATACGGGATTTCTATCAGAGGTCCATGCGCTAGACGCACGCCGCACGTCCGCTCAGACATGCAACAGCCGCGGTTCGATGTCCGAACCGCGGCTGATTTTTTCCGGTCGCAGCCGATCAGAAGTCGAAACCGTCCACGTCGCCGGTTACGTCGAACTGGCTGATGAAGGCAAGCTCGTCCACCGGCAGGCCGTCATGGAAGACAGTGTAGTGTGTATCCAAGTCGTGGAAGGCAGGCTTGTCGCCAAGTTCCAGAAGGTCGGTGTCGGTCATATTGTCAGATGAGGTCGGCATTACCTTGGTGAACTCGAAATACTCACCTGAGCCAGCCTCGCCTCCGGACGGGCCGACGCGCGCAGTGGAACCGCCGTCAAGCTCGATACCCGCCACCACATCGGCGAGATCGGCATGCTTGAAGGTGACGGTCTGGTTGCCCTTCACGAAGACGACATCGGTTCCGGCCTGGCTGAAATCAGCCGCCGCCTCGCCGACATTGGCATAGCCGAAGCCGTCGAGCTGGACAGTTTCTCCCGCCGCGAAGTCAAAGACGATGTCTGAGCCCGGCTCGCCGAAGGCGAAAACGAAAGTGTCCACACCCGACGCACCGGTGATAAGATCGTCGCCCGCCTGGCCGGCCAGCACATCATCACCGCCGCCGCCACGCAGATCGTCATTGCCATCACCACCCTGCAGCGTATCGTTTCCGGAGCCGCCGCCCAGCAGGTCGTCGCCTTCGCCGCCCTGCAGGTCGTCTGCACCGGCATCACCGAACAACATGTCATTACCGGTACCGCCGCCAACTATGTCGTCGCCGTCATTGCCCTCGATGAAATCGTCGCCGGCGTCACCGAACAGCATGTCATTGCCGTCCGCGCCATGGATCTCATCGTTTCCATCCTCGCCATGGACCAGATCGTTGCCCGAGCCGGCACCGACGAAGTCGTTTCCAAGCCCACCCAGGATCTGGTCGTCACCGACAAATCCGTAGAGCTGATCATCACCGTCGGCGCCTTGCAGATCATCGTTGCCAGTGCCCCCGAAGAGGAAGTCGTTGCCATTACCACCAAAGAGCTGGTCATCACCGCCATCGCCGCGCAATTCATCATCCCCGGCATCACCGTTGAGGATGTCATTATCAGCCGACCCACGGATATAGTCGTTCCCGTCAGCACCATAGAGAGTGTCGCTTCCGTTCTGGCCGATCAGACGGTCATCCCCGCCGGACCCCTGAATGGTATCATTGCCATTGCCGCCGTAGATCAGGTCGTTGCCGTTGCCACCGCCGAGGAAATCATCGCCATCGTCGCCATAGATCAGGTCATCGCCGGCCTGGCCGATCAGGCGATCATTACCAACCGCGCCGCGCAACGTGTCATTGCCTGCCCCACCATAGGCTTCGTCGTCACCGCCGCCGCCGCCAAGGAAGTCATCGCCATCATCGCCATAGAGGATGTCATTGCCCGCCGACCCTGTGAGGTCGTCATTGCCATCGCCGCCATAGAGCGTGTCATGACCGCCGGCACCGTCGAGCGTGTCATTGCCCACACCGCCATAGAAGACCTCATCTGCGCCCGTCAGCGTACCGACATCATCGCCGGCCTGGGTGCCATTGATGGTGAAGTCGAGGGTCGCCGTGTCGCTGCCGCCGAACCCGTCTTCCACCGTGTAGGTGATGGTTTCGACCGCCTGGAACCCTTCCGGGAGGCTCTCATAGGCCCCGTTCAGGTTGAAGGTGAAGGAGCCGTCGGAATTGACCGTCAGTTCCGCCCCCGAAGCGAGCGTGATGATCGACCCGACATTGGCCGACTGGCCGTTCACTTCCGTGACGGTCAGCGTGTCATTGTTGGCATCGCTGTCCGCGCCCGGACCGGTGATGATATTGCCGGTGATCGTGGCGGCATCATCGTCGGCCGCATAGGCATCGTCGCCAGCCACAGGGCCGGCATTTTCCAGCGTGATCGCGACGGTCTGCGTCGTCGTCTCATCGCCATCATAGGCTCCCAGCGAGAGCGTGTCGCCATCGCGGTCACCATTCGCCGGAGTGTAGGTGAGCCCCGCCAGGGCGGCGTTGATAGCAGCCTGGCTACCGGAGAAGGCCATGGCCGAGTCATTGGTGCCATCGCCGAGCGTGAAGGTCAGGCCGGTGGTCTGGCCAAGGGTCAGGCGGCCTTCCACGGACAGCGTCACCAGGAGCTGAGTATCGTCCGGATCAGAGACACTGATGCCGGTGATCGCATTGCCGGTGCTGTTGGCCAGGAAGGTCTGCGAGCCGGGCACCGTGTCCTGCGGGGCGTCATTCGCGCCGGTCACGGTGATGTTTGCCGTGGCCGTATCGGTGCCGCCGAGGCCGTCATCCATCGTGTAGGTGAAACTGTCGGCGCCATTCGCACCGTCCGGCAGGCTGTCGAACACGCCGTTCGGATCATACTCGAACGTGCCGTCATCATTCATGGTGAGCAGCGCGCCGGACGCCAGCGTGATCGTCGCACCGGAGACGATCTCCACACCGTTGACATGGGTGATGGTCAGCGTGTCGCCGTTCGGATCGCTGTCCACGCCACTGCCATTGTCGGCCAGGACATCGCCGGCAAGGGCCGGGCCATCCTCGGAGAGGGTGAAGGCGTCGTCCTGGGCGACCGGCAGGTCGTTCTCACCTGTGATGGTGATGGTCGCGGTGGCGATATCGGTACCGCCAAGCCCATCGTCGATTGTGTAGTTGAAGCTGTCGGTGTCCCTCTCGTCCTGAGCCAAGCCATCGAAAGCGCCATTCGGATCATAGTCGAACGTGCCGTTGGCGTTGACGGTCAGGAGGGCGCCGGAGGTCAGCGTGATCTGCGTGCCGACATTCGTGTCGACACCATTCACTTCGCTCACCGTCAGCGTGTCGCCATTGGCATCCTCGTCGATCCCGTTGCCATTGTCAGCCAGGACATCGCCGCTGACCGCGCCGGATTCGGCAACCGTGGCCGCATCATCCTGGGCGACAGGCGCTTCGTTCTCGCCATTGATCGTGATGGTCGCCGTGGCACTGTCCGTGCCGTCAAGACCATCGCTGATCGTGTAGGTGAAGCTGTCGGTGTCGGTCTCGCCCGTGGCCAGGCCGCCAAAGGCATCGTTCGGGTCGTAGCTGAACGTGCCATCATCGTTCATGGTGAGCAGTGCGCCGGAGGCCAGCGTAATGGTCGCGCCGGAAACAATCTCCACACCATTGACATGCGTGATGGTCAGCGTATCGCCATTCGGATCGCTGTCCACGCCATTGCCATTGTCGGCCAGGACATCGCCGGCCAGCATGTCACGTTCATCCACGTTCAACGCATCGTCCTGCGCGACCGGGGCTTCGTTCTCACCGGTAATGGTCAGTGTGACGGTGGCGGTATCCGAGCCGCCAAAGCCGTCCGAAACCGTATAGGTGAAGGTGTCCGTGTCGGTCTCGCCGGCCGCCAGCGTGTCGAAGGCGCCATTCGGATCATAGGCGAAAGTGCCATCCGAGTTCAGCGTCAGCAGCGCGCCCGAAGTCAGCGTGATCTGGGTGTCGACATTGCTGTCGAGAGTGTTCACATGGCTGACCGTCAGCGTGTCATTATTGGCATCGCTGTCCGCGCTGCTGCCATTGTCGGCAAAGACATCGCCGGTCAGCGTGCCGGTTTCGTCGACAGAGACCGCATCGTCATTGGCCACCGGGTCGGTGTTGGTGAGGGCGACGGCGACGGTTTCGGTCGTCGTGTCGACACCATCATTGACATCGATCTGGATCGTGTCGCCATCGCGGTCATCCGTCGCCGAGGTGTAGCCGATCGAAGAGATGGCTGCGTTAACCTTGGTCAGGCTGCCCATGAAGGTCATCGTCGTGTCATCAGTGCCGTCACCGGTTGTGAAGGTGAGCCCCCGGGTGTCGGCGAGCGTCATCGCCCCTTCCGCCGTCAGCGTGACCGTGACCTGACCATCATCCACATCAGAGACAGAGAAGCCGGTCAGCGTGTGGCCGCTGGAGTTCACAGCGAAGGACTGGTCCTCCGGCGTGGTGACGATGGGGGCGTCATTGGCCCCATTGATGGTCACCGTGGCCGTAGCCGTGCTCGTGCCGCCGAAGCCGTCATCCACAGTGTAGGTGAAGCTGTCGGTGGTGGTTTCGGTCTCGTCGAGATCCTCGAACTGGCCGTTCGGGTCATAGATGAAGGTGCCGTCGGAGTTCAGCGTGAGCAGCGCGCCGGAGGCGAGTGCGATCTGCGAGCCCACATCACCGCTTTCGCCGTTCACTTCGGTGACGGTTAGCGTATCGCCATTGGCATCGCTGTCGGCACCGCTACCATTCTCGGCGAACACATCGCCCATCAGCGCTGGGCCGTCCTCCTCAGCAGACACGGCATCGTCCTGGGCCACCGGATCGGTGTTGGTCAGAGCGATGGAGACGGTGTCGGCAAGCGGTGTGGTGCCGTCGGTGACGGAAACAGACAGTGTGTCGCCGTCACGGTCGTCGGTCGCCGGGGTGTAGGTGAGCGTCGCGATGGCGGCGTTCACATCGGCAACCGAGCCGGAGATGGTCATGGTCGAGGAGCCATCGGCGCCGGCGTCGAAGGAGAGGCCGGTGGTCTGAGCCAGGGTGAGCGTGCCTTCCACGGTCAGCGTGACCGTCACGGTGTCGCTGTCGACGTCGCTGACGGACAGGCCCGTGATCGAGTTGTCGGTGGAGTTGACGGCGAAGGACTGCGCGGCCGGCGTCGTTTCGATGACCGGAGCGGTGTCCACGGCAACCACGGAGACCGTGGTCGAGATCTCGGTATCGGCGCCGTCGCCATCGTCGAGTGTGATGGTAAAGGTGCGGTCGCCGGCAATCGGCGTGTCGCCAGCCGAGTTGGTGTAGCCGATCGCGCCCAGCAGGCTCTGGACCAGCGCCGGGGTAGCATCGGCGTTCAGCGCAAATTGCAGGCCTTCGCCCGACGCGCCGGTCTCGCCGGACACAATCGTACCGATGACCGTGCCGCTGATGGACACTTCGCTGCCGGCGGTCTGGCCAGCCGACAGGGCAACCGTACCGGACGTATCGACAATCAGACCGTCCTCGGATTCCTGGCCGGACGCATACTGGATGTCGAGCACGCCACCATCGAAGTCGGTGCTTTCCGCATCCGTGATCGAGACGGCCGTGCCGGTGTCGAGCAGGGTGAAAGCGTCACCTTCGGTGAAGGTCGCGGTGTCACCGTCCATGTCGGCGATAACCGGCGGGGCTTCCAACTGGATCGCAAGGTTCTGGCTGATATAGGAGTTGGAGATGTTGGCGTTGCCGAACACCACATAGACGCGGCCGGAATTGGAGCCGTTCGGATCGGCACCACTGGCGCTGATGATCATGTCGGCAATGCCGTCATGGTTCAGGTCGCCGGCGGTGGAGACTGCAAAGCCGGTGCTGTCGCCGGGCATCACATCGCCGAGCTGGAAACCATTGGTGCCATCAATGTCGCCCAGATCGAAGGTCGCGTCGAAACCCTCATCGGTGCCGAACACGACATAGGCGCCGTCCAGGTTGCCGGCATTGCCCTCCGGAGGAATGTCGTGGGTGCCGGACGGCAGGCTCGAGGTCGAGCCGACCAGAATGTCATCGATCCCGTCGCCATTGATGTCGCCGAGATTGGCAAGGTCGTAGCCGATCCAGCCATCGGCGTTGCCGACAATGGTGAAGCCGTCGGTGCCGTCCAGCGCCGACAGGTCGATGTCGGCGGCAAAGCCCTCGGTGGTGCCGTACACCACATAGACCGCGCCGGAATTCCGCCCATTGGCATCAGCCAGCGGCGCGCCGATCATGATGTCGTCAATGCCGTCGCCATTGATGTCGCCGGCGGTAGACACACCACGCCCGGTAATGTCCTCGGCCGCGAGACCATCCATGGAGAAGCCGTTGGAGCCGTTCAGGCTGCCCAGGCTCATCGTGCCGCCAAGGCCGCCTTCCTGTCCGAAGACCACGAAGGCCTTGCCGGCATAGTGGTCGACAATTTCATTGCCGTCTGCGTCGAAGGACGACTGGTAGGCGCCGATGATGATGTCATCAAGGCCGTCGCCGTTGATATCGCCGGCAGAGTGCATGTCGCGGCCCGCGCGGTCGCCCGCGGCGGCGCCGTAAATATAGGTGCCGACGCTGCCGTCGCCGGTTTCGATGTCGGCCAGGTCGATGGTGGCGTCAAAGCCTTCGTCGGTGCCGTAGATCACATAGACGCCACCAGCCTTGTCGCCGGGCGTGTCGGTGCGGTCGGCCGCGATGATGAAATCATCGATACCGTCGCCGTTGATATCGCCGCCGGCGGTGATGACGCGACCGGAATAGTCGTCGGCGCGGTCGCCCTGGACGACAAAGCCGTTTGAGCCGTCAATGGTGGACACATCGAAGGTCGCCGGCATCGCGCTGCCGGTGCCGAAAATGACCCAGGTCTTGCCGACATCATTCGTCGTGCCGCCCATGCCATCGTCCTTGTTGGCATTGAACGAGCCGACCGCAAAATCATTGATGCCGTCGCCATTGATGTCGCCGAGATTGGACACGGCATGGCCGAGTTCATCGCCCTGATAGCCGTTCAAATTGGTGATCCTGAAACCGTTCGAGCCGTCGAGCGCGGTCAGATCGATGGTGCTGGAGAAGCCGGCATCAGTGCCATAGATCACATAGGCTTCGCCATAATTCTTCTGAATGTCGGGCGTTTCGGGATTGCTGTCGTGATCGATCAGAACACCGTCATCGGCATAGGGCGCGCCGATGATGATATCGTCGATGCCGTCGCCATTGATATCGCCAGCATAGGACACGTCGTAGCCGAGCCGGTCGTTCTGGGCCAGGCCGTCAATCGAAAAGCCGTCCGTGCCGTCGAGTTCGGAAAGGTCGACGCTGGCCGGGAAGGCGCCGGGCGCGATCACGGCAGTGCCGTCAGAGACGATGATCTGCAGCGTGTCGCCGTCGATATCGTCGGTGGCCGGGGTGTAGAGCAGGCCGTCCAGGGCCGCGTTCACATCCTCGATCAGGCCGGAGAAGGTCACGGTGGAATCGTCCACGCCATCGCCAGTGATGAAGTTGAGGTCCGTGGTCTGGGCCAGGGTGATGGTGCCTTCTACCGTCAGGGTCACGCTCACGCGGTCGCTGTCGGCATCGGCGATGTAGATGCCGGTGATGACATTGCCGGTCGAGTTGGCCTCGAAGAGCGGGCTGTCCGGGGTGAAGATGTAGGGATCGGTGCCGACGACGGTGAAGTCAGACAGGGCATTGAAGCCCGACAGATATGGATCGGCTTCCGGATTGCCGCCGCCGACCCAGTTGCCCGGGTCCTGAAACTCTTCCCAGAGCTGGGCCTGGGTCCCGCCGGTCGGGCCGACATAGACCGCATTGTCGTTCTGTCCGAGACCGCTCTGGTTGATGCTGTAATTGGTCAGTTCGGTCGGCAGCGCGCTGGTCTCATTGTTGATCGCATCTGCGTTCCAGCTGGTGCGGGCATGATAGCCGGTGATGAACTGGAAGCCGGGATCGGTTTCGCCGGTCGTGGTGTTGAAGGTGCCCTGATACATGAAGATCTGGTCTTCACCGTTCGACCCGCCAACCGACAGGTCGATGGGGTCGCCGGTCATGGTGCCGACCGATGTCTCGGTTCCGGCCAGCACGGCAGAGGTGTTGGTGAAGGTAATGACCGTTCCGGCCGTAAGCGCCTGGCCGGCCGTGAATGTCACGCCACTGCTCTCCCCAACGCGGAAACCGCCGGCGGCAAGCCAGCCATTGTCCGTGAAGGAGAACTCCGTGCCCGCCTCAATGTCTTCAAGGAGGACGATGGACCAGACGACCTCGCTATCTTCCTGGTAAGAAATGATCGCCGCGCTTCCGACCGTAAGACTGGTCATGACATGTTCCTTCAAACTGAGGTCAACGCGCGCTCCGCCACAAACTGGCGGCACGCCCTTCCCGCCATGTTCAGCAAGCAACATACCAGTCTGGATGGCAGCATTCTCGACGGCTAAGTTCAGAACACGCCAATTCCACCATCGCGAGCAGGTATTCCCACTCGCTCACTCGCCTGCCTGGGGAAAGGCGTTCAACTTTGAGACTTTAGAGGCCTCGGATTACAATAAATACAGGACTTCAGGCCGCCATCTCAGCGGGACCCGATATTTGTGACTGCACAGTTTTGATTTTTCGCAGACGGGGTTTGTTCTGGAGACCGCCCCATAACGAAGCCGTCGCAGTCAAATGAGGCGGCCTAAGAACGGTCTGGCCCGCCCGGTTTAGCGTCCGATGGAGGAGTATTTGAAGCCGCGCTTTGCC
>DHQO01000026.1:80741-129843 GCA_002408125.1 Hyphomonadaceae bacterium UBA5336 | reverse complement strand
ACGACTGAGGGTGAGGGCCGGGCTCTGTCGGCAGGGGCCAGTGCATGTGGGCAAACCGCCGCCCTCACCCCTAACCCCTCTCCCGCGGCCGGGAGAGGGGAACGCTCTGAATTTATAGACCGATCTACCGCAGCGCTCCCCGCCCTGCGGGCGCCGGTGCAGCCCTGAGCGCGTCTCATGTGAGCGCAGCGATACGGAGACAAGCAAGGACTCAGCCCTGAGCCTGTCTCATGTGAGCGCAGCGATACGGAGACAAGCAAGGACTCAGCCCTGAGCGCGTCTCATGTGAGGGCGAAGCGATACGGAGACAAACCGGAAAGCCACTGCCGTGGCCTTCTCCGCCTGAATTTGATCCCCCGGATCAAATTCTTTGCTTCGCAAACCGGCTACGAAGCCCGATACGGGATCAAACAGGGAAGTCCCCTCAGGCCGCCTTGGACTTCCCCTTTTTCTTGCCCTTGCTTTCGCGCGCCTTCTTCGCCGCGCGGCGCTCGTCCTGACGACGGAAGGTCTCGGTGAGGAATTTCCCGGTCCAGCTCTTCTCGTTCTGGGCGACCTGTTCCGGCGTGCCTTCGGCGACCAGTTCGCCGCCGCCATCGCCGCCTTCGGGGCCGAGGTCGAGCAGCCAGTCGGCGGTCTTGATGACATCGAGATTGTGCTCGATCACCACCACCGTGTTGCCGGCATCGACCAGTTCATGGAGCACTTCCAGCAGCTTGCTGACATCCTCGAAATGCAGGCCCGTGGTCGGCTCGTCCAGGATGTAGAGCGTGCGGCCGGTGGCGCGCTTAGAGAGCTCCTTGGCGAGCTTCACGCGCTGGGCCTCGCCGCCCGACAGGGTCGTCGCCTGCTGGCCGACCTTGATATAGGAAAGGCCCACTCGGTTCAGGGTCTCCATTTTGGACGCAATGGCCGGCACGGCGGAGAAGAATTTCGCCGCATCCTCCACCGTCATGTCGAGCACATCGGCGATGGACTTGCCCTTGTAGAGCACTTCCAGCGTCTCGCGATTATAGCGTTTGCCGTCGCAGACCTCACAAGTGACATAGACATCCGGCAGGAAGTGCATCTCGATCTTGATGACGCCGTCGCCCTGGCAGGCCTCGCAGCGCCCGCCCTTCACATTGAAGGAGAACCGGCCGGGCTTGTAGCCGCGCGCCTTGGATTCGGGCAGGTTGGCGAACCAGTCGCGGATCGGTCCGAATGCGCCCGTATAAGTGGCCGGATTGGAACGCGGTGTGCGTCCGATCGGGCTCTGGTCGATATCGATCACCTTGTCGAGATGCTCCAGGCCCTCGATGGTTTCATAGGGCGCGGGCACCGAGGACGCGCCGTTCAGCTTGCGCGCCAGCGCCTTGTAGAGCGTCTCGATGATCAGGGTGGACTTGCCGCCGCCCGAGACGCCGGTAATCGCCGTGAAGACGCCCAGCGGAATGCGCGCATCGACAGATTTGAGGTTGTTGCCGCTCGCGCCCTTCAGGCGGATGGACTTCACCTTCGCGGCCGGCCGGCGCTTGTCCGGGATGGCGATTTCGCGCGTACCGTTGAGATAGGCGCCGGTCAGGCTGTTCGGGTCGGCGATCACCTCCTCGGCCGTGCCCTGGGCGACGACCTCGCCACCATGCACGCCCGCGGCTGGTCCCATATCGATGACATGGTCGGCGGTGAGGATCGCATCCTCGTCATGCTCGACCACGATGACCGAGTTGCCGAGATCGCGCAGGCGTTTCAGGGTTTCCAGCAGGCGCTCATTGTCGCGCTGGTGCAGGCCGATGCTGGGTTCGTCGAGCACATAGAGCACGCCGGTGAGCCCCGAGCCGATCTGACTGGCGAGGCGAATGCGCTGGCTTTCCCCGCCCGACAGGGTGCCGGAGGCGCGCCCGAGGCCGAGATAGTCCAGGCCTACATCATTGAGGAATTTCAGCCGGTCATTGATCTCTTTCAGGATGCGGCTGGCGATTTCCTTCGCCTGGTCGGTGAGCGTATCCTCGACACCGTCGAACCAGTGCCCCGCCTCGCGGATCGAGAAGACCGAGACATCGGCAATGTCGAGTCCGGCCACCTTCACGGCCAGGGCTTCCGGTTTCAGCCGCTTGCCACCACAGGCCGGGCAGGGCTGGGAGGACTGGAACTTGGCGATCTCGTCGCGCACCCAGGCGCTGTCGGTTTCGCGATAGCGCCGTTCCAGGTTCGGGACCACCCCCTCGAAGGTCTTGGTGACCTCGTAGCGGCGCATGCCGTCATCATAGACGAAGTCGATCTCTTCCTCGCCCGTGCCATGGAGGATGACGTCATGGATTTCCGGGGCGAGCTTGTTCCAGGGCTGTTTCAGGTCGAAGCGGTAATGGGCCGAGAGCGCCTGCAGGGTCTGGGTCTGATAGGGCGAGGTGGTGCGCGCCCAGGGCGCAATGGCGCCGTTCATCAGGTTGAGGTCGCGGTCGGGCACGACAAGGTCGACATCCACCTTGGACTGGGTGCCGAGGCCATCGCAGGTCGGGCAGGCGCCGAAGGGATTGTTGAACGAGAACAGGCGCGGCTCGATCTCGGGAATGGTGAACCCGCTTTCCGGGCAGGCGAAATTGGCGCTGTAGGTGATGCGACGCGGGCTGGTTTCGCCCTCGGCCAGATCAGCGAACTCGGCCACGGCGATACCGTTTGCCAGCTCCAGCGCTGTCTCGAAGCTCTCCGCCAGGCGCTGTTCCGTGCCCTCGCGCACGACCACGCGGTCGACCACGACGTCCACGTCGTGCTTGTATTTCTTGTCGAGCGTGGGCGGGGTTTCCAGGTCGTAAAACTCGCCGTCCACCTTCACCCGCTGGAAGCCTTTCTTGAGCAGCTCGGCGAACTCCTTGCGGTATTCCCCCTTGCGGCCGCGCACGATGGGCGCGAGCAGGTAAAGCCGCGTGCCGTCCTCCAGGCCAAGGGTGCGGTCGACCATCTGCGAGACGGTCTGGCTCTCGATCGGCAGGCCTGTGGCGGGCGAATAGGGGATGCCGACGCGCGCCCACAGAAGGCGCATATAGTCATAGATCTCCGTCACCGTGCCGACGGTTGAGCGCGGATTGCGGCTGGTGGTTTTCTGCTCGATGGAGATGGCGGGCGACAGGCCTTCGATGCTCTCCACATCGGGCTTCTGCATCAGCTCCAGGAACTGGCGTGCATAGGCCGACAGGCTTTCGACATAGCGCCGCTGGCCCTCGGCATAGATGGTGTCGAAGGCGAGGGAGGATTTGCCCGAGCCTGACAGGCCGGTCATCACGACAAGCTGGTCGCGCGGGATGTCGATATCCACATTCTTGAGATTGTGCTCCTTGGCACCGCGCACGCGGATCATGCGAAGGTCCTGGGAAGTCATCGGTTCGGCCCTCTGGATGGTCTTATCGAGTCTGTGCTTCGAATCCGGCCTGGCATCAAGAACAAAAAAAGAACCCGTCATTTCGGCGCGAAGCGTTGAAGAGCAAATGGCGTGAAGTTGGGCAGCAGGCGCAGCATGTCCAGCGGATATGGGCGATGTCAGGACCGGATCGAGCCATGTGGTGTAGGTAGTCCCGTTATTGCCAATATGAAACGGATTTTCACCGATCCGGTGCAGAAACGGGATGTTCAGAACTTCGCGCTAGCAGCAGGGCTCCAATTTTGTTCACCAGGAGCGTAGGCGAACCATGTTGAACTATGACATGACCTTCGGGGAACTGGCCGGGCTGGCGGTTGCCTGGGTGATGATCTTCTTCATCTTCACGGCGCTGTCCTGGCTCGCCAATGGCCGGCAGGCTTTCAACTGGGACAAGCCGCTGCGGACCTCGGCGCGGATCAACTGGCTGTTCATTCTCTCCAATGCCGCGCTTACGCCGATCGCCATCTTTGCGATTGTGCCGGTGTACGAGGCCTATCGGGCGCTCGGCCTGCCGCGCATCAGTCCGGATGTCTGGGCTGGCATGCCGGCCATCCTCCCGGCGCTCGTCGCGCTGTTCTGGCTCGATTTCCTGACCTACTGGACCCACCGTCTCCGGCATCACAAATGGCTCTGGCCGATCCACTCGGTGCACCATTCCGACCCGCATCTGAACCATACCAGCTTCTATCGCGCGCATATCCTGGAAGCGACCTTTACCCCGATCGCGAAAATCCTGTTCGCGACCTGGCTCGGCACCTCCGTCGAGAGCGTCGGCTGGCTGGTCTTCCTCGCGGCGTTGCAGCAGATGTATGTCCATTGCCGGCTGGACTGGGACCATGGCCCGTTCAACCTCGTCTTTGCCTCGCCGCGCTTCCATCATTGGCACCATGCCGATACGCCGGAAGCCTGGGACAAGAATTTCTCCAACATTATGCCGCTCTGGGACCGGCTGTTCGGGACTTATTACTGCCCCGGCCCATGCAATGTGCCGACCGGGTTTGAGGGCAATCCGGGCGAGAGCTTCGTGAAGCTTTTCCTCTATCCCTTCCGTCTGTGGGGGGAAATGCTGCTCCCGCGCCGGGCCAAGCGGGCCGAAGCATCCGCCGAATAGTCCTGCCAATCGGTCTTGACGTGCAGGGCAGCTAGAACATAAAAAGAACAAACGTGCGATTTCCACATGCGCACGCAGGCGACTTGCCTGCGGGCATGCTTTAAGGTGCACTGAGATTCGAAGAACAAGAGCCGGAGCGAAATGATGGCGGGATCGGTAAACAAGGTGATTCTGGTGGGCAATCTGGGGCGCGACCCGGAAGTGCGCCAGTTCCAGAATGGCGGCCAGGTCTGCAACCTGTCGGTCGCGACCTCGGAAACCTGGAAGGATCGCAATACCGGCGAGCGCCGGGAAAAGACCGAATGGCACCGCGTCGTGATCTTCAGCGAGGGCCTGGTCCGTGTGGCCCAGCAATATCTGCGCAAGGGCTCGAAGGTCTATATCGAGGGCCAGCTGGAGACCCGCAAATATACCGACCAGTCCGGCGTGGAGAAATACACGACCGAGGTCGTGCTGCGCAATTTCGGCTCGACGCTGACCATGCTTGATGGCGCCAGTGGCGGGGCCGGCGCGGGCGGTGGCAGCATGGGCTATGATCAGGGCGGTGGCGGCGGTGGTCCGCGCCAGTTCGAAGGCCCGGCGGAAGACTATTCCCGCTCCAATCTCGACGACGAGATTCCGTTCTAGCCACGGTCTGTCTGGGGCGGGGCGCCCGGCTAGCTGATGCCGCGATAGCGCCCCGGCCTGTGGTTCACCGCCACGGTGAGGTTCAGGACAAAGGCGCCCAGCACCGACAGCGCCACCAGCTTCAGCGGCAGGATGAACACCGCCGCGACCAGGATGGCGAGATCCACGATCAGCTGGAAATAGCCCGCGCGGATGATGCCGCGATCCTGCAGGAACTGTGCAAGGATCGTCGTACCGCCAATGCCGGCGCGGTGGCGCAGCAGCATGACCAGACCGACCCCCATCATTGCCGCGCCGACAACTGCGGCGAAGACATGGTTCAGGCTGGAAAAGTCCACCCAGAGCGGGATCAGGCGCGTTAGCACCGAGATCAGCGCAATCGCCACAAAGGTGCGCAGGGTGAAACCGAGCCCCATGCGCAGGAAGGACAGCACGTAAAAGGGCAGGTTCAGCACGAAGAAGGCGGTGCCGAACGAGACCGGCGTGGCGAAGGAGACCAGGAGGCTTGTGCCCGCCAGCCCGCCCGTGATCAGCATTGCTTCGCCATACAGTGTTACGCCGAAGGATAGCAGCAGGGTGCCCAGCGCCAGGGCCTGAAGGTCTTCATACCAGGCATGGCGTTCCAGCCCGGTGGTTTCGGCAGTACCGGTCTCGCTCATTCTATCAGGCCCCCTCCGGCGCTGTCTCAGGGCCTGTATATCTCGACAATCGCGCTTGTGTTGCTGCCGCTGAAGGACAGCGCGCCGCCGACCACATAGATCTCATCGCCAACGGCCACCGCGCCCAGGCCGTGGCGCGGATGAGGCATGTCCGCAATTGGCGCCCAGGAATCAAGCCCTGGATCATACACCCAGCCTTCTGCGAACACGCCACCACCCTCGGGGCTGAAATACTCCCCGCCAAAGGCATAGAGCTTTCCGCCGACACTGGCGGCCGCAAGTCCGCCCTGACCCTGTGGCATCGGCGCGGCAGTGCGCCATCGGTCCTCGCGCGGGTCGTAGACCTCGTGAACGGCGGTGTTGCCGCCGGTCACGGTGCGCCCACCAACCACATGCCAATTGTCTCCGAGGGTTGCCGCTGCGGCGCTGTTGCGCGCGGTCGGGATGGGCGCGGCTATGATCCAGGCGCCATCCGGCGCATCCAGCACGAAATGCTCGGCGGCGTCTTCCTGATCGGTCCAGGCCGCGTTGGCCTTGCCGGCCGGGCGCCGGCCCGAGACAAGATGCACACGATCTTCAAGTGTGGCGGTCACCGCCTCGGCGGCAGGCCGGGGCAGAGCCGGGAGGGGCTCCCAGTTGCCGTCCATCAGGCGCCAGCCGCTGGACTGCATCACCCAGATGGCCTCTGGGCTGTGCGCCTCGAACCCGCCAATCGCCAAAAGGTCGCCGAAGGCCGACACCAGATGTGGGTGATGCCGCGCGGTTGGCAGGGGCGCTTTCTCATCCCAAAGTCCAGTCGCGGGATCCAGCGCGATATGAGCATCGGTCGGGCCGGTGATGCGGCCATTCTCTGCCACGAAGCCACCCGCCTGATGGATGCGCCCGGCATGTAGGGTGGGATAGATCTCCTGTACGGCAAAGGGCATGGCTGGGCCGGCGCGCCAGCCGCTCGGCACGCTCTCGGCCTGTTGCTCTGGCCTCGGCGTGCAGGCCATGAGCCCACTTGCGCCAAGTCCTGAAAGCGCCAGTCTCCGGCTTATTCCCCCATGGGGCGATCTGGTCGGCTGCATCACTGTTATTTCCTCCGCCTTCGGCCTTTGTTTGCGGCGCTTTGGGTTTGAAGCGCGCGCCGCGCACTGCTACCACTTTGTCAGATTTCTCGGCCGATTCGAGGCCCACGCCCCAAAAGAGGAGCGACGTCCCTTGAGTGACGATATCACGCCCCCGGAAGACCCGGATTCTGAAGGTACGCCGCCCGAAGACGGTGTCGACCCGATTTCCATCGAGAGCGAGCTGAAACGCTCCTATCTCGACTATGCCATGAGTGTCATTGTCAGCCGCGCGCTGCCCGATGTGCGCGATGGCCTCAAGCCCGTCCACCGTCGCATCCTCTATGCGATGCAGGAGGGCGGCTACACCCATGACAAGCCCTATCGCAAATCGGCACGTGTGGTCGGCGATGTGATCGGTAAGTACCATCCCCATGGTGACAGTGCAGTCTATGACGCGCTGGTGCGTATGGCCCAGCCCTTCTCCATGGGCCTGCCGCTGCTCGACGGCCAGGGCAATTTCGGCTCGATCGACAATGATCCCCCGGCCGCCATGCGCTACACCGAGGTGCGCACCGACAAGCCGGCGCAGTACCTGCTGGCCGATATCGACAAGGACACGGTTGACTTCCAGGATAACTATGATGGCTCGGAAAGCGAGCCGGTGGTCCTGCCGGCCCAGTTCCCGAACCTGCTGGTCAATGGCGGCGGCGGCATCGCGGTCGGCATGGCGACGAATATCCCGCCGCACAATCTGGGCGAAATCATCGATGCCACCCTGGCTGTGATCGACGATCCGCAGGTCGAGGAAGAGACGCTGCTCGACATCGTGCCCGGGCCGGATTTTCCGACCGGCGGGCTGATCCTCGGCTATGCCGGCTCGCGCCGGGCGCTGCTGGAAGGACGTGGCTCGGTCATCATGCGGGCGCGCACCGAGATCGAAACCGCGCGTAGCGGGCGCGAGGCGATCATCGTCACCGAGATCCCGTTCCAGGTGAACAAGGCGAGCATGGTCTCCAAAATCGCCGAACTGGTGCGTGAGAAACGCATTGAGGGCATCGCCGATCTGCGTGATGAGAGCGACCGCCACGGCATCCGTGTGGTGATCGAGGTCAAGCGCGATGCGAGCGCGGATGTGGTACTCAACCAGCTTTACCGCTATTCGCAGATGCAGACCTCGTTCGGCGTCAACATGCTGGCGCTGAATGGCGGCCGGCCGGAGCTTTTGAACCTGCGCAAGGTGCTCGATTGCTTCATTCGTTTCCGCGAGGAAGTCGTGGCCCGGCGCACCAAGTTCGAGCTCTCCAAGGCGCGTGACCGGGCCCATGTCCTGGTCGGCCTCGCCCTGGCTGTTGCCAATATCGACGAGGTGATCCGCATCATCCGCCATGCGCCGGACCCGGCGACGGCCCGCGAGCAATTGCTGGCAAAAGCCTGGGACGCCATGGACATGGCGCCTCTGATCGCGCTGATCGCTGACCGGCGTACGCGCCATGCCGAGGAGGGGGAGAACAAGATCTATCTCTCCGACGAACAGGCCCGCGCCATCCTGGAGCTGCGCCTGCATCGCCTGACCGGCCTCGGCCGGGACGAGATCGGCAACGAGGCGCGTGGCCTTGCCGACAAGATCGCCGATTTTCTCGACATTCTGCGCTCGCGTCCGCGGATCCTCGATATCATCCGCACCGAGCTTTCCGAAGTGAAGGACAAGTTCGCGATCCCGCGCCGGTCCGAGTTCGTGTTCGGCGATGCCGACATGGACGACGAGGACCTGATCGAACGCGAGGACATGGTCGTCACGGTCACCCATGGCGGCTATGTCAAACGCGTGCCGCTCTCGACATATCGCACCCAGCATCGCGGCGGGAAGGGGCGCTCCGGTACCGCGCTGAAGGACGAGGATTTCGTCACGCGCCTGTTCTCGGCCAACACTCATACCGAGATCCTGTTCTTCTCCTCGGCCGGCATGGTCTACAAGGAGAAGGTCTGGCGCCTGCCACTGGGCTCGCCGCAATCGCGTGGCAAGGCGCTGGTCAACATCCTGCCGCTGGAAAAGGACGAGTGGATCACCTCGGTGATGCCGCTGCCTGATGACGACACCGCCCGTGAGGAACTCGACATCATGTTTGCCACGCGCTCGGGCACCGTGCGCCGCAACAAGCTGTCGGATTTCGTGCGGGTGAACCGCAACGGCAAGATCGCGATGAAGCTGGAAGAGGATGGCGAGGACGGCATTGTCAGCGTGAAGATCTGTTCCGACCGCGACGATATCCTGCTGACCACGGCCATGGGCCAGTGTATCCGCTTCCGCGTCGACGATGTGCGGGTGTTTGCGGGCCGCAACTCCACCGGCGTGCGCGGCATTCGCCTGGCCGACAGCGACCGCGTCATTTCCATGGGTATCCTGCGCCATGTCGAGGTCACCTCGCCCGAGGCGCGTGCCTATCTCAAGCACGCCGCCGCCATGCGCCGCGCCACCGATGGCGAGGATGTCGACATGGCACCGGAAGTGGTCGAGGAGGACGAAGAAGAAAACGGCGAGGAAACCGCCGCGCTCAGCCCCGAACGCATCGCCGAGCTTGGCGCGGCCGAGGAATTCATCCTCACCATCGCCGATGATGGCATGGGCAAGCGGTCCTCGGCCTTCGACTATCGCGTCACAGGCCGCGGCGGGAAGGGCCTCGTGGCCCTGAACATCTGGGGCCGCGACAAGAAGGCCGGGCCGGTCAAGCGCATCGCCCAGTCCTTCCCTGTGGAAGATGGCGACGAGGTGATGCTGGTCACCGATGCCGGACAATTGATCCGTACGCCGGTCGACCAGATCCGCCTTGCGGGCCGCGCCACATCGGGCGTCTGGGTGCTGCGCACCAATGACGGCGAACGCGTGGTCTCGGTCGCTCGCCTTGTCGAACAGGAAGAAGACGATATGGAAGAAGGCGGCGGATCGGAGACCTGATCCGCCGAAGCGGCGCCTGGTTGGCCGCCATGGGAGAATGATATGCAGCGCGTTGGCCTTTATCCGGGAACCTTCGATCCGATCACCCTTGGCCATCTCGACATCATCCAGCGTGCGACGAAACTGGTTGATCGCCTCATCATCGGTGTGGCGGTCAACGAGGCCAAGAGGCCGCTGTTCAGCCTGGAGGAGCGTGTTGCCATCGTCGAGCGCGAGGTGGCAAGCCACGAAATGCCAGGGCGCGCGCAGATCGCCGTCAAATCCTTCGACAGCCTGCTGATGCACTTTGCCGAGGAATGCCATGCCGGCGTGCTGGTCCGCGGCCTGCGCGCGGTTTCGGACTTCGAGTACGAGTTTCAGATGACGGCGATGAACGAGGTACTGAATCCGAACATTGAAACCGTGTTCCTGATGGCCGATGTTCGCCACCAGGCCGTGGCGTCTCGCCTGGTCAAGGAAATCGCCAGCCTGGGCGGGGACGTCTCTCATTTCGTCTCGCCGGCCGTGAGGGCTGACCTGTTGGAGAAGTATGCGTAATGTTTCGTAGTGTTCTGATCGCCGCCAGCCTGGCCTGCCTGTCAGCTGGTGCCGCCCTCGCCGATACCGCTCCGACAGCCGAAAGTGTGGCCGCAGATCCGGCCAACTGGCGCAAGGTGGACCCGGAAAACCTGATCCTGTTCGAAACCACCGCCGGCGACGTGGTCATCGAGATTTTCCCCGAAGCGGCCCCGGCCCATGCCGTCCAGTTCCGTACGATCATCGAATCCGGTGACTTCGACGGCACCACCTTCCACCGCGTGATCGATGATTTCATGGCCCAGGGCGGGGACATCTTCGCGCTGAAGGGCCGCGAGTCCGGCCTGCCCGACATTCCCGGCGAGTTCACTTTCCGGCGCAACCCGGCCGAAATGCCGCTTGACCCGATCGGGGAAGCCGACACGGCGCGTGCCGGCTATATCAAGGGCTTTCCCGTCATGACGCAGGCGTCATGGCTCGCCGACATGTCCAAGGACGGGCTGGTGCAGAGCTATGTCCCGCACTGCCCGGGCATTGTCTCCACCGCACGCACCGATGATCCGGACTCGGCCAACAGCCAGTTCTTCCTGATGCGCGGGCGTTCGGAGCATCTCGACAAGCAATACACAGCCTGGGGGCGCATCATCGATGGCGCCGATGTGGTCTATCGCATCAAGACGGGGGAACCGGTGACGAACCCGGATATCCTCACGCGTGCCGTGATGGCGTCGAGCCTGCCGGAGGGCGAAACACTGCAGGCCTGGGTGCAGCGCACCGACGGACCGGAATTCCGCGAGACGCTGGCGGCCGAGACGCCGACGGGCGACGAGGATGTCTGTGCCCTGCCAGCCGTTCCGGCCGTGGTGGTGCGCTAGTCCGCGCCGGCTGAGCTGGCGATGGACCTTGCCGCCTTCGACTTCCACCTCCCGGAGGAACGCATCGCCCTGCGGCCGGCTGAGCCGCAGGATGCCGCGCGCCTGCTCGTCGTGCATGGCGATGGCAGGCTGGAAGATGTCACCATTCGCGACCTGCCGCGTTTTCTCGACCCCGGCGATGTGCTGGTCTTCAACGATACCCGCGTCCTGCCTGCCGCGCTGAAAGGCGTGCGCCCGGCGCGCGATGAGGCCGGTCAGGATGTGGCCGTGGACGTGAACCTTGTCGAGGAGGTGGGGCAGGGGATCTGGCGCGCGCTCGCCCGGCCCGGGCGGCGACTGCGTGAAGGCGATGTTATCGGCTTCGCGGAGGGGTTTTCCGCCCGTCTCGTCGCTCGCCATGAGGGCGGCGAGGTCGATCTCGCCTTCGAGACTTCCGGCCGCGCCTTGACCGACTGGCTCGATGAGGCCGGCGCCATGCCGCTGCCGCCCTATATCGCCCGGCGCCGCGCAGCCGATGCGAAGGACCGCGAGACCTATCAGACGAAGTTCGCCGGCGAGGAGGCGCGATCTGTTGCCGCGCCCACTGCCGGCCTGCACTTTACCGGGCGCCTGCTGGCGGAGATCGACGCGGCCGGCCTTGAGCGCGAGACGGTGCGCCTGCATGTCGGGCTCGGCACTTTCGCGCCGCTGTCGGAGGGCGCGTTGAATGAAAACCGGCTGCATGAGGAATGGCGACGCCTGACGCCGGAAGCTGCCGGGCGCCTGAATGCAGCGCGTGCAGCCGGGCATCGCATTGTGCCGGTGGGGACGACCGCCATGCGCACGCTGGAAAGCTGTGTGGATGCGGCGGGCCTGCTACATGCCGCGACGGGGCCGACCGATATCTTTCTCAAACCCGGCGATGCCGTGCGGTCCACGGATGCACTGGTGACCAATTTCCACCTGCCGCGCTCATCGCTCTTCATGCTGGTCTGCGCCCTGATGGGCACTGATATCATGCAGGCGGCCTATGCCCATGCCATCGCGCATGAGTATCGCTTCTATTCCTATGGCGATGCCTGCCTGCTAGTGCCCTGAGCCATGACCAGCGCATTTTCCTTCACCGTCTCCGCCAGCCAGGGCGCGGCGCGCACCGGCACGCTCTCGACCCCGCGCGGGGAGATCCGCACGCCGGCCTTCATGCCGGTGGGGACTGCCGGCACCGTCAAGGCGCTCTATATGGACCAGGTGCGCCGGGCGGGAGCCGATATCATCCTCGGCAATACCTATCACCTGATGCTGCGCCCGACAGCTGAGCGCGTCGCGAAGCTCGGCGGGCTGCACGCCTTTTCCGGCTGGGACGGGCCGATCCTGACCGACAGCGGCGGCTTCCAGGTCTGGTCACTTGCCCAGCTTCGGAAAATGGACCCGGACGGCGTGACCTTCCAGAGTCATATTGATGGTTCGACACATCGCCTGACGCCGGCGCGCAGCATCGAAATCCAGGCCGACCTGCTTGGCGCGGATATCTCCATGCAGCTGGATGAGTGCACCGACTTTCCCTGCAACCATGAGGAGGCCCTGCGCAGCCTGGAGCTCTCTCTCGATTGGGGCGCGCGCTCGAAGGCCGCCTTCGGCAATCGCGACACTCAGGCCCTGTTCGGCATCGTGCAGGGCTCGAACTTCCCGGACCTGCGTGAGAGGTCTGCAAAAGGCGTGGCCGGGCAGGGCTTTGACGGCATCGCGCTCGGTGGGCTCGCTGTGGGCGAGGGCCATGCCCAGATGTGCGAGACGATCGACTTCACCCTCCCGCACCTACCGCCGGAAAAGCCGCGCTATGTCATGGGCGTCGGCAAGCCGATCGATCTGGTCGAAGCCGTCGCGCGCGGTATCGACATGTTTGACTGCGTCCTGCCCACGCGGTCTGGCCGGCATGGCCAGGCCTGGACCTGGGACGGGCCGGTTAATGTCAAGAACGCGAAGTTTATCGAGGAAACCCGGCCGCTGGATCCCGACAGCGACTGCCCGGCCAGCCGCGACTATTCACTGGCCTATCTCAACCATCTGTTCCGGTCGGGCGAATATCTCGCACCGATGCTGCTCTCCTGGCACAACACTGCCTTCTTCCAGGCGCTGATGGCGCGCATGCGGGCAGCTATCGCGGACGGCAGATTTGCAGATCTGCGTGCGGAGCTGTCCGCGCGCTGGGGGTACACCCGGTCCAGCCCGCGCGAGAACTAGTGAAAGACGATCCGGGACTGGCCGTCTTCCGCGCCGGCTAGCGGCGCGGCCGGCCAGTTGCAGCCCATGGCGTGGCCATAGCCCTTCAGATAGGCCCGGCGCGTGAGGCCGAACTGGTAGGCGCGCGCGACCTTGTCGGCATAGCGGTTCGCGCCGGTCGCCTCACGCACGAGGCCGCGGAAGGGGATGAGGCCCCGCGCGCTCGATTCCACTGCACCGAGGGCGGCATCGGCGGATTCGTCGGCGGCCCACTGGCCATAATCCTCCTCCTCTTCCTCATCCGGAGGGGGGATATCACTGTCCTGACCGAGCACAGCATTGAGGCGCGTGACCTCGTTCGCGATGGCCGAACAGGTCACCGGTTCGGGCAAGCCGTAGGTAGTCGCGAGGCCGGCCAGCACGGGCGGAATCGGCTCGCGCTTGAGATTGAGATCTTCCAGCGGGCTCAGCGCGGCATTGGCGAGGCCATCGCCGGTCTGCTCAATGGCAGAGCTGGTGGCCGCACTCGGCCCCGTATGACCCTGGCTTGCGCAGGCGGCCAGGAAAATCGCCAGAAAACTCAGTGAGAACGACTTCATGGAAAAAGAAGTGATGCAAAAAAATGCGGTAAACAAGTCCCTTAACTCAGACTGTTCATTGACGAGTAACTCCGAGCCCTTTATGTGGCCCATTCCCGTCACCGGAAGTGCCGTTAGCTCAGTCGGTAGAGCAGCTGACTTTTAATCAGCGGGTCACAGGTTCGATTCCTGTACGGCACACCATTCCCGCCCAGATCCGACACTGCCGCCCGGTTTTTGAGCCGGGGCCAGTCGCGCGCGAATATTGGCGTGTGAATAGTTGACCTTTGCCTCAAAGCGGCATGGTAAGCGCGGATGGATGCGTGGATTCCGATCACCATTGCAGCGGCTTTCTGCCTGAATGTCCGCTCGGCCCTGCAGAAGAGCCTGAAGACCTCGCTCAGCACACTGGGCGCGACGAGCGCGCGATTCGTGTTTGCCGCGCCGCTGGCGGTACTTGTGCTCGGCCTGGTGGTGACGGTGAAGCACACGCAGGTTGCGCTGGTTGGCGTGCCCTTCTTTGCCTATGCTGTAGCGGGTGGCATTGCCCAGATCCTGGGAACGGTCCTGCTCATCCACCTGTTTTCATACAAGAGTTTCACCGTCGCCACGACATTTACGAAGACCGAGACGATCCAGACTGCGCTGTTCGGCATCCTCCTGCTGGGCGACCGGCTGACCTTCCTTGCCGCGCTCGGCATCATGATCAGTCTCATCGGTGTGATCTTCATCTCCCTGCCGGCCGGGCAGGAGGCGGGCAAGCTGCTGGATCACAAGGCACTGATTGGCGCCGTGTCGGGTGGCCTGTTCGGCATGTCGGCGGTGGCCTATCGCGGCGCTTCGCTCTCGATTGCCAGCGAGGATGTTCTCCTGCGCGCGGCGATGACACTGGCCTTCGTGACCAGTCTGCAGGCCATCCTGGTACTGGTCTGGTTGCGCCTGCGTGAGCCTGGAGAGATTGGTCGGCTTTTCGGTCGCTGGAAGGTGGCGGGACTGGTGGGCCTTGCCGGCATGCTCAGCTCGCTCGGCTGGTTTACCGCCTTCACCCTGCAGAACGCAGCCTATGTACGCGCGCTCGGCCAGGTCGACATTGTCTTCACGTTGGGTGCATCTTTCCTGTTCTTCAAGGAGCGGGTCACGGCGCGGGAGATTTTCGGCGTCCTCCTGGTCTCAGCAGGGATTGTGGGCATCGTCCTGGCCGCGTCGTGACGGCTCTGCCGGTCAGATCTGACTGATTTTATTGCACTTGAAGGAACTGTGCTGGCCAATCGGCAAATGAGGTTCCATGCTCTGCGGGTTAGGGGCTACCTCGTGGCAGCAGGTGATGGAGTACAATCAATGACAGAATATTCGTGGGCAGGTGCGGCGCGGGCCGCGCTGTGGAGGGCGGGGCTGGCCCTGATTGCGGCGCTGTGGGTCCCCATGCTGGCCGTCGCGCAGGCCTATCCCCAGGCGAACTATGATCCGGACATCCCAACACTGGAGGCGGTTGTCGGGCATTCGACGGGCGAGCAGGTCTCGGATTTTTCGGAGATCACCGCCTATTTCGAGGCGCTCGAAGCTGCCGCGCCGGACCGTGTTGATATCGTGCCCTATGCTACGAGCTGGGAGGGCCGGGAGCTGTTCTATGCCGTGATCTCCTCACCGGAGAACATGGCCAGTCTGGACACCTCCAAGGCGGCGATGGACCGGCTGGCGAGCGGCAGCGGGCTGTCATCCAGCACGGTGTCTGACCTTGCCGGCTCCACGCCGGCAGTGGTCTGGCTCTCCTACAATATCCATGGAGACGAGATCTCGCCCGGCGACAGTGCGCTGTTCTTGGCCTACCACCTGTTGGCTGCGCAGGATGATGCGCTGGTCGAGACCATTCTGGACAATGTGATTGTCATCATCGATCCGAGCCAGAACCCCGACGGGCGGGACCGGTTCGTCCACTCTTTCGAGTCCGCGCTCGGCATGGAACCGCAGGGCGACCGCTATACTGCCGAGCATGACCAGCCCTGGCCGGGCGGGCGCTACAACCACTATCTGTTCGACATGAACCGCGATTGGTTCTCGATGACCCAGCCGGAAACTCAGGGCAAGGTCGCCGGCGTGCTGGAATGGCATCCGGTTGTCTATGTCGACAGCCATGAGATGGGCGGCGACGAGACCTATTACTTCCCGCCGCCGGCAGACCCCTACAACCCGAACATCACGGCGGGCCAGCGCGCCAAGCAGATCCAGATGGGCCGCAATCATGGCGCCTGGTTCGACCGGTTCGGCGTGCCCTATTTTACGCGTGAGGTCTTCGACGCCTTCTATCCGGGCTATGGCGACATGTGGCCGGGCCTGAACGGCGCGATTTCGATGACCTTCGAACAGGCCTCCGCGCGCGGGCTGGTCTTTGCCCGCAATGACGGCAAGGATCTGACCTATGGCGATGGTGTGCGCAACAATGTGCTGACCTCGCTGTCGACCCTGGAAGTCGTGGCGCGCAACAAGGCACAATACCTCACCGATTATGCCAGCTTCCGGCGCAGCGCGGTGACCGATGGCACAGACGCAGAGGACCGCTATGTCGTGCTCGACTTGTCCGAGCGCCGCTATGAGGCTGAAGCACTGGCACTGCGCCTTGCCGCGCAGGGCATCGAGGTCAGGCGCGTCGCCGCCGGTTCGCACCAGTGCGGACAGGAATATGTGTCCGGCGCGCTGGTCGTGGACCTCGCGCAGGCGCAGGGGCGCCTTGCCCGCACGCTGCTGAGCGCCGACACGCCGCTGCCGGAAGGCTTCATCGCCGAACAGGAAGACCGCCGCTCTCGCGGCTTGCGCCACGAGCTTTATGACGTGACGGCCTGGTCGCTGCCGCTGATGGATGGCGTGACCGCCCAATCCTGCCGGCGCGTGGATCTGAGCGTCTCACGCACCGTCCTTTCCACCGAGCCCATCCCGTCCATCGCGGGTGGCAGCGGGGCTTATGGCTATGCCGTGCCCTGGACCGATAGCGGTCAGGCGCGCCTGGTCATTGCCGCGCTCAAGAACGGCCTTGAGGGCAAGACCACCGACACCGCCTTTACACAGGCCGGCCGGGTTTTCCCCGCTGGGACCGTGGTGTTCCCCGCCGCCGGAAATCCTGCCAATCTCGGCGTGCGCATGGCGGGCCTGGCCGCGGAGATCGGTGCGGAAGTTGTGCCGATGAGCTCCAGCTGGGTCGATGACGGGCCGAATTTCGGGTCGGGCTCCTTCGCGGCCCTGAAAATGCCGCGCGTTGCCATCGCCTGGGGCGAGGGGACGAGCGCGACATCGGCGGGCAACACCCGCTTCGTGCTTGAGCGCGAGCTGGGCCTGCCAGTCGCGCCGATCCGGATGTCCACGCTCGGCTGGGCGGACCTGTCGGATTATGACGTACTGATCCTGCCTGATACGGGCTGGGGCGGCGGCGGCCGGGTCGGCGCCGAGACGCTGAAGGACTTCGTGTCCGGCGGCGGCGTGCTGATCGCATTTTCCGATTCCGTCGCCACGGTTGCGGGCGAGGATTACGGCCTTCTGTCGACCAAGCTGGAATACGCCGTGGGCGAAGACGAGGCCGATGATGGCGGTGAGGGGGCGCGCGCGCCCGGCCTGATCCTGGCCGACGAAGCGGCCTATCGCGGCCAGATCGCCGATCACCATGCCCGCCCGGAAGACATTCCCGGCGTGATCGTGAGGGCCGAGGCCGATGGCGACCATTGGCTGGCGGCCGGCTATGACAGCGCCAATGCGCTGGTCACCGGCTCGTCGATCTACCGCCCGCTCAACGCGGCAGACGGCACCAATGTGTTCCGCTTTGCCGGCGCAGATGAGCTCTTGCTCAGCGGCTATCTCTGGGAAGAGAACCGCGCGCAGCTGGCCTACAAGCCCTTCGTGATGGCCCAGCCCTATGGCGGCGGTATTACCATCGGCTTCACTCAGGAGCCGACGACGCGGGCTTATCTGAACGGGCTTAACCTGTTGCTGGCAAATGCCGTCGTGCTCGGCCCGGCCCGCATGGCGCAATAAGGGAGGCAAGGATCATGGATATGAAGCTGAAAATATCGGGCCTGGCGCTGATGATGGTGCTGGGCGCGTGCGCCACGACCGTCCCGAGCAGTGAGGCTGCGCCGGCGGAGGTGGAGGTCTCCGAGACACTTGTCGAGGAGACGGGACCGATGACCGGGCCGGATATGGAGCTGGAGGCCATCTCGCCGGAATCCACCGCCGTGGATGTTGGACTGGCCGGCAGCGACCCGGCCAATATCGCGCGCTACCTGCTGGCCAGCGGGGCAGGTGGGGCCGGCATTTCCCCCGATGGCGAGACCATCGCCTTCCGCTGGAGCATCACCGGCAAGCCGCAGCTCTGGACCGTGCCGGCCGCAGGTGGACAGCCCCACCAGCTGACCTTCGGCAACGGGATCACCTTCTTTGCCTGGGCCCCGGACAGCGAAACCCTGCTCTATGGCGCCGACAATAATGGCAACGAGCAGGAGTCCTATTATCGCATCAGCGCCGATGGGACCTCCGAGGAACTGGTCCTGCCGGCGGTCGAAGGCGGCTTCCGGGTGTTTGCCGACTTTGCCGCTGACGGGAAGACGATCGCCTTCTCCTCGACCGAGCGGAACGGGCTCGATTTCGACATCTACACCGCCGACCTGACGACCGGGGAAACCACACGCCTCTATGAAGGCGTGTTCGGATTCTTCGCGCAGGACCTCTCGCCTGACGGCACCAAGCTGATCGTCACCGAAACCGTGGGCGAGGATTCCGACAATCTCTATCTGCTCGATGTGGCCAGCGGAGAGATGACCACCATCGCCAAACCCGAACCGCGCGCCAATCACGGCGATGGCGGCTTTGAGTGGCTGGCGGACTCCTCGGGCTTTTATTTCTCCTCCAATGAGGGGCGCGAGTTCTCCGCCATCTCCTTTTATGATGTGGCTACCGGCGAGATCAGCGTGGTTGCGGAATCCGACCATGATCTCGGCGACATCTCGCTGTGCGGCGCGGCCGATGAGTACATGGTGTATGACGAGAATGTCGACGGCTTCTACAAGCTGCACATCACGAAGAATGGCGAGGATGCCGGGGTCGACACCTCCTTCCTGCCGGAAGGCGTGGTGGGTGCGAACTGCGCCGATGCCTCCGACATGATGACCATCTATGTCAACGGCTGGAACACGCCCGGCAGCGTTTACACGCTCGACCTCGGAACGGCAGAGCTGAACCAGGTGCTTGCGCCAGACTATGCAGGGCTCGACCCGGCCCGGCTGATCAAGCCGGAAAGCATCCGCATGACGGCGCGCGACGGGGTGGAACTGCAGGGCCTGCTTTACCTGCCCGATGAAAGCTCGCGTGCGGGCGACGGGCCGCCGCCGGTGATCTTCTTTGTCCATGGCGGGCCCACGGGGCAATCGGTCGCCAGCTTCAATGGCGTGGTCCAGTATCATCTCGACCGTGGCCTTGCCGTCTTCCAGCCGAATGTGCGCGGCTCGACCGGCTTCGGGCGCACCTATGTGACGCTGGACGACCAGACCAATCGCCGCGACAGTGTGCGCGACCTGATCGACATGCTCGACGCCCTGGCCGCAGATGGCCGGGTGGATACATCGCGTGCGGCAGTCGTGGGCGGGTCTTATGGCGGCTATATGGTCAATGCCGTGCTGGCGCTCTATCCGGACGCCTTCGATGCGGGTGTTTCGCTGTTCGGGGTCGGCAACTGGGTGACGGCCCTGCAGATTGCCTCGCCGGCGTTGAAGGCTTCAGACCGGATCGAATATGGCGATATCCGCGAGCAACAGTGGATCGACTATTACACCGAGAACTCGCCGGTTGCCCTGGCCGACCAAATCAAGGTGCCGGTGCTCTACTCGCACGGTGTGATGGACCCGCGTATCGACATCACCGAGACCGAGGTGATGGTGAAGACCCTGCGGGCAAATGGCATCGACACGCCCTATATCCGCATCCCGGATGAGGGCCATGGCTGGCGCAAGCTCGCCAACCGCCTGTTCTATTACCGTGCCCAGGCCGACTTCCTGGAAGAGCAGCTTGCCGAGGAATAGGGGGCGTAAAGGTACACCGTACAAGAAAGAGCGGCCCGCCTGTGACGGCGGGCTGCTTTCATTTTGGCTCGCGGCGACGGGTCTATTGTGTCCAGCGCACGCCGAAGAAGAAGAACCGGCCCCGGGCGCTCACCGGCCAGGAATTCTCGGTGATGAAGGGCTCTTCGTCGGCGACATTGTTCACGCCGCCATAGATGCTCAGATTGTCGGAGAACTCGTAGTTACCGAAGACATCGACGATGTAGACCTCGTCGCTCTGGGCATTGTCGAGGCTGTAGGTGCCGCTCTCGATCTGTTCGTTCTCCACACCGGCCAGGAGCTGGGCATCCTGGTACATGGTCCGCACGCCGAGATCGAACGGGCCGCGCTCCCAGGTCAGGGTCAGGTTGCCCGACAGTTCCGGACGCTGAATCTCGCCAAGCTCGTCATCGACAAAGTTCGGATCGGTCGCGCTCGGATACTGATCCAGCTTCATCTGGTTCGTACCGACCAGGCGTGCGCCGAAGGTGTTGGCGCCGACATCGAAGCTGTAGGCGGCTGAGAAGTCCACGCCCTCGGCCTCGATCTTGGCGAAGTTGAGCTGGGTCTGGCGCAGGAAGCGGAAGCCGCCGAACTGGGCCGAACCTGTGTCGGATTCTCGCTCGATCAGTTCGCAGTATTGGTTGTTGATGCCGCCGGGATCGTCCACGCAGTTGTCGACGATATCCTGCGCGGACACGGCCAGGATCACATCCTCGATCTCGACATCCCAATAGTCGACCGTGAGGACGAAGTTGTCGAGGAAGCGCGGCGTGAACACAATGCCCAGCGTGGTGGTGTCGGCGGTTTCCTCCATCAGATCTGCGTTGCCCCCCGACACACCCAGGAAGCGGGCTGAAAGCGGGTCGGTATAGTCGTCGGGCAGGCCGAGCGCGGCGCAGTTGGCCGCCCGCACGGCCGGGTCGGGCGCATTGCCGATCTCGTTGACATCGCACGGGTCGACCGGCCGGAAGGTGGTCGGCTGGTCGGGGCCGAACAGTTCGCTGATGTTCGGCGCGCGGATAGCCTGGGAGATGGTGCCGCGGAAGGCGATATCCTCGACCGGGGCGTAGGACAGGCCGAACTTCCAGGTCTCGGCGCTGCCAATGGTGGAGTAGTCCGAGTAACGGATCGCGGCATCCACGGTGAGTTCTTCGGCCATGACCATGTCGGCCAGAAGGGGCACGCGCACCTCCGCGAACACATCCGACACGTCATAGCTGCCGAGCGAGTCGAAGAACTGCGCCTCGGCGCTGAAGCCCAGCGAGAGGTTGTCGCTGACATCGCCGACATAGGTGCCTGCACCATAGGGCGAACCTTCCGGCAGGATGCCGAGATCATAGACGTTGACGTCGTTGCGCGATTTCTCCTCGCGGTATTCTGCGCCGACGGCAAAGCCGATCGGACCGGCCGGCAGGGAGAAATATTTCTCCGAGTCGCCGACAAGCGAGGCGCTGAAGACCTGTTGCTCGAGCGTCAGCTTGTCGACCACGGTCGTGGTGATGAAATCGACCGCCTCCGGGCTGATCGAATTCGGCCCGCCCCAGATATTGGCCGCCACACACTGGCCGTCGCCGGGCGTGAACGTGAAAAAGCCGGGGGCAAAGACCGGGATCTCGAAAATGGTTGTGGCCGGGATGGCGTTCGGGTCGAGATCGGAGCGGCAGACCGGATTGCCGTCTGCATCCGCCACGGCGTCGATGGCCGCGAAGAAGCGGTCGAGCAGGACATAGTTGTTGTCGGTCAACTCACGCTCGAACCGGCCGTAATTGGTCGAGATCTCGTATCCCCAGCCGTCATTGATCTCTCCGCGAATGCCGGCGGCATAGCGCAGGGTCTCGCGCTTGGCGGTATCGATGTTCGACCCGAGATCGGTCGGGTCGCGGGTGATGTAGATGCCCGTGTCGGTCGGGGTTCCGCCGAACAGGACGGGGCTGGTTTCCGCCAGTTCCTGAAGCTCGTCGGGAATGAAGGGGTTGTCGGGCGCGCCGAACAGGAGATCGTAGAAGGTGTTAAGCGGGCCGCCAAAGGTTGAGCGGGAATCGGAATAGGAGAACTCGCCGAACACGGTGTGGCCGGGCGTGAACTCGTAGTTCGTGTTCAAGCTCATCACGACCTTGTCGTTTTCGGGGATCAGATAGTCCGCGTCGAAATCGTCGCGAATGCCGTCGCCGCCGAAGCCGTTGAAATCGCCGGCCACAAGGCCATCCTGGTAGGGGCGCACGGAGCCATCATCATTGACCGTCCAGCACCCCCCGGCGATGCCGAAGGAGGCCGCGCCGGCCAGGGTGGAGTTGTAGCCTACGAAACTGTCGAGACAGTCATCCACGCCGTTGCCGTCGGTATCGATCCCGGGCAGCCCGCCTAGCGCGAAGTCGCCCGGCGCGATCACGCCGCGATTGGATGAGATCGAGAAGGTCGGATAGGGCAGGATCTTCCGCGACGGCGCATTCGCGGCGCGGTCGAACAGGGTCTGCTCGGCCGCTGTCAGGCTGGGGGCAACGCCAAAGGTGGCGGTGTAGTCCGCGACGAAATCCTCCATGCTCGGGATGAACAGCCCGGACGGGAACAGGCCCGTACTGTCGAAATTGTAGTACTGGGCGAAGTTCGGCGTCTCGCCGCCGATATCGCCCATCTGGAAGCGCAGGTCCGGGTTGGCCTGCCCGCGCGCGCGCGCATTGTTTGCTGCCCAGTCGCGGTCGCCCATGCGCAGGTCGCTGTCATCGATGACATCCAGCGCGACAACAATATTGCCGCGGTCATTGTCGAAATTCGTCCCGCCGACGGCCTTGATCGAGAGGTATTGCGCATCGCCCTCGCCGGAGATGCCGGAACCGATATCGAGGTCGAAGCCCTCATAGTCATCCTTGAGGATGAAGTTCACCACCCCGGTCACGGCGTCCGACCCGTAGAGCGCCGAGGCACCGCCCGTCAGCACTTCCACGCGCTCGATCAGCGCGCTCGGAATGGCGCCGACATCCACCGCTTGGCTGCCCTCAAAGCCGCCAACGGCGCGCCGGCCATTGATCAGCGTCAGGGTCCTTTCGGTGCCGAGGCCGCGCAGGTTCAGGGCGCTCTGACCGGTTGCGGAGTTTTCAGAGGTCGTCGAGGAGACCAGCGCGGGCACGTCATTGACGATGTCGGCGACGCTGATTTCGCCGGAGAGACGGAACTCCTCGTCACTGAGGGACTGGATCGGCACGGAGGACACCACATTGGGGTCCACCGGGATCCGGCTGCCTGTCACCGTGATTGTCTGCTGAACGCTGGTATCGTCCTCGCCTTCCTGGGCAGATGCAATCGAGCCCATGGAGGTTGTCAGCGCGGCGATGCCAACGCTGGTAATCAGATACCGCATAAGCGGCAGCCGTACTTGTCTTTGATTGTTCATCAGAACACACCCCTTTTGCTTCACTTCACTATCCCTGAGAAAAAAGTTCGCAGAGGCAGGGGGGAGGGCGTCAAGAATATGTCTTGTTTATTGTGCAACGCGGAATGCATCGCCTGCGATTTAGTCAATGTGAAGCATATGAGGGGCGGACATTAACCATCCCGGATGGCCAATCCCACGGTTTTTCAGGGAATAGCACCGTCGATTCCGCCCACGGCAGTTCGCAAGCGGTTGCAAACCAGCTTGCTGCACTGCGGGGACGCAGGCTGCGGGCCGGATTAGCGCCGCAGGTCGAGCGTCCAGGGAAAGCGCGGATCGGGCGTATAGGGCGTGGCCTTGAACCCGCCGGGCGTATGTCCGATCGGCTTGAAGCGCGCCAGGCGCCGGCCTTCGGCTTCCAGCGCATTGACTGGCCGGGTCTCGAAGTTCCGCCCCCCGGGATGGGTGGTGTGATAGGTGCACCCGGCCAGGGCGCGCTGCTGGTCAAGGCTTACGAGATCGAAGATCAGCGGCCCGTGCGGATCGATGGTCGGGTGCAGGCAGGAAGACGGTAGCCAGGCGCGGAACCGCACACCACAGAGCAGCTGGTCGTCCTTTTCACCCTGTTGCAGCGGCAGCAGCCGGCCATTGCATGCCACGGCGAGACCGGAAGTCGCATAGGCACCCGAGACCTTTACCTGCAGGCGTTCCAGCGAAGAGTCGACAAAGCGCGTCGTGCCGCTCGCGCCGCCTTCCTCTCCCAGCACATGCCAGGGCTCCAGCGCGCTGCGCAGTTCCAGCTCCACACCGTCATGTTCGATCCGGCCGGCAAGCGGGAAGCGGAAGTCGTACTGTGCGCGGAACCATTCTCGTTCGATCTTCACGCCGAGCCCGCGCGAGATCTTGTCCAGCGCCATGCCGAAATCGGCCCAGAGCACATCGGGCAGCATGAAGCGGTCATGCAGCGCCGTGCCCCAGGGCTTCAGGCGTTCGGCGTAGGGCGTGCGCCAGAACCAGGCGACGAGGGCGCGCAGGACGAGTTGCTGGGCGACATTCATCTGCCAGTGCGGCGGCATTTCGAAGCCGCGAAACTCCACCAGGCCCAGTCGGCCGGCAGGCCCGTCCGGCGAGTAGAGCTTGTCGATGCAGATTTCCGCGCGATGGGTATTGCCGGTGACATCCACCAGCAGGTGGCGCAGCACCCGGTCGACCAGCCAGGGCGGGAAGTCGCTCTCGTCCGGGCCGGGGAGCTGGTCAAGCGCGATTTCGAGCTCGTAGAGAATGTCAGAGCGCGCCTCGTCCATGCGCGGGGCCTGGCTTGTGGGGCCGATGAACAGGCCGGAAAAGAAATAGCTCAGGCTCGGATGGTTCTGCCAGAAGCGGATCAGAGATCCGAGCACGTCCGGCCGGCGCAGGAACGGGCTGTCAGGCGCCTTGGCGCCACCCACCGTGACATGCGCCCCGCCGCCGGAGCCGGTCGGGCGGCCATCGATCATGAAGCCGGAAGCATCGAGCCCGCATTCACGCGCGGCCTCGTAGAGCTTGTGGGTCTTGTCGCGCAGGTCGCCCCAGCTGCTTGAGGGGTGAATATTGATCTCGATCACGCCCGGATCGGGCGTCACCTTGATATCTGAAAAGCGCGGATCGCGCGGTGGAGGGTAACCCTCGATGCGCACCGGCAGGCCGGTCTCCTCGGCCACTTCCTCGACCGCCGCGATAAGCTCGACAAAGGCATCGGCCGACTGGATCGGCGGCAGGAAGACATTCAGGTGCCCGGCGCGCGGTTCGACCACCAGTGCAGTGCGCACTGGTGGTGGGCCGGATGGCCCCATTGGTCCCGATCCAGATGCGCCTGCGGTCTCGGTCCTCGTCTCAGCCGGTTCAGGCTTGGGCGGTGTTTCCTTTTTCCGCTTGCGGGCGCGTTGGCGCAGGATCGAGGTTTGCGGCAGGTTGCTGCGTTCAGCGAACGGGTCGACATCCTGCACGATGGCCAGATCGTCGGGATCAACATGGGGCAGGGACTTCATCGGTAGGCGGAAGCCGGCAGGGCTGTCGCCCGGCAGCAGGCAGAGCGCGCCGCGCCGGGTCTGCCAGATTTCCGACATCCATTTCACCGTGCGCCCGGAAGTGGCATCGGCCTGTGCCTGCTGCAGCGGGAGGACGAAACCGGCGGGCTTGGAGAGGCCCTGGCTGAAGATCCGCGCCATGCGCGCGCGCTCGACCGGATCGTCGAGCTTGTTGTCGCCGGGGGTGAGATTGTCCGGCAGGGCCGCCTCTTTCAGGACATGCTCGGCGGGGTCTTCATAGAGCGGCTGGGCAAAGTCTCCGGCAAGGCCGAGCGAGCCGGCCAGCGCCTGCGTGAACGTCCCGGCATCGGTCGGCGAAGCGGGGGCTTTCGGGGTCTCGGTGGCGATGAGGTCCGGGTTTTTCCAGAGCGGCTCGCCATCATTGCGCCAGACCACGGCATAGGCCCAGCGGGGCAGGGGTTCGCCGGGATACCATTTGCCCTGGCCATGGGTGAGCACGCCGCCGGGTGCGAACTCGGCCAGCAGCTTGCGCGCGAGCGTGTCGGCGAAGTGCTTCTTGGTCGGGCCGGTAGCGGCGATGGTCCACTCATCGGCATCGCGGTCATTGCTCGCGATGAAGGTCGGTTCGCCGCCCTGGGTGAGGCGGACATCCTGTTCCTGCAGGATTTTCTCGACCGCCTCGCCGGCGGAATCCACGGAGGCCCATTGCAGGTCCGTGAAGGGCTTGGTGATGCGCGCGGGCTCGCGGATGCGAGTCACCGACATGTCGAAGTCAAAGGAGACCTCGCACATCTCCAGCGCGCCGGTGATCGGTGCGGCCGAGCCGGGCGAGGGCGTGGCCGCGAGCGGGATATGCCCCTCGCTGGCAAAGAGGCCCGATGTGGCATCGAGGCCGATCCACCCGGCACCTGGAATGAAAGCCTCAGCCCAGGCATGCAGGTCCGTGAAATCCTCCTCCGGCCCGTTCGCCTCGCCCTCGTGGCGTTCATCGGGCGCAAGCTGGACGAGATACCCGGACACAAAGCGCGCGGCGACGCCGACGCGGCGCAAGAGGTTGACCAGAAGCCAGGCACTGTCGCGGCACGAGCCCTGACCGGAAGTGAGCGTGAAGTCCGGCGTCTGCACGCCCGGCTCCATGCGCACGATATAGCCGACCCTGTCTTTCACGCGCTGGTTCAGCTCGACCAGAAAGTCTATTGTTCTCAGTTCGTTGTCGCGGCCGCTGTTCCACAGCTGCTCGGCTTCCCAGACCATTTTCTCATAGGTCTCGCCGGTTACTGTGCTGGCGAGATAGGGCGCCAGGTCAACCTTGACGTCATCGGCATAGAGGAAGGGTGTGTGGAACACTTCCTCATCCAGGAAGAAATCGAATGGATTGATCGCGATCATGTCCGCGACCAGGTCGATCTCCACTTCGAAATGATCTGTGATATGCTCGAACACAGCACGCGCCTGGTAGTTCCCGAACGGGTCCTGCTGCCAGTTGAGGAAGTGTCCGCCCGGCCGGATGGTCTGACTGTAAGACACAATCGGCGTGCGCGTATGCGGCGCCGGACGCAGGCGAATCACCTGTGGCCCGAGATTGATCTTGCGGTCGTACCTGTAGGAGGTGCGGTGGTTCAGCGCGATGCGGATGCTCATTGGCGGAACATGTCTGCCTATTGATCGGGCGGCAAGCTTGGAACGCTGATTTCCGCTTGGGGCCGATGGACGCCGCGTTTCGATTGTCCTCTACTGATCAAAAGCGAGGCGTTTCATCCATGCCATTCGACGAAATGAATCACGACGGCAAAGTGCGAGAAGCCTATGCGGCAGTCGCAAGCTGGCTGGCGGCAAACGATATCGACACATTGCGGGAACGGCATGCAGAGGCGGAGGCCATCTTCCGCAAGATCGGCATTACCTTTGCGGTCTATGGGGAGGGCGGCGACCCGGAACGGCTCATCCCCTTCGACCTGATTCCACGGGTCTTTTCCGCAGCCGAGTGGGAGATCATCGATTCGGGGGTGAAGCAGCGCGCCAAGGCGCTCAACCTCTTTATCCATGACGTCTATAACGACCAGGAGATCTTCAAGTCCGGCGTGGTGCCGACGGCGATCATCACGGGAAACGATGCCTATCTTTCGAGCATGGAAGGCTTTTCGCCACCGCTGAACGTCTATGCGCATATCGTGGGGATCGATCTGGTGCGGACCGGGCCGGACGAGTTCTTCGTACTGGAGGACAATGCGCGCACACCGTCCGGGGTCTCCTATGTGCTGGAGAACCGCTCGACCATGATGCGGCTGTTCCCGGACCTCTTCACCGGCGGGCTGGTGCGGCCCGTGGATGGCTATCCGGACCTGTTGCGCAACACGCTCAGCGAATGCGCGCCACCGGCCTGTTCCGGCACGCCGACACTGGTGGTGATGACGCCGGGCCACTTCAACAGCGCCTATTACGAGCACTCCTTCATCGCCGACGAGATGGGCGTGAACCTGGTCACGGGCTCGGACCTATTCGTCGATGACGGCCTTGTCTTCATGCGCACCACCACCGGGCCGGAGCGGGTGGATGTGATCTATCGCCGGATCGATGATGCCTTTCTCGATCCGAGAGCCTTCCGAAAGGATTCCACCCTTGGCGTCCCGGGCTTGATGGAGGCGTATCTGGCCGGCGGCGTCACGCTGGTGAATGCGCCGGGCACAGGCGTGTGCGATGACAAGGCGATCTATTGCTACCTGCCGGAAATCATTGAGTTCTATCTCGGCGAGAAGCCGATCCTGCCGAACGTGCCGACCTATCGCTGCGCCGAGCCGGACGAGTATGCCTATGCCATGGAGCATATGAGCGAGCTGGTCTTCAAGGAGGTCCATGGCTCGGGCGGCTATGGCATGCTGATTGGCCCGGCCGCGACCAAGGCCGAGATCGCGGCCTATGCCGCGCGGGTGAAGGAAAATCCGCGCGCCTTCATCGCCCAGCCCACCCTGTCGCTGTCGACCAGCCCGACGCTGGTGGAGGCCGGAATCGCACCGCGACACATTGATTTCCGGCCTTTCGCACTGGTCGGGAAGGAAGTACGCCTGACACCTGGCGGCCTGACCCGGGTCGCCATGCGCGAAGGCTCCCTGGTGGTGAATTCCAGCCAGGGCGGAGGCGTAAAAGATACCTGGGTCCTGAGCACATGACGGAGCGCAAGGAGGCGCATGGCATGTTGAGTCGCGTGGCCGAGCACCTGTTCTGGATCGGCCGTTATGTCGAGCGGGCCGAAGCGGTCGCGCGCATGGTGGATGCGGCTCGGCGCATGACGGCCTTGCCCGCGCGTGTCGGCTGGGAGGAGTCCAATGAATGGGCTTCGGTGCTGATCGCCGCCGGCGCGCGCGAGACCTTCGGCAAGTCGCTTGAGGATGTCGAGCCGCGCGCGGCGATCCATCATCTGATGTATGACCGCAGCAATCCGTCCAGCGTGTCTTCGTGCTTCACCAATGCCCGCGAGAACGGCCGCGCCATCCGCTTCGCGCTGACCCAGGATTGCTGGGAGGCCCTCAACACCGCCTGGTCGGAGATGCGCCACATGCCCGGCGACATCGCCCAGGGCGGGGCGCTGACCAACCTCATCGAATGGGTGAAGGCCAAGTCGGCGGCCTTTCGCGGCACCATGTACGGCACCATGCTGCGCGGTGACGGCTATGATTTCCTGCGCATGGGCATGGCGGTGGAACGCACCGACACCACTGCGCGTCTCTTGGACGTGAAATATCATGTCCTTCTTCCATCGGTCTCCGACATCGGCTCTGCGCCTGACCACTATCAGTGGATGTCGCTGTTGCAGGCAGCCGGGGCCCAGCGGGCCTATTATGCCGTCAAGCATGCCGACCTGACGGCGCGCGGCGTGGCCGAGTTCATGATCCTGGAGCCGCGTTTTCCACGCTCCATCCTCTACAATCTGCGCCAGGCCGAGCGCACGGTGATGGAGCTGGAAGAGTTTTACGGCCAGCGGTCAGCCTGTCATGAGGCCGTTTCAGGGGCAGGCGAACGCCTTGAAAACACTACGATTGATTCCATCATGCAGTTCGGGCTGCACGAATTCATCACGGAAGTGATTGAAAGAAACAATGAGATCGCGAATCTTCTTGGGGAGACCTATGGATTCGCACCGGCGGTCGAAGAGGACAGTCCATCAGAAGATGTATCGGGACAATAACCAGTCGGCCCGGCTTCCGGCGCCGGACAGAGTGCCGACCCTTGAGGAAGCACCCATGACATATTGCGTAGCACTGAAACTCCAGCAGGGGTTGGTGTTCCTGGCAGATACCCGCACCAATGCCGGTGTGGACAATGTCTCGCGCGTGAAAAAACTGTTCACCTGGGAGATTCCGGGTGAGCGGGCCATCTGCATGATGACGGCGGGCAATCTCGGCATCACTCAGGCCGTGATATCGGAGCTGAACGAAGCGCTTGACCGGCCCGCACCGGGAGAAGCGACGCTTTACAGCGCCGAAAGCATGTTCGATGTCGCCCAGATTGTCGGCGATACGATGCGCCGTGTGCAGCAGCGCTATTCCGCCGGCCTGGCTGCTCGCGGTGTTGACGCAGGCGCTTCCATCATTGTCGGTGGGCAGCGCGCCGGCGGACCGCCGCGCCTGTTCCTGGTCTATGCGGCCGGCAACTTCATCGAGGCGATGGACGATTCCCCGTATTTCCAGATCGGCGAGCACAAGTACGGCAAGCCGATCATCGACCGGGTGATCTCCAAGGAAACCGACATGCAGGACGCCATTATCTGCGCCCTCCTGTCGATGGACTCAACGATCCGCTCGAACCTCTCGGTCGGCATGCCGCTCGATCTGGCCGTGATCCGCACCGATGAGATGCAGTTCAACCAGATCCGCCGCATCGAGGCCGATGACGAAGCGTTCCGCAAATTCTCCGAACGCTGGTCGCAGGAACTTCGCGATGCGTTCGGAGTGATGCGCCTGATGCAGGTCTGATCAGCCGGCAGCGTTCATCGCGTTGGAAAGGATGTTCTGGCTGTGGCCGCCACCGGATTCGAAATGCGTCTGGGTCGAGGTATCGGTGATCTGGTCCCATTTCGCGGCAACCGCCTCAGCCGTCAGCGCCTCGCCCTGGCCGACAAAGGTTGCGTTGGTTTCGACAATCTGGGCCATGGAATAGGAGCCCGCGCCAGCTGACAGGATCATGCCTGTGGGGGCATCTTCCTTCACCAGGTTGATCACGCCGGGGGTGATGTATTCCGGTTTGAGCTGGGCCAGGACGGCTTCAGGCATCAGGCCTTCGGTCATGCGCGTGGCGGCAACGGGACAGACGGCATTGACCTTGATGTCGTATTTCGCGCCTTCGATCTTCAGCGTGTTCATCAGACCGACCAGCCCGAGCTTGGCTGCGCCATAGTTGGCCTGGCCGAAATTGCCGTAGAGGCCGGTGGAAGAGGTGGTCACGACCAGGCGGCCATAGCCGGCTTCCTTCATGATGTCCCAGGCCGCCTTGAACGGCTTCACAGAGCCCATCAGGTGCACGTCGAGGACGAACTGGAAATCTTCCAGTGTCATCTTGGTGAAGGACTTGTCGCGCAGCACGCCGGCATTGGCGATGATGATGTCGATGCGGCCGAAGGCCGACATGGTGTCATCGATCATCTTCTGGACGCCGGCATCGTCGGTGACCGAGGATCCATTGGCGATGGCCTCGCCGCCCATGGCCTTTATTTCCGCGACCACGGCTTCAGCGGCGGCGGAGTTTCCGCCAGTGCCGTCCAGCGAGCCGCCAAGATCGTTGACCACGACCTTTGCGCCGCGGCGGGCAAGTTCAAGGGCATGTGCGCGGCCAACACCGCCGCCGGCGCCGGTGACAATGGCAACGCGGTCGTCGAAACGAATAGACATGAGCAAATTCCTCCGGAGGATCTACAGGATTGGCGGCTTTGCATCACCGGTTTACGTGGACGTCAAGGCGTGACGCAGGGGAGCATGCGATGTCCCGTCACTGCACACGCTTGTGAAGGCGGTGACGCTACGGCGGGGCTTGCCGGAAAGGCGCGGCAATGGCCCACTCGTGCTGGCAGGCTCAAAGGAGGAACGCCATGCTCGCTTATGTCACACTCGGATCGAACGATATTCCCAAGGCCCTTGAGTTCTATGATGCACTGCTCGCCGAAGTCGGCGCCAAACGCGCCTTCGACAATGGCCGGCTTTACTTCTATGGCACCGGTCCGGGACAGCCCATGGTGGCCGTCGGCGGTCCTTATGACGAGAAGTCGGCAAGCTGCGGCAATGGCGTCATGGCGGCTCTGGCTGCACCGGACAAGGAGACGGTCGACAAGGTCTACGCCAAGGCAATGGAGCTGGGGGCGACAGACGAAGGCGGCCCCGGCCAGCGCATGCCGATCTTCTACGGCGCATATTTCCGAGATCCGGATGGCAACAAGCTCTGCGTCTGCAAGCTCGGCTAGATACAGGTCATTCCGAAACCATCACTTCGGCGGGGCCGGCGACTGTGCCGGCCGCGTTGAAGCTCATCACATCGTATCGGCCGGGCGGGAGCATCAGCGGGAGCATCTCGCCCGGTGCGAGATAGAGTCGGTCGACCGGCTCCTGATAGAGCGGAGCGCCCGCACGGCGTGCCTCGATCACGACCGGTTCGGCATCGGGCAGCAGAGGGACGGGGACGGCAACGGGCCGGTCGCCCAGCGCCGCGCGATAGGTCGGGCGTCCGTCTTCCAGCTCCGGCAGAGGCAGTCCCACCATCACATCTGTGAACATCGGCCGCGCCTCGCCGCTGGCATTCACAGCCCGCGTCGAAAGGACCGGGACCTCCCCCGGCGCGCGGCAGGCCGTCAGGCTGATGGTGAGCGGGTCGATCCCGGTACGCTCCTTCAGCCGTGCGGCCATCCAGGGCGTGCCGTGCACGGGCAGCTCGGCGACATGGCTGTGGCCGACATGGACGATCAGTTTCGTCTTCGGCGCGGCGCCCAGTACCGCGTCAATGAGATTGGACGTCTGGGCATCTTCCCGCGCATTGATCTGCTGTTCGAGGGGGGCGTCCTCCAGTGCGCGCTGATCCCCGCGCTGCTCATAGGGCACGAGCGTATAGCCGGCCGCGCGTACATCGCTGATCAGGCGCGCCATCACGGGGTCTGCCGTGTAGTACCCCTCGTCAGTGCGAACCGGAGTGCTACCAGTCGGCTCGACCATGGGCGAGAGCGTTTCGGCGGCATAGTGAGTGAAGTCCTCATCCTTCAGGCGCAGGGCGAGCTCGCGGATAAAGACCCGGTGGCCGGGCATGGCGTGATGTTCGTTGATGATCACCAGCGAATGCGCTCGCGCCAGCTCGACCAGCTGGTTGATGGCGTCGCCGGGCGTATCGGGTTCGCACACGAAGCTGGATGGATCGTCGAAGCTTCGCTCGCCCGTACCGAGCATGTCTTCGCGCCCGAGCATGGCAACGGCCTGGTTCCACCAGCCATTGGCGCTCGGATTGTCCGGATCGGATTGATATAATTCAAGATTTTCAATCAGCCCCGCACGTTTCTCCGTTGCTGAAGAGAGTAGATTTTCTTCGTCTATGGATGTTGCGACGGGTGCTGTGTCCGGCTCTGAAGCCGGCACGTTGCACCCGGCCAGCAACACGATGAAAATATAGGCAACCGCCCGCATGACGCCCGTCTCCCGTTTCCGCCAGCCTAGGAGCAGCGCTTCGGCGGGGTCAATGTGAATGGACTGTTTGCAATATGTGCGTCGGTGACTATTGCGGATCGAGACCATCCGTTTCGGGATGATGTGGACTGGAGGAGTCGGGGCATGGAATGGGGCTGGGACAATGCGCGCGCATTGATCGGTATCGCGGTGATCTACGGGATCGCCTGGGGCCTGTCTGAGAACCGAAAGCTGTTTTCCTGGCGGCTCGTGCTCGGTGCGACGGCCATGCAGTTTGTCTTCGCACTTGTCCTGTTCGGCATCCCCCCCATCCGCAACCTGCTGTTTCGGGCCAATATCGTGGTCGATGCGCTAGAGAGTGCCACGCGCGAGGGTACCGGCTTCGTGTTCGGCTATGTCGGCGACAATGTTGCGGCCAGCGAGATCATGTCGGGCGAGGCGCCGCCGCTCTTCTTCTTTCAGATCCTGCCGATTGTGATCGTGGTGGCGGCGCTGTCGGCCATGCTCTGGCACTGGGGCATACTGCGCTGGCTGACCAAGGGGTTCGCGATCATCTTCTCGCGCCTCATGGGGCTCGGTGGGGCAACCTCGCTTGCCGTTTCCGCTAATGTTTTCATGGGCATGACCGAAGCCCCCGTGCTCGTGCGACCCTATCTGAAGGGCATGACGCGCTCTGAGCTCTTCGTGCTCATGACCGCCGGTTTCGCCACCATCGCGGGCTCTGTGCTGATCATCTATGTGAACTTCCTGCGCCCGGTGATGGAGCCCATGGGGCTTGATCCGCTGGCCCAGCTGCTCACCGCCTCCATCGTCGCGGCGCCTGCGGCGGTGGGGCTCGCGCTGACCATGATCCCGGAGGAGACCCCGACCAGTGAGCGCGCCCATGAACCGGACTTTGAATACGAGTCGACCATGGATGCCTTCGCCACCGGCGCCTCGGACGGTCTGAAGATCGTGCTCAACATCGCCACCATGCTGATCGCTGCGCTGGCGATTCTCTATCTCGGCAACGGGCTGCTCGCCTGGGTGTCGAGCGGCGTGGATGACATCACATTTGGGTTAGTGACGGTGTTCCGGGACGACCCTCTGACCATCCAGAAAATCCTCGGCTGGATCTTTGCTCCGCTCATGTACCTCATCGGTGTGCCATGGGAGGAAGCGGCGCGATCCGGCTCCCTGATGGGGATCAAGACGGTGCTCACCGAGTTTGTTGCTTTCATTGAGCTTTCCTCCATCCCGGCCGATGCCATGGACCCGCGTACACGGATGATCACCGCTCACGCGATCTGCGGTTTTGCCAATTTCGGATCCATCGGAATTTTGATTGGCGGGCTGACGATTATCGAGCCCGGCCGGCGCGATACCTTTCTTCAACTCGCATGGAAGACGCTGATCGCAGGCACGCTCGCCACTTGTCTGAGTGGTGCAGTTGTTGCAGCTCTGCCCGTGGATCTTTTCATAAGAGGATAACTCCTTGCGACATTCCCTGCTTTTAGGAGTGGCCTGTTTCTGTGCCGCTGGAACTTCGTTCGCCCAGCAGTCGGAGGAGGCAGAACCTGCGGATCAGACAGTCATCGTGGCCGATCTGATCGTCTACGATCCGATCCAGGTCTATGGCGACCGCACCGAAGCCGAGCCGGGCAGCGTCTCCTATGTCACCGCAGATGAGATCGACGCCGTCATGGCCGACCATCCGGCCGAGATCCTCAACACGCTTCCGGGCGTGAATGTCTCGATCAATTCCGGCCAGGAGCACCTCATCGCCATCCGCTCGCCGGTGCTCTCGGGCGGGGCGGGGCAGGGCAGTTTCCTGATCCTGGAAAACGGCGTGCCGACCCGCGCGGCCGCCTTCGGCAATGTGAACTCCCTGATCGAGCCTCATCACGAAACGGCCGGCACGATCGAGGTCGTGCGCGGGCCGGGCAGTGCGCGCTATGGCTCGAATGCCGAGCATGGCCTGATCAATGTCATTCAGGCGCCGCCGAGCGGCTTCAACTCGCTGGACCTGACGGCGTCGTACTCCACGCTCAACCGCTATCGCACGGACATGGTTGGTAATACGGCCGGCGGCCTGCGCGCCGCGCTGAGCCTCATGGACGAGGTCGGCTGGCGCGACAATACCGGTACCGAGCAGCAGAAACTCACCCTGATCCAGGACTTCGATATCGGCGCCTGGAACATGCAAGGCTTCCTGTCGGCCTCGAACCTGAACCAGGAAAGCGCCGGTTATGCCGAAGGGCGCGATGCCTACAAGGACGGCGATATCTACAAGGCCAATCCCAACCCGGAGGCCTTCCGCGACGCCTGGGCGGTGCGCGGCCATCTGCGCATGGAGCGCGAGTTTGAGGACGGTACGCTGACGCTGATCCCCTATGCGCGCACGCAATGGATGGAGTTCCGCCAGCACTTCCTGCCCTATAAGGGCTATGAGGAAAACGGCCATGACAGCGCCGGCCTGATGGCGCAATTCGATGTCGCCAGCCATGGGCCGGTGGAAGTGTCCTTCGGCCTCGATGGCGAAGTGGCGACAGGGTTTCTGATCGAGACCCAGCCTGAACCCTTCGGCTTCTTCCCTGGCGATACGCGTTTCCCGGTCGGCAAGCACTATGACTATGATGTCGACACGCGCAGCCTTGCCCTCTGGGGCGAGGCGACCTGGCATGTGACCGAGGATCTGCGGGTGCTCGCCGGCCTGCGCGCGGAAACCCACCATTTCGACTATACGACCAATATCGCGCCCTATACCGGCGGCCGCTTCAAGGTGCCTGAGGACCGCACTGATGCCTTCGACCTGGTCACGCCCAAGCTCGGCGCGATCTGGACTGTGGGCGATGTCGATCTCTATGCCAACTACGCGCGCGGCGAGCGGGTGCCGCAGGTCAGTGATCTGTATCGCCTGCAAAACCTGCAGGAAGCCGGCGAGATCGAGCCGGAAAGCCTGGATTCGATTGAGATCGGCGTGCGCGGCTATACCCTGGACGGCCTGCTCTACTATGATGTGGCGGCCTATCACATGGAGAAGGACAATTTCTTCTTCCGCGACAGCGATGGCTTGAATGTCACGGATGGGTCGACCAATCATACCGGCATCGAGGGCGCGTTCAGCTGGCAGATCGTTCCCGACATGCTGTCGCTCGACGGCCAGGTCAGCTGGTCGGATCAGACCTACACTTTCGAGCGGGTCACGGGCAGCGCGGATGAGACCATCCTCGATGGCAACGAGATCGACAGCGCGCCAGAGTGGCTCGGCGACCTCGCAGTCGTCTGGAGCCCTGCCGAGACGCTTCATGTTCGCCTGTCAGGGGAATATGTCGGGGAATACTATACCAACCCGGCCAACACTGACGCCTATCCCGGTCACACCATCTTTAATGCCCGCGCCGACTATGCGCTGACCGACAGCCTCGACCTCTTCGTCATCGTGCGCAATCTCGCCGATGAGCGCTATGCTGACCGCGCGGATTTTGCTTTCGGCAATCCGCGCTACTTCCCCGGCGAGCCCCTGAATGCAACAGTGGGAGTCAAGGCACGGCTCGGCTGATCCGCGCCGCCAGGGAGGAAGCAGGATGAAGCTCTATCACTCACCCAAGGCTCCGAATCCGGAACGCGTGGTCCATTTCCTGCGTGTCAAGGGCAAGCTTGATGCGGTGGAGGTTTCAGAGCTTTCCATCATGGAACAGGAGCACAGGACGGCCGAATATCGCGAGCTGAGCCCGTTTGCCCAGGTCCCCGTGCTCGTTCTTGATGATGGCACCTGCATCACAGAAAGCCGGGCCATCTGCACCTATTTCGAGGGGCTCTATCCCGAGCCGAACCTGATGGGTGAAACCCCGAAGGAGAAGGCGCTGATCGAGATGTGGGACCGGCGCGTCGAACTGATGTTCTTCATCCAGTTCGCGACCTGGTTCCGCAATGCCCATCCGGCCATGGCGCCCCTCGAACAGCCGCAATCGCCCGAGGCCGCCGCCAAGGGTGAGCGGAATGCGAAGTCCTTCGTCAAGCGTCTCGATGCCCATCTCGGCGAGCATGAGTTCGTGGCTGCCGACCGTTTTTCCATCGCCGACATCACGCTCTATGTCGCCTGCGGATTCTGCGCCGTGATGCGCTGGTTCCCGCACAAGGAGCTGGAAAATCTCGGGGCATGGCGCGAGCGGATGAAGGCGCTCGGTTTCGCGGGCTGATCAGCCCTCGCCGAGCAGGTCGCGCACGAGCGGGTCGAGCTTGCGCTGGCGCAGGCGCTTGAGGCGTTCCGCGCGCAGGATCAGCACGAGCTTGGCATAGGCATCCTCGAAATCGTCGTTGACGATGCAATAGTCATAGCGCCGCCAGTGGCGGATTTCGCGCTCGGCATCGGCCATGCGGCGCTCGACATTTTCCGGGGTCGAGCCCGGCCGCTTCATCAGGCGCTCGCGCAGGGCCGGGATGGACGGCGGTAGAATGAAGACCGACACCACGTCATTGGGCATCTGGTCGTGCAGCGCATCGGCGCCCTGCCAGTCGACATCGAAGATAACGTCCTGGCCGGCCTCCAGCTTGGCCTCTGTATCGGCGCGCGGCGTGCCGTAGAAGCGGTCGAAGACATGCGCCCATTCCAGAAAGGCGTTTTCCTCGATCATCTTCTGGAAGGTCTCGCGCGATTTGAAGTGATAGTCCACGCCATCGGTCTCGTTCGGGCGCGGGTCGCGCGTGGTGGCGGAAACCGACAGGACGACCTGGTCAAAGTCTTCCATCAGCTTGCGCGAGAGCGAGGTCTTGCCGGCCCCGGACGGGCTGGAAATCACAAGCATCAAACCGCGCCGGTCGCTGGCCTTATTCGACATTTGCCGCCTGCTCCTTGAACTGATCATTCAGGGCTTTGAGGGAGAGCCCCGCATTGGTCAATTCCAGCGTGGCCGATTTCGAACACAGTGTATTGGATTCGCGGCCAATTTCCTGGCTCAGGAAATCGAGCTTGCGGCCCACAGGGCTGCCCTGGGCGAGCAGGCTGTCGGCTTCGGAGAAATGCGCGCTCAGCCGGTCTAGCTCTTCGCGCACATCGGCCTTGACCACCGAGAGCGCCACTTCGGCGGCCAGCCGGTCGGCCTCGACCTTGTCCGTTGCGCCGATCTCGGCGAGCTGGGCCTCCAGCCGTTCGCGCAGCAGGGTGGGCTGGGTGGCAGCGGCAGTCTCGGCGGCATCCCGCGTGGCGCGGAAATCCACCATCAGCGCGGTGAAGAGCGCCAGAAGGCTCGCCCCCTCGCGCGCACGAGCCTCGGTCAGGCTGTCGAGGGCTTCGGCGATCCCGGCCTCCAGCACGGTGATGGCGGAGTCATTGGCGGCAAGGGTGCGGACATCCTGCGCGGCGGTTTCCACCACGCCCTTCAGCGTGAGCAGGGTCGCAACCGCATCGCTGGTCATGGGCTGGTCCGTATCGGTCTTGGCGCGCACGGCATAGATCAGCCGGTCGAGAATCTCGTTGTTGATGGAAAGATTGCCGGCGGCATCGCTCATCTCCACACGGATCGCGATCTGCAGGTTGCCGCGCTTGAAGCGCTCGCCGCCGAGCTTGCGCGCGGTGGCATCGAGCCGGTCGAGCCCAGGCGGGGTGTTGACCCGCACATCCAGGCCGCGCCCGTTGACGCTCTTGGCCTCAACGGTCCAGCTGCCCCAGGCGGCCTCGCCACGGGCCGAGCCGAACCCGGTCATGGAGTTGATCGTGCCGGTCAATTGCTGCGCTCCCGTGCGATTTCGCGCCGCTCATAGTCACGATAGGCCGCGACATTGCGCAGGTGCTGGCTGTGAGAGGTGGCGAAGACATGTCCGCCAGTGCCGTCGGCGACGAAATAATAGTAGTTCGTCTCGGGTGGGTTGAGCACCCCTTCGATGGCGCCGCGTCCGGGATTGGCGATGGCCGTCTCGGGCAGGCCGGCGCGCGTATAGGTGTTCCAGGGCGTGTCGCGTTCAAGCTCTGAGCGATAGAGCGTGCGGCGCTGGCCGCGGCTGTTGAAAAGCGGCTCACCCTGATTGACGCCATAATGGACGGTTGGGTCGCTCTGCAGCGGCATGGGCGCGTTGAGGCGATTGACGAAGACGCTGGCGACCGTGCCGTATTCAGACTGCCCGGAGGCTTCCTTCTGTACCACGCTGGCCAGAATGATGGCCTCTTCCGGGGTGTTGATCGGCAGGTTCTCCGCGCGCTCGGGCCAGAGCCGTTCGAGGAGGCGATCCTGTTCGTCTTCCATGCGTTGCATCAGGCCGGCGCGCGTGGTGCCCCTGGTGAAGGCATAGGTTTCCGGCAGGAGCGACCCTTCAGGCGGCAGCGGATCGGGTAGGAGGCCTTCCAGCCGGTCATCTGCCTCCAGGCGCCGGGCGATCTGCGCGGTTGTGAGGCCTTCGGGGATGGTGATGGTGTATTGCACCACATCGCCGGCAACCAGGCGCGTGAGGAATTCCTGCACGCTGATCTCGGCCGGCAAGGCGAACTCGCCGACCTTGATGGCGGTTTCCTGATCCTTCAGGCGGGCATGCAGGCGCAGGACACGGTTATCGCGGATGATGCCGGCTGCCTCGGCGCGATTGGCAACGCTGACCAGCGTCTCGCCTGGGCTGACAGCGAAGATGGTTGCCTCGGCCATGGGGCCGGGACGGGTCACCGAATCCTGGAACCAGACATAGGCCGCGCCGGCGCCGGCTAGCGCCAGGATAAAGAGCAGGGTTATCAGGGTCCCGAGCGCCTTCATAGGCGTTGCGCCTCCTTACAATGCCCCCGCCGCCCGGTCCGGATCAGTCCTCGACGGCCCGCATCACCAGGGAGGCATTGGTGCCCCCGAAGCCGAAGGAGTTCGACACTGTCGCGCGCACGCGGCCCTTCTTGGCCGTGTTCGGGATCAGGTCGATCACCGTGTCCACGCTGGGATTGTCGAGGTTGAGGGTGGGCGGCATCACCTGATCGCGGATGGCGAGGGCGCAGAAGGCCGCTTCGGCCGCGCCGGCGGCGCCCAGGAGGTGGCCAATGGCCGATTTGGTGGAGGACAGCGACAGGTTTTTCGAATGGTCGCCGAAGAGGCGTTCGACCGCGCCGACCTCGCCCTCGTCGCCCTTGGGCGTGGAGGTGCCGTGCGCGTTGACATAGTCGACCTCGCTTGGGTCGATGCCGGCATGGCCCATGGCCATTTCCATGGCGCGGAAGCCGCCCTCTGCGCCCTCGGCGGGGGCGGTGATGTGATAGGCGTCGCCGGTCAGGCCATAGCCGATCACTTCGCAGTAGATCTTCGCGCCGCGCGCCTTGGCGTGTTCGTATTCTTCCAGCACCAGGACGCCGGCGCCTTCGCCCATGACAAAGCCGTCGCGGTCGCGGTCATAGGGGCGCGAGGCCTTGGTGGGGGTGTCGTTGAAACCGGTCGACATGGCCTTGGCCGCGCAGAAGCCGGCAATACCAAGCTCGCAGATCACGGCCTCGGCGCCGCCCGCCAGCATGACATCGGCATCGCCGGCCTTGATCAGGCGCGAAGAGTCGCCGATGGCGTGCGCGCCCGTGGCACAGGCGGTCACGACGGAATGGTTCGGTCCCTTCAGGCCATGGCGGATCGAGACCTGGCCGGAGGCAAGGTTGATCAGAGCCGAGGGGATGAAGAAGGGGCTGACCTTCCGGGCGCCCTTCTCGTGCAGGGTAATGGCGGTGTCATAGATCGACTGCAGCCCGCCAATGCCAGATCCGATCATCACACCGGTGCGGCGCTGATCATGATCGGTTTCCGGTTTCCAGGCAGAATCGGCAATGGCTTCATCAGCCGCCGCCATGGCGTAGAGAATGAACTCGTCGATTCGCCGGCGTTCCTTTGCCGTGGTCACCGCATCGGGGTCGAAGGCATGTTCATCGCCTTCGCCACCGCCACGGCCAGAGACCCACGGCACCTGGAAGGCGATCTTGCAAGGCACGTTAGCTGTATCGAACAAATCGATCGGGCCTGCGCCTGACCGACCCTCGATGAGTCTGGACCAGCTCGCCTCCCGGCCATTGGCCAGTGGGGTTACAAGTCCGATTCCCGTTACAACGACGCGCCGCATACCGCCTCCCAGTTTGTGTTATGTGTGGCTTAGGACACGTGTTCCTTGATGTGCTTTACGGCGTCGCCGACCGTGCGGATGTTTTCCTGCACTTCGTCCGGGATCTCGATGTTGAATTCTTCTTCGAAGGCCATGACCAGCTCGACCAGGTCAAGGCTGTCTGCGCCCAGGTCGTCGATGAAGCTCGCCGGCTCCGTGACCTTGTCGGCTTCCACGTCGAGATTCTCGACAACGATCTTCTTTACACGCTCGAAAACGTCAGACATGAGGCACCTCTTGTTTTGATGTCTGATTAGGGACCCTTAATTCAGGTCTTGGTGTTGCCGTTAGCACACAGGTCTCAGATGCGACAAGCAGCTATCCCTGTTGCGTTGCACTCTTACTAGATCATCGCCATGCCGCCATTCACGTGCAGGGTCTGCCCCGTGACATAGCTGGCAGCATCGCTGGAAAGATACAGGCAAGCGGCGGCGATGTCGCTCCCCTGGCCGAGACGGCCGGTGGGAATCTGTCCCAGAAGGGCTTCCTTCTGCTTTTCGGGCAGTTCGTCCGTCATCGGTGATTCGATAAAGCCGGGGGCCACGCAATTGGCGGTGATTCCCCGGCTTGCGATCTCCTGGGCGAGCGATTTGGTGAAGCCGATCATGCCGGCCTTGGAGGCGCAGTAATTGGCCTGGCCGGGATTGCCGGTGACACCGACAATCGAGGTGATGCCGATAATGCGGCCGTGGCGGCGCTTCATCATGCCCTTGATCGCGGCGCGCGTGAGGCGGAAATAGGAGGCGAGATTGACGGTCAGGACATCGTCGAAGTCCTTGTCTTTCATGCGTAAAAGCAGTCCGTCGCGGGTGATGCCGGCATTGGCGACAAGGATGTCGAGCGGGCCGATGGCCTCTTCGGCCTTGCCGACCAGCGAGTCGACCGATTCCCCGTCATAGAGGTTGCAGGTCACCACGGCACCTTCGCCGGGCAGGGTGGCTTTCACCTCTTCCAGCACGCTTTCGCGCGTACCCGACAGGGCGACCTTGGCGCCGGCGGCTGACAGGGCCAGCGCAATCTCGCGGCCGATCCCCCCCGAAGCGCCGGTGACCAGCGCGGTGCGTCCTTCAAGAGAAAACATGTCGTCTATCCTTTCATCGCGGCGGCGAAGGCCTCAAGGTCCTCGGGCGTCGCCAGGGTAAAGCCCTTAAGGCTTCTCTCGATTCGTCTCTGCATGACCGTGAGAACTTTTCCGGTGCCGGCCTCGGCGGTCGTATCGACGCCATGGGAAACCATATACTGGATTGTCTCGGTCCAGCGCACCCGCCCTGTGACCTGGGCGACGAGATTCGCGGAAATCGCGTCCGGATCCGTCGTTGGCTCGGTCGTGACATTGGCCACGACCGGCACTTTCGGCGCCGTGATTTCGGTTTCGGCCAGAGCGGCGGCCATGGCATCGGCAGCCGGCGCCATCAGCGAACAGTGGAAGGGCGCGGAGACCGTGAGAGGGACTGCCTTCTTCACGCCATTGGCGCTGGCATGCTCACAGGCCGCATCGATGGCGGCCTTGGTACCCGACAGGACGAGCTGGCCGGGGGCGTTGTCATTGGCGATTTCGCAGGCTCCGCCCATGGCGCGCCCGGCCTCGCATGCGGCCTCGGCCTGGTCGAGATCGGCGCCCAGCAGTGCGGCCATGGCCCCCTCGCCAGCCGGCACGGCGGCCTGCATGGCATCGCCGCGCACGCGCAGGAGCTTCGCTGTATCGCCGATACTGATCGCACCGGCGGCGGCCAGGGCGGAGTATTCGCCCAGCGAGTGCCCGGCGGCGAAGGCGGCGGCGGTGACATCCACGCCGAACTCGGCCTCCAGTGCCTTCATGGCGGCAAGCGAGTGGGCCATCAGCGCTGGCTGGGTGTTGGAGGTCAGGGTCAGGGTCTCGATATCGCCATCCCACATCAGGCCGGACAGGTCCTGGCCGAGCGCGTTGTCGACTTCCTCGAAGACGGCCCGGGCCGATGCGAAGGCCTCGGCCAGTTCCTTGCCCATGCCGATCGCCTGGCTGCCCTGACCGGGGAACAGAAACGCCAATTTGCCCATGCCATCTCCCTTCTGAGACTCGTATCTGATTTGGGCGCGGGCCTAGTCTGTGCAAATCAAAAGCGCAAGGCAGTTGATTTTCTGCGCTGTGTCTGGCTTATACCGCGGCTTGCACGGAATGCGGTCCTGTATGGGAGAATAGTCTCCCGATTGCAGGGGCCATCGTGGCCTGGGTTTCCCGCCCGGCTGCGCCGCTTTCCAAAACGGGAAAGAGAGAATGCCTTACTACGAACATGTCGTGATTTCACGACCCGATATCTCGCCTGCCCAGGCCGAGGCCCTCACTGAAGAACTGGCTGAGTATCTGCGCGACAAGGGCGCCACGGTCTCCAAGACCGAATACTGGGGCCTGCGGAACCTCGCCTATCCGATCAACAAGCAGCGCAAGGGCCACTACTCCCTGCTGAACGTTGACGGTCCGGCCACTGCGATCCACGAGATCGAACGCCGTCACCGCATCTCCGACGATGTGATGCGTTACCTTACCATCCGCGTCGACGAACTGGACGAAGAGCCTTCGCCTGTCGTCTCCCGCAAGGATCGCGGCGAACGCAGTGACCGCGGCGATCGTGGTGACCGCGGTGATCGCGGCGACCGGCGCTAGGAGGACACACACATGGCTAGCAAGAACGCCTCTGGCATGAACATCACCAATCTCCCGGCTCGCCGCCCGTTCGGCCGCCGGCGCAAGGTGGACCCGTTCTCCGGCGCCAAAGCCCCGAAGATCGACTACAAGGATGTGAAGCTGCTGCAACGCTACATCTCCGAGAAGGGCAAGATTGTCCCTTCGCGGATCACGGCAGTGAACATCAAGAATCAGCGCAAGCTCGCCCGCGCCATCAAGCGCGCGCGCATCCTCGCGCTCCTGCCCTTCGCTGTGAAATAGAGGGAGCCGACAGATGCAAGTGATCCTTCTTGAACGCGTGGAAAAGCTCGGCACCATTGGTGACGAAGTGAATGTGAAGAACGGCTATGCCCGCAACTTCCTGATCCCGCAGGGCAAGGCGCTGCTCGCTACCGAGCGCAACCGCCGCCGTTTCGAAGCCGAACGTGAAGTCATCGAACAGCGCAATGCCGATGCCCGTGCGTCCGCCGAATCCGAGGGCCAGTCCCTGGAGGGCGAAAGCTTCGTGCTGATCCGCCAATCCGGTGAAACCGGCCAGCTTTACGGTTCGGTCAGCGCCCGTGACATCTCCGAGGCCGCCAAGGAAGCCGGGCACAATGTGTCCCGCAGCCAGGTTATCCTGAATCAGCCGATCAAGGCGATCGGCGTCTATGATGTTGGCATTCGCCTGCACGCCGAGGTTTCGGTGACGGTTCAGGTCAATGTGGCTCGCTCGGAAGACGAAGCCGAGCGTCAGGCTGCTGGGGAGGACGTGCTGGAAACCCTGCAGGCCGAACAGCGCGCCATCGTCGAAGAACAGGCCGGCGAGATGGCCGAAGCGGCGGCCGAAATGGCCGACCAGATCGCGGGTGGCGAAGAGGACTAGTCCTCACCCGCCCGACAAAAATCGAAAAACCGCAGCGTTTCGGCGCTGCGGTTTTTCTTTGCCGGCACGGCTGATTTCCCACGGCGAATCAGAGATTGTGAAGGGATTGGAACCCTCCGCGAACGGAGCGAAGTCAAGCCGCGAAATGCAACTCGAATTTGGTTAGGCAGGGCGGATGGCGAAAGATCATGACAACCCCAGTGTGGATGTGCCCAACAATCTCGCGGCAGAAGCCGCGGTGCTGGGTGCGATACTGTTCGACAATAACGCATACCAGCGCGTGACCGAGATTCTGCGGCCGGAGGACTTCTATGCCCCGGCTCACCAGGAGATCTATGCCACCTGTGCCGGCCTGATCGAACAGGGCCGGGTGGCCGATGGCGTGACCCTGCGCGAGCAGTTCGAGAAGACCGACCAGCTCGCCGCGATTGGCGGCGCGTCCTATCTCGTCGACCTCTTGGAAAGCGCCGCCTTCGGGCCGGAGGTGACCGACTATGCGCGCATCATCCGCGATCTCGCCGTGCGCCGGGAGCTCCTGAACATCGGCACCGGCCTGCGCTCGCGTGCCCTGACGCCGGAACAGGGGCAGGGCGGCAGCGACCAGATCGAGTTGGCCGAACGCGAGCTTTTCGCCCTTGCCGAGCGCGGCTCGTCCCAGCGCGGCTTTACCGATTTCGGCACGGCGGTGCGCGAATCGCTGGTCATGGCCGAGGCTGCCTTCCAGCGCGACGGCAAGATTGCCGGCATCGCGACACATCTGGACGATCTCGACCACAAGCTCGGCGGACTGCATCCGTCTGACCTGATCATCCTCGCCGGCCGTCCCTCCATGGGGAAGACCTCGCTGGCGACAAACATTGCCTACAATGCCGCCTCCGCCTGCCGGCGAGAGGTCCAGGAGGACGGCTCACGCAAGACCGTGGATGGCGCGGTCGTCGCCTTCTTCTCGCTGGAGATGTCGGCAGAACAGCTCGCCACCCGGATCATCGCCGAGCGCACCGGGATCAGCTCGCACAAGTTCCGCTCCGGCGAACTGGAAGCGCGTGATTTCGACAAGATCCGCGATGCAGTGGCCGAGTTGCAGAACCTGCCGCTGCATATCGACGATACGGGCGGGCTTTCGATCAGCCAGCTCGCCGCGCGCGCCCGCCGGCTCCACCGCACGGTGGGCCTGGACATGATCATCATCGATTATCTCCAGCTGATCACCAGCGCGGGCGGCAAGGGCAATGAGAACCGGGTGCAGGAGATCACCCAGATCTCCATGGCGCTGAAGGCGCTGGCCAAGGACCTGAACGTCCCCGTCATCGCCCTGTCACAGCTTTCCCGTCAGGTGGAACAGCGCGACGACAAGCGTCCGCAACTCTCGGACCTGCGCGAATCGGGCTCGATCGAACAAGACGCCGACGTGGTGATGTTCGTGTTCCGCGAAAGCTATTATCTGGAGCGGACCGAGCCGCAATCGGATCCGAACGACCCCAATTCCAGCGAGAAATGGACCCGCTGGCGCGAGCGCATGGACCAGGTTTATGGCACGGCCGAGGTGATCATCGGCAAGCAGCGCCACGGCCCCATCGGCAAGGTGACACTGGCCTTCGATGCCAATGTCACCCGGTTCGGCAATCTCGACCGCGGTAGCGTGTCGGACGAATTCTAGGCGGTCAGCCCTGGGTTACCGTAAAGCGTTCCAGCTGGCGCTGGGGCAGATCCCATTCCGGGGCCAGTTCGGCCGCTTCGAGGAAGTCGTAATAAGCGCCGGAGACATCGCCGGTATGTTCCCTGGCGATGGCGCGGTTGTAGTGGGCTGCATGCAGGTCGTTGGTGTGCAGCTCGATTGCGCGGTCAAGCGCAACCTTCGCGCCGGCATGGTCGCCCGATAGAATCAGCGCCGCGCCGCGATTGAGATAGGCCGCGCCCAGTTCCTCATCGAGGCCTATGGCACGGTCATAGTCGTTCAGCGCGCTGGGATAGTCGCCCGAGCGCATCCGGATGATGCCGCGATTGACGTAAGTTGCCGCGCGGTTGGCGCGGGTCATGACTTCCGATTCCAGGGCCTGGGTGCAGGTGTCCTCGACCTGTGTGAACTGTGTCGACTGGGCCTGGACCTCCATGAAGCAGTCCTTGGCAAGCCCGCCGCCAATGATGATGGCCTGGGCAGATGCGGTTCCCGCGCCAATGGCGAGACATGCGAGACCGGCGAGTATGGTTTTTTTCATGCTTACCTCCCTTGCAGGAACTAAAGCCTACCACACCCACATTGGAGCCAGAAATCACAAGCCGGAGATGATGCGACAAAAATGACCGCGATTAGCGCTCGCCACGGATAGGCACGCGCGGTACATGCAACAACAATAGGAGGATAAGTATGTCTTCGGCCTTGCGCACTCTTTGCATCAGTTTCGGCGCCGCACTTCTGGCGGGCGCCGCCTACGCCTCGGGGCCCGAGCCCGGTGGCCTGGGTCTTCAGCCGGCAGTGACCCGAATCGGGGAACGCCTGCATTTCTTCAATTCATTCCTGATTGTGATCATCACTGTCATTACGCTGTTTGTGACGGTGCTGCTGGCCTGGGTGATGGTGCGCTATAACAAGCGCGCCAATCCGAACCCCAGCAAGTTCAGCCACAACACGCTGGTTGAAGTGGTCTGGACGGTGGTTCCGGTGCTGATCCTGGCTGTGATCGCGCTGCCGTCGTTCACCAACCTGTTCTACATCGAACAGGAGCCCGACCTGATCGCCATCGCCGAGTCGGGCGACATGGACGACCCGAATGTCTATCCCGAGGCCGCCGCCATGGGCTGGATCACGGTGAAGGCGCAGGGCAACCAGTGGAACTGGACCTATGAATATGCCGACATCGTCGACGATGAAGGCTATCCGCTGTCTTATGTCTCGAACCCGATCCACCGCGGCCGTCCAACGGACCAGGCCGATTATGAGAGCGCGACGGGCCGCACCGACTTTGCTTCAAAGCCGAGAAATCTCGCCGCGGATTATCCCATGGTGGTCCCCGTCAACCGTTATATCCGCTACCAGACAACCGCATCCGACGTGATCCATTCCTGGACCGTGCCGGCATTCGGTGTGAAGACCGATGCGGTGCCGGGCAAGCTCAACGAGGGCTGGTTCCTGGTGACCGAGCCGGGCGTTTATTACGGTCAGTGCTCGGAACTTTGCGGCATCAATCACGCCTTCATGCCGATTGAAGTGCGTGTTGTCTCCGAGGACGACTATGCTCGCTGGTCGGCGGAAATGCTCAGCGGGAATTTCGAAGGCGCCGTCCAGATTGTCGACGCCGCGCTTGAAGACGAGGCTGTCCGCTTCGCCGAAATCAATACGATTGAGGGACACTGATCATGCCCATGGATGAAATCGCACTCGACGGCGCCGATCATGGCCACGATGAGAAGCCGGGCTTTTTCGTGCGTTGGTTCTATTCGACCAACCACAAAGACATCGGCATGCTCTATCTGGTCTTCGCGCTGATTGCCGGCATTGTCGGCTATGGCCTGTCGGGCCTGATCCGCTGGGAACTGGCCGAGCCGGGCATCGGTGTGCTGACCCAGTTTGTCGGCGGCGACATCGAGCACGCCAAGCACTTCTACAATGTCGTGATCACCTATCACGGCCTGATCATGATCTTCTTCATGGTCATGCCGGCGCTGATCGGGGGTTTCGGCAACTATTTCGTGCCGCTGATGATCGGCGCGCCGGACATGGCCTTCCCGCGGATGAACAATATCTCGCTGTGGCTGACCGGTATCGCCTTCTTCCTGCTGATGCTGTCCATGTTCATTCCGGGCTACGGCTCCTATGACGGCTTTGGCGGCGGTTGGGTGCTCTATCCACCCTTGTCGAGTTCGACAGGCCATGACGGGCCGGCGATGGACCTGCTCATCCTGTCGCTGCATACGGCCGGCATCGCCTCCATCCTGGGCGCGATCAACTATATCGTGACCATCCTCAACATGCGCGCGCCGGGGATGACCCTGCACAAGATGCCGCTCTTTGCCTGGTCGATCCTGATCACCGCGGTGCTGCTGCTGCTCGCCCTGCCCGTGCTCGCCGGCGCGCTGACCATGCTGCTGACCGACCGCAATTTTGGCTCGCAGTTCTTCAACCCGGCTGGCGGTGGCGATCCGGTGATGTTCCAGCACCTGTTCTGGTTCTTCGGTCACCCGGAAGTCTACATCATGATCCTGCCGGCTTTCGGCATCATCTCTCACATCGTGTCGACCTTCTCGAAAAAGCCGATCTTCGGCTATCTCGGCATGGCCTATGCCATGGTCTCCATCGGTGTGATCGGCTTCATCGTGTGGGCTCACCACATGTACACGGTGGGCATGAGCCTGGACCTGAAGGCCTATTTCGTGGCTGCGACCATGATCATCGCGGTGCCGACCGG
>DHQO01000026.1:21527-80448 GCA_002408125.1 Hyphomonadaceae bacterium UBA5336 | reverse complement strand
ATCAAGATCTTCTCCTGGATCGCGACCATGTGGGGCGGCTCGATCGACTTCAAGGTGCCCATGCTGTGGGCCATCGGCTTCATCTTCCTGTTCACCGTGGGCGGTGTGACGGGCGTGGTGCTGGCCAATGCCGGGATCGACCACCAGCTCCACGACACCTATTTCGTGGTGGCGCACTTCCACTATGTGCTCTCGCTGGGCGCCGTGTTCGGCCTGTTTGCCGGCTGGTACTATTGGTTCGAGAAGATGTTCGGCGTGAAGTACAATGAGATGCTTGGGCAGGTTCATTTCTGGCTGATGTTCATCGGCTCGAACCTGATCTTCTTCCCGCAGCACTTCCTGGGCTATCAGGGCATGCCGCGCCGCTATGTGGACTATGCCGAGCCCTTCTATCAGTGGCACCATTTGTCCTCGATCGGCTATGCGGTCTCGCTGGTCGCCACGACGGTGTTCTTCATCGTGCTGATCGAAGCCGCGGTCCGCCGCCGCAAGGCGACCCACGATGCGGAAGGCCACGGCAATCCCTGGGGCGAGGGCGCCACGACGCTGGAGTGGACCCTGTCCTCCCCGCCGCCCTTCCACCAGTACTCGACCCTGCCGGTGGTCAAGTCCGACGGCGGGCATTAGTCGCCAGCAAATACGAACAGGAAGAGCGCGCGAGGCCTTACCAGTTTCGCGCGCTCTGCTTTTGTGGGACCCAGCTTGACCATGCGGCGAACCAGCAAGCTTCCGATCGCGTTCTGCCTGGCTGCCCTGGCGATTGCAGGATGGTCAATATGGGCGATTTATCGATCGTCCAGCCCGGTGCCCGATGCAGATTATTACGAAACATATTTCGCCGTCCTCGACTTGCCCTATTATGCCAGCCTGGCCGCATTGTTTGTCGGGTTTGGCGTGATTTATGCGCTGTTTCACAGGCTGGTTGGCGTAGCCTATCGGCGCTGGCTGGGCGTTGTTCAGTTTCTGCTGCTTGTCCTCGGCGCTGGCCTGATTCTGGCGGAGAGTTCGATCATCATCATCGGCATGCCGGTTCGGTATATCGACTATCCGGACGTGCTGACCCGCACGCCCTGGCTCACCCGCACCGGCTACATTGTCACGGCGATTTCAGTCGTGATCTTTGCAATAGTCATAGGGGAAGCTACGTATCGGCGCATTCGACATGGAAGAGCGCCACAGAGGCCCGATGACCGACCAGCCGATCATTTCTGACGTCCGCCCGGCGACTGCCGGCGATTATGTCCAGCTCCTGAAGCCGCGCATCATGCTGCTGGTGGTGTTCACCGCCTTTGTCGGCCTGGTAGCCGCCGAAAGCGTGAGCGGCATTGCCATGCATCCCTTCATGGCGGCCATGGCGACCCTGGCCGTGGCGCTGGGATCCGGCGCAGCCGGCGCGATAAACATGTGGTACGATTCCGATATCGACGCGCAGATGACGCGTACCGCCACGCGGCCTATCCCGTCCGGCGCCGTCCCGCGCGAGGAAGCGCTCAGCCTCGGGCTCATCCTGTCGGCGGCCTCAGTGATGCTGATGTGGCTTGCATCCAACTGGCTCGCCGCGGCGCTGCTGGCTTTTTCCATCGTCTATTACGGCGTGATCTACACCATGTGGCTGAAGCGGGCGACGCCGCAGAATATCGTCATCGGTGGCGGGGCAGGGGCCTTCCCGCCGGTGATCGGCTGGGCGGCGGTGACCGGCACCGTGCCGCAGGATGCCTGGATCCTTTTCGCCATCATATTCATGTGGACCCCGCCCCATTTCTGGGCGCTCTCCCTGTTGGCCCACAAGGAATACGAGAAGGTCAGCGTGCCGATGCTCCCGGTCACCCATGGCGCGGCCGTCACCCGCCGCCAGATCATGGTCTATACGCTTGTTCTCTTCGCCACGACCATGCTGCCGCTGGTCACCGGGCTTGGCGGTGTGATCTATGGCGCCACCGCCGGCCTCCTGGGCCTCGGATTCATCGCCCTGTCAGGGCGCCTGCTGATGACACGGGCAGGCGAGGCCGATGCAACGCCTACGGAGAACAAGCTGGCCGCCGGCACCTTTGCCTTCTCGATCTTCTATCTTTTCGCGATATATGCCGCGCTGCTGGTCGAGCACCTGTTCGGCTTGAGCATCCCAGTCTCGGAGCTGCTGGCATGAGCGAGCCGGATCCTGATTTCGAGCCCCGCCAGCTGACGCCGGAAGAGCTGAAGGCGCGCAAGCGGCGCAATCTCTGGCTTGGCCTGAGCCTGTTTGCCTTTGTCGTGGCGATACTGATCATCACCATGATCCGGATCAGTGGCACCGGCGCGGTGCCACGCGGGGGGTTCTGACGCGATGAACCGCAATCTGCGCACCGCCCTGATCTTCACTGTTCCGCCACTCATAATGCTTGGCCTCGCTGCAGCGTCAAAACCGCTCTACGATAGGTTCTGCCGCGACACCGGCTTTGGCGGGACGACGCGCATTGCTGAGGCCGCGCCGAGCGATATTATCGACCGCACGGTGACCATTCGTTTCGACGCGAATGTGAACAATGTGCCGCTCAAGTTCCGCCCGCTCGAAACCAGCCACGAGATCCATCTCGGCGAGCATGGCCTTGCCTTTTACGAGGCCACGAACACCTCCAGCCATCCGGTCTCTGTGATCGCCAGCTACAATGTGACCCCCCACCGCGCAGGGCCCTATTTCAACAAGCTGGAATGCTTCTGCTTCACCGAGCGCGTGATCGGGCCGGGAGAGACCAAGACCCTGCCTGTGGTATTCTTCGTCGATCCCTACATGGACCAGAAGCCGCTGATGGATGACGTGCATACGATCACGCTGTCCTACACCTTTTTCGAGACTCAGGATTTCCCGGGTGCGTCCAATGGTGCCAGTCTCGACTAGGCGGTTGCGGATTTCCCGCGGAGCGGTCTAAACACCACCCATCAAAGATTTGACCTGATACTGGAGCGGCGACCCATGGCCCATGGCGAAGTCCATCACGACTATCATCTGGTAAACCCCTCTCCCTGGCCGCTGGTTGGCTCCATCGGCGTGGCTGTGATGTTTGTCGGCCTGGTGACCTATATGAAGGGCCTGTTCGGCATGGAGGCCGGCACCTGGTGGCTCGCCGCCCTGGGCCTGGTGATCATCCTCTACACCATGGTCGGATGGTGGGGCGACGTCATCAAGGAAAGCCGTGAGGGCGACCATACCCCGGTTGTCCAGATCGGCCTGCGCTATGGCATGATCCTGTTCATCGCCTCCGAGGTGATGTTCTTTGTGGCCTGGTTCTGGTCCTTCTTCGAGTTCGCGATTTTTGCTGATGCCCGCGTTGGCCCGACATGGGACGCTTCCAACCCGATCTATGCCGATGGCCTCTCGCGCTTTGCAGACTGGCCGCCGGTCGGTGTGGAAACCTTCGATCCGTTCCACCTGCCACTGATCAACACCATCGTTCTGCTGCTGTCGGGCACGACCGTGACCTGGGCCCACCATGCCCTGCAGCATGGCGACCGCGACGGCGCCCGCAATGGCCTGATCCTGACCATCCTGCTTGGTGCTTTCTTCACCTTCCTGCAGGTGCTCGAATACAGCCATGCGCAGTTCACCTATGACGGCACGCTTTATGGCTCGGCCTTCTTTATGGCCACCGGCTTCCACGGCGCGCACGTGCTGATCGGGACGATCTTCCTGACGGTCTGCCTGATCCGCCTGCTGCTGGGCGGGTTCACCCCCCAGAAGCATTTCGGTTTCGAGGCGGCGGCCTGGTACTGGCACTTCGTTGACGTGGTCTGGCTGTTCCTCTTCGCCTTTGTCTATGTCGCGCCGTTCCTGATCCTCGGCCACTAGAAACGGGGCGCCGGGCCAAGTGCCCTGCGTTCTTGCAATGACATTCCGCCCGCTACCCCTGCTCACCGTGCTCAGCCTTGTGAGCCTGGGCATTTTGATCTGGCTCGGGAACTGGCAATACGGCCGATATCTCGGCAAGCAGAACATGGACCCGGCGGAGCTTCCGCCGGTCCAGTCGATCACCGCTGACGTGATCGACCTGCCCGGAAAGTCGGTTCAGAACATCTACGGCATTGCAGACGGCGAGCCGATCTGGCGGCGCTACGTGCTCGTCACGCGGGTTTCGGACGGGGCGACGCTCCTGATGGCCGCCGATGCCACGGGCGGGGCGAACCCGGTCGACATGACCGTTCCGAGCGGTGCGCGCCTTCAGGCCGATGTGCGCATCTTCCAGCGCGAAGGGCGCCAGTCCTCCCGCAACCTGCCGGAAGAGAACACCTGGGTCATTTTCGATCGTGCTGGGATCCTCGCGCGCTATGGCCTCGGCAACGCCGACATCCCGGTGGCCGAACCGGTTCAGCTGACCATCCGAGACGCTGAGGATCCCTCACGTGTGCGCACGACGGTCAATCCCTATGGCACGCCGGAACTCGTCGACCCGTTGCCGCCCGAGCGTCATTTGGGCTATGCGCTGACCTGGTGGGGACTCGCCGCAGCGCTGGTCGGTGTCTATTTCGTGTTTCACCATTCCAAGGGGCGATTGAGGTTCAGGAGCCAGTCGTGAAGTATGTTTCTACGCGCGGGCGCAGCGCGCCGGTGGATTTCCTGACAGCCTGTCTGGCGGGGCTCGCCCCCGATGGCGGGCTCTATGTGCCCGAGACCTATCCCCGGATTGCGCGCCCGGAGCCGGGCGAGAGCTACGTCGCAACCGCCGCACGTGTCCTGAAGGCCTTCGCCGGCGACGCTATCTCCGAAGCGGAGATGACGGTCCTGTGCGAGAAGGCCTACGCCTCCTTTGCGCACAAGTCGGTCGCGCCGCTCGTACAGCTTGGCCCGAACGCCTTCATGATGGAGCTGCATCATGGGCCGACGCTGGCCTTCAAGGATGTGGCGATGCAGTTCATCGGCCAGCTCTATGACTGGGCGTTGGAGCGTCAGGGCCGGCGCATGACCATTGTCTGCGCCACCAGCGGGGATACGGGCGGGGCTGCCGCCGGCGCCTTTGCCGGCAGCAGGAATGTCGATCTGGTGATCCTGCATCCGCATGAACGGATTTCGCCGGTCCAGCGCCTGTTCATGACGACCACCGGTGCGGAGAACGTCCACAATCTCGCACTGGAGGGCGACTTCGATGTCTGCCAGTCGATCGTGAAGTCACTGTTCGCTGAAGCTGGGTTTGTAGAAGAAGTTGGCCTGTCGGGCGTGAACTCAATCAACTGGGCGCGGATCGCGGCCCAGTCTGTCTATTATGCCACGGCTCAGGCCGCGATGGGCGCGGATCATCCGCTGCGATTTATCGTGCCGAGCGGGAATATGGGCGACGCGCTGGCCGGCTATGTTGCCGCGCGCTGTGGCCTGCTCTCGGGATTTGAGCTGATTTGCGCGGTGAACGAGAACGATGCCCTGCGCCAGGTGCTCGATACCGGGCGCATGTCGCGCTCCACCACTATCGCCACGCCGAGCCCGGCCATGGACATCACCGTGCCGTCAAACCTGGAGCGTGTCCTCTATGAGGCGAGCGGGCGCAACAGCGAGGCGATTGCCGCCCTCTATGGCGCCTTCGCCCAGTCCGGCGATGTGGAACTACCCGACACGATCAAGGGTCCGCTCGGCTGCATGGGCTTTTCCGCGACCACCATTTCCAATGGCGATACGCTGGCGGAGATGCGCCGCATCAAGGCCGAGACCGGCTGGGCCATCTGCCCCCATACCGCTGTCGGCACCCAGGCCGCCTCGCGCGCGCCCCTCTCAACCGCAACCGACATCGTACTCTCGACCGCCCATGCCGCGAAGTTTCCCGAAACCGTGGAAGAGGCGACCGGCGAGCGTCCCGGCCTGCCGACACGCTGTGTCGGCGCCCTCGGCGCAGAAGAGCACTTCTCGGTCCTGCCGGCCGAGCAGGGTGCGGTGCGCGAGTACATCCTGAAGCTCGCGGCCGGGCGGTGATCGGGATGGTTGCACGGGATGTGGAGCTGCTGACACCGCGGCTTCTGATCCGTGCGCCGGAGCGCGCTGACTATACTGCATGGGCTGAGGGACGGCGGAAAAGCCGCGAACATCTCGAACGCTGGGAACCGCTCTGGCCGGCCGATGCCCTCTCAAAGGAAGACTGGAGCCGGCGCCTGCGGGCCTGGCGAGGGGGCTGGCGCGATGACCGGGCCTATGTGTTTCTCATCTTCATGCGCGAAGGCGGCAAGATTCTAGGTGGGGTCTCCATTACCAATGTGCGGCGCGGGCCGGCGCAGATGGGCTCGCTCGGCTACTGGCTGCTCGAAGAGGCGGCCGGGCAGGGTTATATGAGCGAGGCTGTCGAGCGTGTCTGCCACTGGTGTTACGCCGAGCTGGGCCTGGCGCGGATCGAGGCCGGCACGCTCGACGAGAACGTCCGCTCCCAGCAGGTGCTAGAACGATGCGGCTTTGAAAAAGAGGGCCGCGCCCGTGCCTATCTGGAAATTGGAGGTCGCCGCCGCGATCATATCCTCTATGCTCGTGTGCTGGAGGATTTGCGAGCGTGAGCGCACGGGACCCGAAACAGGGCTATGAAGGTCACTGGCACTGGGACGCGCCGGCCCGGCGGCTGAGCCTGACGACCGGGACGAATTCGGCCTTTTCCGACCTGCGTGGGATCTGGTCGCTGGAAGGGCTTGGCCCACTGCTCGACGGCTTCTCGCGCAACCGGCTGCAGCTGAGCCTCACCGGCAGCGATGTCACCGTGAACTGCGCGCTGAATCTCTCCGATGATCGCCAGATCCAGCTTGTCGGTGCCTTCCTGAGCAAACGCGAGGCACAGGGCATGATCCTCTCAGGTGCGGAGATGGCCAATGCCGTGCCCGAACAGGAAGGCCCTGGCCCGGACCTGCAGCCGGTATTCCAGCCCATTGTATCGGTGGCCGATACAGAGAAGATCATGGGTTTTGAGGCCTTGGCACGCTGGAAGCTCGGCCCTGACAATGCCTATGCCGCCAACCGGTATGAGGATGAGGGCCTGGCTTCGAACATGATCCTGCATGCGGCCGAGGCGCTGGCCGACTGGCGCGCCCGCTCAGGCCGCGATCTCTTCGTCCACGTCAATCTCACTGGCCGCGACCTGGAACATGCCGGCCTTGTGGGCCTCGTTGAGGCGGTGATCGAAGGCTTCCAGCTGCCGCCCCATACCCTGCGTCTGGAGCTTACCGAACAGGCGGCCCTGCGCGATGCGGGTGAGGCGATCGAGGTCGCCAAGGCGCTGAAGGCGGCCGGAGCAGGGCTGGTGCTGGATGATTTCGGCTCGGGGCATTCCTCGTTCAGCTGGCTGGCGGACCTGCCGGCTGACGGGTTGAAAATCGATCCCGCCTTGACCCGGCGCATCGGCGAGCCGCGCACGGACGCCATTCTTGGGGCGGTGTCGAACCTTGCCCATTCGCTGGGCATGACGATCACGGGCGAGGGGGTGGAAGCCGACTGGCAGCTCGACGCGCTGCGCCGGCTTGGCTTTGACTATGCACAAGGGTTTGCCTTTTCCCGGCCCATGCTGCGGGAGGCGGCAAGCGAGCGGCTGGGGCTGAGCGCCTTGTAGCTGCCTCTCAGGCACGCCCGGGCGCCGACTGCAGCCGCCCTGAGGAGACTCCGATCAGGTCGAGCGCACGGTCCCACTTGGCTTCGTGATCGTCGCCGAACAGGATCATATTGTCCGGCTCGCCGATCAGCCAGGCGTTTTCCTGCAACTCCATCTCAAGCTGGCCCGGCCCCCAGCCGGAGTATCCCAGCGCCAGGATGGAGGTCCGCGGCGCCGGCCCGGAGGCAATCGCGTGCAACACGTCGCGCGTGGCCGTCAGGCAGACACCCTCGGTGACATCCATGGTCGCGCCGTCGCACTGATAGTCGCCGCTGTGCAGGACAAAGCCGCGATCATTGCCCACCGGCCCGCCATCGAGCACGAAGCGGTCGGGAACAGCGATGGTCTGCTCAATATCGAGCTGGTCGAGCAGGTCGGGCAGGCTGAGGCCTTCCATGGGTTTGTTGAGCACCAGCCCCATGGCGTAATCCTCGCTATGGGCGCAAACCAGTATGACCGAGCGTTTGAACCGCGTGTCACCAATGCTCGGCATGGCGATCAGAAGGCGTCCGGTCAGGCTTTGCGTCATGGGCTGTGCATCTCCTCGCAGGAGAAAGGCTGCGGCAAAGGCCGCGACTTGGCAAGGGCGTCGCGAAAAACGGTTGATCGGCGCAGCGCGCGCCCCATCTGCCTAGAGGATTGCCATTCAGGAGGAACCAATGGGCGTATCAGTTGGCGACAAGCTTCCCGAAGCCACTTTCATGGAAATGACGGCCAATGGGCCAGAACCGCGCAGCACAGGCGATGTGTTCGCCGGCAAGACGGTGGCGCTGTTCGCCGTTCCCGGCGCGTTCACGCCGACCTGTTCGGCCAAGCACCTGCCGGGCTTTGTTGATCAGTCCGAGGCGCTGGCCGCCAAGGGTGTGGACGAGATCGTGTGCACCTCGGTCAATGATGTGTTCGTCATGGGCGCCTGGGGCGAATCGGCCGGTGCGGGCAGCAAGGTCCGCATGCTGGCCGACGGCAATGGCGCTTTCGCCAAGGCGCTCGGCCTGGAGATGGATGCCAGCGGCTTCGGCATGGGCCAGCGTTCCAAGCGCTATTCCATGCTGGTCAAGGACGGTGTGGTGCAAGAGCTCAATGTCGAGGATGGCGGCGAATTCAAGGTTTCCAGCGCCGACTACCTGCTCGGCCAGCTCTAGAGCCTGAAAAACCCAAGTTGAAACAGCGCCCGGTCTGGCTGATCGGGCGCTTTTTTATTGATAAGCGGCAAGACTCTCCCCATCTTCGGATAACAGATGTGTGATCATGGAGGGACAGCACATGGAAATTACAGTCGCACTCGTATTTCTGCTTGTCGTGGCGGTCATCGCGCTCTTCAGCGCCTTCACCTTCGTGCCACAGGGGCACAATTGGACGGTCGAACGCTTCGGACGCTATACCCGCACGCTAACCCCCGGGTTCAACACGATTATTCCGATCATGGACCGCGTCGGCCGCAAGATGAACATGATGGAGACGGTGCTGGACGTGCCCCAGCAGGAAGTCATCACCAAGGACAATGCGATGGTGTCTTGCGATGCCGTGGTTTTCATCCAGGTCGTGGATGCGGTTTCGGCGGCCTATGAGGTCAACAATCTCCACCACGCCATTACAAACCTGGCGCTCACCAATATCCGGACCGTTGTCGGCTCCATGGATCTCGACGAGGTGCTGTCTAACCGCGACGATATCAATGCGCGTCTGCTGACCGTGATTGATGCGGCGACCAATCCCTGGGGCGTGAAGGTCACGCGGATCGAGATCGCGGATCTTTCTCCGCCTGCCGACATTACCGAGGCCATGGCCCGCCAGATGAAGGCAGAGCGCCTGAAGCGGGCAGAAATCCTTACGGCCGAAGGCGACAAGCAGTCTGCCATTTTGAAGGCGGAGGGCGCCAAGCAGTCGCAGATCCTGGAAGCCGAAGGCCGGCGCGAGGCCGCTTTCCGCGATGCCGAAGCGCGCGAACGCGAAGCTGAAGCCGAGGCCAAGGCGACCGCATTCGTCAGCGAGGCCATCGCCAAGGGCGACGTGAACGCCATCAACTACTTCCTCGGCCAGGCCTATGTCGAAGCCTTTGCCAAGCTGGCCTCCTCGCCGCAGCAGAAAACGGTCATCATCCCGGCTGAATTCTCCTCGCTGGTCGGCGCGATCGAGGGCGTTCGCAGCCTTACCGATGCGGCGGCCGAAGTCCAACGCGCACGCCGTCCCGGTACACCCGGCGGCGACACATAAGGAGGGACGGCAATGGACGGCGCCATGATTGAAAGCCTGCTCTGGCCGCCCACCCTGTGGCACTGGCTGGTGCTGGCCCTGATCCTCTTCGCCATCGAGATGATGGCCGGCACCTTCGACCTGCTGATGACCGCCATCGCGGCGGGTATTACGGCGGCCTGGGCGACTTTCGTGCCGGGCGATATGGGCGCCTGGCAGGCCCAGCTCATTGTGTTCTTTTCCGCTTCCATCGTGCTCATCGTGCTTGGGCGGACGGTGTTCAGCGGGCTTCGCACGGGCGGGCCCGGAGACCCCGTTCTCAACAAGCGAATGGAGCGCCTGATGGGCGTGCGTGCGCTCGTGGTCACGGATTTCAGCCAGGGCCAGGGCCGGGTGAAGATCGGCGACACCGAATGGCAGGCCGAGAGCGAAAGCGGCACGGATATTCCCGCCGGCACCACGGTAACGGTGGAAGGCGCGAAATCGACAATCGTGCTGGTAAAGCCAGTCTAGGTTCTATTGAGCCTGTGCCCGATTCACCGCGGCTTGACCTGCCCATCTCCTGCCGGGCGTTCCTGGCTGTGGCTTTCCGTGATGGGCCCCGTGGTCAAGCCACGGGGATTCGCAGAGCAGCGTTGTTCAAAACAGACTGCCCTGGTCATCCCCGGAACCGGACTTTGATCCAGAGGACTTCGCTGGAGGTTTTGGTTTCTCCGCCGGCGCCGCCTTTGTCTTTTTGGTCGTAGTGCCGTGCGGCACTGCGCTGAGTTCGCCATCGGCAAACATGATGTCGAGGCGCGACTGTTTGCCGGCCGCCACTGCCGTGCGTACTACTGTGCCATCCGCCCCGCGCACCACCGCGAAGCCGCGCGCGAGGGTCGACTGATATGACAGCGCTTCGAGCAGCTTGGCATGGCCTTCCAGCCGGGTGCGGCGCTGCTCGAGGATCTTGTCGAGGGCAGGGCGGGCGCGTACCGCAGCCTGCGTGAGTTGCTTGCGCGCGCGCTGGGTCTCAGCGCGCAGCGGTGCCGGGCGCAGACCACCCACGGCACGGCTGAGCTCCAGCTTTTTCGCCTCGATGGCGCGGCCGAGGCCATGGGCGAGGCTGGTGGAGGCCAGCGTCAGCTTCTGCCGTGCATCCTGAACCAGCCGCATTGGAGAAGGCAGGGCGAGGCCGGTGCGGTCCAGCCGGCCACGCGCGCGTTCCGTCAGCGACAGGACAGAGCGCGGCAGGGCTGTGGCGGCATAGTCCAGCCGCTGGCGCGGGCGCTCGACCAGCGCGTCGGCGCGCGGAAGGCGGGCGGCGCGGAGCCGGTCCCTGCCGGCCTGGGCCCGCCGGGTCAGGGCGCGCTTCAGACGCTCGCCATATTCGCCCGTGGCCAGAAGCAGCTCCGAGCGCACCGGCACGGCGATCTCGGCGGCGCCGGTCGGCGTCGGCGCGCGGGCATCGGAGACATAGTCGATCAGTGTCGTATCGGTCTCGTGGCCCACTGCAGAGATTAGCGGGATCTCGCTCTCATAGGCCGCACGCACGACATTCTCTTCATTGAACGGCCAGAGATCCTCGATCGAACCGCCGCCGCGTCCGACGATCAGCACATCCGGGCGATCTTCTCCGGTCATGGCATTGAAGCCGCGAATGCCGGCCTCGATCTGCGCGGCGGCAAGGTCGCCCTGCACCAGCGCCGGCCAGAGGAGGACACGCACCGGGAAGCGCTCACGCACGCGGTGCAGGATATCGCGGATCACCGCGCCAGTGGGCGAGGTGACGACGCCGATGGTTTTGGGAAAGCGCGGCAGCGGCTTCTTGTGCGCCGGATCGAACAGGCCCTCGGCGGCGAATTTCTTCTTGCGCTCTTCCAGGAGCGCCATCAGCGCGCCGGCGCCGGCCGGGCGCATGCTGGAGGCGATGAGCTGATAGTTCGAGCGCCCGGCATAGATCGAGAGCTTGCCTTCGGCGACCACTTCAAGGCCTTCCTCCGGCCGGAAGGGCAGGGCATTGACCTGGCCTTTCCACATCACGGTATTCAGGACGGCCTTGTCGTCCTTGATATCGCAATACATGTGCCCCGAACGGGCGATGGTGACCCGGCCAAGCTCGCCGCGCACGCGCACACGGTCGAAATTGTTTTCGATGGTCCGCTTGAGATTTGCCGCCAGTTCGGAAACCGTCAGCTCGGGCGCATTGGTCGTCTCGGAATCGCTCATCGCTTTCTTATAGGCCGGCCTTTTCCCGGATGCATCTCCGGCGATGCCGATGAGACGGTTCGACAAGCTCTGCGGGCGGCGCTAACACCGAAGGCAACACCATAAGAGGCGCCGATATGCCCGTACTGAAGTCACGCATCGACTCCACGACACCGCAATTTGCCGCCAATGCCGAGACCATGGACGGCCTCGTGGCCGATCTTGAAGCCAAGACCGCGCATATGGCGCTGGGCGGTTCGGACCGCGCCCGCGCGCGCCATGTCGAGCGCGGCAAGCTGTTGCCCCGCGAACGGGTCGAGCGCCTGCTGGATCATGGCACCCCCTTCCTGGAGGTCGGCGCGCTGGCGGCCAACGGCATGTATGATGACGAGGCGCCGGGCGCGGGCCTGATTACCGGCATCGGCCGCGTGGAGGGGCGCGAATGCATGATCGTGTGCAACGATGCCACGGTAAAGGGCGGGGCCTATTTCCCGATGACGGTGAAGAAGCATCTGCGCGCGCAGGAGATCGCGCTGCAGAACCGGCTGCTGTGCATCTATCTCGTCGATAGCGGCGGGGCGAACCTGCCGCATCAGGCCGAGGTGTTCCCGGACCGGGAGCATTTCGGGCGTATTTTCTACAATCAGGCGCAGATGAGCGCGCAGGGCATTCCTCAGATCGCCTCGGTGATGGGTTCATGCACGGCGGGCGGCGCCTATGTGCCGGCGATGAGCGACGAGACCGTCATTGTCCGCAAGCAGGGCACGATCTTCCTTGGCGGCCCGCCGCTGGTGAAGGCCGCCACGGGCGAGGTGATCTCGGCGGAGGATCTCGGCGGGGCTGATGTGCATGCGCGGAAATCCGGTGTGGCCGACCATTATGCCGTCAGCGACGAGCATGCCATCGCCATTGTCCGCTCCATCATTGCCAGCCTACACCTGCCGAAGCCGGAAACAGTGGGCCTCGCCGAGCCGCGCGAGCCGCTCTATTCGGGCGAGGAACTGCATGGCCTGGTGCCGCAGGATGTCCGCGAGCCCTATGATGCGCGCGAGGTGATCGCGCGAATTGTCGACGGGTCGGAGTTCCATGAGTTCAAGAAGCTCTATGGCGACACGCTGGTCTGCGGCTTTGCCCGGCTCTACGGCATGCCGGTCGCGATCCTCGCGAACAATGGCATCCTCTTCTCCGAGAGCGCGCAAAAGGCGGCCCATTTCATCGAACTGGCTGACCAGCGCCGTATCCCACTTCTCTTCCTGCAGAACATTACCGGTTTCATGGTCGGCTCGAAATACGAAGCCGGCGGCATCGCCAAGGATGGCGCGAAAATGGTGACGGCGGTCTCCACAGCCAGCGTGCCGAAGCTCACCCTCGTCACCGGCGGCAGTTTCGGGGCCGGCAATTACGGCATGTGCGGACGGGCCTATTCCCCGCGTTTCCTGTTCATGTGGCCGAATGCGCGCATCTCGGTCATGGGCGGTGAACAGGCCGCCTCTGTGCTCGCCACGGTGAAGCGCGACGGCATGGAACGGCGCGGCGAAGAGTGGAGTGCGCGCGATGAAGAGAATTTCAAACGCCCGATCCGCGAGAGCTATGAGCGCGAGGGCTCGCCGTACTATTCCACCGCCCGCCTTTGGGACGACGGCATCATCGCCCCGCGCGACACCCGCCGCGTGCTGGGGCTTGCACTTTCAGCCGCGCTGAATGCACCTTTCGGCGAGCGCGGCTTCGGCGTATTCAGAATGTAGAAGGACACCCGTCATGGATAGCTACGAAACAATAACGCTGGAAGCCACGCAGGGCGGGGTTGCTGTCGTCACGCTGAACCGGCCCGAAAAGCACAATGCCTTCAATGCGCAGGTTGTCTCGGAACTGGCCGATGCCTTCGATAATCTGCGCGCGGAAACCCAGCTGCGCATGATCATCCTGCGCGGCAATGGCAAGTCTTTCTCCGCCGGGGCAGACCTGCAGTGGATGCAGGCTGCAGCGGACTATTCCCGCAAGGAAAACGAGGAAGACGCCTTCGCCCTGGCCGAGATGTTGCGCGCGCTCTATGAGCTGCCGCAGATGACGCTGGCCCTGGTGCAGGGCGCCTGCATGGGCGGCGGGGCCGGCCTTGTCGCGGCCTGCGATGTGGCGGTGGCGATGAAGTCGGCGATCTTCCGTTTCAGTGAGGTACGTCTCGGCCTGACGCCGGCCACGATCAGCCCCTTCGTGATGGAGGCCATCGGCCCGCGCATGGCCAAGGCCCTGTTCGTGACCGGCGAGAGCTTCGATGCCGCCTATGCCGAGAAGATCGGCCTGGTGCAATATGTCGTTGCCGATGAAACCGAGATGGCGGCTATGGAAGAGCATATCTCCAAGCTGATGTTCGACACCGCCCCGGGCGCCGTCGCCGATGCCAAGAAACTCGTCCAGGATCTCTACGGCCAGCCGGTCGATACCCATCTCAGCCACGAGACCGCCAAACGCATCGCCGCGCGCCGCACCAGCGAGGAGGGCAGGGACGGCCTCGCCGCCTTCCTGGAAAAGCGCAAGCCGGGCTGGGCGGAGTAGGGTCATGCGCTCGGTCTATTCGATAGAGGCTGTATTCAAGCCCGAGGGTGGGGAAACCGACCGGGTCAGGTGCCTGCTCGAAATTGCCTGCCGGTCATGGGACGATCATGGCGGGATCCTGTCTGATTGGGCGGCCGGACAGGGCTTGGAGTTCTGCCGTATCGAACGTGCCGAGCGTCTGCGGCCTGCCACGCGCCGCGAACAGTACGGCATTGTGCAATTGCTGGAATCCAGTCCACCGGTTCAGTCATGACCCTCTCCAAGCTCCTCATCGCCAATCGCGGCGAGATTGCCTGCCGGATCATCGAGACCTGTCGCCAGCTCGGGATCGAGACCGTGGCGGTCTATTCCGATGCCGATGCTTATGGCCGGCATGTGCGCATGGCCGATGAGGCGGTGCATATCGGCGCGGCCGCTGCCGCCGAGAGCTATCTCAATGCCGAGAAGATTCTCAGCGCGGCGACCATTACCGGCGCCGATGCCATCCATCCCGGCTATGGTTTCCTCTCTGAGAATGCCGATTTCGCCGAGGCTGTGCTCGCTCATGGCCTGATCTGGGTCGGGCCGAAGCCGGAGACGATCCGCGCCATGGGCCTGAAGGACGAGGCCAAGAGGATTGCCGAGGAGGCCGGCGTGCCCGTGCTGCCCGGCTATCGCGGCGAGAAGCAGGACGTGAAGACGCTGGAGGCCGAGGCGGAAAAGATCGGCTATCCGCTGCTGATCAAGGCTGTTGCCGGCGGTGGCGGGCGCGGTATCCGGCTGGTCGCGGAGAAAAAGGCGCTGGCGGCTGAACTGGAAAGCGCCGTGCGCGAAGCCGAGGCCGCCTTCGGCGATGGCCGGGTCATGCTGGAAAAGCTGGTCACCCGCCCGCGCCATATCGAGGTGCAGGTCTTCGGCGACGCGCATGGCAATGTCGTCCACATGTATGAGCGCGACTGCTCGCTGCAGCGCCGGCGCCAGAAGCTTGTCGAGGAAGCCCCCGCGCCTGGCATGACGGAAGAGGTGCGCGCGGCGATGACGGATGCCGCCGTCGCGCTGGCAAAGGCCGTGAACTATGAGGGCGCCGGCACGGTCGAGTTCATCGTCGATGGCGCCCGGCCCCTCGCGCTGGACAATTTCTGGTTCCTGGAAATGAACACCCGGCTGCAGGTCGAGCATCCCGTCAGCGAGATGATCACCGGCCTGGATTTCGTCGAGCTGCAGCTCACCATTGCGGCCGGCGAGCCCATGGGCCTCGCCCAGGACATGATCGAGATGTATGGCCACGCCATCGAGGCGCGGATCTGCGCGGAAGACCCCGCCGAAGGCTTCCGCCCCGGCGCCGGGCGGATCGAGGCTTTCGGCCCGCTGGAAGAGGCCGACGGCGATATGGTGCGCTGGGAAACCGGCTTCGAGGCCGGTGACCTGGTGCCGCCGACCTATGATTCCATGATCGCGAAGCTGGTGGTCTGGGGCGAGGATCGTGACGATGCGATCGACCGCACGGCTTCCATCCTGGCCCATACCCAGCTTGTCGGCGTGCCGGGCAATGTCGGCTTTCTCGGCCGTTGCATTGTCTCGCAGGCCTTCGGCGAGGGCGAGCACCATGTGAACTGGATCGCCGAGGCCGGCGAGAGCCTGACCCGTGTGCCGGCGGAAAACCGCCTCTCGGCCATGGCGGCGGTGGCCGATATCCTGCTCTCGGATGAAGATGCCTCGGGTCCCTGGACCATCCGCGATGGCTGGCGCCTCAATGGCCCGGTGCGGGCCGAGGTCTGGCTGGATGTGAACGGGACGGTCGCCCCGGTCGACCTCGACGCGCCCGAGCCGGTGGACGCGCCCGTGCCGCTGGTCACCGACCTTTCCGCCGAGCGCTTTGCCGTCACGGCGGCCGGCGACAGTTTCCTCATCGAGGTGCCGACCTATGAAGCCGATGCCGAGGCCGCGGCCGGCGGCGACGCCGTGCTCGCGCCCATGCCGGGCAAGCTCATCGCGCTGAATGCCGAGGCCGGGGCGAGCGTTGCCAAGGGTGATGTGCTCGCCGTGATGGAAGCCATGAAGATGGAGCACGCCCTTCAGGCCCCGCGCGATGGCGTGGTGGAGGCGGTTTCGGCGGTGGTAGGCGACCAGGTCGCCGAGGGCGATGTACTGGTCGCTCTGGTGGCGGAGTAGGCCCCGCCGCAAATGACGCGGCCCTCACCCTCGGTCCCTCTCCCGCAGCCGTGAGAGGGAGGCGCGTAGAACAGATGTCACGGCAAGCGTCCCCCTCTCCCGGCTGCGGGAGAGGGGTCAGGGGTGAGGGCAACTGCGGTCAGACAGGTGCTTCACCTTCGCCACTGACTCGTCTAGACCCCAGCGAAACACCCCAAAGAGGCTAGACCCCCATGTTCGACCTGCGCGCCATTCGCGAAAACCCCGAGGCCTTCCGTGCGGCGTGGGAGCGGCGCTCGCCGGGCATGGGCGAGAAGGTCGATGAAATCCTTGCCCATGATGGCGCGCTGCGTCAGGCCGTGACCGACAAGCAGGAAGCCGAACAGGCGCGCAATGCCAAGTCGAAAGAGATCGGCAAGGCAAAGGCCGCGAAGGATGAGGCCCTTGCGGCGTCCCTGATGGCGGAAGTGGCCGCTGCGAAAGAGACGATTGAAGTCGCCGGCGAGCAGGAAGAGAGCGCGCGGGCGCTGCTCGATGAGCTGTTGCTCGGCCTGCCAAACCTGCCGCTGGCCGAAGTGCCCGAGGGCGCGGATGAGGCCGGCAATGTTGAGCAGAAACGCTGGGGCACGCCGCGCGAGCTGGGCTTTGAGGCGAAGGACCATGTCGATATCGGCGAGGGCCTTGGCGGCATGGATTTCGAGACGGCGGCGAAAATGTCCGGCGCACGCTTTGTGCTGCTCTCGGGCGGCCTCGCCCGGCTGGAACGCGCGCTCGCGGCCTTCATGCTCGACCTGCAGACCTCGGTTTGGAAGGACGCAGATGACAAGGAATTGGGCGGATACGCGGAGTGCTCGCCTCCGCTGCTGGTGCGTGACAATGCGCTTGAGGGGACGGGGCAGTTGCCGAAGTTTGAGGAGGATCTATTCCGTCTTCCAAGACAAGAGATCATTCCGAATGATGAGTTTGATGTTGAAATTCCTTCGCCAGGACAGCTGAGTTTCAAGTTCAAAGGGCCACGAGCTGCTGAGCTTCAGCGAAAGTTCGAAAGCCAAATGCAGGGCGGGCTCGGGAACGTGTTTCTTAGTGGTGCGCCACTGAATAAAGGTGGTGTGCAGCCCGTCATCTTTGACAAGAATTACCTCATCCCCACCGCCGAAGTCCCCCTCACAAACATCGTGCGCGAGACCATTATCGAGCACAGCTATCTCCCGCGCCGCTATACCGCGCATACACCCTGCTTCCGCTCCGAGGCCGGCAGTGCGGGGCGCGATACGCGCGGCATGATCCGGCTGCACCAGTTCAACAAGGTGGAACTGGTCTCGGTGGTCCGCGATGAGGCAGAGGGGCTTGAAGAGCTCGAACGCATGACGCGCTGCGCCGAGACGGTGCTGGAGCGGCTGGAGCTGCCCTATCGCCGCATGCTGCTGTGCGCCGGTGACATGGGCTTTGGCGCGCGGAAAACCTATGACCTGGAAGTCTGGCTGCCCGCGCAGGACACTTATCGCGAGATCAGCTCGTGCTCCTATTGCGGCGACTTCCAGGCCCGCCGCATGAACGCCCGCTGGCGCCCGGCGGCGAGCGAGGACAATCCCAAGCCGAAACCGGAATTCGTCCACACCCTGAACGGCTCCGGCCTCGCCGTGGGCCGGACTTTGGTGGCCGTGCTGGAGAACTACCAGAACGAGGACGGCAGCGTGACGGTGCCCGAAGCCCTGCGCGGATATATGGGCGGGGTGGAGGTGTTGAAGTGAACGCTGCCTGCACCACGCGCTTCCCCCTCCCGGCCGCGGGAGGGGGACCGAGGGGGCGGGCCGCGACACTAGCGGGCAAGCGCGCTTTCAATGGCAGCAACCAGATGTTCCGCACTTCCGGCAAATTCATGGGAAATCCGCAGGACACACCATCCCGCTGCCTTCAGCCTGGCGTCGCGTTCGGCATCCTGTTTGGCCACATGCGGCAGCGCATGCATTGGGCCGTCGATTTCAATCGCAAGCCTTTTGGACCGGATGGCGAAGTCAACCGTCAGGCCGGCGATGGGGACTTGCCGGCGTATCGCCAGCCCGTAGGGGCGGAGCGACCTGAGAATCTCCCAGGCGTGCTGTTCAGGCAGGCTTGCGTCCTGTCGCAGTCTGCGCGCTCGGGCGATATTCTTCGGCGGGTTCATGCTGGAAGTGTGGCAGGTCACCGGAGAATCGCAAACACTGCGGCCCTCACCCCCGGCCCCTCTCCCGCGGCCGGGAGAGCGGGGCGCGTATCGACAGATTGGTGCTTTGAATGAGAATCCTCCTCACAAATGATGATGGCATTCATGCCCCCGGTTTGCGCGTGCTGGAAAAGATCGCGCGTACGATCAGCGATGACATCACCATTGTCGCGCCGGAAGTGGAGCAATCGGGCAAGTCGCGTGCGGTGACGCTGACAGAGCCGCTCAGGGTGCGCGAGATCGAACCGAAGGCATTTTCCGTCACCGGAACGCCGTCCGACTGCGTGTTGCTCGCCATGCGCGACCTCATGCCCGAGCCGCCGGAGCTCATTCTCTCCGGCGTCAACAAGGGTCAGAACATCGCCGAGGACACCTCCTATTCCGGCACCATCGCGGCGGCCATGTTCGGCATGCAGCACCATGTGCCCTCGGTCGCGCTGAGCCAGAGCCAGAATTTCCGCGGGCGAGGGTCCTGCCCGTGGGAGACCGCCGAGCTTTGGGGCCCGCGCGCGCTGAAACCTGTGCTGGAAAACGGCTGGCCATTGGATGTGGTGATCAATATCAACTTCCCGGACCGCGATCCGGAAGATGTCGGCGGCATCCAGTTCACCCGTCAGGGCTTTCGCGACGAGCAGATCATCCGCACGGAAAAGCGCGAGGATCTGCGCGGCAACGATTATTACTGGATCGGCTATCGCGGCACGCTCTCCAATCCCGATGAGGGCACCGACCTGCGCGCGATTTATGACGGCTATGTCTCGATTACTCCGCTGCATGTCGACCTGACGCATAACCGGTTTCTGGCGACGATGGCGGAATGGCAGAGCTGACCGAGGACCCTCACCGCGCCGCGCGGCTGGTACTGGCCCTGCGCCAGCAGGGGGTGATGAGTTCGCCCGTCCTGAAGGTGATGGAAGCGGTGGACCGTGCCGACTTCGCGCCGGAGGGCTCAGGCGGCCTCGCCTTCGAGGATACCAGCATTCCCATTGGATGCGGGCAGACCATGCTGCCGCCGGCGGTGCTGGCCCAGCTCCTGGCGGCGGTCCGCTTTGAGGATGAGGCCGGCGGGCGCACGCTGATCATTGGCACGGGCAGCGGCTATTCCACGGCGCTGTGCGCGGAACTTTCAGAGGAGGTGATCAGTCTTGAGCGTCATGCGAGTCTCGCCGAAGCTGCGGCAAAGCGACTGGAGGGCAGGGGGCTGCGCACTGTGAAGGTGCTGCATGGCGACGGCCTGGGCGCATTGCCGGTAACCGGGCCGTTCGATCGGATCGTCCTGATGGGCACGGTGGAGGATGTGCCCATGAGCCTTGTGAAAGCCCTGTCGCCAAAGGGGCGCCTGTCGGCACCGGTGATGCACGACGGGCATGCGCGGATTGAAATCCACACTCCTGACGGGGTGGAAAGCGGCCCGAGCCTCGACCGCGTCCTGACCCCGCTGCGCCCGGGTGTTGCCCATCTGCTCTAGTCGCTGTTTTCCCCCGTATGCGCACCTTGTTTGATTCAAGGGGGACACACAGCTATAGGGGGCGGCTTACAGCCCTGTCAGATTACCAATCATGGGAGCGCCCCGCGCATGATGTTCCGTATTATCGCCCTCATCTCAAGTGCACTTGCCATCACGCTTCCTGCCTCTGCAGGCGGGGCGGCGGCACCGGCCGGGCCAGGCATCACCGGGACACTGATGTTCATGGTGCCGATGATCCTGATCTTCTACTTCCTGCTGATCCGCCCGCAGCAGCAGGCCCGCAAGAAGCATGCAGCGATGATCGAGGCGCTCAAGCGCGGCGACACGGTGGTCACGTCCGGCGGCCTGATCGGCAAGGTGACGAAGGTGTCAGACCTGGAACTGACCGTTGAGCTGGCGGACGGCGTGCGTGTGCGCGTCCAGCGCAACATGATCGCTGATGTCCGTGAAAAGACCGCCCCTGTGGCCGCAAACGACTAAACCCTTCTCCGAGACCGATCCGGACCGTTTCCCGTCATGCTACAGTTTCCCGCCTGGAAAGTGATCCTGATCAGCGCCACGCTGCTGATCGGAACCCTGATGGCCCTGCCCAACCTGTTCTCCGATTCCTTCCTGGGTGTGGAACCCCTGCGTCCCGACGCGCCGACCGCTCAGCAACTGGCCGACTATAATGAAGCCAAGGCGGCCGCAGATGCCTCCTGGTGGCCGGGTTTCCTGCCGTCCAGCAAGGTTAATCTCGGGCTGGACCTGCGCGGGGGTGTCTATCTTCTCATGGAAATCGACCGCGACGATGTCATCTCCAACAGGCTGAACATCATGCTGTCGGACATCAATGATGTCCTGTCCGGGCGCGGTGTGGGGGAGCGGATCTATGGGGTCGGCGAGGTCAATGACGACGAACTGGTCTTCACGCTCAACCGCAACCGGATGGACGAGACCACCATGGAAAAAGCCATGGACCGGATCCATGAGCTGAACACGCCGGTTGATGGTGTCTATGGCGGCGCGCGGACCTATGAGATCAGCCAGCGTGGCGAGCACCAGATCGTCATTCACCTGACCGAGGCGGCCAAGTCCGCCTTTGTGAAGAACGCGCAGACCGATACGCTGACCACCGTACGCATGCGGATCGATCCGGATGGCGTGCGCGACATCAACCCGGTGCCGCAGGGCGACAATCGGGTCATCCTGGAAGTGCCGGGTGAGCCGGACCCCTCGCGTATCAAGGGCCTCCTGAGCCAGGCCGGCAATCTGACCTTCTCCATGGTCGACGACACGCCTTCGACCATTCGCGATACCATCGCGACCGGCCGTGCACCGGTCGGATGGCGCCTCCTGCAGGATGCAGAGACGGGTGAACAGATGCTTGTCAGTAATATTGCCGTTGTGAATGGTGAGGATGTTGCCAGTGCGAACCAGGGCTTCAACTCCGAAGACAACACCCCGGCGGTGATGTTCCGTCTCAATGGTGTCGGCCAGAAACGCTTTTCGGAGGTCACCCAGCACAATTACGGCAAGCGCTTTGCGATTGTTCTGGATGAGCGGGTGATGAGCGCGCCACGCATCAATGAGCCGATCTATGGCGGGGATGTGCAGATCACAGGCAGATTTACCATGCAGGAAGCGATTGATCTGGCCGCAATCATTTCGGCTGGCGAGCTGCCGGCGAAGCTGAACTTCGAGGATGAACGCACGGTCGGCCCGGGCCTCGGGGCCGATTCCATCCGCGCCGGGACACGAGCTTCGGTAATCGGCCTCATGCTTGTGGCGGTGTTCATGATCGCGACCTATGGCCGGCTCGGCTTCTTCGCCGTGCTCAGTCTGGTCGCGAATATTGTGCTGATCCTCGGCGCGCTGTCCGGGCTCGGTGCCACGCTGACCCTCCCGGGCATCGCCGGCATCATTCTCACGATCGGTATGGCCGTGGATGCTAATGTGCTCGTGTTCGAGCGTATCCGGGAAGAGAAGAAGGCCGGGCGATCGCCCATCACCTCGGTGCAAGCCGGCTATGAACGCGCGCTTTCGACCATTCTGGACGCCAACATCACCACCTTCATCGCCGCCGCCGTGCTCTACATGCTCGGGTCCGGCCCCGTGAAGGGCTTTGCCGTGACCCTGGCGATTGGTATCGTCACCTCGGTGTTTACCGCCTTTGTCGTGACGCGCTGGATCACTGCGACCTGGCTGCGCCTGGCGCGTCCCAAGACGCTGGCCATCTGATCGGAGACACTGCCATGCTTTTGAAACTCGTCCCCGACAACACCCATCTTCATTTCATGCGGCTGAGGATCGCAGCCTTCATCCTGTCCGCGCTGCTGATCGTGGCTTCCATCTTTGCGCTTGCCACACGCGGGCTCAATCTCGGCGTCGACTTTGCCGGCGGCAGCGTGATCGAGACCACCGTGCCCGAGGGCGTGACGACCCAGGATATTCGCGACTTTGTCGGCACGCTCAATGTCGCCGACCTCAATGTCACCGATGCCGTCGGTACCGGCTCGAATCCGATCCAGGTCTTTGTCATCAAGTTCAAGACGCCGGAGACCTATGAGGAGTCTGATGAGGAGGGGCTGTCGCTGGCCGATCTTGTGCGCGCGGATCTGCTGGAAGAGTTTCCGGGGATGACGATCCGTTCCAGTTCCACAGTCGGCCCGAAGGTCTCACACGAGCTGTTCAATGCCGGAATCATGGCGCTGGCGGTCTCGCTGGTGCTGATGCTGGCCTATATCGCCTTCCGCTTCCAGTGGAACTTCTCGGTCGGTGCCGTGGCCGCGCTGGCCCATGACGTGATCATCACCATGGGCATGTTCGCGATCACGCGGCTGGAGTTCGACCTCACCACCATCGCCGCGCTGCTGACCATTATCGGCTATTCCATGAACGATACCGTGGTCGTGTTCGACCGGGTGCGCGAGGAAATGCGCAAGTACAAGAAGATGCCGCTGGGCGAGGTCATCGACCTGGCTCTGAACGGCACGCTGTCGCGCACCTTGCTGACGTCGGGCACGACGCTGCTCGCGCTGCTGGCGATCTTCTTCCTGGGCGGACCGGTCCTGCGCGGGATGAGCTTCGCGCTGATTTTTGGCATCGTGATCGGGACCTACTCCTCGATCTTCGTGGCTTCGTCCATTCTGATGACCATCGGCGTGGCACGCGAGAAACGCGCGGCAGAGGATGTTCCGGGGTTCCAGGGCGCGCCCTGAGGGCCTACCTCCGACGTCTCTCCAGACAACAGCTTCCAGAACGCGTCCCGGGCAAGGCTCGGGACCGGGCGGAGCCGTGCAGCACGTGGCTTCATGCAGTGTTACTGACAAATTCGCTGGAGGCTTTTGGAATGGTGGGCGATACTGGGATTGAACCAGTGACCCCTGCCGTGTGAAGGCAGTGCTCTCCCGCTGAGCTAATCGCCCATTCCATCGGGGGGAAGGCGCTGGGATAGGGCCTCGGCGACAGAAGGTCAACTCAAGAATCGGCAGGTTTTGCAGTGTCGAAAGTTTGCAAAAATGCATATCAACAAGACAGATATGCATGGATTTGAGGGCAATTCTCTGCGAATAGGGCAGACTGTGGCAAATATCCGGCGCCGCCCCCTGTCACAAAAAGGTAATTTGGTGGATTTCTGCCCCATTTGACCGTTTCCCGGCAAATTATGTTTGCGCTATCAGGCCATTCATCCTGAACGGCTGTTCATCTTGCGTTGGGATCGCTCGGATCCAAAATTCGGGGCTTGCAAGTTTTTTTCAAAGACGCCATCTCAGCTCCACAACAAGACGGGCGGAAATGCCCCGAGAAGAAAAGAAGGACAGGCAAGCAGTGTGAAAGATTACACTGTTGTTAGAAAAGAATAAGCCTGGAGAGTGCTATGAAAGACTGGTGTGATAACGAAGGCGCAAAGCGCCTGCGCGAAAAGATTCGCGAATATTGGGCCGAGCGTGGCTATGACGTCGACGTTGACCTTGTCGACGCCGGCTTTGTTGCTGCCATGCGTAGCGCCCGTACAGACGTTCGTTCGAACATGGTGAACGGGATGCCCCGTCGTCGCCGTGCCGATGAGAACAAGAGCGGCCGTACGGATTACCGCCCGGCCCGCGCAACGGTTGCCGCCTAAGCGGCAACCTTCAATACAAGACTGAAAAGTTCCGAATACTGGCGTAGAACGGCGACGCAGTTGATGTCCTTCGCTGCGTCCTGCTCGTAGCCAAACGGAACGAAAATGAAAGGCAGCCCCGCATTATGGGCTGCCTTTTCGTCTGTCCGGCTGTCGCCCACAAGCAGGGATTTGTCCGGATCGCCGTCTGCCTTTTGTACGGCGGTGAGCAGGTGCCCGGCGTCCGGTTTCTTGTCCGGCACACTGTCCGCGCCAATTACTGCTTTGAAATATTGTGATAATTTAAGTGTGTCCAGCAACTGGTCGCTCAATGCCTGTGTCTTGTTCGTGCAGACAGCGAGTCCGGCTCCGGCCCGGCGCAGTTCCTCCAATGCAGCCTCCACTCCCTCAAAAGCGTGACTGTCCACAGCGATATTGTCGCGATAATAGTCCAGGAATGCGTTCCACAGTTCGTGGATTTCTTCTTCATCAAGATTGCGTTCGGCCCGGCTGAGGGCTTCGCGGATCATCGCCTTCGCGCCGTGCCCGATCATGGTCCGGATATCGTCGAGCTTGACCGGCTCAAGGCCAAGCGGCACGACAACATGATTGAGCGCGTTGAGCAGATCCGGCGCACTTTCGACCAGGGTTCCGTCCAGATCGAATACAATCGTCCAGCCGGAAAGGGCGTTTGAGGCGTTTTCAGAAATTTGCATTGGCGCGATTGTCTCCTGCCGGGTTTCAGTGCCTAACGGATTGCTCTAGTGCGATTGTATCGATTTTGCGAGGAGTCGCGCCATGTCCGAGAGTGCTGTGAGCCCCCGCGCGGCGGTCATTCTTGCGGCCGGCAAGGGCACGCGGATGAAGTCGGCGCTGCCCAAGGTGCTGCATGAGGTGGCCGGCCGGCCCATGGTGGACTGGTCCATCGATCTTGCCCTGATGACCGGCTGCGATCCGGTCTGCGTGGTGTGCTCGCCCGGCCAGGACGACCTGATGGCCCATGTGGAAGAGCGCCTCGGGCCGGGACGCGTCGCGGTCCAGGCCGAACAGCTCGGCACGGGCCATGCTGTTCAATCTGCCCGGGAGGCCTTGAAGGGCGTTTCGGGCCATGTGGTGGTGCTCTATGGCGACACGCCGCTGATCCGCGACAGCGCCATCGAGGCCCTGTTCGAGGCGCTCGAGGCCGGAGCGGCTGTCGGCGTCCTCGGCTTCAATGCCAAGGATCCGGGTGCCTATGGCCGGCTGATCCTGAACGAGGTTGGCGGGCTCGACCACATTGTCGAGGCCAAGGATGCGAGCCCTTCGGAACTCGCCGTTACACTCTGCAATTCCGGCGTCATCGCCGCGCCGGCCGAGTTGCTCTTCTCGCTGCTTGGCCAGGTCACCAACAACAATGCCAAAGGCGAGTATTATCTCACTGACATTGTCGGGCTGGCGCGCGAGGCCGGCCACACCAACACGGTGGTGGTGTGCGAGGAGGCCGATGTGCTCGGCGTGAACTCACGCGTCCAACTGGCCGAGGCCAATGCGGCCTATCAGACGCGCCGGCGCGAGGAAGTCATGACCGAAGGGGTGACGCTGGTCGCTCCGGAAACGGTCTATTTCAGCTATGACACAGAGATCGGGCAGGACTGTCTGATCGAGCCGAATGTCATCTTCGGGCCGGGCGTCACGTTGGCGCCCGGCGTCACTGTGCGCGCCTTCAGCCATCTGGAGGGCGCCGAGGTCGAGACCGGCGCGGTGATCGGGCCCTATGCGCGCCTGCGGCCGGGCTCGCTGGTGGGCGAAAAGGTGCGCGTGGGCAATTTTGTGGAGGTCAAGAATGCGCGTCTGGAAGAGGGCGCGAAGGTCAATCATCTCTCTTATGTCGGTGACGGCTTTGTCGGTGCCGGCGCCAATGTCGGCGCGGGCACGATCTTCTGCAATTATGACGGCTTCAACAAAAATATCACCCATGTCGGGGCAGGGGCCTTTGTCGGGTCAAATTCCGCTCTGGTCGCGCCGGTCAAGATCGGCGATCGTGCCTATGTCGGCTCGGGCAGCGTGATCACCGAGGATGTCCCCGAAGACGCCCTGTCGCTGGCGCGTGGCCGCCAGATTCAGCGCGAAGGCTGGGCCATTCGCTACCGGGCGAAGATGACCGGCGAGGAAGAGGAGTAGGCTATGGCCAATGAACGCGAGAAGCAGAACGCTGCCGCAGCGGCCCTGGAATTCGTCGAGGATGGCATGACGCTGGGCCTCGGCACCGGTTCCACGGCGGCTTACTTTGTCGAGATGCTCGCCGACGAGGTCGCCGATGGCCTGATGATCCGCGGCGTGCCGACCAGCGAGCAGACACGGCGCCTGGCTGAATCCCATGGCATCCCGCTGTTGCCTGTGGACCAGGTTGACCGTATCCACCTCACCGTGGACGGCGCCGATGAGGTCGATGCGGTCGGCAACCTCATCAAGGGTGGCGGCGCGGCGTTATTGCGCGAGAAGATCATCGCCAATGCGTCTGACCATATGGTGGTCATTGCCGATCCATCGAAACAGGTCGAGCGTCTCGGCCAGTTCCCGCTGCCGGTGGAGGTGACGCCCTTCGGGTTCACCATCACGGCGAAGAAAGTGTTCGATGCCCTGTGCGCATCGGGCGTGGACAAGCCGCGCGTGGAGCTGCGCACAGTGAACGGCCGCGATCCGCTGGTCACCGATGGCGGCAACCACATTGTCGATTGCCATTGCCAGCGCATTCCCGATGCCGAGGCGACGGCTGCGCGCCTTTCCACTGTGCCCGGCGTGGTCGAGCACGGCCTCTTCATCGGCATGGCGCGCACGGTGATCATCGGCAATGAGGGCGGCGCGGCGGTGTTCGAGTTCTAGCTTCGCTACAAATCGTTACGGCACAACGGTAGCCCTTATCCTGAGCGGAGACGAAGGATGGGGGCGGGTTCCGGGACCCGTTCTGGGTCTCTCTCTCCATGGTTCGTCTCTGCTCACCATGAGGCTGTGCCCCGTCGGGAACTCGACAGTTTGAAACTCATCACCGCCACGCACATATCCCGGTCTGGAAAAGACAGGAGTGCGCCGCATGGCCGACGAGTATGATTTCGACCTCTTCGTGATCGGGGCGGGCAGCGGCGGGGTCCGGGCGGGTCGTCTGGCAGCGCTTGCCGGCCAGCGTGTCGGTATGGCTGAAGAGTATCGCATCGGCGGGACCTGCGTGATCCGCGGCTGCGTACCGAAGAAGTTCATGGTCTATGCCAGCCAGTTCAAAAAGACATTCGAGGCCGCCAAGGGCTTCGGCTGGAGCATGGACAATATCAGGTTCGACTGGCCGCGTTTCCAGCATGCCATGAGCGCCGAGGTCGACCGGCTGTCGGGCATCTATATGCGCAATCTCGCCAATGCTGGCGTAGAGGTGATCGAGGAGCGCGCCGAGTTCGTCGACGACCACACGCTGCGCCTCATCAAGAGCGGGCGGGAAGTGACGGCGGGGCGTATCCTCATCGCCACCGGCGGCGCGCCCTGGCGCCCCGACGACCTGCCCGGCGTGGAGCGCACCATCACCTCCAACGAGATCTTCCATCTGAAGGAATTGCCCAGGCATCTGGTGATCGCAGGAGGGGGCTATATCGCCTGCGAGTTCGCCCATGTCTTTTCCGGGCTCGGCGTGGAAACCTGCCTGGTCTATCGCGGCGAGACGGTTCTCAATGGCTTCGATTTCGATATCCGCACGGAAGTTCATGAAGGCCTGAAGCGTGCCGGGGTGCGGGTCATCACCCACACCATCTTCGAATCCATCGAGGATTCCGGCGATCCGGACCTGCCGCACAAGATCAAGCTCGAGAATGGCGATGAGATTACCGCCGACGTTGTGATGATGGCGGTTGGCCGCGAGCCGGCGACCCATGGTCTCAATTGCGAGGCTGCTGGCGTGGAGCTGGGCAAGCGCGGCGCGGTGATTGTCGACGAGCACAGCCGCACCAACAAGGAACACATCTTCGCCCTCGGCGATGTGATCAACAAGGTACAGCTCACACCGGTGGCGATCCGCGAGGGCCATGCCCTGGCCGACACGCTCTACAACGACAATCCCTGGACCTTCGAATACGACAATATCGCCACGGCAGTGTTCACCCAGCCCGAGGTCGGGACCGTTGGTATGTCCGAAGCCGAAGCGCGTGCCGCACACACCGACATCGACATCTACAAGACGCGCTTCAAACCGATGAAGAGCGCCCTGTCGGGCGACGATACCCGCACCATGATGAAGCTGGTTGTGCGCGCGTCGGATGAGAAGATCCTGGGCGTGCACATGGTCGGCCCCGATAGTGCGGAAATGATCCAGGCGATCGGCATTGCGGTGAAGAAGGGCGTGACCAAGTCTGATTTCGATCGCACCTGCGCGGTGCACCCGACTGCCGCCGAGGAGCTGGTCACCATGCGCCAGAAATTTATCCCGGAAGCGGCAACCGCCTAGGAATCAGGCAGCCGCGCGGCCTTCGCCGGTATGCTTGGCCGCCAGCGCGGCCAGCTCGCTGGCGACGAGATTGAGCGAATCCCGGATCGGTCTCAGGCCGCCGCCGCGCCCGTGATGGACCACGAATTGGCGCCATTGGGGCATGTCTTCCTCCGGCGGGGAAACGACAAGATGGTTTGAGCGCGGGATGGCGGTGCCGATCAGCGCCTTTGACAGTTCAAATCCGGCACGCGCGTCGAAGATCCCGTTGCGGGCATCGGCCTCGAAGACAGACTGCTCGCGCCGCTGCACGCCGTTGAACATCACCGAAAGATCCGGGGCGAGATCGGCCGCCACCTGTTCGCGGATCACCTGATTGAGCAGGCGCACCCCGCGCAGGGAGTAGATATCGGGATGCATCGGCGCGACCACGCGGTCGACCGCCTCCAGTGCGCACTGGGTCAGGAAGGTCGCGTTCGGATTGGTGTCGAAGACGATGAGATCGTACTGGCTGCGCAGGGCCTCGACCTGGCCGAGGAAATTGGCTTTGATGGCCGCGAGGGCAGGGGCGTCGGTCGCGAAGGCGTATTTCGAGATCTCGAACTGGCCGGTGATGAGGTCGAGCCGTCCGGGCGGGCCATCAGCCCCGAGCAGCGGGTGGGTCAGCACCGACAGGTCCGGCAGGTTGAAGGGCTCGCGCGAGAGCCGGGTCCAGTCGCTGGCGGGACTCACTTCGCCGGTCGCGTGGATCATGCTGCGCTCGAACAGGGAAATGACAGACTGGTCCCGCTCGGCCCTGGCGTCGGCCTCGACCATATCGAAGAAAAGCTGGGTGAGATTGTATTGCGGGTCGAGATCGACCAGCAGGACACGCGAGCCATGCTCGGCCTGGTAGGCTCCGAAAATCTGCGCGGTGAGCGTGGTCTTGCCGACACCGCCCTTGAGGTTCATCACGGCCAGCACGGGACAGCGCCGCCGATAGAGGCTGCGCAGGTCCTCGATCAGTGCCGTGACGGCCTGCGGATCGTCCATGTGATGCTTCATCAGCGGGGCGAGATGATGTTTCACCACGCCGTGCGGGCGCGCCTTGTCGAGCCGGATCGGCACCAGCTTCACACCGCGCGAAACCGCCAGCTCGATGTCGCGCTGCACCTCTGCCGAGCGCATGGCATCGGCTGAGACCAGGACCGCAACTGCAAAAGCTTCATCCATCTTCTCGCGCACGAGCGCGGTGTTGGCGGCCGCTTCGGGGGAGGGGGGATACCAGGCGGAGATTCCCGCCCGGCGTAGCGCTTCGTGCAGTTTCAGCAGCGGATCCAAGTCCACTGCACTGTGAGAGATATACAGATGAGCCATGTCGAAGTCCCTATATCAGAGTCGGCGGACATGCTGAGCCTGTGGGCTGATATCCCTTAGGCGAATTACACAAATGAGACATGCGCGTTGATGCAATAGCCCTCATGTGGTTCATAGCGCGGTCAATGGAGCGAAAAGATGACGTGGACACCGTCCGACTGGCGCAAACTGCCAGCGAAACACATTCCGGAAGACTATCCCGACGCTGCAGCGCTGGAAGCGGCTGAAGCGCGCCTGAAGGGGTATCCGCCGCTGGTCTATGCCGGGGAGGTCCGCCGCCTGAAGTCGCGTCTCGGCGATGTGGCGGCCGGCAATGCCTTCCTGCTGCAGGGCGGGGACTGCGCCGAGAGCTTCAAGGAATTCCATCCGGACAATATCCGCGACACGTTCCGTGTGATTCTCCAGATGGCGGTTGTGCTCACTTTCGGTGCAGCCAAGCCGGTGGTGAAGGTCGGGCGGATCGCCGGTCAGTTCGGCAAGCCGCGCTCTTCGCCGGTGGAAGAGATCGACGGTGTGGAGCTGCCTTCCTATCGCGGCGACAATATCAACGGCATGGGCTTCACGCCGGAAGAGCGGATGCCCGATCCCAACCGCCTGGTTCAGGCCTACAGCCAGTCGGCCTCCACGCTGAACCTGCTGCGCACCTACAGCCAGGGCGGCTATGCCAATCTGGCCAATGTGCACCGCTGGATGCAGGGATTTGTCGAGCGCAGTCCCCAGGGCGCGCGCTATGAGAAGCTCGCCGAGCAGATCACCAAATCCATGGAATTCATGGCGGCCTGCGGCGTAAGCCCGGCCACCGTGCCGCAACTGGCGCAGACCGAGTTCTATACCAGCCACGAAGCGCTGCTTCTGGGCTATGAGGAAGCCATGGCCCGCGTCGATTCCAGGACCGGCGACTGGTACGACACCTCCGCGCACATGCTGTGGATCGGCCACCGGACCCGCCAGCTCGACCATGCCCATGTCAATTTCCTCTCCGGTGTGAAGAACCCGATCGGCATGAAATGCGGCCCGGGCCTGAAGCCTGACGAACTGGTGAGCATCATCGAGCACCTGAACCCGGAGGACGAGCCTGGTCGTCTGACCCTGATCGCGCGCTTCGGCGCCGAAGGCGTGGCTGAAGGGCTGCCGCCGCTGGTGCGCGCGGTGCAGAAGTCCGGCCGGACGGTTGTCTGGTCGTGCGATCCGATGCACGGCAACACGCTCAAGACCGGCACCGGCTACAAGACCCGTCCGCTGGACCGGATCCTGTCCGAGGTGAAGCAGTTCATCGATATCGTCTCGGCCGAAGGTGCCTATCCGGGCGGCGTTCATGTCGAGATGACCGGGCAGAATGTGACCGAGTGTCTGGGCGGCGCCCAGGCAATCTCCGAGGAAGACCTGTCATCGCGATACCACACTCATTGCGATCCGCGTCTGAACGGTGAACAGGCCCTTGAACTGGCCTTCCTGCTGGCAGAGAAGATCGAGGCGGTCGCGTCAGCGGCGGGGACGCTCCAGCGCCAGGCAAGTTAGAATTGTAAGGATCCTGAGCCATGACCAGGCGGGGATGGCCCGCCTGGGCGCGGGCCACTGAAATCGTTGATCTCGTGCGGCTGTCAATACCGATTGCCGTGTCGCGCTTTGCCATGATGGTGATGAGCCTGACCGATGCCATTGTGCTCGGCCAGAATGCACCTGACGAACTTCCCTATGTGCTCAACTCATGGCTGCCAATCGGGGTCATGCTGGGCCTGGCCATGGGCATCCTGCTCGGCGTGCAGGTGCTGACGGCGGAACTGTCCGGGCAGGGCAAGGAAGAGGAAACCTCGCGCATCTTCTGGCGCGGAACATGGGTCGCGCTTGGCATGGGGCTGGTGATGGTCGTTCTGATCGTGCCGTTTGCCGATGTGCTGTTCAGCTGGGTCTTCGTGTCGATTGCCCCCGAGACCGGCGGCTCGAGTGTGCCGGCCGATGTGATTGCATCCGAGACGGCCAGCGTTACACGCATCCTGGCGCTGGGCCTGCCCGGCTTTACGCTCACCACCGTGACGGCCATGTATCTGGAAGCCCTGCGCCGGCCTCTGCTTGCCACCGGCACGATGTATGCCGGCGCGCTGGTAAACCTCGTCTTCGACCTCGCCTTCGTCGCGGGGTGGTGGGGCCTGCCACAGCTTGGCGCGGAAGGCGTTGCGGTTGCCACCACCGGCACGCGCTATTTCCTGCTGGTGGTGTTTGCCGTCATGATCCTCTGGTTCACGCCCGCTCGACGCTATGTCGTGAAGGGCGGCCCTGTGGGCGAGTTTGGCCGGCAGATGAAGGTCGGCACCGGCACCGCGATCTCCAATGTCGCCGAATGGGGCGGGTTCAACGCCACCTTCGTGATCGCGACCTGGATCGCCCTGTCGGCAAACGTCGTCTATGGCTATGCCGTGCAGGTGATGGGCCTTGCCTTCATGATCTATCTCGGCATTGCCACGGCCACCAGCGTGCGCGTGGCGGAGAATTTCGGCCGCGCTGACACTGACGGGATACGTGATGCCAGCCGGCTCGGCGTCGTGGCCACGCTCGTGACCGGCCTGGTGCTCGGTCTTGTCGTCTGGACACTGCGCGATGCCATCACGCTGGCCCTGGTGCGCGAGGATGCGGTTGTTGGCGGTGTGGTGATCACCACGGCGCTGGCAAGCGTCATGTGGTTGGTGGCACTGGCGACCTGTTTTGACGGCCTGCAGGCGACCGCCTCCATGGCCCTGCGCGCGCAGGATGTGGTCTGGTCGCCGACAGTGCTGCATGTCGGCTCCTTCTTCGCGCTGATGCTGCCGCTGGGCTACACGCTCGGTCTGACGATGGGGCGCGGGGCGCAAGGCATGCTCGAAGCAGCAGCTATTGCTCTGTTCACCGCCGGCGTCGCTCAGGTGGCTCTGCTGGAATGGAAAACGGCGCGACCCAAGGGCCGCGCCGCTCAGTTGACCGGTGTCCCGGGCGCCTAGATGTCTTTCAGCGCCGTGGCCGGCTTGAAGGCGGCCGAGGTCTTTTCCGGGATCTTGATCGTTTCGCCAGTGGCCGGATTGCGGCCTTCGCGCGCATTGCGCGTCTTGGCTTCAAAGGTGCCAAAGCCGGCGATGGCGACTTTGCTCCGGTCCTTCACGGCACCGGAAATGGCTTCAAAAACCGCATTCACCGCTTTGCCAGCCTGATCGTGGCTGATGCCAGCAGACTCTGCAACGGTTTTGGTCAGATCGCCCTTGTTCATGGGATTCTCCTCTGATGTTATCGGCATAACCCGCCGATTGCGGCGACAGAGACACGATTCGCGCGACCCCGAAACGCCGAAACCCCAATAAACACGGGCTATGTGCCCAGAATCCACCCTTCTTCAGCTGTAATCTGTGACTTTTCGGCCTCAGATAGGCCTTTTGGGCCAGAAAAATGCACTCCGAGAACGCCTTTTGCGTCCAGATCCCAATAATGACGGGCAATTGCCTCGACCTGAGCCTGATCCAGAACCTGCCCTTCGGCCGGTTTGGCTTTCACCAGAGAGGGGTAGATTTCCGCGATCACGACCTGAACGCTTTCGAGGCTTTCTTCGGTGAATTCCGTAAGGCCTGTCTCGAACGGCCAGATCTTTGTGTCGGGCAGATTCTCCGCCAGCCATGCTACGTGTGGAATGCCCAGCAGGGTCTGGCTGCCAACACTCCCGGTATATGCGAGCTGCCAGCAGGATTTCGGCTGGCCGAGTTTGCTGACGCGAAGATGTTCTTCGGTCAGCCGATATTCCTTCACGGGCTGCTCGTCCGTAAAGGGCGCCTTTTTCGGGCTGAGCGTCGGAACAGATTGCCAGCGTGGGCTGTTCGGTGTCCCCCAGAAGGGAAACGGCCCACCGGAGATGGTATAGTTCAGGCCGGCAGCCACGGCGAACCGATCATTGGCCCTGGAATTGTCCGTCCGGTCACTCAGCCGATCGACGAGCAACCGCCAGATCAGGTGCCAGTCTGGCGTTTCGGTTTCCTTGCGCCCGAGTGCGGCGGCTGTGCCAGCCGGATAGCCCAGGCTGAAATCAAAGCCGAGCAACACCTTGTCGCCACGCCGGGTGAGCTTGCCCACCATGTCGGCGATGAAGTCGCGCGCTTTCAGGCGCGTGTCGGGATTGACGGCCCGGAACTGGAATTTCAGCCGGGCATCCCTGGCCAGGACGCCAATCCAGATGGAATTGGCACCGGTCACCGGCTTGGCCGCCGCACTCCAGTCGACCATGACATAGGCATCGAAAAGCTGCGCCATATCGACTCCTGCGCGGCGGCGCGCCGCTTCGGTTTAGGTGAGTTTCACGAGCATCTTCCCGGTATTGGCGCCCTCGAAGAGCCCCATGAACGCCTCCGGCGCCTGCTCAATACCCTCCATCACCGTTTCCTGGAACTTCATTTTTCCAGCCGGGATCCATTGTGCCATGTCGCGCAGGAATTCCCCTTGCAGATCGGCATGAGACGACACGATGAAGCCCCGCAGCTTCAGCTGCTTGCCGACAATCAGCATCAGATTGTGCGGGCCAGGTTCGCGCTCGGTGGCATTGTATTGGGAGATCATTCCGCACAGCGCCATGCGGCCGAAGGGGCGGGCGCACTCGATTGCAGCGGTGAGATGGTCCCCGCCGACATTGTCGAAGTAAACGTCGATCCCCTTCGGCGAGGCCTCTTTCAGGGCTGCAACCAGCCCGGAAAAGCCATCCACTTCGCGATAGTCGATGACATGATCGGCGCCGAGGGATTTCACGAACGCGCATTTCTCCGGTCCGCCGGCCGAGCCGATCACTGTGCAATTCTTGATCTTGGCGATCTGTACAACCGTCGAGCCGACAGCGCCCGCCGCGCCGGAAACGAAGACCACGTCACCTTCCTTCAGCTCGGCGATCCGCAGGATACCAGCATAAGCGGTCAGGCCCGGCATGCCGGCGACCCCCAGAAAGGCGCTGTCGGGCAGGCCGGTCTCGGGCAGCTTCTGCGCCATGGCCGCTTCCGGTGCTGCCGTCCAAGCCTCGCGCCAGCCCAGCATGGAGGAGACCAGGTCGCCTTCCTTGAAATCGGGATGGCCAGAGGCGGTAACGCGGCCAACCGCGCCGCCCTGCATCAGCTTGCCGAGTTCGAACGGCGGGACATAGCTTTCCCGGTCGATCATGCGCCCGCGCATATAAGGATCGACACTCATCCAGGAGTTGCGCACCTGGATCTCGCCTTCGCCCGGGGCTTTTGCCGTAATGTCGATGAGATCGAAATCGCTCTCTTTCGGCATGCCGACCGGCCTGGTTGCCAGTGCCCAGCCCTTCGCCTGAATGTCGCTCATGAGTTCCTCCTTTTATTCATGCCCAAGACATAAGTGCGTCCTGCGGCGCGCTTGTGAAGGGGCGCCGCCGGGGAAGCGAAAAAGAAAATCGCCCGCAGCTCGGACTGGCCTGCCGGCTTGCCGCGAAGCCCGGCGGTGTCTATGCGGAGGCCACACGAACAGGGAGTTGGAAGTGGCAGGACTGAAGGTCGGCGTCGCGGGGGCAGGGGTTTTCGGAAATTATCACGCCCAGAAGGCCGCCGCTTCGGTTCGAACGGACCTTGTCGGCATCTTCGATCTCGACCTTGAGCGCGCCGCCGGTGTTGCCCGGCCTTTCGGTGCCAGGCCCTATGATAATTACGATGCCCTGCTGGCCGAGGTCGATGCCATGGTGATCGCCGTACCAGCCACCTATCACGCTCCGCTGACAGGTCAGGCGCTGGCAGCCGACAAGCATGTGCTGGTGGAAAAACCGCTGGCGCTCGATGTCGTCACCGCACGCAAGCTCGCAGGCGAGGCGGTCACGCGCGGCAAGGTGCTTCAGGTCGGCCACCAGGAGCGGTTCGTGGCCAAGGCCATGGGCATCTTCGCCATCGATGAAGTGCCCGAGCGGCTGGAATCGGTGCGTGCAGGCCCCGCACCGCAGGCCGGGCGGGCGGGGGATGTCTCGGTTATCTGGGACCTGATGATCCACGATCTCGATCTTGCCGCCTGCCTGATCGGGCGTGAGTTCACCAGCGTGAAGGCCGAGGGCCGCAAGGTCTCGACCGACCATTTGGATGAAGCCGTGGCGGAGTTCGAGTTCGTCTCGGGCGGCTCGGCCTGGCTGCGCGCCAGCCGCGCCCAGGAAACCCGCGAGCGGACCATGCGCGTGGTCTACCCCTCCGGCGAAATCTCGGTCGACTTCCTGACGCGCAAGGTGACCAACACCACCCCTTATGAAGTGCGCGTGGATATCTCTGCTCAGCTGCCTGATCCGCTGGGCCGGGCCGATGAGAGCTTTTTCTCAGCCTGCCTCGGCGAAATGCAGAGCCAGATACCCGGACACGGCGCCGTGGCGGCCGTTGGCATGGCGGAAGCTGCAGAGGCTGCGGCACTGGGCGGCAAATAACCGGCTAGGCATCTGCGCCGGCGAGGCTTATGTGCAGAGCATGGCGCGCAAACTCAATATCACGATTGCCCAGTTGAACCCGATTGTGGGGGATATTGACGGCAATCTGGAGCTGGCGCGCGTCGCGCTGGACGAGGCACAGAAGGCAGGCGCCGATCTGGTGGTGTTAAGCGAACTCTTCATCCTCGGCTACCCGCCCGAAGACCTGGTGCTGAAACCCAGTGCCGTCGAGGACTCCATGGACGCCCTGAAGGCACTGGCTGCCGACACGGGCGCCGGCGACACCGCCGTGCTCATCGGCGGTCCCTGGGTGGAAGAGGGCAAGCGCTACAACAGCGCGCTGCTTATGGAAGGCGGAAAGATCATTGCCCGCCACGACAAGCGTGAACTGCCCAATTACGGCGTGTTCGATGAAAAGCGCGTTTTCGATGCCGGCGAAGGCGTCTGCCAGCCGATGGACTTTCGCGGCGTGAAGATCGGCCTGGCCATCTGCGAGGATATCTGGTTCGAACGGGTCCCGCGCGAGCTGAAGGAATACGGTGCGGAAGTCCTGATCGTGCCGAACGCCTCGCCCTGGCGGCGCACGGTTCAGGTGGAACGCCACACCACCTTTTCCTCCTGGCGCAAGAACGGGCTGCCATACCTCTTCGTGAACCAGATGGGCGGGCAGGACGAGCTGGTCTTCGATGGCGCCTCCTACGCGGTAGATATCGACGGGACCGAACACCAGCTGCTCGGCGATTTCGAGACGGGTCTAACCAATCTCAGCTTCGATGCCGACACGGCGCGCTTCACTAGCGGAGAAAATGCCGAACTCAGCACCGGCTGGGAGGCGGAATACCGCGCGGCGACCCAGGCCCTGCGCGACTATGTGAACAAGAACCGCTTTCCCGGCGTGGTCATCGGCCTCTCAGGCGGGATCGACAGTGCGCTGACGGCGGCGGTCGCAGTGGATGCGCTTGGGCCCGACCGGGTCTGGTGCGTGATGATGCCGTCCCGTTACACATCCTCTGACAGCCTGGAAGACGCCAAGGCCTGCGCCGAGGCGCTCGGCGTGCGCTATGATATCATCACCATCGCGCCGGGCATTGCCGCCATGGGCGAGATGGTCGGCCCTCTGTTTGAGGGCCGCAAGCCGGACACGACCGAGGAAAATATCCAGTCGCGCCTGCGCGGGGTGACGCTGATGGCGCTGTCGAACAAGTTCGGGCATATGGTCGTCACGACCGGCAACAAGTCGGAAATGGCGGTCGGCTATGCCACGCTCTATGGCGACATGTGCGGCGGCTACAACGCCCTGAAGGACTTCTACAAGACCGAGGTCTTCGCCCTCTCGCGCTGGCGCAACACCGCCGTGCCGCGCGGCGCGCTCGGCCCGGGCGGAGAGGTGATCCCCGAGCGGATCATCACCAAGCCGCCCAGCGCAGAGCTTCGCGAGGACCAGAAGGACGAGGACTCCCTGCCGCCCTATGACGTGTTGGACGATATCCTGCGCGGCCTGGTGGACGAGGAGGAAGATGCCGCCGACATCGTCGCGCGCGGCCATGACCCGGCCACGGTGCGCCGCATCGAGCATCTCCTCTACATCGCCGAATACAAGCGCCGCCAGGCCCCGCCGGGCGTAAAGGTCGGCGGAAAGAATTTCGGCCGCGACCGGCGCTATCCGATCACCAACCGGTTCCGCGACAGCTAACGCCCACGAAAACCGGTGGTTAACAGGTTGAGCGTATCGCTTAACCCATGAAACGCATTCTTGTGCCCGTCTTCGTACTCGGACTTGTGTTCGGGCTGTCCGCGCTTGCCGGCGCGCTGATGTCGAACAATGATGCCTATGCCGCCACGCAAGATCTGCTTGTTGGCAAGGTCACCGTGACCGATGGTGATACGGTCCGCATGGGCGAACATCGCATCCGCCTTTTCGGCATCGATGCCGTGGAAGCGCGCCAGACCTGTCAGCTCCCGAGCGGCGAATGGGCCTGCGGGCGTGCCTCGCGCCGGGCGCTGGAACGCCTGGTCGAGGGCAGGACGCTGACCTGCGAGGTGCACGACATGGATCGCGGGCGCCATGTGGCCGTCTGCTACGAGGGCACCGTCGATATCAATGCCCGCATGGTGCGCCGTGGATGGGCCGTCGCCTACACCCAGTTCAGCGAAGACTATGTCGAGGAGGAAGCCGCTGCCCAGCGCGACGGCCTCGCCCTCTGGCGCAGCGAATTCGAGCGCCCGCACGACTATCGCGCCCGCCTGCGCGCCGAACAGGCCAATGCTCAGGTGCCCCAGGAGCCGCCGTCTGCCGACTGCGCGATCAAGGGCAATATCTCGCGTGATGGGACGAAGATCTTCCATGAGCCCGGTCAGCGGTTTTACGAGCAGACCCGCATCAATGAGGATGACGGCGAGCGCTGGTTCTGCTCCCCGGCCCAGGCGCGCTCGGAAGGCTGGCGGCGCGCGGTGCGATAAGGCGGGTTGACCTTGCGGCGATAACGTCCAATTAGGTCAGACAAGACTTTTGGGAGATTTCGATATGGGACGACAGACTAGCCAGAGCTAACCTGTCCGGCCGGGCAGCCAATTCAAGCACGCCCCCAATATCGATCCGCCGGCCTGGCCTGCACCAGTTTCCCGAAGAGCCCCTCTCATGTTCACTTTCCTGCGCGCGGAAGCGCGATGGATCTTCGCTGGCTTCCTGCTGACGGCCTTTTCCGGGTTCGGGCAGACCTTCTTCATCTCCCAGTCGAATGCCGCGCTGCGCGACATGTTTGCCCTCAGCCATGGCGGGCTGGGGCTGATCTATTCTGCCGCCACGCTTACCAGCGCGGTGGTTCTGCTGCAGCTGGGCAAGCTGGTCGACCGCGTTTCGACCCGGCGGGCCGCCCTTATCGTTGCCGCGGGATTGGTCGTGGCGTGTCTGGTCATGGCCGGGGCGGTCGCGGTCTGGATGCTGTTTGCGGCTTTCTTCCTGTTGCGCCTGTTCGGGCAGGGCATGATGACCCATGTTGCCATGGTCGCCACCGGACGCTGGTTTGATGCACAGCGCGGCAAGGCCGTCAGCCTGGTCGCCACCGGGTTCGCCATCAGCCTCGCCATCCTGCCGCCATTGGCGGTGGTTGCGATCCTGAGTCTCGGTCTGCGGACTCTGTGGGTGCTGGGAGCCGTCGCGGTCGCCCTGATTGCCATGCCTGCGCTCTATCTGTTGCTGGCGCGTGAGCGCGCGCCGAAGGGACATGCCTCGACCATTGAAGCAGCGGCGCCGAAAACGTCCTGGCAGCGTGCCGAGGTTCTGCGTGAGCCCAGCCTCTATCTGCTGATGCTCAGCGTGCTGGCGCCGAGCTTCCTCGTCACTGGCGTGTTCTTCCACCAGCAACACCTTGCGGAGGTGAAAGACTGGCCGCTGGCGACCTTCGCTGCCGGCTTTCCGGTCTTCGCCATCCTGCAGACCGGCGGATCGCTGGCGGCCGGCCTGTTGGTCGACCGGTTCAGCGCCCGGGCCTTGCTGCCCTGTTTCCTCGTGCCCATCGGGATCGCACTTTGCCTGCCATACTGGTTCAGTGGCCTCTGGGTGATCGTGGCACTAATGGCCCTGCTGGGCCTTGGTGCAGGCGTGCACACGACGCTCTCAGGTGCCATCTGGCCGGAAATGTTTGGTGTGCGGTATCTCGGCGAAATCCGCGCGCTGATCTTTTCCGCAGCTGTCGCCTCCAGCGCCGCCTCGCCCATGCTGCTCGGTTATCTCATCGATCTCGGCATCTCCCTGCAGCTCCAGCTTGCAGTACTGGGCGGCTATGCCCTCTTGGCGAGCGTCGTGATGGGCATTATTCAGCCGCGATTGTCGGCGATTGCGAATGACCGCATCACTCCCACCCGAATGTCTGAAAGTCTGCCATGACCGTAAAAGTCCGTTTCGCCCCATCCCCGACGGGGCGCCTGCATGTCGGCAATGTCCGCACGGCGCTGATCAACTGGCTGTTCGCACACAAGGCGGGCGGTGAGTTCATCCTGCGCATCGATGACACCGACCTGGAGCGCTCGACGAAGGAGTATGAGGACGGCCTGAAGCAGGACCTCACCTGGCTGGGCCTTACATGGGATTCTACCTTCAACCAATCGGGCCGCTTCGACATGTATGCTGCAGCGGCCGAAAGCCTCAAGGAAAAGGGGCTCCTTTATCCGTGCTACGAGACGGCGGACGAGCTTGAGCGCAAGCGCAAGATCGCCCTCTCGCGGGGGCGCCCGCCGGTCTATGACCGCGCGGCGCTGGAGCTGACTGATGAAGAGAGGGCCAAGCTGGAAGCCGAGGGCCGCACGCCGCACTGGCGCTTCAAGCTGTCGGGCGCGCGCGTGGAGTGGGACGACCTGGTGCGTGGCACTCAGGGCATCGAGACCACGTCTGTCTCCGATCCGATCCTGATCCGGGGCGACGGCTCCTATCTCTACACGCTGCCCAGCGTGGTCGACGATATTGAGGTCGGCATCACCCATGTCGTGCGCGGGGAAGACCATGTCACCAATTCCGGCGCGCAGATCGAGATCTTTCACGCGCTTGGCGGCGCGGCGCCGGCCATGGCGCATACTCCGTTGCTGGTCGGCGCAGACGGGCAGGGTCTGTCGAAGCGGCTTGGCTCGCTTTCCATCGGTGAGCTTGCCGAGCAGGGCACAGAGCCCATGGCGATCTGCTCATTGCTCGCCAAGATCGGCACCTCCGATCCGGTGGAAGTGCGCGCCAGCCTGGAAGAGCTCGCCGCCGATTTCGACTTCGGCAAGATCGCGCGCGGTTCGGCCCGTTTCGATGAGCGGGAGCTGGAACAGCTCAACGCCTCCATCGTGCACGACATGCCGTTCGAGACCGCGAAAGAGCGCCTTGCTGCGCTGGATTCGAAAGCCGCCGATGCGGAGTTCTGGGCGCTGGTGCGCGAGAACTGCGCACGCGTCTCTGATGCGAAGGACTGGGTCGATGTCGTGTTTGGCGAGGTCGAGACCGAGGTGGACGAGGCCGATCTGGACTTCATTCGCGGTGCGGCAGATGCCCTGCCAGAGGGCGCGTTCGGCGCCGAAACATGGGGTGCTTGGACCAGCGCGCTGAAATCCGCTTCAGGCCGCAAGGGCAAGGCGCTGTTCATGCCGCTGCGCAAGGCGATCACGGGTCGCCCCTTTGGTCCGAACATGGCCGATCTGATCGTGCTGATCGGGCGCGAAAAGGTTCTTGAGCGCCTCGCGAAACTCTAGTCCGACGAACTATCGCGCATGGTGCGTTCGCCCTGATAGCGCAGGGACCGGCCCGTCAGGACTGCATCCTTGCCGAACTTCGCCCGCGCCACATCGCTGGCACGTTCGGCCGCAGCCCGTTTGCCGACGCCGGGATCGATCAGGTCGACCGCATCGCCGCGCGCCGGCGACAGCGCGCTGATGCCCACGCCGATCAGGCGGTACTTGGCACCGCTGGCGGTTTCGCGCGCCAGCATGGGCCGGGCGGTGTCGAACAGGGTGCGTGCAAGTTGTGTCGGTGCCTGAAGGGTGACGCGCCGCGTGATGGTGCGGAAGTTCGAGGTTTTCAGCTTCAGCGTCACCACCGCGCCCTCCACTCCCACTTCCTTGGCCCGCCGCGCGGTCTTTTCGCAGATCTGCCAGAGCTGGTCAGTGAGTATGGTCGGATCGGAAATGTCGGTGTTGAACGTCGTCTCCGAAGACACAGATTTGCGCTCGCTATCAGGGTTGACCGGGCGTCGGTCGATGCCGTGGGCGCGCTCGTGCAGATACTGGCCGGTTTCGCCATAGGCGCGGATCAGTGTTTTCAGTCCGGCAGCCTGGAGATCGCCCACGGTCTCATAGCCATCGCGCGCCAGCCGAGCGGCGAGCTTGGGGCCGACCCCGTGCAGGAAAGAGGGTGAATGCGGCGCCAGCAGGGCAGAGGCCTCCTCCGGCGAAATGGCGACAAAGCCACGTGGCTTGTCCATCTCGCTGGCCGTCTTGGCGAGGAAGCGATTCGCCGAAAGTCCGATCGAAACGGTGATTCCCACATCCATTTCGATCTCCAGCGCCAGGCGCGCGAGCAAAACGGCGGGTGGCGCGCCGTGCAGAGACTGGGTGCCGGAGAGGTCGAGATACGCCTCGTCGATGGACACCGCCTGCACTAGCGGCGTCAGCGCATCCATCTTCTCGCGGATCTGCCGGGCAGCGGCGGAGTACTTGGAAAAGTCCGGCCTCACGACCACCGCATCGGGGCAGGCCTTGAGCGCCTGGAACATCGGCATGGCCGAGCGAACGCCGTGCATTCTTGCAATATAACAACAGGTTGAGACCACTCCACGCTTGCCGCCGCCGACGATGACAGGCTTTGCTCTCAGCTCCGGCGCATCACGTTTTTCGATCGCGGCAAAGAAGGCATCGCAGTCCATATGCGCGATGCCAAGCTCACTCAGGGCAGGGTGCGAGACCAGGCGCGAGCTTCCGCATTCCGGGCAAGTCCGGATCGTCTCGGAAGAAAGTGTTGCACAAGCCCGGCACAGGGTGGACATGATGTGTGGTCACTTTTTGTTCACAGAGGACTCGTATCACTGGGGACATCAGGCGTAAACAAGAGTTAAGACTCTCAAGTCTAGGTCTAGGAGAGAGGATGGAATCCTCCGGCAAATCGATTCGCGGTTAAGGATGAGCGCTCAGATGGCCATGTCGCATGCGAAATCCGTGCTCGTTGTCGAGGACAACGAGCTGAACATGCGCCTCTTCTGTGACCTGCTGGATTCGTTTGGCTACAAGACATTTCAGTGCCGGGATGGGGCGCGGGCTGTTGAGATCGCCCGCAAGGAGATGCCCGATCTCATCATTATGGACATTCAACTGCCGGAGGTTTCCGGCCTGGATATTACCCGCTGGATCAAGGACGATGACAGCCTGCGCCATATTCCGGTGCTGGCCGTGACGGCTTTTGCCATGCGCGATGACGAACAGCGCGTTCGCCAGGCCGGCTGCGAAGGCTATCTTTCAAAGCCGATCCAGATCGCCTCATTCATGCGTGCGGTGGAAGATCTCATGCCACAAGGGCAGGCTGCATGAGTGCAAGGATACTGGTCGCTGACGATATCGAAGCGAACCGGCGAGTTCTCCAGGGCAAGCTGGAGGCGCACTTCCATGTCGTGCTGGAAGCGTCCAATGGCCTGGAAGCCATTGAGGTCGCGCGCAATGAACGGCCGGAGATCATCCTGCTTGATGTGATGATGCCGGGCATCAACGGGTATGAAACCTGCGAGCGGCTCAAGGCTGATCCGGCCACCGCGCATATCCCGGTGGTGATGGTCACCGCCCTGTCAGATTCCGAAGAACGTGTGCGCGGCCTGGAAGTGGGGGCAGAAGACTTCATCACCAAGCCGGTGGACGACTTCCAGCTCAATTCCCGGATCGAGGCCCTGCGCCGCTACAACATGGTCGCCCATGAACTGCGCCAGCGTCAGGGCAGGGGCGGGACGGCGCTCGAATTCGACGACAATGAGACCGAAGACATCAATCGCAAGGTGCGCATCCTGATCATGGATGAGCATCCTCGGCGTTCCCGCCGCCTCAAGACGATGCTCGCCGATGCCGGTCACGAAGTATACTCCTACCTGGAGGCTGGCGGGGGCGCCGCGCTGTCCTCTACCGGCGTGGATGTGATTATCCTGCCGCTATCGGACCAGAGCTTCGACCCCCTGAAAATCTGCACCCATTTCCGGATGACGGAAATGACCCGCCCGATTTCCATCATCGTGGCCAGCGAACCCCACGAGACCCAGCTGGCGGCCCGCGCGCTGGCCTATGGGGCGAGCGACGTGATCCAGATGCCGATCGAGCCGCAGGAACTGCTCGCACGCGTGCGCACGCAGACCAAGCGCACCCGCTATATCGAGATCATGCGCAAGCGGCTGGATCGCGGCGTGGAGCTGTCGGTCATTGACCAGCTCACCGGGCTCTACAATCGCCGCTACATGATGAGCCAGCTGAACCAGCTGATGAAGCGCGCCCTGATCGGCGGGCGGTCCATGTCGGTGATCGCGCTCGATATCGACCACTTCAAGCAGGTCAACGATACATACGGTCATGGCGCCGGCGATTCGGTGCTCCAGCAGGTGGCCGAACGCCTGCAGGCGAATGTGCGACCGATCGATATTGTCTGCCGGCCGGGCGGCGAGGAATTCGTGGTTATCCTGCCCGATACTGAAGGCGATCGCGCGGCCGCTGCAGCCGAGCGCGTCCGCCGCTCGGTAGCCGGTGAACCCTTTGTCCTGCCCGCTGGCGAGCAGATCGATGTGACCCTGTCGGCCGGCGTGGCCCTGCTGGCGGGAATGGAAGATACGCCGTCCGTGCTGCTTTCGCGCGCCGACAAGGCGCTCTACCAGGCCAAGAATGAAGGCCGAAACAGAGTTTGCTCAGTCGCAGCCTGAGAAACGGGGCGAAATCTGCTCAAGGCTGCGCTATATGAGCGGCCATGAGTTTTCCAGACAAGAAGACGGTTATGGCCTTTCTGGAGGCCAATCCGCATATCACGACCCGCCGCGACATCGCCAAGGGTCTCAATGTAAAGGGCGACCAGCGCGCCCAGCTTCGCGCCGTGCTGAAAGAGCTCGAGCGCGGCGGCTCCGTTGAGCGCGCCGGCAAGCGCAAATTCGTCAAGAAAGACCACCTTCCCAACACCACGCTGGTGCAGTTCCTGCGCATCGATGAGCATGGCGACCTGATCGGCAAGGCGAGCGGCAATGACGGCTTGTTCGGGCCCGACCTGATCTATTCCGGCCCGGCGCACCGGCCCAAGGGCGGGCGCGACAAGGTCCGCCAGCGCGATCCTGGTGTCGGTGACCTGGCGCTCTGCAAGGTGAGTGAGGGACCGGAGGGCTTCCAGGCGCGCATCATCAAGCTGATCGACAAGCGCGAGAACCAGCCGGTGATCGGCCTGTTCACGTCTACCCGCCATGGCGGACGGGTCGAAAGCGTCAATCGCCGCGACAAGTATGACCTCCTGATCGAACGCCAGGATATGGGCGAGGCCAAGGATGGCGACCTGGTGCAGGTGATGCCGAAACCCTCGCGCGGACATGGGCCCAAGCTCGCCATCGTGCAGGAGGTGATCGGCAAGGTCGGCGACCCGCGCGCGGCCAGCCTGATCGCGTTGCACGCCCATGGCATCCCGACCGAGTTTCCCGAAGCCGCGCTGAAACAGGCGCGCGAGGGCAAGCCCGCGCCCGCCGAGCGCGAAGACCTCACCCAGATCCCGCTGATCACCATCGACCCGGCCGACGCCCGCGATCATGACGATGCAGTCTTTGCCGAGGAACTGGGGGATGGCTGGCGGGTGATCGTCGCCATTGCAGATGTGGCCGCCTATGTGACCGAAGGCTCCGCGCTCGACAAGGAAGCCTACAAGCGCGGCAACTCCACCTATTTCCCAGACCGCGTCGTGCCGATGCTGCCGTTTGAATTGTCCGCGGATGAGTGCTCGCTGAAGGAAGGCCAGCTGCGCCGCTGTCTCGCTGTCGTGATGGAATTCGACAAGTCAGGTACAAAACGGAACCACCGCTTCATACGGGCGATGATGAAGTCTGCCGCGGGCCTTTCCTATGACGAGGCGCAGACGGCGATTGATGGTCATCCCAGCGAGCGCGCTGCTCCGCTCCTCGATACTGTTCTCAAGCCGCTCTGGGGCGCCTATGCCGCCGTCGGCAAGGCCCGCGAACAGCGCGCGCCACTGGATCTCGATCTGCCCGAACGGCGGATCGAGTTCGCTGAGGATGGCACCATCCACCAGATCGCCGTGAAGGAACGCTTCGACGCTCACAAGCTGATCGAGGAGTTCATGATCCAGGCGAACGTCGCCGCGGCCGAGAGCCTGGAGAAAGCACGCCATCCGCTGATCTACCGTGTCCACGACCAGCCGAGCGATGCCAAGCTCGCCGCGCTGGCGGAATACCTGAAGACGCTGGACATCAAATGGGCACTGGGCGAGCGGCCCCAGACCTCGCGCTTCAACCGTCTGCTGGCCGATTCGCGCGATGGCGAGACAGCGGACATGATCACCGAGATCGTCCTGCGCACTCAGGCCCAGGCGGTCTATGCACCGGAAAACCTTGGCCATTTCGGGCTCAACCTCGCCCGATACGCTCACTTCACCTCGCCGATCCGGCGCTATGCCGATCTCATCGTGCACCGCGCGCTGATTTCGGCGCTGAAGCTCGGCCCGGACGGGATGAGCAAGGAGAGCCTCTCGCGGCTGGAAGAGATCGCCACGCACATCACCACGACCGAGCGCCGGTCCATGGCGGCCGAGCGCGATGCGACCGATCGCTATCTCGCCCTGTTCCTGCAGGACCGGGTCGGTGCGGAATTCGAGGGCCGGATCACGGGCGTGACCAAGGCCGGCCTCTTCGTGCGGCTGGCGGAAACCGCCGCGGATGGTTTCATCCCGATCTCAAGCCTGTCGTCTGATTTCTGGGATTTCGACGATGTCGCCATGCGCCTTGTCGCGCGCGGATCGGGCAAGCATTTCGATCTTGGCCAGACCGTTTCGGTACGCCTGAAGGAGGTCTCACCACTGCAGGGCGGCCTGCTTCTGGAGATGCTGTCTTCTCCGCTGGCCGGCGAACGCGGAGGCCGCCCCGGTCGCAAGGGCCAAAGCCGCCCGCCACAGGGCAGGGGTCGCGGCGGGGCGAAGGGCGGGCGCCACAGGGGCAAGGCCGGCGGCAAGCGCCGGGGGAAATAGAATGCGCCGCATGGACCTGAAATCCGCCTATGACCGAGAGGACGATGGCGACAAGCTGATCACGGGCAGAGCCAGTCCGCGCCCGAAGGATGCCGCCACGCTGATGCTGGTGCGCCGCGACGGGCCCCAGCCGCGCGTGCTGATGGGCAAGCGCTCGGGCCGCCATGCCTTCATGCCGGAGAAATATGTCTTTCCGGGCGGGCGCGTGGATCGGCTGGACGGGCGCGCCAAGGCCCTCAGCGAGCTCGACCAGCTCTGCGAGCTGAAGCTGCGCAAGTCCTCGCGCCGTCTGCCGCGCGCGCTGGCGCTGACAGCGGTGCGCGAGACCTTCGAGGAAACCGGCCTCATTGTCGGCAGCCCGGCGGAGCTGGAAGGCCCGTATCCTCCCGGCTGGGAGGGGTTCTACAATCAGGGCGTCGCACCCTGCCTGAAAGGCATGATGTTCTTCGGTCGCGCGGTGACCCCGCCTTACCGTCCGCGCCGTTTTGATGCGCGCTTTTTCTATGGTTTCGCCGAGGATCTTCTCATCGACGAGCGCGCGCCTGTGGACGGCGCTGAGCTCTCGGACCTGCAATGGGTGACGCTGGACGATGCCATGGCGCTCGACCTGCCCTCGGTCACCCGTTTCATGCTGGGCGAGATGGCCGAACGGCTCGATCCGACGCGGGCCGACCGCGATCCGGCCTTTCTGCGCTGGACCCGCTCGGGACATTCGCTGGAACGGCTATAAGCCGGTTGACAATATGCGGGGCGGACGTCATTAAGCGCCCTTTCGAGAACACAACACTGACGAGTGAGCCCGACCCATGGCAAAACCCGCCACGATCAAGATTCGCCTGAACTCGACCGCCGGGACGGGCTATTTCTACGTGACCAAGAAGAACCCGCGCAATCTCACCGAGAAACTGGTGATGAAGAAGTACGACCCGATTGCGCGCAAGCATGTCGAGTTCAAGGAAGGCAAGATCAAGTAGGATCTGCCGGGCGCGCCTCAGCGCCCCTTGAACTCCGGCGCGCGTTTCTCAAGGATCGCGTCGACCCCCTCAATATGGTCCTCGGTATGGTGCATCAGCGCCTGCGAAGCCGCGCTCATCTCCATGATCGTGTCATAGGATGACAGCGTGCCGTGGCGCAGCAGCGTCTTGGCCAGGCGCAGCGATTGCGGCGGCTGGGCCGCGATGCTGGCCGCCAGGGCCATGGCCTCGTCCATCAGCGTGTCTGCCGGAACCACGCGGCTGATGAGCCCCCACTCAGCGGCCTGTTCCGCGCCAATGACATTGCCGGTGAATAGCAGCTCGGCCGCACGGCTTGCACCAATGATGCGCGGCATCAGCCAGGCGCCGCCGTCGCCGGGGATGAGGCCGAGCTTCAGGAAGGTCACGCCAAATTTCGCCTTGTCCGAGGCGATGCGGATATCGGCCATGCAGGCGACATCGCAGCCCAATCCAATCGCGGCACCGTTCACCGCCGCGATCAGCGGGACTTCCAGATTATAAAGCGATTTCACGATCAGGTGGATGTTGCGGCGATAGCCTTCGCGCACATCATACGGGCTGCCCCCGAAGGCGCCCGAGCGCTCGCGCATCGCCTTCACATCGCCGCCTGCGGAGAAGGCGCGGCCCGCGCCGGTCAGCACGGCGCAGCGGATGGAGGGATCTCCCTCGATCTCCTGGCACACGGCACGCACGGCCTCGCCGTCGCCCTGCTGGCCGAGCGGGTTCATGATCTCCGGGCGGTTAAGCGTCATCACCGCAATCGGGCCTTGTTTCTCCAGGAGGATGACGTCGCTCATCGGGCAGTCCTTTCTTGTGTATCCGGCCCGGTCACCGTGCCGGCGGCCAGGGCATGGTCTATCGCGCTCTGGCTGTAGCCGAGCGAGGCCAGAATGTCGCGCGTATGTTCGCCCATGGCGGGCGAGGGACCTTTCGGGCCGTCATCCGCGCCGGGAAAGCGGACGGGCGAGGCCGGCGCCCTGTAGGTCGTGCCGTCGCCCCTGGCGCTGGGGGTGTCGACGAAGGCGCCGGCTGCGATGGCCTGGGGGTCCTTCACGACTTCCGCCAGGGTCTGCACCGGCGCCCAGGCGAGGACATTCTCATCGAGGCGTGCGGACATCTCTTCCTTGGTGTACTTCGCGAAGGCCTCGTCGAGGAGATCGACGAGTTCGACATTGTTCGCCCGCCGGGCCTTGGCTTTCGTAAAGCGCTCATCCTCGATCAGGTCCTCGCGCCCAATAGCGCTGCAGAGTGGGGCCCAGTCCACATCACCCTGACGCGAGACGATGCAGAGCCAGTGATCATCCTTCGTGCGGAAGAAGTTCATCAGCGGCTGGATCTGTTCATGGCGGCCCTTGGTCGAGCCGATTCGGCCGAAGAAGAGCTGGATCGCCACATCCGATCCCATGGCATAGAGCCCGGCGCGCAGGAGCGAGGCCTCCACCAGTCGGCCCTCGCCGGTACGCGCGGCCTCCACCAGCGCGGCGCAGATACCCGCAGCAGCAGCCATGGAGGTGGTGTGGTCGCCAAAGGCGGTACGCAGGGCAAAAGGCTCCTGGCCCTTTGGCACGGTGAGGGCCGCCACGCCCGTGCGGCTCCAGAAGCTTGCGACATCAAAGCCCGGCCGGTCGGCATCCGGGCCGGTGAGACCATAGCCGGTGAGCGAGCAGTAAACGAGTTTCGGATTGGCCACCGACAGACTGTCATGATCCAGCCCGGACCGGCTGAGCCCTCCGGGGCGGACATTGGTGAGGAACACATCGGCCGTTTCGGCGAGCTTGCGCACAATCTCCTGTCCGTCCTCGGTGGAGGTGTCGACAATGATCGACTTCTTGCCGCGATTGTCGAAATCGAAGACCGGATTGTCCTGGATATCCGTGCCGATGGATTTGAAGAATTTCCGGATCGGGTCGCCGCCGGGCGGTTCGATCTTGATGACCTCTGCGCCCCAGTCAGCGAGGATCCCGCCGGCGCCCGGCGCGGCCATATAGGTTGCGTATTCGATCACCCTGATGCCTTCCAGCATGCGCGGCTCCTCCCGGTTCTTTGTTTTGGGAGAGCTTAAGGCAGCGGGATGTAAAGCGTAAGCGGTGTTACAGCCTGACGCAGCGTCAGAACTGGCGGTCGAGCCAGGCGAGATAGGTGGCGATTTCCTCAGCCGTGCGGCGGTGCTCGATTTCCGTGATTGGCATATAGGTACCGGGGGCAAAGCCGTCCGGGTCCATCAGGAATTCAACGAGCTGGTCATGAGTCCAGCGGCCAGACGCGCCCGTCAGAGCGTCGGAATAGCCCTCATAGCCGGTGGTGGCGATGTCGTTGTCATAGATGCGCGCGAGGCTCGGCGCACGGGAATCGTCGCCGTCGACCAGGGCGTGGCATTCGATGCAGCGCTCCATGACGGTTTCGAACTCGGCCTTGATGTTTGCGGGCGCATCGAGATTGGCGAGATAGGCCGGGATCTGCTCGGCGGGCGAAGCGAGGTCTTCGGCCGTGAGGAAGATCAGTTCCTGATTGTCGGTCCACAGCACGATCTGACCGTCGGTGTGCTGGTGGACCTGGCGGATGCGCGAGCCGATCGGGATGCGCTCGATATAGAGCGCCCGGTCGCCCTGGAGACGCACGCGGTGTAAGGCGCGATCGTTCAGCGATCCGATCAGCAGGTCGCCCTCCCAGGCCTCGTGAAAGCCATGGATCAGCGTCATGCCCGAAAGCGCCACGGAGGGCACCCATGACACCACAGGCGGCTCATAGCCGTCATGCCGGCCGAGCACGGCTGCCGTCGGCAGTGGGGTCGCCGAATAGGCCGTGCCAAGCGAGGCGACCGGCCAGCCATAATTGAGATACGGTCCATCGGGATGGATGCGGTTGAGCTCATCGCCCCCGCGCGGGCCATGCTCTGAGATGTAAAGCTCGCCATCGGCGCCGATGGCCATGCCCTGCATGTTGCGGTGACCATAGGACAGGCGGCGGGACTCGCCGCTCTGCAGGTCGATGGCGATGACCTTGCCATAATCGACATCCGGGTTCTGCGCGATCGGGTCGCCCTCGGTACGCATGCCGTCGAAATGATAGTCGCCGCTGGTGAGGTAGAGCGTTGAGGCGCCGTCATATTCCAGCTGGCCGGATGCCATCTGGCCTTCCATGGCGAAGTGCTTGGTCTTCAGCGGCAGGCAAGGCTGAGCGCGGAAGATGACCGTCCAGTCTTCCGGCTGAATGGAGAGTGCCATCGCGTCGGTGACGCCATCGGGCAGGACGACAGTTGCGACCGTGTTCGTGGTGCACTGCTCCTCGCCATGAAACTCGCTATAGGAGGCGACCAGCATGTGCGTGCCGTCGGGGCGCGTGATGTGCTTGAAGTCATTGATGCGCAGATAGCCGAGATGGAAGTTCATGCCGCTGTCGGGCTGGTTCGCGGCTGCGAGATACTCGTCCTCGCCACGATAGGGGGCGAAGATGTGTGTCGGGCGAACATCGTCGGCCGAGATGGCCGCAAAGACCCGGCCGGAATAGGGCAGCAGCAACACGTCATCGCCCAGCGAGGTCAACCCGCCGCCCTGCTGGAAGACACGTCCGCGCCGATCCGGCTGTGAGCCGGTGTCCACCTTTGCGACGTGGGAGCGTAGCGTCAACAGGATGGTGGGATAGGCCTGGTCTTCCAGTGCGGGGATTTCCTGGCTGGCGAAGCGCTGGGTGATCTTGCGGTCAATCTTGTCGAGCAGGCCATAGGGGCCGACCTCGCGATAGGCGGTCTGGAAGCCGGCGAGATAGATCAGCCCGGCCACGCCGGCGAGGATGCAGGCCACGACGGCGGTCCGTAGCCAGCCGGGCAGGGCACGCCAGCGCGCAAGAAGCTGTGAGGGCAAGCCGGAAGCGTCGCTCATGGAAGAAGTCCTAGTCTACTGCCGTGTCCGAATTCGAGGCAGGAAAGTGATACACCGCCAACGGACCGGGATAGTGCATGTGGCGTGCCTGATCCGTGCCGCCATAGGCGATCAGCATATCGCGCAGATGGGCATAGGTTTCCCGATCCGGATTGCGCAGCACGAACCAGGTCTCGCGTCCGGAGCGGATCTGGGCGGCGGCCAGGTCCAGGCTTTCCTGCACGATTGGATCGGCGAAATAGGAGGTGCCGGCCTTGAAGATCTCGTGCTCGACCGGCAGGCGCACATGCCCGTTCAGGGAGACCGCTTTCATGTCCGGCTTCGAGCTGCGTTCGAAATAATAGTTGAGCAGCAGGATGCCCGAGGCATCGCTGTAGATCGTGGCATCCGGCAAGGCGCGCGCCCTGAGCGTGTGGGCGATCTCACGCCAGGGTTCCTTGGTGGTGATCGAGGACTGGTAGGCGAGATAGTTGAAGGTTCCAAGGGCGAAGGAAAACACCAGCAGGCCAGCAGCGATATCGCGCAGGCGGGGTGTGGAGAAGATCAGCGCAGACATGGCGCTCAGCGAGAGCCAGCCGATCTGGCTCGGCAGGACGACCCGTTGCAGGAAGACCGGGTGTCCGAGATAGGACAGGACCAGATAGGTCATGAACAGGCCGACACTGGCGGCCAGCAGGAACAGTGCGGCGAAGCGCAGATGAGCGATGCCTGTCCGCCAGGCGGCGATGAAGCCAACAACGGGCCAGGGTCCGAACAGGACCGCTCGTGCAACCATGTCCAGGCTCCAGCTGTCGAAGGCAAAATCGGCGCCGAAGACAATCGAGATCGCATCCAGAGCGTCCAGCAGCCCCGGTGCGCCCACCCAGAAGTCACTCGTGCCGTGCACGGCATATGCCGTCAGCAGCCACAGCGCCCGCCCGCCCAGGACCAGAAAGCTGCCCAGCGCCACCAGATAGGCCACAAGCGCCTTGCCGGAACCGCGTGCGAGGAAAAGCCAGATGACGACATGGCAAAGGGCCAGCATCACCAGCGCAATGGTCATGGCATAGTGCGCCCATATCGACAGCGCGGCGCCGATTCCGAGCATCAGGAACGGCCAGCGTGCGGGCCGGGCCGGCAGGTTTTCAATCTCGGTCAGGATACGCACCGACGCCGCGGTCACGATGGAGATTCCCAGCACGCACAGCGTATAGGTGCGCGCCTCCTGGGAGTATTGCAGCTGCGCGAAGGTCAGCGTGAACAGGATCGCCGCGAGCAGGCCGACATAATGGCCGGCATTGCCCGGAATGCTCCAGCGGCTGGTGAGGTAAACGAACGGGATGGCCAGGCAATTGATCATCGCCGACAGGCTGCGCAGCGCCAGCACGCTTTCACCGAACAGGTCGGTCCAGACATGTAGCAGCATATAGTAGAGTGGGGGATTGAGCTCGACGCGGGCCACGTTGCCCCAGAGTTCTGAAAGGTCATGGCGGGCAAACCAGAGGCTGTAGCCCTCATCGAGCCAGAGCGACTGGGAATCCATGCCGATCAACCGCAAGAGCAGGGCGAGCGCCATTATCGGAGCAACTGCCCAGATCCTGGAGAGATCACTTGCTGAAGAACCGACGCTCTTCTGGTTCAGAAGTACTGACCCAGTCCCCATTATCCCATGCCCAGATTTTGTTATTCTTCCTAGGAGCCGTATCGGGACAGTAAGGTCAATGTATATCTTGTGGCACGTGCGTTTGAAGTGTGAGGGTCGCGCCTTCATGCTGTGAGCTCAGTCTCGGGAGACTTGGCAAAACCAGACAGGGAATCTGGCGGGCCGTGCGGGATGAAGGTGGGCACTATTGCTACGCGATAGCACTATGATGACATTAACATTTTCGGTTGTTGGCTGGAATGGAAGCCATTTGATACGGAGGTCGCAGGGTGTCCACACATGATCCAGGAGGAGCCGCGCAGAGGCGGGAAAAATTCTTCGGAAGGACGGTTTCAAGGTCCGGCAGGTGTCGTCCAAGTCACCCGGCGTTAGCCGGGAACAAGGGGCGAGGCACTTCATTTGGAAATGGAAAGAACTTCTACTGGCCGGCTGCGGCTTCATCGCGTATCACCATTACTGATGAATTGACCTGATGCAGGACGCTTGACGGGGGTGCCCAATGGAATCGAGGCTGGCCACAAGCTTTGAGGACTTAAAAAGGTGTATTGCAGGGGAAAGGTGACACCCGACGTCTGGTCACCTCTCGGCGCCAAAAGCGTCTCGACGATGAAAAGTGCTGGTGCGCCGATCGGTTTTTAGTCAAGAAAGCGGGACGTGCTTGCGTACTCCTCGCTCGGGCCGGAGCAGTTTGAGGTTGCCTGGAAAGCTGGCATCGATTTTTGGACGACAGTTCCGAAAGAATCCGCGTGGGTGTTCGTTGTAAAGACCGGATTAAAGTCAGATGAACTCGACCTTGTGTGCGGCAAGATTGACTATCCGAAGACGATCCGGGTCGACCAAGGCTCTGAGTTCATCTCCCGTGAACTTCGACCTATAGGCACATCCAAACAATGTGACGCTGGACGCCTCACGGCCCGGAAAACCGACAGACAGTAAGCGCCTCGCCGATCGCCTACGGATTTAGGCATGACATTTTCCGGAATCGTCAGGGCATGAGTTCCTCGATCTGGCTCTGCGGATGGCCGTTGATGATGGCGTCGAAGGTATCTGCGCGGTAGGCAATGGGATTAACGTCGTTGAGCTTGCAGGTGGCCACGACGGATGAGAGCAGCGCTCAGTTTTCGGCCGCGATCTCGTGTCCAGAAAACAGGGCATTTTTTCTGATTAGGCATATCGGCCGGATGGCGTTTTCGACCGGGTTGGTATCGAACTCGAGCCGGCCATCGCCAGGAAGCGGGTGAGCCCTTCCCAATGGGCAAGACCTTAGAGAATGTCTTCGGCCAGCTTAGAGCCGGAGGAGACCCTTGACAATTGCTTTTCAAACTAGGGCTTCAAGGCGGCTATGATCGGGGAGGAGTGCCGTTGTCGCGCGGCGATCCGAGTTTGTGGCGTCATTCCTCGCACCGTCGCCTCAATGGCGTATAGCTTAGTGAACTGGCGCACGGCGGCCTCGGCGATCGGGGACTTGGTGTTGCGCGCCAGCTTCACGAACCTTCGGCGCAGATGGACCCAGCATTGGACGAGCTTCCACGGTCCTTGCGGTCATTCCAGGCGCGTCAGCCGTTCGCTGACGTCCTGGCCAATCCTGGCCATCTCGCCGCAGCCGCACGGGCACAACGCGCGCTCGGGCTAGATGACCTGCTGCACCCGCGGCCTCACGCCGACAGGCGCGCGCCGAGCGCCTGAGCTTTGGGATGGCTCCGGGCTCGGCGCGCTCGCCAACCAACACGCTTTGAGCTATTCAACCAACGGACTCTCCCAATAATCTCGGAACCCATTGGGGGCGCCTCAGGACGTCCATTTTGCCGTCTGCTCCCAATTGGACCGTCCGACTCTAACGATCGGCGGACTCTTGCCACATTCACCTCATGCGCCGCACGAGGGGAGCAGTGTGGCGCTTACGACAGACAATGACTTTTCATCGAGTCATTCAATGGCCGGCTCAGGGCAAAATGCCTGAACCAGCACTGATGGATCGCCTCGTTAGAGCCAGCCGTTAGAGGTAAGGAAGCGCCAAATACTCCAGCCCTGAATGAGGGCACTTTTAGGGGCGGCCAAAAAATAAGGTGAGACTCCCAGAATAAACTCTGCCGCGTGGAGCTCAGGTCAGTCACGCAATACGTGTCCGCTTCGTTCTGAGGTCGGGCCCGTTTCCTCACATCTCCAAGAGCTTGCTTTTCGAGTTTTTGTTACTCACTTTCCTTGCCAGCTCTTCTAGCAATAATAGCTTAAAACCGGTAGGCAATACCGATATTGAGAATTGTTGGGTCCACCGAAATCTTGCCTCTGACTGGCGCCCCGCCGAGTGTCCCAGAGATATCTGTTTCGAATGGCGTGTAACGTATATCGGCATTGGCAAACCAATTATCGCTCATTTGATAGCGCATTCCAACTTGGACAGCGGGCGCCCAGGCGTCTTTCAAGTCGAAGTCCGCGAGTGCATCCCCTTGTTCTTCCAGAAACAAGATTCGAGCGATACCGGCACCAACATAAGGGCTAACGGATGAATTAGTCGAAAAGTGATATTGAAGCGACAAAACAGCAGGGCCATATTCCGTCTCTCCAACAGGCAGTCCTGCCAAACTGCCGCTCCCTGCAAGATTAGCGCTGGCAGGCAAACCACCAAAGAAGTTCAACGCTACAGATGAATTCAAAAAATAGGAAACGTCGAAACTCAGCGTGGTGTCATCGGTGATATTGACACCAGCCCCGGGTATTGGCGCACCGCCCGCGCTGATTGAATCCAACGTTTCGTTCGTGAATACTTTCGCCGCATTCAGGCCAAAAAGCCAGTCGCCCTTGGAGTAAAGCGGTTCCGCATTTGCGACGCTGAACGACGAAAAGCCACCGATCATCGTGATTAACACAAACTTCGAGGCAAAAGGCCCCTTGGATTTTACATTAGATTGTTTCATTTATTCCTCCCTTTTGGTCGTTTTTTTCGCGCCCTATGCGCGGTCGCAAACAGGCGGAACATGCGATCCGCAAACCCGCTTGCCTGATTTCAGGCTATGCCAGAAGCACGTCCCCATAGGCTTCCCGCAGCTTGTTCTTCAGCACCTTACCGGTTGCGTTTCGTGGAAGTTCATCCACAAAAACGACCGTATCCGGGATCTGCCATTTGGCGACTTTGTCAGAAAAGAAGGCAATCAAATCCTTCTCTGACACTTTTGCTCCTGGTGCCTTGACCGCGACAAGGACCGGCCGTTCGTCCCATTTTTCATGTTTTGCCGCGATTGCGGCGGCATCCACGATACCGGGATGACCGACCGCGATGCCCTCAAGTTCGACGGTGGAAATCCATTCGCCGCCAGATTTGATGATGTCCTTGGAGCGATCCCGGATCGTCATGAACCCATCGGCATCAATCGAGGCCACATCGCCGGTTTCAAACCATCCATCGGATGCCAAAGTCGTGCCTGGCTCCGCACCAAAATAGCTGTCTACGACCCAATGGCCGCGAATGCGAAGATTGCCTTGCGCCGCCCCATCCTCGGGAAGTGTGCTGCCTTCATCGTCAACGATCTTGAGTTCCACGCCATAGGGCGGGCGGCCCTGGCTTTCTCGCACTTTCGCCTGCTCTTCCTCGGTCATGCCTGCATGGCGTTCCAGCAAGGCATTCGCGGTCCCGAGAGGCGAGGTTTCGGTCATGCCCCAGGCGTGCACGACTTCGGTGCCATATTTGTCGCGGAATTCGGCGATCATCGACGGGGGACAAGCCGACCCACCGACCACTGTCCGTGTGAGGGTTTCGGCTTTGGAGCCGAGTTTGTCGAGCGATGCGAGAAGCCCCTGCCAGATTGTAGGAACACCAAGCGCGACCGTCACGCCTTCGTCGTCGATGAGCCGTGTAAGGCTGTCACCATCAAGTCCCGGACCAGGCAGGACCAGCTTTGCGCCGACCATCGCAGCAGCATATGGGATGCCCCAGGCATTGACGTGGAACATCGGAACCACGGGCATCATCACTTCGCGTGCTGAAATGTTCAGCGTATCGGGAAGGGCCGCGCCCAACGAATGTAACACCGTAGAGCGGTGCGAATACAGAACGCCCTTGGGGTTTCCTGTAGTCCCGGAAGTATAGCAAAGGCTGGATGCATCATTCTCATCGACATCCACCCAATCGGCGTTTTCGTCGCCCGAGGCCAGGAAGTCCTCGTAGAACACAAGTCCGGGGATTTTTCTTGCTGCTTTTTCATCACGCACGGACATAAGAACGAAGGTATCGACAGTCGTCAGCTTCTCCTTGATCCCCTCAATGATCGGCAGGAACGTCTTGTCAAAAAAGATGACCCGATCTTTCGCGTGGTTGATGATATAGACAAGCTGTTCCGGGAAAAGGCGCGGATTGATCGTGTGACATACCATTCCACAGCAGGAAATGCCAAAGTAGCATTCTAGATGCCGCGCATTGTTCCACGCGATCGTCGCCACGCGATCCCCTTTGAAGAGCCCCATCTTTGTCAGCGCCGAGCCGAGCTGCCGGGATCTGTCAGAAATACCTTTCCAGTTCGTCTTAGTCTTTGTGCCATCTGTTTCCACCGACACAATCTCGGTGTCGCCGTGGTAGCGAGCTCCGTGGTCGATCAGTGAATGAATGGTCAGTGGCATAGCCATCATCTGTCCGCGCATTTGGCTTCCTCTTCAGAACTTGAATTTTGGGTTGGAATCGTGCCGTTCTGAAACTGCTCGAAGCTTCTTACAATAAACCCCATCGCCCCCTGACACCGGACTGTTTTTCGCTTTTCATCATAAAGTTCAGGCAACTGAACGACTCCTGTCAAAAATACGCACCTGCCCCAGAATGATCTCGGCCGCATTCTCAGCGATGACCATGGTCGGGGCGTTTGTGTTGCCGGCGACAAGGCTTGGCATGATGGATGCGTCCACCACTCGCAGCCCAGATACACCGCGAACTTTTAGTTCCGGATCTACAACTGAAGCCTCGTCCGCACCCATTCGGCATGTGCCAACCGGGTGATAGATTGTTTCTGCGCTTTCCCGAATGAATGCCGCAATCTCATCGTCGGTCTGTACGGATTTGCCGGGGTGCACTTCGTATTTGCTGTGCGCAGACATTGCCGG
>DHQO01000026.1:9211-21259 GCA_002408125.1 Hyphomonadaceae bacterium UBA5336 | reverse complement strand
AAGATAATTCGGCTGAATCAGAGGATCGTCCATCGGATCCGGGCTTTTGAGGCCAATATAGCCGCGGCTCTTTGGCAAAAGATCGCAGATGTGAAGCGTATAGCCATAACCAAAAGCGATCTTGCGGCCATGATCTTTCAGATATGTGGGCAGGAAGTGAAACTGAACATTCGGCCTATCGCGGTCAGGGGACGACTTAATGAACCCACCGCTTTCCGCAACATTTGACGTGAGAAACCCTTTACGTCTGAAGATGTAGGAAAACAAACCACCAATGCCACGCGGCAGAAAGCTGGGCGCGACACCGATCGGGCGCCGTGAGCTAGCAGCATGCATAATCGTTACATCGAGGTGGTCGGCCATGTTCTTGCCCACCTCGGGAAGGTCGTGAACGACGGCTAGACCATGCCGTTTAATTTCTTGGGCATCCCCGATACCTGACAGAAGGAGAAGTTGAGGCGAATTCACGGCCCCGCCAGACAGGATCACCTCGCCGCCGGCATTGAGACGCAGTTGGCGATATTCGCCGCCCTGCCGCAAGGTGACACCCGTTGCGGACTTTTCTGCCATGACGACGCGGGTCACACGGGCGTCGGTGATGACTTCAAGATTGGAACGGGACTCAGCCCCCCGCAGAAAGGCTTGCGCCGAACTCCAGCGCCTTCCGTCCTTTTGCGTGACCTGGTACATGCCCAGCCCCTCTTGCGAACCGCTATTAAAATCGCCGTTGTGAGGAATCTGCAATTCACGCCCAGCCTGTACGAAATCGCGGCTCAAAGGGTTCACGGTTTTCAGCTCGCTCACGGAAAGCTCGCCGCCCTTACCATGACTATCGGATGCTCCGAACCGATGGTTGTCTTCGATCCGCTTGAACAGGTCTGTCATGCGGTCCCAGCCCCAGACATCCGTGCCTGCCTCGGACGCCCAGTAGTCGTAATCGGCCTTGTGCCCGCGGATATAGACCATGGCGTTGATGGACGACGACCCGCCCAGTGTTTTGCCACGAGGCCAGAACAGTCTACGGCCATTCAAATGTTCTTGTGGTTCGGTATCGAATGCCCAGTTCAGCTTTTTGCTATTGGCCAACAATGCGATCCCCACTGGCATGTGAATCAGGGGGTTCTTATCCTTTGGGCCCGCTTCGATAAGCGCGACGCGTTTTGCCGGGTTTGCAGACAACCGGTTGGCCAGAACGCAACCGGCGGATCCGGCGCCGACGATGATATAGTCGTACATTTCTTATCTCCCTATTGGTTCCGGGCGGCTGTTATCCAAGCACCCGGACTACGATGTTTATGAGGCGGCGTACAAAGCCCGTGTAAGGCGGGAAAAGCATGTGCGTAATCGAATGCTTTTCCTCCAGCACAGCTTTTTCATGCGAAAATGCCTTGAAGCCATATTCCCCATGGGCCGCCCCGATGCCGGAGTTGTTGACGCCGCCAAATGGCAGGTTCGGGTGCAGGAAATGCACAACAGTAAGGTTTACGCCCACCGCGCCCGAAGAGGTGCGCGTGATAATCTGGTCAGCGAAGTCATTGCTTTTGTCGAAGATATAAAGAGCAAGGGGCTTGGGGTTTGCGTTGATCTTGTCGATAACTTTGTCCAGATCAACATATTCGATGATCGGCAAAATTGGCCCGAACAGCTCTTCCTGAGTGATTTCCATATCATCCGAAACCTCGGAAATCAGCGTCGGGGCAACGAAGTTCTGGCCCGCATCGGTCTGACCGCCCTGAAGGATACTTGCGCCTTTGGCACGGGCATCCTCGATCAGGTTGCGCAGCCGGTCAAAATGCCTATCGTTCACGATCCGGCAATAGTCGGGCGTTGCTTTTTGTGCCTCGGGCGTTTTCCCATAGACCCGACCGATCTCGGCCTGAAGCGCGGTCTTGAACGCGGCCGATACATCGCGGTGCACATACACATGATCGGGGGCGATACAGGTCTGACCGTTGTTTGAGAACTTGCCCCAGACGATGTTTCGCGCGGCCTTTTTGATATTGGCGTTGGGCCCGACGATAGTGGGCGACTTGCCACCAAGTTCCAGAGTGACCGATGTCAGGCTTTTTGCCGCCGCCTCCATCACGACCTTGCCGATCGCCGGGCTGCCCGTGAAGAATATGTGGTCGAAGGGCAGTGACAGAAGCTCCTGGGAAACCAAGGCATCGCCTTCGATGACCTTGACCAGATCCGGTGTGAACGCCTCTTCCACGATGTCGGTGATGACCTGGGCCGCATTCGGTGTCATTTCGGACGGCTTGATAATGGCGCTGTTGCCGGCCGCGATTGCCGAAACCAGCGGCCCGAGCGAAAGATTCACCGGATAATTCCAGGGCGCGATGATCAGGCATACACCCTTGGCCTCGGGGCGAACCCGTGCCTTGGTGCCAAACACCCCCAAAGTGGCGCGCGCCCGTTTGGGGCGCATCCACGACTTCAGATGGTGTTTGGTGTGCCGGATTTCCTGAAGCACAGGAAAGATCTCGGTCAGTTTCACTTCTTCGGCGGGTTTGCGAAAATCAGCCGCGCAAGCCGCGATGATTTTGTCCTCGTTCCGTTTGACGGCCTCTGCCAGGCGGTCCAGCTGTGCGATACGTGCCTTGCGGTCAAAGACCGCCCGCCGGGCAAGTTGTGCTCGAAGCTGGGTGTCAAACGCCGCTCGGATGTCATCGGCACCGGCTGTTTTGGCGGGAAATGAGGCAACCTGATTCATGTTCACGCTCTTATTTTTCTTCGTAGAGGACATAGTCCTCTTTCGTGGCACCACAGTCCGGGCAGCACCAATCATCGGGGATCTGGCTGAACAAAGTTCCCGGCGGAAAACCTTCGTGTTCGTCGCCAAGGGCTTCGTCGTAGATATGACCGCATGTGATGCAAAGCCATTTCCGGTAGGCGGTTCCGGCGGCGGGGGCCGCCTGTGCCACCGGAGCAGGCGGCGGTGCGGCGGCAGGAGCGGCAACCGCCACGGGTGCGGGTGCCGGGGCCGGAGCGGATGTCGGTGCCGGTGCCGGGGTTGGTGTAGGCGCTGCGGCTTCTCCGATCAGCAAAAAGTCCTCTTTGTCGCGGACCGCGCAATCGGGGCACGCAAAGTCTTCGGGCACTTGCGACCACGGCGTTCCCGGCGGGAAACCTTCATGCGGGTGGCCCTGGATTTCATCGTAGGTGTATCCGCAATCCGGGCATTGATATTTGGCCATTGTTCATTCCTCCCTTACACACATGAGTTGACAGGCAAGCACATGCGTCGTCCCAGATTTTCTGTCGGTTGTGTCTGCGGCCCCGTCTTCGAGTGCGAGCAAGGGGCTGTTTGTCAGGTCAGGGTTGGCCCCATCGGGGCCAACGCCTTTGTCTGAGATGCCAAGCCTTGGGTTTTATTCGGCGGGCATTGCGGCAGGCTGCGCAGGTGCGACCGACCCGAATTTGCGGTCATAGTAGTCGCGCATACCGGGTTCGATCTGGATCTTGTTCAGATCGCCTTTGGCCCAGTCCAGGACACGATGATCCATGATCGACCGGAACCAGGAGGGGATCAGCGCGGCAAAGAACATCCCGGGATAGCCCGAAGGAAGCGCAGGCAGATCCTTGAAGTCCCGCAGGGATTGATAGGACCGCGTCGGGTGCGCGTGGTGGTCCGAGTGCCGCTGCAGGTGGAACAGGATCAGGTTGGACATGATATGGTTCGAGTTCCACGAATGGTGCGGCTTCTGATGCTCATACTTGCCGTTGGGCAGTTTTTCGCGCAGCAAGCCATAATGCTCGATATAGTTGGCCGAAGTCAGCTGCCACCATCCGTACGCCATCTGAATGGGCAGGAACACAAGCATGATGGGCCCGAAGAATGCCAGCAGCCCGGCGTAAAGAACGACGGTAATGATCAGCGGCTGAAGAATTTCGTTATCCAGGCTCCAGACGCTCTTACCACTCCGCTCAAGGCGCACCTCTTCTAGCTCCCAAGCGCGTTTGAAAGCCCCGGGGATTTCGCGGGTTGCGAAAGAATAGATGTTTTCGCCCATACGCGAGGTTGCCGGGTCTTTCGGGGTGGCCACGTCACGGTGGTGCCCTTTGTTATGTTCGATGAAGAAGTGGCCATAGCCCACCACTGCCAGCACCAGTTTTGCCATCCAGCGATCAAAAGCTTCCTTCTTGTGACCGAGTTCATGGCCGGTGTTCAGCGCCAAACCGTTGACGACCCCCAGCGACAGTGCCAGCGCGACGAATTCGAGCGCATTCAGAGAATGGGTTGCGACCCACCAGCAAGACCCGATCAAAGCCGCATAATGCATGGGCACCGTCAGATAAGTAAGCACGCGATAATATCGGTCTCTTTCAAGATCAGGTACGGCCGATTCGGGGGGATTGGAAAAATCCTCGCCAAACATAGCGTCCAGCATCGGAACCGCCAGATACCATAAAATCAGCACAGTCCCGTACCAGATGCTCCAGCCGGTTACCGAGACCAGATACAGTCCGATTAGCGGCGTTGCCGGCCAGAATACGGACAAAATCCAAAAATACCGTTTCTTATCAACGTATACTTCATCGGCGCCAGCTTGCGCCGTGGACGCTTGGCTTAGATCGCTCATTAGTCTACTCCTCCCAAGGAAAAGGCTATTGTAAGTTTCTGTATTGGCCAGAAGAGCATCTCCTTTTCGTACTTGCTGCTTCTTGCCGCTTGGAATTAAGCTGCCTCTCAATCAGGTCACCCCACAACTACACGTTCGTGTAGTTTAGAGTTTTTTGTGCGCTAGGTAAGATGTCGGCACGCCTACGATACATCACTTTCAGGGAGGGAGGGATGATTAAGACCTCCAGCGCAATCCCGAACGACATCTACGATTTTCTGGAACGCATGAATGTCCGTCAAAAGAAATTGACTCAGGGCTGCCTGAGACGTGACAGACTGGATATTGCGGGACACCCCGGCGCGAAATGCCTCCTTTATCAGGCACCTCGCGGCTTCGGCAAATCAGTGCAGATCGCCTTGTGCGCCCAATCGGCTGCCGACCGAGGAGACGATTGTATCTATCTGGACCTGTCGTCGTTCTGGCCAGAGAGCGTCTCTGAAGCGGACCTTATTGCAACCGCGATTGTCGCAATGCTTTCGCCACCGGACCTTCCCGTCACGTCCGGTGATCGCGGCCCAGAGATCATCGCACTGCGCCTTCTTTTCGATTGGAAAAGACCCGTCATGATTTGCTTGGACGGCGTTTCTGACTCTGCCGCCACACAGAGATTTCTGAAAACGATCACCCTGGAAACGCCAGAAGCCGTTCGACTGGTAGTAAGCGGGCACCAACCGGGCACGTTGGTCACCCTGTCGGTAGTTTCGCATGTGGTGACGATCGGTCCAAGAGAGTTAAGCTTCACTCTTGACGAGACATGTTCAATTCTACCGTTGGAAGCCGACCGGGCGACGAAGATATACAACAAGACGGCTGGTTGGCCGCTTCTATGCGCACTGGCTGGCAAATCGAAAGCATCAGGCGACGCGATCGCTGACCTTTCAGAGGTTCAGGCATACTTCGAAACCGACGTACTGGCACAGATTACGCGGCCGCTCCTCGATCACCTGATTAACGCCAGTTGGCTGGAGGAAATCACGGCAGACTGCAGCGATTATGTGTTCAAGATTAACGATTCCAGTTGCAAATTGGCAGAACTAGCATCGCGCCACGGGCTTTTGATGTCCAGCGATGAAAAACCAAAATGCTATGAAATGAACCGGGCCCTGAGAGAGTACCTGCGCAATCGTTTCAACGAAGCAAATGGCTCGCGTCGGTCGTATTTCCTAAAACGTATCGCATTCTGGCATTGGCGAAAAAAAGAGTACCGTTTGGTCGTGGATGTTGCTCTTCGCGCACACGATCACAGCTGGGCCAAACGGCTAACTGATCAAGCTCTGTTAGATCTAGCCCTGAGACAAGGAGAGATTGAGGCTTTGACGATCTGGTTCACGGGCATTCCCAGAGCCAAACTGCTTCAGATGCCATCCTTGGCTATCGGATATGCTTGGGTGCTGTACTTCAGTCAGCGCGCACAGGAAGCACAGGATGTGCTTTCCAGGCTGAACGACCAGAGGGTTTCCGCACCTTCGGAGGAGGAAGATTCGAATGGCTGGGGGAAACTGGTGCATGCCATCGGTCTTGCCACCCACGATGAATTGAAAGAAAGCGATGAAAGATGCGCGGCCTGGGTTGATACCTATGGGTCGGCCAATCCTGTCGGCCATGCCGCGGCACAGACGTGCAGAGCATTCATCGCCGCTTCCGGCAGGCAGTTTGCTGCCCTTTCAGATCAAATAGCCTCCGCCACGGTCGTGAGCGGCGCGGTCCGTCACCGTTATGCGTTTGGCTGGCTTGCTGCTGCTGGGATTCTGGCTAAGCTGCTCAATGGCGACATCTATGGCGCGCGCAGCGAGATTCGTCGCGCACAGAAAAACGAAAACGTCGCCCATGAGCGCACACCCTTTATCAAAGGAATGCTCGCGGCCTTCGAGCTTCAGGTCCAAACAGAAGAAGAGTCGATCACACCCGATGAGCGTCTTGTGCAAGAGGCTCTGGATTTTGCGCTGGAATTCGGGGTGACGGATGTGGTGTGGAACACCGTCCGAAGCGCGGCCGAGATCTATATTCGCCAGGGTGACACATTGCAGGCGTTCTTGTTGCTTGAACGTTGCCGCCTGATGGCAAAGGATCGCGGTCTGAAGCGGCTGGGCATTCTGGTGCGATTGGGCTCCGAAGTCTTTGCTATGGGAACCCGAACCAGCACTCCGCTCTCGACCGAGCCGCTTCCGTCCGACGAAGACCTGCTGTTTCTGCCAAACCAGAATCGCGCCATCCAGGCGGAAATCGTCTTGCTAGAAGCCTCAAGATTTCTGCGAGACGGCAAACTGGGCCTGGCCGAGATGCACGCTCGAAAAGCCCTTTCCAACTTTTCCGCCGTCCGAGACCAACGCGGAGAAATCAGGGCGCAATATACGCTTGCGACTGCAATTTATCTGATGGGCGAAAAAAAGCAGGCGCTGAAAAGAATCGCCGATGCCGATCTGAAGGCACAACAACTGGGCGCTTTCAGGTCCTTGATAAACAGGCGGCATTTTCTGCGTGTCATCAGTCCAGCGGCGAAAGCGTTCTTGGATCAACGGACAACTCAGGTCGCCAGGACCAAAGTACCTGCGCATGATGTGCAGATTACTGAACGCCCCTTTGCATATAGATCGGCCCCCATAAGTCAGAAGCAGGTAATCGTCCTGCAACATGCCGCACTTGGGCTGAGCAACAAGGAAATTGCAGTGCGCATGCATGTCACGGAAGACACCGTGAAGTGGCATTTCAGAAAAATTTTGCGTGGTCTAAACGTCGCCAATCGCACCGAGGCAGTAATGGCTGCGCGCTCGCTTAGCCTCATCTAAACAATCGGTAAACCCGGGGAGGAAAGAAACATGAACACAACTGTGATTATCGGCAATGGAGCGGCCGGAACAAATGCTGCCGCAACCTTGCGCATGAATGGCTACGAAGGTGCGATAAAACTTATTGGCGATGAGGTGTCGCTGCCTTATCAGCGCCCGCCTCTGTCCAAGGCGTGGCTGCAGGGACCGGATAGACCGCAGCCAACTCTGATACGTCCTCTTTCATTCTACGAAGACAATCGCATCGACCTGATGCGGGCGCGCAAGGTCGTCAAGATTGATAGGAATAAGCGTAGAATCCACTTTGCGGACGGGAAGACGATGAAATTCAATACCTTGATCCTTGCCACAGGGGCATCGCCGCGTCGTCTTAATGCGAAGGGCGCGAACCTGAAAGGGATCCACTATCTGAGAGACCTGGGCGATTCGGCAAGGCTTCGCCAAGCCTTGAGCGATCCTGGCTGTCGCGACGTTGCAATCATTGGCGCCGGTGTTATCGGGCTCGAAGTGGCCTCTGCCGCGGTCAATCTTGGGAGAACCGTCACTGTTGTCGAGGCCGCCGCTCGCGCCATGGCCCGCGTTGCCTCACCCGCAACAACCAATTTCGTTACTCAGAAGCTGAAAGATGCCGGTGTTCAGTTTCTCTTCAATCAGAAGATTGAGAGGTTCGGCGCCGCTGATCGCCGCGTTTCCTCGATCCATCTTGGCGATGGATCCCAAATAAAGACCGATCTCGTGTTGGCGGGGATTGGTGCAACACCCAATATTGCGCTTGCCGAAGCCGCGGGCCTGGAATGTGACAATGGTATCTGCGTCGATCAGGACATGCGGACATCTGACTCCGAAATATTTGCAATCGGAGATTGTGCCCGCGGTGAAAACGAATTCGCATCCGGAAAACTGCGTATCGAAACCATTCACAATGCAACCACGCAGGCCCAGATTGCGGCAGCGGCCATTTGCAACAAAGAACGTCCTACCCCAGTTCCCCCACGGTTCTGGTCCGATCTCAAAGACATGAAGGTTCAGGCGGTCGGAATATCGTCCGGTTACGATCTGGTTCGCAGCGATGCTTCTCAGCATCCACCAACTTTGGAAACGCATCTGAAATGCGGCGAACGTCTTATCGCAGCCGAGATCGTAAACCTTCCCAATCGTCAGAGCGCCCTTGCGAGAGCGATTTCTCCGCGCATTCCAGTTGACACTCAATAATCCACAATCAGGTCTGATTTTGGGGCGAGTTCGGCCACTTTTTCTGCTTCGAAGCCGCATCCAGAGTATTGGACAGATTCCACACCTCGTTCTTTGCGCCTGGATTTGAATTTTCAATAGGTTGTCCATTGGGCGATGCCGAAGGAGACTGATGTTCCGACACGTCAACTTCGCCGGAGGAACACCACATGGACATGCATCAGAATGCGCGCACTGACCCGATCCTTTTGGACGCGGCCACGAACAAAGAATCACCTGGCTGCATTCATGGAGGTAAAGCGATTTCGGCCTTAAGAAATCATATCGAAATTGCGCAAGGCGGAGGCAACTGTGCGCATCGCGACGACTGCCACCCTGCTTTCTTCCCACAAAGACAGCTATACTCAACAGGACATGACAGCTGGCGATCCAGCCCTCCCGCCAGGTTCCTCACAGGCGGTAGCCACCGGAAGGCGAAGCTTTTTTGGTGATTGAACGCTCGATGCCTGGATGGCCGTGATGATGAAGCTTCGGACATCAGGTGATTTGTGGTTCCGACGTTGACCGGGGGGAGTAAGGCGACCGGCCACTTTTTCGAGATTTCGAGAAACCACGATCTGTCGCCATGAACCGCGCCAACATAGGTGCGATAAGCTTTGCGGCTTCGTTCTTCTGTCCGGTCTCACGCGCGAGCACTTCGGCATAGGCGACAAGGTCCCTGTGCACATCGGCGGGCAGTTCGATGTTCAGTTTGACAGGTTTGTCATCAGGTATGGCGCCGAGTTTCAATTTGGTCATGGGTCAATTCCGATAGGGTTCGAGGATGAGGTCACGCGTGACCATCACGCGCACTGGGAATCCGGGGCGAATGGTCAGAGTCGGCGGGATGGAAATCTGACGGCGGACAATCTCGTCCCCGGCGCGCCCGATCGTGTCCTGGGTCCCCTCACGAATGGCGCGAGCAATGTCATCGTCATCGTCGGCGCCCAATTCCACTCCGATATTCAGGACGGTGGCGAGCCCAGCCGCCATGAACAGCCTGCCCCAATGATTGTTCACACCATCTTCGAGCCCGGCATAGCCCGCTTCGTCGGCGCCGGGCTGGCGTTCGAGAACGATGGAGCGCCCGTTGGGCAGGATCAGGCGCGTCCATACCAGCAGCACGCGGCTTTGCCCGAAGGCGACGCGGCTGTCGTATTCACCGATGAGGCGCGCGCCTTGGGGGATCAGCAGGAAGCGACCGGTCGGGCTGTCATAGACATTGGAGGTCACTTGCGCGGTGATCTGGCCGGGAAGGTCCGAGCGCAGACCCGTGACCAGCGCCGCCGGAATGACCGCACCGGCCTGGACCACATAGGGGCTTGGCGGGTCGACGAGTCGATCCGCGGCCGTCGTTCGGCGGTCAACGGGTTCGTCGAGAAATCCTTCCCACCTGTCCGCCGCGTCTGGCGTGGCGCCGGTTGCGCTCGCGGGAAAGAATGATCCGGGATCGGACAGCATGGGTGCGACCACAGGCGAAGTTTGCGGTTGTTCGCCAATGGCGGTCTTGGCTTCGGCGAAAAGTCGACTGAGCCGGGCCGCCTCCAACTCCTGAAACCGGCGCTGTTCGTCCGGATCGACGGCAGGCGCAGTGACGACCGCCGGCACGGGCTGACCGCGTTGTTGAGCGGACAGTATCGGCCGCCCGAGTTCACCGGGCAGCGGCGGTCCAAGTTGCGGTATGCGTGTGTAGTCGGTCGGAAGGCGCGACAGACCTTCGGCTGCCTGGATGCGCTCGGTCGAATAGAGTTCCGGCGGTCCATCGGCCGGTTTGCGATCTTGCAGAGCCACAATCAGGATGGCGCCGAGACCGAGTCCGCTGGCCGCGCCAAGAACCGTCAGCGTGCGACGTGAGAGACGCATGACCCTTGGCGGATCGGCGCGCAGCCGCAAGGAGGCGGCGATCTCTTTTTCCTCACGGGGTTCTCTATCGTCGCTCATTTGCGCGGCCCCGCGGCGCCAGGACGAGAAGCGGTTTGACCGTCGCGGCTTACCCCGTCGGTGCGGACGATCCGCACACGTTTCTGCCTGTCGCCGAGACTTAGTTCGGCGGCGGCGAAAAGCCGATCGACGATCATGTAGTTGCGGGCGATACGGTAGTTGACGAGCTGGCCTTCGCCTTCCGGTCCGATGACGAAGAGCGGAGGCATTTCCCCCTGACCGATCCCGCGCGGGAACTCGATGAAGACCTGCCGCCCATCATCGAAGGCGCGCAGGGGTCGCCAAGGCGCGCGGTCGCCCTCGATCCGGTAGCGGAAGCGCAAGGAGTCGAGCGCCACGTCGCGTCCGATCGGCAAGGCTGCTTCCGCCTCGGCGTTGCGCCGCCTGAGCGCGATCAAGGCGTCTTCGGCATAGGTCCAGGAGACGGACGCCATATAGGCGGACGGGTTCGCTCTCAGTTCGAGATGATAAGTCCGCCGATCCGTATTGATGACGAGGTTGGTCTGAAGATCAGGCCGCGTCGGTTTGACCAGAATATGGATGCGCTGATCATCCCCTGAACCGCTCTGAGTGTCGCCGATGATCCAGCGCGCCGTGTCGCCGGCCGCGATCGGACCGGAGCCCACCAGGCTCTCTCCGGGCTGCAGGGCGATATCGGTGATCTGCCCCGGCGATGCGTAGACCTGATAGAGCGCGCCCTCGGTGTAGGGATAGAGTTGCACAGCGTTGATGAAACCGTCACGCACCGGCTCCATCCGAGCGGCGGCGTTTGCTTGGCTCACCCGTTCTGCAGGATCGGCGGATTCCGGCGCTCGGTCTCCCCCGTTGATCGGCTTGAGTTGGCCAGGCAGCGGCAGTGGGCTGGTGCGTTCGACGATCCGCACCGGACGCGCCGGTTCGGGAAGAAGCGTCGCTTCGATCGGAGGGGTGTCGTAAGCGATCTCCGGCGGTTTGAAGGTCGCGCATCCCGAGAGCGCTGTCGCGGCGAGGAGGACCGTCATGGAGGCTTTGTTCAGGCGAAGTGTTTTTATCATTGGGCGGACTCCCTGGACCAGTTGATGGCGTTGACGAAGATGCCGAGCGGGTTTTTACGCAGGCGCTCGGCGTCGCGCGGCTGTTGCAGAACGATGGTGAGAATGGCGGTCCAGCGTTCGGTCGCGGCGAGCTGTCCGTTGGCGTAACGGCGCTCGATCCAGGCGATGCGGAAGCTGCTCTTGGAGGCGCGGATAACGCTGGAGACTTCGACGGAGATCTGCGTGTCGCCGACCTTGGCGAAGGGGTCGTTCACTCTGGCGTAGTCGTTGAGCGCCAGCGCGCCCTTGTCGGTCGTGAAGTCATAAGCATGCAACCAGTTCTGGCGCAGCACGATCGGATCGGCGGGAATCTGGCGCACATTCTCGATGAAACGCGAGAGGTGGTAAGCGATCTGCGGATCGGTCGGTCGGAAGTCGGCGGCGGCGGGCGTC
>DHQO01000026.1:0-8990 GCA_002408125.1 Hyphomonadaceae bacterium UBA5336 | reverse complement strand
GAAGTCGGCGGCGGCGGGCGTCCCGGCTTGCGCCGCGCCGAGCCTGTCCACTTCGACGACATAGGGCGTGATCGTCCCTTGTGTGGACTGCCAGACCAGAGCAGCGCTAAGCCCGCCTGAGAGCAGCAACGAGCCGAACGCCATCAGTCGCCAGTTCCTGGCTTGCACGCGGGAGGACCCGATACGCTCGTCCCAGACCTGTGCGGCTTTCTGATAGGGTGTGACGGGTTCAGGGGTCTTGGAATAGCGAACGCTCGGGCGACGGAACATCATGATTTCTCCGAAAGGCTGACAGCGGTCCCGCCGCCGCCATGGTCGCCAGAGCGAACGGCATGAGCTGCGACGGCGGCGCCGTGGTGAAGGGTTTGCTGTTGTTTCATGCGCCGCGCCCAGGCTGGTGGCCCGTCGTTTGTCGACGTGGCGGGCTCGGGGCTATTGCTGAACTTGCCGCCGGTCGCTTCGAAGGCTGCGCGCGAACCTGAGCGGTAGCTTTCGCTCATGGAACGGCGAAGCGGGTTCGTTGCGGCGCTGACGCCCGCTTTTCCGACGCTGGCGAGACCGGCGGCGACACCTGAGGCGCCGCCGCCAGCAGCGGCGTTTCCCATGCTGTAGGCGGTCGAGGCGCCACCGGCGACTGCCGCAGCGCCCCGTGCTCCGGCGCCGGCTGCTCCCACGGCCATCCGGGCGCCAGCGACCCCGCCGACAGCGAGCCCGCCGGCGGCAAGACCCGCACCCACAGCCGCGCCTGCGCCGAGTTGCGGGCCGCCAGAGACGATGCCGTTGGCGATGCCCGGACCGAAGATGCCGAGCGCGAGCATCGAAAGCGCGGCGAGCACGATCGCCATGGCGTCTTCGATTGTCGGCTCGCCCGTGAACCCGGCGGTGAACTCGCCAAAGATGGTCGAGCCGATGCCGACGATCACGGCGAGCACCAGGACCTTGACCCCGGACGAGATCACCAATCCCAGCACCCGCTCGGCCATGAAGGCGGTTTTGTTGAACAGGCCGAAGGGTACGAGGATGAAGCCGGCCAGCGTGGCGAGCTTGAACTCGATCAGCGTGACGAAGAGTTGGATAGCCAGGATGAAGAAAGACAGGAGGACGACCAGCCAGGCGAAGAGCAGAATGATGATCTGAAGGAAATTCTCGAAGAAGGAGACGAACCCCATCAGATCGGAAATCGACGCGAGAATCGGACGGCCCGCATCAAGGCCGATCTCGGCGATGCGGCCGGGCTGAAGCAGCTCGCCGGCACTGAGGCTGCCGCCCGAAGCGATGAGGCCGAGCCCGGCGAAGCTTTCGAAAACGATGCGCGCGAGTGCGTTCCAGTTGCCGATGATGTAGGCGAAGACGCCGACGAAGAGCGTTTTCTTGATGAGCCGGGCGAGGATGTCGTCGTCGGCGCCCCAGGCCCAGAAGAGCGCAGCAAGCGTCACGTCGATGACGATCAGGGTTGTTGCCAGGAAGGCGACGTCGCCGCCGAGCAGGCCGAAGCCGCTGTCGATGTAGGAGGTGAAGACCTGCAGGAAGCGGTCAATGACGCCAACGCCGCCCATATCCTACTCCTTCTCGGGATCGTCGCCGGGAAGCCCGAGAAATCGGCGGCGTTGCTCTGCCCAGGCGGCGCGACACGTCGTGTCGATTTCCAGCTCTTCCGGCGTCACCGTTCGGCAGCGAGAAAGTTCCGCCTGCAAAGGATTGTTGGTCACGGGAGGAACCGATGGCGTTTCCGGAGTGACCGTATTCGCCAGCTCAACCGCGGCGAAGAGCGCAGCGAGCCCGCCCAAGGCGATGGCGACGGGCCTGATGATTTGGTCGGGAGAGCTGCGCACGGAACTTACCGGAACATGCTGACGGCGGTTGGCGTGTAGCCGGTCCCGTAATCGAGGAAACGGCTGAGGTTCTCGCGTCCCTGTGCCTCAGCGGAGGCGCGCCGAGCCGCGTCCAGCGCGTCCGCGCGGTTCTGCGCGGTGATGGCGGCGGTTAGGTCCGTCATCTGCTGGCTTTGCAGGGCGAGAAGTTGATTGCCGGCCTGCGCCGCCTGCAAGGCGCCGACCGCACCCTGGCTTTGCGAGACGAGAGTGCTCAATTCCGTGCGCGTCGCTTCAATATTGCCGACGACGCCGGCCTGGACCTTCAACGCGTCTTCATAGCCTGCAACCGAGGTCCGCCAGCGCGCCTCGGCATTGGCGTTCATGGCGGCGAAATCGCCGGTTGCTGCGGCGTCTCCATATTGTTCTGAGAAGACGCGTTCGATTTCGGAGACGACGTATCCAACGCGCTGCGCTTCGCCCAGCAGATCTTCCGTCTGCTGCATGATCGACCGCAGACGCGCCAGCGATGAGTGCGGCAGGTTTGCGAGGTTGCGTCCCTGGTTGATCAACATCTGCGCCTCGTTCTGAAGCTGCGTGATCTGATTGTTGATCATTTCGAGGGTGCGTGCGGCGGTGAGAATATTCTGCGCGAGGTTGGTCGGATCGATGACGACGTCGCCGACGCCGAATAGCGCATAGGCCGGTTGCATCGGCGCCAAAGCGATGGCTCCGGTCAGCATGAGGGCGGCGAGTTTCTTACGCATGAGTAGTCTCCGTGGTTTGAGGGGATGGGATCGGATCAGGTGTTTGGCCGAGCAGTTCGACGGCCCAATCGAGACCGCGACGGGCGAGCCAGGCTGCGGCGAAGCCGTCTCGTCCGTGTTCGGAGAGGATGTCGGTGATGGCGGCGTGATCGGTCTTCGACGATGCGGCCGTGAAGGCGAGCGCGACCTCGCCGAGACCGAGCGAGAAGAGCCGATTGCCGCGGCGCGACTGGCAGTAATAGTCCCGCTTCGGCATGGCCCGCGCGACGATCTCGATCTGGCGTTCATTGAGGCCGAAGCGGCGGTAGATGTCGGCGATCTGCGGCTCGAAGGCACGCTCGTTCGGCAGGAAGATGCGCGTTGGACAGCTCTCGATGATGGCGGGCGCAATCGCGGAATTGTCGATGTCGGCGAGCGATTGCGTGGCGAAGAGGACGGAGGCGTTCTTCTTCCTTAGAGTCTTAAGCCATTCGCGGAGCTGGCCGCCAAATGTCCCGTCATCGAGCGCGAGCCAGCCTTCATCGACGATGATGAGGCTCGGACGTCCATCGAGGCGATCCTCGATCCGGTGGAACAGATAGGCGAGCACGGCCGGCGTCGCGGCCGATCCGATCAGCCCTTCGGTCTCGAAGGCCTGGAAATCGGCTGTTCCGAGTTCTTCTGTTTCGGCGTCGAGCAAACGCCCGAAGGGGCCGCCAAGACAGAATGGCGTGAGCGCCTGTTTGAGTTCGGTCGACTGCAACAGGACGGATAGCCCCGTGAGCGTTCGTTCTGCGACAGGCGCCGAGGCGAGCGAGGTCAGCGCCGACCAGAGATGATCCCGCGCGACCGGATCGATGGTGACGCCTTCTCGCGCGATCAGGCCGGACAGCCAGTCCTGCGCCCAGGCGCGTTCGCCGATATCGTCGATGTTGCGCAGCGGCTGAAGCTGGACGGCGGCTTCGTCATCCGAAAGCGCGCCGGCGAGATCCTGCCAGTCGCCACCACAGGCGACGGTCGCACAGCGGATCGAGCCGCCGAAGTCGAAGGCGAAGATCTGCGCGCCCGCATAGCGACGAAATTGCAGCGCCATCAACGCCAGCAACACGGATTTGCCCGACCCGGTCGGACCGACGACCAGCGTGTGCCCGACATCGCCGACATGGGGTGAAAAGCGGAACGGAGTCGAGCCTTCCGTCTCCGCGTAAAAGAGTGGAGGTCCGTCCAGATGATCATTGCGCGCCGGTCCTGCCCAGACTGCCGATATCGGGATCATGTGGACGAGATTGAGCGTGGAGACCGGCGGTTGACGGACATTGGCGTAGAGATGGCCGGGCAACGAGCCGAGCCACGCCTCGATGGCGTTCAAAGTCTCGGGCATGCAGGTGAAGTCACGACCCTGAATGACTTTTTCCGCCGCCTTTAGCTTGGCGTCCGCGACGGCTTCGTCCTCATCCCAGACGGTCAGCGTAGCGGTGATGTAGGCGGCGCCCGCCATGTCGGCGCCGAGCTCTTGCAAGGCTTCATCGGCGTCGGCGGCCTTGTTCGCCGCGTCGCTATCGAGCAGCGTCGACGCCTCATTGGTCATCACCTCTTTCAGGATCGCGGCGATGGATTTGCGCTTGGCGAACCATTGCCGGCGGATGCGCGTCAGCAGTTTGGTCGCGTCGGTCTTGTCGAGGCAGATAGCGCGCGTGACCCAGCGATATTCGAAGGGTTGGCTATTGAGCTCATCCAGCAGTCCCGGCCATGTGGCCGTGGGGAATCCGATGATGGAGAGGCTGCGCAGATGCGCCCCGCCCAAACTCGGCGTCAACCCGCCGACAAGCGCGCTATCGGCCAGGAGCGCATCGAGATGCATCGGCGTTTCGGGCAAGCGCAGGCGTTGACGACGCGTCGACACGGTCGAATGCAGAAAGGTCAGTGTCTCTTCGTCTGAGAGCCAGGCGGCCTCCGGCATGAAGCCGTCGAGGAGATCGAGCAGGCGATCCGTTCGCGCCATAAAACTCTCGACATGCTCTCGCGGGTTGAGGCTGCTGTCGGGCGCGTCCTCATAGAGCCATCGTCCCGCGCGGCTCGTATCGTCGAGCGGCGGCATCCAGACGAAAGTCAGGAAGTAGCTGCTTTCGAAATGTCTGGACGCATCTTCAAACTGGGCGCGTCGTTCCACGTCCACGAGGGCGGAAACGGCATCGGGAAAATGTGAGAGCGGATAGTCGCGCGCCGGCGCCCGCTGCGCTTCGACGAACACCGCCCAGCCCGATCCGAGCCGGCGAAGGGCGTTGTTGAGCCGGCCGGACACGGCGACGAGTTCTGACGGTGTCGCGGAGTCGAGGTCAGGCCCCCGAAACCGTGCGGTGCGTTGCAGACTGCCATCCTTGTTGAGGATGACGCCCTCCGCGACGAGCGCCGCCCACGGAAGAAAATCTGCCAATAGCGAGGCGGTCGAGCGATATTCGGCGAGGCGCATCATCGCTCAGACTCCGAACCAGGTTGGGAAACGAAGATGCCGGCGCGCAACATCGACGATCTGGGCGTCACGTTTTGCGGCCCAGACCGCGAGGAGATGGCCGACAAGCCAGAGTGCGATCCCGACCACCCAGAGCCTAAGGCCAAGTCCGACGGCTGCTGCGAGCGTGCCGTTGGCGATGGCGACCGTGCGGGGCGCGCCGCCGAGCAGGATCGGTTCGACCAGGGCGCGGTGGACGGGCGCGTAAAAGCCCGGAATGTCGGCCAGCTCGCGCATCAGATCAGCGCTCCGCCGCCGAACGAGAAGAATGACAGGAAGAAGCTCGACGCCGCGAAGGCGATGGAGAGGCCGAAGACGATCTGCACGAGGCGGCGAAAACCGCCGGAGGTGTCGCCGAAGGCGAGCGTCAGTCCTGTGACGATGATGATGATCACCGCGACGATCTTGGCGACCGGCCCTTCAATGGATTCCAGGATTGACTGGAGCGGCGCCTCCCAGGGCATGCCCGAGCCCGCCGCATGGGCGGGCGCGACGAGCAAAAGGCTGAACGCGAGCGCCGTCGCGTAAAGCGGCCAGCGCGGATAGAGAATTGTGGTTTTGGTCATGGATGGTCTCCTGTCCTGGGGTGAAGAAGCGGTTGGATCTGGTAGTCCCCGGTCGCATCGAGGCCCTCGACGCGGGCGAGTTCGGAAAGTCGGCGCGCCGATCCGCGCCCCGAGAGGACGGCGATCAGGTCGATTGTCTCGGCGATCATCGCGCGGGGCACGGTGATGACGGCTTCCTGGATGAGCTGTTCGAGGCGGCGCAGCGCGCCGAGCGCTGAACCGGCATGGATGGTGCCGATGCCGCCGGGATGGCCGGTGCCCCAGGCTTTGAGGAGATCGAGCGCCTCAGCCCCGCGCACCTCGCCGATGGGGATGCGGTCAGGCCGCAGGCGCAGCGAGGAGCGAACGAGATCGGAAAGCGACGCGACGCCATCCTTGGTCCGCAGAGCGACAAGGTTCGGCGTCAGGCATTGGAGCTCGCGTGTGTCCTCGATCAGAACGACGCGGTCGGAGGATTTGGCGACTTCCGCCAGCAATGCATTGGTGAGCGTGGTCTTGCCGGTCGAGGTGCCGCCAGCGACAAGGATGTTGGCGCGGGATGTGATGGCGTCGCACAATGCCGCCGCCGCATCGTCTGGCATGATCTCGGCGCGGACATAGTCTTCGAGTGTGAAGACCGCGACGGCCGGCTTGCGGATCGCGAAGACCGGGGCGGCGACCACAGGCGGAAGAAGCCCCTCGAACCGCTCCCCTGTTCCCGGCAGCTCCGCGGACACACGCGGAGCGCCAGCATGAACCTCTGCGCCGACATGGTGCGCAACCAGACGGACGATGCGTTCGCCGTCAGCGACGGAAAGCTCTTCGCCGGTGTCGGCGAGGCCTTCGCTCAGGCGGTCGACCCAGAGGTTCCCGTCGGGATTGAGCATCACCTCGACGACGATCGGGTCCGCAAGCCAGGTGGCGACATGCGGCCCGAGCGCCGTGCGAAGCATGCGGGAGCCGCGCTCGATCGCTTCGGATTTGAAAGGTTGGTCGGTCATTAGCGGCCCCGCGTTTGATTACGGGGACGATCAAGAAGACCGTTATGTAGGGGTCAGCAACAGTTTTGAGGGCGTAGTAGTGGTGTAGCGCGCAATGGCAGGATAATGTGGAAGTGGCGCGCAAGATTTCCGGCGGTTCAAGCTCGCGGCAGATATCGCTGTCGGCTTCTTCGATCTTATCGCCGGAAGTGCTCTTCCTGGGCTTGGGTCTAGTGGTGGGGGCTCGGCCGCTCCCATCATCCGTCGTCAATTGGCTCGGGTGGTCTGCCTCCAGCAAAGCGGTCCGTTGTTTGAGTTAGCGCGTTTTCCGAGCGACTTGAATCATTTGGGATCCACAAGACGAGCGGATTCTGATTCACGATGTCGGCTGATGAAGGAGGTCAGCCTGTCCTGGGGAGACGCTTTCGATTGATCTGAGGCTTCAGGCATTAGCCGCCGTTGATGCGGCGACCGCACCTCGCACCGGATAGAGACGCATGCCGATTTCATCTTCGCACTGCTGGACGAGCGTGGCGACATCACACTTGAAGAGATACGTGCTGCCCTGGCAGAGCGCGGTTTTCATACGGCGGTCTCGACAATCTGGCGGTTCTTCGACCGCCGCGCCATCACGCGTAAAAAAATCGGCCATGCCAGCGAGCAAGACCGCCCGGACGTCCTGATCCGGCGCGAGGCGTGGTTCGAGGGACGGCCCGAGCTTGATCCCGACCGGCTGGTCTTCGTCGATGAAACCTGGGTCTCGACGAACATGACGCGCACCCATGGCCGCTGCGGGCGCGGCGAGCGGCTGAGCATGAGCGTTCCGTTCGGGCACTGGAAAACAACCACGGTGGTGGCCGGGCTTTGCACCAGCGGGATGGTCGCCCCATGTGTTCTGGACGGGCCGATCAATGGCGAGGCTTTCACCGTCTGGGTGGAGCAGTTCCTCGTACCCACCCTGTCGCCCGGCCACACGGTGATCCTGGACAATCTCTCAAGCCATAAGGGACCGAAGGTGCGGGAGCTGATCAAGGCTGCAGGCGCAGAACTCGTCTTCCTGCCGCCCTACAGCCCCGACCTCACCCCATCGAAAAGGCCTTCGCAAAGCTCAAGGCTCCTCCGCGAAAGGCCGCCGAACGACCCGTTGATACGCTTTGGAACACCATAGGACACATCGTCGACCTGTTAAGCTCGCAGGAATGCCTCAACTATTTCGCCACCTGCGGATACGATGCAGATTGAATGGAAGCCGCCCTAGTGCCGGCGCCGATTGACGCGCTTTGGATCGGTAGTCCGGCCCTGACAGAGATGATGAGGGCGTATCAACAAGCCTCAAAGACAAGCTATGGTGCGCCGTGGATTCTGATGACCTTGTGGACGAAGATATCAGATCGATCCGCAATAGAACCGAACGCCTTATGCAAGCTGCAGGCTTGTGGGGCGCTAGCAAGCGCAGAAATTCCAACACGACGGTCCGGGATAAACGCCACCGTCCATCTGGTGATCTGATCGACCCGAACTCCATGCCGCTGAACCGAATGTGCTCTGGGTCGCTGACAATACCTATGTGCCCATCTGAGCAGGCTTCAAATTTATCGAGGGCTGGTACAATCCCGGCAGACGCCACTCAGACCTAGGATACATGTGGCCAATAAACTACGAAAGCTGCCGACTGGACACGCTAGAATCTGCTAGCTCATGACCGTCCAGGCAACCGGAGGAGGTCTACTGCTCCAAAAATAAGCGCCTCTTGCGCGTCCGTGAAATTCGATGCGTTCATCATTCTCGCTTCACCTCAGCCAGATTCCAGAATACCGGAACTCTAAGCAGAAATGATCCTGTGATTGTCGAGCAGAGCAACTCTACTCGACGAGAGTTCAGGCGAGCAGATCATTATCGGTAAGCCTCGGCCTCACCTCGCGCCTGGAACTAGCTTTTCAAGACATCGACGGAGATCTCTAAGGTCTTTGTCGTTGAAATCTGCAAACAACTCACCAGCAACCCTCCTTCCTGCCCGATCAATCTCAGATTTCCGTGAGTTTGCCAATTGAGAAGGCACAATTCGCCACACGCGACGATCCTCGACGTCCGCGATCCGGGATACATATCCACTTCTCTCTAATTGGTCTATTAGAGCGCCAACCGAGGCTCGCCCCAACTCCATTTTCTCGGCTAATTGAGTTTGAGTAGGGTTAGAAAGCCGAAAAACGTACAGTATTGTTCTCCATTGCGCGCGCGTTAGTTTCAACGCAGCCATATCGAGATCGAACCGACGTCGAAGTTCACGCGTAACGTCGCTTAGTAGAAAAGCGAGCTCGATTCGCTCGTCGCCCAGGAAACTACTATCTGCGAATCCGTGAATTTGCTCTTGCGCCATCTGAGGTGGTCCTGTTTTTACT
>DHQO01000021.1 GCA_002408125.1 Hyphomonadaceae bacterium UBA5336 | reverse complement strand
TAGACCGATCTACCGCAGCGCCCCCGCGCGCCCTGCGGGCGCCAGTGCAGCCCTGAGCCTGTCTCATGTGAGCGCAGCGATACGGAGACAGACAGGGAATCCACTGCCGTGGCCTTCTCCGCCTGAATTTGATCCACTGGATCAAATTCTTTGCTTCGCAAACCGGCTACGAAGCCCTGAGCGCGATCCATGTGAGGCGCATCGCGCCGATACGGGATCAAACCAAAGAACCACTCAAACCGTGCCCGGCCAGACCACGAGATGCGGTTCGCCATCGCTGGTCCTGGTCCAGCTCACGCCGGCCTCGTTGACCATGGCCTGCACGCGCTGGCGATTGTTGGAGAAGCTGTCGAACTCGACCACATTCACCGGCTCATCGAATTGCAGCTCGACTTGGTAGCCGGCCCCGCCATGCAGCTCACGCAGGGCGACAACGCGCCCGACAAAGGGCTGTTTGAGATAGCGCCCGGAGACAATGTCGCCGATATGCAGCTCCAGTTCCGGCGCGTTCGAGAGCCGCGCCGAGGCCGTGTTCCAGTCGCGATAGCCGAGCTCTTTCGCGACGCGTTCGAGCGCCTGGCCCTGGCTGATCGGCTGGCCGCTGGACGCGGCCTCGGCGCGGAGCATGCGGGCACGCGCCTTCGCCCGGGCGCGCGGGGTGAGATAGTCTGTGGAGGGCATCGGATACAGTCCTTCCGTGTCCGTCGCGGGGTAAGTCTGCGGGGCTCGCCTTGCCGCAACACCGCATGGGATACGGGGTCTGCGCTGGAAACAGCCCGGATGGGCCGGAGGACTTCACCATGGGAATGATCCCGCGAGCAGCCGGCGCCTCATGCCGTGGCGCGCAGATGGACCCGTTCCGGCGCCGCGTCAAGATGGAATGCCCTTGCCCCATTCCCCCGGCCGGCGCGCAGCTGTAAGGGAACCCAATGTCGCCTATCGCCCGCATCCGCTCCGGCATCACGTTTCTGAATGCCAACAAGAAGCGCTTCTTCTGGGCGTGGGTGGCCTATCAGGCGGTGAAGGGCTCGATCACGCTGAGCCTGATCTGGATCCCGCTTTTCCTGGCCTGGTGGCATACGCGATGAGCGAGCCGCCGGCCTCTCCGCCGCCTCGGCCGGCGCTGTTCCGCGGGCTCTGGATCGCATTTGGCCTGGTGTGTGTGGGCGCGGCGATTGTCGGGGTCGCCCTGCCGCTGGTGCCGACGACGCCTTTCCTCTTGCTGGCCGCATTTGCGTTCGCGCGCTCGTCCCCGCGCCTCCACGCCTGGCTGCTCGGACACAAGCGATTCGGCCCGCTGATTACCAACTGGCGCGAGCATGGCGCGATTTCTCCGCGCACCAAGGCGATCAGCGTCGGCGTGATGGCGGTGATGCCCCCGCTGAGCTTCGGCCTCGGCGCGCCGCTGTGGACGGTGCTCCTGCAGGCGGCAATCCTGCTGGGCTCGGCGACGTTTATTCTGACACGTCCGAACGGGCCGAAAGCGCCGGATGAATAAACTCCACAGGGAGTGCTGCATTGGCAATTGCATTCTCGGAAGTGACGCGTTACCTAGCCCGCTCGGTCGGAACGTGGCGCAGCCCGGTTAGCGCACCGGTCTGGGGGACCGGGGGTCGCAGGTTCGAATCCTGCCGTTCCGACCATTCGCTAAAAACCGGGAATTCAGGCCGCTTTTTTCAGCCGCGCCGCATCCAGGCGTGCCTTGAGGTCGGTGAGGTCCGTGAGCATGGCTTCCAGGCGGTCGCGCTGGCCCTCCGACAGGTCCGGACGTTCGGCCTTTTCCGCGCCAAAGGCTCTCGCCACCTTGTCCTGCATGTCATGAACGGCCGGACGCACGGCGGCTTCTTCGACCGGAACAACGCGGGCCTCGCCGGAAAGAACGGCGTCCACACCCTGCTCTGTCAGCAGCGCCTTGGCGCCTTTCAGCGTCATGCCGCGCTGGTGAACCAGGGTCTGGATGGCACGCAGGCCCTGAATGTCCTGCGGGCGGAACATGCGGCGCCCATCGGGGCGTTTGACCGGGCGGACCTGGCGCGGGAACTTGGTTTCCCAGTAGCGCAGGACATGGGTGGGAAGGCCGAGCTCGCTGGCCGCTTCACCGATGGATCGGTAGGCATCAGCGGATTTTTCGATCTTCGGTCTCGTCGCAACGACAGCAGCGGCACCCATGAGTTGTCCTTCCTCGCGTCTCAGGCTCCATCGTCGACGCGGGATTTCAACAGGGGCGAGGGACGGAACGTGACCACACGGCGGGCGGAGATCGTCGCCTCCTCGCCTGTTTTCGGGTTCCGGCCTTCACGCGCGCTTTTCTCGCGGACGACGAAATTGCCAAACCTGGAGAGTTTCACCACACCCTCGGACTCGAGCGCCGCGCCGATCATCTCAAGCGCATCGTCGAGCAGATCCGAGGATTCCTGGCGAGTACAACCGACATCTCGAACGATCGCCTCGGTCACTTCGGCCCGGGTGATGGTCTTGGATGACATGATAGCCTCTCCGCTCATGGTTAAAAAATAGGTCGCGAGTGTTAATTAAGTGTTCTACGCGTGAGGTAGTGTATCGGGCCGAAATTTCGACCGAGCCAATTGATTTATATCCGAAAAAGGCTCGCACCCCAAGAGAATCCGCCGCCCATGGCCTCAGACAGGATAAGCTGGCCTGGCTTGATCCGTCCATCCCTCACCGCGGTATCGAGCGCGAGCGGGATCGAGGCGGCGGACGTATTGCCGTGGATCGCAACGGTGGAGACCACTTTTTTCTCGTCGATCCCCATCTTCGCGGCCACGCCGTTTAGGATGCGCTGATTGGCCTGATGGGGCACGAACCAGTCGACATCATCGGCTGTCAGCCCGGTTTCTTCGAGCACGGCGGCAATCGCGGCGGAGATGTTGGTCACGGCGTGCTTGAAGACGCGGTTGCCCTCCATGCGGACATGGCCGATCGTGCCGGTCGAGGAAACGCCACCATCGACATGGAGCAGATCCGACTTGGTTCCGTCAGTGCGAATATGATGGGTGATGATACCTGCGCCCTCGGTGTCTCCGAGCGCGTCATAGGCCTCCAGCACCACCGCGCCGGCGCCATCACCAAACAGGACGCAGGTGGAGCGGTCCGACCAGTCGAGAATGCGCGAGAAGGTCTCCGCGCCGATCACCAACGCGCGGTTGAACATGCCCTGCTTCATCAGCGCATCGGCATTGGCCAGCGCAAAAAGAAAGCCCGAGCAGACAGCCTGGACATCGAAGGCCGCGCCCGGCCCGGCGCCGAGCTTGGCCTGCACAGCAGTGGCCGTGGCAGGAAAGGTCTTGTCCGGGGTGGTGGTCGCCAGAACGATGAGGTCCACATCGGCCGCATCCACACCCGCCGCATCAAGCGCGCGGCGCGCAGCGTGGGTGGCGAGGTCCGAGGTCACCTCATTGTCGGCGGCGATGTGGCGCTGATGAATGCCGGTGCGCGCGCGGATCCACTCATCGTCAGTGTCCACCATCTTCGACAGGTCGTCATTGGTGAGCACATGGTCGGGAAGATAACTGCCGGTGCCGGCGATGCGAACGATACGCTGGGTCACGCGGCGCTCTCCGAAGAATCCTGGTTATTGGCCTGCACCCGAGCAAGATTCGCCGCAACCTCCGATGTGAAATTGCTGCGCGCCAGGTCCGCGGCCAGGCGAAGCGCCGTGGCAAATCCGTTGGCATCGGTACCGCCATGACTTTTCACGGACACGCCATTCAGCCCGAGCAGAACCCCGCCATTGACATTGGACGGGTCCATCAAGGTGCGCAGCCGCTTCATGCCGCCCGAAGCGAGCACCGCGCCCGCCTTGGCCATCAGCGAGGAAGTCAGCGCCTCGCGCACGAAGGAGGCCACCAGACGCGCGGTGCCCTCGGCTGTCTTCAGCGCGATATTGCCGGAAAACCCATCGGTGACGACGACATCCACCGTGCCGGCGGAAATGTCATTGCCCTCGACAAAGCCCTTATAGTTGAGGTCCAGCCCGCTCGCCTTGATCAGTTCGGCCGCACGGCGCACTTCCTCGTGGCCCTTCTGCTCTTCCGAGCCGACATTGAGAATGCCGATGGAGGGGCGCTCGACGCCGCGAATGGCGCGGGCATAGGCCTCGCCCATAATGGCATAGGTCATCAGCTGGTTGCCGTCGGCCTCCAGATTCGCCCCCACATCGAGCACGACGATCCGCCCGCGCTGGGTCGGCCAGAGCGCCGTCATGGCCGGGCGGTGCACCCCGTCCATCCGTCGCAGGAGCATCATGGACATGGCCATCAGCGCGCCGGTATTGCCGGCCGAGATCGAGGCCTGGGCATCGCCGTCGCGCACCGCCTCAATGGTCTTCCACATGCTGGAATCGCGCTTGCGCAGCGCCTGGGAGGGCTTGTCCGACATGGTCACAAGGCCTTCGCAATGGCGCAGCTCGCAGGCTTCGGCCACGCGCGGCGTATCCGCCAGAAGCGGTTCCAGGTGTCCCTCATGCCCATGCAGCAGGATGGAAACGCCGGTCTGGCCCTCCAGAAACTGGGCCAATCCGTCGATCACCACCTGCGGGGCAGAGTCGCCACCCATGGCATCAACTGAAAGCACAAGGCTCTGCACCATGGTTACTGAAACTCCCTTTGCCCGCTGGGGCTCCCGCAACCTAGGCCTACGGGTCTGGATTCGCAACGCTTTACGCTGCAGGGCAGCAATTTCGGCCCATCCCTGCCCAGGCCGCAGCGGCAAGGCTCGCCCCCTGTCTAGCCAGCTTGGCAGCCCAGCGCTAGACGGAACAGCATGAAGATCGCAGCGATCATCGTGGCCGCCGGCAGTGGCCAGCGCGCCGGAGGCGAGGTGTCCAAGCAGCTTCGCCTGCTCGGCGGACGCCCCGTATTGGCCTGGAGCCTTGAGGCCTTTGCCCGCCATCCGGGGATCGGCCCGGTGGTGCTGGTCGTGCCGCCCGGCGAGGAAGCGGCCTATCGCGCGGCCTTCCCGGCGGCCGATACGCATGTCCCCGGTGGGGAAAACCGGCAGGCTTCAGTCATGGCCGGACTGGCGGCATCCTGTATTTCGTCGGATGTGACCCATGTCATGATCCATGATGCCGCAAGGCCCGGGCTTGATGCCGACATAATCGATGGCCTCATCACCGTACTGGAAACCCATGACGGTGCCGCCCCTGCCCTGCCCGTTGTCGATGCGCTCAAGCGCCCTGAAGGCGAGACAGTCGAGGATGTCGAGCGCGCCGGCCTCTACCGCGTGCAGACCCCGCAGGCCTTCAGGCTGGAGGTCATTCGCGATGCGCTTACCACCGCACCGCAAGGCCTCGTCGACGACCTTGCCGCCGCGCGCCATACTGGCGCGCGCCTGACGCTGACCGAGGGCAGCGAGCGCCTCGCAAAGATCACCTATCCGGAGGACTTCATCCGCATGCAGGCCCTGCTCTGCCCGCCCGTTCCGCGCGTCGGCTCCGGCTTCGATGTCCACGAATTCGAGCCGGGCGACCATGTCACCATCTGCGGCGTGGAGATCCCGCATGTCGCGAAGCTGAAGGGCCATTCCGACGCCGATGTCGGCTGGCACGCCCTCACCGATGCCATTCTTGGCGCGCTGGGGCTCGGTGATATCGGCGACCATTTCCCGCCGAGCGAGGAAAAATGGAAAGGCGCGCCGTCGCACATTTTCCTGAGTGAAGCCATGCGGCTGGCACGCGAGGCCGGCTACGAGATGGGCAATTGCGACCTCACCCTGATCTGCGAGGCCCCGAAGATCAAACCCCACCGCGAGGCGATGCGTGCACGCACGGCGGAAATCCTCGGCGTCGAAATCGCGCGCGTCTCCATCAAGGCCACCACCACCGAAGGCCTCGGCTTCACGGGGCGGCGCGAAGGCATCGCCGCCCAGGCCATGGCCGTCTTGTCGCCACTCCCTTCAGAAAGCTAGGCTGCGTTCCATGTTCCCAGACCGTCTCGTCAATCTCGCCCTGCTGACCCTGGACGATGCGCGCCAGAAGAAGCTGAAAATCGTCACCGCCGAGAGCTGCACCGGCGGCCTGCTCGCCGGCCTGCTGACCGAAATTGCCGGCTCCTCGGACGTGTTCGAGCGCGGCTATGTCACCTATTCCAACCGGGCCAAGCACGAGATCCTGGGCGTCGCTGGTGACGTGCTGGCCGATTATGGCGCGGTGTCGGAACCGGTCGCCCGGATGATGGCCGAAGGCGCGCTGGAAGCCAGCCGGGCCAATATCGCGGTGGCCATCACCGGCATTGCCGGGCCCGGCGGTGGCACGGCGATGAAGCCGGTCGGTACGGTGCATTTCGCCTGCGCGCGGGAGAACCGCGCCGTGATCCACGAGATGCGCCAGTTCGGCGATATCGGCCGCGCGGCCGTGCGTGAGGCGAGCCTGGAAGTGGCGCTGGAACTGATCGGCCAGCAGATCGCCTGAGGCGTGCTCAGAACCGGAACTCGGCCTCGTCCGGCACGCGGGAAAAGGCGATCTTGGCGCCGAGATAATCCAGATGAAGCCCCTGCTGCGTGGCGAGCGTGACATGGCGTGAAGAAGTGTTGCCGTCACTGGCCGCCGCCTCCTCCGGGCGCCCAAGCCGGGCAAGGCGGCCATCGGGGTCGGAATTGATCTCGTCGATCAGTTGCCAGAGTTTCGCGCGCCGCAGCTCGACCTGATTGTCCTGCGCCGGTGCAAACAGGTCGCCCTGGCAGACCGCATCGTCGCCCTGCTGTGAAAGGCCGTGGAGATAGACCGACACCCCGCCAAGCCGGGTCACATCATGGCGCGAAACGAGATGTTTCCAGATGCGATCCATCTCGCCGAGAAACAGGAAACTGTCCTGGGAGGGCGCAAAGACCGCGTCGCCACCGAGCCGCCCCTCGGGCCGCACCCGCATGGAAAGGCTGAGGCGGCGGGCGAAAAAGCCGGCATGGCGCAGCCGGCTGGCAGCCTTCATCAGGAGGGCACGGGCAACGATACGCGCGGCTTCCGGGCTTTCATGCTCGCGATAGAGGACGCGGGAATGGCCGAACATGCAGCGCTGCGTTTCTGCCTCTTCCACCTCATAGCCGTGCAGGGAGTACCAGAACCGCTCGCCCTGGACCGAGTTCCAGATTCGGCGCGCCTGTTTCGGCTGCAGGTTCCACAGCGCCTGGAAATCGCTCACGCCATTGCGCGCAAGGCGCAGGCTCATGCCCCTGCCGATGCCGGGGATCTTCTCCAGCGGCAGGTCGGCAAGGCGCTCCAGCACCAAACCAGGCTCAAGCACGGTAAGCCCATCCGGCTTCTGCAATTCGGCAGCCAGCTTGGCCAGCAGCCGCGTCTGCGCCAAGCCGAAAGAGGCGCGCAGGGCCGGGCCGACCTCCTCTGTGATCGCCGCACGAATACGCCGGGCCAGATCCACCGCCGCCGGCGCGGTAAACTCCGGCGGGCTGAGCCGGAAAGCGGCCTCGTCGATGGAATAGACTTTCGATACCGGCAGGTGGCGCTCAATCAGCGCCATCAGAACCTTGTGCAGCCGGACATACCGGTCATGGCGCGCTGTGCGCACCACAATACCGGGGCACATCTCCCGTGCCTCGCGAATGCGCGTGCCGCGCTTGATGCCATACTGACGCGCCTCATAGCTGACCGCGATGGCGGAGGTATGCTCGGAGGCCGACGGCGCCACGATGACCGGCCGGCCCAGCAAGGCCGGATCGTCATGCTGCTCCACCGCCGCGAAATAGGCGTTGAAATCGAGAAACAGATATCTCAACCCATCGGCATATTCGAACGACATGGCGTGTGCTCCAGCAAGAACAATTGCGGAACATTTGCCCCTTGTCAAGCAGCTAGGATGTGGGCATCACCCGCGGATAACGCCGGTCGGCCTCGGCCAGAAAGGCGTCCATAATCCGGTCGACGGCGATATGGAAATTGTTCTTGGCCAGCATGCGCAAGATGAAATTGGAGAACTCATAGTCGATCATGCAGTCGATGCGTGTGCTGCCATCCTCCTGCGGGATGAACTCCCAGATATTCTGCAGGTGTTTGAACGGCCCGCGCACCAGGTTGGCCTCTACGCGCCGCGTCGCCGGATCGGCGCTGACCTTCGTGGTGAACCGCTCGGAAAACCCGCGAAAGCCGACCGCGGCCTCACCCACACTGTGGCGCACGCCATCCACCTCCCGCTCGCCGGTCACCTTCATCGACTGGAACCAGCGGATGAAATCCGGATAGTGGCGAAAGTCGCTCACCAGCTCGAACATGTTATCCGCGGTGTGCGCCACGGCGACGGACGTGCGGAAGACGGGCATGAGCCTATTGCGCCGCCGTGGCCGCAGTGATCTGGGCCTCACGCGCCGCGCGCAGGCGGGCGAAGTCTTCCCCGGCATGATAGGACGAGCGCGTCAGAGGCGAGGCCGAGACCATCAGGAAGCCCTTCGAGCGGGCGATTTCCTCATAGGACTTGAACTCGTCCGGCGTGACGAAGCGGTCGACGGCGGCATGCTTGCGGGTCGGCTGGAGATACTGGCCAATGGTCAGGAAATCGATGCCGGCCGAGCGCATATCGTCCATCACCTGCATCACCTCTTCCTTGGTCTCGCCGAGGCCGACCATCAGGCCGGACTTGGTGAACTGGGACGGGTCGCGCAGCTTCACGCGCTCAAGCAGGCGCAGGGAATGATAGTAGCGCGCGCCGGGCCGGATGGAGAGATAGAGCCGCGGTACGGTTTCCAGATTGTGGTTGAACACATCCGGGCGGGCATCAATGACGCGGTTTTCCCATCCATCCTTGCGCAGGAAATCCGGCGTCAGGATCTCGATCGTGGTCGCCGGAGAGGCCGCGCGGATCGCCTCGATCACGGCGACGAAATGCATCGCGCCGCCGTCTTCCAGATCGTCGCGGTCGACCGAGGTGATCACGACATGCTCAAGGCCCATCTCGGCGACGGCCTCGGCCACGCGGCGCGGCTCGTCCATATCGAGCGGCAAGGGCTTGCCGGTGGAGACATTGCAGAAGCTGCAGGCGCGCGTGCAGGTCTCGCCCATGATCATCATGGTGGCGTGCTTCTTGTCCCAGCACTCGCCCATATTCGGGCAGCCGGCCTCCTCGCACACGGTGACAAGGCCTTTGGATTTCACGATTTCCCGCGTTTCCAGATAGCCCTTCGAGGTCGGCGCCTTGACCCGAATCCACTCCGGCTTGCGCAGCACGGGCGTGTCAGGACGGTTCCGTTTTTCCGGGTGACGGTGCTTTTTCTCGCCGCCGCGCGTATCAATAAGAGTTGCCATGCTGGATTAAATGACGTTTTCCGTCGGGATTCTCAAGCGCTGTTGGCGTAGACCTGTCGCCGCGAATTGCATGTTTCCCGCTTCGCCCTAGGTTGAGTGACAATATGTTACAGACTGTTTCAGACCCTCACGCCGCGAGCGACAACATCCCCGCACCGGTGCCATATAGCCAGCGCAGGGCGAATACGGACCTGTTTTCCGCGCTCCTGCGAGCCAAGCACACCTTCGGCGGCAAGACGGTTGCCGTTGTGGATGGCGATGGCAGCGAGTTCGACTACCAGACCCTTGTGCGCGGCGCTTTTGCGCTCGGCTCGGCGCTGAAGAAACACACTGCCAAAGGCGAGAATGTCGGCGTGCTTTTGCCAACAGGTATTGGTGCGGCGCTCGCCTTTTTCGCCCTGTCGGCCTATGGCCGCGTGCCGGCGATGCTGAACTTCACCGCCGGGGCGCGCAACATCAAGGCGGCGCTGAAAGCCGCCGAGGCGAAGACCATCGTCACAGCTAAGAAGTTCATAGAGCTGGGAGAGCTCGGTGGCCTGATTGCCGAACTCGAGCAGGATGCAAGGATCATCTATCTGGAGGATATCCGGGCATCCCTGGGGATTGGCGACAAGGCGGCCGGCGCGCTCGGCCCGTTCCTGCCCGGGCTCTTCCGCGTGAGATCCGGGACCAACAAGACCGGTGTCGTGCTGTTCACCTCCGGCACCGAGGGAGATCCGAAAGGCGTGGTGCTGACACACCGCAATGTGCTGTCGAATGTCGAGCAGGTACGCGCGCATATCGGGCTCAATCCCAAGACCGACAGCGTGTTCAACCCGTTGCCGACCTTCCACTGTTTCGGCCTCACTGTCGGCGCTATCCTGCCCATCGTCGCCGGTGTGAAGGTGATCTTCCACCCGACACCGCTCCAGCCGCGGGAAATTGCCCGGCGCATCAAGCAGACCCAGTCAACCATCCTGCTCGCGACCGACACCTTCATCGGCCAGTATGCCCGTGCGGGCGGGGATGATGACATGATGTCGGTGCGCCTGGCTGTCTGCGGCGCCGAGCGGGTACGCGACGAGACCCGCCAGCTGGTGCGCAGGAAGTTCTCCATCGAGATACTGGAAGGTTATGGCGCCACGGAGGCCTCGCCGGTGGTGGCGGCCAATATGTGGGAAAAGAACAAGCCCGGCACCGTCGGCTGCCTGATGTCGGCGATGGAATACGAGCTTGTTCCGGTCGAGGGCATCGAGAATGGCGGCCGGCTGAAGATCCGCGGGCCGAACATCATGGCCGGCTATCTGCGCGCCTCCAACCCCGGCGTGCTGGAACCGCCCGAAGGGGGCTGGCACGATACCGGCGACATTGTCTCCGTCGACGAGGACGGTTTCATCCGCATCAAGGGCCGGGTGAAACGCTTTGCCAAGATTGGCGGCGAGATGGTCTCCCTCGCGGTGGTGGAGAATTGCGCCAGCGCGATCTGGCCGGACCATCTGCATGCCGCCGCCACCCTGCCCGACCCGCGCAAGGGCGAGCAGATCGTGCTCCTGTCGGAGTGCCCTGATGCCAACCGCGCCGACATCCTCGCCTGGGCGCAAAACCATGGCGTGGCCGAACTTTCGGTACCGAAGAAGATCTTCATCGTCGACGAGATTCCGGTCCTCGGCACCGGCAAGCTCGACTATGGCGCAGTTCAGAAAAAGGCGCGGGAGCTGGTCGAGGCCTAATCCACATCCTTCACCAGCCGCTTGATCAGCGAGGAAGTATCCCAACGCCCGCCGCCCATGGCCTGCACATCGGCATAGAACTGGTCGACCAGCGCGGCGACCGGCAGGCTCGCACCGGTCTCACGCGCGGCCTGCAGCGCGATGCGCAGGTCCTTGCGCATCCAGTCGACCGCGAAGCCGAACTCGAACTCGTCCTTCGCCATGGTCGCCGCGCGATTGTCCATCTGCCAGCTTTGTGCTGCCCCGCCGGAAATGGCTTTCACCACCGTGTCGGCATCGAGCCCGGCCGCCTTCGCGAAGGCGAGTCCTTCCGACAGGCCCTGCAGCGTGCCGGCAATGCAGATCTGGTTGACCGATTTGGCGAGCTGGCCAGCGCCGCTCTCGCCGATTCGGGTGATGCGGCTGGAATAGGCATCCATGATGGGCTCGGCCTTGTCGTAGGCGTCCTTGTCGCCGCCGCACATGACCGTCAGCACGCCTTTCTGGGCGCCGGCTTCGCCACCGGAAATCGGCGCATCAAGGAAAGCTGCGCCGCGCGATTTGGCCTGGGCATATAGATCGCGCGCCAAGCTGGCGCTGGCCGTGGTATGGTCGACGACCAGCGATCCCCCGCCGAGCTGGGGCAGGATGTCGGCGAACACCGCACGCACATCCGGATCGTCGCCAAGACACATGATGACATATTCCACACCGAACACGGCGCTCGCCGGATCGCTGGCCACCGTGCCGCGATACTGTTCGGCCCAGGCCTCGGCCTTGGATTTGGTGCGGTTCCACACCGTCACCTTGTGCTGGGCTTTCGTCAGATGGCCTGCCATGGGGAAGCCCATTGCCCCCAGTCCCAAAAATGCCACTCTCGCCATCAGCCAGTCCTCCTTCACAATCTCCCACCCCGATAACAACAGAATAGATGGAATTTGAAGGAAATCTCTCGCGCAGGCCTCAACCGATCTCAACCTTGATTGTGTAGAAGGGGTATACCGATCAGAAGGATCAGGACCTCCGATGGCACTCGCTTATGCCGATCGGCGCGACAGGGGCAGAAGGCCCCGAGCGCCCGGCCCACGTTTGGGCAACTGGAAGCTGGCCTATGCTGACTTCCTGACGGCATTGGTCGCCCTCTTTCTCGTGCTCTGGCTTGTCAGCGACACCCCCGCCGGGGGGCGCACCGACATCGCCGAGTTCTTCCGCGGCGAACCCGAAGCCGCAACCCTGGCAGTCACGTCCACGCCGGAGGCCGAAGCCGCTGAACTGGCCGGCGCCCTGCGAGCGACGCGCCGCCTGACCGATCTCAACAATCGACTGCAGATCCTCGCCCACGGCGACCGCGTGCGAATCGACCTGTTCGACCGCACCTCCGACCCGCTGTTTGAAAGTGGCGGCGCCGCGCTGACCGCCTCCGGCCGCGCCGGCATGGCGGAACTCGCCGATGTGCTGACCACCGGAAACTGGCCGATTGAGATCGAGGGACATACGGACGCCTTTCCCGCCATTGGCAACGGGCCTGACAATTGGTCGCTATCGAGCGAGCGGGCCCATTCCGCACGCCGGGCCCTGCTGACTGCCGGGCTCGCCCCTGCGCGCATCCGCGCCGTCACCGGCCTGGCCGACACCGTTCCCCTGCGCCCCGAAGAACCCCACCTTGCGGCTAACCGCCGGATTACACTGGTCTTGCAAGTGGCTCAGTAGTCGCGCAAGTCTCGCGCGCAGAGACTTTGTCGGAGCCCTGAGTGATTCCTGATATCCTTGCCCATTGGCCCATGCTGGCCACGCTTGTTGTGGTTGTCGCATCCATCGGGTTCTACGCTTCCGACAAATGGTCCATGGAGCTTATCTCCATCTGGGTCATTGCGGCGCTGCTATTGCTGTTCGCACTGCCGGGAACGGTCGGACCGGATGGAGAGAATATCCGCGCGGCAGACCTTCTGCGCGGCTTCGGAAACCCGGCGCTGATCACGATCATGGCGCTACTGGTCGTCGGCCAGGGCCTGTTCCAGACCGGCGCCATGGAAAGCCCGACACGCGCCCTGCTCTCGGCCTATGACAAGCGCCCGGTCAGCACGCTGGCGGGGGCCTTCGCCGTCGTGTTCGTCATCTCGGCCTTCATCAACAATACCCCTGTGGTGATCATGTTCCTGCCGGTGATGAGCGCCATCGCCCAGCGCATGAAGGCATCGCCGGCCAAGCTGATGATGCCGCTGAGCTTTGTCAGCGTCTTTGCCGGCATGACCACACTGATCGGCACCTCGACCAACCTTCTGGCCGCCGAGACTTATTATAGAGCTACCGGCACCCAGCTTGGCTTTTTCGACCAGACGCCCCTGGGCCTCGTGCTGGCTGGCGCGGGGGTCGTCTATCTCGCCCTGTTCTCGCGCTGGCTGCTGCCGAACCGCCGCAGCATGGACGAGGATATCATCTCTTCCACCGGCAAGCAGTTCGTCGCCCAGCTTGAGGTTGGCAAAGACCATTTCCTGCTCGGCAAGCGCCCCATTGCCGGGATGTTCAAGGAGCTGCCGAACTTCACCGTCCGCGTCATCCAACGCGGCGAGCGCGCGATCCTGCCGCCCTTCGAGGACATCACACTTGAACAGGGCGACCTGGTCATCGTCGCAGCCACGCGCGGCGCGTTGATGGAGGTTCTGTCCTCAAAGCCGGAAATGCTGGAGCAGATCTGGCGGTCCGGCACGGGGATCGACGATGCCGATGATTCCCCGCGCAGCCTGGTGCTGACCGAGGCGGTCGTGGCCCCCGGCTCTCGCATGGCGGGGCGAACGGTCGAGATGCTCGGCTTCCGCCGCCTGACCAGCGCCGTGGTGCTCGGCATCCAGCGCCGCTCTCACATGATCCGCTCAAAGCTCGGCGAGATCCGCCTGGAAGCCGGCGACACGCTCCTGCTCTGCGGGCCGTCCGATGCATTGCGCGACCTGCGCGTAAGCCGCGACCTCATCCTGCTGGAATGGTCGCAGACGGAAATCGCGCTGACGGCCAAGGCACTGAGCGCGCGGGTGATCACCCTGCTGATGGTGCTGGCAGCAGCGTCGGGCGTGCTGTCGATCCTGCACGCCTCGATCCTTGCCGCGGTGGCGATGATCTCGTTCGGCTGCCTGAATATCCGCCAGGCCTCCCGCTCGCTGGACCTGCGCATCTTCCTCGTCATCGGCGCTGCGCTGGCCATGGGCTTTGCGCTGGAGGCCACTGGTGCCGACACGGCCATTGCCTGGGGCGTTGTGAAGTTCGCCGAGCCCTACGGAACCCTGGCGGTGCTCTCGACCATCTTCATCTCCGTGGCGGTGATGACCAACCTGTTAAGCAACGCCGCGACCGCCGTCCTGTTCTCGCCGATCGCCCTGGCTGCGGCCAACCAGATCGGCGCGCCGGACCCCATGCCTTTCCTTCTTGCAGTGATCTATGGCGCCAACTGCTCGTTCGCCACACCCATCGCATATCAGACAAACTTGCTTGTTATGGGCCCAGGACACTACAAGTTTGGTGATTTCTTACGATTTGGTGGTCCACTTGTGTTGCTGCTATGGGGAGTCTTTACATTGATCGCCCCTTGGCGATTTGAACTTTGAATGCCTTAATCGGCCGGACATGAAGCTAAACGACTCGCAGACCTTCCCGATTGGCCTGAATCGCAACCTGCGGTTCTTCCTGACCAATCCCGCGCCTTGCCCCTATCTGCCGGGCAAGCGTGAGCGTAAGGCGTTTACCAGTCTGGCCGGCGCAGACAGCGACGCGCTGCACAACTCGCTCAGCCAGTCGGGCTTTCGCCGCTCGCAGGGAATCGCCTACCGCCCCGCCTGCCCGGCCTGCAATGCCTGCCGCAGTGTGCGCGTGGACGCCCAGGCTTTTACCTTCAGCAAGAACCAGCGCCGGGTGATCTCACGCAACATGGATCTCACCCGCACGCCCGTGCCCGCCAATCCGACGCGCAGCCAGTTCCGTCTGCTGAAGACCTATCTCAAGGGGCGCCATGATGGCGGCGGCATGTCGGACATGACCTATCGCGACTATGTCAACATGGTCGCCGACAGCCCGGTGCGCAGCCTGATCTTCGAATACCGCCTGGGTGATTCGCCCGACAGCCCGCTGATCGCCTGCGCCATCACAGATGTGCTGCGCGATGGCCTGTCGATGGTCTACACCTTTTTCGATCCGCGCCAGTCGCGCCGCAGCCTCGGCAAGATGATGATCCTGGATCATATCCGGCAGGTGAAATCGCTGGGCCTGCCGCACGTCTATCTCGGCTACTGGATCAAGGGCTCAGGCAAGATGGACTACAAGCGCGAGTACACGCCCCTGGAAGTTCTCGACGGAGAGAGCTGGCGCCCGCTAAAGGATAACGAATAAGACAAGTTACGACTCGGGGAGGGTCTACAGTGATTGATCGGCGCAAACTTATCGGCGCGGGTGTCCTGGGTGTTACCGGACTTGGCGCCAGCGCCTGCAGCGGACCGGCAGCGACAGACGGCAGCCCGTCTGCGCCCGCCATTTCGCGGAGCCGCAAGCGCCTGAACATGGTCACAACCTGGCCGAAAAACCTGCCGGGCCTCGGTATGGCGGCCGAACGCGTGGCCGAGCAGGTCTCCCTGCTCACCAACGGCCTGATCGAGGTGCATGTCTATGCCGCCGGCGAACTGGTGCCGGCTTTCGAAGCCTTCGACGCGGTCGCCGATGGCAGCGCCGACATGTATCACGGCGCGGAATATTACTGGAAAGCCAAGTCGGAAGGCTTCCCCTTCTTCACCGCCGTGCCCATGGGCATGACGGCCCAGGAGATCATGGGCTGGATCGACTTCGGCGGCGGCCAGGAGCTTTGGGACGAACTGGCAGGCCAATTCGGCGTGAAATGTTTCCAGGCCGCCAATACCGGCCACCAGATGGGCGGCTGGTTCAAGACGGAGATCAACAGCCTGGACGATATGAACGGGCTGAAGATGCGCATTCCCGGCCAGGGCGGGGATGTGCTGCGCGCGCTCGGCGGCTCGGCCATCGCCCTGTCGGGCGGGGAAATCTACCAGGCCCTGCAAACCGGCCAGATCGACGCCACCGAGTGGGTCGGCCCGTGGAACGACTTCTATCTCGGCTTCTATCGCGAGGCGCCCTTCTACTACGGGCCGGGCTTTCACGAACCGGGGGCATCACTCGGGGTCGGCATCAATCTCGGCGTCTGGGAGAGCCTGACGCCCAGTGAGCAGGCCGCGATCCAGACCGCCTGCCAGTCGGTCAACCATCTCAGCCTCGGTGAGTTCACCTATCAGAATGCCCGCCATCTCGACATTCTGGTCAATGAGCATGGCACGCAGCTCCGCAGCTTTCCGGAAGATGTCGTCACCCGCATGGGCGAGGCGGCCTTCGATGTGCGCAGCGCGGCCGGAAATTCCGGCGCGCTGGAAAAGCGCATCTATGACAGCTTCGAAACCGCGCTGAAGAGCATGCGCGGCTGGGCGCGGATTTCCGACGGCGCCTATTATCCCGCCCGGGAAGTTGCAAACCGCAACCTTTAAAGCGCGCCATGGCCGAGTTTTTTCTCCTGCTAGGTACCGGGCTGAAATGGCTCGGATTCGGGCTTTCGCCGCTCGTCTTGCTGCCCTTTGCGCTATTGATCTTTCCTGCGCCGCTGCGCGCGGTGGCCGATGGCCTGGTCGCCCTGCTCGACCGCATTTCCAGCTTCTTTCTCGGCGGCGCCATGGCCTGCGCCGTGCTTATCGTCTTCGCCCAGCTCTGCGTCGTACTTGCGCGCTATATCTTCGGCCTGTCCTTTTCGTGGCTGAATGAGATCGTGATCTACGGTTTTGCCGCCATGTTCCTGCTGGCCGCTGCCAGCGCCCTGCGCGACGATGACCATGTTCGTGTCGATATCCTGCGCGGCCGTTTTGGCCCGAGCACGCGGGCGGGAATTGAGCTGGCGGGCATCTATCTCTTCCTGATCCCGATCTGCCTGCTGATCCTGTGGTCGGCCGTCTCACCCTCCTTCGTGCGGTCGTGGGCGAATTTCGAAGCCTCGCGGGAAAGCGACGGCCTGCCGATCCGCTACCTCTTCCGCACACTGATCCCGCTGCTTGCCGTCCTGCTCATCGGCCAGGGCCTCAGCCAGGCGATCAAGGCGGCGCAGGTGATCCGCGGCCAGCGCGCGCCTGAAGCGCTGCACGGACAGGGAGCGGGTGCCTGATGGAGATCGAGATCCTCCTCGCGCTCGGCATGTTCCTCGCCGCGATCGCCGCCCTGCTGGCCGGCTATCCGGTCGCGTTCACGCTTGGCGGCACGGCGCTGATCTTCGCCCTGATCGGCATCAGCCTGGGCGTCTTCCCCGACGCCTTCCTGAAGGGCTTTCCAGCGCGCATCCAGGGCTCGATGGAAAACCAGGTGCTGATCGCGGTGCCCCTCTTCGTGATCATGGGCGTGGTGCTGGAACGATCGCGCGTGGCCGAGGACCTCCTGCACATCGCCAGCCGTCTGCTCGGCGGCCTGCGCGGCGGGCTCGGCTATGCCGTGGTGATCGTCGGCGCGCTTCTGGCAGCCTCCACCGGCATTGTCGGGGCGACCGTCATCACAATGACGCTGATTGCCCTGCCCACCATGCTGCGCCAGGGCTATGATCCCAAGCTCGCCGCAGGCACCATCGCAGCGTCCGGTACGCTCGGGCAGATCATCCCGCCTTCCATCGTGCTGATCCTGCTCGCCGATGCCATTTCCAATGCCAATCAGAGCGCGAGCCTGTCGGGCGCGGGCTCGCCCAGCGTCGTCTCTGTCGGCGACCTCTTTGCCGGTGCGATCCTGCCTGGCCTGCTGCTCGTGGCGATCTATCTCACCTATGTCGCGACCATGGCATGGCTGCGCCCGGCGACCTGCCCGGCCAGGCTCCCCGATGACAGTGACGCGCCGTTGACCACGCGCGAAGTGGCCTTCGGGCTCGGCGCGCCGCTCCTGCTCATTGCCGTGGTGCTTGGCTCCATTCTCGGTGGCGTGGCCTCGCCAACCGAGGCAGCTGCTGTCGGCGCCGGTGGCGCTGTGCTGCTGGCGGGCCTGCGCCTGTCGCGCGAGGCGCACATGCCGGACTGGCTCGCCATGCTCCTGATCACCGGGCTCGTGGCGCTGCTGATCCTGTTCGTGCAGTCGAACCTGATGGACCTGCGCCTCAGCCGCGAAGAAATCGGTGCCGGGGATATGGCCGGCATCCTTGTCGCCGCCTTGCTTTCGCTCGTCTTCCTGGCAAGCCTTGCAGGCGGCTATTATGCCCTCTCGCGCGCCGGCCAGCTGGGCGCGGCCCTGAAAAGCGCCTCGCATATCACCAGCATGGTGTTCCTGATCCTGATCGGGGCGTCCCTGTTTGCACTCGTCTTCCGCGGCTTTGGCGGCGACGACATGGTGACCGATATGCTCCACGCCATGCCGGGCGGGAAATGGGGCGCGCTCGCGGTCACCATGCTGGTGATGTTCGTGCTCGGCTTCTTCCTGGATTTCATCGAGATCGTCTTCGTGGTCGTGCCGCTGGTGGCCCCGCCGCTGATCCTGCTCGGCTTTGACCCGATCTGGCTCGCGATCCTGATGGCGCTGAACCTGCAGACCAGCTTCCTCACCCCGCCCTTCGGCTTTGCGCTGTTCTACCTACGCGGGGCGGCGCCGGACGAGCTTGCTACCATGGATATCTGGCGTGGCGCGATACCCTTTATCGGACTGCAGATCGCAATCATCGCCTGTGTCGCAGCCATGCCGTGGCTCGCGACCTGGCTGCCGGTGCTGGCGGCGAACTAAGGAACTTTAGTCGCCGAATTTCACCTTCGGCACATTCGACAGGTCGTCGCGGGCCTCGATGCCGACATCGAAGAAGTTGCGGCCTTCGAAATTGAACATGCCGGCGATGATCGAACCGGGGAACTGCTCGCGGGCGGTGTTGTAGTCCTGGACGGCGGAGTTGTAGAAGCGGCGCGCGGCGGCCAGCTTGTCCTCAATGAGGGAGAGCTCGCGCTGGAGCTCCTTGAAATTCTCGTTGGCTTTCAGTTCCGGATAGCCTTCGGCCAGCGCAAAAAGCTTGCCGAGCGCGCCGGAGAGCTGGGTCTCGGCCTGGGCCATGTCGCCGGGGCTGGAGGCGGCCATCGCGGCGGAACGGGCGGCAATCACCTGCTGAAAGGTTTCCTGCTCGTGGCTGGCATAACCCTTCACCGTTTCCACCAGGTTCGGGATCAGATTCTGGCGCTGCTTCAGCTGCACATCGATGTCGGCGAAGGCCTGATTGCAGCGCTGACGCTTCGACACGAGGCCGTTATAGATGACGATGGTGCCGATCACGATCAGTGCGACCAGCCCCAGAACAATATAAATGGCTTCCATGCCCATCCGTCCCAGTGAAGTTTTTGGCTGCAACAGCGGTAGCCCTGCTCGCGGGGACAAGCAAGCCTGCGGGAGAAATGGATCGGCCTATGTTGCCGCCGGCGTGTCCTCTGATTCCAGATCAGATTTCATCCGCGCAAGCAGGTCTACCGCACGCGCGGCATAGGGCCCGATCCAGCGCTCATGGATCTCCTTGATCGGCAGCGGATTGAGATGGTTCCAGCGCACCCGGCCCTGGCGTTTCACGAGGATCAGGTCGGCGGCTTCCAACACGCCGAGATGCTGCATCACCGTACAGCGGTTGAGCGCGGGAAAAACCTCGCACAGCTCGCCGGTGGTCTTCGGATCATCCTTCAGGGCATCGAGGATTTCCCGGCGCGTGGCATTGGCCAGAGCCTTGAAAATGCTCTCGTCTTTTTCCGTGCTTGACATGTTATATTTTTATAACATGATTGACTGCAAGTCAAGCAGGAGACGGATGATGAAGCCGAAATTCGAGGTGAGTGGCCGGATCGAAAAACCGGTCGATGAGGTGTTCGAGGCGGTGGTGAACCCGGACAGGCTGTCAGGCTATTTCACTACGGGCGGGGCGAAGGGCCGGCTTGAAACCGGCGCGACGGTAATGTGGGCATTCCATGACTGTCCCGGCGAGTTTCCGGTTCAGGTCGTCGAGGTGGAGACCAACACGCGCATTACCTTCCAGTGGGGGAGCGACGCGGATGGCGGCGAGAGCCTGACCACCGTTACCATGCGCTTCGAAGCGCTTGAGGGCGGGCGCACCCTGGTCTCGATCGCCGAGGAAGGCTGGCCGGAAAACGATCCCGGCTTCAAGGCTTCCTATGGCAACTGCATGGGCTGGACCCAGATGCTGTGTGCCATGAAGGCCTGGATCGAATACGGCATCAATATCCGCGAGGGCATGTTCGAATAGGGCGCTTCAGCCTCATGGTAAGCAAAGTCGAACCATGGGCCAGGCGGCGGGGCCTGAGGCAGGCAGCCTTGAGCGCGATCCATGTAAGGGCGAAGCCCGAAGCGGGATCAAACAAGGATGCTCTGCCCTACCCGTTCAGCCTGCCGGAACGCGGGAAGCCCTTTGGCACGATCTTGCCGGCCTGGGCGCGCTTGCCGACCCACTCGTCCCAATCGGGAATGCCGCGATTGCGCCCGGCGCCGTCGATGACGAGCAGGCCATCCTGCTTGTCGAAAACGGCGGCGTCGAGCAGCGCATCATCGCCGCGATAGGCCTGTAGCTTCACGCCCTTGCCGCGCGGCATTTCCGGCAGATCCTCGCGTTCGAAGATGATCAGCTTCCGGTTGGTGCCGACCACGGCGACCATGTCCCCGCGTGCCACCTCGCAGACGGCCAGCGCTGCGCCATCGGGCACGGTGACCACGGCCTTGCCGGCCTTGCGGGAGGAGTTGAGCTCGCTTTCGGGCACGATGAAGCCATAGCCGGCGCTGGAGGCAAGGATCCGCTTGCGGGTCTCGTCCAGCTTGAACATGGCGAAGATATCGACACTGTCTTCCAGGTCGATGGACAGGCGGATCGGTTCGCCATGGCCGCGTCCACCGGGCAGCTTGTCAGCCCCCAGCGTGAAGGCGCGCCCATCCGATGACATCAGGATCAGCTTGTCGGTCGACCACAGCTCCACGGCCGAGAACAGACTGTCGCCATCCTTGAACTTGGCCTGTTCGGCATCGTGGCCATGACCTTTCATGGCGCGGATCCAGCCCTTGGTGGACAGGAGCACCGTATAGGGCTCCTTCGGCGTGGAGGCTTCCAGCGCGGCTTCCAGGTCGATTTCCGGGGCATCTCCGAACTGGGCGCGGCGGCGGCCAAGTTCTGTCTCCGGGTCGAAGGTCCTGCGGGCCTCGGTGAGTTCCTTGCCGACCCTTGTCCACTGGCGCGCCTCGGAACCGAGGAGCAGGATCAGTTCCGCGCGCTCATTCGTCAGCGCGGAATGCTCGCCGCGCAGTTCCATCTCCTCCAGCTTGCGCAGGGCACGCAGGCGGAGATTGAGGATCGCTTCGGCCTGGATGTCGGAGATGGAGAAACGCTCCATCATCACCCGTTTCGGCTCGTCTTCCTCGCGGATGATACGGATCACCTCATCAATATTGAGATAGGCGATGAGATAGCCGTCGAGCACATGCAGGCGCTTCTCGATCTTGTCGAGGCGGTGCTGGGCGCGGCGCTGGACGACTTCGCGGCGGTGGTCGAGATAGGCCTTCAGGACACCGCGCAAGCCCATCACCTGGGGCACGCCGTCATTCAGCACGTTCATGTTCAGTGAGAAGCGCGTTTCCAGGTCGGAGAGCTTGAACAGGCTCTCCATCATCACATCCGGGTCGACCGTCTTGGAACGCGGCTCCAGCACGAGGCGGACATCCTCGGCGCTTTCATCGCGCACATCATCCAGCAGCGGGGCCTTCTTGGTCTCGATCAGTTCGGCGATCTTCTCGATCAGGCGGCTTTTCTGGACCTGGTAGGGAATCTCGGTGACCACGACCTGCCAGGTGCCGCGACCGAGATCCTCGACTTCCCATTTCGCCCGCATGCGGAAGGCGCCGCGCCCGGTCTCATAGGCCTCCAGAATAGACTCGCGCGGTTCGATGATCACCCCGCCGGTCGGGAAGTCCGGGCCGGGCATGATTTCCAACAGCTCTGACGTCGTCGCGGACTTGTTCTTGATAAGGTGCAGCGCGGCGTCGATCACTTCAGCGGCATTGTGCGGGGGGATGGAGGTCGCCATGCCGACGGCGATACCGGTAGCGCCATTGGCCAGCAGGTTCGGATAGCCGGCCGGAAGGACAACCGGCTCCTCGTTCAGCTCGTCGTAGGTCTCGCGGAAATCGACTGCATCCTCGTCCAGCCCCTCCAGCAGGAGCTTGGCCGCTTCGGTCATGCGGCTTTCGGTATACCGCATGGCCGCGGCCGCATCGCCATCGATATTGCCGAAATTGCCCTGCCCGTCGACGAGCGGGTAGCGCACCGAGAAATCCTGCGCGAGACGCACCAGCGTGTCATAGATCGCGCTGTCGCCATGGGGGTGGAAGTTCCCCATCACCTCGCCGACAATCTTCGCGCATTTGCGATAAGCTCCCTCGGGATTGAGCTTCAGCTCGCGCATCGCATAGAGGATGCGGCGCTGCACGGGCTTCAGGCCATCGCGCACATCCGGCAGGGCGCGAGAGGTGATGGTGGAGAGCGCATAGGCGAGATAGCGCTTGGACAGCGCTTCGCTCATGGGCTCGTTTATGACGCGTTCTGAGTCGTTATCCATAGTGTCGCTCATCGCGCCTTCCCCTCTAAAAAGCAATTGCAGTGGCTGCAGGTGCGCAGCCGGACTCGTTGGGTTAACAAAAACCGGGCATTGGTTAAGGAAGGACAAAGGCCGGAATGCAGAGATGGATCCTGCGGGGGGCCTTTATTCTGTTCATCGGAGCCTTGTTTGCCGCGGTGCACTTTCTCGCCCCGCCCCAACATGTGCCCTGGAAGCCGGTTTCGCTGGATCGGCCCATCGGCTGGGCCACTGGCGCGCAGCTCGACCGGCTGTCGAGCACGCCGGACTATTGCCGCGCAGCCCTCAGCCAGGCCGGTGTCGAATATGCCGAGCTGGACGTGGAAAACACCAATGAGCATTGCAGCCTGGCCGGCGCGATCAACCTTGAGCGCTCGGTTACGCCCTACAACGCTCCGGTGCGCACCACCTGCCCGCTCGCCGCGGCGCTTTATGTCTGGGAGCGTGACGTGCTGCACCCGGCCGCCGAGAAATATTTCGGCCACGAGATCAGCCGGATCGAGACATATGGCACCTTCTCCTGCCGGCGGATGTACAACCGCGCCAGCGCGCCCTGGTCAGAACATGCCACGGCCAATGCCATCGATGTTGCGGGGGTGACCCTGGCGGATGGAAGCCGCGTGATGGTCAAGGATGACTGGCGCGCCGATTCGCCGGAGGGCGAGTTCCTGGAAGAGATCTTCAAGGGCGGGTGCCGGGTGTTCCGCGTCGGGCTCGGACCCGACTACAACGCCGCCCATGCCGATCATTTCCATTTCGACATGGGTGGCGGGATGACCTGTCGCTAGCACCGGGGGCTCTTCCCCACCCGCGCTTGCCCAGGCCGCTTCTTCGCCAATTCTGCGCATCGTCACAAATCATCGGCCACGCTGATAAGCAGCGTGGCCGTGTGAGTTTCTTCAGTTATCTCCGCAAGCACACGAGCTATCGCTCAGCCTTGCAGCTATATCCCTCTTCATCGACCTTCTGGACATTGCCCTCACCGCAAACGCGGATCGCCGATTCGGTGTTGCGGGCGATCATGTCCGCGTCGGAATAATTATCTTCAGTGACATGGATACAGCCGGTGAGAAAAAGTGCGCCAAGACCGACGGCGGCGATGGAAGCGATGGTTTTCATGGTGGGTTCCTTCTAGCGAGTGATGTTATTGAATATCGCTATCACTTAATCGATAAACGGCAAATGAACAACCCGCCAATTGTGGTGCTAATCCGCAATAATCCCGGCACGCTGCATCTGCGCGACAAGCCTGCCGCGCACATCAGGCAGCTGGCGGTTATAGGCGGCAAACAGGCGCTCGCCGAGAAAATGCCCGGTCAGGCGCAGGCCGTTGGCAATATCGCCCGGCGTCGCCGGGGCCGCTGAGTCGATGAGAAAGCCCGGCAGTGGCAGCAACCGGTCGATATACTCTTCCGCTTCGGAGCCCCGCACGGCCCGCCCCGTCTTGGGCGAAACATGGGTGAGCCCGTCATTCTCCCCCGTCAGCGCGCAGGCCGACAGGTCCAGCCCGAAGCCGAGCGCCGACAGCATGCCGAACTCCCAGCGCACATAGAGCGCCGGCCAGACGCCCTCTTCCTCCAGCATGTCGAGCAGGAGGAGGCTCGGCCCATAAAGCGCCGAACCCGCCGCGTCGCCCTCATCCAGCACCCCGCGCAACAGCGTGGTGATGGTGGCAAGCGCCTTCAGTGCCAGCGACGTGTCGAGCAGGCGCGCGGCGCGGTCGCGGCTCGATTCGGCGACATCGAAGCGGCCAAGCTGGTCTTCCAGCCGCCCGCTCCACGACACGCTCACCGAATTTCCGGGCTCATATTGCGCGCGTTTCTTCCGCGAGGCCCCACCATAGACGAGGCCCGACCGGCGGCCTCGGCTCGCCGTCAGCACATCCAGGATCAACCCGCTTTCACCAAAGCGGCGCGCGCCCAGGACAATCGCCTCATCGCTCCAATTCATCTTGCCAGAATGGCCCGGTCAGACATCAAAATCGAGGCCCAGCCCTTCATAGCGCTCGCGTTTTTCCTGCCAGCGCTCATCCACCTTCACGAACAGGAAGAGATGCACCTTGCGGTCGAGGATCTCCGACAGCTCCTCGCGCGCGGCCTGTCCGATCTGGCGGATCACCGAACCGCCCTTGCCGAGCACCATGGCCTTGTGACTCTCGCGCCCGACAATCACCACCTGCTGGACGCGCACCGATCCGTCGCGCTTTTCCTCCCAGTCCTCGGTTTCCACCGTCATCTGGTAGGGCAGTTCCTGGTGCAGACGCAGCATCAGCTTTTCGCGCGTGACTTCGGCGGCCAGCAGGCGCGTTGGAATATCGGCTGCCTGATCTGGCGGATAGAGAGCCCCGCCCTCCGGCATGGCAGCGGCCAGCGCATCGGCAAGCGCCTCCACCCCGTCGCCGTTCACCGCCGAGATCGGGAAGATCTCCGAATAGACGCCGGTCTCGTGCAGCTTCGCGATCACCGGCAGGATTTCGGCATGGGCAAACTGGTCGATCTTGTTGAGCGCGAGGAAAACAGTCATGCCCCGCTCATTCAGCGTGGCGATCACCCGTTCATCATCCTCGATGGACTTTTTCTGCGCGCCTGTCGGCGTATCCGTCACCCAGGCCGAGGCGTCGATCAGGTGCACGCGCGCATCGGCATCCTCCGCGCCGGCCCAGGCCGACTGGACCATGGCGCGGTCGAGCCGGGTCCTGGCGGAGAAAATACCGGGCGTGTCGATCAGCACGATCTGCGCTTCGCCATGATGGGCGATGCCGCGCACCTGGAAGCGCGTCGTCTGCACTTTATGCGTAACGATGGCGACCTTTGTCCCGACCAGCCGGTTGACGAGGGTCGACTTGCCGGCATTCGGCGCGCCGAGAATGGCGGCAAAGCCGGCGCGCTTGATGATCGGCTCGTCAGTCATTCGCAGGGTCCACACGGTCGAGAAGTTTCAGGGCGGCGGCCCGCTCGGCATTTTGCTTCGAGCGGTCTTCGCCGGTCTCGCTATAATCGCCACCGACGCTGACTTCCACCACGAAACGCGGTGCGTGGTCCGGCCCGCTGCGCGAGAGCGTCTTGTAGTGCGGCAGGTCGAGCCCGGCCGCCTGCGCCCATTCCTGCAGCAGGGTCTTGGGATCCTTCACCCGCGCATGGCGCTCCTCAAATTGCGGTGCGAAAGCCTTCTCGATGAAAGCGCTCGCCTTTTTCAGCCCACCATCCAGATAGATCGCCGCGATGACAGCCTCGCACAGATCGCCGAGCGTGCTCTCGCGCTCGCGCCCGCCATGGGAGATCTCATAAGGCGACATGATGACATACTGGCCAAGCCCCATATGCGCGGCGGCATCGGCGCAGGCGCGCTTGTTGACGAGTCGGTTGAGGCGCGGGGCGAGGGAGCCTTCCCGCTCGGTCATCCGACGCGAGAAAAGCCGCTCGGCAATGACGAGGCCGAGCACACGGTCGCCGAGGAATTCCAGCCGCTGGTTCGAGCCGAGGCCATGGGCGCTTTCCGGCAGGGCGCTCGGATGAGTGAAGGCGCGCACCAGCAGCGTGGTGTCGCTGAAGCGGTGGCCGAGGGCTTCCTCGATGGCCTCCACCGCGACCTTCGACAGCTCAGGGCGGACCTGTTTGGCTGCAGCGCGCTGGCGGGTGCGTTTGGGGCGGGCCGGCTTCATCCTTCCATCGCCATCGGATGGGCCTCGATGATCACCAGGGCCTGTGCCCAGGGATAGTCATCGGTGATGGTCAGGCTGATGCGCGCCTCATGGCCGACCGGGAGAATTTCGCGCAGGCGAAGTTCCGCCCCGCCGGAAAGATCCATGGTCGGCGCACCCGACGGCAGGTTCACAACGCCCATATGGCGCCAGTGGACGCCCCGGCGCGGCACGCCGGTACCCAGCGCCTTGGCGCAGGCCTCCTTGGCAGCAAAGCGCTTGGCATAGGTCTCGGCCTTGCGGCGGCGGCGCTCGGCCTTGGCGATTTCAAGATCGGTGAAGACGCGGCTGGTGAACCGGTCACCATAGCGTTCCAGTGTCTTCTCGATCCGCTCGATATTGCACATGTCCTGGCCGAGCCCGATGATCATGCACGCGCCTCGTCCATCAACTCGCGCATCTTGCGCACGGCGGCATCGAGACCGATGAAGATCGCCTCGCCCATCAGGAAATGGCCGATATTCAGCTCGGTGAGCTGTTCGATCTCGGCGATCGGGCCGACCGTGTCATAGGTCAGGCCATGGCCGGCCTGGGGCTCGATCCCCATCTCCACCGCGCGGCGGGCCGCCTGGATGATGCGCTCGCGCTCGACTTCAGCCAGTTCATGATCGCCGGCGAGGCAAAGCTCGACATAGCGACCGGTATGGAACTCGCAGATATCCGCGCCGAGGGATTTGGCCGCGGCGAGCTGCACCGGATCGGGTTCGATGAAAAGCGAAACACGGGAGCCGTTCTCTCGCAGCGCGCGGATCATGGGCGCGAGCTTGTTATGCTCACGCGCGGCATTGAGGCCGCCCTCGGTGGTACGCTCCTCGCGCTTTTCCGGCACGAACATGGCGGTTTCCGGCCGGAATTTCAGGGCAATGCCGAGCATTTCCTCGGTCGCCGCCATTTCCAGATTAATCGGCAGGTCAGACGCTGTGCGAATGCGGTCGAGATCATGATCGACAATATGCCGGCGATCCTCACGCAGGTGCATGGTAATGCCGTCCGCGCCAGCTCTGGCGGCAATCGCGGCCGCGCGCACCGGATCGGGATGGTCCCCGCCGCGCGCATTGCGCACCGTGGCGACATGATCAATATTGACCCCCAGGCGCAATCGCCCTGCCATCAGGCGAGCCCCCGGCTGCCGGGTTTCACCGCCTCGATCTTCGCAAGCTCTGCCGGCACATCCTCGGGCGTATAGTCGGGGAATTCGACGCTGGCGAGCGAGACCAGTTCGCAGCCGACATCGGCCTTGCCGCCCGAGCGATCGATAATGCAGGCTCCGCCCACCACCTCGCCGGGCAGCGCCTCAAGGGCTTCCACCGTCTCGCGGAAGGACAGACCGGTGGTGACGATATCCTCGCAGATCAGCACCCGCTCGCCCGGCTGGATGGCAAAGCCGCGCCGGAAGGTCAGTTTGCCGTCGACTCGCTCGGCAAAGATGGCCCGCGCGCTGAGATGTCGGGCCGTCTCATAGCCCGGGATGATGCCGCCCACGGCCGGGCCGGCCACAACGTCGATCTCGCCAAATTCCGCGCGAATCTTCGCCGCAAGCGCCGCGCACAGTTTCTCCGACAGGTCGGGTCGGGAGAACACCAGAGCCTTCTGAAGGAAGACCGGGCTGCGCCGCCCGGAGGACAGAATGAAATGCCCGTTCAATAGCGCGCCAGCGTCGCGAAAAGTATCGAGGACGTCCTCAGTCTTCATGCCTGCTCTCCTGTTCGCGCACTGCCGTATCGACGACCGCGAGCGAACGCAATGCGGCAAGAATCTGCGTCACACGCTTCATGTCCTCGACTTCGATGTCGAACACGAGATCCGTGAAGTCTTCGGTCCGCCGGCCTGTGGCCACCCCCAGGATATTGCCGTTGGCCTGGGCGACGGCCGAGCAGAGCGTGGCCAACACGCCGCGCTGGTTGACCGCCGTCACGCCAATACGCGCCACGGCCACCGCGCCGGTCTTGGCGAGCTCGGTCCATTGCAGGTCGACCCAGCGCTCGGGCTCGTCGTCAAACTCGGCGACACGGTCGCAGCTGATGGAATGGACAACGATCCCCTGCCCCGGTTCGCGAATGCCGATGATGCGTTCACCCGGGATGGGATAGCAGCACTGGCCGAGATGCAGGGTCACGCCCGGCGTCAGCGCCTCGCCGGAGACCATCTCGGCGGCATGGTCATCATCCAGCCGCAGCTTGGACTGGTCCATGGAGCTTTCCGGCTCATAGCCCGGGAAGACGGCGCGGATAAGGTCCTTGGTGGAGTATTCGCTGCGCCCGATGGCGGCGGCCAGTTCATCGCTGGAGGCAAAGCCGGCGCGGTTGGCGATATGGTCCATGCGCACGCCGACCGGGTCGATATCGGCCCGGCGCAGCGCCTTGCGGATGAGATCATAGCCCAGGCGCCGGAAATCATTGGCTTCCTTCTCGCGCGCAAGCTTGCGCAGCGCCGCCTTGGCCTTGCCGGTGACGGTCAGCGCAGTCCAGCCATTGGGTGCCTTGGGCTCCTTCCCGCGGATGATCTCGATCACATCGCCATTGTTCAGCACGGTGCGCAGGGAGCGCTGCTCGCCATTGATCCGCGCGCCGATACAGGTGTTGCCGATGGCGGTGTGGACCTCATAGGCGAAATCGAGCGGCATCGCACCGGCGGGCAGCCGGATCAGCCGGCCCTTGGGTGTGAAGGTGAAGACATTCTCGCGATACATCTCCAGCTTGGCATGTTCGAGAAACTCGCTGGGATCGCCCTCATGCTGGAAGAGCTCGGAAAAGGCGCGCAGATTGGCTTCAGGGTCGAGCCCGGCGGCGCGGGCAGCGTCGAGATCGAGGCCGTATTGCCGGTTCTTGTAGGTCCAGTGCGCGGCAACGCCGTATTCGGCTGAATGGTCCATTTCCTCGGTGCGGATCTGGAATTCCACGCGGCGGTTGCCGGAGGCTCGCACCGTGGTGTGCAGGGACTGGTAGCCATTGGGCTTGGGCACGGAAATGAAATCGCGGAACCGCTCGGGCAAGCACGACCAGACCGTGTGCAGGATGCCGAGCACGCGATAGCATTCGGTGGCATCGCCATCGATGATGATGCGGAAGGCGAAGATATCCGCGACATCGCGGAAGGAGATTTGCTTGCGCTCCAGCTTGCGCCAGATCGAATAGGGCGTCTTGCGCCGGCCCTTGATGCGGCAAGGCACATTGGCTGCATCCATCAGGGCGTGGATGTCCTCGCGGATACGCTCCAGATCGATCTTGTTTTCCGCTTCCAGCTGCTTCAGGCGCAGTGTCATCGCTTCGCGCGCTTCGGGATTGAGCTGCTCGAAGGAGCGGTCCTCAAGCTCGGAGGCGACATGATAAAGGCCAATGCGCCGGGCCAGCGGGGCGTAGATTTCCATCGTCTCGCGCGCGATGCGCTGGCGTTTTTCCTGCTTCTTCAGGTGATGGATCGTGCGCATATTGTGCATGCGATCCGCCAGCTTCACCAGCAGCACGCGGATATCGTTGATGGTGGCAAGGATAAACTTCTGAAAGTTCTCCGCCTGCTTGGTCTCTTCGGAATGGTATTCCAGCTGGGTCAGCTTGGTGACGCCGTCAACGAGATCAGCAACATTGTCGCCAAAGCGCGTGCGGACGTCCTGCAGCGAGATCTCGGTGTCCTCGACCACATCATGCAGGAGGCCGGCAATGATCGTGTCCTGGTCCAGACGGAGCTGGACCAGGAGTTCGGAGACGAAGACGGGATGGGAGTAATACGGATCGCCCGAGGCACGCAGCTGCTCGCCATGCTGCTTGCGGGCAAAGTCATACGCATCGCCCAAGCGCGCTTCATCCAGGCCTGGATGATAGGCAGCCACGCGGGCGATGAGTTGTTCGCGTGTGAGATGCTCGCCAGCAATGGCGCGCATGCCGCCGGGCGCGTCTTCAACCTGTTGTACGGCGGAAGCGCCCGTGCCGGCCATGGCTACATCCGGTCGTCGCGCCCGGACTCCAGCTCAGCCTGGTAGGCGCGCATGACATCGTCCTCGGTGGCAGCCGGAGCTGCTTCCAGGGCCATGCGGTCTTCCTCGCGCTCAGTATCCTCGCCGGGGCTGAGGTCCTGCAGGCTCGACACAAAGGACTCCTTGACGATTTTCAGATCGACGCTGGCATCAGCGATTTCACGCAGCGCCACCACCGGATCCTTGTCATTGTCACGGTCCACGGTCAGCGGCGATCCTTCACGGATCATCCGCGCCCGGTGGGCCGCCATGAGAACCAGATCGAACCGGTTCGGAATTTCTTCGATACAGTCTTCGACCGTTACTCGCGCCATGGGTGCAAATCTCCTTCAAGCCCGCCAACATATGCTTGTGCATGTTGCGATGCAACCAGCTATTGCGGCAAGCCGCAGCCTCGGCTACGCCCCTTGCCGAGACATGTCTTCAGGCAGAGGTGGGGATCCTCAGCGGTGAAAGCAAAACATGGCCTTTTACAAAGACGAACGGCTTGCCCTCTTCATTGACGGTGCAAATCTCTACTCCACATCCCGCGCACTGAATCTGGAGATAGATTTTCGCAAGGTGCTGGACGAGTTCCGCAAGAAAGGCCGCCTTCTGCGCGCCAATTACTACACCACCCTGCTGGAAAACGACGATTATTCGCCGATCCGGCCGCTGGTGGACTGGCTGGCCTATAACGGCTTCAACGTCATCAAGAAGCCGGCCAAGGAATATACCGACCGCGATGGGCGCCGGCGTGTGCGTGGCAACATGTCGATCGAGATCGCCGTCGACATGCTGGCTGCCGTTCCCCATGTCGATCATGTGGTCCTGTTCTCCGGCGAGGGCGATTTCCGCCGTCTGGTCGAGGACCTCAAGGCGCGTGGCGTGCGCGTGACCGTAATCTCCACGGTGAAATCCCAGCCGCCCATGGTGGCCGATGAGTTGCGCCGCGAAGCCGACAGCTTTATCGACCTGTCCGATATGGCAACCCTGATCGCCCGTCCGCGCCGTGACAGCGATTCTGATGATGATTATGAGGTCGACGAGGACTGATGCCGGAAGGGCCCGACAAGGACTGTACGCTTTGCCCGCGCCTTGCGGCCTATCGTGCAGACAATGCCGCGGCCCATCCCGACTGGTTCAACGGCGCCGTGCCGGCCTTTGGCGGGATTGACGCGCACCTGCTGGTGGTCGGCCTTGCACCCGGCGTGAGCGGGGCCAACCGGACCGGCCGGCCCTTCACCGGCGACTGGGCCGGCGACCTGCTCTACAGCGCCTTGAAGGGCCATGGCTTTGCCAGCGGCAACTATGACAAGCGCCCCGATGACGGCTTTGAGCTTGTCGGCGCACGTGTGACCAATGCCGTGCGCTGCGTGCCGCCGCAGAACAAGCCGGTGGGTGCGGAGATCAATACCTGCCGCTCCTTCCTCACCGAGGAAATCACCGGCATGCCAGACCTGAAGGTGATCTTGTGCCTTGGGCGGATCTCCCACGAATCCACCCTGCGCGCGCTGGGCCTGAAACCCTCCCGGCACGCCTTCGGCCATGGCAGCGAGTATGAGGTCGAGGCGGCCCACCGCCACGTCACCCTTCTGTCAAGCTATCACTGCTCGCGCTACAACACGAATACCGGCCGGCTGACCGAAGAGATGTTCAACACCGTGATGGCGCGCGCCCGGGACCTGGCGGACGCGCCCTAATTCTCGCGCAGGACGCGCGCCTTCTGGCGTTCCCAGTCGCGCTTGGCTTCCACATCGCGCTTGTCGTGAGACTTGCGGCCCGTGGCGATGCCGATCAGGAGCTTGGCGAGGCCGCGTTCGTTGAAATAGAGCTTCAGCGGCACGATGGTGCGTCCGGCGCGGTCAGTGGACTGGCCGAGCTTCGCCAGTTCCCGGCGCGAGACCAGCAGTTTCCGCCGGCGCTTGGGTTCGTGATTGAACCGGTTCGCGGCGGTATAGATCGGGATGTCTGCATTCACGAGCCACAGCTCGCCATCCTCCACGGCGGCATAGCTCTCGGCGATATTGGCCTTGCCCTGACGCAGGGATTTCACTTCAGAGCCGACCAGCACAATGCCCGCCTCGAGCGTGTCCTCCACGGCATAGTCGCGCCGCGCACGCCGATTCTCGGCGACCAGGCCGTCGGAGCGACCCTTGCTTTGCGGTTTCTTTGCCATAGTAACAGGTTCCAGATGTCAGGCGAGGGCTTTGGCCAGGGCGGCATCGATCACCTGGCAGGCCGCCTCATTTGGGGGCGTGATCGGCAAGCGCAAGTCCGGCAGGCAGAATCCCATTTTCGCCAGCGCATACTTGGTCGGGCCCGGACTCGGACTGACAAACAGGGCTGCGTGCAGGTCGGCAAGCTTCTCGTCCAGCACGCGGGCAGCGGCCGCATCGCCACGTTCCAGCGCGTCCTGCACCGCCACGGTTTGCTCGGGCACGACATTCGCGGTCACCGAAATACAGCCATGCCCACCGGCCAGGCCGAACTCCACCGCCGTACCGTCCTCTCCGGAGAGATAGACAAAGTCTTCCCGGTCGATCAGCTCGCGATGGCGCGCGAACCGGTCCATGTCGCCGGTCGCATCCTTGATGCCGATAATGTTGGGCAGTTTCGACAGGCGCGCCAGGGTTTCCGGCTCGATATCGCTGATGGTCCGCGATGGCACATTATAGACAAAGACAGGCAGCTGAACCGCGTCATTGATCGCCGTGAAATGCGCTTCCAGTCCGGTCTGGTCGGGTTTGTTGTAATAGGGGCAAACGACGAGCGCGGCATCGGCGCCAACCGCCTTGGCATGAGCGACCAGGTCAATTGCTTCCGCAGTTGCGTTCGAACCGGCCCCGGCAATCACCGGCACGCGTCCGCGCGCGCTCTCAACGCACAGCTCGACCACCGCCTTGTGCTCTTCCGTCGACAGGGTCGAGGTCTCCCCGGTGGTACCCATAGGCACCAGAGCGCCTGCGCCGGCAGCAATCTGACGCTCCACCAGGGTTACAAATGCATCACGATCGACCTCGCCACTGCGAAATGGGGTGACGAGTGCTGGGATCGAGCCTTTAAACATCCTATTCTCGCCGTGATTCTTGAGTTGAGTTTCGCTGTGTTACTCGACCGGACCGAAGATTGCACGTCCGCGTCGCAAGTGTGATGTTGGATCGATGATGCTTAGAACAGCTCTTGTGACATTCCTACTGAGTGGTCTCGCCGCGCCTGCCTGGGCCAGCGTCCCGCCGCCGCCCAGCATCAAGCCGGATCGCAATTATGCCTCCGAAGTGGTCTCGACCCAGGATGCGGAAATCCTGCACCTCGCGCTGCAGGCGGCCAGCGATGGCGACTGGTATCACTGCCGCAGCCTGCAGATTCAGGCGCGCTCTGACATTGTCTCGGACCTGATCCTGTGGCGCCGCGCCACCGCCGGCGCGCCGGACATGACCTTTACCGAGATGGCCAATGCGCTCGACCGGCTCGACGGCTGGCCGCAGACCTCGCTGATCCTCGCCAGAGCTGAGGACCTCATCCGCACCAGCAATGTCCCGGCCGCCGAACAGGTCGCCTGGCTTGAAGAGCACGGCCCCTATACCGGCGACGGCAAGGCCGCCCTCGCGCTCGCCCTGCGCAATACCGGCGAGACCGCACGCGCAGCGGAAGTCGCGCGCGAAGCCTGGCACGGCAATACGCTGAGCCGAGAGAATTTCTCCGCCCTGCTCACCCGTTTCAACGACACCCTCACCCAGGAAGATCATCGCGCGCGCGCCGACTTCCTGCTCTGGACCCGCCAGCGTTCCGAAGCCGACCGGATAAAGAACTATCTGACGGCCGACTGGCGCGCGCTCGTCGAAGCCCGGATCAGCCTGCAGGCCGGCCAGCGCGGCGTCGACGCGGCCATCCGCGCCGTGCCGGACGAGCTTCAGAACCATCCCGGGCTGCTTTACGATCGCGCCCAGTGGCGCCGCCGCCGTGGCATGCGCGACGAGGCCGTGCCGCTACTGGTGGACATCGACGGCAATGACGTGCCCAGCGCGGCGCGCAGCCGGCTTTGGGACGAGCGTAATCTTGCTGTGCGCAACGAGCTCAAGGACTCCCACTTCTCCACCGCCTATGCCCTGGCCGCCCCCCACGGCATGAGTGAGGGCGCCGACTTTGCCGAGGCCGAGTGGATTTCCGGCTGGATCGCACTGCGCCAGCTTGGCGATGCAGAGACCGCAGAGGGTCATTTCGAAACATTGGGCGCGAATGTCTCCACCCCGATCAGTTCCTCGCGCGCCGCCTATTGGTCGGGCCGCGCGCTGGAAGCCATGGGCGAGAACAACGCGGCACAAACCGCCTATGAAGACGCCGCGCAGTACAATTATACCTATTACGGTCAGCTCGCCGCCGAACGGATCGGCAATACCCTGATCGAGTTCGCGCCCACAATGACGCCCGATGCGCTGGATCGTGTCGCCTTCGAAGCACGCCCGCTGGTCAAGGCGTTGCGCCTGCTTGCTGAGTCCGGCGAGGCGGGCATGTTCCGCACCTTTGCCTATCATCTCGACGACCAGCTTGAGACCGAAGCGGACTATGTGCTGCTGAAGGAGCTGGGGGAAAACTACCACTATGCCGATATCGGCGTGCGCGGCGCCAAGGCCGGCATGGCGCGCGGCGTGGTGGCGCCCGATGCGGCCTATCCTGTGGTCGACTATCCGCTGCTGCGCGAACCCCGGGTCGAGCGTCCGCTGATGCTGGCCCTGTCGCGCCAGGAAAGCGAGATGAACCCGAGCGCCATTTCGCACGCCAATGCGCGCGGCCTGATGCAGTTCATCCCGACCACGGCCCAGAGCGAGGCCCGCATGCTCGGCCTGCCCTACCGCACCTCCTGGCTGACTGACGATCCCGGCTACAACATGACGATTGGCGGGGCCCATCTCGACACCCTGCTCAGCCGGTTCAATGGCAGCTATGTGATGACGGCGGCGGCTTATAATGCCGGCGCGAGCCGTCCGGGCCAGTGGGTGCAGGATTATGGCGACCCGCGTCGCGGCGAGGTCGACCCCATCGACTGGGTCGAGTTCATCCCCTTCTCTGAGACGCGCAACTATGTCCAGCGCGTGCTTGAGAACACCCAGGTCTACCGTCACCGCGTGACCGGCGAGGCTGCCGAGATCCGCCTGCAGGAAGACCTGGAACGCGGCAACTACAACTAGGCCCCGGCAAGCACCTCGGCCAGCAGGGCGGGATCGACATTCCCGCCCGACAGGGTGATGGCGACGGTCGTGCCGTGCATCCCGTCCGGCAGGCCGCGCAGCGCCGCCGCCAACGCCACCGCGCCGCCCGGCTCGACGACCAGCTTCAGATGCTGCACGGCAAAGCGCATTGCTGCGCGCACTTCCTCGTCGCTGACGGCAAATCCACCAGCGAGATGTTCCAGCGCCACAGAAAACGGGATCCGGCCCGGTTCGGGCGTCAGGATCGCATCGCAGAAGCTGCGCACGCCCGGCGCATTGGCGCGGATCTCGCGCGCCTCCAGCGAGCGTTTCCAGTCCTCATGACCCTCAGGCTCCACGCTCCAGATCTTCGCGTCCGGGAAGATGCCGTGAATACCAAGCGCACTGCCATTTACCAGCCCGCCACCGCCCGTGCAGCAGAGGAAATGATTGAGGCCGAGCCCACGCGCGGCCATGTCCTCGGCGACTTCCAGTCCGGCCGTGCCCTGCCCCGCCACGATGTGCGGATCGTCATAGCTCGGCACGAGCACGGCGCCGCGCTGTTCGCACAGCTTGGCGGCGATTTCCTCGCGGCTCGCATTGTTGCGATCATAGAGCACCAGTTCGGCACCGTCGCGGCGTACCCCCTCAATCTTCACCGCCGGAGCATCGCTCGGCATGACGATCACCGCCGGCACCTGGAAGTAGCGCGCCGCCCGGGCCACGCCCTGGGCATGGTTGCCCGAGGAAAACGCGACCACGCCGGTCCTGCGCTCGTCTTCGGTGAGCTGGGCAAGACGGTTGGTTGCGCCGCGGATCTTGAAGCTGCCGGTGGTCTGCAGGCATTCGGGCTTGATCAGCACGCGCGCGCCGGCGCGGTTGCTGAGCTCCATGTTTTCCAGCAGCGGGGTCCGGATCGCCAGCGGCTTTATGCGCTCGGCCGCCGCCTGAACGTCAGCGAATGTCGGGATATGGCTCATCAGGGCGCGGTGTCCGGACCGCCGGGAACATCTTCCTGGCAGCCGACCATGCCCGAGACCGGGATGATGGTCTCCCAGCCGGCAGAATCGGTGAGCTTCATGCGCCCGGTGGGGATGGACTGGCCGGCGATCACGTCCTCGCCCGGCTGGACGGAGAGATCGATCATGTGACCGGTCTGCGGCGAAGCCCAGCGCTGGTCGACCTGGAACTGGCCGAACACATCCCCGCTCGCGCCGACAAGGTCCAGCGGATGCTCGGTGCCGCCGATCATCGCCCTGGCATCCTGCGTGCCGGCCTGGGAGAAGAAGATAAAGGCGGGATCGCCCGACACGCTCCACAGAAACAGGCCGCACTCGCCCTTGTTGAGGTCCTGCGCCGGCAGGTCGCGTCCGTTGGACGCCGCGGGCGTTGCACCGGCCCGTTCATTCGAAGTGCCCGAGGATGAACAGGCCGGCAGGAGGACAACCCCCGCCAGCACCGCTGCGCCAATCAAGGATTTCACTGGAAACCTCCTGTCAGTACCTGTTCCCGGACATAGGTGTATTCGCCCGACCGGGAGGTGAATCCAAGGGCGTCGAGCGCCACGGCGACATCGCCCTCAGCCCCCTCCACCCGCGCTTCGAGCCTCGAGGGGGCGACCAGCCCGATCTGGCTGTCGATCCAGACCGACACCCCGCTCTCTGCAGCCCCTTCCAGCGCCAGCACCAGGATGCCCTCGACGCAACGGATGTCCCCGCCCAGTTCCGGCAGGGCCTGATCATAGCGCGTCCCGAGGGCGACCAGCATATCGGTGTTCACACTCCCTCGTGCCGATCTGCACTGCATCCGGCCAAGCTCCACGCCTCCGCCGGAGATGCGGGCAATGCCGCCCGCCGCGCGGACCGCATCGTTCAGGCCTACAAGATGACGCGCATCGGCGGTGAGATTGATCTCATTCAGGCTGACCTGCCGCGACATGTTCACGCCGGCATCGAGCCCGCCGCGCACCGCCGCGCCTTCCAGTTCGACATGGTAGGCCAGCGTGCCACCAAACAGGGCCGAGGGCTTCAGCGACAGCCGGGCATCGCCGATGACCTGGCGTCCGAAGCGCAGATTGGAGATGCGGCCGTTCCAGATCGTGCCCTGGACCTGCGTCCAGCTGAGACCTGCCGCACGCGCCTCAACCCGGCTGGTGACCACGCCCAGCGGCAGGGTCGCCACGACGGCCACCAGCGCCACAAGCGCGATCAGGAAAATACGGAAAAACCAGCCGATCATGTTCCGGTCCCGACAAGTACGAAGGAGGCAGACACCCGGTCGCCATCGGACTGACTGAAGGTGGCCGTGCGGGGCGCGATGCCGTCGCGGGTCGACAGGAGCTGCAGGAAAGCGAAGACAAGACGTGGGTCAACATCGCGCAGCACCACAGAGACCGCGCCATCCTCTTCGCTGCGAAGCTGGGTCAGCAACAGGCCTGTCTGCTGGGCGGCCGCCGTGACCTGTCGGCGCATGTCGCCGGACTCCATCGCCGGCCCCTGCCCGGGTGCGGCGGCATCGCGTGACAGCAAGGGCAGACCGGTGGCGACGACATCCAGCGCGCGGGCACTGGCATTCTGGCGCGTGCGGGCCTCGGCATTTGCCGCAAGGATCGGCCGGGCCACGGCCAGCCAGCCGATGACGATCACCGTCAGCAGGCCAGCTACCATCAGCAGCAGTTTCTCGCGCGGAGCAAGTTCGGCAAACCATGCCGTCATTGGCCCGCCTCCAGGCGAAGCTCGCCATTGATGCCCGAGCCGACACTGCGCGTATCGCCGAGTGTGGCGGCAAGGCCCGCGCGGTTGAGCATCTCGGCCAGGCGCAGATCGTCGCCATAGCGGGCATAGTCCACGCTGGCGCGGAACTCGCCGGCCTCAGCATCAAACCGCAGGCTGCGCAGGTTTGCACCGTCGAGTTGACTGATGGCGTCGTAGAGCACCGCGCTGGTGTCGAGGAAGCTGAGCGAGGTGGACCGCTGGCTCGCCAGTTTCTGCTGCACGCGCGTAGCCGGATTGCTGATCCGCCCCTCGGCCGGGAAGTACTGGGCATAGAGCGCCTGCGCCTCGGCGCGGTGACTGTCGGCGCTGGCATTCAGCGCACGGGTCTCCAGCACGATATTGGCGATGGCCACGACACCTGCAGCGGCGGCAAGACCCGCCGCGCGCTGCCAGAGCGAAAATTGCGGCAGGGCCACTCCCTGGCGCTGGGCAAACGGACCCTGGCGCAGGTCGAGCAACTCCTGTCGCCCGCCGGCCAGCGTCGCGAGCGCTGCGGCTGTTCCGGTGGGAAGCGGCTCGGCCGGATGGCCCAGGCGGCGCGCGAGATCGGCGCCATGAAGCATCATTTCGCCCTCAGCAAGCCCGGCTACTGCGCTGACAAGATCGGCCGGTGCGCCGCCATCGAGCGCGAGCCGCCGCGTGCCGAGATTGAAGATCAGACGCGCGCCGGTATCGGCCGCACTCGCCGCCTCCGGCAGCGCCATATAGTCAGGCGTGAGACAGGCCACCGGCCAGCCTTCGCGTTTCAGCCGGTCGCTCCAGGCGGTCATCAGATCGGCGCTGCACGCAAGCACGGTGCGCTGGCCATCCTCACCCTTGCCCGACAGGGCGATGTGCAGGCTTTCCACCGGGCTCGCCAGCTCGTCCTCGATGGCAAAGAGCGCGGCGCGGCGCGCTTCGCGTTCGTTGCGGGCGGGGATGGTCGCCCGGTGCTCGGTCACCTCGGTGCCCGGCACGAAGACCACAATCTCGTCATTGGCGCGGGGTTTGAAGTCCGGCGCGCCGATCTCTTCCCAGTCGCCGCCGCCACGCGGCAATGCCACCGAGATCGGCGCGTCGGGGCCGTCTTCGAAACAGGCATAGATGCGCCGCGCCATCAGTCCTCACCTCTACGGCGCCAAAGGAGCTGCACCGCGCTGTCCTCGCCCGGTCCATAAAGATATTCAAACGGGATTTCGAGACCGGAGATGCTGACGCGCCCTTCGACGAGGAAATGCGTGGTCTCAACCGAAACCGTGCTGATGCGCAGGCGTTCGGCGGCCAGTGCTGTCAGTTCCGGCTCCTGCAGGAACGCCTCGGCCGTGAACCACCCGGCGGCGGGTCGGCGTGCGATCATGTCGAAGGCGCTTTCCGGCGAGAGGTCGGGCGACAGGAGCGCGGTGAGCAGCGGCGCCTGACGCTCTGTCAGCGTGTTGATGTTGAGTGTGGACTGCTCGAAATTCGGCCGCACGCAGACCAGCGGTTCCAGCAGCGTGATCATTTCCGGCGTGTAGGGCCCGATGGCGCGCAGCTCGCGGATATTTTCCAGCGGCGTGCCGGCGGTGCGGTAAGGCACGGCGAGGTCGGCATAATAGGCGTCCTCGGCGCCATTGCCGCGCGAGACGCTGTCGCTGTCGATCCAGTCGGCCAGGCTGTCACCGAACAGGTCGGCCTCGTAATTGCCGAGCCCGAGCGACATCAACAGGCGCTTATAGGCAGTCAGTTCGCCCTCCACGACATTCCAGCCGCGCTCGCCCGGCTCGGCCAGGGCGTTGATATTGAAGCAGTTTGAGGCGTCATGGACCCGGAGGGTGACCGTGCCCCGGTCGACCGGGAAGCTGTAGGGCGCGCCCAAGCCGGGCGTTGCCTCGGTCAAATGGCCTTCAGTCTTGGCGAGGATGTCCTCGACCACGGCGACAGCGACCGTTTCGCCCGATACAGCGATCCAGTGTGCCTCGCCCCTATCACGTGTGACGCGCGCCAGCTCTGTCGCCCGCGCGATGGCCTCAACGGCGACGAGGGCCGCGACCGACATGGCCGCCACCAACATCAGCACTGACAGGAGTGCAGCCCCGCTATCGCGCGGCATCTGGTGTGCCCTACCGGTCATGACACCACTCCGCCGACCAGCATGCGCTGGGTGAGGCTGTCACCGCTCTCGAACTCCAGCACAATTTCGACCATGGAAGGCAGTTCGCTGGCCGGGTCGGCAGGCCCGGTTTCCCACTCGTCATACCAGGTGCCGGCGAGATACCACCGCAGGCGCAGGGCGCGCACATTGCTGGCCAGAACGCGCTCGAAGACCGGGGTCTCAGCCGATGGGTCGGGCGCGGCATAGGCGCGGCGGATGAAACGGCCGTCCTCAAGAAGGTATTCCACGCGCTGGAGATCGCTACGCAGCTCTTGCTCCGGCTCCAGACGCGGCCAGCCATTGCGCACGAAACTCAGCGCGATTTCATAACGGTCGCTGCCGGCCAGCCCCTGGGCCGTACCGATGCCACGCGGCGAGAGGCTGCCGCGCCGGGTGATCGCGCTCAAATCATCGCGCAGCAGGGCATGCATCACATCGAGGTCGCGGACCTCATCGGCGGAGCGCTTCACCGCATCGCCTGCCTGGATCGAGCTGATCAGCAGCGCGCCGCCACTGGTCGCGAGCAGCGCGACCACGAACAGCGCCACCAGCGTCTCGACCAGCGAGAACCCGCCATCGGATGCGGCCCCTGCCCTCATTGCGTGCGCTGCCTCATGGCTCTGGCCTCGGCCAGTTCCTGGCCAGAGCGCGCATCGCTCACGCGCACCGTCACCAGAACCGTGTCTGCCTCACCGATGGGCGCCGTCACCACGGCGCGGGTCCAGGCGAAGTTTCGGGAGAGTTCGGTCTCGGCGCCGGCGACCGAGCCGTCGCGCAGCGGTTCGGGATCGACCAGCGCCTCAGTGAGCACATTTGACGCCACAACGCGCGCAGCAAAGCGGGCCTCCAGCGCATCGGCGGTCCGCACGCTCTGGCCGGTGACCTGGATCAGGCCGATCGCCGCCAGCGAGAACACCGCGAGCGCGGCGAGCACCTCGACCAGGGTGAAGCCATCATCGCCGCGCATGGCCGCCCTCCTCGCGCACAGCGATCTCGCCGCTGGCGCTGACACGCACAAGATAGGTTTCCCCGTCGCCTTCCAGCGCCAGCTCTCCGGGGAGCGCGCTGCCCTGAGCATCGAAGGCGAAGATCGGGGCGGGTGCGGTGTCTTCCTTCACCCTCGATGCGAAGAGGATGTCCTCCTCGCGCGGATCATGCAGTTCGACATCGCGCGGGAGTTTGCGGCGCGTGCCGGACTCTGGCTTCCAGCCATCGGGCGTGCGCAGCGCGGCGACATAGCCGCCCTCTTCCAGCACCAGCCCTAGGCTCTGGCCAGAAACAACCGCGCGCGCGGATATCTGCTCCAGCATGCCGGCGAGCCGCTCGGCCTCGGCCCGTTCGGGCAGCTTGCCGGGCGGGGCTGTGAGCAGGATGAAGGTCGCGGCCAGCGAGATGAGGAACACCACCACCATCAGCTCCACCATCGAGAAGCCGGCATTGCGGCTCCCCGGCGCGCGTGGAAGGCAGGCGGCGTGGACGCTCAATATCCGCTCAGCTCCTCTTCGGTCTGCCAGTTGCCGATATCGGCATCCTCGCCCTCCCCGCCCTCTTCACCATCGGCGCCGAAGGAGAAAAGGTCATAGGCCTTGCCGGAGCGGCGCCCGGTGGGGTCGTACTGATAGGGATTGCCCCAGGGATCGAGCTCCAGGCTGGTGACATAGCCGCCGGCCCGGTAGCGCGTCTCGGAGACACCGGACGGGACCTGCACCAGCGCGCGCAGGCCCTCGCCGTCATTGGGATAACGGCCAATATCGAGATTGAACAGCTGCAGCGCGCCATCCAGCCGCTGGATGTCCGAGCGGGCCTTGGCATCGCGCGACTGGCCGAAAATCCCGCTGGTGGAAACGATGATCATCGTCGCCAGGAGGCCCATGATGAACACAACGATCATCAGTTCGGTCAGCGAGAAGCCGCCATCGCGCGGCGCGGCGGGCCGGGTGTCGGCTTCGGTGCGGGGCTCATCTGTCATCTTCGCTCTCCTGTTCTAGCCGAGGGCCAGGCTGTTCAATTGCATGATCGGCATCATGATCGAAAGGACGATCAGGCCGACCAGTCCGCCCAGCACAACAATGATCAAGGGTTCCAGCAGGCCGAGGGCGACCTGCGCATCGGTCTCGAATTCGTTTTCGAGGAAGTCAGCCGCGCGGTTCATCATGCCCGGCAGGTTTCGCCCGGCCTCGCCGCTGGCGGCCATGTGCACCATGATCGGCGGGAAGACACCGGTGCGCTTCATCGCGGCGGCAAAGGAGCCGCCCTCGCGCACGCTCTCTGACACCTTCGCGGCGGCATTGGCGAACACGGTGTTCGTCATCGCCGCCTGCGCGCCTTTCAGGGCATCGAGCACTGGCGCGCCGCTGACCGACAGGGTGGAATAAATCCGCGCGAACCGGGCCGACAGGACAATCCGCTGCATCCCCCCAATGATCGGCAGGCCCAGCATGGCGCGGTCCACGGCGAGGCGGATCGCCTTTGTCCGCAACAGGCGCGAAATAGCGAAGCCTCCGATAACCAGCACGCCGACCACCACAAGGCCCCAGTCGCGAACAAAGCCTGAAATGGCGATCACGATCTGCGTCAGCAACGGCAGTTCCTCCCCGCCCATCAGGTCGAACTGTTCCACAAGGCGCGGCACGATGAAGATCATCAGCGCGGCCATCATGGTCATCGCCAGCACGCCCAGCACAGCGGGATAGATCAGCGCGGACTGGACCTGGCGGCGCAGCCGGTAGCTGCTTTCGAGATACTCCGCGAGCTGTTCCATCACCTTGCCGAGCTGGCCGGAGGCTTCGCCGGCAGCGACCACGGCGCGGTAAAGCTGCGGGAAGGCGCGAGGGGATTCACCCAGCGCATCGGCCAGGCGCGTGCCCTCCATCACGCGCGAGCGCGCCGCCAGCAAAAGCCGGCGCTGGGTCGCCGAACCACCATCGCCGGCCGCCGCCCGCAGCGCCTCTTCCACCGTCATGCCCGATTGCAGCATTACCGCGAGCTGGCGCGTCATCAGCGCGCGCGCCTTGGCAGAAAGCCCGCCGCGCAGGCGCGCCGTCGCGCCGCTCTCTTCCCCGCGCGTTGCCTTGACGTCCAGCGGGGTGAGCTGGCGCATGCGCAGTTCCTTGCGCGCAGCCCGCGGATTGTCGGCGGCGATCACACCGCGAGTCTGCTTGCCGTCCGCCGACAGGGCCGTGTACTCAAACGCCGCCATTCTTGCGGGCCTCCAGACGGCAGACGCGCAGCACTTCCTCCACGCTGGTCAGGCCGGCAAGCACCAGCCGGCGACCGTTCTCGAACAGCATGTCATGCTCGGCAAAGGCATGCGCCTCGATCTCTTCCTCGCTCGCTCCGGCATGGATCATCTGCTTGATGCGACCATCCATGACGAGCAGCTCATAGACACCGAGCCGGCCCTCAAAACCGGTATTGCCGCAGGCCATGCAGCCGACCGGATGGCCGACCTCAATCTCAGTGCCTTCCGGCAGGCCGAGCAGCGCCACTTCGCCCGCATCGGCCGGGCGCACCTGCTTGCAGGTCTTGCAGAGCTTGCGCACCAGGCGTTGGGCCAGCACCGCGCGCAGGGTCGAGGCGAGGAGGAAATTCTCGATGCCCATGTCTCGCAGGCGCGTGATCGCGCCGGCCGAGGAATTGGTGTGAATGGTCGAGAGGGCAAGGCGCCCCGTCAGCGCGAATTCCAGCGCCACATCGGCGGTCTCGCCATCGCGGATCTCGCCGACCATGACAATGTTGGGATCATTGCGCAGGATGGAGCGCAGCGTGGCGGCGAAGGTGAGGCCCACCTTGTGGTCCATCTGGGTCTGGCTGACGCCATCGAGGCCATATTCCACCGGGTCTTCCAGGGTCATGATATTGACCGAGCCGGAATTGAGGCGTGAGAGCGAGGCATAGAGCGTGGTGGTCTTGCCCGAGCCGACCGGGCCGGTGACGAGGATCACACCATTGGGCTGGGAAAGCACTTCGTTGTAGCGCCGCTCTGTATCACCATCCATGCCCAGTTCTTCCAGGCTGATCAGGGCATTGCGCGTGTCGAGCAGGCGCAGGGCGACGCGTTCTCCGTATCGGGTCGGCAAGGTCGCGACACGCACATCCACACCGCGCCCGCCAAGGGTCAGGGAGATACGGCCATCCTGCGGCATGCGCTTTTCGGCGATATCCAGCCGGGCCATGACCTTGATGCGCGAGACCAGCGGGCCAGCCAGCTTGCGCGACGGGGTCAAGACTTCGGTCAGCGCGCCATCAATGCGGTAGCGGATCGAGAGCTTGTCCTCGAACGGGTCGATATGGATGTCCGAGGCGCGGCGCTTCACCGCTTCGTAGATCAGGCCGTTGATCAGGCGGATGACCGGGGCATCGTCATTGCCGTCCAGCAGGTCGGCAGTCTGCGGGATGCTATCGACCAGGCTTTCCAGGTCGGCATCGAGAGCGGCCTCGGCCTCCCCACCATCCAGCTCCCGCGCACCGTAGATGTCCGACAGCTGGCGTTCGAATTCGCTGGCGGTCAGCGGGGCGAGCTGTATCGGCGTGCCTAGCACGCGGCGCACTTCCAGCAGGCTCAGCGGATCAGCGCCTGCGCGCACGCCCACCCGCGCGCCGGCCTCGCCGGGCAGGATGACGACACCCTTGTCCTTGGCGAAGGCATAGGTGACCTGAGGGGTCTGATGATCGGACATGACGTGTTTAATCTACACTGCCTGAAGTCTGGCGTCAGGACCCGGGCGGCTGGCTGCCCAGCACATCCTCGATGAAGGCATCCAGCGAGGACTGGCCCTCGGTGCCGTTGAAGATTTCCTCGGCCTGAATGTAGCGATATTTCACGGACGTGGCGGCCGCGGCATCTGCGGTATCGCGCACAATGGTCGGCTTGATGAAGACCACAAGATTGGTGCGCTCCAGACTGCGGCCTTCGGAGCGGAACAGGCGCCCGAGCCCCGGAATATCGCCCAGCAGCGGCGTCCTGGACTGGATATTCTGCTCCCGCTCCTGAACCAGGCCACCGAGCACGATAATCTCGCCATCATCGGCCAGCACGCTGGTATTGAAGGTGCGCTTGGACAGGATCAGGTCCGTGGCCGCTGCGCTGAGCTGCGGATCGATGCTGGACACCTCCTGGTAGATCTCCAGCCGCACGCTGCCATCATCGGAGATTTTCGGCGTGACATCGAGTTTAACACCGATCTCCTCGCGCTTGACCTCCCGGAACGGGTTTTCATAGTTCGCGCTCAGCGACACACCGGTTGTCAGCGGCACATCCTGGCCGACCACCAGCGAGGTGGTGGCATTGTCGAGCGCCATGCCGAAGGGCGTCGACAGGATGCGGCTCTCGGTGTCGTTTTCCAGCGCATTGATGATCACACCGAACAGCGTGTCACCATCGCGGCCGGCCGCGCCGAACGTGGTGCCGTTCATGCTCAGCAGCGAGTTGACGGCGGCCTGCTGGAAGGCGCTGTTGCCGCCCGAGGAATCATCGTCTCCACCGCCGCCGAACAGGTCCCCGCCCGCCAGTGCGCCGGCCAGCGCCAGGATGTTCGGCGCCGCGCGGGTGAAACTGTTGGAGACGAAAGGCGTCGTGGAATTGCCGGTACCCGAGAGCACGAACTGCACGCCCAGTTCGCGCGCGGTATTGTCGGACATCTCCACGATGATCGCCTCGACCAGGACCTGGGCGCGGCGCTGATCAAGCGCCTCGATCACGCGTTCCATGGCCAGCAGGGTCTCATAATTGGCGCTGATGACGAGCGAGTTTGTCGGGGCGTGATAATCCACGGTCGGCAGCACGACATTGCCTTCGCCCGGTGCGCGCTGGGCGGCCATGGTGGCGCCAATCTTGTCGAGGATTGGCACGATCTCGGAAGCATCGGCATTGTTGAGCTTCACGATGCGCAGATTGTCCCGCACCGGATCGGTGGAATCGAGTTCGCGCGCGACTTGTGCGGCCCGCCCGACGGTCTCGGAATCCCCGCGCAGGATAATCGAGTTGCTGGTCTCGGAGGCGACCGCATTGAAGACGCTGGCATAGCCCTCATCGGCGCGCCGGCCCTGCAGGTCGTTCAGGATGCCTTCCATCTCCGAGGCCGGCACGTTCTGCAGCGCGATGGTTTCCACCACCGACCGGTCCCGGTCCAACTCGCTGATGATGCCGCGCACGCGGTTCATGTTCGAGGCATAGTCGACTACGACCAGCGTATTGGAGCGCGCATTGGCCACCACCTGGCCCTGGGAATCCACGATCGGCTTGACCATCTGCGCTGCTTCCAGCGCGTTGAAGTGCTCAAGGCGCACCACTTCGGTCACAAAGGCATTCGGGCCGGACCCGTTCACGCCGGCCTCGCCCACGGCCGACTGCTCCGGCACGATGCGATAGGTATCGCGCCCGGCCGGCACGGCGGCAAAGCCGTGCACGCGCAGGGTCGAGAGGAACACGTCGAACACCTCACTGGAGGACATCGGCGTCTGGCTCATCACCGTGACGCGCTTGGAGCGCGCGTCCGGGTGCACGATGAAGGTGTAGCCTGTCACCATGGACACGTCTTCGATCAGCGCGGAAATCTCGACATCATTGAGATTGAGGATGTGGCGCGCCGAGGTCGGGCTCTGCATCTCGGCATAGACCACCGGCGCAGTGCTCGCACAGAAGGCTGCCGCCAGGGCGAGTCTCTTGATCTTCATTCTACCCGCTCCTCGAAGACATAAGTCAGTTCGTTCGTTTGCGTGCCCCGCTGGATGGACACATTGATCCGGTCGGTGGTCGTCAGCTTTCCGATCACTTCGTCATAATCCAGCTCGGCCACGGGACGCCCGTCGACGGCCACGAGCCGGTCGCCCTCGCGCAGGCCGAGCCCTGCCAGATCATCGGGCGCCACGGTAGGCACGATGCGCAGCGCCGCTTCACCGGCCGGGATCAGACGGACCGCTGACAACAAGGTCTCGGCGCTGGCAATATGGTGGATGGCCGGCTCGACTACGCGCTGGCCGCCAATGGCCTGACGCGGTTCTTCTCCGCCCAGCACACGCAGGCCGTCCTCGCGGCCTTCCAGATAGAGCGCCTCGAAAGTGCCGCCCTTGTCCAGGATCACGCGATTGGAGAGGATCCGCGAGAGCACGACATTGTCGAGCAGCTTGTCGCCGACCACATAGACGCCCTGGCGATTGTCCGGCGTGACGATCGTGGCCGAGGCCTGCAGGTCGCCATCCCCGCTGGTGATCGCGCGCACGCCCTGCAGGCGCAGGTTCAGCGAGGTTTCCGGCACCGATAGCGTATCGTCCTCGACCGCTGCGCGCTCGAGGGATGCAAAGGGGTTGGCCGAGGTCAGAAGGGAGAGATTGGCCTGCAGGCGGATGGCAGGTGCGGGCGCTGTGACCATACTGGCCGGCGCAGGCGTCAGCCCGTTCACGCTCTTTGCCGGGGCCGCGATCAGCCAGAATGTGCGCGCCAGCAGCAGGCCGAGCACCACCAGCAGGCCGAGTTCGACCAGAGCGCGCAGGCCCATCAGCCGCGCACCCTGCCCGTTCACCGATCCTGGAGCTGCCTGCACCAAGGATACTCACCTCACCTAATTCACACTGGCCCGGTTATTGGGCCAGCGCGAGATTGCTGCCTGGTTACAGTTGTCTGTAACCTTTTATCCTTAGAACTTACGAGTCAGGCCCATCGAGAACGAGGTTCCGATCTCGTAGACGTCCACGTCCACCCGGTCACCACCGCGCTCCTGATAGGCTTCGTACTCGTCGCCAAGAATGTTCTCCACGTTGAAGGAAAACTTGTATTCGCCGCCAGCCAAAGTGAATTCGCGATTATAAACGAAATCCACGGTCAGCGGCGGCTGTTCCAGAACGGCCGGAATGCCGAGCGAAAGCGACTCGCCGGACCGGATTCGCTCGCTGGCATAGTTCACCAGCAGGTTCACTTCCGCGCCCTTGTCCGGGTCGGCATAGATCAGTTGCAGATTGGCCAGGTGTTCGGACTGGCCCTGGAGCTGGCGGCCATCCTCGATCAGGCCGGCCGCCGGGATCAGCACCACGGTCGGGTTCAGCGGTGACTGGTTGGTGGCCACACACTGGTCGGGCAGCGCGGCGCAGAACTGGGCGCCGGTATCGAAGCCGGCCTCTGCCGGTGTCATGCCGGCGGTCACCTCGGACTCAGACCAGGTATAGTTGGCCTTCACCGTGAAGTCCTTGTCGGCCAGGAAGCTGCCTGAGAACCAGCGGTCGAGCGGCAGGAGCTGCTCGTATTCCATCTCGACGCCGTAGAGCTCGGCCGACGGTACGTTGATGAAGGTCGTGCGTGGGGTGTCGGCCGTGCGGTTGTCGATCTCCTCGATCGGGCGTTCCATGTCCTTGTAGAACAGGCCGACAGTGAGGAACTGGCCGCGGGCGAAATAGTATTCCGCGCGGGCGTCATAGTTCTTGATCGCCGCATTCACCAGGAAGGGGTTGCCCAGAAAGTTCTGGTCGGTCTGGGTGTCGAGGAACTCGGTCGGGGCCAGTTCGCGGAACTGCGGCCGGGTCAGCGTTTCGGAATAACCTGCGCGCACCTGAAGATCCTCGATCGGGTTCCAGGTGATGGTCACTGCCGGGAGGAAGTCCTCGGTGTGGTCGCAGCTGCCGTCATCCTGACGCTCGATGCAGCTCTCGACATAATTGAGATCCGGATCGGCGCCCAGCACCATGGTGTCGACCGCCTGGATCGCGCGCTCGAAGCGACCACCGATGGCGCCGCGGATGTAGGGCGTGATCTGGGTGCCGAGGCCGACATAGGCCGCATCCACTTCCAGGGTCGCGACATAGGCTTCCGGGAAGGTGTTGCCGCCGATGGAGGCGGCCCGGCCGTTCCCGTAGCGGAACAGGTCGTTATAGACAAAGTCGATGCGCTGGCTCGACGGCGCCGCCAGACCCTCGATCGAGAACAGGCGCGAAACCGCGTCCCGGTCGCTTTCGACATAGGAGTAACCGAGCTTGATGTCGGTCTCGCAGAAGAAGGTGCAATCGGCGCTGTAGGCGCCCAGCGGCAGGGTCGCGTCGATCCCGAAATCGGTGGCATCGTCATCGATCCGGCTGAAGGCGAAGGTGTTGTCGGCGCCGCTGGTCACGGTCTGCAGGCCGCGGCCCTGCTGGGCATCCTGGTAGAGCACGTTGAACTGGTAGGGCGCGTCGCGGAAGGCTTCCGAATAGGAAGCGCGCCATTCCACTTCCAGGTCGAGCAGAGACGGGAAGACGTGCTCGCCGGCGACCTGGCCGGTCCACAGCTGGCGCTCGAAATATTCAAGCGAGTCGCGGCGCTCGATATTGTCGTCGAAATCCAGACCGGTGATCGAGCGCGCTTCCTTGTCGGTCGAGCGGGTGATCAGGCCGGTGAAACGAATCTCGTGGTCGGAGAAGATGTCGAAACCAACCGAGGCATACCCGTTCACGCCGATCGAGTTCTCGGTCGAGCGCAGGTCCAGGCCTTCGGGGAAACGCGGGCTCAGGCCGTCGCCCTGCAGGTTGGCAAAGCCGCGCGTGCCCTCGCGCGTGGTCCATTCATTGGAATAGGAGGCCGAGGCCAGGATACCGATGGAGAGGTCCTGACTGATGTCATAGCGCTGACCGCCGGTCATGTCGAAGGAGAAGTCCGGGCCGGCCGGGCCTTCCTGCATCACCAGCAGGGAGGAATTGTCGGTCAGTGCGCGGCCGAAATCGCCATCGGGGGCGTCATAGCCGGCCGGCAGGTCGCGGTCGCCATCGTCAAAGCCGAGGAAGTCGGTGTCGGAGCCGTCATACAGCAGGCCGTCCTGGAAAGTAGCTTCGGTGTTGCCGCCCATGCCAAGGCCAAACTCGAAGAAGCCCTCATCCGGCACCGCACGGGTACGGATGTCGACAAGGCCGCCACCGAACTCGCCCGGCAGGTCCGGCGAGAAGGTCTTCTGGACCAGAATTGTCTCAAGCACGGCCGTCGGGAACAGGTCGAGCGGCGCAACCCGGCGCAGCGGCTCGGGGCTGGGCAGCGGCGAGCCGTTGAGCGTGGCGCTGGAATAGCGCTCGTTCAGGCCGCGCACATAGACGAAACGGCTTTCGGCGGTCGAGACACCCGCGACGCGCGCCAGGGCGGCAGCAGCATCGGAGTCCCCCGCAACGGTGAAATCCTCACTGTCGATCAGCGAGGACACTTCGGATGTGTTGCGCTTCTCGTCAGGAATGAAGGCGCCGCGCACCACGACGGTTTGCTGGCGCAGTGCATCATCATCATCGGGCGCTTCCTGGGCCCAGACGGGAGACAGACACACGAAAGACACCCCGGTCAGGAGCGCCCAGCGGAGATGGGACCGGCAGTTGAACATGGTTTCCCCCAGGGACGGGCTAGGGGCTGGCGCCCCGATGGAACAAGAGAATGTGAAACAGGAAGAGGCGGGACAGCGATGCGCTGCCCCGCCCAGTCCAAATTCGGTCTAGTTGACGGTGTTACCGGCGATATCGACGGTCCAGCCGGCATACCAGGTGTCGCTGGCGCCCGAGACGGCACCGAGGAAGTCGGTGGCCTCAAGCTCGCCAATACCCGACACATCGAAGGCCGTCACGGCGGTCACATTGTTGCCCGGCACGATGCCGCTGGCGCCCGGCACGAAGGTCGTGCCCGAGAGCTGGCTTGCGCCTTCCACAATGGTGTCGCCCGCAACGAAGGCCGGCACGCCGAGCGCCGCGTTGTCCGGATTGTCGCCATCGGTCGCGAAGTTCACCACGTTGTCGAGGAAGATCGATTTGATCTGCAGCGTGCCGTCGAGATAGTTGTCGAAGGTCTGGTCGCTGTCGACGTCCATGCCCACCGACCAGTCGGCGATGATGCCGTTGGCCATCACACCGCGCGTACCACGACGCAGCAGCATGCCCTGCTGGGTGCTGGCGTCGCCGGAGTTGATCAGCGTGAAGTTGGACAGTTTCGGATCGGAGAACGGCGTCTTGTCATTCGTGCCGTCGCGGTTGTCAGCCTCGATGCCGCGCGGGTCGCCCGACATGGCGCCATCGGCACCGGCCACACCCGGATAAACGATCGCATATTGCAGCGAACCAACCCAGCCATCGGTCCAGTCCAGCGAGTCATCGCCGACACCGGTGATCACCACGTGGTCAGCCGAAACCGTGCCACCGAACCATTCGATGCCGTCGTCCAGGTTGTTGGTGACCTGGATGAAGGACACGTCGGTGCCCGAGCCCACGCCCTGGAAGGCGATGCCGTTCAGCTCGTCTTCATTGGTCAGGCGCACACCGGCATACTGGACGCGGGTGTAGAAGAGCTGGCCGGAGTCATCGTCGGAGGTCGCACCACCGAACAGGCCGGACGCACCCTCGCCGGACTTCTCACAACCGGCGGTGCCGCCAGTCGCGGTGCCATCGATACAGGCGTTGATCTGAGCGAAGCCATTCAGGACGAGACCGCCCCACTGACCGGTGGTGCCCTCTTCGAGGATCGAGCTGCCGGTCTCTTCATCGTTCAGCGCAGCGCGCGAGGTCATGCGGACCGGGGCGCCTTCGGTGCCGTTCACAATGATCTGCGAACCTCGGGAAACAACGAGATAATCGTCGGTGGCGTTGGCCGTGCCCTGCGAGGACGCACCGTAAAGGCGCGCGCCGGCTTCGATCGTCAGAATCGCGGTGTTGCCACCCTCTTCGCCAACGAAGACCGGGCCTTCGATCGCGACCGTCGTGCCGGCCGGGATGCTCACATCGCTGGTAAGATAGGTGATCCCGTTAATGACCGTGCCACTGAGGGCGCAAACATCAACACTGGAGAAGCCGTCAGCCGGAACCGAGGCGTAGGTCGATTCGGTGGTGCCGGTCGGGCAGCCGCCACTCGGGACCAGGGAGATGGTCGACGGCGGCGTCGTCGGCGGAGTTGTCGGCGGCGTGGACGGCGGTTGAGTGACAGGCGCGCCCGGCGAAGAAATGTCGGTGTCGGAACAACCGACCAGCGCAACGGCTGCGACGCCCGCGATCAACGCGGCGCGCAGAGTGGTGTTGAACTTCATAATAAGCCCCCTCGATTGGCTTAGTGGGTTCGGATCAAAGCCCTCGTAGCGCGCGGTAACGGCTGTCGATGACTACCGCTCCTATTGCATACGTTTTTAACACTTTTTCGACGGTTCGGGCTTTGACCGTTCGATCACGTCGTATGTGTCAAAAGAGGAACACCCCGGCTGAGCGGGAAACTCATCAGCCGATGAGGAAGTGTTCCACAAGGCCCCCAGTGCGCCAGACGAGCCACAGACCGAGTGCCAGGAAAGGCCCGAAGGGAAGTCGCAGATTTTCAGACTTCATCAGCCTACTGATCTTTCCGAACGCTACGCAGACCAGTGCAATTCCCGACGCCAGCAGCAATACCTGCGGCAGACCGACCCACCCCGCCCATGCTCCGGCGCCCGCCAGCAGTTTTGCGTCGCCCAGACCGATTCCGTCTTCGCCGCGTCCGCGCAGCCAGAGCTCCCTCAGTCCCCAGATCAATCCGTATCCGGCGGCGGCACCAATCAGCGCATTGGCGAACAGCCCCCAGCCCCCCAGGGCCGCAAGCAGCAACCCGGCAGCGATGAGCAAAAAAGTTAACGGGTCGGGTAAGCGCAGGGTGTAGATGTCGACCACCCCGAGCAGGATCAGCCCCACAGCCAGCGCGATGGAAACCATGAGGCCGGTCTCGGCCGCAGTGCCGAAGGGTACGATCAGGAACCCGGCAAGGATTGCCAGCACAAAGCCGGCCACGGCGAGGTGGCGCCAGGTCATGACCGGCCTCGCGGATGGAGCGTCACGAAGCCTCGTCACTCGTCCAGCCTTCGCCGGCAAGGGCAACCGAAAGCGGGATCTCCATCAGACGCCCTTCGCGCGAAAAGAACAGGGTCTCGCCGTCAGCGGAGACACCGGCGCCATAATCGATGCCGGCCGTGTTCACCGGCGGGCCGAGATTGACCGGCACAGACCAGTCCCCGCTCTCTTCCAGCGTCGAGGTCCAGATATCCACCACGCCGATCTTCGGGCTGCGATGGCTGTAGAAGAAGGCGCGCCTGCCATCCGGGGTCAGCGCGAAATGATCGTCGGCGCGCGCATCGTTGAAGCCGGCGGGCATCTGGCTGACCTGCCAGAGGCCGACCGCCTCGTCATACACCGCCCGCATGATATCGAGCCCACCGGAGCCGCCGCGCGGATGATCGGTGATAAAGTAGAGCGTACCGTCCGGTCCGATGGTACCGACCTTCTCGACCGCGCCGGTATTGATCTGGTCCGGCAGGAATTCCGGCTCTCCAAACCCGTCATCGGTCAGCGGCACGCGCCAGATATTGAGTTCCTTGCGCCCCGACAGGGATTCGATGGGCTGGTCGGAGGCGTAGTAGAGATAAGCGCCTGCCGGATCGAAGGCCGGCGATGTGATCCGCTGGATATGCGGCAGGTCCATCTCTTCCGGCGCGCTCCAGCTGCCATCCTCCTGGCGGCGCATGAGGAAGAGGTTGGTATCGTCGCGCGCTTCCCGGGCGAAGATGCGCAGGCTGGCATCGGGCGATTCCACCAGCGTGTAGGCACGGGTGAAAGGTGTCGGATCAGGGGCATCCGGCAATATGGCGACAGGCTCGGCCGGTGCCGGCGAGCCGCAGGCCGCAAGGGCCAGCGCGCTGGTGAAGGACAGAAAGATGGCGGCGTACTGGGCTTTCAGCGACATGATCTACTCACTCTGGCCACGGATGACGGAAGGTATCGCGGCGGCTTACTGAAACACACGAGGGCCAACATCAAGCGACGGAATTGTGACACATACATCGCCGCCGGCCCATATGCGTCAGGCCACCGTGCCGCCCGCCGACACGCGCTGGCTGCGATACCAGTCGACAAACTGGCCGATGCCGTCACAAAGCTCCGTACTCGGAGCATATCCATAGTCACGCTGCATGGCCGAGATATCCGCGCAGGTTTCCTCCACATCGCCCGGCTGCATGGGCTCAAGGGCGATGCGCGCCGTCTCACCGGTCGCCGCCTCGATCTCGGCGATGAAATCGAGCAGGGCGACGGGCTGGTTGTGGCCGATATTGTAAAGCTTGTGCGGGCGTGCCGGATTGTCGAACTCGGCCTCTCCCAGGGCGATGGCGCTGAGCCCGCCAATGGCGTCGTCGATGAAGGTGAAGTCGCGGCGCATGTCGCCATGATTGAAGACGCGGATGGTCTCGCCACGCAGGATCCGGTCGGTGAAGGTCCAGTAGGCCATGTCGGGCCGGCCCCACGGGCCATAGACCGTGAAGAAGCGCACACCGATCTGCCTCAGCCCATATAGTTTGGCATAGGCTTGGCTCATCAGCTCGTCGGCCCGCTTGGTCGCAGCGTAGAGCGAGACCGGATTGTTGATGACAGCATCTTCTGCATACGGAACATCGTTGGAATTGCCGTACACCGAACTGGACGAGGCGTAGACCAGCATCGGCGCGCGGTCTGACCGGCGGCAGAATTCCAGCACGGAGAGGTGCCCCGTCATGTTTGCCGAGGCGTAGGCAAACGGGTTCTCGATGGAATAGCGCACGCCTGCCTGGGCCGCGAGATGGACCACCCGGTCGATCCGATTACGCTCGGGCAGCGCCATCAGGCCTTCATGATCGGCGATATCAAGTTCCTGGAACCGGAACTCTCCATAAGGCAGCAGACGGCGCAGGCGCGCACGCTTGAGCTCGACATCATAATAGGCGTTGAGATTGTCGATCCCGACAACCGAATGGCCCGCCTCGAGAAGCGCGAGCGCAATGCGATGGCCTATGAACCCGGCCACGCCGGTAACGAGAAACTGCATGGAGACGGCTGCCTTTCGGGCCTGTCCATAACGGTTCGATCAAACGGGGGAAAGGGCCGGTGTGCGGCGACCACTCAGACGAGCACAGCCACAACCTGGAACAGCGCCCACCAGACGGCAAAGCAGAAGACCACGATGGCGGAGATCACCTGCATCTGGCTGAACGGAAAATCGGTGCGCGAGAACTCCGCTTGCAAGCCGGCCTGAAGCGCGCGTGCCGGAGACGGCGCAGCAGCATGGTCTTCGTCGGAAGCCACTGGACGCGCGCTGTCCGCCGCGGCCTCTGACGGCGTGCCGGTGTAGAATTGGATGTCCTCGGACGTCTTTTTCTGGGCAGCCATGTCCATCTCCTGGAGGTCTGAGACCCCAGATAGACACGCGAGCGTAACCGAATTCCTAAACTACTGGTTCAAATTTGAGCTTTTGAACTCCCATCAGCTCGTAACTCGCCGCCGACAGGCTGCACCAGGCATAAATCCCCAGCGCAATCGGCACGATCAGCAGGAGCGCTTCGTACCGCTCTGGCACCAGATAGTGGATCAGGGCAGCCAGGCCGACCGGGATCACGAACACTGCCAGCGCCGCCGCGAACAGCCGGACGCCCTGTTTGCGGGTCCAGTTGTACACTTCCAGGGCAACCACCCTGCCCTCTTGCACACTTGCTGCCACTTGCGGCGCAGAACGTGCCAGACCGACGACAAGCACGGCCAATCCGAACAGGAACACCGCCATGGCAAGCTGCCAGCCCGCCGTGGACTGATAGGCCAGCAAGGCGGCGTCCCAGGCCTGCTGGCTCTCACCGGCGGCATCGAAATCGAAACCGGATCCGGCCATGATGATGAAGGTGACGATGCAGACGGCCAGAAGCGTCACCACGCCGAGGAAAAGCATGACCAGAAAGCTGAGCAGGAGCGACACCGCAAGAAGGCCCATCAGCCGGAAGGCTTCCCCCACGCTCGCGCCGCGATAGAAGAAGGCCACACCCGAGGCCAAGGCGGCCAGAGCACCGAAAATGAGCCCCCAACCGGACAGGGCGGCAAATACAGCGCCAGCCGCTCCAGCATTCCCCCAGAAGGCTACAGGCCTGGCCGGTCCTTCTTTTCTGGCATGGGTCCAAAACGACACCAATAATGAGCCAATACTCACTCCCTGTTCCCCCTTTGTTATTTAAGCCTGCAAAGTTATTGACTGGGGAACTAGCCACCAATGTTAAATACTGCAAGCGTCGGCTTGACCAGTGGCGACATCACAAGCATGTCGCCCAACATGACGACAGAACCTGTCCATATTATTGGCGGCGGCATGGCAGGCAGCGAGGCTGCCTGGCAGGTCGCCCAGGCCGGCGTGCCCGTGGTCTTGCACGAAATGCGCGGGGTGCACACCACCGAAGCGCACCATACTGACCGGCTGGCGGAGCTGGTCTGCTCCAATTCCTTCCGGTCCGATGATCATGAGAACAATGCCGTCGGCGTGCTGCACCAGGAAATGCGTCTTGCTGGCGGGCTGATCATCGCCATGGGCGACAAACACCAGGTGCCGGCCGGCAGCGCGCTGGCGGTCGACCGGGAAGGCTTTGCCGAGGATGTCACTGCCACACTCGAAGCCCATCCGCTCATCACCATTGTGCGCGAGGAAATCGACGGTCTGCCCCCGGAAGACTGGGGCAGCGTGATCGTGGCCACCGGCCCGCTCACTTCCATCAAGCTGGCTGAAGCCGTCCGCGCGCAGACCGGCGAGGAGGATCTCGCCTTCTTCGATGCCATCGCCCCTATCGTGCATTTCGAGTCGATCGACATGTCCCGCGCCTGGCGCCAGAGCCGCTATGACAAGCCCGGCCCGGGCGGCGACACGGCAGCCTATATCAATTGCGGGATGGATGAGGCGCAGTACAACGCCTTCATCGATGCACTGATCGCCGGGGAAAAGACCGAGTTCCGCGACTGGGAGAAGGACACGCCCTATTTCGAGGGCTGCCTGCCGATCGAGGTGATGGCCGAGCGGGGGCGCGAGACGCTGCGCTTCGGGCCGATGAAGCCGGTCGGCCTCACCAATCCACACGAGCCGGATGTGAAACCGCACGCCGTTGTGCAGCTGCGCCAGGACAATGCCCTCGGCACCCTGTGGAACATGGTCGGCTTCCAGACCAAGCTGAAATACGGCGCGCAGGCCGAGATCTTCCGGATGATCCCGGGGCTTGAGAATGCCCAGTTCGCGCGCCTTGGCGGCATTCACCGCAATACCTTCCTGAACTCGCCGAAACTGCTCGACAGCCAGCTGCGCCTGAAGGCCCGGCCCAGCCTGCGCTTTGCCGGGCAGATCACCGGGGTGGAAGGCTATGTGGAGAGCGCGGCCATGGGCCTCGTGACGGGGCGCCTGGCCGCCGCCGAACGGCTCGGCCTGACGCTCGCCCCGCCGCCGCCGACCACCGCCCATGGCGCGCTGGTCGCCCATATCACCGGCGGCCATCTGGAGGGCGGCAGGAGCTTCCAGCCGATGAATGTGAATTTCGGCCTCTTCCCGGACATTGAAGGTGTGCCGACCCGCACCGAGGACGGCAGGCGCGTGCGCGGCAAGGAAAAGGGAAGGCTGAAGAAAAGAGCGCAGGCAGCCCGTGCGTTAACTGAGTTTTCAGTCTGGGCAGGCAGTCTCACTGGCTCTAATGCAGCCGCACAGCCGGAAACAGCATAAAAAAAAGCCGCCCGAAGGCGGCCAAGTTCGCAAGAAGGACGTCAGCTCGGGGCATCTTGGTCAGTCCACTCGCCCCTCGCTGACAACACCTTTCTAGGTGATTCAAGATGAACAGAAGCGCTCTGACGCGTCCTCATTCCGGCCATGATTGGGAAAAATGCCGCTGAAACTGAATGGGTGTTCAGACTGGCGTGAAATCTTGGTAATCTAGTCTTCCGCGACCGTAAAAATCGCCTCCAGGGAGCGCAGATTCATTCCGTTCTTGAGGTAATTGGCCGGCGTCAGGTTCACTGCCTTGAGCAGCGCACGTTCGATTCGTACAATGCCTTCATCGTCCGGGACCAGGTCGAAATCCACGATATTGATGCAGCCCGTATCCTGCTCGAACCCGGCACTCGCGCCCAGCGGCGCACCGATGGCCCAGGCCAGCATCAGCCGGTTGACCACTTCATGGGCCACCACCAGCGCCGTGTGCCAACCCGGCCGGGCGAGCAGCGCTTCCAGCCCCTCGACGATGCGCACCATGGCGTCGGAGAATTTCTCCCCGCCTTCCAGGAAAGTCGCGTCCGCGTCGCCGGCTGCCTCGAACTGGAAAGTCATGGTCGCCGCCAGCTGCTCGGCACTGGTGAAGTGGATATACTGGCCCGAGCGCAGTTCGCAGAACCTTTCCTCATCCTCCAGCATCAGATCGTAGGGGTGATGGGACAGCACAATCTCGGCCGTCTCCCGCGTGCGATGCAGTCCCGAGCACAGGGCGAGATCGAAATGCACATCGGCCAGCGCCAGGCCGGCTGCGCGCGCCTCCTCCCGGCCCGATTCGGTGAGATAGGCCTGCGAGGGATCGCGGGTCTCGCGCACCTTCTGCGAGGTATAATCCACAAAGCCGTGACGCATGAGATAAATGCGACGGCGTCCCGTTGTCCCCGGAAGGCTTCCCATCTTTTAGGCTATTCCCCACTCTTTCAGGATTGCATCGCGGTGCTGGTCTGCACCGGGTGCGGCCCCTTGTACCGCACCGGGCGTTTTTGAAAAGCGCGGGGCGGGCGCAGGCTGCACAACGCCGTCGACCTCGATAAAGGTCCCGCGCGCGACATTGTGCGGATGGGAAGGCGCCTCGGCGAGACTGAGTACTGGAGCGAAGCAGATATCGCTACCTTCCATGATCTCGCACCATTCATCGCGGGTCTTTGTCTTGATCACGCCGGCAAGCTTTTCCTTCAGCTCCGACCATTTCGCCCGGTTCATCTGCTCATGGAAATCCGGATCGGTCAGACCGGCTTTTTCCACCAGCAGGGCGTAGAACTGCGGCTCGATGGAACCGATGGAGACATATTCGCCATCCGCGCATTCATAGGTGTCGTAAAAATGCGCGCCGCCATCGAGCAGATTGTTCTGGCGCTCATCTGTCCAGATCCCAGCGGCATGCATGCCATAGAAGAGGGAGGCCAGAGAGGCCGCCCCATCGGTCATCGCGCAGTCGATGACCTGGCCTTCCCCGCTCGCGCGGGCATGGAGAATCCCGGCCAGGAGGCCGAAGGCGAGATAGAGCGCACCGCCGCCATAATCGCCGACCAGGTTCAGTGGCGGCGCCGGCGGCTCACCTTTGCGCCCCATCGCGCCAAGCGCGCCCGTCAGCGCGATATAGTTGAGGTCATGGCCAGCGGCATGGGCAAGCGTGCCATGCTGGCCCCAGCCAGTCATGCGGCCATAGACCAGCTTCGGATTGCGCGCGAGCACGGCATCCGGGCCAAGGCCAAGCCGCTCCATAACGCCCGGCCGGAAGCCCTCGATCAGTCCCTCGGCCTGTTCAAGCAGCGTCATCGCCAGCTCGATATCGGCCGGTTCCTTCAGGTTCAGCGCAATCGAGCGCCGCCCGCGTGAGGTAACGTCCTTGGGATTCTCGATTGTCGGCCGCCCGCCTGCACGGTCGATTCGCACCACATCGGCGCCGAGATCGGACAGCAGCATGCCGCAGAACGGCCCCGGTCCGATGCCTGCAAACTCAATGATTTTCACTCCCGCCAACGGTCCCTGCGCCATGGTGGTCTCCCTGTCATGTGTATCAACGCAACCTTAAGACTGAGCGGGCCAGATGGAAGCCATCACGCATCGTCAAGGACGCCCTCAGTCGTGCCAAAACCTGCCTTCAGCGACCCCCAGATCGATCTCCTGGCCACCGGAGACCGCCAGCGCGAGCTTATGGACGCCCTGGCCGGCATCGGCATGCGCCCGATTCTGGCGTCGGGCGATCTCGGCGAGCCGACGCGCGTGGCGCTGCTGGTGGACCTGAAATCGGCGTCTGCGGCCCCGCCGTCTCCGGAACTGGCCAAGGTCCTCCTGCGCAAGGACCGTCCGATCGTCTGTCTCGGCGAGGGCGAGATCGACCTGTCGCGCCGGCCCGATGCGATCCGCCTGATCAAGGACCAGCACATTGCCACCCTGCCAGAGCGCCTGGCCGTGCGCCGACGCGCACTGCTGCGCGAGAATGAACGTTCCCTGCGCACGCTCACCGCGCGCCAGTTCGGCAGCCCGGTCTATGCCAATGATCCGAAGGGCGACGAGTCGCTGCGACGCATCCTTTATATCGGCCCGGTGTCGCGCGGCCTGATCCCGATGACCCGCGGGCTCGGCGCGCGCGGTGTGGACCTTGTCAGCTGCATGACCGTGCGCTCGGCCCATCATCACCTCTCCGATACCAGATTCCGCATGGTGCTGATCGATGCCCAGGCCGTCGACGAGCAGACGCATGGCGTGCTCAACCTCTCGGCCCAGCACAAGGACACCTCCTTCGTCATTCTCGGCCATGCCCAGAGCGGGCTGGTACTCGACGGCGTGGTCGGCTTTGAAGGCGACCCGGAGACCGCCTTCGACCTGCTCGCCGAGCGCGCCACATCCGAGCCGCTCTCAACGCGCCTGAAGCGCGTGCGGCTAAGCTCAACCTCGCACGACCCGCTGACGGGGCTCTATTCGGAAGCCTTCCTGCGCGCCCACCTGCCGCGCCAGATCAGCGCCAGCCAGCAGGACGAAGCTCCGCTCACCCTTCTCAGCCTGAAACTGCGCGGCACCAGCGTCGAGGAGGGCTATCCCGACGAACTGCCGCGTCTTGCAAATCTGGTCGTCGCCAATCTGCGCGAGACCGATCTTGCGGCCCGGCTCGGCCAGCGCGGCCTGCTCTGCGTGCTCCGTGACACCGCCTATGGCGGCGCGGTGCACCTCGCCGGGCGCCTCGCCACGCTGATGGCTGAGAGGGCCAATGCGCGCGACCTCGCCGAGCGTTTGAGCTGGCGCGCGGTGGAACGCCGGACCTCCTTCACGCCGGACGGCCTGATCGCGGCCGCGCTGACCGGACCGTTCACCCGCCCGCTGGCCGCCTAGGCGGGCGTTTCCAGCTCGTCGAGCAGGCGCCGGATCGATTCGATGCGCTGTTTCGCACTGCCTGCGCCGACGGTGAAGACGAGCTTGTTGTCCGGGCGCAGTTTCAGCTGTGACGGCCGCGCCCGCACCACGCCCATCAGATGCATGGGATCAACGCTGGTATCCTCGCGGAAGCTGAACACCGCCCCCTTCGGCCCGGCATCCACCTTGGCAATGCCCAGTGCCTTGCAGCGTGCCTTGATCGCGGTGATTTCGAGCAATTGTTGCGTCGGCTCCGGCAGCGGGCCGAACCGGTCGATCAGTTCCGCCGCAAAGCCTTCCCGGCCCGCTTCGGTGTCGATATCGGCGAGGCGCCGGTAGAGTGACATGCGCACGACGAGGTCCTCGACATAGTCTTCCGGGATCAGCACGGCGACGCCGAGATTGATGGTCGGCGACCACTCATCGGCAAAGTCGTCGGCCCGGCCCTGCCCGGCCTGCAACGCGTTGACCGCATCTTCCAGCATCTGCTGGTAAAGCTCGACACCGACCTCCTTCACATGGCCCGATTGCTGGTCACCCAGAAGGTTGCCCGAACCGCGCATGTCGAGATCGTGGCTGGCGAGCTGGAAGCCCGCACCGAGACTGTCGAGCGACTGGAGCACGCGCAGGCGCTTTTCCGCCGTCTCGGTCATCAACTGGTCGCGCGGCGTGGTGAAATAGGCATAGGCGCGCAATTTCGAGCGCCCCACCCGGCCGCGCAGCTGATAAAGTTGTGCCAGGCCGAACCGGTCGGCGCGGTGGATGATCAGTGTATTGGCGCGCGGAATGTCGAGCCCGCTTTCAACAATCGTGGTCGAGAGCAGCACATCATATTTGCCCTCATAGAAGGCGGTCATGATGTCATCCAGCTCGCCCGGCGCCATCTGGCCGTGGGCGACGACGAAGCTCACCTCCGGCACATGCTCGCGCAGGAAGCGCTCAAGATCGTCCAGATCCTTGATACGCGGCGCGACAAAGAAGGCCTGCCCGCCGCGATACTTCTCGCGCAGCAGCGCCTCGCGCAGGGTGACCGTATCGAACTCGGTGACATAGGTGCGCACCGAGAGCCGGTCGATTGGCGGGGTCGCGATGATGGAGAGATCGCGGATGCCGGTGAGTGCCATCTGCAGCGTGCGCGGGATCGGCGTTGCCGAGAGCGTCAGGACATGCACATCAGAGCGCAGCTCCTTCAGGCGCTCCTTGTGCTTCACGCCGAAGCGCTGTTCCTCGTCGACGATGAGCAGGCCGAGATTATCGAACTCGACCGATTTCGCCAGCAGGGCATGGGTGCCAATGACGACATTCACCCGGCCCGATTTCACACCGTCACGGGTTTCCGCCGCCTCTTTGCCCGAGACCAGCCGGGAGAGCTGTTTCACTTCCAGCGGCCAGCTGGCAAACCGCTCAGAGAAGGTGTTGTAATGCTGGCGCGCGAGGATGGTGGTCGGCGCGATGACGGCGACCTGCATCCCGCTCATGGCGGCGACAAAGGCCCCGCGCAAGGCAACCTCGGTCTTGCCGAAACCGACATCGCCGCAGATCAGCCGGTCCATGGGCCGGCCGGAGGTGAGATCGCTCAGCACATCGTCAATCGCGTGGAGCTGGTCGTCGGTTTCCTCATAGGGGAAGCGCGCGGCGAACTCCTCATAGAGGCCATGACCGGCATCGGCGACCTCGCCCTTCTTCAGGAGACGTTGCGCCGCGATTTGCATCAGCTCGGCGGCCATCTCCAGGATGCGCTTCTTGGCCTTCGCCTTTCTGGATTGCCAACCGGCCCCGCCAAGCTTGTCGAGCATGCCAGTGGCATCCTCGCTGCCATAGCGGCTGATGAGGTCGATATTCTCCACCGGCAGGAAGATCCGGTCGCCGCCGGAATATTCCAGCTCAAGGCAATCATGCGGCGCGGCGGCGAGCTCCAGCGTCTTCAGCCCGGAATAACGGCCAACGCCATGATCGACATGGACGATCAGGTCTCCCTGTGAGAGGGCTGCGGCCTCGGCGATGAAATTGGCGGCCTTGCGCTTGCGGCGCGGGGCGGCGAGACGGTCGCCGAGAATGTCCGGCTCGGCGATGATGGCGAGCTCGGGCGTGACGAAGCCGGTCTCGATCGGCAGCTCGCAAACGGCAAAGCCGGCCTTTTTCGCCGCCTCCAGCGAATATGCCCTCTCGGGCACATCCAGCTTGTGATCCTCGAACACGTTGGCGAGGCGCTCGGCCGACCCGTCGCTCCATGCCGCCAGGATTACCGCCTTGCCCTCATCGCGCAGCGCCTTTGCGTGTGCGCCGGCGACCTCGAAGACATTGAGATCGGGCCGCGTGCGCTCCGGCGCGAAATTCCTGCCGACGCTTGCGCCGAGGTCGGACTGGTCGCCCGCTGCATCGCCCGGCATGAATCGGGCGGTGCGCTCAAAGGTCAGCGCGGCATCGAGATCGGATGGCGAGAGATAGAGCTGGTCGGGCGGCAGGATGCGGCCTTTTCGCGGGTCGCCGGCCGCCTCCAGGCGCGCCTCATAATAGTCCCTGGCCTGAGAGAGCCGTTCGGAGGCGGCCTCGCCGGCCAGCGCCGACATCGCGATCAGCGTGTTCTCTGGCAGATAGTCGAACAGGGTTTCGAGATGATCGTGGAACAGCGGCAGCCAGTTCTCCACCCCCTGCCGGCGGATCGAGGCCCTCGCGGCTTCATAGGTGGGGTCGCCCGAGGGCGGGCCGAAGGTGGCGAGATATTTCTCGCGGAAACGGCTCAGCACCTCGTCGTTGAACAGCACCTCGCTGACCGGTGCGAAGGCCGCGCCCTGCAGGGTCGCCGTGGAACGCTGGGTTTCCGGATCGAACTGTCTGAGGCCTTCGAGGAAATCGCCGAAGAAATCGAGCCGCAGCGGCTCCGGCGAGGTCGGCGGGAAGATGTCGATAATGCCCCCGCGCACGGCATATTCCCCGCGTTCGCGCACAGTGGAAACACGGACATAGCCATTGACCTGGAGATAGTCCGTCAGCGCGCCCTGGCTGACCGACTGGCCGACAGTGACGGAAAAGCTGGCGGCCTTCAGGAGCGCCCTTGGCGGCACGCGCTGGACCAGAGAGCTCGCGGTGGTGACGATCAGGACCGGGACCGGCGCCTCGTCCAGGCGCGACATCCGGGCAAGCGCCGCACAGCGGGCCGCTGCGATGGAAGGCGCCGGGCTGATCCGGTCATAGGGCAGGATATCCCAGCCCGGCAGGTGGATACGGTCGAGCGTGGGATTGGCGAACTCCGCGACCCGCAGTGCCGTGACCGCCTGCTTGTCGTCGCGCGCGACATAGAGCGCCGCGCCGCCGCTCTCGCCGAGCATGCCCGTCAGCGCCAGGATGTCTGCGCCGAAGGGGGCGCCAGCAATGGAAACCGAACCGGACAGGCCGGCGAGCAGCTTTTCTGGTGTCATTCTCTTCTGCGGACTGGAGGATCGCCTGTCGGGGGAAATCACCCCGGTTGAGCCTCGTAGCGGAAGGCGATGAGCTGGTCCAGAACCGGGCTCATCTGATCCTCGGGAACAGGCCTCTGGCCGACGAGCCAGGCATAGACTTCCCAATCGGGGGTCTCCAGCAGCGCTTCGAACTGGTCGAGCCCTTCGGTTTCCAGCTCGCCGATATGCTTGTCGGCGAAGCTGCCCATCAACAGATCCATTTCCCGGAAGCCGCGCCGCCAGGCACGGAATCGGAGTTTGCGGCGGCGTTCTGCGATCTGGTCCGACATTGGCGCATCCTTTCGATGTGGTTCCACACATAGTTCAGCTTTGCGCGTCTGCACACCCGATTGCCGCCTCTTCTCCCTCGGCCTACTGTCGCGCCATGCGCGATGAGCGGCTCTTTCCCCTGTTCCAGACCGTCGATGTCCTGCCCGGCATCGGCCCGAAACTGCTGGAGGCGTTCAAGCGCCTGCTGGGGCCGGCGACTGTGTGGGACCTGCTGCTGCACCTGCCCGAGCGCTGGGTCGACCGGCGGGTGCGCGAGAATTTCGATGCGCTGGAACCCGGTGAGGTCGCGACCGTTCAAGGCGAGGTGCATAGCGTGAAAGCACCCTACAACGCGCGCGCGCCGCACCGGGTGCAGCTCTTCGATGGCAGCGGCTTCCTCACACTCGCCTTCTTCCGCGCCGATGGCCGCTGGCTGCAGAGCCAGTTTCCCGTCGGCAAGCAGCGCATCGTCTCGGGCCGGGTGGATGAGTTCAATGGCGAGCGCCAGATGGCGCATCCCGACTTCATCCTCGATCCGGAAAAGCCGGAACGCCCGCCTGCCGTGGAGCCGATCTATCGCCTCACCGCAGGCCTCACCAACAAGCGGGTCCACAGCGCAGCCGTGGCGGCGCTGGACCTGTTGCCGGACGACCTGCCGGAATGGCAGGACAAGCATCTGAAAGCCCAGCGCGGCTGGCCGGATTTCGCCGCCGCCCTCACCGCCCTGCACAATCCGCCGGCCTATGATCTGGACGCCATGGAACTGGCACGCGAGCGGCTCGCCTATGACGAGGCGCTGGCGCGCGAGGCCATGTTCGCCCTGGCGCGGGCCTCACGCTCCAAACGCCACTCGCCGGCCCTGCCGCTCGCCGGGCAGGCCCAGCGCCGGATCGTCGAGACCCTGCCCTATGCCCCCACCGGCGCGCAGAAAAACGCGGTCAACGAGATCGCAAAAGACATGTCCGAGACCACGCCCATGCGGCGCATGCTGCAGGGCGATGTCGGGGCGGGCAAGACGCTGGTGAGCGCGCTGGCTGCCGTGCAGGCCGTTGAGGCCGGCTACCAGGCCGCCTTCATGGCGCCGACCGAAGTGCTCGCGCGCCAGCAGTTTGCGACGCTCAACGGTCTTCTCTCTCCGCACGGCTATGTCGTGGAATCGCTGACCGGGCGCGACAAGGGCTCAGGCCGCGAAGCCAAGCTGATGGGCCTGGCCGATGGCTCGATCCAGATCGTGGCCGGCACCCATGCCCTGTTTCAGGAAACGGTGAACTTCGCCCGGCTCGGCCTCGTCATCGTTGACGAGCAGCACCGGTTTGGTGTCGCCGACCGCCAGCGCCTCCTGGAAAAGGCGATCAGCCCGCACATGCTGGTGATGAGCGCCACCCCCATCCCGCGCACGCTCGCCCAGGCCGTGCATGGTGATCTCGACGTGACCCTGCTGGACGAAAAACCAGCGGGACGGCAGAAGGTGGAAACCCGCGTCTTGCCTGATAGCCGGCTGATGGAGGTCGTGGCCGCTGTCGACCGGGCGGTGAAGCGCGGCGAGCGCGCCTTCTGGATCTGCCCGAAAGTGGATGTGGAGGAGGATGATTCCTCCGCCGTCGCGCGCCATGCGGCCCTGGTCGAACAGCTCTCCCGCCCAGTCGGCCTCGTGCATGGCCGGCTGAAACCGGACGAAAAGGATACCGCGCTTGAGGATTTCCGCGCCGGACGTACCGGCGTGCTCGTGGCCACCACCGTGGTCGAGGTCGGCGTGGATGTGCCCGAGGCCACAATCATGGTGATCGAGCGCGCCGAGGGCTTTGGCCTCGCCCAGCTCCACCAGCTGCGCGGCCGCGTCGGGCGCGGCGACAAGCCGGCCTTCTGCCTCTTGATGTACCGCCCGCCACTTGGAGAGACCGCCACAAAGCGCCTCGACACGCTGCGCTCGACCGATGACGGGTTCCTGATCGCCGAAGCCGATTTCCAGTTGCGTGGCCCCGGCGACGTACTCGGCCTGCGTCAGGCCGGAGCGATCGATTATGCAGTGATCGATCTGGCGAAGGATGGAGACTTGCTGGAGATCGCGCGCAGCGATGCCCGGGCCGCAGTTGCCACCGATCCGGAGCTTACGGGTCCGCGCGGGCAGGCTCTGGGTCTGGCGCGGGATCTGTTTCGTCCGAGGGCACTTCGCCCGGAAGCGGAATGAGCTTTTCGCGCTCCTGATCTTCCATCGGCATCTCGTCGGGTACGACCAGACCAGCGGAGATGATCATCCGGGCGCCCTCTTCCACCGACATTTTCAGGCGGATGATCTCCTCGCTCTTCATATACATCAGGAAGCCGGAGGTTGGGTTCGGCGTGGTCGGCACGAAGACGCCCCGATACTCGTCCGACAGGCGCGTCTTGATCTCGCCCTTGGCCGGCGCGGTGAGGAAGCCGATGCACCAGGTGCCCTTCTTGGGATACTCCACCAGCACCACTTCCTGGAAATTGCCCTGCTCGCCGGAGGCCAGCAGTTCAAACAGCTGCTTGAAGGCATTGTAGATATTGCTGACCACCGGGATGCGGCTGAGAATACGGTCCGACAGGCGCAGGGCCGCGCGCCCGATCAGGTTGGTCGCTACCGCGCCAAGAAAGGTCAGCGCCACAATGGCCACCAGTACGCCGACACCCGGAATCGCGATATTGGTGTAGGTCTCCGGATCCAGGATCGGCGGCAGCAGCGGCTTCACGCGCGCATCGATCACCGTGATCAGCCAGTAGACGATGGAAATCGAGATCGCGATCGGTGCGGCGATCACGATCCCGGCAAAGAAACGCCCGCGCAGCCAGCCGAACAGGGTCTGGCGCGGCGGCTCGGCATCCGACATCAGTCCGAGCTCATGGTGATCCTTCGATTTTCGTTTCGCCATCTGGTTCCGGTTCCCTGGCCGCGACGTCACCCTTGCTATCGTCTTGGCGAAGCAAGGGTTCCGGGTAATTGTGGCCAAGATGCGAAAGACTCAAGAGATCGATGACTCATTGTCCACCTTGGCGCCCGTCCTCGCCCCGGGCGGACGGGGAATCATAGGGCTGAAACGCCTGTCGGGCGGAGCTAGCCAGGAGACATGGGCCTTTTCGGTACGAACCGACGCCGGTGAGGAGACCCCTCTGATTCTCCGCCGCGTGCCGGGCGGGGAGAGTTCCGTCCTGTCCGGCAATGCCATCGGCCTGCCCATGGAGGCGCGAATCCAGACGCTCGCGGCCAGAGCCGGCGTGCCCGTCCCGCGCATCGTGCATGTGTGCGCGCCCGAAGACGGGCTCGGCGAGGCCTATGTGATGGGCCGACTGAGCGGGGAAACACTCGCGCCCAAGATCCTGCGGAGTGACGCCTTTGCGAACGCGCGGGCAAGACTCGCGACCGAGTGCGGTGAAGCGCTCGCGGCGATCCATGCCATCGACACCGGACCGCTCGCCGAGCTGCCAGCAAGCGGCGGACTGGACCAGCTTGCCCGCTATGAAGAGACCTATCTCGGCCTCGACCTGCCGAGCCCGGTCTTCGATCTCACCTTCCAGTGGCTGCGCGCAAATGCGCCCGCACCCCAGCCCCCGGTGCTGGTGCATGGCGACTTCCGGCTCGGCAATCTGATGGTGGACGAGACCGGCCTTGTCGGGATTCTGGACTGGGAGCTCGCTCATCGCGGCGACCCGCGCGAAGATCTCGCCTGGATCTGCGTGAATTCCTGGCGCTTCGGAAACGCCGGAAAGCGTGTCGGCGGGTTCGGCGAGCTGGAAGACCTGCTGGCGGCCTATGCTGCGGCCGGCGGGCATGCCTTCGCGCCGGAAGATATTGACTGGTGGGAGATGCTCGGTTCGCTGAAATGGGGGATCATGTGCATGATCATGTACGAAGCCCATCGCTCCGACGCCGATCCCAGCGTCGAGCGCGTCACCATCGGCCGGCGCGTCTCTGAAACTGAAATGGATCTCGTCAACCTGCTGGAACGGGCTGCCAAATGAGCACCAAGCCGAGCCCTGCCGAACTCATCGAAGCCGTGCGCCTCTTCCTGAAGGACACCGTCCGCCCCCAACTGGAAGGCCACACCGCCTTCCACGCAAAAGTCGCCGAGAATGCCCTCGCCATGGTCGAGCGTGAGCTGGCGCAAGGCCCAGCCGCTGATGCCGCCGCCCGCGCGCGCCTGCAAGCTCTGCTCGGCGCGGACACGGGCGACACCGACGCTCTGACCCGCCAGCTCTGCGAGGCGATCCGCACCGGTGAGGTGTCGCTCGATACGCCCGGCCTGCTCGATCATCTCAAAGCTACCGCCATCGACCGACTGAACATTGACCAGCCGAAATATTCCGGCCTCGCCATTGCCACAAAGCCGGATAATAGCTGAGGGCATGCGAAAGAGACTCCTGATTGTACCTGCCGCTGTCGCACTTGCTGCGCTGGGCCTCTCCCTTGGAATTCCGGCATGGCTGTCGAGCGGAGACCCTGTCAGCGCTGCCACACCTGACTTTCACTCCCAGGCCGGCTGGATCTACCGCCCCGAAACAGAGCCACCCGCAGTCTGGGACGATGGCTGGGGCGTGGACTTCATCCTGCTGCCCCACACGCCGGAATCGCTCGACAAGCACGGCGTTATCTCCACAGCCAGCCAGCCCCTGCGCGACCGGATGATCTCCGACAGCGCCAATCTCATCACCCTGCTCAGCCGCCATGGCGGGGTCTATATGCCGGCCCTGCGCGTTTCCAGCGCGGCCTCGCCCGAGCCGGACATGTCCGCCACGCGCACCGATCTCATCGCCGCTCTGAGCGCCTATTTCGAAACCGACAATCGCGGGCGCGGCGTGGCGCTGGTCGCCCAGGATAACCATGGCGCGTTGATCGAGGATCCCGCGAGCCTGCTTGCCGCGGCCGAGCTTGAAGAGGTCAGCGACCGCATCGTGCTGGTGATCGCACCCGAGGGGCAGGCCTCCGGCCGCTCATCGGAGCTGCCCAATCTGCAATACGCCACGCTGCCGGCGGAGACCGGTGGCACCCATCTCGCCAGCCTGATGTTCCTGCCCAACTGGCCGGAATTCTACGACACCATTCCCGATGGTGAAGCGGCCTCGGCAGACCTGGAGATTGTCGTCAGCGCAGCAGTCGAGCGGCTTCAGGAAAATGCCCGCAAGATGGTCGAGCCCTTTGGCGAGATGCAGGCCATCGAAGTCCCGCCAATCATGCGGCCCGACGAGCCCGGAGAGCCTGGCAGCACATTGTCTGACGCCACACCGGGCTGAATTTTCCGCAAAAACCTGATCCATCCGAGCCGCTGCTCCGTAAGCGCTTCTGTAAGTGTCTTGATCGGAACAGGTTGCCCAGGTGTCGAAGTCCCGCCCCATTATAGTCTGGCTGCGAGAGGATTTACGCCTGTCGGACAATCCGGCTCTGGATGCAGCGGCCCGGAGCGGCTCGCCGGTGGTCTGCGTCTACATTCTGGAGACGGGCAAGGCCGGCCCGCGCTCGCTGGGCGGGGCATCAAAATGGTGGCTGCACAAGTCGCTTGAGACGCTCTCGGCCGATATCGAAGCGCGCGGCGGCCGCCTTCTCCTGCGCCGGGGCGATGCCCGGGACATCCTGCCCGGTCTTGCCGACGAGCTGGAAGCCTGCGGCGTGTTCTGGAACCGGCGCTATGACGCCGGCGGGATCGCGGCCGACAGGGAGATCAAGACCGCGCTGAAAGAGGCGGGCCTGGAAGCAAAAAGCTTCAATGGCCGCTTGCTGAGTGAGCCCTGGTGTATCCAGACCCAGTCCGGCGGGCACTACAAGGTATTCACGCCATACTGGAAGGCCCTGCGGGCAGAGCTCAGCCTGCCGGAGGCGCGCCCCGCCCCCGATGCCCTGGCCGATCCTGATGTGACAAGTGAGGCGCTGGAGGATTGGGCCCTCCTGCCCGCCGCGCCGAACTGGGCCGCGCAATTCTCCGAGATGTGGACGTCTGGCGAGGCCGGCGCACGCGAGCGGCTGGAGGCCTTTCTCGACGGCCCGGTGAATGGCTATGCCGAAGACCGCGACCGGACGGACCTGGAATGGTCGACCTCCGGCCTGTCGCCGCATCTCAGATGGGGAGAAATCGGCCCGGCACAGATCTGGCGGGCCGTTCAAGCGCGCACTTCGGCGGGCGACGTGAATGAGAGCGCGGCCTGGAAATTCCTCTCCGAGTTGGCCTGGCGCGAGTTCAGCTATGTGCTGCTCTATCACAATCCCAATCTAGCCAGCGAAAATTACAATAGCGATTTCAACCACATGCCCTGGCGCAACAGCGAAAGCGATCTCGCCGCCTGGCAGTGCGGGCAGACCGGTTATCCCATTGTCGATGCCGGCATGCGCCAGCTCTGGTCGCTCGGCTGGATGCACAACCGGGTGCGCATGATCGCCGCCTCCTTCCTCACCAAGCACCTGCTCATCCCCTGGCAGAACGGCGAGGCCTGGTTCTGGGACACGCTGGTCGATGCCGACCCGGCCTCGAACGCGGCGAGTTGGCAATGGGTGGCCGGCTCGGGCGCCGATGCAGCGCCCTATTTCCGGATCTTCAATCCCATCACACAGGGCCAGAAGTTCGACATGACCGGCGACTATGTCCGCCGCTGGTGCCCGGAACTGATCGACCTGCCGGACAAGTATCTCTTCTCCCCCTGGGAGGCCCCCGACGACGTGTTGGCCGAGGCCGGCGTGAGGCTCGGCGAAAGCTATCCCCATCCCATCATCGACCATTCCCATGGCCGCCAGCGCGCGCTGGACGCCTATGACCGGGTCAAATCCAGACGCGAGGCTTCATGAAACGCATTGCCATCATCGGATCGGGCATTTCCGGCCTCGGCGCAGCCTATGCGCTGGCCGGGCGAGCCGACATCACCGTCTTCGAGGCGCGCGGCCGCGCCGGCGGGCATGCCCATACGGTGGAGGTGGACTATGACGGCACGCCGGTCCGCGTGGATGTGGGGTTCATCGTCTACAATGCGCTGAACTATCCGAACCTGATCGGCTTTTTCAATGCGCTGGGCATCGAGACCCAGGCCAGCGATATGAGCTTCGCGGTGTCCAATCCGGCCGGCTATGAATGGGCCTCGACCGTGAAGGGCATCTTCGCCCAGCGGCGCAATCTGGTACGGCCGGCCTTTCACCGCTTCTGGCGCACCATCCTGAAATTCAACGACCTCGCCCGCGCCGAACTCGCCGCCAGCCATATCCAGGATATCTCGCTCGGTATCTGGCTCGACCAGCAGGGCTTCGACCGCGACTTTCGCGACAATTACCTGCTGCCCATGGCCGGTGCGATCTGGTCGACGCCCGAGCGCGGTGTCCTCGACTTTCCGGCGCGCAGCCTGTTCCAGTTCTTCGACAATCACCGCCTGATGCACTCCGAGCGCCCGAAATGGCGCACCGTCACGGGCGGATCGGGCCGCTATGTCGAGGCCATGACGGCCCTGCTCGGCAACCGCCTGCGGCTCAATTCGCCCGTGCGCTCTGTCCGCCCCTATGGTGCGAAGATCCGTGTGGAGCTTCAGGGCGGGACCAGCGAGATGTTCGACGATGTGATCCTGGCGAGCCATTCCGACCAGACCCGCGCCCTGCTGGGCGAGGCCTATGAGGAACAGCGCTTCCTGCTCGGCTCAGCGCGCTATCGGCCCAACCGGATCTATCTCCACCGCGACCGTTCCCTGATGCCCAAACGCAAGGCCGCCTGGGCGAGCTGGAACGTGATGAAACAGGGTGGGGAGGAGATGTGCCTGACCTATTGGATGAACCGTCTGCAGGGCATTCCGGACGACAAGCCGCTGTTTGTGACACTGAACCCCGCCGTCCCGCCACGCGCTGACCTCACATATCGCAGCTTCACCTTCGACCATCCCCAGTTCGACGCCCCGGCCGCGGCCGCGGTGCGCTCCATACAGCGCCTGCAGGGGCGCGACAGGCTGTGGTTCGCCGGAGCCTGGATGGGGCACGGCTTCCATGAGGACGGACTGAAATCCGGTCTTGCCGCCGCGCTCGCCCTTGGCGGGCACGTGCCCTGGGCAGCCGAAGATGTGCCGGTCTACGTACCGACGCCGCGCCGCCTGCCTGTGCTCGCCCGTCAGGATGCCCATCTGTGAGCCGGCTGCCCGCCCTCCGACTGGTGCAGGGACGCACCGTGCATGCGCGCTTCACGCCCTTCCTGCAGCGGTTTTCCTATCCCGTCCTGATGGTCGATCTCGACATCGACAGGCTGGACGAAGCCTCTCTGTCTTCACCATTTTTTGCCGTCGACGCTCCGGCATTGTATGGTGTCCAGACAAAGGATCATGGCCACAGGCAGGCAGGATCGCTGCGCCCCTGGGCCCGGTCGCAACTGGAGAGTGCCGGCGTGGACGCACACGGCTTGTCAATTCGTCTGGTGACCTTCCCGCGTCACCTGTTCTACCGCTTCGCGCCACTCTCGGTGTGGCTGGCCAGCGACGCGGACGGATCCCTGCGCGGCGTGATCTATGAGGTCAACAACACCTTCGGCGAGACCCACACCTATGTCGCCGCTGTTCCCGAGCGCGGGCCGGTGGAAGCCGACAAGCGCTTCCACGTCTCGCCTTTCTTCGACGTCACCGGAAAATACCGCTTCACCCTGCGTCAGAGCGAAGACCGCCTGAGCCTTGTGATCGACACGCTGGTCGACGGCGCACGCGCCCATATGGCCTCTATCGTGGCGCGCTACCGCCCGGCAAACTCAGCGTCTCTGGCACGCGCGGCGATTGCCCGCCCGCTCAGCTCTCTGGGCGTAACGGCAGGAATTCATTGGGAAGCTTTGAAACTTTGGCTGAAGGGTGCGCGTTACCGGTCGAGGCCTGCCTTGCCGGACAGCGGCCAGACACTTGCAAGACCGGCCGCAGATGCTGGCACCATACAGGCTGGGAGGTGAAGATGGGTGAAACAATTCTGGCGACACGCCAAACCCTGACAGGGTTGAAGGGCGTGCCTGCCGTGTTCCGGGTGGGCGGGCTCGCCCTGCTCAGCGCGCGCAAGGGCAAGCTGGCATTCGACCTGCCGGACGGGCGCACACTGCTGTTCGACCATGGCGTTCCGGGTCCTGAGGCGAAGGTCGTCGTGCACGATTACGAATTTGTCCGCCGGGCACTGGCCGGCGGCGATGTCGGCTTTGCCGAGGCCTATATGGACGGGCTCTGGTCGACCGATGACCTGACCGCCGTGCTGGAATTCTTCTCGGAGAATTTCGAGGCGGCCGGAAAGCTGGCCGTCGGCGGCAGCCTGATCCGCTTCGTCAACCGTATGCGCCATTTCCTGAACCGCAACTCCAAGGCCCAGGCCAAGCGCAACATCATGGCCCATTACGACCTCGGCAATGATTTCTACGAGCTCTGGCTCGACCCCTCGATGACTTACTCATCGGGCATCTACGCCTCGCCGAACTCCTCGCTGGAGCAGGCCCAGGCGGCGAAATACGAAGGCATTGTCGAGAAGATCGGCGCCGGTCCTGACACGGACATCCTTGAGATCGGCTGCGGTTGGGGCGGATTTGCCGAATATGCCGCCAAGACTCGCGGTGCGAAGGTCACCTGCCTGACCATCTCCGAGGCCCAGGCCGAATATGCCCGCGCGCGGATGCAGAAACAGGGGCTCAATGACCGCGTCGAAATCCGCCTGCAGGACTATCGCGACCATGAGGGCAGCTATGGCGGGGTCGCCTCCATCGAGATGTTCGAGGCCGTCGGCGAGAGCTACTGGCCGAGCTATTTCGGCAAGATCAATGACGTGCTGAAGACCGGCGGGCGCGCCGCGTTGCAGATCATCACGATCCGCGACGATCTGTTTGAAGCTTATCGCAGCCGCGCCGATTTCATCCAGCGCTATATCTTCCCGGGCGGCATGCTGCCGAGCGAGGACAAGCTGAAGGACCAGTTCGCCAGCGCCGGACTGCGCTATGACGGCACCCAGTATTTCGGTCTGGACTATGCCGCCACGCTGAAGGCCTGGTCCCAGCGCTTTAATGCGGCCTGGGACGAGATCGCCCCCATGGGTTTCGATGAGGCTTTCCGGCGGATGTGGAACTTCTACCTCGCCTATTGCGAAGCCGGCTTCCGCAATGGCCGGATCAATGTCGGCCAGTTCACGCTGGCGAAGGCCTAGTAGAGTTCCGCCAGGACGTATTCGATGCTCTGGCCGCGCGCCTCGAAGGCGAGTTTCACCCAGCGGCCAGCATCGTCATACCAGAGCGTGACGTCGATATCGCTGTCGAGCAGATATTTGTTCGCCTCGATTTCCTGCCCGCCGGCGAGGATCGTCTCGCGGCCGAGATCGTTGACCTCAACCTCGATCAGCTCGCCATTTTCCGTCGAGATGAGCTGGCTGGCGCGGGTCTGAGTGACGTTCCAGTGGCTCGCCGGCAGGAGGCTCCCGGGCACCTCGCCGGTAAACGCGTCGCCTTCCACGTGCAGCTGATCGCCCTCGCGTTCGGCTTGCATGCTCTCGCGCTCGCCGTCTTCCTTCACTTCGCCAGTCACCTCGATCAGTTCGCCATCGCGCCAGTGTTCGGAGGACTCCAGCTCGTAGCGAAACAGGGTGAGCGGGCCGAGCCCGGCGCGCAGTTCCACGTCTACGGCCACATCCAGTTCGCCATCACCTTTGCGCGAGAAACTGACGGTGTGATGGCCAAACGGCTTGCCCTGACGCAGGACATCGAAGCGGATCTCGTCGCCATCGGCCGGGCGCCAGGTCTCGCGGTCTGCGCCATCGGCGGTATCGGCGAACATCGCCGTGCGCCCCACCAATGTAGCCAACAGGATGAGGCTCAGGATGCGAAAGATCATGTCAGTCTCCAGAAAGGTCGTTCGCCACGTGCGACGAGACAGATGCAGGGCACATCGCCGCCGGCTCCCGGCTTGTGCGCTTCGCCCGGCAGGCCGAGCATCAGGTCGCCATACCGATAAACGTCGCCATCGACGGTGAGGATGCCACGCAGAACGACGGTGGCTTCCAGCGCAGAATGGCCGTGGCGCGGGATGGACTGGCCCGGCTGGAGGCGCATAAAGCGTGCGCCTGGCACGCCGGTTTGCACGCACCGGGCCTGAGTGATGGTGCGCCGCCATTTCAATGCGTCGAGATCTGTCGCCAGCAGGTCGTGCACGCTCATAGCTGGCGCAGGCTCGGGCTGATAGCGGCGCGCAGGCCTGGTTGCCGGCGTCTCCATCACGTCTTCGCGTTCCAGCAGCGCGCCGCCGACAGCGTCCCATGTCGCAGCTCGGCCTGCCCCGCCAGCGCTCAGGGCGACATGCAGCCCCGCGGCAAGATCAAGTCCTGCCGGCAAGGCACCGGCGGCATGCTCCAGCATGAAGGCATCATAGACATCTGCAGGCACGTGAATTTCCCGTCCGGTTTAGCGTGGCTTCACCCACTTGTTACGTGCCGGCGCGGCATCTGGATCAGGTTCCGGTGCTTGTTTTGTGCAGCGGCGGGAACTAGCTTTCCAGCAGGATCGGAGAGCATTGATGACGATATTGAATTCGGTCGTGGACGCGATCGGCAACACGCCGCTGATCAAGCTGAAACGCGCCTCGGAGGAAACCGGCTGCACCATTCTCGGCAAGGCGGAATTCCTCAATCCCGGCCAGTCGGTGAAGGACCGCGCGGCGCTCGGCATCATCCGCGACGCTGAAGCCTCCGGCGCACTGAAACCCGGCGGCACGATTGTCGAGGGCACGGCGGGCAATACCGGCATCGGCCTCGCCCTGGTCGGCAATGCGCTCGGTTACAAGACAGTGATCGTCTTCCCGCGCACCCAGAGCCAGGAGAAGAAGGACGCCATCCGCATTCTCGGCGCAAAGCTCGTGGAAGTGGATGCGGTGCCCTACGCCAACCCAAATCACTATGCCCGCTATTCCGGGCGCCTCGCCGAAGAACTCGCCGAGAGCGAACCCAATGGCGCGATCTGGGCCAACCAGTTCGACAATGTCGCCAACAAGCGCGTCCATGCCGAAACCACGGCGCCGGAAATCTACGACCAGACCGACGGCAAGGTGGATGGCTTCATCTGCGCGGTCGGCTCGGGCGGAACGCTGGCCGGTGTCGCCGAGGGCCTGCGCGCGCGCAATCCGGGCATCAAGATCGGCCTCGCCGATCCGGGCGGCGCGTCGCTGTTCAATTACTACAAGCATGGCGAGCTGAAATCGGAAGGTACTTCGATCACCGAGGGCATCGGCCAGAGCCGGATCACGGCAAACCTGGAAGGCCTCGACATCGACTTGCCCTTCCGGTTGACGGATGAAATCGCGCTCAACATCCTGTTCAACCTCGTCACCGAGGAGGGCCTGTGCCTCGGCGGCTCGTCGGGCATCAACATCGCTGGAGCCATTGAAATGGCGAAGGAAATGGGCCCGGGCCACACCATCGTCACCATGCTGTGCGACTATGGCAACCGTTACCAGTCCAAGCTCTACAATCCCGAATTCCTGAAGACCAAGGGGCTGCCGATCCCGCCCTGGATGGAGACCTAGAGAGCCATGCCCTATCGCGAGCCCGATCCACTGGTCAGCGCCGAATGGCTGATGTCGCACATGGATGCGCCCGATGTGCGCGTCATCGAGGCGACCTGGTATATCCCTACTCCCGAGAGCCAGGGGCTGGCGCGCCGCCACTACGAGGCCGGGCATATTCCCGGCGCGGTCTTCTTCGACATCGACGAGATCTGCGACCACGAGACTGACGTGCCGCACATGCTGCCCAACACGGTGTTCTTCGCCTCGCGCGTTCGCAAGATGGGCATCGGGGACGGCAACCGTCTGGTCGTCTATGACCGCAACAATCTCATGGCCTCGGCCCGCGTCTGGTGGATGCTGCGCGCCATGGGGGCCACGGATGTGCGCGTGCTCGATGGCGGGCTGAAGGCCTGGGAAGCGGCTGGCGGCGAGCTGGAAGACATGGCGCCCATCGTTACCGACCGGCATTTCACCCCGCGCTTTCGCACGGACATCGTGAAGACGCGCGAGCAGGTGAAGGATGCGATGGAAGCCGGCAATGTCGACATCATCGATGCCCGCCCGCCGGGCCGATTCATGGGCGAAGCCCCCGAACCGCGCAAGGGCGTGCCGTCGGGCCATATCCCCGGCTCGCGCAATATCTGCTCGGTCGACCTGCTCAATGAGGACGGCACGATGAAATCGCCTGAAGCGCTGGAAGCGCTGTTCGGCGAGATTGACGGGCCGGTGATCACCAGCTGCGGCTCTGGCGTCACGGCAGCCAACCTCGCCCTCGCCCTCGCCCGGCTCGGCCACAATGCCGGCGTCTATGACGGCTCGTGGACGGAATGGGCCACCAGCGACAACTACCCGATCGAGACCGGCCCCGGACGTTGACCACCCGCAAGCCCTCCACCCGCCTCATCCACACGCGTGGCACCCGGCTCGACCCGCCCACGGTGAACCCGCCGCTTGAGCGCGCCTCCACGGTGATCTTCTCCGATCCCGAAGCGCTCTATTCGCGCAAGCCCGGCTATGGCCGCATGGGGCTGGGCGTTCACCGCGAATTGGAAGCCGGCCTCGCCACGCTGGAAGGCGCGGAGCATGTGCGCCTGACCATGAACGGGCTCTCGGCCGCAGCGCTGGCCATCGGGTCAGTGCTGGACTCCGGCGATCATGCCCTCGTCCAGGACAGTATTTACGGCCCAACACGGCGCTTTTGCGAGCGGCGCCTGAAAGCGATGGGAATCTCCATCACGCGGTTTCCCACACGGGCGGATGCTGCCGCGCTCGCAGCGCAGATCCGTCCCGAGACAAAAGCCATCATCCTGGAGAGCCCCGGTTCGCTGACATTCGAACTGCCCGACACGCAAATGATGGTGGGCCTTGCCGCCGAACATGGCCTCATCACCATTCTCGACAATACCTGGGGCGCCGGCCTCTTCCACAGGCCGCTGGCGCTGGGCGTGGACATCTCGGTCCAGGCGCTCACGAAATATGTCGTCGGCCATGCCGATTCCTTTGGCGGCGCGGTGATGACGCGACGCGCCGATCTTGCCGCCAAGATCGAAGCCTGCAGCGACGACTGGGGCATCGCCCTCGGGCCGGAGGAAGCCTACACGGCCCTGCGCGGCCTGCGCACGCTGGAGACGCGCCTTGCCCGCCACCAGGAGAGCGGTCTGGCGCTGGCCGAATGGCTGGCGGCGCGGCCCGAGGTGGCGCGCGTCATCCACCCTGCCCTGCCCGATCATCCCGATCACGCCCTTTGGGAGCGCGATTTTACCGGAAGCTGCGGCCTCTTCGGCGTGGTGCTGAATCCCGTGCCGGAGGCAAAACTGAACGCCATGCTCAGCGCGCTGGAGCTGTTCGGCATGGGCTTTTCCTGGGGCGGGTATGAGAGCCTGATCATCCCGTGCGATGCTCAGCTCAACCGCGCCTTCGCGCCTGAGCCACCCTTCGAGGGGCCCCTGTTGCGTATCCATGCTGGGCTGGAAGCCGTGGAAGACCTTGAGGCCGATCTCGATCAGGCCTTCGCCCGGCTTACATGAAGGACTGGAAGCGGATGATCGCCGGCACGATCAGCACGCCGAGCAGCACCGGGAACACGAACAGGATCAGCGGCACGGTCATCTTGGCCGGCAGGGCCATGGCCTTTTCCTCGGCCATCAACATGCGGCGCTGACGCATATCGCTGGAAAAGACGCGCAGCGTTTCGCCAAGGCTTGTCCCCATTTCTTCGGATTGCCGCAGCATGGTGGCCAGAGAACTGGCCTCCTCCAGCCCGACCCGGTCGGCAAAGGCACGCCAGGCGGCCTTGCGCGCACGGCCGGCGCGCATCTCCAGCGCCAGTGTCTTGAGGTTCAGCGACAGTTCCCGGTGGCGCGATTCCAGTTCTTCCGATACGCGCAGCACGGCGGCGTCGAGGCTGAGGCCGGCCTCCACGCAGGCGACCAGCAGGTCCATCATATCGGGAAAGCCGTCCGAGCATTCCAGCTCGGCCTTCTGGATACGGCGATCCACGAGAATGCCTGGCAACATCAGCCCGAACAGGGCGAGGAAGCCCGAACCTGCCAGCGGAAACCAGCCCGGCAGACTGTCCGGCAGGAAGGGCACGGCGATGAAAAAGGCCACCGGGAAGGCCGCAAGGCAGACCAGCCGTGCGCCATAAAACAGCGGCACGGCCTGCGGATGTGTGTAACGCGCGCGCAGGAGGCGGAAGCGGATCTCGCTGGTCTCGCCCTTGTTCTTTGGCGCGGCGCGTGCGGCGAGACTGCCGAGCCGGTCAGCCATGCGCTTGCCGGCCTGGCCGCCCGTGTGTCCCTCGCTCTGGGTCGCTGGCCGGCGGGCGAGCCTGAGATCGATCCTCGAAGCCACTCCCGAGGCGCGCACAATTGCCACCACGCCCGGCGCGGCTGCCAGCAGCGCAACGGCCAGGACCAGTAGCCCGAGATTCGCAGAAGAGAGAAGGTCTGCCATCGCGCGCCTAGAACCTGAAATTGATCATGCGGTTCATGATGACATTGCCGATTACCATCCAGATGCCGAAGCCGATCATGCAATGCTTGAACAGCGGCTCGCCGGCGACGAGGCCGTAGAATTCAGGGCGCAACAGATGCACTGCCGACATCACGACAAAAGGCGCGGCCGTCAGAATGAGTGCGGAGGCCCGCCCCTCGGCCGACGCCGCCTTCACTTTCAGGCGCAGGGTCTGACGCTCGCGCACGGTATGGGCATTGGTCTTGAGCAGGTCACAGAGATTGCCGCCGGTGCGTTCCTGCAGGCGCACAGTGGCCGCGAACAGGTCCACATCCGGGTCGCCAGCGCGGTGGGCAAGGCGCTCCACGGCGACTGTGAGCGAAAATCCGTAAGACATCTCATCGGCAGCCATACCGAATTCCGAGCCAATCGGGTCCGGCATCTCGCGCGCCACAAGCGCGATCGCGCCGGGCACGGGGTGGCCGGCCTCCAGGCTGCGCACCACGATCTGCAGGGCATCGGGCAATTGCTTGGCGAGCTTCTTCGCGCGCCGTCCGGCGAGGAATTTGAGGACGATAATGGGCGCCCCGAAATAGAGCACAACAGCAATGACTATTGCCAAAGGCAGGTTTCCGAGCCGAGCATAGATCACTGCGAAGACCAGCCCGGCGAAGCCGGCCGACATGGCTCCCCACTGCACCGGCTTGAACGGCACGCCCGACCGCGTGATCAGACGGTTGAGCCACTTTACCGCCAGCTTGAAATTACCGTCCTCGTCGAGGGCGCGCTGGCGGCGCAGCTCGACGATCAGTTCCTTGGTGCTTTCGGTGCGTTCCTTGAACTTCAGACGTCGGTTCATGATCTGACGCGTACGTGCCTGGCTGAACAGGCCAATACAGGCCTGAACGAACAGGATCAGCGCACCCACACCAATAACTATTGCCAAACTCACATGCGGCTCAAGGCGTGACGGATCGAGATTGAAGGCGTCCAGATCCATCGCCCTCAGAGCTCCGTGGCGGGGTCGAACATGTGTTCGGGCATGAAGACGCCGCGCCGGTTCATCTCATCGAGAAATTTCGGACGGATGCCGGTGGCGCGGAAGCGCCCATGCACCTTGCCGTCATCATCGGTATGGGTGCGCTCGAATTTGAAGATTTCCTGCATCTGCACGATGCGACCCTCCATGCCGGTGATCTCGGCGATGGAGATCACCTTGCGCGAACCGTCCGACATGCGTGTGGCCTGGACGATGAAGTTCACCGCCGCCGCGATCTGGCCGCGGATCGCATCCTCGGAAATCTTCAGCCCACCCATGGCGACCATCTGCTCAAGCCGTGTGATAGCATCGCGCGGATTGTTGGCGTGAATGGTGGCCATGGAGCCTTCATGACCAGTATTCATTGCCTGAAGCATGTCGAAGGCTTCCTCGGAACGCACCTCGCCGAGGATCACGCGGTCCGGCCGCATCCGAAGGGCGTTCTTCACCAGTTCGCGCTGCTTGATCTCGCCCTTGCCCTCGATGTTCGGCGGCCGGGTTTCCATGCGCGCGACATGCGGCTGCATCAGTTGCAGTTCGGCCGCGTCCTCGATGGTGATCAGGCGCTCCTTGTGACTGATCGAGGCCGAAAGCGCATTCAGAAGCGTTGTCTTGCCCGAGCCCGTACCGCCGGAAATGATGGTCGAGGCCCGGCACTTCACGGCGCCGGCGATGAAGTCGGCCATGGCCTGGGGCATGGCGCCGAAACCGACCAGCTTGTCCAAGGTGAGCGGGTTCTTCTTGAACTTCCGGATCGAGACCAGCGGGCCATCAATCGCAATCGGCGAGATCGCGGCGTTGACGCGCGAGCCGTCTGCGAGGCGCGCATCGACCAGCGGCTGGCTCTCATCCACGCGGCGCCCGACACCGGCGACAATCCGGTTCACGATCCGCAGAAGGTGATCATTGTCGGCAAAGCGGACCGGCGCCAGCTCCAGCTCACCGCCGCGCTCGATATAGACCTGCTCGGCGCCATTGATCAGGATATCGGCGATGGAATCGTCCTTGAGCAGCGGTTCAATGGGGCCGAGGCCGGTCATCTCGTCGAAGACGGCATCGGCGAAGCTGGCTTCTTCCGCCGCCGACAGCGCGAGATCTTCGGTGCGGATGATCTCGAACACGATCTGGCGCACCTGGGCGCGCAGTTGCGTTTCGTCCAGCCGCTCAATGGCCGACAGGTCCAGCTCATCGATCAGGCGGGCATGGATGCGCAGCTTGGCATCCAGCATCTGCATCTCGCGGCCTGGCGCCTTGGGGACCGGGGCCGGCTTGGGCGCGGGCGCAGGCTCGGCCGTTTGGACTGCCGGCGCGCCAGGGGGCAATATCGCGGTGAACCGTCCCATCAGGCCGCATCCCTCTCAGTGTCGGCTTCGCTCTCTCCGGACAGGACACCGGCGAGACTCGCGACATCTCTCACCAGCGGGCTACGGGCTTTCACCTGCGCGATGGGCATGCCGAGATTGGCGGCCATGCGGGCTGAATCCCAGTCAGAGCGCACGGTGAAATCAATCTTGCGATGAATGGCGCGTTCGGCCTTGTCGATGGGGAAGCTGTGGCGGTGGCTGCGCTTGGCGAACATGCGGTTGAGCACCAGCCGGGAGGGCGCGGCGCCTATGCGGATCGCGTCGATCTCGCGGCAGAGATCGCCAGCCGCGTGCAGGCTCGGCACGGTCAGCTCGCTGACCACCAGCACCTCGTCTACGGCGGCAAGGATCGGATCGGTCCAGGGCGTCCGATGGCGCGGCATGTCGACCACCACATGATCGAACATTCCGCAGGCGACATCGAGCAGACGCAGCACGCCGTCGCGTGTGGCAACATCCTCGGCCAGCGGCGCCCGGGGCGCGGCCATGAGATAGATGCCTTTCTCATGCTCCCAGGAATAGGCGCGCAGGAGGGTCGGATCGATCCGCTCCGGCGCGGCGCACAGGCCCGCGACATCGAGCTTTTTCTGGCCGTCCAGGAAGGCCGCGCTCATTCCATCGGTGAGGTTGAGATCGATCAGGCCGACCTGCCAGGTGGGATGGCGCTGTTGCACGGCAAAGGCCAGCTCGATGGCCAGCGTTGTCACCCCGGCCCCGCCAACTGCCCCGCGCATGGCCCAGCACATGCTGGAATTCTTCGTCTCGCCGGTCTTGCGGATCTGGCCCGCCAGTCCCCTGCAGGCCGCCGTGATCATTTCCGGCGTCGCGCCCGCGCTGAGCACGTCGGAGGCGGCAAACCGGAACAGCGCGCGCACCGCTTGGGCCGGCAGATCGTCCCCGATCAGCAGGAACCCGACTTCCGGACGGCGCAGGGCATAAGCCTCAAGCAGCGTTTGCGCGCCGGGCTGGCGATAGTCGATCACGACCATGTCGCCCGGCAGTTCGCTACTGCCGGGATTGCGCGCAGCTTCCGTCAGGTTGACAAGGCTCCAGCCGTCTTCCGCCAGCAGCGAGAGACTGCCGTGATCAACCAGCATGGCGAGCCAGGAGAAGGAGGATTCACTACGCCCCATCAGCTGGCTTTCTCTTCGCGCAGGGCGGCCACGGCCTTGGCACTCGAACCGCCTTCACCGCCATCGATGGACTGGTAGTTCGGGGTATTCACATCGCGGACCGATTGCAGCGCGATGTTCCTGTCCGTCGCCGCGCCGAGCAGTTCCACGTCACGATAGTCGTGGCTCGCGCAGGCCGCAGACAGGGCGCACAGGATGAGGGCGAAAGGACGCATTTTACGTGTCATGGATCTCTCCTGCGATCAGCTGCCGGGCACGGAAACCGTGCGCCCTTCCAGGAAGATCTGGGTTTCGCTGGGGGCCTCGAAGGCGTCGTGCGGCGTAGCGATGTCGTTTACATGCGCCACTGGCTGGACCAGGCGCGGGGTGACGATGATCACCAGTTCGGTCTCCCTGCGCTGGAAGCGGCGCGAGGAGAACAGCGCACCGAGGATCGGGATATCGGCGACCCACGGGGTGTTCACCGCATCGGTCTCGAAGCTGTTCTGCAACAGTCCCGCAATGGCGAAGGCTTGCCCGTCGCGCAGCTCGACCGTGGTATTGGCCCGGCGCACCGACAGGGCCGGCACGGAGACGCCCGCGCTGCGCACACCATTGCGCGTATCGAGCGCGCTGACCTCGGGCGAGACTTCAAGGTTCACAAGGCCCTCGCCAAGCACGGTGGGTGTGAACTCCAGGCTGACACCGAAATCGCGATAGGAAATCGAAACGGCGCCGTCCTCGCCGGCCACCGGGATCGGGATCTCTCCGCCAGCCAGAAAGCTGGCCGTGTCGCCCGACAGCGCGATCAGGTTCGGCCGGGCGAGTGTGCGGATCATGCCGCGCGATTCCAGCGCGCTGAGCTGCAGGTCGAGATTTTCCCCCGCGATATTGGTGAAGGTGACAACCGATTTTCCGGCCAGCCCGGAAACCAGACCGCCTGCCGTGCTGCCTGTGACGTCATTGGCATCGAATGAATTGCCGAAGCCGATCTCCTTCACCGTGTCCCGGCCCGCCTCGATGAAGCGCACTTCCAGCATGACCTGCTGGCTCTCGCGGATCGTCAGGCCGTTCGCGACACCGCCGGGCACATGGCGCTCGGCCACCTGCAGTGCCATGTCGGCAGCGGCGGCTGTGGTCACCCGGCCATCGAGGAACACGCCGTCATGAACCGGATAGATCATGATGTCCTCACCCGGCAGGAGATTGTCGAGATCCCGGCGCAGGGAATCGAGACCCATGGTGACATCGAGCGTGATCATCTCAACCAGATGACCGTCCTCGTCATAGAGCAGGATCGTGGTGTCGCCCGGCTGCAGGCCGCGCACGAAGAAGGAACGGTCGGTGGTGACCATGGTCTCGGCGATCTGCGGATCCGACAGCACGATCATGGAAAAGGGCCGGTCGGTCTGCACCACGGTGGAGCGGCTTTTTTCCAGGGTGAGCACCGGAGCGCCCTCGTCTGCCTTGAGCTCGGTCCAGGCGGCCGCACGCGGGGCAAGCGCCGCCACGGCCAGCACGAAGATGATGACGAAACTGCGGATCATGAGCCTGCCCCGATTTCCATCGGCTCGCCATCTTCTGCCTTGTCTTCCTCTTCTACCGGCGTGGTCACCGTCTGAGCGCGCGTGCCGTGCACCACTGTGACGCGAGCGGTATCCGGACGGGCCGGCGGGGGCGGCGCGCGATAGATCACCGGACGCGGCGCGGGGCGGACCTCCTCCGGTGTTTCCTCTTCCTCATTATCAAGTTCTTTCTGGCCGATCAGGGCAAGGCCCAGCCGGCTTTCGCGCGAAGCCGCGGTGACCTTCTGGGCATCCTCCGGCTTCAGAGCGAGGGTCACGAGGCTCGACGGCATGGCGCCCTCGACCTCATTGCCCATGATCTGGTCGATGCCGAGCACCAGCGCGCCTTCCAGGAGCGGACGCGAGCGATAGGCATCCGGCCCGGTGCGGCCCGGCTGGGGCACGAAGGCGGTGATATCCACCCGGTCGCCCGGCAGCACGAAGCCGGCCACGCCGGTCTCGGTGGTCACGGCGATGGAGACCGCGCGGAACCCGTCCGGGATTTCCTTCGACAGCATGCGGCGCGGCGGCACCTCAGCGAGCTTTTCGGTCACCAGCACTTCGCCGGCGATCATGTTCATCTGCGCAAAGAACGGCGTGCCCGTGGGGCCATAGAGATCGGTGGTGTGGGTCAGCGCGCCTTCGGGCAGGTGCTCGGCCGGCCAGTCGCGCGTGCGCACCAGATCGGGCGTAACCGGCATGCCGGCCTCGATCACATCCTTCAGGACCAACACGGTGACGGTTTCCGGTTCCTGGACCTGGGCCACCTGCACGGAGGCCACACCCGCCGGAGAAGACTCCGCCGGGCCTGCCCGGAGCAGGAGATATGCCGCTATGCCCAACACCAGAGACAGACCGAGGCTGATCGCTGGAATATATTTCATCATTCTTGGCCCCCTCGAGCGAGACACGCGCGATGCTTCAGCTCATGGCATAACGGGGAGGCAATAAATGCTGTTGAAGATCGGGAGGCGAAATGACCAGCCACAATTGGTCTGGCCTTAACCATGAGCCAGCCGCCATTAACGCTTCGCTCACCATGACGCAGTCAGACGGTTCCTGACACTGGCCAGCCATGGCGAAGCGCTTATAAGCGGCGCAATGAAATCACTGCTTCGATCTGCCTTCGTGACGCGCCTGCTGGGCCTCCTGATCTGGGCCTGGATGGCCCTGGTCGGGCGCACCGTGCGCTGGACGATCGAGGGCGAGGAAACCATGCGTGCGGCCTGGAGCTCAGAGCGCGGCCTGCTGGTCGGCGCCTGGCATGAGCAGATCCTGCTTCTGCCGGCGGGCTGGACGCGGTTCCTGAGCCGCCTGCCCAAGCGGCCCGGCGGCGTGTCGATGCTGGTCTCGCTCTCGCGCGATGCCGAGCCGGTGGCGCGCGCGCTCGATCATCTCGGCATCACCACCATTCGCGGCTCCAAGAGCAATGCGAAGAAGCGCGACAAGAACAAGGGCGGCGTGCGCGCCATCGCCGAGGCCGTCCGCCTGCTGAAGGCCTCGGGCACGCTGTGCGTCACCCCCGACGGGCCGCGCGGGCCGGCCCTTGAGGTGAGCGACGGCCCGGTGCTGCTGGCCCAGCGCTCCGGCGCCCGGGTGGTGCCTTATGCCGTGTGCGTTTCCCATCAGTCGCGCACGAAAAGCTGGGACCGGATGGTTCTGCCCAAGCCGTTCGGGCGTGGCGCCATCGTCTTCGGCGAGCCGTTGGATCCGGCGAGCCTCGGCGCCGAGGGCCTGAAGAGCGAGTTGCAAAGCGGCCTCGAAGCGGTCAATGCACGCGCGCAGGAAATCGTGGAGGGCGCGCCCCGCCCCGCCGACCCGGTCAGGGACACTGCGTGAGCCTCGGCGGTTGGCTCTACGGCCTGGCCTCCGGTGGCCTGGGGCTCGGCCTGCCGGTGCTGCTCTCGCGCCGCGTGCGCGCGGGCAAGGAAGACCCCGGCCGCCTGAATGAGCGCCGCGCGAGGGGCCTGCCGCCCCGCCCCGAGGGTAAGCTCACCTGGCTGCATGGCGCCAGCGTGGGCGAAAGCATGGTGCTGCTCGGCGTCGCTGAGGCGCTGCTCGCCCGCACCGACATCTCCATCCTGATGACGAGCCAGACCCAGACCTCGGTGCAGATGCTGGCCACCCGCCTGCCTGAAGGCGTCGTCCACCAGATGGCACCGGCGGACACGCCCGCCATCGCTCGGCGGTTTGTCCGACACTGGCAGCCTGATCTCGTTGTCTTCGCCGAGGGCGAGATCTGGCCGAATCTCCTGCGTGAAGCCGGTGCCGCCGGTGCGAAACTCGCCCTCGTTAACGCCCGCATGACCGAGAAGAGCCGCAAGGGCTGGGCGCGCTTCCCGGCCTTTTCCCGTGAGATATTCGGCCGCTTTGATCTCCTGCTGGCAGCGAATGAAGACACAGCCGAAGCGCTGGCAGCACTGAGCGGCAAGACTGTCGGCCAGCCCGGAAACCTGAAAACTGCCCTGCCCCCGCCGCTCGCCGCGCCGGAGGAACTGGAAACGTTGAAAAGCGGCTTCCTGGCCGGGCGGCCTTGCCTGCTGGCCGCCTCGACCCATCCGGGAGAGGAGGCGGTGTTCCTGGACGCGGTGGCGGGACTGACTCCGCATCCTGCCATCATTATCGCCCCACGCCACCCTGAGCGCGCTGCCAGCATTTTGACCGACCTGGAGTTGCGTGGCCTCAGCGTCGCCCGGCGCAGTGCTGGCGATCTGCCGGATGCTGAAACCGATGTCCTGCTCGCCGACACGATCGGCGAAATGGGCCTGTGGTATCGCCTGGCCGATGCCATCTATCTTGGCGGTGCAACAGCCGAAGGCGTCGGCGGGCACAACCCCATCGAACCGCTGCAGCTCGGCAAGCGCATCGTCACCGGCCCGCATGGCTTCAACTTCACCGATGTCTTTGCAGAGCTGGAAGCGGCCCGCGCGCTGACCATAGTGGAAGGGGCAGACGCCCTACGCACCACGCTTGAGGCCGAGCTTTCCGGGCAAGGGCCGCAGCCGGATGCTGGCAAGGTAAAAGCCTATTTCGACCGCTCCGCCGCGCCGATGAAGGAGACCGTCGCCCGCTTGCTCGCCCTCCTCCAGTCGGAGGCCAGCACATGAAGGCGCCGCATTTCTGGTCTCACGGGCTCGACCCGCGCTCGCGCGAAGCCGCCCCACTGACGCGCGTCCTGCTCACGCCGCTGGAGCAGCTCTATATCCGGGGCGTTCGGCGCAAGCTGGCGCGCGCGACGCCCCACCCTGCCCCCGTGCCGGTGATCTGTGTCGGTAATCTCACCGTGGGCGGGGTCGGCAAGACGCCTGTGGTGGCAACCCTGCGCGAGAAACTCACAAGTTTAGGCCACCGCGCCGCCACGCTCTCACGCGGCTATGGCGGTAAGCTGGAAGGCCCGCTGCGGGTGGACGAAACCGCGCACACCGCCGCCGAGGTGGGCGACGAACCGCTCATGCTCGCCTGCAGCGGCGAGAGCTGGATCGGGCGCGACCGGGCGACCGCGGCCGAGGCCATGGCGGCAACCGGCGTGCAGGTCATCATCATGGATGACGGCTTCCAGAACCCCAGCCTGGAAAAGACTCTCAGCATCCTGGCCGTGGATGCAGCAGCTCCTTTCGGCAATGGCTATTGCATCCCCAAGGGCCCACTGCGCGAGCCGGTGGCCGACGGTATTACCCGCGCCGATGCTGTGCTCCTGATCGGCGAGGGCGAGCTGCCCGCCGGACTCATCCCCGAAGACAAGCCTGTGCTGCGCGCCAGCATAGAGCCGCGCGGACCGGCGGTGGACGGCCCGCTCATTGCCTTTGCCGGCATCGGGCGACCGCGCAAATTCTTCGACAGCCTGCAATCGGCCGGCGCGGACCTGCGAGACGGCGTAGGATTCGGCGACCACTATGTCTATATGGCCTCTGACATGACCTTCCTGCGCAACCTGGCCGAAACCCATGAGGCGCGCCTCATCACAACAGAAAAGGATTTCGTGCGACTGCCGAAGGATTGGCGTGAAGGAATACTCGCCTGGCCCATAGAAGCCCGCTTCCATGACACGCCGGTAACTATCGACAAGCTGCTGAAATCTACCCTAGATACTTTCCACAATGGTTCGTGACCCCGACGGATATGTCCGCCCCAAGGACATCGACAATCGTTCCACCTTCTGGCAGCGCGTGCAGTGGCGGCTGGAAGCCTTTGCGTGGGACTGGCTCTACTGGGCGCCGATGAAGGCGATGGGGCCCGACCGCGCCTCGAATTTCGGCGGCTGGCTGTTCCGCAAGCTCGGCCCCCTGCTGAGCCAGCACAAAACCGCCATGCGCAACATCTCCATGGCCTTCCCGGACTGGAGCGAGGAGAAGGTGCGCCGCACGGCGCTGGCCGCCTGGGAGAGCGCCGGGCGCACGGCCGGCGAGCTGCCTCACCTGCCCAAGATCCATCCCTATCAGGGCGACCGCGTGGAAGTGGTCGGCGCCGAGCGCCTCGATGCCATCCGCGAAAGCGGCGAAGGCGCGGTGATGATCTCCGGCCATTTTGCCAACTGGGAGGTGATGGCGGCGGTGATCTGCCGGCGCCCGGTGGACTGCCTCGTCACCTACCGGATGCTGAACAACCCGCATATCGACCGGCGCATCAATGCCGTGCGCCAGGCCTATGGCATCGGCGTTCTGGCGCCCAAGGGGCTCGGCACGCGCGAACTGATGCGCGCCCTCGGCAAGGGCCGCGCCGTGGCGCTGATGAACGACCAGAAGTTCAATGAGGGCATCTCCCTGCCCTTTTTCGGCCAGCCTGCCATGACCGCGCCCGGGCCCTCACGGCTGGCGCAGAAATTCAAGGTGCCGATCGTGCCGGTCTCCACCGTGCGCACCGGCCCGGCGCGCTTTCGCGTCACCATTCACGAGCCGATCACCCAGCCACACACCAATGATCTCGATGCCGATCTGGAAAATACCGTGCGCAATATCAACGCCTTCCTTGAGGATCGCGTGCGCGAACAGCCCGGCCAGTGGTTCTGGCAACACCGCCGCTGGCCGAAGGAGGCCTGGAAGGTGGCCGGGGTGGCCTAGCGCGTCAGGCGCAGCTCTCCGCCGGGATGGTCGGGCATCTCGCCCTCACGGAACGGGACATGGGCCTCACTCGGCACGCTGACAAATTGCGGCTCGCCCTCGCCCGGCAGGAGAAGCGCGGTGAGGCCGCCGCCATGCACCGCGCCGGTGTCGACGCCGGTGGCATGGGGGAAACAAGCCGGGCCATCGCGCCAGGGCTGGTGGCCGAAGACGACATGGCCGAAGCGGCCATCATAGACCGCGGCCCAGAACGGGTCGGCAGGCTGGTTGTCGCCGAGCTGCAGGTATTTGCCGGTGTCCACGTCGAGGAAGCGCGTGCGCTGGATACGCAGGAACTTGTCGCGCTGGCGCTTGGAGAGCGCGTCCAGCTCGGCCGGGGTTTCGGGGAAAGTTTCCATGTCGCCGGGAATGCCGCCATGGACGACGAGCACTTTCCATTCGGGGAGATGCAGGAAGGGCACGGCGGCGGCGAGGAAGGCCCGGTCTTGCGCGCTCAGCTCGGCATCGAGGGCGGAGAGGTGCGGCGCGGCCTCGGCCATCTGGCGCGCGGTCTTGGGGCGGATCTCGGTATTGATATGATAGCGCCGGTGGCGGTCTTCATGATTGCCCTCGATGAGGGTGACACGGAACGGCGCGGTCTCGGAAAGCTCGCGGAGAAACTGCACCACGCCCGCCGGCTCCGGCCCCTTGTCGACCAGATCACCGACCAGCACGAGATGGTCGCCGGACTGGGGGTCGAGCTTGGCGACAAGCGTCTTCAGCGGCGCGAGCGCGCCGTGGATGTCTCCGATGATGGCGGTGGTTTGTATAGGCGCTACTCCGCAGGTATACGCCGCTGCCAGTCGACTCCGCGCGCACCGCGCAACATGCCTTCCACACTGATATCCTCGTCAATATCGGGCCAGTGAATGCCGAAAGGCATGAGCTCGAAATTCTGACGCTGCTGGGGCGTGGCGCGCGACAAAACCGGATACCAGTCGATTGGTGTTGCGATGCGCCGGCCATCATCAAGTGTCACTTCAATCTCCGTTTCCGTGATGAGCACGGACACAGGACTCGGAGGGCAGCTTTCAGTTGGAGAAGAAGTCATTCCATGCCTGCATCAGTTGGGTTTGATGTTCCTTGACCGTATCTAACACAAATTTCCGATCTCGGGCTGAATACCCTCGAAGATAGGCAAATTCGAGGCTTTCCAGCCAGACCTTGGCTTCCGCACCGCCCTTACGAACATGAACATGCGGCGGTTCCCCATTTTCCAGTGAATAGAAAAAGAACCGCCAGCCATTCTTACGAAGCACTGTCGGCATGGCATCCCCCCTATAGCGGAATATTATCGTGCTTTTTCGGCGGGTTTTTCACGTCCTTGTTGCGCAAGGATCGGAGCGCCTTGATCACGCGCTTCCTCGTTGAGTGCGGGCGGATGACGTCGTCGATATAGCCCTTGCGCGCGGCGACATAGGGGTTGGCGAAATTGTCTTCGTACATCTTCGTATGCTCGGCGATCTTTTCCGGGTCGCCGAGATCTTTCCTAAAGATGATCTCCACCGCGCCCTTGGCGCCCATCACGGCGATCTCCGCCGTCGGCCAGGCATAGTTCACATCCCCGCGCAGGTGTTTGGAACTCATCACGTCATAGGCCCCGCCATAGGCCTTGCGCGTGATCACGGTGACCTTCGGCACGGTGGCCTCGGCATAGGCGAACAGCAGCTTGGCGCCATGCTTGATGAGGCCGCCATATTCCTGCTTGGTGCCCGGCATGAAGCCCGGCACGTCGACAAAGGTCACGATCGGGATGTTGAAACAGTCGCAGAAACGCACGAACCGCGCCGCCTTGCGGCTGGCATCGATGTCGAGCACACCGGCCAGCGTCATCGGCTGGTTGGCGACAAAGCCCACCGTGGAGCCTTCCAGGCGGCCGAAGCCGACAATGATATTGGCGCCGAAATCCGGGCTGATCTCGAAGAAGTCGCCCTCGTCGGCCACCTTCTCGATCAGTTCCTTCATGTCATAGGGCGAGTTGGGATTGGCCGGGATCAGGCTGTCGAGGCTCGGCTCTTCCCGGTCCGGCAGGTCGAAGGTCGGGCGTTCCGGTGGGCGCTCCTTGTTCGAGAGCGGCAGGAAGTCGAATATGCGGCGCATCTGCACCAGCGCCTCGATATCGTTCTCGAACGCGCCGTCGACCACGCCGGACTTTTTCGCGTGCACGGAAGCCCCCCCGAGGGATTCGTGGCTGACATCCTCATTCGTCACCGTCTTCACCACGTCCGGTCCGGTGACATACATGTAGGAGGTGTCCTTCACCATGAAGATGAAGTCGGTCATGGCCGGCGAGTAGACATCGCCCCCCGCGCACGGGCCCATGATGACGGAGATCTGCGGGATCACGCCGGAAGACAGCACATTCTCCATGAAGATGTCGGCATAGCCAGCCAGCGAATCCACGCCCTCCTGGATGCGCGCGCCGCCGGCATCGAAAATCCCGATCACGGGGGCGCCATTGCGCACCGCCATCTGCTGAACCTTCACGATCTTGGCCGCATGGGCCTTCGACAGCGAGCCGCCGAACACGGTGAAATCCTTGGAGAAGACATAGACGAGCCGGCCATTGATCGTACCCTGGCCGGTGATCACGCCGTCGCCGGGAATCTTCTGTTCCTGCATGCCGAAATCGGCACACTGGTGCTCGACGAACATGTCATATTCCTCGAACGAGCCTTCATCGAGCAGGGCCTCGACACGCTCGCGCGCGGTGAGTTTGCCTTTCTCGTGCTGGCGTTCAATGCGCTGCTTGCCGCCGCCGAGACGCGCACGCTCGCGGCGTGCTTCCAACTGCTCGATAATGTCCTGCATCCGATGTGCCCCGCTTCTTCCGGTGGTGTTCCTTGTAATCACATGACTGATAGGTGCGCGGCTGGAGGCTGGCAAGCGACCTTTAGGGCGCAGCCATGAGCGCACCGAACCAGATGCCGAGCGCTTCTGCCTCGGCGCGGCGCGCTGCAGTGGCCGCTGCAGCCTCACTGTCCTCGCCCCAATGCTCGGCCTGCCAGGCCTCATCCATGCGGGCCAGTTCGAAGGCCTCCTCCGCGCTCACCTCGCCCCGCTCCACCGCCAGCGCCAGCACAGCCGAGCCAAGAAGGCCGCAGCCATAGGCAAGGCCCGTGAGGCGGAAATCGTCGAGGCTTGCGGCATGGGCCCGTGCGGCGGCAAGTGAAGCGTCCGGCTGGCGCGCAGCAAGCAATCCCTCCACCGGCAGCAGCATCACGCCCAGCGCGCGGCCGGCCCAGTCACGCAGCGGCTTCCAGCCAGCATCCTGGCGCGCACGCAAACCGGCCTGGCGGTCTTCCAGATGGCAGGTGAGATCGGTCTCGCAATAGCGCGCGACCTCCTCGGCAAGGCCTTCACGGGTGGCCGGTGCGCGGTCGATGGCAACATTGGCCAGGCGCGTGAGATGCATGCCGGCAATCTCCACGCGCTCTCCCTGGCGGGCCCATTCGCCGGCCATGGCTTCGGCCAGGGCGCGGGTCGGCACGACCTGCAACGCGCCAGCGGGCGTGCGTACATTTCGCCCGTCGAGCACGACATGGCAGCCACCGCCGTCCGGCGCATTGACCACTCCGGCCTCGGTATAGAAACGTTTGAGAGTCTCGGTCATGGCGGCGGTCTAGACGCTTTCCGCCGCAAACGAAAGCGACCGCCCGTCATGGGCGGCCGCGCGTGGGAGACTTGTTGTAAGGATACCCGATTTCATCAGTTCGACTCGTTCGGAGTCAGCGCCATAACGCGCGGGGGCGCGGAATGGTTCCATCCGGGCACGATTTTTTCGTGAGGGGCTAGTCGACTTCGTCTTCGATCTCGTCAGCCGCGTCGTCGATTTCCTCACCGGCTTCCTCAACCGGGCCGTCATTGGTGTCGCAGGCCGAAATACCGGCGGCGCCGAGGCTCAGAAAAAGGGCGATCATAGCTTTCTTCATGGCAGTCTTGATCCTCTCGGGTCTGCTGAAACTCAGAAGATCAATTGCTGACGCGCCGATAGGTTCCCGAAATTTAAGGTGCGCGGCCTAGGTCGTAGTCGGGATT
>DHQO01000020.1 GCA_002408125.1 Hyphomonadaceae bacterium UBA5336 | reverse complement strand
AACCCGGCCCGCCTCTTCCTCTTGAGGAAGCGACGGACCGGAAAGGCGGAGCGCCGGCCGCAGCTACGCCGCGCGCTCGAGGAGCTTCTTCGCCTTGCCCTCCATTTCGAGCCGGGTGTCCTGCTGCGGCTTCGACCGGGCGACGGCGGTGATGCCCTGCACGAAATCGAATACGGACTCCGGCGGCCGACCTTCTTCGGCGAGGACTGTCTCGACGATTCTGGCCGTCTCCGCCTTGGAGAAGCCCCGTTTGCGGAGGAAGTCGGTGCGGTCATCGTCGCTGTGGGCGACGATGCGCTCGCGCGCTGCTCGAATGCCTTCGACGAAGGGTCGCGGCGAGGAGTCAGCGAAGCGGGTCAGCGCCGGCGCCGCCTCGTGCGCGAAGCGATTGGCGGCGTATTTGGAATGTCGGATGCTAATTTCCTGGAAGTCCTCAACGCCCCAGAGATTGCGGTTCTGGCAGACGGCGCGCAGATAGAAACTGGCGATGCCGAGCGTCTTCGCGCCGACTTCAGAATTCCAGCAATAGAAGCCCCGGAAATAGAGATCGGGAGATCCGTCGGACAGCTTGCCCGCCTCGATCGGGTTCATGTCGTCGACCAGGAAGAGGAAGACGTCTCGGTCGGAGGCGTAGAGCGTGGTCGTGTCCTTGGTGATGTCGACCATCGGATTGTAGACGCCGCTCGACCAGTCGAGCGTGCCGGGCACTTTCCAGCGCGTATCGCCAGTTCCGTTCCCCGCGATCTTCTGCACGGCCGCCACGAGTTCGTGGTCGTAGATGCGGCCATAATCCGGGCCGGTGACGGCGCGCAGTTCCGTGCGCCCGTCTTCGGTTTCCAGCGTCTTGATCTGCTCGGCTCGGTGCGAGGTGAGCCCGTATTGCAGGTTGATGCCCGCAAGCGGCGCCGGGAGCTGGCGCAGATAGGCCGCCGGCGCGCTGACTAGGCTGGCGAGCTGGCCGAAGCTCCAATGGGTCGGCGCGACCGGCGCCTCGGCGTCGGGCAGGATGAGCGCCAGGTTTTCCGGATCGTCGCGATGGGCTTCAACGCGGATCGCCGCGCTCTCGACTGTCCGCGTGCGGCTGCGCTCGGCGCGGCCCTTCACCGACGCGTAGAGCTCCGACAGGGACAGATAGCGCTCGTCATTCGGCCGGGAAAACCATTCCGAGGAGACGCGGCCGATCCGCTCTCCGCGCGAGATATCGACTTTGTAGCCGCCGCTCGCGTCGCGCCGGCCGTCCAGGGTTTCAAGGTTGGTCATGGGTCAATCTCCGCGACAGGTCGGCCGAGAGCCTCTCTCTCGACCTCCAAACCCGTCACGGCGAAAGCCGCCGAACTCTTACTCTTTATCGGGGAACATGTTCGTCTTGATTGGCCAGGCATTTGGCGCAGCACCGCCGAACACCTGTCTTCGCCGCCATTGACGCTTCACCCGGATGCGGAGCATTTCTCCGCGTACTACGGGGCGGCACAGTCGCTTCATGTCCAATTCCGTACCCAAACGCCGGCAGCGTTCGCGCGCGGCAAAAATTGATCTTTACGACTACGCGCAGATTCCGGAACCGAAGCCGCGTGGACGTCCCGAACCAGAGTTGACCGACTGGCGCGTCACCGATGAGTGGCTGAAGCGCGTGCCGGTCACTTCGTCCGAAGTGGATGTGTTTGAGGCCTGGTTCGGTGATCTGTTCGACGATTTGTTCGGCCCCTTGGGTTCGGTTGGCTCCTTGACAAAGTTATCATCTAAAGATAACCTAATATGACAGAGGAGACATACGATCCGAGCCTTGACGCCTTGCTCGATCTCGATGGCCAGGTGCTCGTCATCGACCCTGCGGGCAGGCATTGGGTGAAGTTCGTCGTTACGCGCGTGCCCGTTAGCCCGGAGAAGCCCCATGGGCTCGACTATTCGCTGACGCTGCACGGACCTGACGGCGAGCGGCTTGTCGGCTTCGACAATGCTCATCCTGTCGGCCGCCGCAAACGCGGAGAACCGCAGGATCACCGCCACCGGCTCCGGACCGTGCGTCCCTATGACTATCAGGATGCCGCGAGCCTGATCGTCGATTTCTGGGAGACGGTGGATGCAGTGTTAAAGGAGCGAGGCGTACTGCAATGACGACGTTGAAGATCGGCATCGCCGATTATGAGGAGATGAAGGCCCGCACCATGCGGATCGCCCGCGGCGAGCAAAAGCCGGGGCCGGACGATCCGAAGGTATGGTTCACATCGACCGAGTCCTTTGCCCAGGTGCTGTCAGCCGGTAATCGCGAACTGTTGCGGACCATCGCCGAACGCGCACCGGCTTCGCTTGACGAGTTGGCGGAGATGACTGGGCGCGCCAAATCGAACTTGTCGCGAACGCTGAAGAAGATGGCCGAATACGGTTTGGTCGAGATGGAACCGGAAGGGCGCCGGCGGCGTCCGCGAGTCCTCTACGACCGTGTTTCGCTTGATCTGACGTTGACCGGCGAGGAATGGCGAAAGGCAGCGGGAGGCGCATCATGAACGCACCGCAAAACGCCGTGAAGCTCCGCGCCGCGCTTTACCTGCGCGTCTCGACGACGCGGCAGGCCGAGCATGACGTCTCGATCCCTGACCAGAAACGCCAGGGCGAAGCGTGGTGCGAGGCGCGCGGCTACGAACTCGTCGAGACCTATGTGGAGCCAGGAGCGTCAGCAACGAACGACAAGCGCCCCGAATTCCAGCGCATGATCGAGGCGGGTACGTCCAAGCCCTCAGCCTTCGACATCGTGGTCGTCCACTCATTCAGCCGTTTCTTCCGCGACCATTTCGAGCTGGAGTTCTACGTCCGGAAGCTCGCCAAGAACGGCGTCAAGCTCGTCTCCATCACCCAGGAGATGGGCGACGATCCCATGCACGTCATGATGCGCCAGATCATGGCGCTGTTCGATGAATATCAGTCCAAGGAGAACGCCAAGCACGTCCTGCGCGCGCTCAAGGAAAACGCCCGCCAGGGCTTCTGGAACGGCTCGCGCCCGCCCGTCGGCTATCGCGTGGTCGCGGCCGAACAGCGCGGCGCCAAGACCAAGAAGAAACTGGAGATCGATCCGCTGCACGCCGACACGATCCGGCTGATCTATCGCCTCGCCCTGGAAGGGGACGGAACGCGCGGGGCCATGGGCGTCAAAGCGATCGCCACGCATCTCAATGGCAGGGGCATCTTCACGCGAGACGGCGGCCGCTGGGGCATCGGACAGGTTCATCGCATCCTGACCCGGCGGACCTATATCGGCGAGCATCAATGGGGCAAGCATCGCAAGAACAAGGAGCCGACCAAGCCGGAAGACCTGGTGACGGTTCCGGTTCCGCCGATCATAGACCGCAAGACCTTCGACGCCGTGCAGAAGCTGATGCAGGCGCGCAATCCCAAGGTCGCGCCGCCACGCGTAGTGACAGGACCAACCTTGCTGACGGGGATCTGCTTTTGCGGCAAGTGCGGCGGCGCCATGACCATCCGCACTGGCAAGAGCGGGCGTTACCGCTACTACGCCTGCTCGATCAAGGCGCGTCAGGGCGAGACTGGCTGCAAGGGCCGGACAATCCCGATGGATAAGCTCGATACGCTGGTTGCTCAGCATCTGGAGGAGCGTCTGCTGACGTCTGATCGGCTGGAAGAGGTTCTCGTCGATGTGCTCGACCGACGGCAAGAGCGCGCTGAGCGCCGCCGTGAGCACATCGCCGAACTGAACCGGCGGGCAACGGAATCGGAGCTGCGGCTGAAACGCCTTTACGACGCCATCGAGATCGGCGTCGCCGACCTCGACGATCCGGCGCTGAAAGAGCGCATCGCCGGTCTGAAAGTCCTTCGTGATCAGGCGAAAACCGACGCGGAACGCGCCGAAGCCATGCTCGACAGCGCCACTCATCAGGCCGTCACGCCGGAAATGATCGAGAGATTCGCCGCAGCGGCCCGCGAGAAAATGCGGTTGGAGGGCGGCGGCTATCGGCGCGATCATCTGCGCGCGTTAGCTCAGCGCGTCGAGGTCGACGAGCGCGAAGTGCGCATCATGGGATCGAAGAACGAGCTTCTGAGAACCCTAGCCGCCGCAAATAGCGCAGAATCGGCGGCGAACGGCGTGCCCAGTTTTATACCGAAATGGCGGAGGAGGAGGGATTCGAACCCCCGGAACCTTGCGGCTCAACGGTTTTCAAGACCGCCGCAATCGACCACTCTGCCACTCCTCCGCACAGCGCGTGGGTTTAATCCGCCTCGCGGCGCAAGTGCAAGTCTCGCCGGCACAGTCAAAGTGTGCTCTGAGTTGAGTTATGGTTAAGACAGGGTTTCTCCCGCCGGAAAACCCTTCAGGCCGTGTTCACGTAGAATGCAGTTTGTTTTGGTAAACACCGTCCCTGAGGCTCAGGAAAAGGGCCGCGATATCCGGGTTGGCGAAGAATGAGCCGCCCCACTTCAGAATGAGGGTGACACAAATGAGTGCATGGGATTCTGCATCTAGACTGGCTTTCGCGGCCGCCTGCGTGTTGTCGGTCAGCGCGCCTGTTGCCATCGCCCAGTCCTCCCGCACTCCGGCACCCATCATCTACAAGACCCCCGATGCGCCCCAGACGAGCGCACCGGTGCAGCAGAGGGCAGGGCAGGTGGCTCCGTCCACGCCTACTATTTCCGCGCCCACCGCTTCCGTGCCGATGAGCACGGATCGTCCGCGCATCGAGTTCCGCCATCCCGGCCAGCCGAGCCCGGTGTCGACCGGCGGGCAGGAGACCGAACCTGCGCGCCAGTATGCCCGTCTGGAAACGCCACAACCGGCGCCGAGCCAGTCCACGCGCACGCCGGCGGCGACCGGCGGCTTCGATCCGCGCGCCACGGCCGCGGCCATCGAGGCCCAGCGTCAACCCGCGACAGCGGCGGGGGCAGGGGCCGATCGTCCCGCAGCCGATACCTATTCGCTGCCGGGCACGGTGCATCAGCCCGCCCAGGTGGCCTCGTATGACGAAACCGGGCTTGCATCGGTCTATGGCGAAGGCTTCCAGGGCCAACCCACAGCCAATGGCGAGATCTATGACGAGACCAAGCTGACGGCGGCCCATCCCAGCCTGCCGCTGCCGAGCCTCGTTCAGGTCATCAACCTCGACACCGGCAAGGAAGTCGTCGTGCGCGTCAATGATCGCGGACCCTTCCAGGAAGGCCGCATGATCGACCTGTCGGCCCAGGCGGCCCAAGCGCTGGCCCTCACCGATACCAGCCGCACGCAGGTGCGTGTGCGTTATCTCGGTCCGGCCTCTGTGGACTCCACCCCCCAGGAGCTTCGCTGGGTGGCCGGCACGGCCGAGACCCCCTCGCGCCCGGTCGCGGAGTTCGAACTCGGCCAGCTGTCAGACACGGTTGCTCCCGCGCCGCAGCCCACCGTCAGCACCCAGCCGCCGGTCCTGCAGCCGACTCCGCGCCCTGCTGCCGCAAACACGGGTGGCTATTATGTCCAGGTTGGCGCCTTCTCGCAGATCGGCAATGCTGAGCGTATGAGCCGCTCCATGGATGCCGGCCTGAATGTGAAGGTCATTCCGGCGCGGGTGAACAATGCCGACTATTTCCGCGTCTGGGTCGGTCCCTACACCTCCGAAGCCCAGGCCGATCGCGTGCGCAGCGACATGGCACGGCGCGGCGTTGCCAATGGCGTCGTGGTCTCCGGACGCTAATCAATCAGCTTGGCGGTTGACGCCGCCACAGAACCAACGCTTTCCTGCCCCGGCTCGGCCAAGTTGAGATTTCACGTCTCGATCTGGCCTGAACCAGTTCGGGAGCGTTGCCATGATCCGCTTTTTCCTCGCCTTTTTCGCTGTCATTGCCCTTCTGAGCAGTCCTGCTACCGCGCAGACCATCGAGAGTGAAGCCTCGCATGCGGTCATCATGGACTATGCCACCGGCGATGTCCTGTGGGAAAAGAATGGCGAGGAACCGATGATTCCCGCCTCCATGACCAAGATGATGACCGCGCATCTTGTGTTTGACAGGATCCGCACCGGCGAGCTTTCCCCGACCGACCGGTTCACCGTCTCCGAAAACGCCTGGCGCAAGGGCGGCTGGGCCTCGGGCGGCTCCACGATGGGGCTCGCCGTGGGCGACCAGCCAACCGTGGAAGAGCTGCTGCACGGCGTGATCATCCTGTCGGGCAATGATGCCTGCATCGTGCTGGCCGAAGGCATTTCCGGCACAGAGGAAGCCTTCGCCCGCGAAATGACTGCCACTGCTCAGCGCATGGGCCTGACCACGGCGAGCTTCATGAATGCCACCGGCCTTGATGATGAGGGCCACCGTATTTCGGCTGAAGACCTCGCCCGGCTCGCGCGCCTGACCATTCGCGATTTTCCGGAGTTCTACGAGATCTATGCCCAGGGCTCCTATGAGTGGCGCGGTATCAGCCAGCCGAACCGAAATCCCCTGCTTGGGCGCATGGACGGTGTCGACGGCCTGAAAACCGGTCACCTGGAGATCTCCGGCTATGGCCTGACGGCTTCCGCCCAGCGCGGCGAGGACCGGCGCATCATCGTGATCAACGGCATGCCGAGCGAAAATGCGCGCGCCCAGGAGGCCGAGCGCCTCATGCGTCTGGCTTTCAGCGCCTTCGAGACCCGTACGCTCAGCGCGGACAATCTGGTCATCCCGCCAATCCCGGTCTGGATGGGCGAGAGCGAGTTTGTCGACGCCGAGCTCGCCGAACCGATTACAGTCAGCGGCATGAAACGCGCCCTGGTCGAGGCCAAGGTCGAAGTCGTCTATGACGGCCCGCTGGAAGCTCCGATCAGCGCAGGGGACACCATCGCCCGGCTCGTCATCACCATTCCGGACAAGGATGAGGTGTCCGCGCCCATCGTCGCGCGAGAGAGCATTGCCCGCACCGGGTTTTTCGGCCGCGTCCTGGACGGCCTCAACCGCATGATCACTGGTGGGGGATCGTCCTGAGCGGTCTTTTCATTACGCTCGAGGGCGGGGAAGGCGCCGGGAAATCCACGCTGGCCGGTCACTTGTCGGCCTATCTGGATCAGCGCGGCGTGGCCCATATCTGTACTCGTGAGCCCGGCGGCACACCGATGGCAGAAACCCTGCGCTCCATCGCGCTGGCCGGCGGGATTTCCTCGCTTACCACAGCGCTGATCATGAATGCTGCGCGCCGCGATCATCTGGAAAAGACCATCCGCCCGGCGCTTGCCGGCGGGATGTGGGTAATCTGTGACCGCTTTTCCGATTCCACGCGCGTCTATCAGGCGGCGATGGGTGGGGTGGATATTGTGGTGCTGGACGAGCTGGAAGCCATGGTGGTGGAAGCCAGCCAGCCGGACCTGACGCTGATCCTGGATGCGCCGCCTGAAGACCTGCTCGCGCGCCGTCAGGCGCGCGGTGTCCCGACCGACACGTTCGAAGCACGCGAGCTTGAATTCCACCAGACCATCCGGGCTGAGTTTCTCGGCATTGCAGACCGCAACCCGGCGCGCTGCCGCGTGTTGAATGCCTTGCTGCCGGAAGACGAACTCGCCAGTGCCGCCATTGCCGCGCTGGAAGCATTCCAGGCCGCGCGGGGCGGTCATGTCTGAGGTCGCCTGGCCGCTCTGGGGTCATGGCGAGGCTGAAGCCGCGCTGCGTTCGGCTGCAGAAAGCGGGAAGCTGCACCATGCCTGGCTTCTGGAAGGCCCGTCGGGCATCGGCAAGGCAAGGTTGGCCAAGCGGATGGCGGCCTATCTGCTCGGCGCGAAACCGCTCTCGGAGAACGGGCTCGATGCCAGTGTAACTGACCCGGTGGTCACTAAACTGCTCGCCGGCGCGCACCCTGATTTTCGCTGGCTGGCGCGCGAGCCGAACGACAAGGGCAAGCTGCCGCTTTATATCCCTGTCGACCAGGTGCGCGAGGAACTGGTGAACTTCCTGACGCTGCGCCCGGCGCTAGGCGGGCGGCGTGTTTGCGTCGTGGACGCGCTCGATGAACTCAATGCCAGCGGCGCCAATGCGCTCCTGAAATCTGTCGAGGAACCCCCGCCCAACTGCGTCCTGATCCTCCTGTATCATGGCGAGCGCGCGCTTCTGCCGACCATTCGCTCGCGTTGCCGGCGTTTGCGCCTGACGCATCTGTCGGATGGCGACATGGCTGCGGTGCTGGCCGACCAGAAAGTTGAAATTGATCAGGATTTGCAGGCGCTGGCGTCCGGGCGTCCTGGAGAGGCCGTACAGCTGAACGAGCCAACTGCCGTCGCAGCCATACGAGCCGCACGCCAGGTCACACGCGGACTTTCGCGCGGCGATGGCAGCGCGCTGGCGCCGGCCTATCTGCCAGCGAACGCGACCGATGGCGCGTTTCACGCCTTCACCACGGCCTTGCTGGCCGATCTCGCCGGCCTGGCGCGCGAGGATGCCCGCATGGCCGAGGCGTGGCTGTGGACCTCGCGCCATCTCGACCAGGCCCGACGCGACGCCATGGACAGGGGACAGACCGTCGCGTGCCTGCTGGCGGGGCTTCAACAGGCCGTCCAGAACGCCTAAGTGCAGGCGATGTTCGACACGCATGTGAACCTGCACGGCGAAGCCTTTGCCGAAGACCTCGAAGAGGTGCTCGCGCGTGCCCGTGCGGCCGGCGTGACGCGCTTCCTTGCCATCTGCGACCGGTTCGACAATTTCCCGGCCGTGCATGCGATCGCCAGGGCTCATGACGATATCTGGTGCTCGGTCGGCGTGCATCCGCACCATGCCAAGGATTTTCCGGACCTCACCGCCGCAGAGCTGGTCGAGGCGGCGAAATCGCCCAAGGTGGTCGGCATCGGCGAGACCGGGCTCGACTATCATTATGGTTACAGCCCCGAAGCCGACCAGATGCGCAGCCTCGGCGAGCATATCACTGCCGCGCAGGAGACCGGTCTGCCGATCATCCTCCACACGCGTGAGGCCGATCCGCAGGTACGCGAAACTCTCATCAAGCGCCATGCGCAGGGATTCTTCACGCCGCTCTTGCATTGCTACACAGGCGGGCACGAACTGGTCGAGGCTGGCCTGTCTCTGGGCGGGTATGTCTCGGTGTCCGGCATTCTCTCCTTCAAGAATGCCCACGATGTGCGCGACGTGATATCCCGCGTGCCTATGGAGCGCATCATATTGGAAACCGACTGCCCGTATCTCGCTCCGGTCCCGCATCGCGGGCGGCGCAATGAGCCGGCCTATCTCACCGATGTCTGCGCGGCACTCGCGCGCCTGTTTGACATGGACCCGGCCGCCGTGGCCGAGATCACCGAGGCCAATGCCCGGCGCCTGTTTGCCCGGGTGGACGCATGACCGGCACATTGCGCGTGACCATGCTCGGCACGGGCTCGTCGGGCGGCGTTCCGCGCGTTGGCGATGATTGGGGCGTGTGCGATCCCAGCGAGCCGCGCAACCGGCGCCGGCGTTGTTCGATCCTGGTGGAGAGGATGGAACAGGATGCGGCGACTCGCCCGACACGTGTGCTGATCGACACCTCACCAGATCTGCGCGAACAGCTGCTGGATGCCGGCGTCATTGAAATCGACGCGGTGGTCTACACCCATGACCATGCCGACCAGACCCACGGCATCGACGACCTGCGCCCTGTCGCCTATTTCATGGGCAAGCGCCTGCCGGCCTATCTCGACCGCGAGACGGCCGAAACGCTGGTCCACAAGTTCGACTATTGCTTCGAGGGCAATGGCGGCTATCCGCCGATCCTGGAGGCTCAGCCGCTGATCTATCCCGGCAAGGCTTTTTCCGTGACGGGGCCATCCGGAGAAATCGAGCTGCTGCCATTGCGCCAGCAGCATGGACGCATCGTTTCGCTGGGGTTTCGGATAGGCGACCTGGCATATTGCAACGATGTCAGCAGCCTGCCGGAGGAGAGCCTCGATGCGCTGAAAGGCGTGGACACCTTCATCGTCGATGCGCTGCGCCGCACGCCGCATGGGAGTCACTCCCATCTCGGCCAGTCGCTGGAGTGGGCCGAGCAGATCGGGGCGCGCCGCACCGTGATCACGAACCTGCATATCGATATGGATTATCGGGCCTTGATGGCCGAGCTGCCCGACAGTGTCGAGCCCGCCTATGACGGCATGTCCCTGGAACTGGCCTATGCCTAATTTCCCATAATGTAGATTATGCGACTTTTGTGTTTGTGGCTCCCGGAGCCCCGTATTTGCGGCCAATCCCACATGGACCCGAGCTGCGGATTGCCTTAGGCCACTGGGAATTCTGTCTGCCAGAACGGAGCCGGATATGGCCGATACTGCCCCCCCTTCCCCGCCGAAACGCTATGGCGAAGCAGGCGCGGCCTTTGTCCGGCTGCTGGAGATCATGGCGCGGCTGCGCACGCCGGAAACCGGCTGTCCGTGGGACCTGGAACAGGATTTCGCCACCATCGCCCCCTATACGATCGAGGAAGCCTATGAAGTGGCCGATGCCATCGCGCGCGGCGAGATGGGCGAACTGCGCGACGAGCTCGGTGACCTGCTCTTCCAGGTCGCCTTTCACAGCCAGATGGCCGATGAGGCCGGCGTCTTCACCGCCGCCGATGTGGTCGAAGCCATCGCCACCAAGATGGTGCGTCGTCATCCGCATGTTTTCGACCAGCCCGACGATCGCGATGCTGACGGCCAGACCATCGCCTGGGAGGAAATGAAGGCTGCCGAGCGCGCCGTCCGTGGCGCAGACCGCTCCGTGCTCGACGACGTTGCACTCGCCCTGCCGGCCCTGATGCGTGCTGAAAAGCTGCAGAAGCGTGCCGCGCGGGTCGGCTTCGACTGGGCAACGCCCGAGCCGATCTTCGACAAGCTGACCGAGGAAGCCGATGAGCTGAAAGCTGCGCTCGCGTCCGGCGACGCAGATGAGATCGCCGAGGAAATGGGTGACATGTTGTTTGTCTGCGCCAATCTCAGCCGACGCGTGGGCGTCGATCCAGAGGTCGCGCTGCGCGCTGCCAATGCCAAGTTCGAGCGCCGCTTCCGGGCTATGGAGGCGCTCGCCAAGGAGCGCGGTGAGACCTTCTCCGAGCTGGATCTGGATGCCCAGGAGGCTTTGTGGCGGCACGTAAAAAAGGAAGAAAAAGCAAAGTTCTAACGTCACACCAGCGGCGTTTCCGGAAACTTCACGCGGAACTGGCCCTGGGCTGCATCGGTCAGGCGGACCTGCATTTCGGTCTCGCCGGTTTCCGTGCCGGTTTCCGAGGACACATCGCCATGGGCATGCAGCCAGGCCCGCGCCCGGCCTTGCTGCGGGGCGAGCTTCACCGTGAATTCCCGCGCCCCGCGCAACAGCATGGCTTCGATCAGTTCGACCAGGTCCTCCATGCCGTCGCCGGTCATGGCCGAAACCAGCACGGCCTTGGGATCGTCGGCAATCCGCGCGGCATAGGCCAGTGATTCGCGGCGGTCCGGCTCGATAGCATCGGCCTTGTTCCAGGCCTCGATCAGCGGCGGCAAGGGATGGCCGGATTCGGCCTCCAGGCGTTCGAGCACCTTGATGACATCGGCGCGTTGGTCCTCGTCGCTGGCACTCGCGCGGTCGCGGACATGGATGAGGAGATCTGACTCCATGGCTTCTTCGAGCGTCGCCTGGAAGGCATCGATCAGGTGGGTCGGCAGGTCGGTTATGAACCCCACCGTATCAACCAGCGCCGCATCGCCGATGACCGGAAGTTCGATACGGCGGATGGTCGGGTCGAGCGTCGCAAAGGGCATGTCGCGGGCCAGCACATCGGCGCCCGATAGCCGGTTGAACAAGGTCGACTTACCGGCATTGGTATAGCCGACGAGTGAGATCACCGGCGTGCCGGCGCGCACGCGGCCTTCGCGCTGGAGCCCGCGTGTGCGGCGCACATCCTCAAGATCGGTGCGCAGGCGCTTCATGGTGCGGTCGAGCATGCGGCGGTCAGCTTCCAGCTGGGTTTCGCCGGGACCGGACAGGAAGCCGCGCCCACCGCGCTGGCGTTCCAGGTGGGTCCAGGTGCGCACGAGGCGTGAACGCTCATAGGTGATGCGTGCAAGTTCGACCTGCAGCTGGCCTTCGCGTGTGCGCGCGCGCAGGCCGAAGATTTCCAGGATCAGGCCCGTCCGGTCGATCACCTTCAGGCCAAGCTCGCGTTCAAGGTTGCGCTGCTGGACCGGCGTGAGTGCGCCATCCACAATGCAGATCGAGCAGTTCTCCGCTTCCAGGCGCGTTTTCAGGTCGGCCAGGTGGCCGGAGGAAAACAGGTTGGACGGGCTGGGATTGCGCAGGTGGACCGTGCTGAGAAACGCCAGCTCGCAGCCGAGCGCCTCGACCAGGCCGGCGGTCTCATGTTCCCGGCCTTCGCTCGGCCGGTCAGCCGGCGAAAACCAGGGGATGACGGCGCCTGCACGTTCTTCAGGCGCTGATTGTTCCGTGTCAGGTGTGACCGCGTTCAAGCGCGCTCCGGATCCTCGTTCTCGTCGAACAACTGCACATGAGCGTTCGGCGCGATCGTCGAAATGGCGTGTTTGTAAACCAGTTGCGGCGGACGACCTTCTCCACGGAGGAGTACACAAAAATTGTCAAACCAGGTGACAACGCCTTGCAATTTCACGCCATTTACCAGGAAAACTGTCAATGGCGTGCGGGACTTCCGAACCGCATTGAGAAAGGTGTCTTGTAAGTTTTGTTTTTTTTCTGACGACATGGTGCTCTGCAAAGTCTGCTTTCTATAGGCTGCGCTAAAGCCATTGCGACATTTGCGCAAGGCCTCTTACCAGTCCTGTGACGTCAGGCCCGCCAAAATCCCCAGCTAAAGGCTGGAATAAGGGCAATCACTTCCAACCTGCCCAAAAGCATGGCGAAAATTCCTACAATATCGGCAAGTCGTGGACGATAGACATCGGTCAGATCCACAAGGCTTCCTGTATTGGACAGCCAACCGACGGATGTTTTCACGCTGGCATCGAAGGAAAGATGGCACAGGCCCGTCATCAGCATCAGCCCGCCCAATGCGGAGATGTAGGCCACCAGATAGACCCAGACGCCGACAATCGCGGCATCCGGCAGGATGCGTCCGCGATAGCGCATGACCACCACCGAATCGCGAAATCCAAGCCGGGCAAACTCCTCCCCTGCCCGCCCCAGCAGCAGGGCAAGGCGGGCAAGCTTGAACCCGCCCGCCGTGGACAGCGCCGATCCGCCGATCACGGCCGGGATGACCAGCAGCGTCACAGGCGTACGCGCCGCCAGGCTCGGATCAAAGAGCGGAATCCCGGATGTGGAGATATATGACAGGCCCAGTCCGAAGCCCTGCCAGGCCGTGTGCCCCGCGACCATGGCCGCCGCGCCGATGGCGAGAAGCGTTAGCAACAGTGCGCTGACCTCCGGATCGCGAAAGCCCCCGCGCCAGCGCCCGGCCCAGACTTCCAGGGCCACCGCGAGGCCGATGGTCGACGCGATGAGGCCAAGGCCGAGAATGGCAGTGTGCAGCCAGCCGGCCGGACCGATGGCTTCACGGCCCGGGATCACAAGCCCGGTCGTGGCTGCACTGACAGCATCGCCGAGGGCAAATCCGAATGGCAGGCCAGTGGCCATGAGCAGTGCGAAGATCACAAGGATCATCAGGCCGAGCGCCAGAGCGGCGGCTACGACGACACGCGGCAAGGCGTTGAAAAAACTGCCTTCGGGAATGGTGAAGAGCACCGTGCGGTGAATGCCGGGTCCGCCGAGGTTCAGTGCGGCGAAGATGCTGGCCGCCGCCACCAGGCTCGCCATCGCGCCGAGCACATGCAGGATGCCGCGCCAGACCACCAGCGAAACCGGCCAGTTCGGTGCTTCCGGCGTGCCCGGGATAATCACCACATGGCCGGTCGTGGTCAGCGAGGAGACGCTCTCGTGCAGAACGGAGGTCACCGCACCATAGGGCGCATCGAACATGAACGGGATGGCGCCGATAATGCTGGCCAGCACCCACCAGAGGAGCAGCACGGCGAGGCCGTCCTTCGGATTGGCCTTGCGCGAGGGTTTGGAGGTCAGCAGCAGCACGCTGGTCGACAGGACGACGACGATGAAGAAGGCCACCGAAAATGCGCCGAGCTGCAGCCATTCCTCATAGATCAGGGCCACGCCGCCGCCGATCACCAGCGCGCCGGCCATGATGAGGCCAAGCACGGAGATCATGCGGACAACCGCCGTATAATTCATGGCTGGCCGCCCTGCCCCGGTTAGAAATAGTCTGCCGAAACGCGGAAATAGCGCTCGACCTCGTCGATGCGGTTTTCTTCAAACAGCAGTGTCAGGCGGTCGCCCACCTTCACCCGCTCGTCCGGCGATGGGAACAGGACCTGCCCATCGCGCAGGATACACACTGCGGCGATGCCGTCGGGCATCTCGTCATAGCCGAGGCTCTGATTGATCAATTCCGACGTTTCCAGCGTCAGGCCCTCGACCACTTCGGCGCGACCATCTTCCAGCGAGCGCAGTTCCATGATCCGCCCGCGCCGCACGCGCTTGAGAATCTCCGAGACGGTCAGCGCGCGCGGATCGATGATGGCATCCACCTGAAGCATCTTGCGCAGGTCGGCCAGGTAAGGCTCGTTTACGAGCGCCATGGTGCGCTTCACGCCGATCTGCTTGGCCAGGCCGCAGACGAGGAGATTTGTCTTGTCGTCGCTGGTCAGCGCGATCACGAAATCACTGCGTGCACCGCCGGCCTCTTCCAGGACATCGGGATTGAGACCGTCGCCGCGGATCACCACTGCGCGGCGCAGCGCCTGGGCGGCGGCATTGGCGCGCCCCTCGTCGGCCTCGACAATGCGCACCCGCACGCCGGGGAGCCTGGTCAGTGCATCGGCGACATAAATGCCGACATTGCCGGCGCCGATAATGGTCACCAGCCGGGAGTCGCGCTCCTCACGGCCGAGAATGGCATTCAGGCGCGGCAGGTGGCTCGCGAGCACGGCGATGAAGGCACGCTCGCCCTTTTGTAGCGTATCATTTGAGCGCGGCGCCTGGATGCGGTCGCCGCGGCCGATACCGATCACGCGAGCCGACAGGTCCGGAAACAGGCCGGCAATCTGGTCGAGATTGGTGTCGAGCAGCGGGTTGCCCTTCTCCATGTCGAAGGCGACGAGCTGGACCCGGCCTTCGGCGAATTTTGCGCTCATCACTGCGCCCTGGCTACGGAAGCGCTCGACAATCGCCTCGCCGACCGAAATTTCCGGGGAAAAGCTGAGATCGACGGGGATGGCATCCTGGGAGAACAGGTCCTTCCAGCGCTTGTCCTGATAGACCTTGGAGCGTACGCGCGCCACGGTGGTCTGGACCTTGAAGATCGACTTGGCGACCTGGCAGATCACCATGTTGATTTCATCGTGCTGGGTGACCGCGATCATCATCTCGCAGTCCTCCGCGCCGGCGCGTTCGAGCACATCGGGATGGGCGCCATTGCCGAAAATTCCGCGCACTTCCAGATCGGTGGAGACCTGGTCGACCAGCGCGGCATTCTCATCCACGAGCGTAACATCGTGCTGCTCGCGAATAAGACGGCGGGCGATGCCCTGCCCCACTCGACCGGCGCCGCAGACTATGACTTGCATGGGCTAGCTTTCAGCTTTCCTGGCGAACCTGGCCGGACTGTACGCCCAGAGCCTTTAATTTTCGGTGCAGGGCCGAGCGTTCCATGCCGATGAACTCGGCCGTGCGGGAGATGTTCCCGTTGAACCGGGTGATCTGCAGGGCGAGATATTCGCGCTCGAACTGTTCGCGTGCCTCGCGCAGGGACATGCCGACAAGGTCTGCCGAATCCACCACGCCATGGCCATTTCCATTGTTGGAAGCAGCTTCACGCGGCAGTTCGTCCACGCTCACCGGCTGGGTCGCTTCCGAGGGCGAGAGGATCATGATCCGCTCGACCAGATTGCGCAGCTGGCGGACATTGCCCGGCCAGGGCATCGCCTGCAGCACCGCAAGCGCCGGCTCGGAGAAATTGCGCGGCGTGAGGCCGGAACTGTCGGCAACGCGCTCTGAAAAATGGCGCACCAGCTCTGGAATATCGTCGCGGCGGTCGGCCAGCGACGGCACTTCCAGCGGCACGACGGCCAGCCTGTAGTAAAGGTCCTCGCGGAAACGCCCTTCGGCGATCTCCTCGGAGATATCCTTGGTGGTGGCCGACATGACGCGCACATCCACGCGCACATCCGAGCGCCCGCCCACGCGTTGGAACTTCTGTTCGGTCAGCACGCGCAGCACCTTGTTCTGGGTGCCAAGCGGCATGTCGGCGACCTCGTCGAGCAGCAGCGTACCGCCATGGGCCTTTTCGAACAGGCCGATCTTGGTCGGATGGCCCTTGCTGTCCTCTTCCCCGAACAGGGTCTGCTCCATCTGGTCCGGCTCTATGCTTGCGGCATTGACCACGACGAAGGGCGCGCCCTTGCGCTGGGAGTTCTCATGGATAAGCCGCGCCACGAGTTCCTTGCCCGCCCCCGCCGGGCCGGAAATCATGATCCGCGAATTGGTCGGCGCGACACGGTCCATGGTCGTGCGCAGCGAGTTGGCGGCCTGGCTTTTTCCAACAAAGCTGCTGGAGGCTACCGATTTCGAGCGCAGGGTCGCATTCTCACGCTTGAGCGCGGCCGATTCCAGCGCACGCTCGACCAGGTGCAGGAGACGGTCTGTCTTGAACGGCTTTTCGATGAAGTCGTAAGCCCCGCGCCGGATGGCGGCGATGGCGGTTTCGATATTGCCGTGGCCGGAGATCACGATCACCGGCATCAGGTCATCGATGGATTTCAGGTATCGCAGCAGCGAGAGGCCATCCATGTCGCTGCCCTGTAGCCAGACATCGAGCACCACCAGGCCAGGCGCGCGCCGCCGCACCTCTTCGAGGGCCGTCTCCGCCGTTGCCGCCAGGCGGATCTCATAGCCTTCGTCTTCAAGCACCCCGCCGATGAGTTCCCGGATATCGGGCTCGTCATCGACGACAAGAATGTCGGTACTCATACTGTCGTCTCCTCTACGCGGTTGGGGACCTCGCGATTGGGGTCGTTTCCGAGGCCTTCAGGCGCCTCGGTGTGGGGAAGATGGATCAGGACGCAGGCACCGGAGCGGCCCTTGTCCCTGTTGTGCAGGGTGATCGAGCCGCCATGGTCCATGATAATGCGGTTCACAATGGCAAGACCAAGGCCGGTGCCTTTTTCTCGCGTCGTGACATAGGGCTCCATCAGCCGCTCGCGCGCCTCGCTCGGGAAGCCCGGGCCATTGTCCTCGATGCGGATTTCGATCTGGCCGTCCAGAGTCTCGCGCAGGGAGACCTCGATGCGGCCGGAAATCTCGGAGTTCTCCGGCAGCCGCTCGATGGCTTCGGCGGCGTTCTTCAGGAGGTTTCCGAGGGCTTGGCCGATCAGACGGTTGTCACCCACATAGGGCGTCTTGCCGTCGGGTTTTTCGACATGGAATTCGATATCGGGCTGGACCATGCCGCGGGCGAAGGCGACTTCGGTGAGCAGTTCGCCCATGTCGAACTCGGCCACGGACGGCTTGGGCATACGGGCGAAGTTTGAGAACTCCTCCACCATGCGGCCGATATCAGCGACCTGGCGAAGGATGGTGTCGGTGCAGCGGTCGAAGACCGAGCGCGATTCCGGGTCCATCTTGTCGGCAAAGCGGCGGCGCAGGCGTTCGGTGGAAAGCTGGATGGGTGTGAGCGGGTTGCGGATCTCATGCGCAATCCGGCGGGCCACATCGCGCCAGGCGAGCTGGCGTTGGGCGTTCACCAGGCGCGTGGCATCGTCGAAGGTCAGCACGCAGCCGCCATTGGCATCCAGCGCAGCCTTCAGGCGCACATGGCTCGGCATGCCGTTCAGCGTGACATCGAGCGAGGCGTCCACGGCCATTTCGTCATTCATGGCCTTCAGCGCGATTTCCTCGAAAGTCGGCGCGACATCGCCGAGCAGCTGGCCCTGGAGATTGCTCATGTTCAGGAGGGACTCCGCCGAGCGGTTGGCCAGGGTGATACGCATGTCCTCGTCAGTCCGGATCACCCCGGCGCTGACTTCCGCCAGCAGCGTTTCGACGAATTGCCGGCGATCCTCGGCATCCTCGCGCGCCAGCACCAGGGCAAGGCGCTGCTGGGCGAGCTGTTCGGTCATGGTGTTGAAGCTGCGGGTGAGGTCGTGGACCTCGTCATGGATGGCAGGCGCTGGAACCCGCACGGTGAGGTCTCCGTCGCGCACCGCGGTGGCTGCCTCGGCCAGTCGTCCGATCGGCCCGGTGACATGCCGTGCTGCCTCAAGCCCCAATCGTCCGCAGAGGAGCAGGACCAGGGCGGCAAGCTGGGCATACCCGATGGCGAACAACCATTGCAGACGCCCGGACCTGTGCTTGGCGGCGCGATAGTCCGTCAGCGCGGCTTCGGCGCGCCGCATCTGCTGGAGTTCCTCGAAATCGAAGGGCTTTGCCACATAAAGATACGCCCCCTGGTTTTCCCGGAGGGCGGCAAGCGCGGTCACCATGCCGAGGCTTTCATTCAGCCGGTCGACGATGGCGCCGTTGTCAGCTTCGGTGAAATCTCCCGGAGGGGGTAGCACCAGCCGGTTCGGGAGCGTATCCGGCTGGGCCAGAAAGCGGCCCTCGGAATCAATCACATAGGCCTGGGAAAATTCGCGCAGCGCGGCCTGACGCGTGACATAGCTGGGATAGAACTCGCTTTCCTCGCGCAAGCCCTCGGCGGCATTGTTGAGGTCTCCCAGCATCAGGCGCACATCGCCGAGAAACTCCACCACGAAATCCTCATGGTTTCGTCGGGCGACAGCGGCGGTTTCCTCGACAATCGTGTCGATGCGCTCATTGAACCAGTTGTCGAGTCCGCGCGTGATGGTGGCACCCAGGAAAATGGCGACCACGCCAGCCGGAATGATGGCCGCCGCGCTGAACAGGAGGATGAAACGGCGCGCGAGGCGCGAGCTGCCCACCGCGCCCCCTTCCCTGTCGACGCTGCGATAACGGTTTATGATCATCCAGGCGAGAATCGCGATCAGCACCGTGTTGATCGCCAGCAGCCACCCAATGCGTCCGCCAAGCGGATCGACCGGGCTGACGCCGGAGATCGCGGAGAAGGTCGTGAAAACGGCGACCAGCGTGGCAATAAAGAACAGGCCCTGAAACAGGGCGAGGCTGGCACGGGTCGCCGAGGTGTTCAGTGGGGCACGCACTTGGTGTTTTTATGCCCGTCCACGGAGATTGTCACCCTCTTGCAACAGTGAGGTGATTTTGCAACACACCGCCCGGTCAGTCGGTCGCGATACCAAGGCTGTTGATCTTTGCGCGCAGCGTATTCCGGTTGAGACCGAGCAAGGCCGCGGCCTTGACCTTGTTGCCGGACGTCACCTGTAGCGCAAGCTTCACAAGCGGGCGTTCGACCCGGTCGATCACGCTCTGATAGACGCGGGCATCGTCTTCCTCGGCGGCGGCCATCAGGTCGCTGAGGACATGCTTTTTCAAGAGGCCCTCGATATCGTCCTCAAAGCTGCCCTCGCGGGGCAACTCGGCATAGGAAGAGGTGCGAAGTTCGCGCTCGACATCCTTGGCGGTGATGGTGCGGTCGGCCGTCAGGGCGCTGAGGCGCAGGACGACGTTTTCCAGCTCGCGTACATTGCCCGGCCAGTCATAGGCCATCAGCAGGTCCGTCGCGCCGGAATCGAGCATCTTCTCCGGCAGGCCCTTCTGGGCGGCGCGAACGAACAGCGCGCGGGTGAGCTCGGGAATGTCCTCCTTGCGTCGGCGCAGCGGCGGCATGTTCAGGCGCACGACTGAGAGGCGGAAATAGAGATCGTCACGGAATTTCCCCTCATCCACCATCCGCGCGAGATTATGGCGCGTAGAGGCAATCGTGCGTACATCATTGGCCGAGCGCATGAGGCTCAGCACCTGGGCCTGGGCGGCAGGCGTGAGATCGCTGACCTCGTCGAGATAGAGCGTCGTGCCAGGCTCCAGCTCCGGCACCACGCTCTTGTCGGCGCCCAGCGTGCCGGCATCGAGATGCAGGAACGGGCCCTTGGCCGAGGCGCTGAGATCATGCACGGCGCGTGCGGCGAGATCCTTGCCGGTGCCCGGCTCGCCCTCGATCAGTACGGTGAGATCGGTGTTCATCACCCGCGTGATGATGCGGTAGATCTCCTGCATCGCTTCCGAGCGCCCGATCAGCGGCAGCGCTGCCTCGTCGGCCGAGCGCCGGCTTTGCGGCGAGAGCAATTCGCGACCCTTGGGCACGCGCAGGGCCCGGCGCACGACTTCGGCGAGATGATCGATGTCGAAAGGCTTGGGCAGATAGTCGAAGGCGCCATGATCGGCCGCCGAGGCTGCCGTCAGGATCGTGTTCTGCGCGCTCATGATGACAAAGGGCAGTTCCGGGCGGGCATGCTTGAGCGAGGACAGCCGCTCGAAGATTGACGTATCGCCGAGATAGACATCCGACACCACCACATCGCCCTGCCCTTCGCGCACCCAGCGCTCCAGGGCATCGATCGACGCGGTGGCGCGAACGGCATAGCCCGCAGAGGACAGTGTCTGGCTCGCCACCAGCCGGATGCTCGCGTCGTCTTCTGCCAACAGTACCGTTTTCTCACTCATTCTGACTGACCCCGTCTGGAGATTGGGAGGAACACCGAAACCTGCGTTCCGGTTTCGATGTTGCGGATATTCACCTGGCCGGAATGGGCCTGGACCACTTCTTTCACGACTGTCAGGCCGAGCCCGCGGCCTGCGGACTTCGTGCTGGAAAAGGCCTCGAACACATGCGCGAGCTTTTCCTTGTCGAGGCCCGAGCCGGAATCGATGACATCGACACGCAGCGCGCGCTGCAGCCCGGAATCGGGCAACACGCCACGTCGTGCGAATCGCGACTCGAAGGCCGTGTGGATTTCCACGCGCGGTGGACGCTTGGCGGCATTGGCCAGCGCGGCTTCCACGCCATTGCGGACAATGTTCTGGAACGCCTCATGGAGATGATCGGAATCGCCGAGAATGTCCGGCAGCGACGGGTCATAGCGACGGACAAAGATCAGCCGGCCGTCATGTGCGGCCTCCTCGCTGGCGAGCACTTTGTCGAGCAGCTCGTGGATATTCATCGACTCCAGCTGCGGCTCGGAGAAGAGTTCGAAGGCCGACAGGCGGTTCACCAGCCGCTCTATGCGGGCGACCTCGTCAGTGATCAGGCCGAGCAGTTCGCGCTGGCCCGGCTGGGACTGGCGCAGCAGCAGCTGAGCGGCACCGGAAATGCCGGCGAGCGGGTTCTTGATCTCATGGCCGAGGATCCGGCCAAAGCTTGCCACGCCGGCAATCGGGTCCTGCGGCTCGCGGGTCATCGCCTCGCTGAGCGCCAGGACGACCTCACCGGAATCAAACCAGCGCACGCGGACATTGACGGTGCGCTCTTCCACCAGGGTCTGCGGCTTGATGACGACTTCCGGCGACGCGGTGTCCGAGGCGTTGCTGCGCGCATATTCGATGAGGTTCAGCAGAACCTCGCTATTGACCAACACACGCTCGAGATGGCGCCCGATCAGCCGTCGCCGCGACAGGCCCAGCATCGCTTCCGCCGCCGCGTTGGTGTCGCGCACCGTGTTCTCCGGCGAGATCGCCAGCAGGGACACGGGGGCGTTGTCCGACAGCGGTGTCAGCGCCAGCGCCGGTGCTTCCTGAACGATTGTACTCATGCAGCCACCCTCTCCCTCTTGCGACGATACACACTGGCGAGCGCTGCCCGGAGCTCGCCTGCATCCTCAATCCTGCAAAGCCGGCCACGCAGGTCGCGGCGGGCTGTGTTGTCCAGCGGCAGGTCCACGGCATCGACGGCGGCGGCGACATGCTTGCGCACGATCCGCACGCCGAGCCGCGTGCCATACAGCGACACGCTATCGGCGATCTGCTCGCAGAGGCTATCGAGCTGTTCGTCGAGTGCCGGAGCCGTGAAGGCCGTTCCCGACAGCCCGGCTTCGATCTCGGCGACCAGCCAGGGCCGGCCCATGGCCGCGCGGCCGACCATGACCGCATGCGCGCCTGACTGTGCCAGACAGCTGCGCGCGGCCGGCAGGCCGTCAATGTCGCCATTGGCGATAACTGGCAGGTCGACCGCATCCACTGTGCCCGCAATCGCGGCCCAGTCCGCTTCGCCCTTGTAGAACATGCAGCGCGTGCGCCCGTGCACGGTGAGCCATTTCAGTCCCAGCCTTTCCGCCACGCGCGCAAGCTCTGGCGCGTTCAGCATGTCATGATCCCAGCCGAGCCGCATTTTCAGGGTCACCGGCACGTCGCCGGCGCCGTCCAACGCGGCCTCCATGATGGCCTCGGCAAGATCGGGTATGCACATCAGGGCCGAGCCGGACTGGCCGCCGGTCACCTGACGGGCCGGACAGCCCATATTGATATCGATGACATCCACGCCAGCCTCCGCCAGCAGGCTGGCACCGGCTTTCATGTCCTCCGGCCGCCGCGCGGCGAGTTGGACGATCCAGGCCCCGTCGCCGTCATGGCGGCAGGTCCGCCGCACCATGTCGGGCCGCCCGGTCGCCAGCGCTTCGCCTGCCACCATCTCCGAGACGACCGCCTTCGCGCCAAAGCGAACCGCCTGGCGCCGGAACGGCGCATCGGTCGCCCCGGACATGGGCGCGAGCCAGGCTGTTGCTGGCAGTTTGTCAGCTCTTGAGTTGGTCATGGCTTCAGATAGCAACGCTCTGCCTAAAAGTCAGGCACTCAATCGCACTGAGGTCAACTCTTTGTCACATTTTAGGGTCAAACTTGCGGCCAGTTCACCCGCACGGCGCGAATATCTGCCTCCGACAGGGCCCGCAAGTAGCAATCTGTTTCCGCTACCAAATTTGCCAATCCGTCCGGATCGTCAGCTCCGAGACCATTGCGAACCAAAACTTCGGTCACCGCGCTCCGATCCGTGCCCAGTGCGTCATCGAGTGCCCGGGCAAGCCCGTAATACAGCTCTCCGAGCTTGCGGATCTTTCGGGCGATGGAGGCGTCGCCTACCCCTTCCTCGCGATAGGCATAATCGAACCGGTCGAACAGCGCTTCGCCGAGCTTCTCGGAAATGACAAGGCCGTCTCCCCCCAGAGCCTTCAGCCGGCGCATCACAAGCGCGCCATGCAGGGCGACCATGAGAAAGCGTCCATCGAAATCATCCTTTGCGTAACCCGCCAGATAAAGCTCCGGCCGGCGCGCGGCGGCGATGGTCGAATCGGTGAGCCGGCGCGCGATCTCGCGATGCGGGTCTGCCTTCCCCAGCAGACGGTCCAGAAACGACACGGCAGGCTGCCTCCCATGGCTTGTCAAAAGCGGGCACACTGCCTACCGATAGCGGCTGAAAAAGGAGAACTCCATGTCGCGATCTGCGATTGCCGCAACGCTGCTGTGCGCCCTGCTCCCTCTTTCGGGGTGTGTGACCAAGTCCCGGGAATATCACGGCTATATCGCAGACGAAGCCCAACCGACGGATATGGAGCCCGGCATCGATACGCGTGCCACGGTGCTCGCGCGTCTCGGCAGCCCGTCGACCAAGTCAATCTTCGACGACAATACCTGGTATTACATGACCGTGCAGCAGGAGACCTTCGCTTTCTACAAGCCGAAGGTGACCGCGCGCACGATCACCGGCATCCGCTTCAATGAAGGCGATGTGGTCGAGGAACTTCTGGAATACGATATCAAGGATGGCCGAGTGCTGACCTATGCCTCGCGCGAAACGCCGACGCTCGGCCGACAGCTCACCTTCCTGGAACAACTGCTTGGCTCGATCGGTAATGTCGCCCTGCCTGCGACGCGTGAATCCACGCCGGGCAACCCGACGGGTCGGAACTAGTCAGCGCGCTTCGGCAGCGTCCATCACTTCGAACTGGACCCGCCGGCGCCCATTCCAGGTATCGAGCTTGAGCCGACCTGCCAGGTGCAGGCGGGCGCCGGCAATTGCGGCCTCGCCCAGCGGGGCATCGGCCATGCGCCAGGCCACGCAGTCGATCCGGCCGGTCTCGTCCTCGGCTGAGAACTTGATGTGATTGGTGCCGATCCGGCGTGCGCCGACACAACGCACATCGCGCATCGCGAGCACAGGCTCGGGCGCACCCGCGCCGAAGGGGCCGAGTGTGGCGAGGGTCTCCACCAGGTCCGGCGTGGCCGCACCCGGTGCAATCAACGTGTCGATCATCAGGCCCTTGGCCGCAGCGCGCTCCTCGGCGAATTGGTGCATGTGAGAACACATCCACGCGTCCAGCGCCGCGATCTGGCCGGGCTCGCAGCTGAGGCCCCCGGCCATGGCATGCCCCCCGCCGGAAAGGATCACACCTTCGCGCGCGGCGGCCGCGATGGCATCGCCAATGTTCACCCCGGTCACTGACCGCGCCGAGCCTTTGGCCACAGGCCCGAGACCGTCGCCCCAGCCAATGACAATGGAAGGAAGGTGAAACTTGTCCTTCAGCCGACCGGCCACAATACCGATCACGCCGGGATGCCAGCCCTCCCCGCCTGCGATCAGCACGCCGCGCTCTGGATTGGCTTCCAGCTGCCGCTCGGCATGGGCCGTGGCGGCGTCGAGGATGTCCTGCTCGATGGCCTTGCGCGCGTCATTTAGGGCATGCAGGCGCTCAGCCAGGACAATGGCTTCCTCGCGGTCATCGGTCGCGAGCAGCTTGGCGGCGAGCCATGGGTCGCCCACGCGCCCGCCGGCATTCAGGCGCGGGCCGAGCATGAAGGTGGCGTGGTAGACGCTGTTCACCTCGCCGATCCCCGCCACATCAGCCAGCGCGCGCAGGCCGGCATTCTCGCCGCGCTGCAGGATTTTCAGGCCCTGGCGCACGAAGGCGCGGTTCACGCCTCTCAGGGGAGCCATGTCGCACAGCGTACCGAGCGCGGCGAGATCGAGCCACTCCATCGGATCGGGCAGCTCGCCGCCTTCCGGCGTCAGCTTTTTCTGGCGTGCGAGGCGGTTCAGCGCTGCGACGAAGACGAACACGACACCCGCCGCAGCCAGATGCCCGCAGCCGGAAGCATCGTCGGGCCGATTGGGGTTCACCAGCGCGGCGGCTTCGGGAATGGCGCCCTGCATCAGATGATGGTCGATCACGACGATGGGCAGGTCGATCTTGCGGGCCTCGTCCAGCGCAGTAAGGGCCGCCGCGCCGCAATCCACCGTGATCACCAGATCGGCACCCTGCGCCTTCAGGTGCCGGAAGGCTTCCGGCGAGGGGCCATAGCCCTCCGCCAGCCGGTCGGGGACATAGAGACCGAGATCCCTGCCCCAGGCGCGGAAATAGCGCGCGAGAATGGCAGAGCTGGTCCCGCCATCGACATCATAATCGGCGAAGACCGTGACATTGCGCCCGTCAAGCAGCGCGTCGAGGACCAGGCCGGCGGCCTTGTCCATGTCGCTGAAGGAGGACGGGTCGGGAAACTCGCTGCGCAGGGTCGGCGCCATGAAGCTTTCCACTTCATTGGCGCCGACATCGCGCAGCGCGAGCAAGCGTGCGAGCAGATCGTCCTGGCCGAGATGCGCCGCCAACTGGCGCACACGCACCGGATCCGGATCCTGGAAGGTCCAGAACCGCCCCGTCAGGGAGGCCTCGACGCCGAAAAGGCGCGAGTCGGGTGCAGATTGTGCAGACATCGCCCCACCTTAGACGAGTCGCGGTGGGGCTGGATAGGCTCGCGTGTCAGGCGAACGGAGCGATCAGACCGGACGGCGCGAGACCACGCGGCGGACCATGCCGTCTGCCGAAGTCATGACCAGGGTTTCGGTCTGAACGATGCCGCCGGTGATCTTCACACCGCCAAGCAGGTCGCCATCGGTGACGCCGGAGGCGCAGAAGACGGTCTCGCCGGAGGCCAGTTCATTGAGCTTGTAGGTGCGGTCGAAATCCGTGATGCCGGTGCGGGCCGCACGGGCGCGTTCTTCGTCATTGCGGAAGACGAGCTGGCCCTGCATCTGGCCGCCGACACATTTCAGTGCAGCTGCCGCCAAGACGCCCTCGGGCGCACCGCCCTGCCCCATATAGATGTCCACACCGGTGGACGGATCGGTGGTCGCGATCACACCGGCGACATCGCCATCGGTGATCAGCTTGATGCGGACACCGGCCGAGCGCAGGCTTTCGATGATGTCGGCATGGCGGGTGCGGTCGAGCACGCAGGCGGTGATCTGTGAGATGTCCACGTCCTTGGCCTTGGCGAGTTCGGCGACGTTTTCCGCCGGCGTGGCATGCAGGTCGACAACGCCGTCAGGATAGCCCGGACCGATGGCCAGCTTGTCCATATAGGTGTCGGGCGCATAGAGCAGCCCGCCGCGCGGGGCGATGGCAAGCACGGCGAGCGCATTGGCCATGGCCTTGGCGGTCAGCGTCGTGCCTTCGAGCGGATCGAGCGCGATGTCGATTTCCGGGCCTTTGCCGGTGCCGACTTCCTCGCCGATATACAGCATCGGGGCTTCGTCGCGCTCGCCCTCGCCGATCACGACACGGCCCTGGAAATCGATCGCGTTGAAGGCGGTGCGCATGGCGTCCACGGCGGCCTGGTCGGCTTTCTTCTCATCGCCGCGCCCGACCTCTTTCGAAGCGGCAATCGCGGTCAGTTCGGTCACGCGGACCATCGCATCGGCCATTGTGCCAGCGAGAATACTATCCATGGAATCCAGTCCTTCATATCGGGCGGCCAAATGCCGTCCCGCGTTTTATCCCGCTTCGATACGGATCAGGCGGGCCTCGTCAACCAGAACATCGAGCTGCGAAAGTTGTGCCATGGCGGCATTGACCTGTTTGCGCGCGCTAACATGCGTAACGATGGCGATGGGGCTCGCCATGTCGGCGCCGGCGCTTTCCTGCAGCAGCTGGTCGACGGAGACGCCATGCGCAGCCAGCGCTTCGGACAGGCGCGCCAGGGCGCCGGAGCGGTCCGAGAGGCGCGCGCGGATGAAATAGGCCGATTGCTCTTCCTCCGAGGCAGAGATGAAGTGGCGCGTGGCGTGGTGCGGTGCGCGGCCGAAGGCCGAGCGCACTCCGGGATTGAAGAGCTTGGCAATGTCGCCCATCACGGCGCTGGCGGTTGGCCCAGGCCCTGCGCCTGGCCCGGTCAGAGTTACGGCACCGAGCGGTTCGCCCTCGATGCGCACCGTGTTCAGCGAGCCGTTGACCTGGGCCAGCGGATGGGAAATCGGCAGCGCCATGGGCGAGACACGGCAGATCACGCCCTCTTCTGTGAGCACGCCTTCGGCGATCAGCTTGATCCGGTATCCGAGCTTGTTGGCGAGGGTGAGATCGACCAGGCCGACCCCGTCCACGCCCTGCACGGCGACCTTGGAGAAATCGAGGCTCGCGGAGAAGGCCATGGCCGAGAGAATGGCGATCTTGTAGGCCGCATCCATGCCCGACACATCCAGCGTCGGGTCGGCTTCGGCATAGCCGAGCTTCTGGGCCTCTTCGAGCACATCGCCATAGGGCTGGCCGGTTTCGAGCATGGTGGTCGTCAGGAAGTTGCAGGTGCCGTTGAGAATGCCCGCAACGCGCTTGATCTCAACGCCCGAAAGAGAGTCGCGCAGCACGCGCACCACTGGAACACCGCCCGCCACGGCCGCCTCGAACAGGAGGTCCACGCCCTTGGCCTCGGCAATGTCGGCAAGGGCCTGGCCATGTTCTGCGATCAGCGCCTTGTTGGCGGTCACCACCGGCTTGCCAGCCGCCAGCGCGGCTTCCACGGCGACCTTGGCCGGGCCGTCGGAGCCGCCCATCAGCTCGACGAAGATGTCGATATCCTCGCTCACGGCGAGTTGGGCGGCGTCGTCGAACCAGCGATATTCTGCAATCGGGACCGGACGCTTGCGCGAGCGCGAGCGTGCCGACACGCCGGCCACCTTTACCTCACCGGGCAGGCGCAATCCTGCCTGGCGTTCCACCAGTTCGATCAGGCCGCAGCCGACATGGCCGAGGCCCGCAATGCCAAGTCTCAGAGTTTTCATGTTGCCCCGATAGACGTTATTTCGCGCGCTGTCGCGTGTTGTGGCTGTCGCGCCTTCAGGCTGCGGCGGTCTGGTCGGCGCCATTGCCCTTGGCAGCGAGGAACTTCTTGATGTTCCGGGCGGCCTGGCGGATGCGCTGCTCGTTTTCGACCAGCGCGATGCGGACATAGCCCTCGCCATATTCGCCGAAGCCGGTGCCGGGCGAGACCGCGACATGGGCGCCGTTGATCAGCTCCAGGCTGAATTCCAGGCTCGACATGTTCTGGCAGGCCTGCGGGATTTTCGCCCAGGCGAACATGGAGGCATGGGGCGAGGGAATGTTCCACCCTGCCCGGCCGAAGCTCTCCACCAGCGCGTCGCGGCGGCTGCGATAGATATCGCGCGCTTCGTCGACACAGTCCTGCGGGCCGTCCAGCGCGGCGCAGGCGGCCACCTGGATCGGCGTATAGGCGCCATAGTCGAGATAGGATTTCACCCGCGCCAGCGCGCCGATGAGGCGCTCATTGCCGGCGACAAAGCCGATGCGCCATCCGGCCATGGAATAAGTCTTCGACATGGAGGTGGTTTCCACAGCCACATCCCTGGCGCCGTCGACCTGCAGGATCGAGGGCGGCGGGTCGTCGAAATAGATCTCGTTATAGGCAAGGTCCGAGAGGATCCACAGCTCGTGCTTCTTCGCGAAGGCGACAGCCTCCTTGTAGAAATCAAGGTCCACCACTTCGGCGGTGGGATTGGACGGATAGCACAGCACCATCGCGGTCGGGCGCGGGTTCTGCTGGTATTTCATCGCATGGCTGAGGCCGGAGAGATACTGTTCGGCCGTCAGCGCGGGCACATTGCGGATCGTCGCACCGGCCATGAGAAAGCCGAAGCTGTGGATCGGATAGGACGGATCCGGCGAGAGCACGACATCGCCCGGCGCAGCCATGGCCTGAGCGAGATTGGCAAAGCCCTCCTTGGACCCGAGCGTGACGATCACCTCGCGGTCCTTGTCGAGAGTCACGCCGAAGCGGCGCTTGTAATAGGCCGCATGCGCTCGCCTGAGGCCGGGAATCCCGCGCGAAGCACTGTAGCGGTTCGTGCCCGGCTTGTTGGCCGTCTCGACCAGCTTGTCGATGATGTGTTGCGGCGTCGGAAGATCCGGGTTGCCCATGCCGAGATTGATGATGTCGGCGCCGTCCGCACGCAGTTCGGCGGCGCGACGGTTCACCTGCTCGAAGACATAAGGTGGTAAACGGCGGATCTTGTGAAATTCATGGATCATTGGGCAGCTCCAGGTTCGCCCGTAAAATTTTTTTGGTGGTCAGCTCTCGGCGCGCGGCCGGTCAAACAGTGCCCGAAGAGCGGCGACATCTTCTGCTGTCAGGTGTCCGCCCGGTTCGTTTGCCACGGCTTCGGCTTCCGCGCGAGCCTCTTCTGCCCAGGCCAGCATTTCCTGCAATTCCAGCCCCGGCGGAACGGCGCGCGGATCCATACGGAAAAGCGCGTCTGCTGCAGCAACTGCTTCACGTCCGGCGTCGATCTCGGCTGTGCTTCTCTCACCGGCTTCCAGCTCGGGAATCCGCGACACGCTGGGATAGCCCTCGCCGCGAACCTCGGCTGCACGCTGGTCATACCAGTCCGGCGCGGCGGCAACAGTGTCACGCACCTTGTCAAAGGAACTCGCGCAACCGGCGAGTCCCGTGGCCAGGGCAATCATTACCCAGCCCTTACTGTGTGACATCGTGTTTTTATCCATGAGACTCACATGATTGAATTCTTTTGTTACCATAATCCTTAGGGCGCAGAAGGGCGAAACCAAGGCAGGCACGGTGATGGCAGGTGATCACGACAAAAATCAACCGTCGCTGACGGATCTGGTACAGTCCCAGAACCCCGAGCGGCTGCGCACGCTCAGCGAAAACATGTCCAGGGCGCTGGTGGAAAGCCAGAAACTGATGACGGAAGTTTTAGGTCATCCGCCCGAGGAGCTCGCTAATCCGAAGGACCATCCCCTGCTCATCGGTTCGGGCAATTCGATGATGCGGCTGGGTGAATCCCTCGCCCATCACCCCGACCGGCTGGTCAACGCCAATCTGGAACTGGTCCAGGGCTACATGACCCTCTGGCACGATATGATCACCGGGCAGAAGGCGTCGTCGAAATCCGACCGGCGGTTTTCTGATCCTGAATGGTCAGCCAATCCGGTCTTCGATTTCATGCGCCAGGCCTATGACCTCAACACCAAATGGCTGATGAGCCTGGTCGACCAGGCCGACGATCTCGGCGAACACGACAAGCGCAAGGCGAAGTTCCTGACACGCCAGACCGTGGACGCCTTCGCGCCGACCAATTTCTTCGCCACCAATCCCATGGCCCTGCGCCAGATGCTGGAATCGGGCGGCGCCAGTGTGCTGGAAGGCCTGCGCCAGGCGCGCGAGGACTTCGCCCGTGGACGCGGCAAGCTGGCCATCAGCCAGACCGACGAGAGCCCGTTCGAAGTGGGCCGTAATGTCGCCACCGCGCCCGGCAAGGTGGTGTTCCGCAACGACCTGATTGAACTGATCCAGTACAGCCCGAGCACCGAGAAGGTGCACGAGATCCCGCTGCTGATCTTCCCGCCCTGGATCAACAAGTTCTACATTCTCGACCTGCGCGAAGAAAACTCCATGATCCGCTGGCTCGTCGACAAGGGGCTGACGGTGTTCGTGGTCTCCTGGCGCTCGGCCGACGAGGTGACCAAGGACTACACCTGGCAGGATTATTCCGAGAAGGGCATCTTCGCGGCCCTGGAAGAGGTTCTGGAGATCACCGGCGCGCCGCAGACCAACACGGTCGGCTACTGCATCGGCGGCACCCTGCTGACCTCCACGCTGGCCTATATGGCGAAAAAGGATGATGACCGCATCCGCTCGGCCACCTTCTTCGCCAGCCAGTCCGATTTCGAGATTGCCGGCGACCTGATGGTGTTCACCGATGCCGCCGCCGTGGCCGAGATCGAGCGCATCATCGAGGACAATGACGGCATCATGCCCGGCGAGATCATGGGCGAGACCTTCAACTGGATGCGCCCGGTCGACCTGGTCTGGCGCTATGTCGTCGACAACTACATGATGGGCAAGAAGCCCAAGCCCTTCGACCTGCTCTACTGGAACGCCGACCAGACCAATATCCCCGGCCAGACACACCTGACCTATCTCAAGCAACTCTACGGCCACAACGCCCTCTCGCGCGGCACCTTCAAGCTGTTCGACGAGACGGTCGGGATCGCCGACATTTCCATCCCGGTCTCTGTCCAGGCCGGGCGCGACGATCATATCTGCCCGTTCGACAGCGTGTACCGCACCGCCCAGAGCTTCAGCGGCCCGGTGCGCTTCATGCTGGCCGGGTCCGGCCACATTGCCGGCGTGGTGAACCACCCCAATTCCGGCAAGTACCAGCACTGGCTCAATGATAGCGGCGAGCTGCCCGATAGCATCGACACATGGTTGGATGGCGCGAACGAGTTGCCCGGCTCCTGGTGGCCGAGCTGGTGGTCCTGGCTGCAGCCACTTTCAGGCAAGCAGGTCCTAGCCCGCGAGGCTGAGGATGTCGGTCTCGGCGATGCGCCCGGCGCCTATGTGAAAGCGCGTCTCGGCGAGATGGCCAAGGCCCGCGCGGAAGGCCGCACCGTGGTTCCTGCTGCCCCGGCCGAGCCGCCGAAGCGCAAAGCCAAACCGAAGGTCGCGGCTGAGGTGGCCCCGGCCAGAACCGCAACGAGCGATGCGCCGTCCAAAGCGACAGCGGCGGCAGCTGCCAAAAAGCCCGTCGCGAAAAAGCCGACTGCGAAGTCCGCGCCGAGCAAGAAGGCAGGCGCAAAAACAGCCAAGAGGCCTGCGGCCAGCAAAGCCGCAACGGCTGCGAAATCGAAATCTGCTTCAACCTCTGCCAAACCGCGCAAGAAGGCCTCCACCGCCAAGCCCAAGCCTAGAGCCAGCAAGGCCAAGACTTAAGGCTCGCGTCAGGCCGACAGGCCTTGCCCTTCGTCCACGCCGAGGACGAGATTGAGGTTCTGCACCGCCGCGCCCGACGCGCCCTTGCCGAGATTGTCGAGCCGGGCGATCAGGCGGGCCTGCTCGTCGGTGCCGAAGACATGGAGTTCCAGCCGGTTGGTGCCATTGCAGGCTTCCGGCTCAAGGCCCGGCGTTTCATCCAGCTCGGCCAGCGGCGGGACATCCATGAACGGCTCATTGTCATAGGCATCCTGAAGCGCGGCGTGAATTCGGCGCTGTGACAGGTGTCCGGGCAGCGACCAGAGCGCCAGGGGCACTTCCACCAGCATGCCTTGCGCGAAATGGCCAACTGCTGGCGTGAAGACCGGCAAATGGGAAAGCCCGGTATGGTGCTTCATCTCTGGCGGGTGCTTGTGGGTTTGCTGCAGCGCATAGGCGCGATATGGCGGGCCGCCGGCTTCAAACTCCTCGATCATCTTCCGCCCGCCGCCGGTATAGCCGGACACGGCATTGACGGTGACGGGATAGTCGGGGGGGATCAGGCCTGCCTCCACCAGCGGGCGCACCAGGGCGATGAAGCCGGTGGGATAGCAGCCGGGATTGGAGATGCGCTTCGATGAGCGAATCGCCTCGCGCTGGCCCGGCGCCATTTCCGGAAAGCCATAGGTCCAGCCTTCGGCGGTTCGGTGCGCGCTGGAGGCGTCGATAATCACCGTATCGGGATCGGTGACCAGCGAGACCGCCTCGCGAGCAGCCTCGTCCGGCAGGCACAGAATCACGACATCGGCGGCATTCAGCAGCTCGGCCCGCGCGGCTTCGTCCTTGCGCAGGGCCGGGTCGATGCTGAGCAGCTCGATATCCGCGCGCCCTTCCAGCCGCTCGCGGATCTGCAGGCCGGTGGTGCCGGCTTCGCCATCGATGAAGACTGTGGATCTGGCCATGGCCGTGTTCCCGAAAAGAAAACGGGCGCCTCGTTTCCGAAGCGCCCGCGTGAGATCGATAAGGTCTTCGCCTAGCGCTTGGAGAACTGGAAGCTGCGGCGGGCTTTCGCGCGGCCGAACTTCTTGCGTTCCACGGTACGCGGGTCGCGAGTCAGGAAGCCGTGCGGCTTGAGCACCTTTCGCAGGCCGGGCTCGTAATTGACGAGCGCGCGGGCGATGCCGTGACGGATCGCGCCGGCCTGACCGGAGAGGCCCGAGCCCTTTACAGTGCAGATCACGTCGAACTCTTCGCGGCGATTGGCTTCGATCAGCGGCTGCTCGATCACCATGCGCAGCACGGGACGGGCGAAGTAGACTTCCTGGTCGCGGCCATTGATGGTGATCTTGCCTGAGCCGGGCTTCACCCAGACACGGGCGGTGGCTTCCTTGCGGCGGCCGGTGCCATAGGCGCGGCCATGGGCATCGATCTTCGGCTCGACCGTGATCTCCTCGGCAATGGCGGTTTCGCCGTCTCCGAGGGTCTTCAGGTCTTCCAGCGTGTTGGCGGTATCGGACATGTGATCAGACCAGTTTCGTGTTCTTGGTGTTCATGGCCGCAAAATCGACCGCTTCGGGCGCCTGGGCCTCGTGGGGGTGCTCGTTGCCGGCATAGATGCGCAGCTTGGAGAGCTGTTTGCGGGCCAGCGAGCTTTCGCGGGGCATCATGCGCTTCACAGCCAGTTCCAGGGCACGCTCGGGGAAACGACCATTGAGGATCTTTTCCGGCGTGGTGGACTTGATGCCGCCCGGGTGACCGGTGTGGCGGTAGTAGACCTTGTCGCGGAGCTTGTTGCCAGTGAAGACAACCTTGTCGGCATTGATCACGACAACATGATCGCCCGTATCGATGTGCGGCGTGAAGTCAGCGCGGTGCTTGCCGCGCAGGCGCTTGGCGATGTAGGAGGCCAGGCGACCAACCACCGCACCTTCGGCGTCGATCACGACCCACTTGTTCTCCACGTCGGCAGGTGCGTTATAGGTTTTCATTGCTCTTTTACGAGCCTCTTAATTCGGAGTTTGCGGAATGCAGTTCAAGCGGTGGCGGATAGTGCCTGGAGCAAGGCTTGTCAACGCAGGGCTGGCCTCTTGTCTGTATTTCTTGTCCGCCTGCGGGTCCGAGCCCGCCGAGACGGCCAGTGAGCCTGCTCCGCCCGAAGCCAGCCCGCAAAGCGATGTCGGCCTGGAACTGCCTGCAGTGTGGAACACCACCGACCTGGACGGGCCGGTGTCTCAGCTTGCCCTGGCTGGCGGCGGGGCTTCGCTGCTGGCGATTGTCTATGAAGATGGCGGCCTGCAGCTCTTCGACCTGGAAGCCGAGCGCGTGACGGACACGGCAGCGATGGATGCTGCCATTATTTCCACAGGCGCCTATGCCGACTTTGCCGGCGTGCCGCTGTCGATCTTCCCCGGCGTGTCCGGTGAGGGCGAACTGGTCGCCTATCTCTATGGCGAGGCTCTCGGCGCGCCGCAGGCCATTGCCCTGCCAATTGAAGCCGCTGGCGCGGTGCTTGGCATGTGCAGTCGGGGGCGCAGCTATTTCGAGGGCGGGATCCTCGATCTCGCCTTCTGGACCGATGCGGATCCCGACACTGCCACCATTGGCGTGCTGAGCTCAGAGGACGGCGAGCTATCCTATGAGGCCAGCACGGTCGAGAAGCCGGCGGACGCGGTCTCGTGCGCCTATCAGAATGACGGCCCGGTCTTTCTGGAAGCCGGTATCAGCGAGCTTGCCGTGCTCAACCGTCCGGCCGGATCGAACTATGTCGGCATGCGCGAGACGGGCGAGCTGATCTACCGGCGCGGCGAGGGCGCGGTCGATTCGCTTGGTCTGCGCGATGGCATTTCGGTGCGTGTGCCCGAGTCCATTTCAGACATCGCCGCGCTCGGCATGGCCTTTGGCGGAGGGTATCCGGAAGGCCTGATCGTGGTCGCCGGCCCGGTGGCCGGGCACGATCAGGTGGTGTTTGTCGATGCGGGCGCGCTGACGCGGCCCGATGTGGAAGCCTCCGAGGCGAGTGACGACGCGCTCGACTGAGCGCTTGCCCGCCAGGCCAGACGCAGCGCCGCCAGCAGAACCAGCACGCCCAGCCCCTGATGGACCAGTGCCAGGCCAAGCGGCGCGACATGGATCAGCGTCATGATGCCCCAGACGGCCTGCGCGGTGACGAGCCCGGCCAGCAACATGGCCGGCCCGCCGAGCGCCCTGCCCCGCACCTTCCAGACGAAGACATAAGACAGGATCCAGATCAGATAGGCGCCGATCCGGTGGTTGAACTGGGTCGCCGCGCGGCCCTCGAACAGGCTGCGCACGCCAAGCAGTGGATCGATATAATATTGCGGCACCCATTCCCCGGCCATGCGCGGCCAGTCGACATAGGTGCGCCCGGCATCGAGGCCCGCGACCAGCGCGCCGCCGGCCATCTGCAGACTGACCAGGGCGACAAGGCCGTAGGCGCTCCATCGCTGCCAGGCGGGCACGGGTTCGCGCCGCTTGTGGCCGAGATCCATCCAGTACCAGGCGATGACGCCGATGATCAGCAGCGCCAGGCTGAAATGCGTCGCCAGCCGGTAAGGCGCAACATCAATGCGTGTGGTCTCGCCGATGCCGCTTGAGACCATCCACCAGCCAATCGCGCCCTGCAGGCCGCCGAGGAAGATCAGTACGACAAGGCGAAGGGTCCAGCGCCGGTCGAGCCATTTGCGGATGGCAAACCAGGCGAGCCCAGCCACGGCGATCAGACCGATGAAGCGCCCGAGCTGGCGATGGCCCCATTCCCACCAGAAAATGTACTGGAACTCCGCCAGGGTCATGCCGCGATTCTGCAGCTGGTATTCGGCCGTCTGGCGGTATTTCTCGAACTCGACATGCCAGGCCGCCTCACTGAGCGGGGGCAGCGCACCGCTGATCGGGGCCCACTCGGTGATCGAAAGCCCGGAATCGGTCAGGCGCGTGGCGCCGCCCACCAGCACCATGGCGTAGACCATGACCGCAAGAAGCGCGAGCCAGGCCCGCAGGGTGACGCGGCCAGCTGCCGCGCGGCCCATCCGGGCCTGTTCAAATCCGTCCATGCGCCCTAATTGCGTTCCTGACGCTGTCAAACAAGCCGCCTTGGTGCCGCAGCTGCTGAAAGGATCGCCCGCCCATGAGTGCCTCCTCCCGCAAGATCGTCGCGATCTTCATCCTGTTCGCGATCATGCTGGGCTGGATCGTCTCCGCGGCGACCATCGGCTCGCAGATGACCGAGGCACCGGGCTGGCTGCAACTCCTGTTCTATGTCCTGGCAGGCGTGGTCTGGGTTCTGCCCATGCGGTTTGTGTTTCGCTGGATGAATTCCGCGCCGGATTCAGAGCGCTAGGTCGTAGTCGGGAT
>DHQO01000004.1:161562-217514 GCA_002408125.1 Hyphomonadaceae bacterium UBA5336 | reverse complement strand
CTTTCGACATGACGCTGGACTACCTCCAGACGCGCAAGCAGTTCGGCCAGCTGATCGGCAGCTTCCAGGGCCTGCAGCACCGCGCGGCGAAGATGTTCACTGATCTGGAGATGACGCGCTCCTGCGTCGCCGCGGCGCTTTCAGCCGTGGATGACGGCGCGGCGAATGTTTCGGAACTGGCCAGCCTTGCCAAGGCGAAGGCGTCAGAGCTTGTCCATCTGGTTTCGAACGAAACCGTGCAGATGCATGGCGGTATCGGCATGACCGACGAGCACGATTCCGGGCTCTACATGAAACGCGCGCGCGTGCAGGAAGCCCTCTGGGGCGGGGCGAGCTATCACCGCGACCGCTATGCGCGGCTCGGGGGCTACTGAGCCACCCAGCCGCCATCCATCTGCATCAGCGCGCCATTGATCTGGGCGGCGGCGGGGCTGCACAGGAATGATGCCATCGCCGCGACCTGCTCGGCGGTGACGAACTCCTTGGTCGGCTGGGCGGCGAGGATGACGTCCCTGATCACCTCCTCCTCGGTGATGCCGCGCGCCTTCGCCGTGTCGGCGATCTGGGCGTCGACCAGGGGCGTATGGACATAGCCCGGGCAGATGGCGTTGCAGCGCACGCCATGCTCGGCGCCTTCCAGGGCCACCGTCTTGGTGAGGCCGGCGATGCCATGCTTGGCCGCGACATAGGCAACCTTGAAGGGTGAGGCGACGAGGGCATGGGCCGAGGCGGTCTGGATGATGCGGCCCCAGCCCTTTTCCTTCATGCCGGGCATGGCCAGGCGGATCGTGTGGAAACTGGAGGTGAGATTCAGGCCGATGATCAGGTCCCATTTGGCGACCGGGAACTCCTCGATCGGTGCGACATGCTGGACCCCGGCATTGTTGACGAGGACATCGGCCCCGCTGAAATCAGTGCCGACATAGTCCATCATGTCCTGGATCGCGGCGGCATCAGTGAGGTCGGCGCCGGAATAGCCGACCTTCACGCCGCACTCGGCTGCCAGTTCTTCGCGGAAGGCCTGAATCTCGTCCTTGTCTCCGAAACCGTTCAGGACGACATTCGCGCCATCCTGTGCAAAACGGGTGGCAATCGCCTTGCCGATACCGCTTGTTGAGCCTGTAACAAGAGCAGTTTTTCCGCTGAGCATGTTTTGATCTCCTTGAGGCGCGCGGCGGGCCTCTTATAAGGTCCGCAGAACTCGGGCAGTCGTCTTGGTGGATGTAACCATACTGCGCCTGCGAAACAACGAGGAGTGTCCATGAGTGACCTGACCGCCGCGCTGGAAGCCTTCCGATCCGGTTTGCCGGTGTTTCTTCTGTTTACGGGTGTGGCCGCAATCCTGCTCATCGCGTCCATCGCCGTCTATATCAAGCTGACCCCCTGGCGCGAGCTGGCCCTGGTCAAGGATCAGAACGGCGCGGCGGGCCTGGCGCTGGCCGGCGCGATTGTCGGCCTGGCGATCCCGATCTCGTCCTGCCTTGCAAACTCGGTCTCCCTGCCGGGCCTGATCATCTGGGGCCTGATCTCGCTACTGCTTCAGCTGCTCGCCTATCGCATCACGGACCTCTTGCTGCGCGACCTGCCCAAACGCATCCAGGAAGACCAGGCCGGCCCGGCCATCGTGCTGGTGGGTGCAAAATTGGCATCGGCGAGCCTGCTTGCCGCTGGACTTTGGGATCCGAGCCTCCACAATATCTAAGGGGGCCTTGACCGGAATAGCGCGTGCGTCACCTCGATTTTCTTCTTTATGCCCTTGTTTTCGGCGTCGTTGTCTGGGCGCTGTTCGGCCTTGGCGAAAAGCATGGCGATGCGCCCGAGCCCCTGCCGGACCATTTCGAGCAGGATGGGCCGATGCTGCCCAATCCGTCGGTTTTCGACGAGCAGGTGCTGGTCATGGTCGAGGAGCCCCAGAACGGGCTCGGCACGGCTTTCGCCATCAATCGCGACGGCGACTGGCTGACCGCGCGCCATGTGGTCGACGGCTGCCGGCGGGTCTCACTGCTGGTCGCGCCGGGACGCTATGTGCCGGTCGAGCGGGTGCAGCTGTCGCCCGACTCCGATCTTGCCCTGCTCAGCACCGGGCGCAGCCCGCATTCGGCGGCGCTCGACCTGGAAAGCCCGCTGCATATCGGTCAGGCCGGCTATCATATCGGCTATCCGGGCGGACGGCCGGGCGAGGTGGCAACCCGCCTGCTGGCGCGCTCCAACCTGCTCAGTCGGGGCATTCGCCGGTCCGAGGAGCCCGTGCTGGCTTGGGCCGAGGTCGGCCGCACGCGCGGCCTGACGGGCGCGCTGAACGGCCTCAGCGGCGGCCCGGTCTTCGATGCCGCCGGCCGGGTGCGCGGGGTCGTCGTGGCCGAAAGCCCGCGCCGGGGGCGGATCTACACCGCCGCGCCAAGCTCGATCTCCAGCTTCCTCGCCAGCATCGACCTCGACCTTGACCCCAATGCCGAAGCACGGCCAATCAAGCTTGAGGATTATGGCGCCCAGGCCGACCATGCGCGCAATTCGCTTCAGGTCGTCAAAGTCGCCTGCGAGGTGTCCTGAGCCATGTTTGCCGATCGCCTGATTGATGCCACCCGCCGCCTCGGCCCGCTCTGTGTCGGCGTGGACCCCCATGCCGGGCGCATCCCCGAGCTTTTCGGCGGTGACACCCCTGCCGGGATCGCCGCCTGGGGCATGTCCATGGTCGACATGGCAAAAGGCCGTGTGGCCGTGGTGAAACCGCAGGCCGCGCTGTTCGAGCGCCATGGGCCGGAAGGCATGGCCGCTTTGCAGGCCGTGACCGCGCGCGCCCGCGATGCCGGCCTGCTGGTGCTGATGGATGCCAAGCGCGGGGATATCGGCTCAACCGCGGAGGGCTATGCCAGTGCCTATCTGGAGGAAGGCTCGCCCTTCCCGAGCGATTGCCTGACGGTGAACCCCTATATGGGGCTCGACACGCTTGAGCCCTATCTTTCGCGCGCCGAGAAAAACGGGAAGGGCGTTGCCGTGCTGACGCGTACCTCCAACCCCGGCTCAGCCGATTTCCAGGCCCTCAATTGCGGGAACACGCCGCTCTGGGCACAGGTCGCCAACGCTCTGGCGCCGGCCAGCGAGCGGCTGATGGGTAGCTCCGGCTGGTCCTCGCTGATGCTGGTTGCCGGTGCGACCGGGCCGGCTGAAGCGCGCGTGTTGCGCGAGCTTGCGCCTGAGGCGCTTTTCCTCGTGCCCGGCTATGGCGCGCAGGGCGCGGGCGTGGATGAGGCGCTGGCCGGATTTGTCGACGGGCCACATGGCCTGGAAGGCGGGGTTGTGAGCGCCTCGCGCTCGGTCAGTTTCCCGGCTGCGGCCCAGACTGCCAGCAGTTTCGCCGAATGGCAGGCGGCCATTGCCGATGCCATCGATACCGCCCAGGCCGACCTGAAAGCCGCCACCCAGGCTTGACGCACCGTCCGGCTCGACAGGCCGGCGATTTTCCTTACCGTGCTCTCAGCTGATACTGGCCCACAGAAGGCCGTGCACCAGACTGGGAGGAAACAAGATGACCCGTAACCGGATTGCGGCTGTTGCCGGCATCCTGTCATTGGCGCTGGCCGCTTGCGGTGCGCCCCGCGAGCCGGCTGAGCCCGCCGATATCCCGGCACCGGAGGTCGAAGCGCAGTTTGCCGATGTGGATACTGCGCGCATCCTGGCAGCCGCCGACACGCCGCAGGAATGGCTGACCTATGGCGGCAATTATGACGAGACGCGTCATTCGCCGCTGCAGAAGGTGAATGTGGAGACGGTCGAACGCCTCGGCGTGGCCTGGACCTATGACCTGCGCACCGCGCGCGGCGTGGAGAGCACGCCCATCGTGGTGGAAGGGGTGATGTATGTCACCTCGGCCTGGTCGGTGGTGTATGCACTCGAGGCCGCCACTGGCGAGGAGCTGTGGGTGCATGAGCCCGATGTCGACAAGTCGGTCGGCGTGAATGCCTGTTGCGATGTCGTGAACCGCGGCGTCGCGGTCTATGACGGCAAGGTCTATGTCGGCGTGATCGACGGGCGCCTGCAGGCGCTCGATGCGGAAACCGGCGAGCTGATCTGGAGCACGGTCACCGTCGACCAGTCCAAACCCTACACCATCACCGGCGCGCCGCGCGTGGTCGACGGCAAGGTGCTGATCGGCAATGGAGGGGCAGAGCTCGGCGTGCGCGGCTATCTCTCGGCCTATGACGCGGCCACCGGCAAGCTGGTCTGGCGCTTCTACACCGTGCCCAATCCGGAGAAGCAGCCTGACAATGCCGCCTCTGATGCGGTCTTTGCCGAGCTGGCCAATGACACTTGGGGCGACGAGGGTGCCTGGGTCGAGGATGGCGGCGGCGGCACGGTCTGGGACTCCATCGTCTATGACCATGTGGGCGACCAGATCATCTTCGGCGTCGGCAATGGCTCGCCCTGGAACCGGACCTTCCGCGACCCGGCGGGCGGGGACAATCTGTTCCTGTCTTCCATCGTCGCGGTGGATGCCGAGACCGGCGAATACAAGTGGCACTTCCAGACCACGCCGGGCGACAACTGGGACTATACCGCCACCCAGACGATCATCCTGGCCGACCTGCCGCTGGGTGAGAATGGCGAGACCCGGCGCGTGGCCATGCAGGCGCCCAAGAACGGCTTTTTCTATGTGATCGACGCGGCCACCGGCGAGTTCATCTCGGGTGAGCCCTTCGTGCCGATCACCTGGGCGACGGGCCTGGATGAGAACGGCCGGCCGGTGGAGGTGCCGACGGCGCGCTATGGCACGACGCCGATCCTGCAGCTGCCCGGCGCGCTGGGCGCCCATAACTGGCACCCCATGGCGTTCAATCCGGAGCTGAACCTCGCCTATATCCCGGCCCAGGAGATCCCGCAGGCCTATGCCGAGGATTCCCGTTTCTTCGACGATCCGGCGAACTGGAACACCGGTTCGGACTTTGCCGCCGGCGCCGCGCCCGATCTGCCACCCGGCACCTTCGAGGCGATCCGCGCCAGCCTCAAGGGCCGGCTGATCGCCTGGGACCCCATCGCGCAGGAGCCTCGCTGGACGGTCGAGCACGAGAATGCCTGGAATGGCGGCGTGCTGTCGACGGCTGGCGGTCTCGTTTTCCAGGGCAAGCTCGGGGGCGAGTTCGTCGCCTATGACGCAGCCACTGGCGAGAAGCTCTGGGCCCATGACGTGAAGTCCGGCGCCGCGTCCGGGCCGGCCACCTTCGAGGTGGATGGCGAGCAATATGTCACCATCACCACCGGCTGGGGCTCGGCCTATGCCCTGGTTGCCGGCATGGCCTATCCCGATGGCGTGCCGCCCTCGGTCGGCAAGGTTGTCACCTTCAAGCTCGGCGGCAACGAGATCATCGCCGATGCCGGCCTTCCGATGATCGAGCGCACCCCCAAGGGCGAGGATTTCGGCACCACCGAGATGGTGGCCGCAGGCACGGTCCATTTCGCCCGTCATTGCGCGGTCTGCCATGGCCAGCTGGCGGTCAGCTCCGGCGTGCTGCCGGACCTGCGCTGGTCTCCGATTGCCGCCGATGCGGCAAGCTGGGATCAGGTGGTGCGCGGCGGCGCGCTCGCCTCCAACGGCATGGTGTCCTTCGCCGAGGAGCTCAGCGAGGAGGAGTCCGAGGCCATTCGTGCCTATGTCCTGCGCCAGGCTCACAATGCAACGGCTTCACAAGAGGCCCCTACTAGCGATCAGCCCTGATCGCGCCTAACATCCCCCTGGCAATCTTTGTCGGGGGGATTTCATGAAGGGTTTCATTCTTGCGGCGTGCCTGTTGCTGGCACCCATATTCACTGCGGCCGCTCAGGCTCCGGAAGAGATGACGGAGGAAGAAATCGCTGCGGCGATGCAGGCGTATTATGACGGCCTGGACCAGGCCTATTACGAGATGCCATCCCTGAGCGGGGAGGTCGCGCTGGACGGCGCGCCGATCACTCTGTCCGTGCCGGAGAACTTCAAGCTCCTGTCGGCCAGGGATACGCGCACCGTGCTGGAGGATTTCTGGGGCAATCCGCCCGACGACACGGTGCTGGGCATGCTGTTTCCAGTCGGCACCACGCCAATGACCGAAGGGTCCTGGGGCGTTGTGCTGACCTATGAGGAGACCGGATATGTCTCCGACGACGAGGCGACATCGCTGGATTATGCCGATCTCCTGCAGAGGATGCAGGCCGACACACGCGCGGCCAACCGCTACCGGGTGGATGAAGGCTATGAGCCGATCGAGCTGGTCGGCTGGGCGACCCCGCCGACCTATGACCCGGTGGACCACCGCCTGTCCTGGGCCAAGGATCTTGTGTTCGGCGATGGCGAGCTCGGTCACACGCTCAATTACGATATGCGCGTGCTCGGGCGCGAAGGTGTGTTCTCGATGAATTTCGTCGCCGGCCTCGAAAGCCTCTACGAAATCGAAACCGCCGCCCCGCGCATCCTGCAGATGCCGGAATTTATCGATGGCAAGCGCTATGAGGATTTCCAGCCGGGCGACAAGACGGCCGGTTACGGCATCGCGGCGCTGATCGCCGGCGGGGCGGGCGCGACCGTCCTGAAGAAGGCCGGCTTCTTCGCAATTGCCCTGGCCTTCCTGAAGAAGGGCTGGGTTTTGATCCTGCCCGTATTTGCTATGATCGGCGGGCTTTTCCGGCGTATATTCGGCGGAAAGTCGGAAAGCTGACAGGCCGGCCCGGCCGGGCAGAGCCGCGACCAGACAGGGACCCAGGAATGCACATCATTGCCGGGATCATCGCCATCATCTCCGCCATCGCCATCTGGCAATGGCGCATCCAGCGTACGGCGCAAGCCGCGCGGGAGCTGGAAGGTGTGGCCAGGACTGCCGCGAACCTGCCGCGCCGCTTCGCCTTCAAGCGCAAGTCGGGCAGGCGCGGCCTGTCGCTGATCGACGATCCGCGCGAGGCGGCGACCCTGATGATGGTCGAGATTGCACGCGCCGGCGGGGACATTTCCGTTCCCTCCCGCGAGGCCATCGAGGACATCGTCAAGGCCGAGTTCCAGCTCGGCGACGAGGATGCCCATGCGCTGATTTCCTATGCCCAGTGGGTGCTGCGCGATGCGCCGATGGCCGATGCCGTGGTGCGGCGCATGTCGAAATTCCTGATCGAGACCGACACGATCGGTCCGAAGGAAATCGTCGACCTGGACGGCATGCTTGTGGCCGTCAGCGAGGCTGATGGCCTGCCCAATGTCGACCAGCTCGGCCTCCTGCAGACCTTTCGCAACGTAACCGGCGTGCAAACCTGATCAGGCGTTGGACTGGCTTTGTGCCGGAGCCCTCATCCTGAGCGGAAACGAAGGACGAGGGCGGGCTCTTGCTTGTTTGTCTCCGAACGCAGAGGTCATAGGTTCCAATCCTCTCGGGTGCGCCAGCCTTCCGGCATGTGGGCCCTCTCCCGGCGCGAGTGCGGCCGGATTTGTCCGCATCATGCCCGGAGGCCTGAAAACTCAGCCCCACCTTATGAAATGACATTCTACGTGTCAAAATAATGACTGGAATTTTCGTGCGCTATTGATCTCCTAACGGGCGAATTATTCGCGTTGCGAGAACAAATGGCAGAATTGCATTCTTGCAGACAATACTCATGATTTGCATATCGGTATATATTATGCAAAATTTGCATACATTGCTCTATTTTAATATAAAATCGTGTGCTTTTCAAATCTTCGCAAAGTAATTCGATATCTCGGGGTAGTAAAACGGATGGAGGTTGTCTGCTCGCTTAAGGACTTGATGTCCTGACGATACCTCCTGATGGCAGCACACACGGACCAAGCTGAAATGTTGAAACATACCTGCACCACCCTTTCCATCACGGTGTGCCTGACGGCGCTCTGCAGTTCTGCAGTCGCGCAGGATGGCACATCGCTGGAAGGGTTTATCGCCGGCGGCGTCGCCAGCCGGCCGGATTTTGAAGGCTCAGACGATTATGAGCTCGCCCCTCTTGTCTCGGCAAAGATTGCTGCCGGGAGCTATGTTCTGGAAGCCTTGGGAGACGACCTGCAACTGAACGTGTCTCCCTTTGAGCGCCTGGAATTCGGGCCGGCCCTGTCTCTGCGCAGCGGGCGCGACAATGAGATCGAGAACGAAACCATCGCCCGCATGCGCGAGATCGACGATGCCGTGGAGGCCGGCGCCTTCGCGAAACTCTCCTTTCCGTCCATGCTGCGCGACGGCGACGAAGTCTCGCTGAATATCAAATGGCTCGGCGATGTGTCCGACACCTATGAAGGATCCGTCGCGACTTTCGGGATCAGCTACAATGTGCCGGTGACCCGCCGTTTCACGGTCGGCGCCTCGGCCTCAACGCATTTTGCCAGCGAGGAGTACAACCAGACCTATTTCGGGGTCGACGCCGAGAATGCGGCCCTCAGCGGCCTGGACCTCTATGAGGCCGGCTCGGGCATCAAGGATGCAGGCCTCACCCTGAGCGGCCGCTACATGCTCACCGACCGGATCGGCCTGGTCGGCTTTGCCGGCTACAAGGCCATGCTTGGCGATGCTGCAGACAGCCCGATCATCAGCCAGCAGGGCAATGACGCCCAGATCCGTGTGGGCTTCGGTCTGGGCTACCGCTTCTAGAAAAGCAGAATCCACATAACCGGCCAGGCGTGCGAAACACCGCACGCCTGGCCTTTTTTCGTTGCGGAACCCTGGTACAAGGTTCGGCGTTGCAGGACCGAAGCTGCAGCGGTATCCGCCCGGCTTTTCCGCACCCGCGAAGAGAAATTGGAGATTTTCTGCCCGATGGCCTATGGTTCGCCAGGGTTAACGGGAAAACACACCGCATGGGCCGACTGATCGCCATATCGAACCGCACCGCCACACAATCAGCCAATCGCGCCGGCGGGCTGGCCGTCGCTGTCTGGGAATCGCTGAAATCCACAGGCGGGGTCTGGGCGGGCTGGAGCGGGGAGATCTCGCCCGGCGAACCGGACGGGCCGCGCACACTCAGCGATGAGGGGGTGGAGTTCCTGCTCACCGATCTCAGCCAGGACGAGCACGACGCCTATTATCTCGGCTATGCCAATTCGGTGCTCTGGCCGGTGTTTCACTACAGGGTGGACCTTGCGACATTCGATGCCGAGGCGTTCAAGGTCTATGCTGCGGTGAACCAGCGCATCGCGGCCATGGTGGCCGGCCGCCTGGTCCCGGGCGACTCGGTCTGGGTGCACGATTATCACTTCCTCCTGATGGGCGATTCCCTGCGCCGGGCCGGCTGGACCGGGCCGATCGGCTTTTTCCTGCACATCCCGTTTCCCTCCCCGGAGATCTTCCGCGCCCTGCCAGAGCATCCGTGGATCGCGCGGGCGATGTGCGCCTTCAACGTGATCGGCTTCCAGTCCGAACAGGACCGGTCGAACTTCACCCGTTACCTGGTTGAGGAGTTTCATGGCGAGGAGCGCGGCGAGGGCGAAATCGCGGTGTTCGGGACCACGGTGAAGGCCAAGGCCTATCCCATCGGTATCGATGCGGAGGGCTTTCGCGAGGCCTCCAACAGCGAGCTGGCCCAGCAGGCCGAGGCGCGCATTGGGCGGTTTCTCGGCAATCGCCTGCTGGTGATCGGGGTCGACCGGATGGATTATTCCAAAGGCCTGCCCCAGCGCTTTGAAGCCGTCGGCGAGCTGTTCGATGTCCACCGCGAGCTTCACGGGAACGTGTCGGTGACCCAGATCGCGCCGCCCTCGCGCTCGAAGGTGGACGAATACAAGGAGCTGCGGGTCGAGCTCGACCGGCTGGCAGGCCGGATCAATGGCGATTATGGCGACCTAGACTGGATCCCGCTGCGCTATCTGGCGCGCTCCTATCAGCGCGAGGAACTGGCGGGCCTGTTCAAGATTGCCCGCGTCGGCCTGGTCACGCCGCTGCGCGACGGGATGAACCTTGTGGCGAAGGAATTCGTCATGGCGCAGGAGGAAGACGATCCCGGCGTGCTGATCCTGTCGGAATTTGCCGGCGCCGCCGAACAGCTCACCGCCGCCCTGATCGTGAACCCGCACGACCGGGCGAAACTCGCCGAAACCATCCATCTTGCCCTCACCATGTCGCTGGACGAGCGCCAGCACCGCTGGCGCAGCCTGCGCGACATCGTCGTCAGCCAGGACATCAACTGGTGGCGCAACCGCTTCCTGAAAGACCTGCACGGGCTGCAGTCCGTGTAGCGCCGGGGGTTGCTCCGCGCGGCAACCTATTCCAACAGGAAGGTCATGACGAACCTGCCTTCGCCTCCGCTGCCGCACGGCACGCTTGCGCTGTTCCTGGATTTCGACGGCACGCTGGCCGGCATTCAGGACGACCCGGAAACTGTAGCCCTGCCTGCAGGGGGCGCGGACCTGCTCGACACGCTGGCCGCCCAGCTGGATGGCGCGCTGGCCCTGGTCAGCGGGCGCGACATCCGCGATCTCACCGCCCGCACGCCACTCAGTGTGTGGCGCGCCGGCGGGCACGGACTGGAGATCTGCCGGCCGGGAGAAGCGCCGGCCGAGATCCGCGCGCTCGCCCCCGATACGCTGATGGCCGCAGTCGAGACCGTCACAACCTCCGTGCCCGGCGCGCGCATCGAGCCCAAGGGCGAGGTCATCGCCATTCATTACCGCTCTGTCCAGGAGCATGCTGAAAGTCTGGGCAAGGCGCTCACCGAAGCGATTGCTCCACATGAGAACTATTCCCTCCAGCAGGGAAAGATGGTCTTCGAAGCCAAGCCGAGCCATGCTCACAAGGGTCGGGCTCTGGCCCGGATGATGCAGCAACCGCCCTTTCTGGGCCGTGTGCCGGTCATGGTCGGGGATGACACGACCGATGAGGACGCCATGCGCGTGGCCATGGATCTGGGTGGATGGGCCGTGAAGGTCGGCCCCGGCGCCAGCGCGGCGGAGTATGGCCTGAGCGGGCCGGAGGAGGTTTGGACATGGCTTCAGGCAGCAGTGGCGTAGACTCGCTGGAACTGGGCATTATCGGCAATGGCACCGTGGCCGGCCTGGTCGATGGCGAGGGCGCCATGGTGTGGCTCTGCCTGCCGCGTTTTGATGGCGAACCGGTCTTCAACCGCCTGGTCGGCGGGGGTGGGCAGTTCCGCATCCTGCTGAACGGCCAGAGCGCCGCGCGCCAGACCTATATCCGCAATACCGCCGTGCTCGAAACCATCCTGGAAGCCGAAGATGGCTCGGCGATCCGCATCCTTGATTTCGCGCCGCGCTTCTTCGACCGCGGCCGCCAGTTCCGCCCGGCTTCGGTCGTGCGACGCATCACGCCCCTGCGCGGCATGCCGACCATCAAGGTCGAACTGAGCGCGGAAACCGGGCGCGGCGAGCGGTCCATGACGGCCCGGCGCGGGGTCTCCCATATCAGCTATCATGACGAGGAAATCGACTTCCGCATGACCACCGATGCGGCGGTGTCCTACATCATGGACGGGCGCGAGTTCGTGCTCGACCGCGAGCTGAGCTTCGTGCTCGGCCCCGACGAATCCCTGTCGGACGCGGTCGGCGTGATGGCGCAGGACTGGCTGAAGCGCACCACCGAGCAATGGCAGGACTGGTCGCGGCGGCTCGCTACCCCGCCGGAATGGCAATCGGCGGTGATCCGCGCGGCAATCACGCTGAAAATGTGCGTCTATGAGGAAACCGGCGGCATCGTCGCGGCGCTGACCACCTCGATCCCGGAACATGACGGGTCCGAACGCAACTGGGACTATCGTTTCTGCTGGCTGCGCGACGCGTATTTCACCGTCACCGCACTCAACCGCCTGTCGGCCGTCGGCACCCTGGAGCGCTATCTCGGATATCTGCGCAACACGGTCGCCCATACGCGCGGCGGGCATATCCAGCCGGTCTATGGCATCGCGCTGGAGCAGGACCTCACGGAAGACATACCCGGCTATCTGCCCGGCTATCGTGGCCTCGGCCCGGTGCGCTTCGGCAACCAGGCCGCCGAACATGTCCAGCACGATGTCTATGGCCATGTGGTGCTCGGCGCGAGCCAGGCCTTTTTCGACGACCGGCTCAGCGCCCGCGCGGGCCTTCTGGAGTTCGAGCATTTCGAACAGGTCGGCGAGCGCGCCTATGCGGTCTACAACACGCCCGATGCCGGCATCTGGGAGTATCGCGGCCGCGCGGCGGTGCATACGTCTTCCGCGATCATGTGCTGGGCGGCCTGCGACCGGCTGGCGCGCATCGCCTCGGAGCTTGGCCGGGAGGACCGCGCCAATCTTTGGACGGGCCGCGCCCACGAAATGCGCGAGAAGATCCTCAAGGAAGCCTGGAACGAGCAGCGCAACGCCTTTACCGGCGCCTTTGGCGGCGATGCGCTCGATGCCTCGGTGCTGCTGATGGCGGAGATCGGTTTCATCGACCCGATGGACCCGCGCTATGTCGCCACCGTCGACCGGATCGACGAGGAGCTGCGCGATGGCTGTCATGTCTTCCGCTACCGGATCGAGGATGATTTCGGCGCCCCGAAAACCGCCTTCACCGCCTGCACCTTCTGGCATATCGACGCGCTGTGCCGGGTCGGCCGCAAGGCACAGGCGCGGGAAATGTTCGAGCATGTGCTCGCCCACCGCACCAAACTTGGCCTCCTGTCGGAAGACATCGACACAAAGACCGGCGAACTGTGGGGCAACTTCCCACAGACCTATTCCATGGTCGGCATCATCAATGCCGCTTCGCGCCTCTCGCGCCCCTGGGACGAGATGGTCTAGGTCGGGTCAGCCCTCGAACATAAGCCTCATGGTGAACGGAGAGAACCATGGGCGGGCGGCAAGGCATAACCTGCAGCCTTGAGCGCGATCCATGTGAGGCGCAAAGCGCCAATACGGGATCAGACAAAAGCGCCTAGTCTACCGCGCGGTATTCGGCGATCTCTTCCAGCTCCCTGTCCATGGCGATGGCAACCATCAGCGCGGTCTCGACCGCGGCCAGGAACACATCGGGCTGGATATTGGCGAAATCGTCGGTCGGCTTGTGATAATCGGGATGGTCTTCCACGCCGAGATAGAGATGGGGAATGCCTTCGCGGAAGAAGGCATAATGGTCTGACTGGTTGGTCCAGTCATCCTGGTCCGGATCGCCACCATCATAGCCCATATGCAGGCCGATGGGCGCGTCCGGCGCGATCTTCTCGATCAGCGGCGCGAGCACCGGCCAGTGATGGGTGCCCGAGGCCCAGAGCCCGCCGGTTTCCCCGCGTGACATCATGTCGAAGTTGAGGTTGGCAACGATCCAGTGATCGGGAATCGGCGGGCGCTTTACGAAGGCGAGCGAACCCTTGAAGCCGCCCTCCTCGGCATCGAAAGCGACGAACAGGATGTTGTGGCGCGGCGGATGGGCAGCGAAGTATTCGGCCACGGCCAGCATGGTCGCCACGCCCGAGGCATTATCGTCTGCGCCATTGTAGATCTGCCCCTCTCGCACGCCGACATGGTCGTAATGCGCCGTGATCACCAGCGTTGCCATATCGTCGCTGCGCCCGGGCAGGTAGCCGACAAGGTTGGTGCCGGTCTTGTCCTCGGCCGGGCCGGCACCTTCCGGGCGGTTGGCAAAGTCGCTGAGGTCGAAGATGTGGCGATAGCCGCCGCCGACGGTTTCCAGGCCGATCGCCCGCATGCGCGAGACGATCAGCTCCTGCGCCCTGCGGCTGCTATCGGTGTCGGGGGCGCGGCCAAAGAGGGAATCCCGGCTCAGCTCACGGGTCATGTCGAGCACGGCCTGGCGGCTGAAACTCTCCGGATCGCTCGGGGCCGGGGCGCTTGCGCATCCGGCCAGTGCCAGACCTGCCAAGACCAGACCGAATGCTGCGCCGAGTACCTGTTTCATGAGCCGCCTCCCCAGAAGAATCTTGCCCCCTTCTCACAGGTATTCGCCCAAGAGGAAACCCCGACCTTTGGGGCCTGCGCGGACAGGGATCTGCAAATGATGATCAATCGAGTACGGACGGCCAGTTTCCATCCGCCATGGAGATGAAACCGGGGATGTCTTCCTCCCAGGTGTCCTGCACCGACTTGTTATAATTCAGATAGAGCTTGCCATCCTCGATATGCCAGAACTCGGCGTCGCCCTTGGCGGTATAGCCCTGGCTGACGGCCCAGGCGCAGTAGCCGCCATATTGCGGAGCGTATTTCACCGGGTCGGCAAGGAACATGTCGAGGTTGGCCTGGCTGGCAAAGCGGAACTCCGCGCCATTGTACTCGGTGGTGAAATCGCGGTCGCCCTTCACCGGGCGACCCTCGGTGAAATAGGCGACCGGGTCATAGCCCTCCACGGCGAGGTTGTTGAAGAGACCGGTATAGACCGGAGCCTTGTCGGCATGGGCCGCCGGCGCCACGGCGAGGGCGGGCATCAGGGCAAGGCCGGCAGCGGCGATCATCGAACGGACTTTCATGAGAGGTCAGGCTCCGAGACTGGCGAGCGCGGCGGGGCCGATTTCGGCCTCTCTCTGCTCGCGGGTGGGCAAGAAGGTGGCCACCAGGCCGCGCCCGATGGCGGCAAGCTCGTGGCGGCGGATGAAGATGAGAAAGATGGAAGTGATCCAGATGGTCACCGCGGCGGCAAACAGGCCCCCGCCATCATTGTTCGGGTCGATGCCGAGCGGGGTGAACAGGTGAAAGCTCACCGCCCCGCTCATCACCGCCAGGGCGATCAGCGCGCCCACCGCCTGCAGGCGCCGGAGAGCGGGAACGATGCCGACCACCAGCAGGGTAGAGGCGAGCAGTTCCGCACTGCCGATGACATACTGGCTGAAAAGGCCCGTCTGCGCGAACAGGCCCTCGGCGCCGAGGCTCGCGGCCCAGTTGTTGAGCAGGCCGAAGATCTGCTGGGTCTCCGGCGCATTGGTGAACTTGTAGCGCAGGCTGTCGAGAAACACGATCGCGGCGAAAACGGCGATGACGTGCGGGGCATATTGCTTGATCCGGTCCAGCATTTGTCCAGTCCCTCTTGCGGTAGGTGGTCCATGGATACCGCTTCCCGGGCTCACCTGCGAACCAATCCCGTGTGAACCCAACTCACACTTGCGTGTAGGCGCTTTACCCCCACTCCATCGAAGTTTGCGGCAAGCGACCCTATCTAACCGCTCGTGACGGCCCGCGCGGCAGGCGGGGGGCAACTGACAGGAGCGCACGGGATGGACCGTATCGACGCCATGCGCCTGTTTCTCCGCGTGGCGGATGCAGGCAGCTTTTCCAAGGCCGCAGCCGATATGGGCATCGGCCAGCCCACGGTCTCGCGCCGGATTCAGGACCTGGAACACCGCCTCGGCGCCGAACTCTTCCAGCGCACGACGCGCGCACTGAACCTGACCGAGGCCGGCCAGCGCTTTTATGAGCGCGCCGGGACCATCCTTGCCGAATTCGAGGAAGCCGAGGCCGAAGTGCGCGGGCTGGAGCATGAGCCGGTTGGCCTGTTGCGCATATCGGCGGCCAATTCCCTGGCCCGCCGGCTGATCGCGCCGCAGATCGCGACCTTCCTGGAGAAGTATCCGCATGTACGCTGCGACGTGATCTCCGAGGATTCCCTGACGGACCTGGTGGAAGAGGGCGTCGACCTCGCCTTCCGGCTCGGCAATCTCGCCGACTCCCGGCTGATGGCCAAGCGCATGGGTGAAACCCAGCGCGCGGTCTGGGCCTCGCCGGAGTTCCTGGAAAGGCATGGCGTGCCGCAGCGGCCGGAAGACCTTTCCGACCTGCCCTGCCTGATCTTCCGCCAGTCGCCGCAGGCACGCGACTGGACCCTCACGCGCGGCAAGGAAACCGTGACGGTGAAGGTGGATGGTCGGCTGCTGGCCTCGTCCGGAGAAATCCTCCTGCAAGGCGCGCTCGACGGGGTGGGTCTCTTCTATTCCACCGACTGGCTGGTCTGCGAGGAAGCCATGGGCGGGCGCCTGGTGCGCGTGCTGCCCGACTGGCAGGGCGAGCCAATGCCGGTCCACTGCGTGTGGACCTCGGGCAAGCTGCGCGGCAAGGCCAAGCTCTTCTCCGAGCACATGGCCGAGTGCCTGCGCTTCACAAAACCGATTTGCGCCGAAGCGGTCTAGCGCCCTAGCCCAGCACGCAGGCATCCAGGCCGTCGCGGCGGACCACGCCCATGCGGGCATGGATGGTGGCCGCGCGCGAGCGGACATAGGGGCCTGGCGGGTCGACGCGCCACTTGTTGGGGCTCGGCAGGACGGCGGCGAGATAAGCCGCTTCCCATTCGGTGAGATCGGTCGCGCGCTTGCCGAACCGGTTGCGGGCCGCGGCTTCCGCGCCGAACAGGCCGTCACCCCACTCGGCGACATTGAGATAGGTTTCCATCACCCGGCGCTTGCCCCAGACCGTGTCGATGGTCAGGCCCATCCAGGCATCGCCCACTTTTCTCGGCAGCCCGCCGCCATTCCAGAAGAAGACATTCTTCGCCGTCTGTTGGGAGATGGTGGAAGCTCCGCGCAGGGATTTCCCGCCCCGCCAGTCGGCCACGGCCTCGCTCATGGCATCGAGATCGACGCCATTATGCTGGCAGAAGCGCGTGTCCTCTGCGGCGATCACGGCGCGCACCAGATTGGGCGAAATGTCTTCAAGGTCTGCCGGATGATAGAGGATTGTCTCGCCCTGCAGCCCGCGCTCAGCCATCACGGCGGTGGCCGGCGGATCAATCAGGATCAGCACGCCAGCATAAATATGCAGGGCGAGCATGTATGCCGCCAGCACCTGCACCAGGCGCAGAGCCCAGGTCAGGGGGCGAAACTCGAATCGGACCTCAGGCCAGCTCAGCCGCGCCATGGTGCCACTCAGTGCGAACATTCCCGTCTTCCTCAGCGCCTTCCCGGGCGGCTCTTTCGCGTTCGAACATGTCCGCATCAAGGCGCGCGAGTGCCCAGACCGCGGCGCCCCTGACAAGGGGTTCATCATCGCTGAGTAAAGGCATGAGCACGCCTGCAAGTTCCCGCGCGCCGCTGTTTCCGATGGCGATACAGACATTGCGGACAAAGCGCGCGCGCCCTGTGCGCTTGACCGGCGAGCCGGCGAACACTTCGCGGAAGGCCGCGTCATCAAGACGGGCGAGATCGGCGAGCGCGGGCAGCGTGGTTTCAGGGCGGGCCATCAACTTGGCTTCGCGTGCGGAGACGGCGAACTTGTTCCAGGGGCAGACGGCCAGACAATCGTCGCAGCCATAGATGCGGTTGCCCATGGCGGTGCGGAACTCATGCGGGATCGGGCCCTTGTGCTCGATGGTAAGATAGGAAATGCAGCGCCGCGCATCGAGCTGATAGGGCGCGGGGAAAGCCTTTGTCGGGCAGGCGGCAAGACAAGCGCGGCACGAGCCGCAATGATCGGTTTCCGAGGCGTCAGGGGAAAGCTCCGCCGTCGTCAGCATGGCGCCGAGAAAGATCCAGTTGCCAAGGGTGCGCGAAACAAGATTGGTGTGCTTGCCCTGCCAGCCGAGCCCGGCGCGCGCAGCCAGCGGCTTTTCCATCAGCGGCGCGGTGTCGACGAATACCTTCACCTCCTCGCCGGTCTCTTCGGCAAAGGCGCGCGCAAGCTGTTTCAGGCGCGATTTCATCAGGTCGTGATAGTCCGCCCCGCGGGCATAGACCGAGATATTGCCGTGCGTTCTGTGTGCGAGATTGTCCATCGGGTCATGGCCCGGCCCGTAGGACATGGCCACCATTACCGCCGAACGGGCCTGTGGCCACATGGCCGTGGGCGCCGCGCGCCGCGCCAGCGTCTCGGCCATCCAGTCCATCTCGCCATGCCGTCCGGCATCGACAAAGGCCGCCAGCCGCTCGCCCGCCGCCCAGGGCTCATCGGCCCGCGCAATCCGGCAGGCATCGAAGCCAAGCGATGCGGCCAGGGATTTGAGATGGGATTCACGGCTCATGACCCCGTTCTACCAGATTGCGGCGGGAAGTCTGTGTGCGGCAGGTGCAATGTTTCCTCTGGCCGGATCGCGCTACAGTTGGCACGTCGTCCAGCTGGAACCGCATCTCGATGAGCGCAAGTACGCTGCTTGCCAGTGCTTGCAAGGGCATGCCGCCCCCTTCGGCAGGCGATGGACAGACGGTCATGGCGGCCGGTTCATCCGGAACATTTGAGCTTTTGGCCAAATGACAGAATTATGACAGGGTAATATACAGTATCGCCGCGTTTTCCTCGCGGCCGGGGAAACATGATGTGGCGAACACTGTTCAGTCTTGCGCTGCTGGCGCAAGTCCAAAGCCTTGCACATGGCGACGAGCCCTTCCGCCTCGAAGACGCCGTGGAGGCGCCGGACTGGCTGACGCTGACGGGCGAGACGCGGGTGCGCTATGAGAGCCTGGAGGGCCAGTTCCGTGCCGGCCGGGAAGGCAGCGACCAGCTGCTCCTTTTCCGCACGCTTTTCCTGGCCGAGGCCGATACGGGGCCGTTTTCGCTTGGCCTGGAGCTGCAGGACAGCCGGACATATCTGGCCGATGAAGGCACGCCGCTCTCCAACAGCATCGCCAATCCGCTCGATATCCTGCAGCTTTATCTGCGTGCCGACGACCTGCCGGGCCTCCTCGGCGAAGGCTCGGACAGCGAGCTGACACTCGGCCGGCAGACTGTCTCGATCGGCTCGAAGCGCCAGATCGAGCGCGCCGACTTTGCCAATGTCATCAAGAGCTATACCGGCCTGCATCTGGTCTCGGAGGCCGCGCGCGGGGATGAGCTGCATCTTGTCTATGCCGTACCGACCGGACGCTTTCCGGACCAGCGCCCGGCGCTCGATGACAATGAGCTTTCCGGCGATGAGGAACAGTGGAAGCGGCGGGTCTGGGCCGTGCATTACCGGCGTGCGGACCTGCTCGGCGCGCTGGTCCCCGGCCTCTGGGGCGAGGCCTATGTCTATGGCCTGGACGAGCGCGACACGGCGGATGTGCCGACGCCGGACCGGTCTTATGTGGCGCCGGGCGGGCGGCTCTACCGCGCGCCAAAAGCCGGCCGGTGGGATATGGACCTGGAAGTCTCGCGCCGCACCGGCACCCGCTATGGGAGCAGTTCGCTCACCGACACCCAGAGCCTGGAGGTGGAAGCCGACATGGCTTTCCTTGCACTGGGCTACACCTTCGATGCCCCGTGGCAGCCGCGCATCGCCTATGAGCATTACTATGCCAGCGGCGACGAGGACCCCGGCGACCTGCGCTATGACCAGCACGAGCGCCTGTTCGGCTCGCGCCGGTCGGATCTCAACAACACCTCGATCCACGGTCCGCTCACGCCGGCCAATCTGAATGCCCCCGGCTTCCGGATAGAAGTAAAGCCGAATGACCGCTGGGATGGCCGGTTCTATTACCACGCCGCCTTCCTGGCCTCCGACACTGACAGCTGGGTGATCGCCCGCCGGCGTGACCCGACCGGCCAGTCGGGCGATTTCATCGGCCACACGCTGGACGGGCGGGCGCGCTACTGGGTCGTGCCGGACAGTCTGCGGTTTGAGATCGGCGCCTCGGCGCTGATCTATGGCGAGTTCGCGAAAGACGTGCCCGATGGGCCGGAGAGCGACGGCACGCTGTTCGGCTATCTCCAGCTGACCTTCAGCTACTGAAAGCGGGCTGGCTCAGCTGGCCGGGATGGCGTCCCAGTCATTGCCGTTTTCAGAGATGCTGCCATCCATGGTGATGACGCGCGAGGAGCGCGGACGGAAATACATCTTCCGCACCAGCTCGATGTTTTCCAGGCTGAAGGCGGTAGAGATCGCCGAGGAGTAGTGAAACCGCGCATCGGTGCGGATCACCGTGTCGCCGGCATAACCGAGCCCGGCTGCGTCCGATGCGGAGACCGGGATGGGCGTGGCCGTGTTCGGTTTGGTGCGCTGCCACAGGATCTTGGGCGTGCCGGTAGAGTCAAAACCGATACTGGTGACGGTGATGGTCAGGTTGTTCCCAACGGGAATGGGCTGCATCATCTTGTCGGCCGCGCCGTAGATATCGCCGATATCGGCGGTCGTGAGAACCGATGTGCGCGAAGCCAGGTCACCAGCCTGGCTGGCATAACGGTGGAATTTCTCCACGCCCTGATAGCGCAGGGTCAGTTCCACCAAGGTGATCATCATCACAGCGAGGATCGGCGCGATGAAGGCGAACTCGACAGCGGCAATGCCGCGCCTGTTCCCTGCAATGGATGCTGCACGATGGCAGCGAAGCTCGTTCGGTTTCATCGCCTGTCCCCACACTTTGCAAAGGTGTATCAGGCGAGACTTGCAGGTAAATGAAACGGGCCGGGTAATTTAGATTTCAATCCACGCGAACCCGTTCACCACGACGCGCGAGCGGCCAATGGCAACGGCTATTTGCCCTGCATCTGTTCCACGCGGGCGAAGATCTCCTCCTCGCGCATCACATCGTAGAGTTCGATCTGGGCCATGATGCGGTCATAGGCGAGGCCGTATTCCTCCTCGCTGATGGCGCTGCGCTGGGCCTTGATGATGTTGCGGTAGGCCCGGATCGCGTTGCGCTCGATCTCCCAGGCGGTGTCGTACATGTCGAGCGCGATGAGGACACGCGAATACATCGCGCGGTCGGCAGAAGGCGCGCGTTCGCGCTCAGCCCTGATCTCCCGGGTGATGTCGGCCTGCAGCGCGGGCCCGGTCTCCACCAGCGCCTCATACTCCGCGATCAGCGTGTCGATGCGCGCGGCGACGGCGGCCTTATCCTCCGCCGACAGGCCAAGCAGGTCGGCAAGGTCGTAGCGGTCGATCTCCACGAAGAGCGAATTGGAGTAGATCAGGCTTTCCAGCACGACGGACTGGGGGTGGCCGAATGACAGCGATGCGAGGTCGTTGCGCAGGGACCGTTCCATGAACCCGACCACCGCCTCGGTGCGGCGGAACAACAGGACGGGGATGTTCTCCAGATCCGCATCCGGATCGAGCGCCATAGTGGCGAAGGCATCGATGGAGGACAGCGCCAGGACTTCCATGGACTCCACAAGCTCGGGAATCTCCGCGAGGGACTCTTCCATGCGGGCGGTGGAAATGCTCCGAAGTTTCGGGGCCTCGGGCAGGGCACGCCACATGTCCAGCGCTTCCTGGGCGGCCGCGCGCGCCTGCAGCCCAAGATCGACAAAGGCCGCGCGGGCTTCCTCCTGGGTGATATAGCCTTCGGTATAGTCGTAGAATGTGATCTCGGCCTCATTCATCGGGGTAATGATCTCGTAACACTGGTCGTTCACGGGCTTGAAGGTCATCACCCAGCCGACAAAGGCATCCATTTCCGCCTGATTGGCCGATTGCGCTGTGGCAGAACGCGGCGCGCCAGCCGCCATTACCAGGGCCAAAAGCAGCCCCGGTATCAATTTCCGAAATCCCATTGTGCCCCCCCGATCAGAAATCCAGGTTGGTATAATGACCCGCCGGGCGGGTCCCTTCAATGCGGTCGGCGAGAATATCGCGGAAGCTGGGGCGGGATTTCATGCGGGCATACCAGGCACGCAGGTCCGGCACGGTGGCCCAGTCGAGATCGCCGAAATAATCGAGGCTTGAGAGATGCGCGGCGACGGAGAAATCGGCGAGCGTCAGATGGCGCCCGGCGATATAACTGCGCGTTTCCGCCAGCGCATTGAGAAAGGTCAGCCGCCCGCGCAGGGCATGGGCGCCCTTGCGCAGCGCGCCTGAGTCCGGCTGGCGGTCGCGGCGCACCCACTGAGTGATGCGCTCGGCGAGCAGATTGTCATTGACCACCTGGAAGCTGTCCTCGCACCAGCGCCAGAGCCGGCGCGTCTCGGCCGCGTCCTGATGGCTCGCCGGGATGAGGCGCGGGGCGGGATAGGCGCTTTCCAGATACTCCAGCAGGGCGTGGCTGCCGAGCAGGACGATGCGGCCTTCCCCGGACGTGTCGAGGAAGACCGGCGGCGCCGCGCCCGGGCCGAACCGTTCCATGTCCGGGTGAACGACCCAGGGCCGGGTCTCCACGGTTTCAAACGCCACGCGTTTTTCCGCCAGCACGAGACGGGCTGTGCGCCCGATCGGGTCCAGTGGCCAATGATAGAACCGTTTCATACTGCCCGCTCCAGAACCGGTGGTGCTTTCACGTGACGCAGAACTGTCACAGATTTCAGGGAATCGGTCGCGCTCCGCTTTCCTTCCCCGAGAACGTCACTAGTGTGGCGCACAAGCGTAAACAAAACCACCGGGGCTGGCAGATGGAATCGATTGTTGGGTTTATCCAGAATGTGGCTGGGCTGATCTGGGGCGGAACCTGGGGTGACACGGTTGTCTTCCCCTTCCAGATCGGGCCACTGGCAATCTTCCTCCTGGGCACGGGCCTGTTCATGATGATCCGGCTGGGCGCGCGGCCGATCCGCCGCTTCGTGCCGGCCCTGATCGAGGTCTGGCAGGGCCGCAAGGCGCAAGGTCAGGATGGCGCGATCACGCCCTGGCAGGCGCTGTCGACAGCGCTGTCGGGCCAGGTCGGCACCGGGAACCTCGCCGGGGTGGCGACCGCCATCACGCTTGGCGGGCCGGGCGCGATCTTCTGGATGTGGGTCACCGCCCTCTTCGGCATGGCGCTGGCTTTCTCGGAAAGCTCGCTGGCCCTGAAATACCGCGAAACCGACGAATATGGCCGGATCAATGGCGGCCCGATGTATTACATCAAGAACGGCCTCGGGAAGAAATGGGGCTGGCTGGCGGTGATCTTCTGCCTCGGCACCATCTTCTCGGCCATGGCCACGGGATCAATGATCCAGGCCAACTCCATCACGGAGGCGGCGCTGGAAACCGGCTCGCATATGGGCCTCACCATTCCGCCGATCATTATCGGCCTGATTATCGCCGGGCTCGTCTTTGCCGTGATCATCGGCGGCATCAAGTCGATCGGCAGTGTCGCCGGCAAGGTGGTTCCCGTGATGGCGGGCCTCTATGTTCTGGTCGCGCTGATCGTCCTGCTGATCAATGCCGACAAGGTGCCCGGCGCCTTCATGCAGATCATCGCGTCCGCCTTCGGGTGGAGCGAGGCACTCGGCGGTGTGGCCGGCTATGGCATGATGCAGGCGGTGCGCTTCGGCATCGCCCGGGGCCTTTTCTCCAACGAGGCCGGACAGGGTTCGGCGCCCATCGCCCACGCTGCCGCGCAGACCAGGAACCCGGTGATGCAGGGCGAGATCGCCATGATCGGGGTGTTCATCGACACGATCGTGATCTGCACCATGACCGCCCTGGTCATCCTCACCGTGCAGGGGGATTTCAAGAAATCGCCGGCGCTGATGGCAGCTCACGCCTGCGAGGATGCCGGCGTGGCCCTGCCCGGTGAGCTGACCGTGGATGACCTCTTCCCAAGCGCCTATACGGACGGGCGTGACCAGATCATCGCCGAGAACGGCGCGCTGGCATCGACCTATCTGGCTTCGTGCGCCGAGGCCGGTGTGGAGATCTCCGATGTTGCCATGGCCTCGGCCAGCGACCCGGCCGTGCTGATCGACGTCAACCATGCCTGGGAGACCGATGCCAACTCGGCCGCCGTCACCACGCGCGCCTATGCCGCCGCCTTCCCGGGCGGGCAGTGGATCGTGCCGATTGCGCTCTTCTTCTTTGCCTTCACCACCATCATCGGCTGGTCGTATTATGGCGAACAGGCCGTGACCTATCTGATCGGCGAATGGGCGACCCATCCGTTCCGCTTCCTGTGGGTGATCGTGGTCTTCGCAGGCGCCATGGCGACGGGCTATACTGACACGCTCTGGCTGTTCGGGGATATCGCCAACGCGTCCATGGCCTTCCCGAACCTGATCGCCATCCTGGCACTATCGGGGGTCGTGGTGGCCATGCACAAGGCCGGCGACGATCCCGGCCATGCCCATCCGGTGCATGATTACAGCCACCTTGAGGACGAGGATGAAACGCCGCCGGGCGAGTAGGCCCTCTTGATCTGAACATAAGCCTCATGGAGAGCGGAGACGAACCATGGGGCGCTACGGGGAAAGGCTTGGTGCATATCGCTATGCTCCATGCACCCTACGGGAGCTGGCGAGCAGCAAGCAGCCCTGAGCGCGATCCATGTGAGGGCATAAGCCCGATACGGGATCAAACTAGAATGAGCCCGCCCTCGCCCTTCGTCTCCGCTCAGGATGAGGGCTCAGGCCAGGCGCGATTGCTCAGCCTAATCCGACAGGCTGTCATAGATCCCGGCGGCCTCGACATGGGTCGCGCCGGTCAGGCGGGACGGCATGAGCTGCATCGGGTCTTCGTCACGGCGCTTTTCGAACTCATAGATCAGCACATGCAGCTTGTGGGCGGGTGTGTAGCGCTCTTCGGCCATCCCTTCAGACAGCGTCTGTGCGTCGGCATCGGCCAGCATCTGATCGAGTTCCTCACGCGTGGGCGGCGGGGCAAGGCTGTCGGCCTCATAGGCTTGCGTCGTCGCGACGAAGACGATCTGGCGGTAATAGCCCGGCGGCGCGCCGATCAGCTGGCGGATGAACCCGCCCAGCGACCAGGGCTCGTCATCGCTTGGCGGCTCGAAGCGCGCGGCACCAGCGAGCGGATGGCCCTCATCGTCGATCTGTTCCATGCGCGTGACCAGCGCAAAGCCGGAACAGTCCACCGCCTGATAGCCGAACTCGACATAACCGGCATCCACCAGCGCGGCCTCCAGCCGGCGCGCCACGGTGCCGACCGTCTGGTCTGCCTCGGGGATGCCGAGCAGGAGCAGCCCGCGCGGGATGGAGACTTTCGTTGAGGGCTCCGGCGGCGGCCAGTCGAACACCGACATCTCGCCGATATCGCAGGTTTCACGCACCGGGGCGGCGGTTTCCATGCCCTTGTCGTCGGTTTCAGGCGGCGTGGGATAGTAGACCGGCTCCTCGGTGCCCGGGTTTGTCGGCGTCGGCTGGGCGATCGGGGCATCCGTCTCGCAGCTTGCCAGCGCCAGCGCACTCGCGCCGATCAGGAACAGGCAGAACAGGCTATTGCGGCGCATCTCGCTCCCCTTACTCGAACACTTCGGGAGCCGTTGTTTACCAAGCCGGGCGCGCGATGAACACCGCCCAAGCACGGCTTGCGACGCTTAAGTACGCGCCAACCGGTCAAAGTCCCGGCGCAGCTGGGCTTCCTCGTCGGTGACGATGGTTTCCACCGCTTCCAGGCGGCGCTTCAGGCCCTCGATCTGGGCGTGGGAGGCGTCGAGTTCCGCCTTCAGCCGGGCAACCTCATTGCTGGCCTCGCGCGCGTTGACGCCATCGCGAGACCGCCGCCGGGACGAACAGGCCCCGCCCTTGGCAAAGAGCATCCACATGGCAAAGCCAAACAGCGGCCAGAGAATCCACGGCTCCATCTTTAAAATCCTTCCTCGCAATTTATTGAATTACGATATGGGACTGCGCGGCAATCTGTCAATGGCAGGCGGCCTAATCCCCATCCATCCGAAGCGCCGCGACAAACGCCTCCTGCGGGATTTCCACCTTGCCGAATTGGCGCATGCGTTTCTTGCCGGCGGCCTGTTTGTCGAGCAGTTTGCGTTTGCGGGTCGCGTCGCCGCCATAGCATTTCGCGGTGACGTCCTTGCGCAGGGCCGAGATGGTTTCGCGCGCGATGACCTTGCCGCCAATCGCCGCCTGGACGGGGATCTTGAACATCTGGCGGGGGATAAGCTCCTTCAGCCGCTCGCACATCTGCCGGCCTCGGCCCTCGGCCCGGTCGCGGTGGACCAGCATGGCGAGCGCGTCGACCGGCTCGTCATTGACGAGGATATTCATCTTCACGAGATTTTCCGCCCGGTGGCCGATAATCTCATAGTCGAAGCTCGCATAGCCGCGCGAGATGGATTTCAGCCGGTCATAGAAGTCGAACACGACCTCATTGAGCGGCAGCTCATAGACCACCATGGCGCGCCCGCCGACATAGGAAAGTTCTTTCTGGATGCCGCGCCGGTCCTGGCAGAGCTTCAGGATCGCGCCGAGATATTCGTCCGGCGTGTAGATCGTCGCCTTGATCCAGGGCTCGCGGATTTCGGAGATCTTCACTACGTCCGGCATGTCGGCCGGATTGTGCAGCTGCATCTCCGTGCCGTCGGTCATGGTGAGTTCGTAGACCACGCTGGGCGCGGTCGCGATGAGATCCAGATCGAACTCGCGGGACAGGCGCTCCTGGATGATTTCAAGGTGCAACAGGCCGAGGAACCCGCAGCGGAAACCCATGCCGAGGGCCGCGCTGGTCTCCATCTCCCAGGTAAAGCTCGCATCATTGAGGCGCAGCTTGCCCATGGCCGCGCGCAGATCGTCGAAATCGCCCGCATCGACCGGGAAGAGCCCGCAGAACACCACCGGCACAACATCCTTGTAGCCCGGCAGGGGCTTGTCGGTCTGGCGTTTTTCCTCGGTGATCGTGTCGCCGATGGCGGTGTCGGCCACCTCCTTGATCGAGGCGGTGATAAAGCCGACCTCGCCGGGGCCGAGCTCGTCCACATCTGTGGGTTTGGGACTGAACACGCCGACCTTGTCGATCTCATAGGTCGCGCCGGTGCGCATCATGCGCACTTTCTGCTTCTTCTTCAGAACGCCATCGATGACGCGCACGATCACGACGACGCCGAGATAGGGGTCGTAATAAGCGTCCACCAGAGAGGCCTTGAGCGGCTTTTCGCGCTCGCCCTCGGGCGGAGCGGGCAGGCGCGTGACCACAGCTTCCAGCACATCCTCGATACCGAGCCCGGTCTTGGCGCTGATTTCCACTGCGTCGGACGCATCGAGCCCGATAATGTCCTCGATCTGCTCCTTCACGCGGTCCACGTCTGCAGCGGGGAGATCGATCTTGTTGAGCACCGGCACGATCTCATGATCCTGGTCGATGGCCTGGTAGACATTGGCGAGCGTCTGGGCCTCCACGCCCTGGCTCGCATCCACCACCAGGAGCGAGCCTTCGCAGGCGGCCAGACAGCGGGAGACCTCATAGGAAAAGTCAACATGGCCGGGCGTGTCCATCAGGTTGAGGATATACTCCTCGCCATCCTGGGCGGTGTATTTCAGGCGCACGGTCTGCGCCTTGATGGTGATGCCGCGCTCCTTCTCGATATCCATGGAATCGAGCACCTGCTCGCGCATCTCGCGCTCGGTGAGCCCGCCCGTCTTCTGGATCAGGCGGTCGGCGAGCGTGGATTTCCCATGGTCGATATGGGCGATGATGGAGAAGTTACGGATATGGTCGCGTGCGGTCATCTGCGGGATATAGCGGCGCTTTGGGGCAACGGGAAGGAGGATTGCGCGGCAAGCGGCAGTTGGGGCGCTGGCGGCCGATCGGTGCTCAATCCCCGAGCCCTCATCCTGAGCGGAGACGAAGGACGAGGGCGGGCTCTCCTTGTTTGATCCCCGCTTCGAGTTGGCGCCCTTCGCGATGGATCGCGCTCAGGGCTGCTGGCTGTTCTTCGCTTCACGCCCCATGGTTCGTCTCCGCTCACCATGAGGCTAAGAGCAAGGCGAAACTCAGCTCCCTGAAATTCCACACCCCGCGCAAACCCGCGCCCAAGGAATGTCATGTTTGCTGGCTATGGTTTGGCCAGACACGCAATCCGGGGGACGATCATGCTGAAATATCTGCTCGTGGCGATGGCGGTGCTTTGTGCGCCGGCGGCGTATGGGGATGAGTTTTGGCCAGGGATAGATTTTGAGTGCGACCCGGAAACAAACTACTTCTACTTTGGTTATACTGGCTTCTTGAACATGTCGCCAGACGAAGCAGAGGGAACTGACATTCCATCCAATCGTGCTTTCAAAGCTGAAGAATGGACAGGGCATCGTGAAATCTTGACGCCGGGCCAAGGCCTCACAATAGAACTGATTGATGGTCCGATTCATCTCAGGCATTGGGCTTCACGTGAAGAAAATGCCGAACTGGCGACATGTGTCGTCAACAACCAACCGGTTGCTCAAAGCGGACAGGCGAGTACGCCGCTCGTATTCGAGGCTCGCCGTATCGGCCGACGAATTTTCACAGGGCGAGGTGACTGTGGCGCTTGGTATTATGGGGGACTGGAGATTCTCCTGAATGGCCAATCTGTTCAGAAATGGCCTAGCGAGCGCGAAGTCTGCATGTCGCGACAATCCTGGAGCCGTCTTCATAGTATTGAATTTGCCCAGGACGATGGCTTTAGCATTTGCCAAAGAACGCTGAAAGAATCGCCTCCGATCGACGGATCGAATTCGGTGCCAGTCCAAGAATATGAACTCACCTGCGACACCACCACTCCCGATTTCCCCGCCGCGCCGCCGGCTGACTAGCCACCTAACTGCACCTTAAGGTTCGCGCCGTCGTGAGGCTGTTAGATTGCCGCGCTAATGACAAGATCCCGGCGCAGATGCGCGGGGGCAGGCTCTGGAACGGAGAGACATGGTCATGCGCGCAAGCTGGTGGATACCCCTGATCGCGGGGCTGGTCGTGGCCTGTTCGCCCACCGGCGGCGTGGCCGAGCCGGAAGCGGCGGCGAACGAGCCGATGAGCGCTAGCAATCCCCCGCTGATCATCGCCCATCGCGGCGCCTCGGGGCTTTATCCCGAACACACGCTGGAGGCGTATGGTGCCGCGATAGACATGGGCGCCGATTTCATCGAGACGGACCTTGTGATGACCAGGGACGGCGTGCTGGTCGCGCGCCATGACCGCTATCTGTCCGATTCCACCGATGTCGCCGACCATCCCGAATTCGCCGACCGCCGGGTGATCAAACCGGTCGGCGGCTCACCGATGGAAGACTGGTTTGTCGAGGACTTCACCCTTGCCGAGCTGAAATCCCTGCGCGCGCGCCAGGCCTTTACCGGGCGCAGCGCGGAGTATGACGACATGTTCGCCATCCCGACCTTTACCGAAATCCTCGGCCTGGTGGCGATCTCGAATTCCTCCGGCCAGCGCGTGGGGGTTTATCCGGAGCTGAAATCCCCGGAGGTTTATGCCGGGCTCGGCATGGACATGCCCGGCGCCGTGCTCGCGGCCATCGAGGCGGCAGGCCTGAAGGAGGTCGGCGCGCCGGTCTATCTCCAGAGCTTCCATCCCGGCACGCTGCGCGCGCTGTCCGGCCAGACCGACTGGCCGCTGATCCAGCTCCTGCCGGCGAGCGGCGGGGAACGGCTCAGCCCCGATGAGATCGCGACCTATGCGGCCGGGATCGGCCCATGGAAAGAGATCATGGTGCAATTCCGCGGCGGGCCACAGGCCTATGTCGACCTGGCCCATTCCGCCGGGCTGGAGGTGCATCCCTACACCTATCGCGCCGACGATGTCGCGCCGGGCTTCGAGACGTTCGAGGGAGAGCTGACGGCCACGTTCGGTCTCGGCGTGGACGCCATCTTCACCGACCACCCGGGCAAGGCCTTGGCGGTGCGCGACGGCGAGTAGGCTTGCCGCCGGCTGTGTCAGGCGCGAGGAGCCGTTCTAGCTGCTGATCGCCTGTTCGTCGGTTTCGCCGGTGCGGATGCGCAGCACGCTGTCCAGGCCGGTGACGAAGACCTTCCCGTCGCCGATCGTGCCGGTATTCGCGGCTTTCGCAATCGCTTCGACGACGCGCTCCACATCGCCGGCGGCGCAGGCGATTTCCACCTTCACCTTCGGCAACAGGCGCACTTCGTATTCCGCACCACGGTAGACTTCGGTCTTGCCCTGCTGGCGGCCATAGCCGCGTACTTCCGATACAGTCAGTCCGGCAGCACCCGTCTCCGTCAGCGCGTCAATCACCGCATCAAGGCGGCTCGGTTTGAAAACGGCTGTGACAAGTTTCATCTCGTTTTCCCTTCCATCTTAACCCACTCCACACCTTAGCGTGGTGTCGGTTTGCGGTCTCGTCAATGAAATTGAGCCCGGAATTATTGCAGTTTACCATCTTCTGCCTGTCTTTGAGGCATGTCTGCGACCGGTGCACCGGACTTTACGGTTGAAAGGGCGGGCGCGACCGCCCCGCCACCGGGTTCAATATAAAGCCTTTTTACCGCTTCCACGAGCACGACCCCGCCAAATCCCGGAGCGACCAGGCGTCCGGCGCGTTCCCAGCCGTGAACGCCCGCCGTGACTAAAGAAATCGGCAGGGGCGGCATGAAAAGGGCGTTGGTGCTGGCGGTGACCTGAAAGGCGCAGTCGCTCAAGAGGCCCGAAAGCTGGCGCAGGGTCCAGGGCCGGCCGTGCCCGAAAGGTGTGCGCTCGGCGCGCGCCCACAGGCCCCGGCGGTTGGCTGCGGCCACCACGATACGCCCTTCCGGCGCCATGACGCGCCAAAGCTCGCGGCAGACCGCGCGCGGGTTTTCCGCCTCCTCCAGGGCATGCAGCAGCACCGCGCGGTCGAACACGCCATCGGCAAAGGGCAACCGCGCTTCGGGGGCGTTCACGGTGCAGTTGCCCCGCCCCGCGCCATCCCAGCGCACGCGGCCCGAGGCATCGGGAAACACTGCCGCCAGAGCTTTTGCCTCACCGGCAAACTCTTCCATCAGCGGCAGGGGATAGCCGAGGCCGAGCAGGCTGAGCCTGTCGGCGCCCTGCCACAGGTCGGCAATTCGGCCCGACAGCGCCGAGGCGGCCGCCCGGCCGAGGGCGCTTGAGTAAAAGCGCTCAATGCTGACACTGTCCTGGCGCATGGCCCTGCCTTATGTTCCTGGCTTAGATATGGCGGTCACAGTCCTATATGGAGGGATATTATGCTGAAGATTCACCAATTTCCCTGTCTCAGTGACAATTACGGCTATCTCGCCCACGACCCGGCCAGCGGCGAGACCGCAGCGATCGACACCCCCGATGCCGACAAATATCTCGCCGAAGCCGAGGCGCAGGGCTGGACCATCACACAGATCTGGAACACCCACTGGCATCCCGACCATGCCGGGGGCAACCTGAAGATCAAGGCGGCGACCGGCGCGGCCATCATCGGCCCGAAAGGCGAGGCGGAGAAGATCCCCGGTCTCGACCGTGAGGTCGGCGGCGGCGACACGGTCTCGCTCGGCGATCTGACCGCCCATGTGATCGACGTGCCCGGCCACACGCTTGGCCATATCGCCTATCACATCCCCACCGAGAAAACCGCCTTTGTCGGCGACGCGGTCTTTGCGCTCGGCTGCGGGCGGGTGTTCGAGGGCACAATGGCGATGATGTGGGAGAGCATGAAGCGGGTGAAGGCCCTGCCGGCCGACACCCTGCTCTACTGCGCGCATGAATATACTGAGGCCAATGCCCGCTTTGCCAAGACCATCGAGACGGAGAATGCTGCCCTGGCCGACTATGTCGCCGAGGTGAATGCCCGGCGCGCGAAGGGCGAACGCACCGTCCCCATGCCGCTGGCGCGCGAGCTTGCCACCAACCCCTTCCTGCGCGCGGATGTGCCGGAACTGCAGGCCGCCATGGGCCATGCCGGCGACGCGGTGGCGACCTTTGCCGAGATCCGCGGGCGAAAAGACCGCTTTTGATGGCGATTTCCGGCGATCTCGGCGCGAATGAAGTAATCCGCCTGCTCGGCATGCGGCCCCATCCCGAGGGCGGGCACTATGTCGAGACCTTCCGCTCTGCCGCGCCGGAAGGCATGCGCGCGGCAATGACGGCGATCTATTATCTGCTCCAGGCCGACGAGGTCTCCGCCTGGCACCGGGTGGATGCCGACGAGGCCTGGTTCTGGCATGCCGGCGGCCCGCTGGCGCTCACCCTGTCGCCGCCCGATGGCCAGGGCGCAAGGCCGGTCCAGCTCGGCCCGGACCTGCGTGCCGGGCAGGCCCTGCATGCGGTGGTGCCGGCCCATCACTGGCAGACAGCGGAAACGCTCGGCGCATGGACGCTGGTCTCGTGCACGGTGGCGCCGGGGTTTGAGTTTGCCGGGTTTGAGATGGCCCCAGGGGACTGGCGGCCGGAGGTCTGAAAGCGGCTTAGCCAAAGCCCCCCGCGACTTGATCACGGGGCCCATCACCGAAAGATCGTGCCGGGAACGTCCGTCACGAGCTGGACCCCGTGGTCGAGCCACGGGGAGTCGGTTCTGTGGAGTTCAAGGCGACTGCCCCGCCCCGTTCAGCATCTCCCGCGCGGCCCCGTCGCACTGCCAGGCGACATCTGCTTCGCGTTCCAGCCGATCGGAGCCGCCCGTGCCCGGCGGCGCGCCGGGACGCAGCGGGCTTGTCCGCCCGCGTCCGGCCCGCGCCAGCCAGAGCGCCATGCGCCGCACCGCCGGGGCGGGGTCGTCTGCGAGCGCCGAGAGCGCGGCGAGCCGGGCAGCAAGGCCTTGCGTGGAATGGGCGATGGGCTCGGTGGCCCAGTCCGGTGCCGCCTCGCAGGGTGCGGGAAAACTCAGCTCCGGCAAGGGATCGAACAGCGCGAATCCGGGAGTTTTTGGTGCGTTTGACGCGGTATTCGTAGATCTGGCCCTGTTGACCCGGCGCGCTCCCGGCTCCACCGACACACCGCCCGCCAGCACCACCAGCATCCGCCGCGCCGCCCCTTCCGCCCGCCGCAGCTCACCAAACGCCCGCGCCCAGACCGCCCCCGGCAGCCAGCCCCGCCCCGCCAGCACGCAAAGCCGCGCCAGCGTGGCCGAGACCAGCCGCCAGCCAAGCTCAAGGGCAGAGTGCGTTCTCGCATCCATGCGGGAAAGCTTCGCATGGCCGGGAATTGGGTCGGATAGGGCCAACCGCGTAGGGTGCATGGAGCGAAGCGATATGCACCGGTGCAGGGCGCGCGATGGTGCATATCGGCCTTGTGGCCTCCATGCACCCTACGGGGGAGCTGAACATCCCCGCTTGCACCACCCCGCCACATGCGCGAGACGGGGCGCGAAGCAGCCCGCGCGGAGCCCCCCATGAGCGAGACTTTCAAGCTGGGCTGGGAGGAATGGCTGGCCCTGCCGGGGCTTGGCCTGCCGGCGATCAAGGCCAAGGTGGATACCGGCGCGCGCACCTCTGCGCTGCATGCCGCCGCGATCGAACCTTTCGGCCCGGCCGACGCCCCCCAGGTCCGTTTCCTGATCCACCCCAATCCCGATGACCCGAGCCTGGAGGTCACCTGCTCGGCCCCGGTGGTCGACCGGCGCAATGTGACGAGCTCCAATGGCGAGACCGAGCTGCGCTATGTCATCGCCGCGGAAATCGAGATGGGCGAGCGGCGCTGGCCGGTGGAGGTCACCCTCACCAATCGCGAGACCATGTCCTATCGCATGCTGCTCGGGCGTACCGCGATCGAGGGCGACATGGTGGTCGACCCCAACCAGTCCTTCGCCCAGCCGCGCCGCAGCTTCGATCTCTACAAGGGCATGCCGAAACGACGCCCGGTCAAACGCCCCCTGCGCATCGCCTTGCTCACCCGCGAGCCCGGAAACTATTCAAGCCAGCGCATTGCCGAGGCCGCCGTGGCGCGCGGCCATGTGGTCGAGATGATCAACACCTCACGCTGCTATATGCGCATCGATTCCACCTCCAGCGAGGTCCATTATGACGGCGAGGTGCTGCCCCATTATGATGCCGTGATCCCGCGCATCGGGGCTTCCGTGACGGCCTATGGCACCGCCGTTTTGCGCCAGTTCGCCAATACCGGGGCCTATTGCCTGAACTCGCCCTGGGCGATTTCGGCCTCGCGCGACAAGCTGCTCGCCCACCAGATTCTCGCCGCCGCCAAGATCGGCATGCCGACCACCGCCTTTGCCAATTCTCCCAAGGATACCAAGGACCTGGTGGCGCTGGCCGGCAGTGTCCCGGTGGTGGTGAAGCTGCTGGAATCCACGCAAGGGCGCGGGGTCGTGCTGGCCGAGACGAAGAAAGCCGCCGAAAGCCTGGTCGACGCCTTCCGGGGGCTGGATGCGAACTTCCTGGTGCAGGAATTCATTGCCGAGGCGGCGGGCGCCGATACGCGCTGTTTCGTGATCGGCGGGAAAGTGGTCGGCGCGATGAAGCGCCAGGCCGCGGCCGGCGAATTCCGCTCAAACCTCCATCGCGGCGGCACGGCGGTGGCGGCGAAACTGACGCGGGAAGAGCGCGATGTCGCCCGCCGCGCCGCACGCGAGCTTGGCCTCGCCGTGGCCGGCGTCGATATCCTGCGCAGCGAAAACGGCCCCCGCGTGCTGGAGGTCAACTCCTCCCCCGGCCTTGAGGGCATCGAGACCGCCACAGGCAAGGACATCGCCACGCCTATGATCGAATATCTCGAAGGGCGGGTTCGGACGCTTTCGCGGAGTAGGGAGGGGTAGGCATCACACTCACGGTAAGGTATAGTAGGATGGAAGAGGATAGATTATCCAAGGAAAAATCTCCCATGCCAATGGTCAAGAAGAGCATCACGGTGACGGACCAGCAGGCGGCCTGGATTCAGGGCCAGATCGCGTCGGGTCATTATGGCAATGACAGCGAAGTAATCCGCGAGGCGCTGCGCGAGAAACAGTTGCGCATGGCCGAACTGGAGGCCTTGCGGGCGCGGCTCATGGAGGCCGAAACGCGCGGTTTCACTGAACAGACGCCAGAGGACATCCGCGCGGAACTGAAAGCCCAGCTCAAGGGCGATGGCGCGCTATAGCCTGAAGATCAGCCTTCCGGCGCGGGAGGATTTGCGCGAACTCTATCGCGACGGATTCCTGCGCTGGGGCGAGGCCCAGGCCGACCGCTATTATGACGGTCTGCTCGCGCATTTCGATGTGCTGTGTGAAAATCCCATGCTGTTCCGCGAGGTCGATGAGATCCGGGAAGGCTATCGCCGCAGCGTGTGCGGCGTCCACGCCATCTATTATCGCGTTCAGTAGGATGCCGTGGAAATCATGGCGGTTGTGAAGCACCAGGATATAGTGCGGCGGCTGTAGGGTGCATGGAGCGAAGCGATATGCACCGATGTAGCATCTGCGGGATGGTGCATATCGGCCTTATGGCCTCCATGCACCCTACGGGCGAAGCGACGTGTGTTTGCTTGCGGCAAAACTAGGTGTGTATAGTGCCAGCCGATATTGGTGAGGTTGCATTGTGGGTGATTTCGAAGACGTTTTCGGTGCCGACGCTGACACGGACAAGATCATCGACGCCTATAATCGAGAATATGTACGCGCCTCACCAATCGAGAAAGCACGCTGGTTCGGAGAACCTGATCCTGACAAATTGCAAAAAGCAATTGAGCAGGAAGAATTCGATGATTGGTCGAAAAAGATGAATCGCGCAGGCTATGTGCGCAAGGCATCATTTAATACGTATCAAGAACTCGACACTTGGATGCGGAACCAAAAAGGAAGCGATATTGTAAGCAGACGCACACATTTTGGGTTCGTCGCATTTGTAAAGCGAGAAACGAAAAAGTAGGTGGGTTAAGGCGTAACCGATACCAAGGATGTTTTCGCGGATGGATGGCAGCTATCGCTCCGCTCACCCCGCCCGGCTCTCGCTTTCCGCGTCCCCCACTGGCCCCAGCGCCTCGGCGACTTCCGCCGCGAGCCGGCGCGCGACCGCGCCCTTGTCCATGCGGGGCCATGTCTCGACGCCGGTCTCGCGGACGAGGGCGATTTCATTTTCCGCGCCGCCCATGACGTCGCCGGAGACGTCGTTGGCGACGATCCAGTCACAGCCCTTGCGGGCGAGCTTGGCTTTGGCGTGTTCCTCCAGGTCGTGGGTTTCGGCGGCGAAGCCGATGACGAGGCCGGGGCGGTGTTTGCGCTTTTTCGAGATGGTGGCGAGGATGTCGGGGTTTTCCGCGAGGTTGAGCGTCGGCGGGGTGTCTTTCGCGCTGGTTTTCAGTTTCAGCTTGCGCGCCGCGGAGGTGGCCGGGCGCCAGTCGGCGACTGCGGCGACCGAGATGAACACATCCGCCGGCAGGGCGGCTTCCACCGCTTTCAACATGTCGCGCGCGGTTTCCACATCGACACGCGTCACGCCCGGCGGGGTGGCGAGCGCGACCGGGCCGGAGACCAGCGTCACGTCTGCGCCGAGGGCGGCCAGCGCGCCGGCAATGGCATAGCCCTGCTTGCCGGAGGAATGGTTGGAGAGATAGCGCACCGGGTCGAGTGGTTCGCGCGTCGGCCCGGCGGTGAGGAGCACATGGCGCCCGGCGAGCGGCTTTTCGGTGGGCACGCCGGTGAGCGCGGCTTCCACCGCATCGGCGATGACCGGCACTTCGGGCAGGCGCCCGGGCCCGAACTCGCCGCAGGCCATGGCGCCCTCATCGGGCTCCATCACGGTGACGCCATCCGCGCGTAGCTGGGCGACATTGCGCTGCACGGCGGCATGGGTCCACATGCGCACATTCATCGCCGGGACCATCAGCACCGGCTTGTCGGTGGCGAGCAGCGCGGTTGTGGCAAGATCGGTCGCGAGCCCGCCCGCTGCCTTGCCGATCAGGTCCGCCGTGGCCGGGCAGACCACGACGAGATCGGCCGAGCGCGACAGCTCGATATGGCCCATCTCGGCCTCGTCGGTGAGGTCGAAAAGATCGGTGAAAACCTTCTCGCCGGAAAGCGCCGAGACCGAAAGCGGCGTGACGAATTCCGCGCCGGCCTTTGTGACAATGCAGCGGCTTGCGATGCCGCGCTTTGACAGCGTGCGGATCAGCTCAAGGGATTTATAGGCCGCGATGCCGCCGCCAATGATGAGCAGGATGGACTTGCCGGTCATGACCGCTCCGAAACTTCGTGTTCAGTCCTTCAACCACGAAATCGTTGCGAATTCGAAGACAAACAAGTGCAATTGGTGACTAAAAGCCGCCCGGTGCGCCCAGAACATAAGGATTTGTGCCGTAATAGCCGTCATCATGGCTGCGCGGGGAGCCGAGCACATAAGGGCTGGTGCCCAGGCGGCGCTCGCGCAGTTCGACATTCGTGGTAACGCGCACCTGCACCCGTGACGGCTGGTAGGCGATGCGTGGTGCGGCGGTTTGGGCCGGCGTTGCCGTGCAGCCTGAGGTCGTGCCGCGATGCATGCGCACGCCGCCCTCGGTGCTGGTGGCGATGGTGGACTGGCAGGCCGTGCCGGCGCCATGGCGGATAATATTGGGCTGCGGACCGCCGGCAAGCACGTCGGCATTGGCCGCGCCGGCAGTGAGGCAAAGGGCGGTGGCGGCGATCAGCGTGCGGATCATGGTGGGCTCCCGGAAGTTCTTTCAAGGTTTCCGAAATCCTAACGCGCCCGCCCTGGCCCTGCGAGCGCATTCCCCTCTGGCGCGGCAGAGCGCCAGGGGAATTCACCGCTGGCAGTTCCCGCAATAGAAGCTGGAGCGCCCCGATTGCACGATCCGCTTTACCGTCGCCCCACAGGCCGGGCAGGGCGCGCCTTCGCGGTCATAGACGCGGAACGTGTGCTGGAAATAGCCGAGCTCGCCATTGGCGGCGGCGAAATCCTTCAGCGAGGAGCCGCCTGCCTCGATGGCCTCGGCAATCACGGCATTGATCTCGGCGGCGAGGCGTTCCGCGCGCGCCGGGCCGATGCTGGCGGCGATGCGGCGCGGGGAGATCCCGGCGCGGAAGAGGGCCTCGCAGACATAGATATTGCCGAGCCCGGCGATGAGTTTCTGGTCCAGAAGCGCGGCCTTGATCGGGGTTTTCTTCCCTTTCAGCGCGGCCAGCAGATAATCGGCATGGAAGCTGTTGCTCAGCGGCTCCGGCCCGAGATGGGCAAGGCGCGGATAGGCGGCGAAATCCGCGGTCGGCCACAGCTCCATGAAGCCGAACCGGCGCGGGTCGTTATAGGTGATGAGGCCGCCGCCATCTGTGTGGAAGACGACATGGTCATGGGCGGGATGGGTGCCGGTTTCCTGATGGAACAGGCCGAGCCGGGCATCCTCCACGGTGAACCGGCCCGACATGCCGAGATGCATCACCAGCGTCTCGCCGGTGGAGAGGTCCGCTGCCAGGAATTTCGCCTTCCGCCCCAGCCGCAGCACCTCCGCGCCGGTCACGCGTTCGGCAAATCCCGGTGCGAAGGGAAAGCGCAGATCCTTCCGCCGCACCTCCGCGCGTGCAATGGTGCGGCCCTCTAGCGCAGGGGCAAGTCCACGTCGAACTGTTTCAACTTCGGGTAATTCGGGCATGACACGCGCATATATTGCGTTAAGTCACAAAACACTATGGTTGGGTCCATGACTGATACCACAGCGAAAGAAGAGACGGTCTCCTTCGGCTTCGAGGAGATTGCCGCCGGGGAGAAGGAAGGCCGCGTGCACGGCGTCTTCGCCTCGGTCGCCTCGCGCTACGACCTGATGAACGATCTCATGTCGGCGGGTGTCCATCGCCTCTGGAAGCATGACACCATGGCACGGGTGAACCCGCAGCCGGGCGAGCGCCTGCTCGATGTCGCCGGCGGGACGGGCGACCTCGCCAAGGCCTTTCTCGACCGCGCCGACCGGGCCGGCAAGCGCCGCGTGGGTGCGCCGGAGGCCACGGCGGTGGTGTGCGACATCAATGAGGACATGCTGGCGGCCGGCAAGGCGCGCAAGGAGATGGCGCCCTATGGCGAGCGGCTCGCCTGGGTGTGCGGCAATGCCGAGGCCCTGCCCTTTGCCGACAGGAGCTTCGATGCCCTCACCATCGCTTTCGGCATCCGCAATGTGACGCACAGGGACAAGGCGCTCTCTGAGTTCCACCGCGTGCTGAAACCCGCCGGGCGCCTGGCTGTGCTGGAATTCTCGCACATGACCGCACCGGTCCTGCAAGCCGCCTATGACACTTACAGTTTCAATGTGATCCCGCGCCTCGGTTCGCTCGTGGCGGGCGACAGGGAGAGCTATCAGTATCTGGTGGAATCCATTCGCCGTTTCCCGAAGCAGGCCGACTTCCAGGCTGAAGTGGAGGTCGCCGGCTTCCGCAATGTCTCAGTGACGAATTTCTCCGGCGGTATCGCCGCGCTGCATTTCGGCTGGAAGGTCTAGGGCGTTGGCGGGACCGGTTGGTGATACCTGGCGCCTGTTGCGCGCCGGCGTGGCGCTGACCCGCCACGATGTGATCCTGCCGGGCGAATACCAGACACGCCTGCCTCTGCCGGTGCGGATCATGGGGCGCGTTCTGCGCCTCTTCGGAGGCGGCGCAAAGGGCCGGCCGGGCGAACGGCTCGCCACCGCGCTGGAAAAGCTCGGGCCGGCCTATATCAAGCTCGGCCAGTTCCTCGCCACGCGGCCGGACGTATTCGGCGTGGAGACGACGCAGGATCTTTCGCGCCTGAAGGACAAGCTGCCGCCCTTCAGGGAGGGCCAGGCGCGCAAGGCGCTGGAGGCGGAATTCGGCGAGGCCGAGGCCGCCGCCCTCTTCCCGGATCTCTCCGCGCCCGTCGCGGCAGCTTCCCTCGCCCAGGTCCACCGGATGGAGACCGAGGACGGCATGCGCGCGGTGAAGATCCTGCGCCCGAAGATCGAGAAGAAGATCGACAATGCGCTCAGCGCCATGCTGCGCGCCGCGCGCACCGTGGAGCGCACCAGCGTGGAAAGCCGCCGCCTGGAGCCGGTGGCGTTCACGCAGACCATCGCCAAGGCCATGCAGCGCGAGCTGGACCTGCGCCTTGAAGCCGGCGGCGTGGACGAAATGCGCGAGATCAGCGCCGAGACGGGCCATTTCATTGTGCCCGGCGTCGACTGGGACCGTACTGGCCAGCGCGTGCTGACCATGGACTGGCTCGATGGCGTGCCGCTGACAGACCCCGCCGCACTGGCCGTGCCGGGCGTCAATCGCGTGGAGCTCGCCAACAAGGTCACGCGCGGCTTCCTCACCCATGCGATCCATCATGGCGTTTTCCATGCCGACATGCATGAGGGCAATATGATGGTGCTGCCCGGCGGCAAGCTGGGCCTTCTGGATTTCGGCATTATCGGACGGATCGAGGAGGAGGAACGGCGTTTCCTCGCCGAGATCCTCTGGGGCTTTATCCGGCGCGACTATACCCGCGTGGCCGAAGTGCATTTCGAGGCCGGCTATGTGCCCGCCGACCAGTCTGTCGGCGAGTTTGCCCAGGCGCTGCGTTCGGTTGGCGAGCCGATCCATGGCAAGAATGCCGAGGAGGTCTCCATGGGCCGCCTCCTGCTGCAATTGCTCGACTATACCCACCAGTTCGGCATGCATCTGCGCCCCGAACTCGTCCTGTTGCAGAAGACCATGGTGCAGGTCGAGGGCGTCGCGCGCGGCATCGACCCCGCCCACGATATCTGGAAGGCCGCCGAGCCCATCGTGGAAGGCTGGGTGAAGAGCCAGTTCGGCCCGGCTGGCGCGGCGAAGTTGGCCGCGCGCAATGCCCGCGAGGTGGCCGACCGGCTGAAACGCCTGCCGGCCGTCATGGACAAGGTCGAGGCTTATCTTGATGCACATACAACCCCGCCACCGCCCGCACCGAAACAACGCTTCGCGCCCTGGTGGGGCTGGCTCCTGATCCTGCTGGTGGCGGGCGCATTCGTGATCGCGGAAACGGCGATTTTGCTGGAGTAGGTATATCAAACCTGGTGCAGCTTAATCCTCCCCCTTTTGCGGGGGAGGATTACGGGTCTCGGGACCATGGTTCGACTTCGCTCACCATGAGGCTGAGGGCAGATCAGGCCGCCGGCGCACTGCCGGGCAGGCCTTGCTCCTTGGCCATGCGCTGCATCGCCTTCTGCAGTTTCTCGAAGGCGCGAACCTCGATCTGGCGGATGCGTTCGCGGCTGACACTGTAGACCTGGCTGAGCTCTTCGAGCGTTTTCGGCTCGTCGCTCAGGCGCCGCTCGGTGAGGATATGGCGCTCGCGCTCGTTCAGGTCAGACATTGCCTCGGTCAGGAGTTCCATGCGGGCATCGAATTGCTGGCGGTCGGCGAAGGCGGCGGCGTGACCCTGCTCCTCATCGGCCAGCCAGTCCTGCCATTCCATGTCGCCATCCTTGCCCATGGGCACGTTCAGCGAGGCATCCGATGCGCTCATCCGGCCATTCATGGAGATGACGTCTTTCTCCGACACGTTCAGGCGCGTGGCGATCTCGGTGACCTGATCGGGTTTCAGGTCGCCGTCTTCCAGCGCGGCGATCTCGCCCTTGATGCGGCGCAGATTGAAGAAGAGCTTCTTCTGGGCCGCCGTGGTGCCGAGCTTCACAAGGCTCCAGCTGCGCAGGATATATTCCTGGATCGCGGCGCGGATCCACCACATGGCATAGGTCGCCAGGCGGAAGCCCTTGTCGGGATCGAATTTCTTGACCGCCTGCATCAGGCCGACATTGCCCTCGGAGATGACCTCGGCCATGGGCAGGCCATAGCCGCGATAGCCCATGGCGATCTTGGCCACGAGGCGCAGGTGAGAGGTGACCATCTTTTCGGCCGCCTCGGAATCCTCATTCTGTTGCCAGGCCTTGGCCAGCATGAATTCCTCGCCCTTTTCGAGCATCGGGAATTTGCGGATTTCACTGAGATAGCGGCTCAGACCCTGCTCCGGGCTCAGGGCGAGCGCACGGGCGGAAGTGTTTCCTTCAGCCATGACAAATACCTCCTTGTCTCGCACACACCGGCCCGCAGGGCGGCCCCGGGTGCGCCGGCTTGTTCCGGGATGTTTCTAGCCCCGTCCCACGGCAGCTCCCATCCCCATTCCGCGCATAAGATTTATCACGCGGAGCTAGGATATAGGTTCCTTGTCCCGGCGAAAAAGAGGCAAAATCGGGGCAGGGCGATCAGAATTGCGTGATTTTGGCGGCCTTGAAGAAGCCGTCGAGTAGTTCCTTGCCGGCATTCAGCTTGCCGACCGCCCTGGACACCGACTTGAACGCCTTGGCGGCATATTTCTGGGTGTCCTGCTCGAAACGCTCGCCGAGAATATCGACCTTGAGCTTCTTGCGGCGCTTGGAGGCATTCTCCGAATTGGCCGCCGCCCAGACGAGATATGTCTTCGCCACATCCTCCTTGAAGAGCGGCAGGAGGGTGGGTTCGAGTTCGGCGAGAGGCTTGAAATCGCCGCTGGCCTTCGGGCTCGACATGAACTCGCACCATTCGGCGACGAAGGGCGTGCGCTCGCGCAGCCACTGGCCAGGCGTGGGATCGCTCAGCATCTGCTGGAACTGGGCCGCCAGCGAGAAATCGGCCGCGGAGGGACGGCCGCCGAAGATAAAGAGGGTTTCCTTCAGGTGGGCATTCAGGAGCTCGGCAAAGCTCTGGAAGCTCTTCTGCAGGATCTCGCCATTCGACCCGCCGGCGCCGACCAGCGGCAGGCGGCCGGACATGCGGTCGGCGATCTTTTCCGCTTCCTCAGCGCGCGCGGCCGGCGGATTGCCGGCAAAGAGCTGTTCGAGCAGGCGCTGGGCGGCGGCCTCGCGATCGGGAGACTGGCCCCAGCGGGCATTGAACATGGCCTTGTTCAGCCACTCGTCGCCATAATCCTCCAGGATCAGCGCCAGCGCGGCGCAGGCCGGATCATCGGGCACGGTGGAGGGGTCGGGATGGTCGGCCTCAAGGCTCGCCAGCATTGCGGTGGAGTCCTGGCGCGCGACCTTTTCCGGCGAGATCAGGAGCGGCACTGTCGGCACGGCGGCCAGCGCGCGGAAGTCCGCCTCGGTTGCAACCGAGCGCGAGACCCAGTCGAAATCCACCCCCTTATAGCGCAGGACGGCGCGCACTTTTTCCGAGTAGGGCGAGGTTTCCGCGCCATACAGGCGATAATCAGCCATTTTGGAGGTCCTTTTGATCTTTCGGCACATCTAGACCGGTCATCCTGCTTCGCCAAGCCAATAGCGCCTGTGCCCCTTGCGCGCATCTTGCACGGCAGATTAGGTACGCCACGATTCGGCACCAGGAAGGGACAGATAACGCATGACGGGGACCGTGCTTGTAACCGGAGGTGCCGGCTATGTCGGCAGCCATTGCTGCAAGGCGTTTCGCGACGCCGGCTGGGAGGTCGTCGTCTTCGACAATCTCTCGCGCGGATGGCGTGATCTCGTGCAGTTCGGAGACCTGATCGAGGGCGACATCAATGACCGCGCCGCGCTCGACAGGGCCATGGCCGAGGTCAAGCCGGACGCCGTCGCCCACTTCGCCGCCTATGGCTATGTCGGCGAGAGCGTCTCCAATCCCGGCATGTATTATCGCAACAACACCATGGGCACGATGACCCTGCTCGATGCGATGATGGCCGCCGGCGTGGACAAGCTGATCTTTTCCTCCACCTGCGCGACCTATGGCATTCCCGACAAGGTGCCGATGACCGAGGAGACCCCGCAAAGCCCGATCAACCCCTATGGCTGGTCGAAGCTGTTCGTGGAGAAGATCCTCGATGATTACGGCCATGCTTATGGCCTGCGCTCGGTGAAGCTGCGCTATTTCAACGCCGCCGGCGCCGATTTCGACGCCGAGGTGGGCGAGCGCCACGAGCCGGAAACCCATCTTATCCCGCTCGCCATCCAGGGCCAGCTCAAGGACGGCTTCGCGCTGACCGTGTTCGGCGATGATTTCGACACGCGCGACGGCACCTGCGTGCGCGACTATATCCATGTCATGGACCTGGCCGACGCCCACAAGCGCGCGCTCGACTATCTCCAGGCCGGCGGTGAGAGCAATGTCTTCAATCTCGGCACTGGAACCGGCACCACGGTGATGGAAATCGTCGAGGCGGTGGAGCGCGTCTCGGGCTCTTCGGTGGAACGCTCGATCGGCCCGCGCCGCGCCGGCGACCCGCCTGCCCTCGTCGCCTCGGCCGACAAGGCGCGCGATGTTCTCGGCTGGGTGCCGCAGCATTCCGATATCGACACCATCATCCGCACGGCGTGGAACTGGCACCAGAAGGAAGCCAACCGCCCCCTCGTTAAGGGGCTTTAACACCCCGGGGCTTCGACTTTCCGCTTTCATGGGGCTATGAGCGGCAGGTCACTCTCCGTTCAAGCGAGTCTTCCATGACGGCCCCCCGTACTATCATCGCCTATTCCGACAAGCTGTTCACACCATCCGAAAGCTTCATCCCGCGCGGCTACTCTGCCTTTGAGCGCCTCCGGCCGGTCTATTTCGGCCATGACCTGAAAGGCCCGGTGCCCGAGGGCGCGGAAACGGTGGTGATGGGCCCGCTGCATGGCCCCGGCGGAGAGTCGGCCTTCAAGCAGCTCGGCACGATTTCCGCGGCGCTGGAAGCGAAAATCCGCGAGCTGAACCCGGTGGCGATCCATGCCAGCTTCGGCAAGTCCGGCGCTTATGCCCTGCCGCTCGCCCGCAAGCTCGGCCTGCCGCTGGCGGTCGCCTATTATGGCGGGGACGCCACCAAGACGACCAATACCAAGGACAGCTTCATCCGCGTCTATAATCGCCGCCGCGCCGCGCTCTGGGCCGAAGCGGACCTGATCCTGCCCTGCTCAGACTTCATCCGCCGGGAACTCGCCGCCAAGGGCGCGCCGGAAGAGAAGATGGTGGTCCACCACAACACCGCCGATCCGAACCGGTTCCAGCCGGGCGAGAAGGAGAAGATCATCCTCTTCGCCGGCCGCTGGACCGAGAAGAAGGGCATCGACACACTGATCGGCGCGCTGGCGAAACTCGGGGCCCAGCTGGAAGGCTGGCGCGTGCGCCTGCTCGGCGATGGCGAGCTGAAAGAGGGGCTGGTGGCGGATCTGGAAGCGGCGGGCGTCACCGCCGAACTGCCCGGCTGGATCCCCGCCGACGAGATGCCGAACCATTTCGCCGAGGCGATGATCGCCTGCGTGCCGTCAAAGCGCGCGGCCTCTGGCGACGCAGAGGGCCTGCCGCTGGTCTGTGTCGAGGCCATGCTCTGCGAATGCGCGCTGGCGGCCACCCATCATGCCGGCATCCCGGAATGCGTGAAGGATGGCGAGACCGGCTATCTCGTCGATGAAGGCGATGTCGAAGCGCTGGCAGACCGGCTCGGCCGCATGATCAAGGATGTCGAGGCGACGCGCGCCATGGGCAAGGCGGGGCGCGCCCTTGCGCTGTCGGACTTCAACCTCGTGAACCAGTCAAAACGGCTGGAGGCGCATTTGCTGCGCATCGCGGGGGAGCGGGGGACGGTTTAGAGGGCGTAGGCTACGTGAGGAATAACTGACAGCTATTCGCCGATTGCAGTCATTAGTTAGCAACCGAGCTCACTGTGAGCATCTCTTTCAAACTGGCTATTGAAACTTCCGCCGCTTGAACGCACGCAGGTCGGCTGTTGATAGCTTAAACCACTCGCCATTGGCTCGCCGATCCGAAAATCGCCCGTGCCAATAGGTTTCAATGCCGGATGGATCGTCGGTGCGGATTGCATGAACCAATGTCACTTCTTCTGGCATCGCGATAGTGATCTGCTTGATCCTTCTCTCGACGTTATCGCTACGGCCGATCTTATAATGCTCGCCCGACTTGAGCAGATAGACGTAGCCTTCAACATCGTTCTCAATTGGAGTTTCCGTTCGACGGGCTAAAGGTATGAGGGCGACAACGTCAGCGAAATCCTCACTTGCAGCCGCCCAATTTCTTGCAGTACTTCGAAGCTGTTCCATTCCACCAAAGTGATTATAGAAGGTAGAAATAGCCGGAAATTCTTCCCATTTCTGAGCAAAGATCGAGAGTTCAGCTTTGGTTGGTGCTTTTCTTAACTGCCTTGCTGCTTCGCAATACCGTCTGAGCAAAAGCTCTGTCGAGTACTTTTCCTGAATTGCGTTGGGTTGGAATCCGGCTTCTTTCAGGGCGTCGCCCCATCGAGCCCAGATCTTCCCCTTCCAAGCACTATCAGAAATTCCAGATGCCGCTTTAAACGTCCGAAGTCCCGGAGGCGACCCACCATTTTCCGCCGCAACACGCTTTATTTCGGCAAGGATATGTTCTCTCATGAGACAACCTTCATTGGGCGTTGGGGCCGAGTCAACGCGCACGTGTATGGAAATCTATAACGGCAGCTTTTGGGCACTGCGGTCAGGCCGCAGTGAAACGGAATGTGGCCTTCCGCGCGCCCCACCAGTAAACCCTCCCCATGCCCTTCTCCGTCTCCGTTCTCACCCTTTTCCCGGACGCCTTTCCCGGCGTTCTCGGCGTCTCGATCCTGGAGCGGGCGCGCCTAGCTGGGATTTGGTCACTTGAGACACTGGACATTCGGGATTTTTCACATCATAAGCACCGATCCGTTGACGACACGCCCTTTGGGGGTGGCGCCGGCATGGTGCTTCGTCCCGATGTGGCAGCGGCAGCGGTAAGTGGTACGCCCCGCGGGGAACGGCCACTGATCTATCCGAGCCCGAGGGGCAAGCCGCTCACCCAGGCCCGCGTGCGAGAGATCGCCAGCGGACCGGGGGTGATTTTGTTTTGCGGCCGCTTTGAGGGATTGGACCAGCGGGCCATCGAGGCCTGCGGCATGGAAGAGGTCTCGCTGGGCGACTTTGTGCTCGCCGGCGGCGAGATCGCAGCCCAGGCCCTCATCGAGGCCTGTGTGCGCCTTCTTCCAGGGGTCGCGGGCAACGAAGCCTCGCTGGAAGAGGAGAGTTTCGAGACGGGCCTGCTCGAATATCCTCACTATACGCGGCCACGCGTATGGGAGGGTCGGGAGGTCCCGGAGGTGCTGACGTCAGGCGACCATGGAAGGGTTGCCGAGTGGCGGCGCGCCGAGAGCGAGAAGATCACGCGCGAGAGGCGGCCCGACCTCCTCGAGCGCACAGACATTGAAGAGCCCAAGCGTCCGGAGACTGGCGATGAACGTGATTGAAACCCTTGAAGCCGAAGAGGCGGCCCGCCTCCACGCCGACAAATCCCTGCCGGAGTTTTCCCCCGGCGACACCCTGTCTGTGAATGTGCGCATCAAGGAAGGCGACCGCGAGCGTATCCAGCGCTTCGAAGGCGTGTGCATCGCGCGCAAGGGCGGCGGCCTGAACGAGACCTTCACCGTCCGCAAGATCTCCTTCGGCGAAGGCGTCGAGCGCGTTTTCCCGGTCTACTCGCCGAACGTCGAGAGCATCGAGGTCAAGCGCAAGGGCCGCGTGCGCCGCGCCAAGCTCTATTATCTGCGCGACCGCCGCGGCAAGTCCGCCCGGATCGCCGAGCGGACCTCCGGTCACGGCATCGAGCAGGTCGAGATCGCCGTCTCCAAGACCGACCGCAAGCGCCAGCGCGTGGCCGACAAGGCCGCCCGCAAGGAGGCTGCTGCCAAGGAGCGCGAAGCCCTCGCAAAAGCCAAAGCCGAGGAAGAAGCCGCAGCGGCGGCGGCTGCCGAAGCTGAAGCGGCTGCCGCCGAAGCCGAAGGTGGCGCCGAGGAATAGTCCCTCGCCACTTCAAGGAACAAGGATCCCCGCGCGCCAGACCGGTTCGCGGGGATTTTTTTGCGTTCAGCGCCCAGTTTTCGCCGGGTTGGAGGTTCAATTTCGCGACAAGTTCAGGCATGGAACGTGGCGGGGCTAATCAATAGCGACGGGGCGGGTGACATGATCCATCGCCGAGCGGGGATTCTTAGGCTGTGCATATTGGCCGGGCTGGCCGCGTGCAGCCCCCGTCCGTCGAGCCAGGAACAGCTGATCGAGATCTGCCGGCCGGCTGGCATGGAAGCGGCGACATTAAGAATAGGCGAGATGGAAGTGCCCCATGACCGCATGGTCGCGCGCCTGCATCATGTCGAGATCACCGAGGAATACGGCATCTCGATCCGCCTGGCCGAACAATATGCCTATCAGCTGGCGCAGATGACGCGGGAAAACCTCAATCAAAGCCTGCCCCTGGCGGTGGGCGAGGATGTCATCGCAGAGCCGGTGATCCAGACGCCGATCCTGGACGGGCGCATCCTGATCGCGGGCAATTTCACCCGCCGCGAGGCTGCAGACATCGTCGCGCGCCTGTCGGTGCCCTGCCCGCCGGAGTCCGGCAGCGGTTCATGACTGGCAATCGGGGCCCGTTTGCGTCATATAGCGCGCGATGACGACAGAGACCTCCGCGCCTGAAAAGAAGCGCCTCTACATCAAGACCTATGGTTGCCAGATGAACGTGTACGACTCCGAGCGTATGCGCGATGTGCTGGCCCCGCTCGGCTATGCCCCCTCCGATACCCCGGAGGAGGCTGACCTTGTCGTGCTCAACACCTGCCATATCCGCGAGAAGGCGACCGAGAAGGTCTATTCCGAGCTTGGCAAGATCAAGAAGATGAAAGAGGCGGCCGGCGGGCGGATGACCATCGCCGTGGCCGGCTGTGTCGCCCAGGCCGAGGGTGCGGAGATCATGCGCCGCCAGCCGGCGGTCGACCTGGTGCTTGGGCCGCAGGCCTATCACAAGCTGCCGGAAATGGTGGCCCGCGCCTCGCGCGCGGTGGGCGACCGGCTGGAGACCGAGTTCGACACGCTGGAAAAATTCGATGCGCTTCCCAAGACCCGCGAAGTGGATGGCCCCAGCGCCTTTCTCAGCGTGCAGGAAGGTTGCGACAAGTTCTGCACCTTCTGCGTCGTGCCGTACACGCGCGGGGCTGAGGTATCCCGCACCGTAGACGACATCACGCTGGAGGCTCGCGCGCTGGCGGCTCAGGGCGTGCGCGAAATCACGCTGCTCGGCCAGAACGTCAACGCCTGGCATGGCGCCGCGCCGAGCCTGGAAGGCGGCGCGGAATGGAGCCTCGGCGCGCTCTGCCGGCATATCGCGAAGATCGGCGGGGTGGAGCGTATCCGCTACACCACCAGCCATCCGCGCGACATGGACGCCGACCTGATCGCTGCCCATGGCGATACGCCCGCCATGATGCCCTATCTGCACCTGCCGGTGCAGTCCGGCTCGGACGCGATCCTGAAGGCCATGAACCGTGGCCACACGGCAGAACATTATCTCAAGATCATCGGTGAGGTGCGCGCCGCGCGCCCCGATATCGCGCTGGCGTCTGACTTCATTGTCGGCTTCCCCGGCGAGCGCGACCAGGATTTCGAGGATACGATGGAGCTGGTGCGCGCGGTGGGCTACGCCTCGGCCTATTCCTTCAAATATTCCCCGCGTCCCGGCACACCGGCTGCCGACATGTTCGGCCAGGTGCCCGAGGATGTGAAGGATGAGCGTCTCCAGCGCCTGCAGGCCCTGATCCGCGACCAGCAGACCGCGTTCAACGCCTCGAAGGTGGGTGAGACACTGCCTGTGCTTGTCACCGGCAAGGGCCGGCTTGAGGGCCAGCTGCATGGCCGCTCGCCCTATCTCCAGGCGGTGCATTTCGACGGGCCGGAGCATCTGATGAACCAGGTCGTCGACGTGGAAATTGTCGGCGCCAGCCTCAATTCCCTGACCGGGCAGCTCCCTGCCCGCGCGGAGGCCGCCGCTTGAGCCTGAAGCCCCGCAAGCCGCAAACTCCGGACGCGCCCGTCAGCCGCTTTTACGACGTGCCCTCCGCTGATCGGCTCCAGGCCCTGTGCGGCCCCCATCACAAATTCCTCCAGCGCATGGAATCCCAGCTGGAAGAGTATGGCGTGCGCCTTGAGAGCCAGGGCGGCGGCATCATGATCTTTGGCACCGCCGAGGGCGTCTCCATCGCCGAGGCCGCCCTTGCAGATTTCGAGCGCCGCCTGCGCGAGGGCGCTTCGCCGACCGAAATGGAGCTGGACGGCGCCGTGGCCGCAGCCTCCACGCCAGCGGGCGATTTTTCCAGCCTGAAGGGCCTGAAACGCCCGGTGACACCGCAAACGCCCGGCCAATCCTCCTATCTCTCTGCGCTGACCAAGGCCGAAAACGGGCTCTGCTTCGGCGTCGGCCCCGCCGGTACGGGCAAGACCTATCTGGCCGTCGCGGTCGGTGTGGCCGAACTCCAGGCCGGCCTGCGCGAGCGTCTGATCGTGACGCGCCCAGCGGTGGAAGCGGGTGAAAAACTCGGCTTCCTGCCCGGCACGCTGGAGGAGAAGGTCGACCCCTATATGCTGCCGATCTGGGACTCGCTGCGCGAACTGATGGGCCAGGAGCAGATGGAGCGGCGGATCACACGCGGCGAGATCGAGGTCGCCCCGCTCGCCTTCATGCGCGGGCGGACGCTGAAAAAGGCCTTCGTTATTGTCGACGAGGCGCAGAACACCTCCATCGCGCAGATGAAGATGGTGCTGACGCGCCTCGGGCGGAACTCGCGCATGGTGGTGACCGGGGATATCGGCCAGGTAGACCTGCCCAAATCCCAGCCTTCGGGCCTGATCCATGCGCTCGATATTCTCGGCGATGTGGAAGGCGTGTCGATCTCGCGGTTGACCCCGCGCGACGTGGTGCGCCATGCCCTCGTTTCCCGCATCATCGATGCCTATGCCGCTGACGGTCAGGCATGAGCGCACCGAGCGTCGATATCCGCATTGAGGATGAGGCCTGGTCGGTGCTTGCCGAGCCGGAAGCGCTGGCCGCGTGCGCGCTGGAAGTGGGTGCGGCCGAGGCAGGCCACACCACCGGCGGCGAAGTGGCCATCCTGCTCACCAGCGACGGCGTGATGCAGGCGCTCAACCGCGACTGGCGCGGCAAGGACAAGCCCACAGACGTGCTTTCCTTTCCCGCCGATGCCATGGATCACGGATTCCTCGGCGATCTCGCCCTGGGCTACGGTATCTGCGCGCGCGATGCCGAATCACTCGGCCGCGATTTCGGCGCGCATATCGCCCATCTCGTCATTCACGGCTTCCTGCATCTTCTTGGCCATGACCATGAAACTGAAGCAGACGCGACAGTGATGGAGGGGCTGGAGACCAAAGCGCTTGCCAGACTGGGCCTTCCTGACCCATATTCGACAGCGATCTGAAACGATGGCAATGACCGATTCCGACCCTCCCGGTACAAGTGACGCCAGCCGAAGTCGGCTGGGGCGCCTCTTCGCGTTCGGACGCCGCTCTGCCGAGCCCGCCGAGACGCCCCCCAGCCTGAACGGGCACACCGCACATCCCTCGCAAATGCGTCTGCGCATCGCCGAGTTCGAACAGGCGGTCGTCTCCGATGTGATGATCCCGCGCGCCGACATCGTGGCGCTGGATGTCTCCACCCCGCTCGGCGAGACGCTGCATATCTTCGCCGAGGAGGCCCATTCCCGCCTGCCGGTCTATCGCGAAAGCCTTGATGAGCCGGTGGGTTTTGTACACATCAAGGATGTGGTCAGCGAGCTGGCCAGTGGCCGGCCGCACGAGGACCGTGTGCTCGACAGGATCAAGCGCGACATCCTCTTCGTGCCGCCCTCCATGCCGCTTGCAAACCTGATGATCAAGATGCAGGCTTCGCGCATCCATCTCGCCCTCGTGGTCGACGAGTATGGCGGCACGGACGGCCTTGTCTCGCTGGAAGACCTGATGGAAGAGATCGTCGGCAATATCGAGGATGAGCATGACGAGGATGCCCCCAAGATCGTACGCCGCAGCCGCAATGTGATCGAGGCCGATGCTCGCATGGAAGTCGACGACTTCCAGGAAGCGACCGGGCTCGACCTGACACTGCCGGGCGTCGAATACGAGGTCGACACGCTGGGCGGCATCGCCTTCGCGCTGGCCGGGCGCATTCCTCTGCGCGGGGAAGTATTGCGTCATCCGTCAGGGGTTGAGATCGAGATCATGGACGGCGATACCCGCCGTATTCGCCGCCTGCGCCTGCGGGCCTCACCTCCAGTGCTCCAGCAGAGTTCCGACGCCAGTTGATGACTTCAGACACACGAAGCCATGGAGTGACCCTGCTTGGTCCCCTCCATGAGACCCTTGCGCGCGCCACCGGCTGGAAGGCGGTGTTCTTTGCCGCCCTGCTGGGGGCCTTTGCGGGCCTGGCCTTCGCGCCTTTCAACCTGACGCTGGCCCTCGCCATCGCCCTGATCGGGCTGGTCTGGATGATCGATGGCGCGCGCGGGCAACAGCGCTGGGGCCGGGCGATCTTCGCGCGCGGCTGGGCCTTCGGTTTCGGACATTTCCTCATTTCCATGCACTGGACCGCCGCGCCCTTTCTCGTCGAACCGGAAAAGCATGCGATCTTCCTGTGGATGCCGCTCATACTCCTGCCGGGCGGCATGGCCATCATCTGGGGCGCAGCCATGTCCATGGCCGGGGCCTTCTGGTCGGCCTCGCCCTCGCGGATCTTCATCTTCACGCTCTTCTTCGCCATGGCCGAATGGGTGCGCGGCAACCTGTTCGGCGGCTTTCCCTGGAACCTTGCCGGCACGAGCTGGGTACCGGGCGGCGCAATCTCGCAGGCCGCCAGCCTCGGCGGGATCTACTGGCTGACCGTGATCACCCTCTTTGTCTGTTCGGCGGGCGCGGCCCTGGTCGACACGCGAGAGGCGCGCAGCCTGGCCATGCGGTTCATGCCGCTTCTGGTGGCGATTGGCTGCCTCGCGGGCCTTTGGGGCTGGGGCACACAGCGCCTGTCACATCCGAGCGGTGAAACCGATGTGGACATCGTGCTGATGGATGTCGGCGTGCCGCAGGCGGAGAAATATATCGACGGGCGTCCCAATCCGGCGGTGTTCCGGCGCTATCTGGAATTCCTGCGCGATATTCCCGCCCGCCCGCGCGATATCGTGATCTGGCCGGAAGGCGCCACTGGCGGCTACCTGCTCGGCGCCCAGCAGATCGAACCGGTGGCCGCCTATCTCGGCGACCGCACCCTGATCGCCGGCACCGTGCGCTACACCGCCGGCAGCCAGGGCGAGGCCTGGTACAACTCGCTGGCCGTGCTTACGGCCGACAGCGCACGCACCGGCGCTGCCGGCGTCTATGACAAGCACCGCCTTGTGCCGGTCGGCGAATTGCCCCTGGCGCGCATCCTGCCCTTCGGCCAGCAACTGGCCGGGATCCTGCCCGGAGCCTTGCAGCGCATGGCAACCGCGGGGTACGAACCGGGCTCGGGCCCGGCGCTCGTCTTCGGCGACACGGTGCCGCCCTTCGTCGCGATGATCTGCTATGAGGGGCTCTATCCCAATATCGTGACCGATGCCGAACATACCGGCGGGGAGCGCGCGGAATGGATCGTTGTGGTCTCCAACGATGCCTGGTTCGGCGCCTGGATCGGTCCGTCACAGCACTATACACAAAATCGTTACCGCGCGATCGAATCAGGTCTTCCTCTCGCGCGTGTGGCGGCGCGCGGCACGTCCGCGGTCGTCGATGGGATGGGTCGGGAAATTCTGCAGACGAAGGGATTGCTGGATGATATCCCCGGCTGGCGGGGCCAGGTTGGCCGTACGCGCCTGCCGGAAGCCCTTGCCCCGCCGCTCTACCAGACCCGCGCCGGTAAAGTGCTGTTTCCGCTCACATTAGTGTTTTTATCTGTGCTCGGACTGTTTGCATGGAAGAGATAACACCTGAACGGATCAAAAAGCTGGCATAGGTGTATTCCAATTGGTATGCCGATTGCGTAAAACGCAGATCCCCACAAAATCTTCCCCGCAGAATGCTTTAGATGTCTGAAAGTAAACTCCCGAGTGATATTGATCGAATCGTAGGCCAGCGAGTCCGCTGGCGAAGACGCGAGTTAAAGCTCACTCAGGAAAAACTTGGCGATCTGCTGGATCTGACTTTCCAGCAAGTCCAAAAATATGAGAAGGGCGTGAATCGTATATCCGCCGGGCGTTTATACGAGATGGCCACAGTGCTCGGTGTACCGATCTCTTACTTCTATGACGGCGCCGAAGATCACATTCAGTCGACCCGGGGTGCCCTGCAAGAAAACGACGAGGACGCTTCTGCGCCTGTCCTTTCTTCGGAGACCATGGAACTGATTGCAGCTTTCCAGAAAATCACTGATCCTAGTCTGCGCAAATCGATTCTTGCGACTGTACGGGCCGCAGCCCAGGCGCTGACGCCCGATTCCAGCGAAAACTAGCCCAGCGACAGATCGACGCTAATCGGAGCGTGGTCCGATGGCTTCCATCCCCCGCGCCAGGCCAGGTGCACCTTGTGGCTGCCCGCCGCGACCATCGGCATTGCCGCCGGATTGGCCCAGATATGATCGAGCCGCCGGCCGCGATTCGAGGCCGCCCAGTCGCGCGAGCGATAGCTCCACCAGGTGTAGAGCTTCTGCTCATCGGCAACGCCCTGGCGCCCGAGATCGGTGAACGCACCGGCCTTGAGCACGCCGTTCAGCGCCTCGGTTTCTACCGGTGTGTGGGAGACAACCCTCAGCATCTGCCTGTGCGACCAGACATCGTTCTCATGCGGGGCGACATTGAGATCGCCGAGAATCACCAGCGGTTCGGATTTCTCTTGCGAATAGTGCTCGGCCATGCGGGCGAGGAAATCGAGCTTGTGGGCGAACTTGTCATTCCTCTCCGGATCCGGCTCGTCGCCGCCCGCCGGCAGGTAGATGTTGTGGAGGTCCAGCCCGCCGATCCGCACCGCAACGATGCGCGCATGGCCCTCCCGGCAGAGCTCGGGCACGGTGATCTCCTCGACCGGCACACGCGAGGCGATGGCGACGCCATGATGGCCCCCGCCCTGGCCGAGCAGGGCCAGATGCGGCAGGCCCATCTCGGCGAAGGCCTTGCGGGGAAATTCCTCGTTCCGGCACTTGGTTTCCTGCAGGCAGATGATGTCAGGATTTTCGGCTTCGACGAAGGCGGCAATATTGGGTGCGCGCAGGCGTACGGAATTGATGTTCCAGGACACAAGCTTGAGATCTGTCATGGCGCGAGCCCATGGCACGGACCACGGCAAATGACCAGCCACTAACCCCTTGGATGCGCAGCGGAGACAACCCGCGCCAGGCTTGCCTCATCCACTCCGGTATAGACCTGCGTGGTCGAGAGGCTCGCATGACCGAGCAGCACCTGTATGGCGCGCAGGTCCGCTCCGCCGGCGAGCAGATGTGTCGCGAAGGCATGGCGCAGGGCATGCGGGGTTGCGGTATCGGGCAGACCGAGCGCGCCGCGCAGGCGCTGGACCAGGCCCTGAACGATACGCGGGTTGAGCGCCCCGCCACGCACGCCGCGAAACAGCGGGTCGGACTTGCCCAACACATAGGGCGCGAGGCTGCCATAGGTCTCCAGCGCCGCGCGAACCTTCGGGATCAGCGGCACGATCCGCACCTTGCCGCCCTTGCCGTCCACACGCAGGCGGTCCGGCGCAGGCAGGGCGGCGCCGGTCAGGCCCAGCGCTTCGGAGATCCGCAGGCCGGCGCCATAAAGCAGGCAGAGCACCGCGACATCGCGCGCGCCGATCCAGGCCTCACTCGCCTCCTCATCGGCCAGTTCGATCATCTCCTTCGCCGCAACCTGCGAGACCGGGCGCGGCAGGCGCCGGCCGCGCTTCGGCCCCTCCAGATAGGCGATCTCGGCATTTTCCAGCCCGTGCACGCGCTCCAGCCAGCGGTACAGCGCCTTGATCGAGGAAAGTGCCCGGGCGATCGAGGCATCCGAGAGGCCATCGCGCCGACGCCGGGCGAGATAGGCACGGATATCGCGCGCGCCGAGGCTCGCCAGCGATTTCGGGCCGGTCTCCTCGCCCAGATGCCCGGCCAGGAAGCCGAAAAAGGCCGCAAGGTCGGCGCCATAGGCTTCCACCGTATTGTCGGCAAGGCCGCGCTCGTCGCGGATATGGTCGAGGAAGGCGTGATAGAGTTCCATGCCGGCGAGCTTTCATCAGGTGGGTTAAAGTCGCCTTTCAGGGGGCAAAGATTGCGGGGCCCGCGCTTTTGGGGCACCAGATGAGCCATGACGACCGAGACAGACACTCAGGCCCCTTCACTGGAAGCTACCATGCTGGACATGGGCGCGCGCGCCCGCCGGGCTTCGGCCGTGGCGGCGACCCTGCCGGCTGCGCGCCGCACCGAAGCGCTGCAAGCCATGGCAAGCGCCATCGAGACCGCCAGCCCGGCCATCCTGAAGGCAAATGAGAAAGACATCGAACTTGGCCGCGCCAAGGCGCTGAGCCCGGCCCTGATGGACCGTCTGGCCCTGAGCGAAGCGCGGATTTCATCCATTGCTGCCGGCCTCAACGCCATTGCAGACCTGCCCGATCCGGTGGGCCGCGAGCTGGCGCGCTGGACCCGGCCGAACGGGCTCGACATTGCCCGCGTCTCAGTCCCGCTCGGCGTGATCGGGATCATCTATGAGTCCCGGCCCAACGTCACGGCCGATGCGGCGGGCCTGTGCGTACGCTCGGGCAACGCGGTGATCCTGCGCTGTGGCTCGGAAAGCCTCAATTCCTCCACGGCCATTGCAGATGCCCTGCGCGGCGCGCTGGCGGGGGGGGGGGGGGTGGG
>DHQO01000004.1:0-161480 GCA_002408125.1 Hyphomonadaceae bacterium UBA5336 | reverse complement strand
GGCAACGCGGTGATCCTGCGCTGTGGCTCGGAAAGCCTCAATTCCTCCACGGCCATTGCAGATGCCCTGCGCGGCGCGCTGGCGGGGGCGGGCCTGCCGGAGGACCTCGTGCAGCTTGTCTCCACACCCGACCGCGCTGCCGTCGGGCATATCCTGACCGGGCTTGGCGGAAAGCTCGATGTCGTTGTCCCGCGCGGCGGGAAGGGCTTGGTCGAGCGTGTGCAGAAGGAGGCCCGCGTGCCGGTGATCGGCCACCTGGAAGGCCTCTGCCACATGTTCATCGACCAGGCCGCCGATCCGGAGATGGCTGTCGAGCTCGCTTTCAATGCCAAGATGCGCCGCCCCGGCATCTGCGGCGCGCTGGAGACCCTGCTGGTGGATGAGGCCGTCGCCGAGACCCTTTTGCCGAAGATCGCCGCGCACCTCCTGGAGGGCGGTTGTGAGCTGCGCGGAGACGAGGCCGCACGCGCGCTCGTGCCGGCCATGCTGCCGGCCACGGAAGAGGACTGGCGCACCGAGTATCTCGAACCGATCCTCTCGGTGAAAATCGTGGAAGGCCTTGACGGCGCGCTCGCCCATATCGCCCGCTATGGCACCGGGCATACCGAAAGCATTGTCACCGAGGATGCGGATGCGGCCGTGAAATTTCTCAACGAGGTCGATGCGTCCATCGTCATGCACAACGCCTCCACCCAGTTCGCCGATGGCGGCGAGTTCGGCATGGGCGCGGAGATCGGCATCGCCACGGGCCGCATTCATGCACGCGGGCCCGTCGGGGCAGACCAGCTCACCATCTTCAAATATGTGGTGCGCGGCAGCGGGCAGACCCGGCCCGGATGACGCGTGCGCTCCTGCCCGGGCCCACAAACGGGCTGCGGATCGGCCTGTTCGGCGGCAGCTTCAACCCCGCCCATGACGGCCATCTGCATGTCGCAGAGACTGCGCTGAAACGCCTGCAGCTCGATGCGGTCTGGTGGCTGGTGGCCGGCGGCAATCCGCTCAAGGAAAGCCATGGCGTCTATGAAGCGCGGCTCGCTTCGGCCCGGCGCCTCGCCCACGGGCCGGCCATGCGGGTGACCAGCCTGGAGCGCGCATTGGGCGTGCGCTACACCGCCGACCTGCTTGAAAAGCTGCTCCCGCGTGCGCCGGGCGCGTACTTCGTCTGGATCATGGGCGCTGACAATCTGGCTCATTTCCACCGCTGGGGCCGGTGGGACGAGATCGCCGCACGCCTGCCCATCGCCGTGGTCGGGCGGCCCGGCGCCTTTCCCAAGGCGGGCCTGTCAAAATTCGCCCGCCGGTTTGCCCGCTCCCGCCTGCCGGAACATGCCGCTGCTGCCCTGCCACTGTCACCCCCGCCGGCCTGGACCTATCTGACCGCGCCCTGGAATACCGCCTCCTCCACGGCCATCCGGCGCAAGGCCGCTGCGCGCAACCCGTTCCGCCGAACGCAGTGATAACCACCGTAAATGGCTGGAGCGGCCCCCTCAGGCATGTTATGCAAGGGGTACGGGAATCAACAAAAGGACTTGGACCCCTGACTGCCACTTCACAGCGTGAGCCCGGCGAGGATACCATCGCCGACGAGAGTGACGAGATCTGTGCGGCCGTTCTGGCCAGCCTCGAAGACGACAAGGCCGAAGACGTGCTTGTCCTGGATCTCACAGGCAAATCGACCATTGCCGACCAGATGATCATCGCCTCCGGGCGATCGGCGCGGCATGTTTCTTCCCTGGCCGACCATATCCAGCGCAAGATCAAGGAACTCGGCGGCAAGCGTGCCCGTATCGAGGGCCTGCCCAATGCCGACTGGGTGCTGATCGATACCGGCGATCTGATCGTGCACCTGTTCCGCCCGGAAGTGCGTGAATTCTACGATCTGGAGCGCATCTGGGCCGGTCCGCCGGCGGGTTGAAACTCCACATCGTGACCATCGGACAGGTCCGCAAGGGGCCTGAGCGCGACCTCGTGGACGATTATATCGCCCGCTTCGAGCGCACAGGCCGCCAGATCGGCTTTCGCGGCCTGGTTGAGCATGAACTTGCTTCCGGGGGCGGCGAGGATGCCGAGGCCGAACGGCTCCTGGCACGCTGCCCGGAAGGGGCGCGGATCGTCATGCTCGACGAGCATGGCAAGGCGTGGGGGTCTGAGGCGTTCGCCGGCTGGCTCGGTGAGCTTCGCGATGCCGGCGAGCGGGATCTCTGTTTCCTCATCGGCGGAGCGGCCGGCCATGGCCGGGCCGTGCGCGAAGCCGCAAGGGACAAACTCGCCTTCGGCCCCCAGACCTGGCCACACAAGCTGGTGCGCGTGATGCTGGCCGAACAGATTTACCGCGCCGCGACGCTGCTGGCCGGGACGCCATATCACAAGGCTTGAGGAGATGCGTCCCATGCTCTGAATGTGCGTGAGCCTCATGGTGCGCGGAGACGAACCATGCGGGGTGAGACGGAGAGCAGCCCTGAGCGCGTCTCATGTGAGCGAAGCGATACGGAGACAAACCAGGACTCAGCCCTGAGCGCGATCCATCGCGTAACGAAGTGAAGCGGGGATCAGACACATAAAGCCCGCCCTCGTCCTTCGTCTCCGCTCAGGATGAGGGCTCCTGGCCAGTCAAACTTGTATCCTTTCTGCACTAGGGCGCATTCCCCTTCCAGTCGACGACCCAGTCGATCTGGTCTTCCTCAAATACCGTATCCTCGCTCTTCGTACGGCCCATGATGGAATGGCCCTCGCGGTGGATCCGCTCGCGGTCGCCGCAGACAAGGTAGTGCCAGTCGGGCAGGTCCTGGCCCTCGGCCACCAGCCGGTAAGCGCACGAACGCGGCATCCACTTGATTTTATCGATCTTTTTTGGCGTAAGCTTCACGCAATCGGGCACCTTGGCCTTGCGCCCGGCATAGTCACTGCACCGGCAGGTTTCAGCGTCCAGGAGGCGGCAGTGCAGGCGGGTATAGGCAATCTCGCCTGTGTCCTCGTCCTCAAGCTTGAGCAGGCAGCACTTCGCGCAACCATCGCACAGGCTTTCCCACTCGGCCTCGCTCATCTGGTCGAGACGCCTGGTTTTCCAGAAGGGCAGCGCCGTCACGCCAGAACGTCCTGCCAATCGGCATGGCGGGCAAGCTGAGCACGGGCGAAACCGCAGACAGGGATGAGCCTGAAGCCGTCGGCCCGGGCCTTTTCGACCAGCGCGCCGACAAGCTTCGTGCCGAGCCCGCGCCCGCCAAGGGCGCGTGGCACCTCGACAAAATCCACACGCATCACGCCCTCGCGCGCCCAGCCATAATCCACGCGCAGCTCGTGGCCCTCAACTTCGGCGGTGAGTTTCGTGCCGTGGTCGGTCAGCCTCAGATCGCTCACTGCACCACATCCTGCCATTCGGTGTGCTTTTTCAGCGTCGCCCTGGCGAAAGGGCACAGCGGAATGATCTTGAAGCCTTCCTTGCGCGCATCCATCACGGCGCGTTCCACCAGCGCATTTCCGACATGTTTCCCGCGCAGCGCGTCCGGCACGCCGGTATGGTCGATGATGATGCGTTTCGGCCCGGCGCGGGAATAGGTCATCTCGGCCTCATGCCCGTCCAGCCGGGCGACATAGCGCCCGCCGGTCTCGCCATCTTCACGTGTGATCTCGATCTCGCTCATACAAAGCAATCTAGGAGCAGACGGCGCCGCCCGCCAGTGTGATCAGGAAACTTTGGGAATCTTGTGAGCCGCGCTATCTCGCGCGAATGTCCCGCTTGCCCCCCGCCCCGGATCTCGACTGGAAGCCCGACGGCACGCCCGTCGCGCGCGGCTTCAACGATGTGTATTTCTCCACCGCCGATGGGCTGGAGGAAACGCGGGCGGTGTTCCTGGCCGGATGCGGTCTGCCGGCTCGCTGGGAAGGCCGCGAGCGGTTTGTGGTCGCCGAGACCGGCTTTGGCACGGGGCTGAATTTCCTCGCGCTCTGGCAGCTCTGGCGTGCCCACCGGCCGAGCCGGACAGCACGCCTCCACTTCGTCAGCTTCGAGGGCTTTCCGCTCCACCGGGAAGACGCCGCCCGCGCACTCTCGGCCTGGCCGGAGCTGGCGGAGCTTTCCGGGAAACTGCTGGCGCGCTGGCCGCATCGGGCGCGCGGCGTGCGCCGGCTGGACTGGGCGGAAGACGGCATCTCCCTCACCCTGCATGTGGATGAGATTTCACGCGCCCTGCCCGATGCTTCGTTCACGGCCGATGCCTGGTTCCTGGACGGATTCTCGCCTTCGCGGAATGAGGACATGTGGGACGCGGGTCTCTATCCGGAGATCGCCGCCCGATCCGTTCCCGGAGCAGTTGCCGCCTCCTTTACCGTGGCGCGCGCCGTGCGCGATGGGCTTGAGGCAGCCGGTTTCTCCGTATCCAAACAGCCCGGCTTCGGGCGCAAGCGGGATCGTCTTGAGGCAGTGTATCGCGGTGGGCCCGTCCCAAGGCCTGACTTGTTCGGTTTGCGCAGTCCGGAAGGTCCGCCGGGACGCGTCGCCATACTTGGCGCAGGCATTGCCGGGGCGTGCGTCGCCAGTGCCCTCGCCCGGCGCGGCGCGGATGTCACTCTGTTCGATCCCAACGGGCCGGCGAGCGGGGCGAGCGGCAATCCGCTCGGGCTCGTCATGCCGCGCCTGGATGCCGGCGATACCGTCACCGCCCGCCTGCTGGTGGATGCCTATCTGTCAGCGCGTATTGCCTACAATGGCCTGGAAGGCGCCGAGGAGACCGCGGTGCGCCAACCGCCGCGCGACGCGGCCGAGCGGGAACGCTTCGCCAAGGTGCTCGCCGATCCGCCGCTACCGCTGGAAGACCTCGAAGCCCTTGCCGATGGCGGCCTCCTGCACAAGCGCGCGCTGATCGTGCGGCCCGCCCGCCTGATTGCGGGCCTGATCGGGGATGTTGAAGTGCAAAAGCGCGTCCCCGAACCATCGGAACTGGTTGCCTATGACACCCGCATCCTCGCCGACGGCATAGCAATGCGTGAAAGCCTGATCTGGCTCCATCTCGTCGGCAAGCTCGGCCAGGTGGAGCATGTCACTGGCCTGCCCGAGGCGCCGAACTCGGCGCTGGCCTCCGGGCATTACGCCCTTTGTTCGGGTACGGACCGTCTCTGGGGCGCGACCTTTGAAAACTGTGAGGGAGCGCCGGAGGTGAGCGAGGGCGCGCGGGCGAAGAATGCTGCTGCCCTGGAAGCGCTCTCGCCCTGGTGGCAGGCGCAGATCCGTGGTCGGACAATCCAGTCGCGCGCGGGCATTCGCGCGACTACGCCGGACCGTCTACCACTCGCCGGTGCTGTGCCCGATGCCCCAGCTTTCCTGCAGGCATTTCAGTCGCTGAGGACCGGGCAGGAAACGCTCATGGATGCCCCGGTGCATACGGGGCTCTATGCCCTTGGTGGGCTCGGCAGCCGAGGCTTTACCTTCGCGCCCTGGCTGGCGGAAATCCTGGCGGCACAGATCTGTGGCGAACCGCGCCCGGCGACACTGGCCGCCATGGAAGCCGTCAGCCCGGCGCGCTTCCTGCGCCGGGCCTTGAAACGCGGGACACTCTAAGGACTGTCGAAAGCCCTCATCCCGGGCGGAGACGAGGGGCGAGGGCGTGCTTACGAGACTGCTTTCTACTTCCAGTCCCATGGTTCGTCTCCGCTCACCATGAGGCTGCCAGCTCTACTCCGCTGGCTGCATCCAGGCCGCTTCGGCGAGGTCGACCACATCGCCCATGATATTGGTGATCTTGAAATCCTTCGGCGTATAGACGCGCGCGACGCCCATCTGCTTCAGCGCCATGCCGTCTTCCGGGGGGATGATGCCGCCCACCACCAGCGGGATATGGTCAATCCCGGCCTTGCGCATCTCGTTGATCGTTTCACGGACGAGATCCAAATGGCTGCCCGAAAGGATGGAAAGGCCGAGCACATGGGCGTCGGCTTCCTTGGCCTGGGCCACGATATCGGCGGGCGTGAACCGGATGCCCTCATAGACGACATCCATGCCCACGGCGCGGGCGCGCGCGGCGATCTGTTCGGCGCCGTTCGAGTGGCCATCGAGGCCCGGCTTGCCGAGCACATAGGTGAGGCGCCGGCCGAGCGCATCTGACAGCTTGTCGACGCGGGTTTTCACCGCCTCCATGTCCTCGTCGCCCCCGGTGTCGATGACGAGGGCGACCCCGGTCGGCCCGCGATACTCGCCGAACACCTCGCGCAGGGCGCCGCCCCATTCGCCGGAAGTGACGCCGGCTTTCGCCGCGGCGATAGACGGCTCCATGATGTTGCGGCCCTCTGCGGCGGCAGCTTTCAGCTCGGTGAGGGCGGTCTCGACCGCGCCGGCATCGCGGCCCGCGCGCCAGGCCTGCAGGGCGCGGATCTGAGCGGCTTCCACGGCTGGATCGACGGTCTGGATCGAGCTCTCTCCGGCACTGAGCGGGCTGTCTTCGGAAGTGGTATAGCGGTTCACGCCGACCACCACTTGCTCGCCGCTCTCAATGCCGCGAATGCGGTCAATATGCGCGCCGACGAGCTGGGATTTCATGAACTCGATGGCCTCGTCCTGGGAGAGGGTGTCGATTGCCGCCAGTTGAGCGCGGGCATTGTCCTTCAGCTCACTCGTCTTGCCATCCACCACATGGGAGCCATCGAACAGGTCTTCATATTCCAGAAGATCGGTCTCATAGGCGAGGATCTGCTGCAGGCGGAGCGACCATTGCTGGTCCCAGGGACGCGGCAGGCCCATGGCCTCGTTCCAGGCCGGCAGCTGCAGAGCGCGGCAGCGCGCGCGTTTCGACAGCGTGACGGCCAGCGCCTCGATCAGGATACGGTAGACATTGTTTTCCGGTTGCGGCTCGGTGAGGCCGAGGGAATTGACCTGCACGCCATAGCGGAAACGCAGGGCCTTCTCATCGCTCACGCCATAACGCTCGCGGCCGATCTCTTCCCAGAGATCGACGAATGCGCGCATCTTGCAGAGCTCGGTGACGAAACGGACCCCGGCATTCACGAAGAAGCTGATACGCCCGAACACGGTCGGGAAATCTTCTTCCGGCACCTGCCCGCCAGCCTTCACCGTGTCGAGCACGGAAATCGCGGTGGCGAGGGCGTAGGCGAGCTCCTGCTCGGGCGTCGCGCCGGCCTCCTGTAAATGATAGGAGCAGACATTCATCGGGTTCCATTTCGGAACCTCGGTATAACACCAGGCGATCATGTCACCGATCAGACGCATGCTCGGCTCGGGCGGGAAGACATAGGTGCCGCGCGAGAGATATTCCTTCACGATGTCGTTCTGCGTCGTACCGCGCAGCTTGGCCCGGTCGTCACCGCGCTCATCGGCCAGCGCCACATAGAGCGAGAGCAGCCAGGCGGCCGGCGCATTGATCGTCATGGAGGTATTCATTTCCTCCAGCGGCAGCTGATCCATCAGCGTGCGCATGTCGCCGAGATGGGAGACCGGCACACCGACCTTGCCGACCTCGCCGCGCGAGAGGATATGATCTGAGTCATAGGCCGTCTGCGTCGGCAGGTCGAAGGCGATGGACAGGCCCGTCTGACCCTTGGCGAGATTGCCGCGATAGAGCGCGTTGGATTTCTCGGCCGTGGAGTGGCCGGCATAGGTGCGGAAAATCCAGGGCCGGTCCGGCGTGTGCTGATAGGCCGTGTCCGCCATAATATACCCTCCTTGAGCCCGGACTATGCGGGCTCCCCTTGTCTTTTGTGCACTGCAAAATGCCGGGAGATGCGCGGCTCCGCAAGTCAAACCCGACACATGCAGATATGCATGCGCAATCTTCCGCACTCATAACTATTTGTGCGGCACGCTTTGCGCTATATGGGAGCGGTAACGGTTTTCGAGGAAAGACTCAGCCCCATGCCCTACGCAGATCTTGTCGGCACAATTGCCGCCGTGCTCACGACGGCTTCCTTCCTGCCCCAGGCGATTCTCGTCCTGCGCACGTGCAAGACCGAGGGCATCTCGCTGACCATGTATGCCATGTTCACGACCGGCGTCGCGATGTGGCTGGCCTATGGACTGCTCGCCGGCGCCATGCCGGTGATCCTGGCCAACCTGATCACACTGGTACTGGCCACCGCGATCCTGTGGGTGAAACTGCAGGCCATGCTGGCCGCGAGCCGGCCCTATTCGGCTGCCCAGGGCGCCGCGATCTGAAGATCCGCCCCGAGATGGGCGTAATAGGCGCGCTGCACCGCGCGCGTCACCGGGCCGGGCCGCCCGTCGCCCACCGCCGCCCCGTCAATCTCGATGACCGGCAGCACCAGGCTGCCCGACGATGAGACGAAGACCTCCTTCGCCGCGCGCAGCTCGGCTTCGGGAAAGGCGCGCTCTTCCACCTTCATTCCCGCCACATCCAGAATGGCCGCGCGCGTGATGCCGGCAAGGATGGAGGGGCTGAGATCGCGTGTCGCCACGGTGCCTTCCGAACTGACGATCCAGACATTGGCCGAGGCCGCCTCGGTCACCATGCCAGCCTCGATGAAGATCGCCGTTTCCGCTTCCGCGCTCTGAGCCGCGCGATAGGCCAGCAGCTGGCTGACCAGCTGGGTGGTCTTCAGGTCCCGGCGCAACCAGCGCGTTTCGGAGAGGGTGATGGCCCGCACGCCGGTTTCGGCACGCGCGTCGACCATGGGCCGGGCCTCGGCGAAGAGGAAGACGCGCGGGCGGAAATGCTTCGGCCCGGTAAAGCTGCGCTCGCCATAATCCCCGCCGGTGATCTGGAGATAGACCGTGCCTTCCTCCAGTCCGTTGCGGCGCACAAGAATCTCGTGCACGGCGAGCAACTCCTCCGCGCTCATCGGCAGGCGCACCTCCAGCCCGGTGAGCGTGTGGGCCAGACGCTCCATATGCGCCGGGCCGTCCACCAGCTTGCCGTCATAGACGGTGGTGACCTCATAGGCCGAGTGGGCGAACAGCAATCCGCGGTCAAAAATGGGAATTGTCGCGTTTTTCGCGAGCACCATGCGCCCGTCGACGAAAACCCAGGGACAAATTGCCATGCCGCCAGCCCTCAACACCTGTTGATGTTTTCCGCAATACTCACGGCTCAATCGGGCACAAACGCGACGCAAGAGCAACACGGGACAGCGTGCTGCACCGCAACATATCACTTGCATTGGCACGGCGTGTGCGTCAGTCTCATTCCATACGGGGAGAAACTGCCACGGCGAAAATGCTGGGTGGAACTCGAAAATCGGAGGGTTGACGTATGGCCGACACGCAAGTCGCCAGGATCCGGAAGGATATCTACGAAATCGGTGAGATTCCGCCGGAATTTCACGTCCCGAAAATGATGTATGCCTGGGCGATCCGGCGTGAGCGCCATGGCCGCCCGGCCACCGCCATGCAGCTGGAACAGGTGCCGGTGCCGGAGATTGACAGCGACGAAGTGCTCGTCCTCGTGATGGCCGCCGGCGTGAACTATAACGGCATCTGGGCCGGCCTCGGAGAGCCAATCTCGCCCTTCGATGTCCACAAGGCCGACTTCCATGTCGCCGGGTCCGACGCCTCGGGCATTGTCTGGGCGGTCGGACGCAAGGTCACCCGCGTGAAACCGGGCGACGAGGTCGTCATCCACTGCAACCAGGACGATGGCGACGATGAGGAGTGCAATGGCGGCGACCCGATGTTCTCGCCGTCCCAGCGCATCTGGGGCTATGAGACCCCCGATGGCAGCTTTGCCCAGTTCTGCCGCGTGCAGGCGCGCCAGTGCATGCCGCGTCCAAAGCATCTGACCTGGGAAGAAAGCGCCTGCTACACGCTGACGCTCGCGACCGCCTACCGCATGCTGTTCGGCCACCGCCCGCACATCGTGAAGCCAGGCAACAATGTCCTGGTCTGGGGCGCGTCCGGCGGGCTTGGCAGTTTCGGGATCCAGCTCTGCGCGGTGACCGGCGCCCATGCCATCGGCGTGGTGTCTTCTGACGACAAGTACGATTTCGTCTATTCCATGGGCGCCAAGGGTGTGCTCAACCGCAAGAACTTCGAGTGCTGGGGTCAGCTGCCCAAGGTGAACGGCCCGGAATTTAGCGACTATATGCGCGAGAGCCGCAAGTTCGGTAAGGCCATCTGGGAAATCACCGGCAAGAAGGATGTCGACATCGTGTTCGAACATCCCGGCGAGAGCACCTTCCCGGTCTCGGTCTTCGTGGTGAAGCGCGGCGGCATGGTGGTGATCTGCGCCGGCACGACCGGCTTCAACCTCACCATGGATGCCCGCTTCCTGTGGATGCGCCAGAAGCGCGTACAGGGTTCGCACTTTGCCAATCTCATGCAGGCCTCGGCGGCCAACCAGCTCGTCATCGACCGGCGCATCGACCCGTGCATGTCGGAGGTCTTCCCCTTTGCGGAAATCCCCGCCGCGCACGAAAAGATGCTCGATAACAAGCACCTGCCCGGCAATATGGCCGTCCTCGTCCAGAGCCCGCGCCCGGGCCTGAGAACCGTGGAAGACGTGCTGGAAGTCGGCCCGACGGTTTAGGCCGCACTCAATTCGATCAGATTTCCGGGCCCGCGGCACACCCGTGTCGCGGGCCTAATCGTCGGGGGCATCCACCAGCGGGCGTTCGACAATATCTGAAATCGACACCACGAAATCGGCCCAGTCGAAACGGCTGACGCGGAAAGCCCAGCCCTCGGCGCGGGCATTGATGTCGGCTGCGCGGCGCGCGCCTTCATCGGCCTCCACCGCATGCACGGTGAGATAATAGCCGTCGGGCTCCTCGAAGGCATCGGTGACCACTTCGAGGCCGTCCTTGGTGAGCGTCACATGCCTTGCCACGCGCTCTGTCTCCAGCTCCGAGGCCGGTTTCACGTCCAGCGGCGAAAAGCGCGACAGGGCGAGCGCCGGTGTGGCCGCCGCCAGTCCGCTCACCAGTCGCTCGCCCGGATGGGCGGGGCCGGGGATAAAGTCGCGCGGTCCGCCATTGGCCTTGCGCACCAGATGCAGCCGCTCGCCATTGCCCGGTTCGAGCACGGCGCCCTCGATCGCGCTCGGCATGATGGCGATGACCTCGAAATCCATCCAGCCATGGCGCGCCTGCAGCGGCGGCAGATCACCCTCTGCCTGGAAAGCCAGATTTTCCGCCGTGTTGCGCAGGTAAAGCCTCCTGTCGCGGCGCCCGAGGATCAGGCCCGCGATCCGGTTTCCGCTCTCATCGAAGAGACGCAGCTCGGCGCCGTTTCCGCCCTCGTCGGGGTCAGCCAGGCCGATCCGGTCGAACTTGCGCGGATCGGCGGTCTTGGCCTCGCCCCAGCTCAGCTCCGACAGGCCGGTGAGCAGCGCGCCGACCTGGTCCAGCCGCACCGGATAGCCAAGCGCGGAATCCATGTGCCAGCTCTCGCCCGAGCGCACGAGGGAATAGCGGTCATCGGCGAGCCGCACCTCGATGCGGGCGACCTCGCTGGCGAGATCCTCCTGGCTCAGCACGGGGCTGCCGCTGCGCGGATGGGAGTCGATGGGTGCCCGGGACGTCAGGTCCTGCAACCCGATCAGGCCGAGCAGGACAAGGATCACCGCGCCAAGCCCGATCAGGCGGCGGATGCGCGCACGGCGAACGAAGCTCGGCACGCTCATGACCGCCGCCCCCGCCACCAGATGATCAGACCGAGCAGGACCGCCAGCACCGCCCCGCCCCAGATATTGATCAACTTCAGCATGCCTTCCAGGCCATCGATCCCGCGCCGGAAATCGCGCTCGATACTCCTCAACCGGTTGCGCGTTTCGACGATCTCCGAGCGCAGCTCCTGCAGACGCGCACGGGATTCGCCCGACAGGCCAACCTCGAAATCGCCCAGCAGGGCAGTGGATTCGCGCAGTTCCGCCTCCAGCGCGCCAAGCTCGGCCTCGGTGTCGGCGAGCTGGTCTTCCAGGCGCATCTGTTCTTCGAGAAACTCGGTTTCGGCCTCTGCGCGCATCTCTTCCACCAGCGTCATCGGCCGCCGGCTCTCGGCCCGAGAGCGCAGCGACAGCAGGCCGTCGATCCCGGTCAGGGCGTCTACGGCGTTGAGCAGGAAGGCACCATTGTCGGCGATGACAGCGCCCCCGTTCGGGTTGATGTAGAAACCATCATCAAGGAAGTCGGCATCGGCGATCACCACCAGGGTCGCAGGCTTTTGCGAACGGGCGATATGGGGCGGCGCGTCCTGGGCTTCGGCCTGCAGCAGCTCGTCAGTGACCGGATCACCGGTGATGGGCAGCGGCGGAGGGCCGTCCGGGAAAGCCGTGGCCAGCTCGCCGGAGACCCGCATGGCCAGCGTCAGCGGCGCGCTGAGTGTGTCATATGCCGCGATCACCTCAGCCGGCGTCATGTCGCCTGCGGCATCTTCTGCCGGGATATAGGAGGGGGCCGGGCCGGTGGTGATCAGCGCCTCGCCGGTGAACGGGCTGTCTGAGGTCAGCTCCAACGCGCCGGGAGCACCGAAATGCACCGAGCGGTCGAGTTCCGAGGTGATCGGATCGGATCGGCTCATGGTCGCAGGCGTGGCCGCGATAAAGAGCGGCTGGCCGAGAATGGCGCTGCGCCCGTCCGGAGAGACGGTCTGTACCGGCAGGGCATTGCCGGCATCGGCCACGGCATCCTCAGACAGGCTGATCCCCCAGTGACGGGCGAACCGGCCCAGATCGGAGCTTTGCGGCGTGGTATCGAGATCGAAGATCGACCCGCCCGCCGCCACTTTCGCAGCCGGATCGACAATCCAGATCAGGCGCCCCGTGCGCAGGGCGAACTGGTCCACCAGCCAGGCCTGATAATCGTTCAGCGGTTCGGCATGGGCGATGATCAGGGCGTCGAGATCCGCCGGCAGGCTGGCAAACTCCGGATCGATACGCTCCAGGCCATAAGAGCGCGACAGGTCGCGCAGCACCGCATAGCCGGTCTCGCGGCCATCGCCCTGCAGGCCCTGCAATGCCGTGATGAGGCCGATGCGGGCCGGAGCGGGATCGTCCAGCCGGGCGATCATCCGGGTGAGATCGTATTCCAGCGTGCTTTCCTGCTCGGGCGAGAAAAAGGCGACGATGCGCTGGTCATCCACGCTGTTCTGCCCGATCAGGCCAAAATAGAGCGGGTCGCCGGACTGGGACGGCACGGCGATGAGGCCGGCGGCCAACGCCTCGTCCTCGGCCTCGGAAAAGGGCGTGGCATCGACATAGCGCACGCGCAGCCTGCCGCGGCTGGCGCTGGCATAGGCGTCCAGCATCTCGCGCACGCGGGCAGCATGGGCGCGAATGCGCGGATAGTCCTGCCCGACACGGCGGGAATAGATGAAGGTGAGGTCGATGGGCTCGGCGAGACCCGTCAGCGTGTCCTTCGTCGCCGGGCTGAGCGTGAAGAGGCCGCGCTGGGTGAAATCCATGCGCGCGCCGGCCAGGCGCGGCTGCAGCGCCAGATTGGCGAGCACGAAGACACAGATCATCAGCAGGGCGGCGACCGGTGCCCAGGCGCGGCCGGTAAGACGGTCCATCATGGCGTGCGCCTCCCCGCGGCCCACAGGCCATTGAGAGACGCAAAGAGGAGGATCACGCTGGCGAAGAAGAAGACCGCCCGTAGCTCCAGCACTCCGTTCTGGGCGGCCTCGAAATGGGTCAGGAAGGAAAAGCGCGCCACGGCATCGGCTGCGCCCGGTCCGGCAAAACCGGCAATCCCTGAGAGCACCAGCGGCCATCCGGCAGCAGTGAACAGGAAAGCCACCACCACGGCCAGAACGAAAGCCGTCACCTGGCGCGAGGTCAGCGCCGAGGCTGCCGCGCCGATGGCGACATAGGCCCCGGCCATGACGAAACTCATGAGATAGGTGAGCGCGATAGCAACATTGTCGGGCGAGCCGAGCACGTTCACCGTGATCCACATGGGCAGGGTGAAGGCGAGCGCAACGCCCGCCACAGACCAGGCCGCCATCAGCTTGCCGAGCACCAGGCCTGGCAGTTCCACCGGCAACGAGAGCAGGATCTCGTCGGTCCCCGCCGCGCGCTCATCGGCCCAGAGCCGCATGGCCAGCGCCGGCAGGAAGATCATGTAGAGCCAGGGGTGCCACATGAAAAAGGGCGCAAGATCGACGACGCCGGTATCGAAAAAGCGCGCGCCTTCCCAGGTGAAGAGGCCCAGCGCGACCAGGAAAACCGTGATGAACACATAGGCGATGGGCGCGGCGAAATAGGCGCGCACCTCTCGCGTGAAGGCTGCCTTCAGCCCGCGAAACTGCGAGGTGAAGCTCGACATCATGCCGCCTGGGCCTCGCTCTGATCGGTCAGCGCCTTGAAGGCCGCTTCCAGCGTGTACTCGCCGGCCAGTTCGGCCGGGCTGGCATCGGCAACGATGCGGCCCTGGTCGATCACGGCGACGCGCGAGCACAGGCGCGGGACATCTTCCAGTGTGTGGGTGGAGATCAGGATCACCTTTTCCGGCGCCATACGCGCGATGAGCGCGCGCACGGCACGCTTCTGGTTCGGATCAAGCCCGTCCATGGGTTCATCCAGCACCAATACCGGCGGGTCGTGCAGGATCGCGCCGGCAAGGCCCACCCGGCGGCGATAGCCCTTCGACAGCGCGCCGATCTGTTTGTCGACCACGCTGGAAATGCGCGCATCGGCGATGGCCTGGTCGATCCGGTCCTCGCGCTCGCCCCTGGGCAGGTCGCGCGCCCGGGCGAGGAAGGCAAGGTATTGCGGCGGGGTCATGTCGGCGTAAAGCGGGGCGCCCTCGGGCAGGTAGCCGAGCGAGGCCTGGGCGGCGCGCCGGTCGGTCAGGATGGAATGGCCGGCGATCACCGTGTCGCCCTCATCGGGGATCAGAACGCCGGCGATCATCCGCATTGTGGTGGACTTGCCTGCGCCATTCGGCCCGAGAAAGCCGAGCACCTCGCCCTTGGACACACTCAGCGATAGCCGGTCGACCGCCTTGCGGGTTCCATAGGCCTTGGTGAGCTGGTGGAGTTCGAGCATGTTGAGAATGTCCTCATCCTGCCCAGGCCCAGTGGAGGCTTAACGAGCTTTGGGCCGAGATTCCAGTGGCATCTGACAGGCAGAATATGCCACCAAAGCCTTGATCAATCGCGAAACCAAAGGAGGAGATTGTGGCGATCACCACCAAAACACTCGACTATTCGGCCGATGGCATCACTTGCGAGGGCTATCTTGCCTTGCCGGATGGCGCGCCTGCGAAAGTCGTCCTGATTGCCCATGCCTGGGGCGGACAGGGCGACAATGAGCGCAGCAAGGCCGAGCGCATTGCCGCCGAGCTTGGCTATGCCGCCTTCTGCATGGACGTTTACGGAAAGGGCAAGCGCGGAGAGACTGTGGAAGAATGCCAGGCGCTGATGAATCCGCTGGCGGGCGACCGCGCCAAGCTTCAGGCGCGCCTGAACGCCGCGGTGGAGTTTTCCAAGACCATTGACGGCGTCGACACCAGCGCGCGGGCCGCGGCAGGCTATTGCTTCGGCGGCCTGTGCGTCCTCGACATGGCGCGTGCCGGCATGGATGTGGGCGGCGTGGCGAGTTTCCATGGCCTCTTCACCGCACCGGACAATCTCAGCGATCCCAAGATCTCCGCCAAGGTGGTCGCCTTCCATGGCTGGGACGACCCGATGGCCGAGCCGGATACGGTGCTCGGCCTTGCCAAGGAAATGACGGCCGCCGGCGCCGACTGGCAGCTGCACGCCTATGGCAACACCATGCACGCCTTCACCACGGAAGGCGCGAACAATCCCGATTTCGGAACGGTCTATGACGCCACCGCCGACAAGCGCAGCTGGCAGTCCTTTGCCGCCTTCCTTGGGGAAGTGCTCGGCTAGCCCTGCCGCCGCAGGAAAAGATAAAACGCGCCCCCGCCGCCATGGCGGGCATGGGCCGGGGCCCAGCCGGAAACGAGCCGGCTGGCGGCCGGCGTGGTCAGCCAGTGCTGGAAGTTCCGCCGCAGAACGCCCTCGCCATCGCGGCCCTTGCCGGTGATGATGAGCAGGCAGCGCGCGCCTTTCGCCGACTGGCGCTCGACAAAACCCTGAAGGTGGCGCTCGGCGGCGGCCTGGGTGAGGCCGTGCAGGTCGAATTTCCCATCGATTTCCAGCTTGCCCCGCCGCACGCGCCGGTCGCGGCTTTCCTGTGCGGGTGCGGTCTTGCGCGGGCTTGGCAGGGACGAGGCCGGCGGGCGCGCGGCGGACGTGCCCCGGGCCGGCTTTTCCGGGCGTGCAGGGACGGCCGGCGCATCGCCGGGCAGGTCATCCATCTCCACCGGCGGGGCGTCGCGCAGCGGGCGGATGCTGCGCGCAACCCGGGCCCAGGCGCGCGATTCAGACGGGGAGAGTTTGCGGCCGCTCATGGCGCTTACCTAGCGTTGCGCGTGCAGAATGGAAGCTTTCACAGGCTGGCGAAGAAGCGGCGCAGGTCGGAAAACCGGGTGAAGGTCGCGTCCGGCTGGCAGCGGCCCGTCCCCTCTGCGACGCCATTGTGCAGCTTCTGCAAGGTCAGTGCGCCGACCGCCTCGCGCGCGCCGAGCACATCGCGCTCGGCATTGTCGCCCACCATCCAGATCCGCCCCTCGATGCCGCCGAGCTTGGCGAGCGCCAGTTCGAAGGCCTCCGGTGCGGGCTTGTCGGCCTTGACCTCCTCAGAGGTCACCATCCAGTCGGCATAGCGGTGCAGCCCGAAATAGAGCAGCTTGCGGTGCTGGATCTGGGCGGTGAGGTCAGTGACGATCACCACCGGGACCCCGGCAATACGCAGATCGTCGAGGAACTCCAGCACATCCTCGAACAGCACAGCTTCCGAGAGGAAGGCCGACCAGTAGGCCTGCTCCATCTGCAGCGCGGCAAAGGGCTGGGTCGCCAGGCCCACGCGCTCGATGGTGCGCTGATAATAGAGCAGCCGCGAATGGGACGAGGCGGTCGCGCCGAGCCGGTGCTTGAGCTCCTGGCGCGAGACATTGAAGGCGGTGTCGAAGGTGTCGGCATCGATCGAAAGCTGGCTGCCGGCATAGTCGCGCGCGGCGGCCTGCCCGGCGGCATGGGGCAAGGTGTAATCGTACAGCGTGTTGTCGAGATCGAGCAGCACACAGTCCGGGCGGCCATCGAAGGCGGATTTGTTGATCAGTTTCATGGCGCTCAATACCCCCCACGGATCGCCACAAGGCGCGAGAATTGTTCCAGGATCATCAGTTGCAGGAGGCCATTTGCACCGTCATGCCAGACCGGGCTCAGGGACAGGAAGTCCTTGAAATCCCCGGCAATATGGCGCGCGGCATTGGCCACTTCGCGCGCGGTCGGATGGCCCTCGATCAGCAGCTCGACCCCGCCATCCTGCCAGCGTTTCTCCACCAGGAAGACCCCGCACACCGCGACCAGGATTTCCGACAGGCGGGCAAAATCCTCGGACCGTTTCGACTGCACGCGCAGGCGCAGTTCCAGCTGTTCCGGCGCTGTTTCCACATCGGCGATATCGCGCGCCCGGCGCGGTTCCAGCGACAGGATCAGCGTCGCGCGCTCGCGCTGGGGCAGGATGAACCGCTCGCGGTCCGGCGCGCGCCGGTCGAGCGAGGAGATCACCTTTTCCAGCGGATGGCCGCGCTGGGTCACGTCCCGGCGGACCTTCAGGAAGCGGCGCAGATCCTCGTCCATGTCGAGGAAGATGCGCAGGTCCGACAGCTCGATCAGGGCGCGCGGATAGAGCGCGTGCAGGCCGGAAACGACCACCGTGTCGGCGGCGGGAATGGAGAGCGGCTTGGTCATGCGCCCGACCGAATGGTCGTAGTGGCGCGCGCGCACGGGCCGGCCCCGGGCCAACTCGCGCACATCCTCGGTCAGCCGGTCGAGATGGTTGGCCTTGGGATTGAGATGGGTCAGCGCCTGCCACATGGGCTTGTGGCGGTCCCAGATATGATAGTCGTCGCCGGAGACTTCCGTGGCGGCTGCCGGCCCAAGCATGTCGACGATGAGATCCGACAGCGTGTCCTTGCCCGCGCCGCTATCCCCGGCGATGTTGACGATGATCGGCTTGCGTGTGGCGCGGTGGAAGATGCCGGAAAAGATCCGCTCGCGCAGGGTCTGGGCGAGCAGGACCCCGCCGACGAGCACGAGCGCGGACAGGAGCCAGGAGCTGAGCGCCGCGCCGGAGACCTGGATATCGAGCCCGGCGAGGTTCAGCTCGCCGAGGCCCGGCGCAAGGCGCAGCTCCGCGCCCTGGGAAATCATCAGGTGCAGGACGACGAAAGCGAGGCTGAAGCCGATATAGAGAAGCTTTGCCCGCGGTGCATGCGAGCGCGCCAGGTGCACCGCCAGGAAGGGCGTGAACCAGAGCGCCCAGCCCGGCGAGGCCGGCGTGAGACAGTAAAGCAGCAGGAAGGCTGCGGCGACAAAGGCGACCAGAGCCTCGAAATTCATCCGCCGCACGCGCCAGGCGGTGAAGAGCAGGGCGAAATAGGCTGCCGGGAAGATGAAAAGGAAGAGCCCGCCGCCATAAGGCACGGCAAGCTGGGTGATCTTGGTAAGCTCCGGCGTGCCGAGCACCATGGTGCGGAAGCCTTCCAGCGAATAGGAGGGCAGCATCAGCGCGGCAATCACGAAGATAGTGGCCAGCCCGAAGGCCGGCAGTTTCGCCTTCAGGCGCGCCTGCCCGAGCAGGTAGACCACCACGAAGGGCAGCGCGACAATCATGGAGGCCTTGGCCGCCACGGCGAGGCCCATGGGATAGGCCGCCCAGCGCGCATGATGGTTGCGCAGGAACAGGAACCCGGCAGTTAGCAGCAGCACCGGGAAAACATCCAGCTGGCCATGGAAATAGCCGACATAGAGCGTGATCGGCGAGAGCCAGTAGGCCGCCAGCGAAATCCGGCGCTCCTCACGGCGGGCAAGGCGCGACAGGGCGAGATAGAGCCCGATATCGATCACCAGCGTGGTGACCGACAGGCTCAGCGCCACACCGCGTTCACCGGCCAGAAGCTCACCGATTGCCGCGCCGGGGCCATAGGCGAGGATGTAGAGAAACCCGTAAGGAAATGCGCGCGCATCCCCGCCACTGGCGAGGAAGTCGCTCCAGGGCGCCATGCCCGGCGCCTCAACGAAGCGGGCAAGGAAGGGCGCGAACCAGACCTCCTGGATCACCGGCGCGAACAGCGCGAGCTGGGCAAGGCGAACCGCCAGCCCCCCGAGAAAGATCGGATCCCGCCCCAACTCGCGCATCAGCCTGCCCAGAGATCCGGCTGCTTGCTGCACACCGCATCGAAATAGAGGCCGCGATCGGCGATACGCCGTTTCATGGCCGGGATTTCGCTTTCCGCCTCGCGGCCCTGCAGTTCCGGCGAGACAAGGCAGAGCTGGAAGCCGGCATCGCGCAGCCGGTCATGCTCGGCGCGCGTCAGAGCCAGGCGCGTGAAACAGTCGACCCAGACCCAGTCGACCTTGCCCGCCAGGGCCATGGCCGTTTCCGCGCTCTCATATTCCGACACCCGCACGGCACAGCGCGATTCGCCCCTGCGCGCAGTGCGCATCAGGAAAGGAAAGCTCTGGTCGAGAAAGAAGAAGCGCTCGATGGAATGGGCACGCATCAGCTGCAGACAGGCTGCCTCCAGCCCCTCTTCCTTCACATTCAGGATCAGCGTGCCGTGGGCATAGGCGCCGAGCCAGTGCTCGAAATCCTCGCCCGGCTGGAACGGGTCGTGATGGATCACCAGCCGCTCGCCCTGGCTGCGGATATCCACCTCCACGCCGAGACCGCGCGGGGTGGCTTCCAGTTCGGCGCGCGTGTTGCGGCGATGGGCGATCAGCTCCATGGCCGGTCAGGCCCCGGCCTTGTGGAAGCTGCGGCGCAGGCGGAAGGAATAGTCCAGCGTGCGGGCGATGAATTTGCGCTTGGCCGCCCAGTTCACATTCCAGGAGGATGTCCCGTGCTGGCGCTCGGGAAAGCGCACGGGGATGCGCTCGACACTAAGGCCGGAGCGCTTGGCATTGGCGAGCGCGAACAGGTCGAGCGAGAAATCCTTCGGCGGGGTGTCCCAGGCCTCGAAGGTCGCGCGGTGCATCAGGGTCGGCTGGGCATTCACATCGCGCAGGACATGGCCCATCAAAAGGGTCTCGAAGACGGACATGCCGGCGGTGAATACGGTGTCGGCGAGCGGGCGGCCCTTGCGCAGGCCCTTCACGAACATGGCATGCGGGGCCGGCGAGGCCTGGAACAGGGCAAGGCCCCGCGCGGCATCCATCGGGTCGGTCTGCAGGTCGGCATGGGTCCAGCCGATCACCTCGCCCGTGGCCGCAGCGAGCCCGGCGCAGATGCCGTGGCCATAACCCTCGTTCACCTCGACCCGGACCATGCGCAGGCCGGTTGTCACGGCGGTGAGGCGCGCAAGGATCTGCGGGCTGGCATCGGATGAGCCATTGTCGACCAGGATCACTTCGGCGCCTGTGGCCTCGATCAGCGCGGCGCAGCGCTCGGCCAGGCTCGGCAGGTTCGCAGCTTCATTGTAGCAGGGAATGACCAGGGACAGCGGCGGACGAGTCATGTATCGGCACCTCAAATACGCTTGCGCGGCGATTCGGCCGGCGCGCGCGAAGATGCCAGCTTGAGGTTAATCCAAGCTTGTGCTCGCGCGGGGCTCGGTGCGCTGGAAGATGTGCACCCCCTCGGCCATGGCCGGAAGCTCATGCCAGCAGCGTGCCTCCCGGCAGGGTCCGCCATACTCGGTATGGGCGAACAGCGCCTCGCGCGCGATCTCGATCATGGGCAGGTTTTCCGGCGTTTGCGGCTGGAGGGAGAAATCCACGTCGCGCGTCTGCAGGACAACAAGGTCGAGCTCTTCAAGCTGCCAGTAGGCGAAGGTCTTGAAGAAGGGGAAATAGTTCGCAGTGTCGGTGTCGTCCGGATGCCAGAGCTGGACGGGATAGGCGACGTTTGCCGGATGGCCGAGGCGTTCGGCCTCCGCCACGCTGGCCGCCAGGATGGCCTCATGGCGGGTCGACTGGACGAGGAAATCGGCTGAACCGGAGCGGTGGGCGAGGGTGTCGAAATCGCCGAATGTATACCCCGCACCGGCATGGACATTGCCGGCAAAGGCCAGACCTGCGAGGGCGGCAAGCCCCGTCCGGGGCCTGCCCTGCAGCCGGGTCGAGAACAGTATCTCGGCCGCCGCCACAGACGCGACGGTAATCAGAAGCACGCCGGGATAGAGGTAACAGCCCCAGAGCCGGTCGGTGGAGAGGAAGATCGCGCCCAGCGCGGCGGCGCCCGCCAGCGCCACAGCGAAGAGTGTGCCGGCATGGGAGGTGATCATGGCCACGGCGCGTGCGCGTATGGATCCGCTGTCGCCGGCCTGCCAGAGCGCGCCGAGAATGGCGCCAGCCATAACCAGGACCACTGCCCAGCTCAGCCAGCCGGGGCCGAAAAACGCCTCGCGCTGGACATAGCCGAGCCAGTCGGCGAGGCCGATCACCGGATCGTCAAAATAGTGACCCCGGTTCGCCCAGGTCCATCTGACATAGGAGAGAAAGCCCGTCGGCGGAGACAGGAACGCCTTTGGCACGCTGAGGGCGAACCCGCCGAGAAAGGCGAGCGCACTGCGCCGCAGGCCTGTGGCGAGGTCCTGCGGGGTGGGGAGCAGGCTCGCGCGCAGCACGGCAAAGCCTCCGAGGATCACCACAATCGGCAGGGCCGAGATTTTCGCTCCGAAGGCGAGACCGAGCAGGAGGAACGGCCAGCCGAGCATGTTTTGCCGGCGCGCCAGCAGCCAGATGAAACCTGCGAGAAAGGCCAGCATCAGCGGCTCAGGCTTGGGCATTGTGGCGTAATAGCTGGAAAACGGCACGGCCAGCGCAGCAATCAGCGCCAGGACGCGCCAGCCTGCTCCACGCACCAGCGCGCCGGCGAGCCCGGCACTGGAGGCAGCCACGAGCAGGGCAAAGGCCATGCGCGTGGCAACGATCTGGCCCTGATCTCCGGCGAAAGGTTCCACCGGCGTCGCCGCCAGCCAGGAATACCACCACAGCGTCCGGCCATAGCGCTGGTCGATGCCGACAAGAGTGTCGAGCAGTTCCGCGCCCGAGGCCGAGCCCTGGATCGCGTTCACACCGTCGAAGCTGATAAGCTCGTCCATGTACAGCATGGGCCGGCCGGCCGAGGCGTCGAGATTGGCCCAGAGCGCGAACCCGAGCCAGAGCGCGAGCACGCCCATACCTAGCGCCCACACGCCAAGGCGTGCCAGATCGGCGCCGCGCAATTGCGCGCGGAAAGGGGCAAGGGAGAGGTCGGTCATATGGCTCCGGCAGGTCTCGCAGACTGGCGAGACTAGCCGGGCGGGCCTTGCCGTTTGATTGAAGCGTCCGGAAAATCCGTTAACGCGACTCGAAGAACTTCCCGCGCTCGGTCACGGCGATGATGACGAGGCAGATGCTGCCGAGCACCACAAAGCCGACCCCCAGTGGAATGACAGAGCCGTTATATTGCTGTCCGATCACCCCACCGATCGCGGAGGCCACCGTGGTGGTGGCAAAGCCATAGGCCGCGCTGCCCACGCCCGCGATCTTGCCCAGCGGCTCCATCGCCATGGCATTGAAGTTCGAGCCGATCATCCCGAAACAGCCGAACATCAGCGCGAAACAGGGCATGAAGAGCCAGAAGACCGGGCCGAAGCTGAGCATCAGGACCAGCAGGAGCAGGCCGAAGCCGATAAAACCGAGAAGGGCCGCCTGGCTCATCCGCCGCATGCCGAAATGCTCCACCAGGCGCGAATTGGTGAAGTTGGCCACCGCCAGGGTCATGGCGATCACCGCGAACCAAAGCACGAAGGTGTCGTGCTTGCCGAACACTTCGGTGAAGACCTGCTCTGACGAGCCGATAAAGGCGAACAGCGAGCCGAAGATCACGCCCGAGGCGGCCATGTAGCCAAAGGTGATGCGCGAGCGGAACACTTCGCCATAGGCCGACAGGGTGCCCATGACATTGATCGGCCGGCGCGCGTCTTCGGGCAGGGTTTCTCGCAGGCGAAAGGCAATCCAGATGAGGACGGAAACTGACATCAGGGTCAGGACGCCGAAGATCAGCTCCCATGGTGCTTTCAGCATGATGAGCTGCCCGATCAGCGGCGCCAGGATCGGCACAACCATGAAAATGGTCATCACCAGCGACATGATCTTCGCCATGCCGCGCCCGACAAACACGTCGCGCACGATGGAGACAGCCACCACGCGGCAGGCTGAAGAGAACACGCCCTGACAGAAACGCACCGCCAGCAGGACAGCGAAATTCGGCGCGAACATGCAGGCCACACTCATCAGCGCATAGCCGACAAGGGCCAGCATCACGACGGGCCGGCGGCCATACCTGTCGGTCAGCGGCCCCCAGACCAGCTGGGGTACTCCGAACCCGGCAACATAGGCATAGATGACCAGCTGCTGGTCATTAGGGTGCGCGACACCGAGGCTGGCGGCAATATCGTCCAGCGCCGGCAGCATCACATCGATGGCCAGGGCGTTGAGCGACATCAGCGCCGCGATCATCACGATGAATTCGCCAGTCCCCATCGGCCCCGTATCGGGTGCGATCGGAATGGCGATATTCGACTGAGGCCTGGCACTATCGGCCATGGGGTACTCCTTGGCAGGCGGGAGGGCTCTTTGGACCCACCTGCCCACCAAGGCAAGGCCGGTCACAGTCAGGTGAGCAGTTTAGCAGCTATGCTCTTAGGCAGGTCACCGCGCAATGCCCGGGCATGAGCGGCAAAGGTCATGATCAGGGTGAGGCTGTCGCGGATGCGTCCATCCAGGCATCGCGCCATGAGTTCGGAGAAGGCGATCCGGTCATGAGCCAGCTCTTCGGAAGATTCCGGCGCCGTCGGTCCAGGCGTCAGGTCCCAGGCCAGGAAACAGGCCGAGCGCTCATCGGTCACGGAATTGGACACATCGAAATCGATCAGCGGCAGCCAGCTGGCTGCGATGAGGCCGGTCTCCTCGGCCAGCTCCCGACGCGCGGTCTCCAGATCGTCCTCACCGGCCGGGCCGCCGCCTTCAGGCAGCTCCCAGCTATAGGTGTCGGAGGGAAATCTGTGCTGACCGACCAGCGGGACTGTGCCGTCCTCGAAAATCGGCAGGACGCCGACAGCGACATTCTTGAACCGCACGACCCCGTAGATTCCGTCACGCCCGTCGGGATGAACGACATCATTGTGCTCAACGCGCAGCCACGGATTGTCGTAGCGCGGCTCGCAGGTGCGGACGGTCCAGGGACCGGTCGTTTTCGGGAATGTGGAGTTGACCAAGGCGCACGCCTCCCGGCGTGGCTTTACGCGTCGGCTTTCTTCTCGATGTCGCGCTTGATCTTGGCGGCGCGATCGGAAAGTTGCTCGGGCTTGGCCTTGGCGAGGAAGGCGTCCAGGCCGCCCAGCTTGTCCACCGTGCGCAGGGCTTTCGCCGCGATGCGCAGCTGGAACGTCTGGTCCAGGGCTTCAGAGTGCAGGGACACGCGCACCAGGTTCGGCTCGAACCGGCGCTTGGTTTTCACCTGCGAGTGGCTGACATTGTGCCCGACCATGGGCTTGGTTCCGGTCAGTTCGCATTGGCGCGACATGGCTATGGTCCCGTTTGGAAATCTTGATGCTTTGCGCGAAAGCGGGGTTACTATGCCTCAGAGCCTGACACGTCAAGCGTGCGACTGGCATCTGCCGCCGCAATTCGGTCAAATCCTGTAGGAATGATGCCCGAAACAAGGCATATCCGTTCAGGATGGATTGCACTTGAAGGCGTTAGAGCCCAGCTATCGCGTCACTGCTCGAAAGGAGCCCGCTTATATGAAACGCGCTCTACTGGCCGGTCTGGCCTCCACGCTTCTGCTGGCGGCCCCCGGTGCAACCGATTCCAGCTCGTCGCGTCCCAGCACGCCGCTGACCGCTGTGCGCGAAGGCCAGCCGGTGCGCATGCTCTATGAACTCAAGGCCTCTGCCTGGCTGTTCATCATCCCGATCACCGGCAAGGCGCGGTTCAATGTCGAACTGCATCCCGACACCTATCGCATCACGTCCGCGGTGAAGACCACAGGGCTCGCCGATGTGCTGGTGGATTATGATCTCGGCCTTTCTGCCACGGGCTATGTCCGCGACGGTGGCATCGAGACCTATGCCTATGTCTCGCAGAATGATGACGGCAAGAAAAACCGCCGCGTGGAGCTGCTCTGGGGCGACTCTGACGTAGACGCCGTGGTGAACCCGGCCTTCGGCGATCTCGGCCATCCGCCGGCAACCCCGGATCAGAAGATCGAGGCGCTCGACCCGATCACCGCGCTGATCAATTTCGCGCTCGAACCGCGCACCGCCCCCGACAATCCCTGCGGCGGGCCGATGAAGATCTTTGACGGGCGCCAGCTCTCCTGGCTGCATCTCGATTATGCCGGCATGAAAACCGTGCGCTCCGACGCCTGGCGCGGCGAGGCCATCGAGTGCCATGTGCGGCTGGAAAAGGTCGCCGGCTTCAAGGAAGGCACCGACCGGTCAGAGGACAATCTCGCCGGCATTGACGGACCCTTGCGCATGTGGCTCGCCCCGCTGCCAAATGGCGCCACCGTGCCGGTGCGGATCGAAGCCGAAACCGAGGATATCGGCAAGGTGACCCTGCAGGCCAGCCAGCTACGCTTCGAGCCGATCGTGAGCGAAGAAGCCCGCGCCGGCAGCGGCGGATAAGCTTCCTTCCACATTCTGAAACCGAATTCACCGCGGCTTGACCGCGGTGCCCATCTCACAGCGAGGGTTCCAGGCTCGATCTTCCGGTGATGGACCCCGTGGTCAAGCCACGGGGACGCGCATCCTGGCACATGTAAACGCCTGGTAACAACAAATTCGCCGTCCCCGGTAGCCTGCCGCAATCTGGAGTGATAACCGGCCGATATGTCGACCCTGAAGGCCGTGCTCGGCCCTACCAATACCGGGAAAACCCATTACGCCCTTGAGCGGATGATGGGCCATGCCACCGGCATGATCGGCCTGCCGCTGCGCCTGCTCGCCCGTGAGGTCTATGACCGGGTTGTCGCCGCCAAGGGCGAGGCGGCCTGCGCGCTCATCACCGGGGAAGAGCGGATCTGGCCGAAGACCGCTCGCTATTTCATCTGCACGGTGGAATCCATGCCGGTGAACCAGCGGGTGGATTTCCTCGCCATCGACGAGATCCAGATCGCCGAGGATCGCGACCGCGGCCATGTCTTCACCGACCGTATCCTGCATGCGCGGGGGCAGTCGGAGACCCTGCTGCTCGGCTCCGACACGATGGGGCCGATCCTGCGCCGGCTCGACCTTGCGGTCGACGCGCAGAAGCGCGAGCGGTTTTCCGATCTGAAACATGCCGGCGCGATCAAGATCACCAAGCTGCCCAAGAGAACGGCAGTCGTCGCCTTCAATGCCGAGGAGGTCTACGCCATCGCCGAGCTCCTGCGCCGGCAGAAGGGCGGAGCGGCGGTGGTGATGGGCGCACTCAGCCCACGCACGCGCAATGCCCAGGTCGAACTCTACCAGCGCGGCGATGTGGACTATCTCGTCGCCACCGACGCGATCGGCATGGGGCTGAACCTGGATGTCGACATGATCGCCTTTGCCGGGCGCTCAAAATTCGACGGCCACCGCCACCGCGCGCTCACGCCCGCAGAGTGCGGCCAGATCGCCGGCCGGGCCGGGCGCTTTCGCTCAGATGGCTGGTTCTGCGAGACCGGCGACTGCCCGCCCTTCGAGGAGGACATGGTCTATGCCATCGAGAACCATCGTTTCGACCCGGTCGACGAGCTGCAATGGCGCAACTCCGATCTCGACTTCCGCTCGATCAGGACACTGATTGCGAGCCTGTCGCGCCCCTCAGGCCGCCCGGAGCTGCGCCACAACCCGAATGCCTTGGACGAATGGGTGCTGCGCCGCATGGCCGAGGATCATGCCATCGGCCCGGATGTGCGCGGCGAGCGCCGTGTGCGCCGCCTCTGGGATCTCGCCCGTCTGCCCGATTTCAGGAAGGCCGGCACCGATGGCCATGCCCGGCTCGTGCTCGGCCTTGCGGAAACCCTGGCTGATCCCGATGCACGTCTCGGGTCGGTCGCGATGGAAAAACGGCTGGAAAATCTGGCCTCTCCGCGCGGCGACATTGCCGGTCTGCAGCAGCGCCTGGCGGCGATCCGCACCTGGACTTATGCCGCCCATCGCGAAGACTGGCTTGAAAATGCCGAATTCTGGCGCGAGAAGACCCGTCAGATCGAGGATCAACTCTCCGATGCCCTGCACAAGGCGCTCACCGCGCGCTTTGTCGACAAACGCACCACGGCCCTCCTTGCGGGCCTCAGAAAGGAAGACGCGCTTGTGAGCGAGATCGATACCGGCGGCGAGATTACCGTGGAAGGCCATGTTGTGGGACGGCTGAGAGGCCTCAGTTTCGAGCCCGTGTCCACGGCGGGCAGCCTGGAAGGCAAGGCCGTGCGCGGCGCGGCCGTGCAGGCCCTCAAGCCCATCCTGATCCAGCGCCTCAATGCCATCACCACTTCCGATGACCTTGCCTTCCAGCTGTCGGATGCCGGGGCGATCCTGTTTGGCGGCGAGGCAATTGCCCGCCTGGCGCGCGGCAGCGACTGGCTCAGCCCCCGCGTGGAGCTGATCGGCGGCGGGGAAGCCGACGACAATTCCCGCACGGCGGCCCAGACCCGCCTGCAGGCCTGGATCGAGGCGGAGATCGCCCGCAAGCTGCCGAGCCATCACGGCCTGCGTCATGGCGAGGCGGCCAAGACACTGGAAGGCCTCGCCCGTGGCCTTGCCTTCCGCATCATGGAAACCGGCGCGGCCATCGACCTGCGCGAGGACGATCCCGGCCACCGGATCGAGGCGGCCCAGCGCGAAGCCCTGCGCGCCGTCGGCATCCGCGCCGGCCGTGTTTCGGCCCATGCTCCCGATGCACAGAAACCCGCGCCGCAGAAACTGATCTCTGTCCTGCGCACCGTGTTCGATGACGGGATCTGCCCGCCCGCGCCGGAAGGGGCCGGCTCCTTCCCGCTCACCGAGGACTGGAGCGATGGCGCGCTGGCGGCAAACGGCTATCTGCGCTTCGGCAAGCGGGCCGTGCGCGCCGACCTCGCCGAACGGCTGGCCTGGGAAGTGGCCAAGCGGCGCAAGGAGGCCGGCAAGAACCTCTTCGCCCTGCCCGCCGAGCTGGCCTCTGTGGTGTCCTGCCCGGGCGATGAGTTCCCCGATGTGGTGAAGGGTCTCGGCCTGGTGCCGGCCGAGAAGGACCCGGAAACCGGCGCGCCGACGCTGTGGCGCTATGGCGGCCGCGGCCGCCCCGACGGCCCGCCTGCCCCACAACGCCGCGAAGGCGGTGGCCGCCCCCCACGGGCTCAGGGTCAGGACCGGTCCCAGCAGGGCGGAAAGCGCCCGCGTCCCGAGCGGGGCGGCAAGGGTGGCGGCAAGCCCCCTCGCCGCGATCACACCCCGACCCGCAGGATCGATCCCGACAGCCCGTTTGCGGCGCTCGCTGTGCTGCTGCCCGACGAAAAGCCGAAAAAGCAGAAACGCAAGCCGAAGAAGAAAAACCGCGACAAGCCCGCCGCGCCCTCTTCCGGCTTCACCTACACGCCCTTTCAATGAGCGAAACGGCGCCCGAAACCGCGCGCCTCGATGTCTGGCTCTGGAGAGCCCGCTTTTTCAAGACCCGGGCCCTGGCCGCCAAGGCCGTCACCAAGCGCGGTGTTCGCATCACCCGCTTCCAGCAGACCCGGCGAACCGACAAGCCCGGCGCAAGCGTGGCTGTCGGCGATACTTTGACCTTTACACGTGGCTCGCATATCGAAATCGTCGAGGTGGCCGGGCTGGGCCACCGGCGCGGGCCGGCCAGCGAGGCCCAGGGCCTTTATGTCCGGCGAGGAGATGAAGATGTTTGAGTCGATCAAGCGGATGTTTTCCGGCGAGCCTGAGCGTGACGAGGCCGTGGACCCGCACGAGGCGGCCGCTGCGCTCCTTGTCGAGGCGGCCCTGGCCGATGGCGTCTATGCCAACATGGAAAGCGACATGATCGCGATGATCCTGCTGGAGAGCTTCAATTTCGATGCCGAGCGCGTCGACGAACTGATCCAGCGTGGGGAGATGCTGGCCGAGGAATCGGTCGGCTCGCACCAGTTTACCAAGCATGTGAAACGCCTGCCGCTGGAAGAACGCGTTGCGATTGTCGAGGGCCTCTTTCGCGTCGCCCTGGCCGATGGCGAGGAGTGCCCTTACGAGGACGCCTATATCCGCAATGTCGCGTCCCTGCTCTATGTCGATGATGTCAGCCGGGCCCAGGCCCGCAAGCGCGCCGAAGCGCGTGTCGCCAGTGACAACAACACGAATTGACATGACGCGCGCGCACCCTAACTGAGGGGCGCTACGTTCAGCAGAAAGATCCTCCGCCCATGACCTATATCGTCGTCGACGCCTGCATTAAGTGCAAATACATGGACTGCGTCGAGGTCTGCCCCGTGGACTGCTTCTATGAGGGCGAGAACATGCTCGTCATCCACCCCGATGAGTGCATCGATTGCGGGGTCTGCGAGCCGGAATGCCCGGTCGAGGCAATCAAGCCTGACACCGAAGACGACCCGGACGCCAAGTGGCTGAAGCTGAATACTGACTTTGCCAAGGTCTGGCCGAACATTACGCGCGCGAAAGAACCGCCGGCGGATCGGGAAGAGTTCGCAAACGAAACCGGCAAGCTGGAGAAATACTTCAGCGACAAGCCCGGTACTGGCGACGCCTAGACCGCGCACTGTGGCAACTGCACAATAACAAGTTGCGAATTCCTTGCAATTCTGTTATGCTCAGGGCTTGAGCGAGCAATAGTCCATCATCACGAACTCTTCCAACGGCGTCTCTTTTTTGCGGCAGACCGGCGGGAGAGTTTTGGCTGAAGTGGCGTAGAAAGGCGTAAGAACATGACAACGAAGACGCAAGCGAAGTCCGGACTGGTCTTTGAGGTGGGGCAAAGCATCGTGTATCCGGCTCACGGGGTGGGCTCAATCACGGCCATCGAAACTCAGACTGTCGCAGGCATGGAACTTGAGGTCTATGTGGTCTCGTTCGACCAGGACAAGATGATCCTGCGCGTGCCGACCAATCGCGCCGAAGCTTCGGGCATGCGCGCCCTGGCCGGCTCGAAACTCGTTGATGATGCTCTGAAAACCCTTGGCGGCCGGGCCCGCATCAAGCGCACCATGTGGTCGCGCCGCGCCCAGGAATACGAAGCCAAGATCAACTCCGGCGACCTGATCTCGATCGCCGAGGTCGTGCGCGACCTGCACCGCGGCGAAGACCAGCCGGACCAGTCCTATTCCGAGCGCCAGCTCTATGAGAGCGCGCTGGACCGGATGGCCCGCGAACTGGCCGCTGTGGAAAACATTGACCGCGACACAGCCATGGATCGCCTGGCCGCTTCGCTTGCCAAGAAGAAAGCCGCATAAGCCGCAGCGGCTTTCTGCAAATTTCTGCAAATCAGACCGGCGTGACCCCAGAGTCGCGCCGGTTTTTTCATGCCCCGCGCGGAAATTTTCCCTCCCGTGTGATCCATGTGTGCCTCGTGTGCGTATCTCCTCTGAGCCCGGCAAAAACCGGGTGCAGACGGGAGGCAAATCCATGGCAGCAGATATGCGCCAGGCCAGCGGCATGGTGGATCGGGGCTTCGTCCGGCGCGCCATGCAGACGCCGATGCTGGAGCAGTCCCGGGAAATGTCCCTCGCCAGACGCTGGCGCGAGCAACAGGATGAGCGCGCCCTGCACGAACTGACATCGGCCTATATGCGGCTGGTCATTTCCATGGCGACGCGCTTCCGCAATTACGGCCTGCCCATGGCCGACCTGGTGCAGGAGGGCAATGTCGGCCTGATGCAGGCTGCGGCCCGGTTCGACCCCGAGCGCGAGGTGCGGTTTTCCACCTATGCCAGCTGGTGGATCCGCTCGGCGATCCAGGACTATGTCCTGCGCAACTGGTCGATCGTGCGTACCGGCACCACGGCGGCGCAGAAATCCCTGTTCTTCAATCTCCGGCGCCTGCGCGCGAAGATCAACGATCTGGACGACGCCCTCGTCAGCACGGAAAGCCGCACCTGGATCGCCCGCCATCTCGGCGTGCCCGAGCGCGATGTCGAGACCATGGTGGCGCGCATGTCGGCCGGGGATCGTTCACTGAACGCACCGATTTCCACCGATGGCGACGGCGAATGGCAGGACCTGCTCGCCGATGACAGCGCCACGCCCGACCAGGCTGTGGAGGCCCGCCGCGACGCTTCCCGGCGCCGCGCCTGGATCGCCGATGCCCTGAGCGCGCTGAACGAGCGCGAGCTGATGATCATCCGCGAGCGGCGCCTCGGCGAGGAAACCGTAACGCTTGAAATCCTCGGCCAGCGTCTCGGCATCTCGAAGGAACGCGTGCGCCAGATCGAGCATCAGGCGCTCGGCAAGCTGCGCCGCACGCTGGAGAAAATGGTCGGCGATCCGGAAAAGGCCGGCCTTATTCCGAACACCTAGCCAATCGCCGCGAGGATGCGGTCCACCGTCCAGTAAAGGCCGATGGCGCCGATGATCAGCGCAACGGGCAGGGCAATCAGGCGCGGCGTGCCCTGCCTTCCCCAGCTGCTCCCCGTCAGGCGCGTGGCAAAGACCAGGAGCATCAGTGCCATCAGCGCGACTGAGAACTGGCCGATCTCCACCCCGACATTGAAGCCCACAAGGCCGGCGATGAACTGGTTTTCCGGCAGGCCGAGCGCGCCGAAAAAGCCGGCGAAGCCAAGCCCGTGCACAAGCCCGAACACAAAGATCATCGCGATCCGCCAGGGCGGCGGGTCGTGGAACCAGACCGCTTCGAGCGCCACGAAGGCGATGGTCGCGGCAATCAGCGGTTCGACCAGATAGGCCGGCGGCGCCACCACGCCGAGCGCGGCAAGGCCCAGCGTCACGGTATGGGCCGCCGTAAACGCGGAAATCTGCAAAGCGAGCCGTTTCAGGCCGGTGGTGGAGACCACCAGCGCCAGGACGAAGAGGATATGGTCCAGCCCGCCGGGCAGGATGTGGCCGATCCCGATCTGGACATAGAGCCCGAACGTCTCCGTCCAGGGCCGCTCAGCGACTTCTGGCGGGCGGGCGAACCGTCGGCCTTGCTCCACCGGCACGGTGACATCGGCACTGTCGAGATCGGCGAGCGCGCGGCAAAGCGCCGGGTCCATGCCGCTGTCGGGCGTGCAGAACTCATCTGCCGGGTGGGCGCAGGCTCTGGAAACAAACACCAGCACGACCAGGGCCAGGCAGGTCAGGGCACGCAGGACACTCGGTTTCGCAAGGGGCAATCTGAACTACCGGAAGTCTGGGTGGACGTGCTCATGCTCGTCATGATCATGATCAAGGTGCCCGTGATGGTCCCCAAATGGCGCCAGCGCAATGGCAAGGGCCACTGAAACGCCGGCGGCGACTGCAAAAAGACTGCGCGCCGGGGTCTCCACGCGCGCCGGAGCAAGCAGCGGCCCGGTCGCCACGAAGAGCAGCAATCCAGCCGACAGCGCGAAAAGCTGGCCCAGCGTCTCATCGCCGACCGAGTACATGAAAGGCCCTGAAACCGCGACGCCCAGCGGCGTCGTCGCGGCCGCCGCGATGAAGGCCCACAGGAAAGCACCGCGATTGGAGGTGCCAGCCGCGCGCAGGATGGCAAAGGCGATCACGCCTTCGGGAAACTCATGCAGGATCAGCGAAACGGCTGCGAACACCCCGGATTCGAAGCTCGCGGCAAAGGTGACGGCATAAATGATCCCGTCGATAAAACTGTGAATGCCGATGGCGAGCAGCGGGGTCAGCGCTTCGATCGGCCGGCGGGCCGGCACCCCCGCGCCCTGTCCCTGCAAGAGGCGCGTGGCCTGGTTCAGCAACAGACCACCGAGAAAACCTGCCAGGATAAATGCCGGCGCGCTGTCGGCCTTGCGAAAGGCTTCCGGCGCAATATGCAACAGGGTCAGCGTGACCAGCATGCCACCCGCCGCCAGACCGAAAAGGTCGGCATTGCGCGCACTCCAGTCGGCCCGCAGCGCGACGGCCAGCAGGCCGAGCGAGGTAATAAACGCCGCTGTCAGGCCGAAGAATAACGGCGCTTGCAGGGACATCATCATGTGGGCAAATCTCCGGGGTGCCGCGAGGCAGTGGGGGTTGGGCCGATCTGGCGCAGCTATCGCGCCTTGAAGCCGAGCGAAGTGTTATAGTATCTCATTCTGCAAAGCCAATTCCTTTTGTGTGGACCGGCAGTGAAGGAGCCCTTCCCATGACCTCAGTCACCTTGATGCGCGGGATCGGGCTCGCAGCCCTGGTTATGGGCCTTGCTGCCTGTGGGGCCCCGAACGAGCCGGAAGCGCCCGCAGAGGTCGCCCCGCCGACCCAGCCCGAAACGCCTGAGACCCCCGCTGCGGGTGAGGCCGATCACGACATGCATGATGAAGATCATGATGAGCATGACGGCGAGGAAGACGACCACCACGCCCACCATGAAGAGGACGAAGATCTCGCCGGCGGGGAAGCCCATGAGCATGGCGCGGCCGAGGCCGCCCTGGTGCTGCAGGGCGAGACGCTGACCCTGTCGCTCGACACCCCGCTCGACAGTTTCGGCGTGCGCGAGGCCGCACCGGAAACCGCTGCCCAGGAAGCCGAGCACGATACGCTCGCCAATACGCTCGCCGCGCCAGACACCGTGTTCTCGGTCAACCCCGAGGCCGGCTGCACGCTCACCTCGAGCGATGTCGCCTTCCGCCACCATGGCGACCATGGCGCGGCCCTGCTGACCTACACTTATGAATGCGCCAGCCCCGAGGAGCTCGACAGGATCGGCTTTGAGGTCTTCACCGCTTATCCAGGCTTCCATACCGTGGATGCCGTAATCCTGAACGGCGCCCAGCAGAGCACCGGCCTCATCACCGAAGAGGTGACCGAACTTGCCTGGCCGGAAAGCCACTGACCGATGACGCCACTGGTCGATCTCAGCCAGGTCCGCTTCACCTGGCCGAAACAGGCGCGGCCCGTGCTCGACATTGCCGAGTTCCAGGTGATGCCGGGCGAGCGTGTCTTCCTGCGCGGCCCGTCGGGTTCGGGCAAATCCACGCTGCTCGGCCTGATCAGCGGCGTTCTGAGCCCGCAGGAAGGTGAGATCCGCCTCATGGGTGAAGATCTCACCCAATGTTCCAGTGCCCGGCGCGACCGGCTGCGCGCAGACCATCTCGGCATCATCTTCCAGCTCTTCAATCTGGTGCCGTATCTCGGCGTGGTGGCGAATGTCGCGCTGCCCTTGCGCTTTTCCCCGCGCCGCCGCGCGGCGGTGGAAGGCGCGCCGGAAAAGGAGGCCATACGCCTCCTCTCCGCGCTCGGCCTGACCGATTCGGACCTGCTGGAACGCCGCGTCGTGGATCTTTCGGTCGGCCAGCAGCAGCGTGTGGCCGCAGCCCGCGCCCTGATCGGCGCGCCGGATCTCGTCATCGCCGACGAGCCGACCTCCGCGCTCGACACGCTGGCGCGCGACCAGTTCATCACCCTGCTCGCCGGAGAGGCCGAGCGCACCGGCGCGGGCCTCCTCTTCGTCAGCCACGATCCGGGCCTTGCCAGCCATTTCGAGCGCAGCGTCGACCTTACCGAAATCAACCGCGCCAGCCAGACGGAGCCGGCCGCATGAATGCTTCCATTCTCGGCCTTGCCTGGCGCAGCCTGATGAACCGCAAGGGCTCGGCCCTGCTGACCATCCTCGCCGTGGCGCTCTCGGTGGCGCTGTTTCTCGGCGTTGAGAAGACCCGCCAGGGCGCGCGCGAGGGCTTTGCGACCACAATCTCCGGCACCCATCTCATTGTCGGCGCGCGCACGGGTCAGGTGAACCTGCTGCTCTATTCGGTCTTCCGGCTCGGCGATGCCACGGCGGAGATTTCCTGGCCAAGCTATGAGTGGCTGGCCAGCCGCGAGGATGTCGACTGGACCGTGCCGATCTCGCTCGGCGACAGCCATCGCGGTTTCCGCGTGCTCGGCACGACGCCGGGCTATTTCGAGCACTACAAATATGCCGGCGGAGATTCGCTGGAAATGGCCGAGGGCGAGCAGTTCGACGACCTGTTCGACGCCGTGATCGGCGCGGAGGTCGCCCAGGAACTGGGCTATGAGGTCGGCACGGAGATGGTGCTCAGCCACGGGCTTGGCCGGGCCGGGCTGCAGACCCATGACAACCGGCCCTTCCGCGTGGTTGGCGTGCTGGAGCGCACCGGCACGCCGGTCGACCGCACCATCCATGTCTCCCTGCAGGCGATCACCGCGATTCATGTCGGCTGGGAAACCGGCACGCGCAATCCGATGGCGGACTCCATCTCCGAGGACATGGTGCGCGGTTTCGATCTCACCCCGCGCACCGTGACTGCCGTCTTCGTCGGCCTGAAACAACCCGGCCGCATTCTCAGCGTCAAGCGCTCCATCGACACCTATCGCGGTGAGCCGATGATGGCGATCATGCCCGGTGTGGCGCTGACCCAGCTCTGGGAGGTGTCCAGCGTGGCCGAGCGGGCCCTGCTGGGCGTTTCGCTGTTTGTCGTCGCGGTGGGCCTTGTCTCCATTCTCACCTCGATCCTGACCAGCCTGAATGCGCGGCGGCGGGAAATGTCGATCCTGCGGGCGGTCGGCGCGCGGCCGGGCCATATCTTCTTCCTGCTGGTCGCCGAGGCGGCCCTGCTGGGCTTTTTCGGCGCGCTGGCAGGCATGGTGCTGGTCCATGTGCTGCTCGCGGTGGCGGGCCCGCTTCTGGCGGCGCGCTACGGGATCAACCTGATTGGCACAGGGCCGGGCATGGTGGATGTGTATACCGTGCTTGCCGTTACGGGCGCAGCGCTGATGATGGGGGCAATCCCCGCCTGGCTGGCCTTCCGGCGTTCGCTCGCTGATGGTCTGACCGTGAAACTGTAACATGCTGCACCTATCTCTCATGCAGCCCATGAAAGGAGCCGCCATGCGCCACCAGCTCAGTCTTGCTCTTCTCGCCATGAGCCTTGCCGCCTGTGGCAGCGAGATCACTGCGCCCGCCAGTGCCAGTCCGCAGCAGCAGAGCGCGCAGGACTCCTCGCTCGCCGCCACCGCCGCGCGCGAAGCCGAGCGGGAAGCTGCAGCCGAAGCGCGCGGCGTGCGCGAGCTTGGCTGGGAAGAGCTGATGCCGGCCGGCGAGGAAGAACGCCTGGCGGCCATGTACCAACAGCAGATGCAACAGCTTTATTCCGGCGCGCCGATCGCCGAGGGTTCGGCGGGTGACCAGGCCATCCAGATCGGCACCTTCAACACCGTGCCGGAACTGAATGGCGTGAAGGTCCGCATTCCCGGCTACACCGTGCCTTTCGAGTTCGGCGCCGATGCGCAGATCACCGAGTTCCTGCTGGTGCCCTATTTCGGCGCCTGCCTGCACGCCCCGCCGCCGCCGCCCAACCAGACCCTGTTCGTCATGACCGACGAGCCGATCAAGATGCGCGATCTCGCCCAGGCCGTCTGGATCGAAGGCACGCTCTACACCCAGACCCAGGAATCGGAACTGGCGGATGCGGCCTATACGATCAAGATGGATTCCATCGAAGTCTACGACTACTAGCCCGGTCAATCCGACCCCGAATTGATGCGGCGCAATATGTGCTATTGCAGCGCAGCAATCGCGAATGACAAGCCTCGCCCGGCGATTTATAGTCGATCCAACAAGAATACGGAGGATCGGATGGACGCACTGAGCGCGAACGGCGCCGCAACGGCGGCTGATACGGTGATGGACGGCCTGGTTGCGGCCATGGCCCAGGCAGCCGGCGATGTCGAAGCCTATGTCGAGGCGGCCAAGCGTGCGGCTGCCGCGCTGCTGGTCAGGGATGGCCGGCCCGACCGCAAGGCGCTCGATACCCACCAACATATCGCCCACGGCCTCTCCTGGATCGCCACATATGGCGACACGCTGCGCGAGATGTCTCACTGGGCCGCGCGCCTGAAGGGCGAGGGGCGGTTCGGCACCATCGAGGCCCTCTTGAGCCAGATCCTCTTCGCCGAATACATCGCCCAGCTGCGCGGTGGCATCCCGATGAACCAGGGCGAGATCATCCGTGCCGGCGATCTCGGCTGCAGCGCGGAGGATACAAGATCGCTCCACACCGCCGTCTGCGAGCGGTTCCTGGCCGAGGGCAAGACGCCGGCCAGCATGGCCGCGGCCGCCTCTCTCCTGCCCGACAGCCTGACCCGCGCCACGGTGGAGGAAACCGGCCTCGACGACACCATGGACATGGTCCGCGACCAGTTCCGCAAATTCTCCAATGACAAGGTCGTTCCCTTCGCCCATGAGTGGCACCTGAAGGACGAGCTCATCCCCATGTCGGTCGTCGACCAGATGAGCGAGCTCGGCGTGTTCGGCCTCACCGTCCCGGAAGAATTCGGCGGGCTCGGCCTTGGCAAGACCTCCATGTGCGTCGTCTCCGAAGAACTGTCGCGCGGCTATATCGGCGTCGGCTCGCTCGGCACACGCTCGGAAATCGCCGCCGAGCTTCTCCTCAATGGCGGGACGCAGGCGCAGAAGGAGAAATACCTTCCCGCCATCGCGTCCGGCGAAATCCTTCCCACCGCCGTTTTTACCGAACCCAATACCGGGTCGGATCTGGGCAGCCTGCGCACCCGCGCGGTGAAGGATGGCGAGACCTGGAAGATCACCGGCAACAAGACCTGGATCACCCATGCCGCGCGCGCCGACCTGATGACGGTGCTGGCGCGGTCCATCCCGGACACGAACAATTTCTCCGGCCTCTCAATGTTCCTCTGCGAAAAGCCGCGCGGCACCGAGGACAATCCCTTCCCCGCAAAAGGCATGACCGGCGGGGAGATCGAGGTGATCGGCTATCGCGGCATGAAGGAATACGAGCTTGGGTTCGACGGCTTCGAGGTCCCGGCGGAAAACCTCCTCGGCGAGGTCGAGGGCATGGGCTTTCGCCACCTGATGGCCACCTTCGAGGGCGCCCGCATCCAGACCGCCGCCCGCGCCATCGGCGTCGGCCAGTGCGCCTATGAGCTGGGCCTCAAATACGCGCTCGACCGCGAACAGTTCGGCAAGCCGATCTTTCAATTCCCGCGCGTCGCCAACAAGCTCGTCATGATGGCGGCCGAGCTCATCGGCGTGCGCCAGCTGACCTATTTCTCCGCCCGCCAGAAGGACTCAGGCAAACGCTGCGACCTGGAGGCCGGCATGGCCAAGCTGCTCGGCGCCCGCGTCGCCTGGGCGGCGGCCGACAACGCGCTGCAGATCCATGGCGGCAATGGCTTCGCGATGGAATACCCCATCTCCCGCGTCCTGGCCGATGCCCGCATCCTGAATATTTTCGAGGGCGCTGGCGAGGTCCAGGCCATGGTGATCGCCCGGCGTCTGCTTGAGGATCTGAACTAGGCAGAAACACCGCAGCCCTCACCCCTGACCCCTCTCCCGGCCGCGGGAGAGGGGTCAGGGGTGAGGGCGGCAATGTCTGAAATCTCAGGGCGACTGCCCCGCGCCATTCAGCATCTCCCGCGCGGCCACGTCGCACTGCCAGGCGACATCCGCCTCGCGTTCCAGCCAATCGGAACCCGCCACCCCCGGCGGCGCACCGGGGCGCAGCGGACTTGTCCGCCCGCGCTCGGCCCGCGCCAGCCAGAGCGCCATGCGCCGCACCGCCGGGGCGGGGTCGTTTGCGAGCGACGAGAGCGCGGCGAGCCGGGCGGCAAGGCCTTGCGTGGAATGGGGTACCGGCTCTGTGAGCCAGCCTGGCGAAACATTGCCAGCCACAGCGAAACTCAGCTCCGGCAAGGGATCGAACAGCGCGAATCCGGGTCTTTTCGGCCCGTTCGGCGCAGTTTTCGTGGGTTCCACCCGTTTCACCCGGCGCGGCCGCGCCTCCACCGTCACACCACCCGCCAGCACCACCAGCATCCGCCGCGCCGCCCCTTCCGCGCGCCGCAGCTCTTGGAACGCCCGCGCCCAGAGAGCCCCCGGCAGCCAGCCCCGCCCCGCCAGCACGCCAAGCCGCGCCAGCGTGGCCGAGACCAGCCGCCAGCCAAGGTCAAGCGCAGAGTGGGTTTTCGCGTCCATGCGCTGGAGCTTCGCACGGGCGGGAAATGGGTCGGATAAACACCGCCTCCATGGTGAGCGAAGTCGAACCATGGGCAACACGCACCGCGCCCGGGCCGCCCTCCCTCGGCTTCACTCGGGATGAGGGCCGTACGGCCTCGTCACTATGTCCAGCAAATATGCTATGGGAAATTTCCCAGCGCCCGTGCATAATGTACAGCATGCAAACCGAGGTCTTCCCGCGTATCACTGTCAATCCGGAGGTCTGCTTCGGCAAACCGACCGTGAGGGGTATGCGCCTCAGGGTCAGCGATGTGCTCGACATGCTGGCCGCTGGGGCGAGCCGCGGGGACATACTCGACAGTTATCCCTCTCTGGAAGATGCCGACATCACAGCCTGCCTTGCCTATGCGGCGAGAGCCGCCGACAACCGCCTCGCCTTCGCGGCGGAATAGGCGGTGCGCTTCCTCGTCGATGCCAACCTGCCGCCACGTCTGGTGGCCTGGCTGATCGAAGAGGGTCATGAGGCCGACTATTCCGACGACCTGCTGGGGCTGGGTGCCAGCGACACGGCAATCTTCACGGCCGCCAGAGAAAGCGGCTCCGTGATCGTCTCCAAGGACCGTGATTTCCGCTTGCTCGTGCAGCCGCCGCCCCCGCCGCAATTGCTATGGGTGCGCCTCGGCAATGCCACCAATACAAGGCTCATCGCCCTGTTCGAAGAGAATTTTCCGGCAGCATTGCGGGAATTGGAGACAGGCGATCTGCATGTTGAGATCGAACCTTAGCAGGCAGTCCGTGTCCTTCGTGGTGCAGCCTACTACAAAATAAACTTCGACAAATCCGCGTTCCCCGCCAGCCCTGCCACCATCTTTTCCACATAAGCCGCGTCGATCTCGATGGTCTCGCCGGAGCGGTCGGGGGCTTCGAAGCTGATTTCGTCGACGAGGCGTTCGAGCACGGTCTGGAGGCGGCGGGCGCCGATGTTTTCGACCGTGTCGTTGACCTTCACGGCAATGTCGGCGAGCGCGTCTATGGCGTCTTCGGTGAAGGTCAGGGTCACGCCTTCGGCTGCCATCAGGGCGACATGCTGTTTGATCAGGCTGGCTTCCGGCTCGACCAGGATGCGGCGCAGATCGTCGCGGGTGAGCGCGTCGAGTTCCACGCGGATCGGCAGGCGGCCCTGCAGTTCCGGCAGGAGGTCCGAGGGCTTGGCGATGTGGAAGGCGCCCGACGCGATGAAGAGGATATGGTCGGTTTTCACCACGCCGCGCTTGGTGGAAACCGAGGTGCCCTCGATCAGCGGGAGCAGGTCGCGCTGGACGCCCTCGCGCGAGACATCGGCCCCGCCGCGATCCTTGCGGGCGGCGACCTTGTCGATCTCATCGAGGAAGACGATGCCGTCCTGTTCCACGGCGTTCACCGCCTCGCGGACGATCTGGTCCTCATCGATCAGCCGGTCGGCTTCCTCATCCAGCAGCGGCTTGTAGGCCTCGATCACCGTGGTGCGCACCTGGCGCTTGCGCCCGCCCATGGCCTTGCCGAACAGGTCGCCGAGATTGACCATCCCCATGGAGCCACCGGCGCCGGGAATGTCCATCATCTGCATCGGGTTTGAGGTGTCGGCGAGATCGAGATCGACCGGCTTGTCGTCAAGCTCGCCCATGCGCAGCTTGCGCCGGAAGGACTCGCGGGTGGAGGACTGGGCGTTTTCCCCGACCAGGGCGTCGAGCAGGCGTTCCTCGGCGGCATCCTCGGCGCGCTGGCGCACCTGTTCGCGCTTGGTCTCGCGGATCATGGCGATGGCGCTTTCAACGAGGTCGCGGATGATCTGTTCGACATCGCGGCCGACATAGCCGACCTCGGTGAACTTGGTGGCTTCCACCTTCAGGAAGGGGGCTTTTGCCAGTTTGGCGAGCCGCCGGGAAACCTCGGTCTTGCCGACGCCGGTCGGCCCCAGGAACAGGAACGAGCCGATGGGCCGCTCGTGCGCCGTGAGCCCGGCGCGCGAGCGGCGGATGGCGTCGGCCACCGCGCGCACCGCCTCGTCCTGGCCGACCACGCGCTCGTGCAGCGCGTCCTCGATGTGCAGCAGCTTCTCGCGCTCGGATTCGAGCATCTTGGCCACCGGAATGCCGGTCCAGCGCGCGATGACCTCGGCGATCTCCTGCTCGGTGACCTCGCTGCGCAGCAGCTTGCGCGGCCCCTGCTCGGCCGTCGACGCGGCCTCCATCTGACGCTTCAGTTCCGGGATGCGGCCGTACTGGATCTCCGCTGCCCGCTCNNCCGATCATCAGGATGTTCTTCGGGGTGATCTCATGGGCGAGGTCTCCGCCGACCTGCTTGCGGCGCCAGCGATTCCTGAGGGCGATGGCGACGGCGCGCTTGGCGCCGGACTGGCCGACAATGTGGCGGTCGAGTTCGGAGACGATTTCCCGGGGTGTAAGATCTGTCATCTGCCGTATTTGGCACGGCCTTACGCGCGCGCAAGTCCCGGCGGTGCATCTTCGTCGGGGAAGATGCGGGAGAACAGCCCGCCGCGCGGCAGGATGGCGAGCACCATGCGCCGCGCCGTCGACCAGCCGCCGCCGATCAGCACGACCGCGCTGCCGAGCACGATGAGGGTGAAGATGGTCGTGTTGACGACGCCGAGGCCCATATTCCCGATCAGGGCGGTGATCGCGATGGCATAGGTGACCAGGCTGGAGACAATCAGCGCGCGGCGGTTGAGCGCGAGCGAGAGCAGGGCAAAGCCGAGCAGCGAGGCGAGCAGGATCGAGGCCGGCATGGTCTGCGCACTCCCGCCGAAAAAGCCGAGCGTGAGCCCGCGCAGGCCGAGAATGATCTGCGGCGCGGCGGCCAGGTGCAGCCAGAAGGCATGGTCGGAGCGGCGCGTCAGGCGTTGCGGATCGCCGGCGTCGAGGAAGATCGCCACGGCCAGGGTGATGAGGCCGACAATCATGCTCATCGTCCCGCCGATGACAAGGCCGGTATTGCCGAAGAAGGCCACGCCCGAATAGGCCGTCACGGCGAGCGCGATGGCGAGCACGAAGAGCGCAAAGGGCAGGCGGAAGCGCAGGAAGAAGGCGAGCGCGGCTGCACCGGTCGTCAGTCCACCGAGCATGCCGAGATTGCCGATGGCGTAGAACGCATCGCCCGTGCTGGCGATCTCGTCGACCGCGCCATTGCCGACGACCAGCGAGGCGGCGAGCCCGGTGAGCAGGCTGAACGCCGTGCACAGGACAATGGAGGGCAGTAAAAGGCGCCGGCGCTTGCAGAAATATTCTGCCAGGCCCCAGGCCGCGAGGATGGAGGGAACAAGCGCGGCCGCGCCGAGCAGCGGCGTCGGCTCTTCCGGCAGCAGCAGCTTTCCGAACAGGGCAATCAGGCCGGAGAGCAGGAGCACGATCCCGATCGACAGGAAGATGTCGTTGAGATTGGCCAGGAAACGCAGGGATTCCGGGTCGCCGCTGGCATCGGCCCCATTGCGGCGCGCCAGGAAACGCTCCAGCGCGCCGGACGTGGCCTCGTCCAGGATGCCGGCTTTTACCGCCGCATGCAGGTCGTTGCGGTCAAACATCCAGCGATTCCACGGTGAACTGGGTGTTGGTGTAAACGCAGATCGAGGCGGCGATTTCCATCGCTTTCCGCGCCACGGTTTCCGCGTCCTGCTCATAGTCCTGCAGCGCGAGTGCGGCAGCCTGGGCATAGGTGCCGCCCGAACCGATGGCGACCACATTGTGTTCCGGTTCAAGCACATCGCCCGTGCCGGTGATGACCAGCGTGACCTCGGCATCGGCCACGATCAGCATGGCTTCGAGCTTTTGCAGGTACTTTTCCGTGCGCCAGTCCTTGGCCAGTTCCACCGCCGCACGCATCAGCTGGCCGGGAAAGCGTTCGAGCTTTTCCTCCAGCCGCTCGAACAGGGTGAAGGCATCGGCCGTGGCCCCGGCAAAGCCGGCCAGGATCTTGCCCCCTCCGAGACGGCGCACCTTGCGTGCATTGCCTTTCATGACGGTCTGGCCCAGTGAGACCTGACCGTCACCGATCAGCACCACCTGGCCCGGCTTTCTTACCGCCAGGATCGTGGTGCCATACCAAGTGTTCGGATCGCCATGATTTATCGACATACGATAAGAATGGCGCAGTGCGGTCAAATTTTCAAGTGGCTTTCGTGCGCTCAGCCCGCTTTCGGGGCCGCGCGCCGGCGCCGGCGGGCTTCCCATTGCTGCACGAAAGCGGGGAAATCGCGAGCCGAAAGCGCCTGGCTGTAGAGGAAGCCCTGGCCATAAGTGCATCCGCGCTTGCGCAGGAATCGCGCCTGTTCGGGCGTCTCGACACCTTCGGCCACGGTCTCCATGCCGATGGACTGGGCCATGGCCAGGATCATCTCGACAATCGGACGCGAGGAGCTCTCGTTTTCCAGGTTCTGGACGAATTGCCGGTCGATCTTGAACACATCGAACTGGAGCTGGGAGAGCGTGGCAAGATTGGAGTGGCCGGTGCCGAAATCGTCCACCGCCAGGCGCACGCCCATGGCTTTCAGCGGATTGAGCATCTCCTGGAAAGCCTTTGGATCGTCCACGGCCACCGATTCGGTGATCTCCAGTTCCAGATAGGCCGGCGGCAGACCGGTCGCCGTCAGCGAAGAGAGCACGTTGGCGCGGAAATCGGGATTGCGCAGCTCCAGCGGGGAGACATTCACCGCCACGGACATGGCCAGCCCCTCGCGCAGCCAGCCGGCGGCCTGCTCGCATGCGCCCTTGAGCACCTGCCGGCCGATCACCTCGATCAGGCCGGTCTCTTCGGCCAGCGGAATGAAGGCGCCCGGCGAGATGAACCGTCCGCCCGGACGGCGCCAGCGCGCCAGCGCCTCGCAGCTCTTGATCTGGCCCGTATGCAGGTCGATCTTCGGCTGGAAATAGGGGACGAACTCGCCATTCTCGATGCCTTCGCGCAGCTCGGCCTCCAGCTGGGCGCGGCCCGAGGCGACCCGGTCGAGCCGCGGGGCATAGAAGCGGAAGCCGCGCTTGCCGTCCTCGCGCACCGCGCGCAGTGCGGTCTCGGCCCGGCGCAACAGGTCTGTGCGCATGGTTCCGTCTTCCGGCGCCATCACGATGCCGCCGCTGAGCCCCAGCGTGACATCATGGTTTTCCACCTTCAGCGGCGCCACGAAGGCGCTGCGCAGGGCGCGCGCCACGGCCGAGGCATCGCCGCGGCCGCCAATATTCGGCATCACCAGAAAGAGATTGTCGGCCCAGGCCTGGGCCAGGAAGAAACCGGAGCTTTCCACCAGCTCGCGGTCGGCCAGTTCGTTGATCTCCTTGCGGATGCGGGCCACGGCCTCGCGCAGGAGCGCCTCGCCGACATCGCTGCCGAAGCTCTCGCAGGCGCGGTCGAAGTGATCGAGGTCGAGCCGGTAGATGGCCATGGGGTGGCCGAAGTCGGTCGTCTTGAGATGGCGATCGATATATTGCGAGAGCGCGGTGAAGTTGGGCAAACCGGTCGGGCCGTTCTGGAAAGCCACCAGCCGCAGGTCCTCGATCTCGCGCCGGCGCGATTCCATGACCCGGCGCATGGTATCGTTGAGCTGGTGAAGCTCCATGAACTGGGTCTGGCGCGCGGCATCCTCATGCAGGGGGCGACCCGCCTCGAGGGTATCGATATCCTCGCGCACAATCGTGACCGAGCGGACGATGAGATTGGCGAACATCATTGCGATGCTTCCCGCCATGATGACCGCGAACAGTACGAGCAAGGCCATGCCCCAGGCCGGCATGGCCATCCTTCCGGCGACGAGCGGACCGGCGCGCAGCTGGCCGATCACCTGGCCGTCGAACCGGACAGGTACGGAATAGCGCGGATTGTCCTGGCCCACCGTGCCGTTGGCGTATATGAGCTCGCCATTCTGGTCGGTGATCTCGATATAGACCGGGTAGCGGGAATTTACGGCATTGCGCACACCGAACTCGTCGCCGAGGGCGAGATCCGTCGAGACAAGATTTGCAAGCCGCAGGGCCTCGGCGCGCGAGCGCTCATGTCCGTGGAAACCGGCCGCGGTCACGTTGGCGAGCAGGATACAGAGGACCACGAACAGGGCGACCAGCACTGCCGCAAGGGGCAGCACCGACGTCATGCGCACTCGCCCGAAAATCAGGGTCTTGTCATTTGTTTCTGGCACGCAGTTTTCGCGCCTCTCTTCGCCCACTATACCGACATATCTCAGCGTGTTTGCAGAATAAGGTTTTGAATTCGGTTAAAGCGCGTCAATTGAACTGAAAGACTTGAGCAACATATCCACGAAGATGAGCACAGAGCGCACCGCCACAATCACCCGCAAGACCCGCGAGACCGATATCAAGGTTTCGGTCAATCTCGACGGCACGGGCAAGAGCACGCTGTCCACGGGCATCGGCTTTTTCGACCATATGCTGGAATCCTTTTCCAAGCATGGCGCCATTGATCTCGACGTGAAGACCATTGGCGACCTGCATGTGGACATGCACCACACGGTGGAGGACACCGGCATCGTGATCGGTCAGGCGATCAAGCAGGCACTCGGCGATTTTGCCGGCATCACCCGCTTCGGCCACGCCTATGTGCCGATGGACGAGACGCTCTCGCGCGCCGCGGTGGACCTGTGCAAGCGGCCCTATCTGGTCTGGAAGGTGGATTTTACCCGCGACAAGATCGGCGAGATGGATACCGAGCTGTTCAAGGAATTCTTCCATGCGCTCGCCGGCAATGGCGGCATGTGCCTGCATGTGGAAAACCTTTATGGCGAAAACTGCCACCACATCATCGAGAGCTGTTTCAAGGCCACCGCCCGCGCCCTGCGCACCGCGGTCGCCATAGACCCGCGCCTCGGCGGGGCGGCGGCAAGCACCAAGGGCAGCCTGTGACGCAAACCGGGCCTGATCTTTACGATCCGGCCTATGTCAAAGGCGTCTTTGACCGCTGCTCCGACAAGTATATCGCCTTCAGCTACTGGTGCTCGCTCGGCATGACCGAGCGCTGGCGCCGGCAATGCATCGCCGCGCTGCCAGCCCCGCCGGGTGACGCCCCGGCCGGCTATGACCTGATGTCGGGCACAGGTGAGGTCTGGCCGCACCTCCTGAAACGGTTTCCCGAAACCGGCCGGATCGTGGCGGTGGACATCTCCTCGGGCATGCACAGGCGCGCCATGGTGCGCCTGCACCAGCACCGCAGCCACAGGATCGAGTTCATCGAGGACGATGCGCTCGCCAGCGGCCTTGCCGATGAAAGCGCCGATTTCATCGTCTCCACCTTCGGCCTGAAGACCTTCAACCCCGCCCAGCATGAAAGGCTCGCCGCACTCACCGCCCGCGTCCTGAAGCCGGGCGGGGTGTTTTCCTATATCGAGGCGTCCGATCCGAAGGGCTGGTGGCTGCGCCCGCTCTATCTCTTCCACCTGAAGACCGTCCTGCCGCTGATCGAGCGGACCCTGCTGCGCGGGGCGCAGGATTTCTCCCATATCGGCCAGTACTCCACAGCATTCGGTGACGCAGCAGATTTCACCCAAATGCTCCGGGTTAACGGACTTGAGGCCCGCTTCCGGAAATATGTCTTCGGCTGCGCGAGCGGCGTGTCGGGGAGGAAGCCCGCCGGCTAGCCCGCCTTCATCGCCGCGCGCATCTGCTCGGCCTGTTCCGGCGAGATGCCGAGCGCATTGAGCAGCGGGCCGGCATCGTTTTCGTCCCAGCTGTGGCGCGGGCCGACCGTCATGCCGCCATCGACGAGGAATTCCCCACCGGTCACGAAGCTTGCCGCATCGCTGGCGAGAAAGGCCGCCATTTCGGCGATGTCCTTGCCCGTGCCGGTACGCCCGGCCGGCTGCATCGCGCCGCCGGCCTGGGCGACCAGTTCGGCCATCTGGTCGGCCTGTTCGCGCGGCAGGCCGAGCGAGGCTCCGAAGATCGAGGTGGCGATAAATCCCGGCAGGACAGCGTTCACCCGGATCTGGTATTTGGCAAGCTCGGCAGCCGCTAGCTTGGAAAAATGCGCCACACCCTTCTTGCAGATGGAATAGGTGATCGGGGCATAGCCCGCGCTGATCGCACTGATCGAGGAGGTGTTGACCACCGACCCGCCGCCGCGCGCCTTGAAGTGCGGCACGGCAAGATGGGTCGCCTGGAACACCGATTTCAGGAGCAGCGCGACCGTGGCGTCGAACCCCTCAGGGTCGAAATCCTCCACCCCGGCCGTCGTGCCACCCTGTCCGGCATTGTTGAACAGGATATCGAGCCCGCCGAACGCATCGACACAGGTCTGCAGAGCGGCCTCAAGATCCTCGCGCGAGGTCACGTCGCAGCGGGCAAAGCGCACCGTGTCGGTGCCGAACCGGGCCTCCAGCGCCGCGCCCTTGTCCTCCTGGATATCGGCGGCCACCACCTTTGCCCCGGCGGCCACGAAGACCTCCACGCTGGCCAGGCCGATGCCGCTGGCCGCGCCCGTGATCACCGCTGTCTTGCCCGTCAGGTCTGCCATGATTTCTCCTCCCGTGATGTGTTTTCACAAGAGGAGGCGGGTTGCCGCTAGGGCCGTCAAGCGCCAGTTGCTTGACCTTACCGCCCGGACACGTCCATTGAACTGATCCGCCTTGGGGAAGGCGCCCGCGAGGAAGGGAAGATATATGCGAGCCTTGTCACTGGCCCTTGCGGCCACCATCATTCCGGGCGTGGCCCATGCCGATCTCATCGAAGAGGCGCGCGCCGGCGTGCTCGCGCACAATATCTGCGTCACCGACTGCAAGAATGCTGACAAGGAAGACGGGGTGAATGTGGAAGGCGAGCTGGTCTTCGCCTCACCGGGTATTTTCGACATCATCCTCTCCCCGCGCCCCTATGTCGTCGGGTCGGTGAACACGGCCGGCAATACCAGTTTTGCCGGCGGCGGCCTGATGTGGACTTTCGAGTTCGCCGATGGCTGGGCGATCGAGCCGAGCCTCGGCTATGTCATCCATGATGGTGAACTGGAAAGTCCCTATCCGCAGGGCGATCCGCGCTCGGAAGCCTTCGCGGAGGACCATGTGTTTCTCGGCTCGCGCGACCTCTTTCGCACCGGCCTCGCGCTGAACAAGGATTTCGGCGAGAACTGGGGCGGCCAGCTCCTGTTCGAACATCTCAGCCACGGCCAGATCCTCGGCGAAGGCCGCAACCAGGGCATGGATAGCGCCGGCGTGCGCATCTATTACCGGTTCGGGGGCTGAGGCGGCATTCTCCAGGAAAAGCTTCTTCGGCGACTCCCCGCGACTTGATCGCGGGGCCCATCTCCGAAAGATCCGAACCAGAACGCCCGTCAGGAGCTGGGCACCGCGGTCAAGCCGTGGTGAATCGGAGAATGTTGAGAGTAGCGCGCATCACTCCTCATCCTCGCCTAAATCCAACGCAACATCCCGCTTCAGCCGGCTGGTCACCCAGACAAGGCGCAGGCCGAGCAGGCCTGTGGTGCACGACATCGCGGCGAGCAGGGTGTAGAGCGATACGGACATGTTCGGGCCCCTTGTCAGACATTCGCCAACAGTGTCTGACAAGCGTTAGCAAATGGTTAACGCCGGCTTAACCAAGCCCGAGCCGCATGCGCCGCGAGGTGAGCTGGCCAAGACGATAGGCCTCGCTCCAGAGCTGCAGCTCATCCTCCTCGACAATCACGAAAACGCCGCCGGAAATCACGCCCGGCCCGAACAGATGCGCGCAGACAAGGCGTGGTACAGTCAGCCGGCTGGCGGTTTCCCACTTTCCCAAGGGGCGGACAAAGTCCAGGTCCGCACGCTCTTCCGGCGACAGGCCGTCTGCGGTGCCTGCCGCCTCGCCCGGCATCATCACCACAAGGCCTGCCTCGATCAGATCGAACCGGACCGGCAGGCCCGCACCGATCCGCTCGCGCCAGCTCAATGCCTGAATCAGCTCGCCGGGCACAGTAAGGCGCCGGCGCCCGTCAATCATACAATCAGACACTTTGAGCATGCGATATCTGGGAAGATTTGGGTATTATAGCGAAAGGCCGTGAATTGCCCTATTTGTCTGCATTACAGTTTGTTGAGTCAACGCGGTACTTGTCATTAACCTCAAACTGGGAAAGATTGGGTATGACAGTGTCAGACGGGAGCGCCCCCATGTCAGCCTCAGCGAAAAGCGTGCAGCTCGCGATCCGGCTGCGAGAAGAACAGAAGACCAGGTTCCGCGAGGCGGCCGAACGCTCCGGAATGGATCCGAGCTTTGCCGCGCGCCAGCTGCTCGAACTGGTGCTCGAACGCGTGGAATCGGGCGGCGACATGATGGATGCGCTGTATGAGATCCGTCAGGCGCTGCGCCAGCACTCCCCGGCCGCCTGACGTCGCGAGCCCCCTTGCCTTGGGCGCCCCCACGATCAACCATCCTTCCAAAACAAAATGGGAGGAAACGGCATGGCGCGGAAAAGGGCCATCATACTCGGCGCAGGCCTTGGCGGGCTGATCGCCGCGATCCGGCTGCGCGAGGCCGGCCACGAGATCACCGTGCTGGAAAAGCATCCGCGCGTGGGCGGGACCTGGCACCAGAACACCTATCCGGGCTGTGCCTGCGATGTGCCGGTCGCGCTCTACCAGCTCTCCTTTGCCCAGTCGATGAACTGGACCCGGCTTTATCCCCAGGCCCCGGAAATCCAGGCCTATGCCGAGGAACTCGCCGACCGCTATCAGCTACGCCCGCATCTGCATCTGGGGGAAGCCGCGCGCGAGGCTGTCTGGGACGAGGCCGCAAAGACCTGGACGGTAACCAGCGAAACTGGCGCGAGCTACACCGGCGATGTGCTGATCTGCGCGCTCGGCCAGCTCTCGCGCCCGCAATGGCCGGACATAAAGGGCCAGGGCACATTCGAAGGACCGATGATGCATTCGGCGGGCTGGGACCATTCTGTGGACTTTGCCGGCAAGCGCGTCGGGGTGATCGGCGCGGCGGCGAGCGCCATCCAGCTGATCCCGGAACTGGCGAAGGTGGCAGAACAGCTCACCGTGTTCCAGCGCACGCCGAACTGGATCATCCCGCGCAATGACCGCGCTGTGCCGCCCGAGGAACTGGCGCTCGCCATGACGAAGCCGGACATGGCCATGTCCATGGGCGCGCGCAATCGCCAACTGATCTTCGACCAGGCCGACAGCTTTTTCTGGCAGGCCTTCGAGTGGACCCCGGAAGGCCGCGCCGCCTTCACCCGCCAGGCGACCGATCATCTCCACAACCAGGTCGCGGACCCGCAGCTGCGCGAGAAACTGACGCCGGACTATCCGGTCGGCTGCAGGCGCATCCTGATCTCGGATGATTATTATCCTGCCCTCTGCCGGGAAAATGTCGCGCTGGTCACCGAGGGGATTTCGGAAATCACGCCGGCTGGCGTCACAACCGCCGACGGCACCGCGCATGACTTCGACATTCTCGTTTTCGCCACGGGCTTCGAGACCACGGGCTGGCGCTGGAGCGTGGATGTCATAGGCGCCGAAGGCCGGCACCTCAATGACGACTGGGCCGACCATCCCGAAGCCTATCGCGGGGTCACCGTGGCCGGTTTCCCGAACATGTTCGTGCTGTATGGCCCCAACACCAATCTCGGCCACAACTCCATCACCTTCATGATGGAGCGGCAGGTGGACTATGCCCTGATGGCGCTCGACGCGATGGACGCGGCCGGCGCGAAAACCCTCACGCCGAAGCCTGCCGCGCAGGCCGCCTGGAACGCCAAGCTCCAGAAAGATCTGGAAAAAACCGTCTGGGCCGACCCCCACTGCTCCAGTTGGTACAAGAATGAGAAGGGCCTCATCACCCAGAACTGGAGCGGCAACTGCACAGCCTTTGCCGAGGCGCTGGCGCAAGTGCATCTGGAGGACTATGAACTGGCCTGAACCGGAAACCTGACAGAGCGCTTGCAAAGCGCGGGCGAACATGCCCCTTTGCGCCGCTTTGGTGAGATGCATGGAGGAGTGCCATGGCTGGCGTAGTCGTGGTCGGGGCCCAGTGGGGCGACGAGGGCAAGGGCAAGATCGTTGACTGGCTGAGCCACCGCGCCGATGTCATCGCGCGGTTTCAGGGCGGGCACAATGCCGGCCACACGCTCGTCATCGACGGGCAGACCTACAAGCTGAACCTCCTGCCGTCCGGCGTGGTGCGCGGCGGCAAGCTCTCGGTGATCGGCAATGGCGTGGTGGTCGACCCCTGGCAGCTGATCAGCGAACTCGAGGCCATGGAAAAGGCCGGCATCCGGCTCACCCCCGACGACCTCATTCTGGCGGAGAATGCCTGCCTCATCCTGCCCTGGCACAAGGATCTCGACGCCGCCCGCGAGGGCGCGGCCGAGGATGCCGCCAAGATTGGCACGACCAAGCGCGGCATCGGCCCGGCCTATGAGGACAAGGTGGGGCGGCGTGCGGTGCGCGTGGCTGACCTTGCCGACGAGGAAGCCCTCGACATGAAGCTCGCGCGCCTGATCGCCCACCATGAACCCCTGCGCACCGGGCTCGGCCTGCCTGCGCCCGATGGCGAGGCGCTGAAGGCCGAGCTGCTCGAAGTGGCCAAGCGCATCCTGCCTTATGCCGCGCCGGCCTGGAAACGCCTGAACGAGAGCGCCCGGCTCGGCCGGCGCATCCTGTTCGAGGGCGCCCAGGGCGTGATGCTGGATGTCGACCATGGCACCTATCCCTTCGTGACCAGCTCCAACACCGTGGCCGGCCAGGCCGCCGCCGGGACCGGGCTCGGCCCCCGCGCAGTCTCCTATGTGCTCGGCCTTGCCAAGGCCTATACGACGCGGGTCGGCTCCGGGCCGTTCCCGACCGAGCAGGACAATGCAATCGGCCAGCGCCTCGGCGAGGTCGGCCGCGAATTCGGCACGGTGACCGGGCGCGCGCGCCGTTGTGGCTGGTTCGATGCGGTGATGGTGCGTCAGGCCTGCGCAGTGTCGGGCGTCGACGGCCTTGCCCTCACCAAGCTCGACGTGCTCGACGGGCTTGATGAGATCAAGGTGTGCGTGGCCTACAAGCTCGACGGCGAGACCTATGACTATCTGCCCGCCACGGCGGCCCAGCAGGCAGCCGTCGAGCCGGTCTACGAGACCATGCCGGGCTGGAGCGCGAGCACGCAGGGCGCACGCAGCTGGAACGATCTGCCCGCCGCCGCAGTGAAATATGTCCGCCGCCTGGAAGAACTGGTCGGCAAGCCCGCCGCGCTCGTCTCCACCTCACCGGAGCGTGAGGACGTCATCCTCATGCGCGACCCGTTCGAGGGGAACTGAGGCACTCTCGGCCTCAAGCTAAGCGAAGTCGGCCGCAAATTCCCGCGCATGCGGGAACCCAGAGACCAATCTCGACACGGGTCTGGCGGGATCAAATATCGGTCCATGGCCCCCGCTTTCGCGGGGGAGGGCGGTGTTGACAGGCTCGGCTTAAACCTTCCGATCCAGCTTGTGTGGCCCCAGCCCTGAGCGCGTCTCATGTGACGCGCAAAGCGCGGATACGGAGACAGATAAAAAAAGAGGCGTGGCGCCGGTCTCCAACAGCGCCACGCCTCAGTCCGGCGGAGGGAGGAGTTACCCGCCGAATTGGTAGGAAGCTGCGATCTTGAAGTTGCGACCGGGCTCGTAAACGCCCTCGAAGACGCGCTCATATTCTTCCTCGAAGACATTATCCGTAACCGTTTCCTCGCGCTGTTCTTCTTCCTGGGCGCCCGGCGCATCCTCGGCGAAGGCCGGCCCGGCCACCAGCGCAAGGGTGGAGCAGGCCATCAGGATACGCGCAGGTGTGCCGGGCCTCGAACAGGCGGTACGAAAACTCATGAGAACCCCTAAATGTTATTGCAACTCATTCTCAGATTGTTTCTGCCAAGCGTGCTTTGAGATTGCAAGTGATTCTCACTACCGGTAAGAAATATTGCTGAGAGACCGCCACATTATCTGATCGAGGGGATATCCATGTTCCATATTCACCGCACCGCTTCCGCGCTGGCCATTTGTAGCGCGACCGCCCTGCTGGCAGCTTGCGTCGCCACCGCCCCTGCTACACCCTTGGCAGAGACCGCCGCGGCCCCAGCCGAAACCAGCGTCTCCGAATCCGAAACCGCCAGGTTCGAGCAGGAGCGCCAGGCCATCCTCGCCATGGCCGGGGACTACAGGGTGACCTTCGATTTCACTGAAACCGTCTCCTATGTGGACGGCTATGAGCTGGCCCCACCGAAGCTTTCAGGCGGTCATGAAGTGGTCCGCGTGATCGAGGATACCGGCGATTTCATCAGCCTCCAGCACATCCTGGTGGTCGGCGGAGACGAGAAGTTCCCGATCAAGCACTGGCGCCAGGACTGGCAGTATGAGCCGGCCAGCGTGCTGGTCTTCATCGGCGGCAATGCCTGGGAGACCCGCGAGGTTTCGCCCGAGGAGGCGGCGGGCAAATGGTCCCAGACGGTCTACCAGGTCGATGATTCCCCGCGCTATGGTGCGGTCGGGGCCTGGTCCTTCGAGGATGGCATCGCCGCCTGGACGCCGCCGCGTGAATGGCGCCCGCTACCGCGCCGCGACATGACCACGCGCGAGGATTATCACGCGATGGACGCGGTGAACCGCCATGTGATCACACCGGCCGGCTGGACCCATGAACAGGACAATCTGAAACTGGTGCTGACCGGTGCCCCGCAGGCCCTGGTGCGCGAGATCGGCGTGAATACCTATGCCGCCGACAGCGATTTCGACGTCGCCGTGGCTACCGACTACTGGGAGGCTACTGCCAGCTACTGGGCCGTGGTGCGCGAGGAATGGGCCGCTATCGCAGCCGAGCATCCTGAGTTTGCGATCACCCTCCAGGGCGAGACCGAAGACATGTATATGCCGCTTCTGAACCTCGCCTGGGAGGTTGCCGACGGCACGAAGAGCGCCGAAGCGGCCGGCGAAGAAGCGCGCGCAGTGATTCGCGACTACATCACGCCTGAGGTCGGCAGCCTGACCGACCGCCTGCGCCCTACAACGTCCCTGGCCGGCGTGGAATAGGGAGCAAACCCACCTTTCCACGGTGCTTGGGCACCGTATCGGGAAAAGCCCTGCCTGGAATATTTATTACAGGGTAACGCTACCACACGCAGGCATATCCTCTCAGGCGACATGTTTTGCGGCATTCTCCGGAAATCGACCCGCCTGCGACAGCAATTGGCTTGTAGAAGATGCAAAAGCAGTCTCTTTTCCGAACGTAGATTGGAAAGGAAACGGCATCGATGAGCTTGAAGCTCGAGATCGAGATGCTGGAGCCGCGCAAAGAATTTGCGCTTCCAGCGGGCATGGCCGGTGAGGGAACCATTCAGTTTCCCCCGCTGTATCCTGAATGGCTGGGCGACCCGGAGTTTCGGCGCCTGCACGCTGTGCGCTTCAATTATGTGGTTGGTGAGATGGCCCGCGGCATTGCCACGCCGCGCATGGTGGTGGCGGCGGTGAATGCCGGCTGCATGGGCTTTTACGGCAGCGCCGGGCTCGGCCTCGACGAAATCCGCGCCGGCATCGCGAAGATCCAGGCCGAGCTGTCGCCGGCCCAGATCGGATGGGGCGCCAATCTCATCTACTCGCCCCAGCATCCCGGCCAGGAAGCCGCGACCGTCGATCTCTTCCTGGAGACCGGCGTCGCGCGGGTCTCCGCCTCGGCCTATATGCGCCTGTCGGCAGATATCGTGCGTTATTCCGCCCTGGGTCTTTCGCGTGGCCCTGATGGAGAGATCGCCCGCTCGACCCATGTCTTCGCCAAGGTCTCGCGCGCGGAAGTCGCCGAACAGTTCATGGCCCCGGCGCCGGAAAAGATGCTGCGCGAGCTTGTCGAGAGCGGCGCGATCACGCCCGAGCAGGCCGATCTCGCCGCCCGCGCGCCCGTGGCCGCCGACATCACGGCCGAAGCAGATAGCGGCGGGCATACCGACCGGCGCGCAGCCGCCCCGCTCTTTGCCTCGCTCAGCGAAGCCCGCGACCGGGTCTGCGCGCGCCACGATCTTTCCCCCGAGCTGATCCGCATCGGCCTTGGCGGCGGCATTGCCACACCGCACGGGGTGGCGGCGGCTTTTGCGATGGGCGCAGCCTATGTGCTCACCGGGTCGATCAATCAGGCCTGCGTGGAATCAGGCCTTTCCCTGCCGGCGCGGGAAATGCTCGCCAAGGCCAGCCCCGCCGATGTCGCCATGGCGCCGGCTGCGGACATGTTCGAGCAGGGGGTTGAAGTCCAGGTACTCAAGCGTGGTACGCTGTTCGCCATGCGCGGAAAGAAACTCCACGCCCACTACCGTGAAGGCCTCTCCTTCGAGACCATGAGCGAGAAGGACCGCGCCTGGCTGGAAGACGTGCTGGGCGAGCCTTTCAGCGCCGCCTGGGACAAAACCCGCGCCTTTATCGAGAAGACCAATCCGCGCGAGGCCGAACGCGCCGAAACCGATGGCAACAAGCGCCTGGCGCTGGTCGCGCGGCGCTATCTCTTCATGGGCGCGCAATGGGCGCGTGAGGGCGATCTGGCGCGAAAATCGGACTATCAGATCTGGTGCGGACCGGCCCAGGGCGCGTTCAATGAATGGGTTGCCGGAAGCTTTCTCGAACCGGTGGAAAATAGATCAATTCGACAGATCGCTCTCAACCTGATGGAAGGCGCTGCCCGCCTAAGCCGGGCCGCACAACTTCGGGCGTGTGGGATACCAATGCCGGCAACAGCTTTTTCGTATAGGCCATTACAGTTCTCATGGTCGGGGCAGGGCCGGTGAGTGCCGCCGGCGCAGCCCCCATTGCCATTGTCGGCCTCGGCGGAATTTTCCCCGGACGCGGCGACATCACGGGCTTCTGGCGCGACCTTTTCGAAGGCCGCGACCTGCTCACGCCCGTACCGCCCAGCCACTGGCTGATCGAGGACTATTACGACCCCGACATGCGCGCGCCGGACCGCACCTATGGCAAGCGCGGCGGCTTTCTCTCCCCGGTGGCGTTCGACCCGCTCGCCTTCGGCATTTCTCCCAAGGCCATGGAGGCCACTGACAGCGCCCAGCTGCTCGCCTTGGTGGCTGCGAAAATGGCGCTTGAAGACATCGAGCGCGACAGCGCGGGAAAAATCGACAAGACCCGCACCAGCGTCGTGCTCGGCGTCGCCTCCGCCACCGAACTGACCGCGCATATGGCCGGCCGGCTGCAGCGCCCGGTCTGGGTCAACGCCCTGCGCGAGGCGGGCCTGCCCGAGAGCGAAGTGCAGGACGTGGCCGCGCGCATGGAAGGTCACTATGCGCAGTGGCAGGAAGCGACCTTCCCGGGCCTCCTCGGCAATGTCGTCGCCGGGCGGATCGCCAACCGGCTCGATCTCGGCGGCTCGAATTACGTCACCGACGCGGCCTGCGCCTCCTCGCTCGCCGCGCTGCAGATCGCCCTGCACGAGCTGCGCGCCGGCGATAGCGACATGGTTCTGGCCGGCGGTGTCGATGCGCTCAACGACATCCTGATGTATATGTGCTTCTCCAAGACGCCGGCCCTGTCGCCGACCGGGGATTGCCGGCCGTTTTCCACCGAGGCCGACGGCACCATGCTGGGCGAGGCGGTGGGCATCCTCGCCCTGCGCCGGCTGGAGGATGCCGAACGCGACGGCAACACGATCCATGCGGTGATCCGCGGCCTTGGCGGGGCGTCCGATGGCGCGGGCACCGCCATCTACAGCCCGCGCGCCGGCGGCCAGGCCCGCGCCCTCACCCGCGCCTATGCGCAGGCCGACTATGGCCCGGAGACGGTCGACCTTGTCGAGGCCCACGGCACCGGCACCAAGGCCGGCGACAAGGCCGAGCTGGATGGCCTGCACCAGGTGTTCGGCGAGGTTGCATCGGACGCGCCATGGTGCGCGCTCGGATCGGTGAAATCCCAGATCGGTCATACCAAGGCCTCCGCTGGCGCAGCCAGCCTGATCAAGGCGGTGCAGGCGCTCTCGCGAAAAGTCCTGCCAGCCACGATCAAGGTGGAAGAGCCTGCAGAGGCCGTCCGTGACAGCAAGGCCTTCTATCTCAACACCGAGCCGCGTCCGTGGATTGCGCCGGAAGACCGCCCGCGCCGCGCCTCGGTCAGCTCGTTCGGCTTCGGCGGCAGCAATTTCCATGTCACGCTGGAGGAATATACCGGCAAGCGGGCGGTTAAACCGTACCGCACCCTACCGGCGGAACTCTTCGTCTTCTCCGGGAAGGATGCCGGCGCGGTGGCCGCTGCCATGGAGGCCGCTGCGTCTGGCCTGACAGAGGCGGGTATGCCGCTCGCGGCCAGCACCAGCCACGCCGCCTTCAAAGCCGGTGACAAGGTGCGCGTCTCCATCACGGCCGAAAGCCCGGAAGACTTCGCTGCCAAGGCCGCCGACATGGCCGCACGCCTGAAGAAGGGCGCGCTTTCCGGCCCGTTCAAGCCCGGCTGCCATGCCGCCATGGGCAAGCCGCGCGAGGGCGAGGTCGCCTTCATGTTCGCCGGCCAAGGCAGCCAGTATGTCGGCATGGGCGCCGATCTCGCCATGGGCTTCCCCGCCGCCCGCGCCGCCTGGGACAGGGCTGCGAGCCATGCGCGCGTCGGCCCGCTGCGCCTTGATCGCCTCAGCTTCCCGCCAGCCGCCTTCGACCAGGTCGAGTTCAGCCAGGCCACCGACCGGCTCACGCGCATGGAACATGCCCAGCCGGCCATCGCCGCCGTCGCGCTCGCCCAGCTTCAGCTCTCCGGCCAGCTCGGCCTCAAACCCGGCATGACCGGCGGGCACAGTTTCGGCGAGGTGATGGCGCTGCATGCTGCCGGCGCGATGAAGGAAGACGCCGTCCTCACGCTCTCAGCCGCGCGCGGCGCGCTGATGGCAGAGGCTGCGCGCACCAGCGAGGGCAGCATGCTGGCCCTGCAGGCCGATGCGGCCACCGTGGCGCCAATCCTGAAAAAGCTCGGCAAGAGCCTCGTCCTCGCCAATGACAATGCGCCCGACCAGGTGGTGTTGTCGGGGCCGAGCGATATCGTGAAAAAGGCCGAGGCCGAGGCGAAAAAGCTCGGCCTGAAGGCGCGCTTCCTGCCGGTCGCGACGGCCTTCCATTCGGAAATCGTCGCCAGCGCCGTGGAGCCCTTCCAGGCGGTGATCCAAGGCGAGAAGGTCAAGGCGCCGAAACTGCCGGTCTATGCCAATGCCACCGCCGCGCCCTATGCCAAATCGGCCAAAACGCTGCCCGCCGCGCTCGCCGGCCAGATCGCCAGCCCCGTGCGTTTTCGTGAAGAGGTCGAGGCCATGTACGAGGCCGGCGCGCGCATTTTCGTGGAGTTCGGCCCGGGCAGTGTGGTGAGCGGGCTTGTCAGCAATACTCTCGGGACCCGCGATCATCTCGCCGTGCCGCTCGACCACAAGCGCCGCAATGGCGTGGCGCAGTTCCTTCACGCGGTCGGCACTCTGTGCGCAGAGGGCGTGGCGCTCAACCTGCAGGCGCTTTTTGCAGACCTGCCACCCGCTCCGGAAAAGCCAGCGCCGCCAAAGCATGCTATAATGATTTCAGGCGCCAATCTCGGCAAACCCTATCCACCCGCCGCCGGCGCTGCCGGTCGCGCGCGTCCAAATCCGCCCCGGCAGAACGCCGCGCCGGCACAACCCTCAATTCCAAGCCAGAATAGCTCCATGACACAAAAGCCGCCTCCGCCGCCCTTCACTCCGCCGCCTGCGCCGTCTCCCGCCATGCCCCAGGCCGGCGCCGCTACCGAGCGCATGCTGGAGGAGCTCTCCCGGCGCCATGCCGAATATGTCCAGGCGCTGACCAGCGCGCACACCGCCTTCATGTCGGCGGCCGGTCAGCTGCTCGGCGGGGTGCCCATGGCGGGCCAGCCTGTCGCCGCCCCGCAATACCAGCCAATGCCCCAGCCGGCCTCGCCATCCTATCCGAGCATGCCCATGTCGGCCCCGGCGCCCCAGCCGCCGGCCTATAGCGCGCCGGCACCGCAACCCACCGTGCCTGTGCCAGCAGCCGCACCTGCTCCCGTGGCGCCAGCTCCGGTCCAAGCTGCACCCGCCCCGGCTCCGATCCCGGCGCCAGTTGCCGCGCCGCCGGCCATGGATGCCATCGCGCTGGTGCGCTCCATCATTGCCGAGAAGACCGGCTATCCCGAAGACATGCTGGATGCCGGCATGGACCTGGAAGGCGAGCTGGGGGTGGATTCCATCAAGCAGGTGGAAATCCTCTCCACCCTGCGCGAGCACCTGCCGGCCCTGCCGGAAATCGACCCGGAACAGCTGGTCGAGCTGCGAAGCATCTCGGCCATTGCCGGTATGATCGAGGAAAGCGGCGTGCTCGGCGGCGCGCCTGCTGCCGCTCCTGCGCAGACCCCTGCCGCCAAGCCCGCCTATGTCAACGGCTCGGCCGGAACACATCGCGCCAACGGCGCGACCGGCACGCAGGTCAGCGTGGAAACCGTGCGCGCGCTGATCGCGGAAAAGACCGGCTATCCAGAAGACATGCTCGAAGAGAATATGGATCTTGAGGGCGAACTGGGCGTGGATTCCATCAAGCAGGTGGAAATCCTCTCGGCCCTGAAGGACCGCCATCCCCACCTGCCGGAGGTCGACCCGGAAGTCCTCGCCGAGCTGCGCACCATCAGGGCCATCGCCGATTTTTTTGCCTGAGGGGCGAGGCGGCGGCTGAACCGCCGGTTCGTCCCGAGCCTGTGCCTGAAACTGAGCCTCGCACGCCCTGCGCGGTACGCGCGGTCGGCTGGGCGCCGGTGGAGAGCGCTGGCACAGGCACGCCACCGGCAAAGATCGAGCTCACCCAGGCCGAGCGTCACCTTGAAAAGGCGCTCACCGCAACCGGCATAAGGCAGGGCAGCGGGAAATCCGCGCCCGTCCTCGTCACCGAAGGGCTGAAAATCCCCGATCCGACCGCGCGCCACTGGGCCGCATTCGACGCGGTACGCAACCTGCGCAGCTCCGGGCGGCCGGTTCGCCTGCTTGAGCGCGCATATGGCGCACTCGCCCGCCAGTCCGGCCTGCAAGGCCTTGCCCGGACCCTGCGCCAGGAATGGCCGGATATGGACATTGCCTGCTGGAGCCTTGCCGCCCCGGCCTCGAAACTCGACCTTGCCGGCGCGCTCGCAAGCGGCCTCGGCGATGCCGTGCTGACGCCCGAGGGGGCGCTGGAACAGGTGATCGAGGCCGAGCGCCCGGCGCTCTCGGGGGCAGAGCCTTATGCGCCGGGCGTCTGGCTGGTCTCGGGCGGAGCGCGGGGTGTGACTTCCGATTGCGTGCTGGCGCTGGCCGAGCGCCTCGGCGGCGGGACGTTCCTGCTGGCGGGCCGCTCACCCGTCTCGCCATGGCCTGAGAGTATTGCCGAGACCGATGACCTGAAAACCCTGCGCCTCTCGCTCATCAATGATGCCAAGGCCCGAGGCGAAAAGCCCAAGCCGAAAGAGGTGGACGCCCTCGCACGCGCAGCCCTGGCTGGCCGCGAGATCCGCGCCACACTGGCCGGGCTGGAAGCGCTCGGTGCGCGGGCGGAGTATCTCCAGCTAGATCTCGGCAATGCCGAGGCCGTCGCCGCCACGTTGGCAGAGGCGCAAGGCCGGCATGGCGCCATCACCGGGCTCGTCCATGGCGCCGGCGTGCTCGCCGATGGCCTCGCCGAGACCAAGACGCGCGAGGAGGTCGAGCGCGTCTTCGCGCCGAAAGTGGAAGGCTTCCTCAGTCTCCTCGCCGCCCTCGACCACGCCGCACTGAAACATGTCGGCCTGTTCTCCTCGGCCTCTGCCGTGTTCGGAAACCCCGGCCAGAGCGATTATGCCATGGCCAATGCCTGGCTCGGCCGCGCCGCGCGCCAGCTTGCCGAAGACCTCCCAGAGGCCAGCGTGAAGGCCTTCTGCTGGGGCCCGTGGAATGGCGGCATGGTGGATGCGGCGCTGGCCGCCCATTTCCGCACGCGCGGCATCGCCCTGATCGAGCGTGCCGACGGCGCCGCCATCTTCGCCGATCACTTGCTTTATGGCGCGCGGCCTGATGTGGAACTGCTGGTCGGAGACGACTGGTAGAATGGCCGGGGGGGCGGATTTCGAGCCGATCGCGATCATCGGGGAAGGCTGCGTCCTGCCGGGCGCGCTTTCGCCGGATGCATTATGGGATGCCGTCTCCGATGGCCGGCTGCTCTATGGCCCGGTGCCGCCCGGCACGTTCGGGCTGACCCCGGGCGAGGCGGCCGCGAGCCGCTATGTCTCCGGCGTGGTGACGGGCTTTGACAGCGTTTTCGACCCGTCAGGCCTGCCCGAGCCCCTTCGCACCGGCGTCGCGCTCGACCCGGTCTGCGCCTGGCCGCTGCATGCCGCACGCGAGGCTTGGGCTGCGGCCGGCGCGCCGAAGGTGAAGGCCGGCCGGGCGGGCGTCTATCTCGCCAATCTCTCCTATCCGAGCCGGGCCCATGCCGCCTATGCCGCGCGCGTCTGGGCCGGTGAAGCCGAGCCCGGGGACCCGCGCGCTGTCATGAACAGTTCTCTGCCTGCGCAGATGATCGCCGAGGCGCTCGGGCTTTCCGGGCCGGCACTGGCGCTGGATGCCGCCTGCGCCTCCTCGCTCTATGCGCTTGAGATCGCCTGCCGGCGGCTGGGGCGCGGTGAGGTGGACTGCGCTCTGGTGGCGGGCGTGAATGCGGCTGACAATCTGATCCTGCATATCGGCTTCGAGGCGCTGCAGGCGCTGAGCCCCACCGGGCGCTCACGGCCCTTCGTGCAGGGCGCCGACGGGCTCGTGCCGTCCGAAGGCGCGGTGGCCGTGGTGCTCAAGCGCCTCGCCGATGTGCAAGAGGGCGAACCAGTGCGCGGGGTCATCCGTGGCATTGGCCTTTCCAATGACGGGCGCCGCAAGGGTCTGCTCGCGCCCGACGAGACCGGGCAGGTCGAAGCCATGGCCCGCGCCTGGGCAGCCTCGGGCCTGGCGCCCGGCAGCGTGGATTATCTGGAATGCCACGCCACCGGAACGCCGACCGGCGACGGCACGGAAGTGCGCGCGGCGGGACAGGTCTTTACCGGCTCAGACGGCCTCGCCATCGGTTCGCTGAAGGCCAATACCGGCCATCTCATCACGGCGGCTGGCCTCGCCAGCCTGCTGAAACTCACCGCCGCCATGGCGCGCGAAACCCTGCCGCCAACCCCGCTTGCCGGCCCGGCCATCAAGGCCGTCGAAGAAACGGGCCTGCGTGTCCTTACGGCGCCGGAAGACTGGGTGCGAAGCGACGGCCCCCGCCGCGCCGCGATCAGCAATTTCGGCTTTGGCGGCAACAATGCCCACCTGATCCTGGAGCAATATGAGCCCGCCGCCCGACCGGCACCTGCGCGGCCTGCCCAGCCCAGCGGGGACGAGATCGTCATCTGCGGCATCGGCCTGCGCGCGGGCAGCGATCGCGGGGTGGATGCGGTGATGCGCCGGGCGATGAACCAGCCGGCCCGTCCGGCCGCGCCCTGCAGCGCCATCGGCGCCGATCCGCGCCTTGCAAAGGTGCCCCCGAACGACCTGATGCAGGCCGAACCGGCCCAGCTCGCCACGCTGGAAGCGGTGGAGGAAGCCCTCTGCAATGTCGCCGGCGCAGCGCCGGACCGCACCGGGGTGTTCGCGGCCATGGAGTGCGCCGCCGATGCCGGGCGCTGGCTGCTGCGCGAGCGCCTGGCCCAGCTCTGCGGGCTCGACCCCGCCGCGCCGGATTACAGCGCCCGGCAGGACGCCATCGCGCGGCCGCTGGAAGCCCCCCGCGTGCTCGGCGCCATGGCCAACATGCATGCCAACCGCGTCACCTATGCCCGCGACTATCACGGCATGGGCTTTTCCATCTCTGCCGGGTCGGCATCCGGCGTTGCCGGCCTGGATCTCGCGGTCGCCGCCCTCAGAAATGGCGATCTAGACATGGCAATTGTCAGCGCCGCCGATTTCGCCGCCGAACCGGTGCGCGCGCGGGCGCTCTCCGAACTCGCCCCCGATACCCGTCCGGCCGATCTTGCCGCCGCGCTGGTACTCAAGCGCCGCGCAGATGCGGAGAAAACCGGCGATCCGATCTTTGCCAGCATCGGCAAGATGGACTGGAAGCCTGCAAAATCGCCGCGAAATTCTCATTTTGACGCGGTTTTCGGTTCCGCGCCCGTTGCAGAGCATCTCTTCGACGCCGCGCTCAGGGCAGCGCTGAGCGCACGAGGCATGGGCACCAGCGAAACCGGCGCGAGCTTCATCCTGAACCCGAAAAAGGCCGCCGCGAAACTGAAAGTCGCCGGCGGGGGCGGGCGTATCCAGCTTCATCCCGCAGCGCCGCTCACATTCGGCGACCCGCTGCGGCCAGGCCCGCATCTCTTCTGGGCGAGCGCACCGGACAAGGGCCGGCTGGCCGCGCGCCTTGGCCGGGGCAAAACCGGCGGACGTGGACGCTGCCGCATCGCCATTATCGCCGCCAGCGCGGAGGACATGGCGGCCCGCCAGGCTGCCTCTGCCGAAGCGCTGGAGGCTGATGAGACGCCCGCCGGCGAGGGCATTTTTTATGGCGAAGGCCGGCCCGACGGCGAGCTTGCCTTCATGTTCACCGGTTCCGCAGCCGTCTATCCGCGCATGGCGCGCGGGCTGCTCACGGCCTTCCCGGAAGTACGCGCGGGGCTTGCCCAGTTCAGCAAGGCCGAAGAGATCGCACCGCTGCTGAACGCCGCCGAACTCACCGAGTTCGAACAGCTCTGCGCCGGCACGCTGGTGAGCCAGGCTCATGCCGTGCTCTATCGCGACCTTCTGGAGTTGACCCCCGATGCCGCCCTCGGCCTGTCGCTCGGCGAGAGCAATGCGCTCTTTGCCTTCGGCTTCTGGCGCGATCCCGGCGCGCTGCTGGAGGAAATCTCCGAAGCGGCCATGTATGAGCGCCATCTCGGCGGGCAGTTCGAAACGGCGCAAACCGCCTGGGGCAACAATGTCCCGGCCGACTGGACGAACTGGCGCGTGCAGGCCCCGGTTGCGGATGTGCGCGCCGCGCTTCCGGATCACCCCGGCGTCGAGATCACCATCATCTATTCTGGCCAGGACTGCATGATCGGCGGCCCGGCCGAGGCTTGCCGGGCGCTTTGCCTCTCGCTCGGGCCGCGAGTGGGCACCAAGATGAACCAGCACCTCATCGTCCATGCCGAGGCGATGAAACCCTTCGAGGAGACCTGGCGGCGCTTGCACACCCGGAAGATGCATGAGGGCTCACCAGTGCGGCTCTATGCGAATGCCGTGCACGGCGCCTATGCGCCAACCTCGGAAAGTGCCGCCGAGATGCTGACGGCGCAGGCGGTCGCCACGGTGGACTTCCCGAAAACGGTGCAGCAGGCCTGGGCGGATGGCGTGCGGACCTTTGTCGAGCTTGGGCCGCGCGACACGCTCACCCGCTCTGTCGGCGAGATCCTCGCCGGGCGCGCACACCATGCAATCGCCACGGACCGCACCGATCGCGGCGATCTCGCCCATCTGGCAGAAGTGGCCGCCGCCCTTTTCGCTGAGGGCCGGAACCTGAACATCGAACGGCTCGCCGAGCGCCTCGGCGCCGCGCGAAAGCTGCAACGCCCGCCGCTCTCCAAGCCTCCGCTGGAGCGGCCTGTGCCCTACGCAAAGCCGGTTGTGCCCAAGCTCAAGACCCCGCGCATCATGCCAGCTGCGCCGGACCTGCCGGACATATCCGTGAGTTTCGCCAACGCTGCGCCCTCCACTGCGCCCACCACCTTCCCGGCTCCGCCGCCCGACACCCCCCCGGCGCGGCCGCGCAAGGTGAACAGTGGTACTGAGCCGCTCGCGCCCCGGCATCCCGTCGGCCCGCACTGGAACCGGCCGGCCATCGAGGCCTCCACGCGCGGGAAGATGTCGGCGTTTTTCGGACCGGAGTTCGAACGGCAGGACGCCTTCAAGCGCCAGGTCCGCCTGCCGGCCGCGCCACTGCTTCTGGTCGACCGCGTGACGGGCATTGATGCCGAAGCCGGCGTGGAAAGCCTCGGTGTGATCTGGACCGAGACGGACCTCAAAACCGAGGACTGGCACATCCATACAGGCCGTATCCGCCCCGGCCCGCTGATCGAATGCGGTCAGGCCGACCTGACGCTGATCGGCTGGATGGGCGCGGACTTCAAGAATGCAGACAAGCGCGTCTACCGCCTGCTCGGCTGCGAGATCACCTTCCATGAAGGCGGCCTGCCCGAACCCGGCGACACGCTGCGCTTCCAGATCGAGATCATCGGGCATGCCACGCTGGCCGGCGTGCGCATGTTCTTCTTCCAGTATGACTGCCGCGTCGGTGAGCGGCGTGTCTTCTCCGTGCGCAACGGGCAGGCGGGCTTCTTCACCGATGATGAGCTTGCCGCAGGCAAGGGCCTTGCCTGGGATGCGGCGAAGGAAGACCCGCCAACGGCGGAGCCCGCACCTTTCGCACCAAGCCACGCCAGTGCGAAACGGGCTTTCTCGCGCGAGGAAGTGCTCGCTTGGCGCGCAGGCGATGGGCTGTTCTGCTTCGGGCCTGGCTTTGAGGCACTCGCGGCCCAGTCCCGCCCGGCGCACCTCCCGCATGGCAAACTCGATTTCTTCGACGAGGTCGAGGTGTTCGAACCCGGGGGCGGCCCCTGGGGACGGGGATACCTGAAGGCGCGCGCCAGCGTGCCGAAAGACGCCTGGTTCTATGACGGCCATTTCCATGGCGACCCATGCATGCCCGGCACGCTGATGGCCGAAGCCGCCGTGCAGGCGCTGGAGTTTCACGCTGCCGCGCTTGGCCTGACCATCGAACGCGACGGCTTCGTCTTCGAACCCGCGCCGGGCGAGACGGCTGAATTCATCTGCCGGGGGCAGGTGATCCCGGATGGAGATCACGAGGTGACCTATGAGGTCTTCGTGGATGAGGTGGTCGATGGCGAAAGCCCCATGATCTTCGCCGCGCTGCTGGCCTCCAGCGACGGGCGGAAAGTCTTCTACTGCCCGCGCTTCGGCCTGCGCCTGCGCCGGAACTGGCCGGCCCCGCGCGTGGATACAGAGCCCCTGCGCATCGGCCCGGCAGGCGAGAGCCGGGGCGATCAGGCCGCGCTGCTCGACTGTGCCAATGGCGCGCCGTCTGCCGCCTTCGGGGCGATGTATGACCGCTTCGACAGTGAAGGGATCGTCCCGCGCCTGCCCCAGCCGCCCTATCACATGATCTCGCGGATCACCGATGTTTCCACCCGGCCCGGCACACCGGAAGTCGGCGCCTCGGTGCGCACCGAATATGATGTCCCGCCTGAAGCCTGGTACTTCACCGACAATCGCAATGGCACCATGCCGTTCGCCGTATTGTCGGAGATCGCACTACAGCCCTGCGGCTGGCTGGCGAGCCATTGCGGCTTTGCGCTGTCGGGCGATCTGCGCTTCCGCAATCTGGAGGGCGACGGGCAACTTTTCCACGAAATCACACCCGAAACGGGCCTTTTGGTGGTGAATTCGCGCCTGTCGGCCTTTTCCCGCGTCGGGCCGATGACGATTGTCAGCTTCGAGCTTGCTGTCGATACCGGGGATGGGGAGCGTGTCCTGGACCTGAAAACCCAGTTCGGCTTCTTCCCCGCCGGCGCCCTGGCGCGCCAGGCCGGCCTGCCGGACAAGCCGCATTTTTCCGCCGCGCTGGAACCGGCCTCCAAACGCGTCTCGATCCGCAAGTACGACAAGCGCCTGCCCGGCGGGCAGCTGCGCATGCTGGATGAGGTCGACTTCTTCGATCCTGAGGGCGGAGAGGCTGGGCTCGGCCTCATTCGCGGGCGCCAGGCGGTCGACCCGCATGCCTGGTATTTCAAGGCACACTTTTTCGGCGACCCGGTCCAGCCGGGCTCGCTGGGCCTCGATGCGCTCTGCCAGCTGCTCATGCGCGCCGTGCACCTGAAGGGGCTCACCGCCGGTATGACCCGCCCGCACATCGAGACGCTCGCCACCAATGCACCGGTCAAGTGGAGCTATCGTGGCCAGGTCACACCGGAGATGAAAGAGGTGGTGACCATGATGGAGATCCTGTCACTGGAGGAAGACGAAGCGAGCCTTCTGGTCACTGCACGCGGGAGCCTGTGGCGCGACGGGCTGCGCGTCTACGAGGTCGGCCCGATGTGCGTGCGGGTGTTTGAGCGCGGCGCCTGAGCCAGGGCGAGCACACAACCATCGGCTTCCATCCATTCGGCGAGATAGATGCCGGTGCCTTCATGCCGGATGATGTGCGGGCCCGGCCAGGTGAGCATGTCCGGGGCAAGGTGCACTTTCTGGGCATCGGCGCGAAAACCGCGCCCTGTCGCCTTCAGCACCGCCTCTTTCAGGGTCCAGAGCCGCAGGAAGCGCGGCTCGCGGGGCGCAGCAGCGATCACGTCTGCCACCGCCGCAGCCTCCTCGGGCAGGCAGACCATGCCGAGCGAGGCGGCAGGGTCCATCTCGCGGATCTGTTCGACGTCGAGGCCAAAGGCGCGCGCGTCCCGCCCGATTGCCAGGGCGGAGACCGTGCCGGAGCGGGAGAAGGATACCGCCCGCGCTTCAGGTGCACGCAATACCGGAGCGCCCTCGGCCTGGCGGTCCAGCCGGATGTCATCGGGGGCAACGCCAAGCTGCTCGGCCAGCCAGGCGCGGCGTGCGGCAAGCACGGCGTCCAGATTGGCCCGCCGGTCCGCGCCGCGCAGTTTCGCAACGCGTGCCTGCTCTTCGGGCGTGAGGATCGTCTTTCCCATATGCCCCGCCCGCCATGCGGCATGATCGACGAGCCCGGCCGATATCAGGCCGTCGCGGATGGGCGCGGAGAACGCAGGCAGGATATCCCGGCCGATCAATCGCTTTCCCCGTCAGAGCTGTCGCTGTCGGTGACTTATAGAGGCAGATTCCGAGCCTGCCAGCCTCATGTCCCGAACGTGAAGGCCTCTGCGAGCCAGTCCAGCACGCACTGCACGCGCGCGAGCGGCTCGATATCGGGATGGATGAGCACGCGCAGGGTGCGCACCAGGTCCGGCGGACCCTCGGTAAGCCGGACCAGCGCCGGATCGCGCGCGGCCAGCACATCCGGCAACAGGCATTTTACCGCGCCGGACCGCACCGCACTGTAGAGGATGCCGGCATCGTCGGAGCGGAAGGCGGCGGTGCGGTTCTCCCGCGCGAGCATGGTATCGAACCAGGATTGCGGGACAAACCGTCCGAAGTCGATCACCGATCCTGCCCAGGGCGTCTCGTCCGGATCCCGGTCCGCGCGGATATAGACCGAATAGGGCACCTCGGCGAGCGGGCGTTCGATTTCCCGTCCCCGAGGCTTGAGCTCGAAGCGCAGGCTCATCTCGGCTTCCTTGCGACTGAGCGAGCGGTCGCGCAGATCCGCCAGGCCCTGCACCTCGATCTCGGGATAGCGCGCGACAAAGTTCGGCAGGGCCGGGGCGATGAGGTGTGACAGGATCCAGGGCATGGTGGCAATGCGCACGGTGCCGGACGGGCGCTGGCGCTCGCGGCCGACCTTGTCGCCGAACCGGAGGGCGGCGGTTTCCATAAGCTCGATCTCGTCGAGAATGGCATCGCCGGTTTCTGTCGGCACGAAGCCTTGCCGGCTGCGCAGAAAAAGCGGTGTGCCGAGCTGGTCTTCCAGCGCATTCAGACGCCGCCCGACAGTCGTCTGGTCAACTCCCAAATTCGCCGCCGCAGCGCTCAGTGTGCCGCCCCGTGCAATGGCCAGGACATATCGCAGATCGTTCCAGTTCATGAGTATCCTGCAAACTTGCAGAAGGAGAATGCGAATATACCGATTGAAATGCAATGTCGCATGGTTATGGTTACGCTTGGGTAATGAAACGGGACGCATGCGGAGGCCAACATGGGATGGCGCGCTTGTCTGGCGTGTCCGGCTGGGGCGCCGGGGGCGCCCGGTAGCGCTGAGCCAGACGGTAGCAGGACGCCCTGAAACAGCCTAGGGCGGCGGGCCGCATGGACAGGGCGGCGCAGGCGTGCCACACGCCAGAAAGACCCTTCGAATCCCTAGCAAAGACAGGCAGATCATGGCCAAAGGACTTGTCACCCTCATCGGCGGCTCGGGCTTTATCGGACGCTATGCCGCGCGCGCTTTCGTGGAAGCCGGCTGGCGCGTGCGCGTGGCCTGCCGCCGGCCGAATGTCGCCCAGGATGTGAAGGTGGCCGGCCTGCCGGGCTGGGTCGACCTGGTCCAGGCCAATGTGCGCAGCCCGGCCTCGCTGGCGCGTGCGGTTGAAGGCGCCGATGTGGTGGTCAACCTGGTCGGGGTCCTGTTCGAGGCCGGCAAGCAGACCTTTGAGGCAACCCAGGATGCCGGCGCAAAAGCCGTGGCCGAGGCCGCCCGTGCAGCCGGGGTCTCGCGGCTGGTGCATATGAGCGCCATCGGCGCCGATGCCGCCAGCAAGGCGGATTATGCGCGCACCAAGGCCGAAGGCGAGGCCGCCGTGCGCGAGGCCTTCCCCGGCGCAGTGATCCTGCGCCCGTCAGTGGTGTTCGGCCCGGAAGACCAGTTCTTCAACAAGTTCGCCTCCATGGCCTGCTGGCCGGTGATGCATGCCCTGCCGGTGATGCCCCTGATCGGTGGCGGCAAGACCCGGTTCCAGCCGGTCTATGCCGGCGATGTGGCCCGGGCGATCGTGGCCGCCGCCACGCTGGAAGAAGCCGCGGGCAAGACCTATGAGCTCGGCGGGCCGCGCACTTACAGCTTCCGCGAGATCTATGACTATATCTTCGAGGTGACGGATCGCCGCCGGCTGAAACTGCCGGTGCCCTTCCTGGCGATGAAGCCCTTCGCCCTGCTGACCGGCGCCGTGTTCCGTATCCCGATGATGCGGCTGTTCTTCGGCGCACCGCCGATCACCGGCGACCAGATCGACATGCTGAAGGCCGACAATGTGGTCGCCGAGGGTGCGCTGGGGCTGGCCGATCTTGGCATCACCGAGCCGGAAAGCGTGGAGGCCATCGTACCGACCTATCTCTGGCGCTTCCGCCCCTATGGCGAGTTCAACCAGGCCGAAAGCGCGTAAGAGCCGCTTCAGCCCCTCCGCAGTTTCACGCGGACCTGTTCGGGCGGGACTTCCTGGCCCCCGGCATCGACAAAGGCGACATGGGCCGGGCGCTTGTCCGGGCCGGCGGTGAAGCTGATCGGCGCGGGCTCGCCGGCCGCCAGCCAGCTGTCGCTCCACTGGGTCAGCGCGATCAGCACCGGCAACAGGTCCGCGCCCATGGGCGAGAGCACATATTCGCTGCGCGCGCGCTTGCCGGGCTCGCGATAGGGCTTTTTCTGTAGCAGGCCGCCGTCTTCCAGCGCCTTCAGCCGCCCGGAAAGGACCGTGCGCGGGCAGCCCAGCTCGTCCTGGAAATCGTCGAACCGGCGCACGCCATACATGGCCGAGCGCAGGATCAGGAGGCTCCAGCGGTCCCCGATCAGGTCAATGGCGCGAGCCAGGCGGCAATCGCCCAGTTCGACAGGCGAGCGGGAGGTGCGGGGCGGGATCAGGCTCATGGCGCCACGTGTGGATGGGTTCGCTTCTCAAATCTAGCCCTGCCCCTTCGATTTCGGCGCCAATTGCGCCAGTTTCCCGCCGAAGGGGAAATCGCAATGGCGACGCCGGAACATGTGATCGAGAAACGCAAGGCCAGCGCCCTGTTCCAGGATACCGAGCTGGGCCTGGCCGGGCGCATGCTGTTCGGCCTGGAAGGGCGCACGGGGCATTCCATCGCGAAAAAAATTCTCGGCGGCAGCTGGATCACCGGCACGGTCTATCTGACCCGGCAAGCCCTGGAGTTTCACCCCGACTTCCTGGACGCAAAACTGCACAAGGATGCCGATGCGCTGAGGATGACCGTCCCGCTGGAGGCAATCTCCGCCACGGAGGTGCACCAGGGCCTTGCGACGCAGATTCTGGACGTCACGGCAGAGGGCACCACGCTCAGCTTTCGCTGCTATCGCGCCAATGCTTTTGTCACCGCGACACAGGCCGCCTGCGCCCGGCGGCTAGCATGAGCCGATTGGCGCATTGCGGGCGCTCTGCCGTAGCGCTATGGCTCTGCCACACTCACGAAATATCCACAGCAGGAGACTTGGAATGGCCCGCAAGAAGATCGCACTGATTGGCTCTGGTATGATTGGCGGCACGCTCGCCCATGTGTCGGCTCGCGAGGAGCTTGGCGATGTGGTGCTGTTCGACATTGCCGAGGGGATCCCGGAAGGCAAAGGCCTCGATATTGCCGAATCCACGCCGGTCTATGGCTCCTCGGTTTCGCTGAAAGGCACCCAGTCCTATGCCGATATTGCCGGCGCGGATGTCTGCATCGTCACCGCCGGCGTCCCGCGCAAGCCGGGCATGAGCCGCGATGATCTGATCGGCATCAATCTCAAGGTGATGAAGGCCGTGGGCGAGGGCATCAAGGCGCACGCCCCGGACGCCTTTGTCATCTGCATCACCAACCCGCTCGATGCCATGGTCTGGGCGCTGCAGAAATTCTCCGGCCTGCCGACCGCCAAGGTCTGCGGCATGGCCGGCGTGCTGGATTCCAGCCGCTTTGCCTATTTCCTGTCGGAGAAAACCGGCGTGTCAGTGGCCGACATCAATGCCTGGACCCTGGGCGGGCATGGCGACACCATGGTGCCGATGGTGCGCCACTCCACCGTGGGCGGCCTGCCGCTGCCGGAACTGGTCAAGCAGGGCTGGATGAGCCAGGACGAACTGGATGCGATTGTCGACCGCACCCGCAAGGGCGGCGGCGAGATTGTCGGCCTGCTGAAAACAGGCTCAGCCTATTATGCCCCGGCCGAAAGCGCCATCGCCATGGCCAAGTCCTATCTGAAAGACCAGAAGCGTGTTGTGCCAGCAGCAGCCTATTGCGAGGGCCAGTATGGCCAGACCGGGCTTTATGTCGGCGTGCCGGCCCTGATCGGCGCCGGCGGCGTGGAGAAGGTCATAGAGTTCGACTTCAATGACGCCGAACAGGCCATGTTCCAGAATTCGGTCGATGCGGTGAACGGACTGCTGGCCGCCTGCAAGGAAATCGACGGCTCGCTGGCCTGATTGCCCGCCCCGGAAATATAAAGCGGCGCCGGAACGATCCGGCGCCGCTCTTTTTTTGTCTATGTTACAAAGAATTAGACGTCGAGCAGCAGGCGCTCGGGATCTTCCAGGTTTTCCTTCACGCGCACCAGGAAGGTGACCGCTTCCTTGCCGTCGACGATGCGGTGATCATAGGACAGCGCCAGATACATCATCGGGCGGATCTTGACCTCACCATTCACCGCCACCGGGCGCTGTTCGATGCGGTGCATGCCGAGCACGCCCGATTGTGGGGGGTTCAGGATCGGGGTCGACATCAGCGAGCCGTAGACACCGCCATTGGAGATGGTGAAGGTGCCGCCCTGCATGTCCTCGATGGTCAGCTCGCCGTCGCGCGCCTTGCGGCCAAGCTCGGCAATGCCGCCCTCGATGCCGGCAATCGACAGCTCGTCACAGTCGCGGACCACGGGCACGACGAGGCCCTTGGGCGTGCCGACCGCGACGCCGATATCGTAGAAATTCTTGTAGATGATGTCGGTGCCGTCGATTTCGGCGTTCACCGCCGGGATTTCCTTCAGCGCATTCACGCAGGCCTTCACGAAGAAGCCCATGAAGCCGAGGCGTACGCCGTGGCGCTTCTCGAAGTCTTCCTTGTAGCGCTTGCGCAGGTCCATCACGGCGGTCATGTCCACATCGTTGAATGTGGTCAGCATGGCCGCAGTGTCCTGGGCCTCTTTCAGGCGCCGGGCAATGGTCTGGCGCAGGCGGGTCATCTTCACCCGCTCCTCGCGGGGCCCGAGATCGCGCGGGGGCCGGGCCGCAGCCGGGGCGCTCGCCGGCTTGGCCGCACTGGCGCCGGACTGGATGTAGGAGAGCGCATCGCCCTTGGTGACGCGTCCACCCTTACCCGAGCCGGCAATGTCAGCCGGATTGACGCCGGCTTCGGTCGTCACGCGGCGCACGGCCGGGGAGACCGGGCGCTCGGTGCCCGCGCCGCTGGCCGAAGGAGCCGGGGCGGAGGCGGTGGGCGCCGGGGCAGCGCTCGCGGCAGCCGTCGCTGCGCCGCCGCTGGCGGAAATGCGCGCAATGACCTGGCCGGGCTGGACGCTGTCGCCCTCGGCGACGAGATATTCGGCAATCGTGCCGGATGCACTGGCGGCAACCTCAAGGGCGACCTTGTCGGTTTCGATCTCGACGATGATCTCGTCCTTCTCGACCGCATCGCCGGCCTTTTTCAGGAAGCTGCCGATCGAGCCTTCCGCGACGCTCTCGCCCATATCGGGCACGATGACGTCGACCGAGCCAGCCGAGGCAGACGCCGCCGGCGCCGCAGCCTTGGCCGGAGCGGCCGCACCGTTGGAGCCATTGGTGCTCGGAGCCGCCGCGCCGCCCTCACCCAGCTTGGCCAGCAGGGCGCCGATTTCCACCGTTTCGCCTTCCTTGGCGACGATCTCCGAAAGCGTGCCGTCTTCCGGGGCGGGCACCTCGACCGACACCTTGTCGGTTTCCAGCTCCACCAGGACCTCGTCCTTGGCCACGGCATCGCCGGGCGATTTCAGCCACTGGCCAACCGTGGCCTCGGTGACGCTCTCGCCCAGGGTGGGCACCATAATGTCCGTCATGGCTCTATGTCTTCCTCGTTCTTATACGGATCGCGCCAGCCTTCTCGCTAGGCGCCGATTACACTGTCCTCGACCGGTTTTTCGCCCAGCGCGGCGTCGATCAGATTGTTGCGTTCCTCGACATGCTTGGCCATCAGGCCGGTGGCCGTGGAGGCCGATGGCGGGCGTCCGGCATATTTCGGCCGGGACTTCTCCATCTTGATCTGGTTGGCACACCATTCGATCTCGTCGCGGATGAAGGTCCAGCCGCCCATATTGCGCGGCTCTTCCTGGCACCAGACGAGTTCGGCCTGCTTGAAGCGTTTCAGCTCCTTCATCAGCGACTTGCGCGGCACCGGATAGAACTGCTCCACACGCAGGAAGTAGACATCGTCGATGCCGCGTTCCTCGCGCGCTTCGAAAAGGTCGTAATAGACCTTGCCCGAGCACAGCACGACCCGGCGGATCTTCTTGTCCTCGACGAGTTTCACATTGCCCTCGCGGCCCGGTGTTTCCGCATCGTCCCAGAGCACGCGATGGAAGGAGCTTTCCGGCCCCATATCCTCGATACTGGAGACCGCCAGCTTGTGACGCAGCAGCGATTTCGGCGTCATGATGATCAACGGCTTTCGGAACTCGCGGTGGATCTGGCGGCGCAGCGCGTGGAAATAGTTGGCCGGCGTCGTCAGATTGCAGACCTGCATATTGTCTTCCGCGCTCATCTGCAGGAAGCGCTCAAGCCGGGCGGAGGAATGTTCCGGCCCCTGGCCCTCATAGCCGTGCGGGAGCAGGCAAACCAGGCCGCTCATCCGCAGCCATTTGCGCTCGGCCGAGGAGATGAACTGGTCGAAGAAGACCTGCGCGCCATTGGCGAAGTCGCCGAACTGGGCCTCCCAGAGAACCAGCGTGTTCGGGTCGGCCAGCGAGTAGCCATACTCATAGCCGAGCACGGCCTCCTCAGACAGCAGGGAGTCGATCACTTCGTAGTGCGCCTGGCCCTCGCGCAGATTGTTCAGCGGCGTGTAGCGCTCACCGGTTTCCTGATCGACAATATGGCTATGGCGCTGGGAAAAGGTGCCCCGGCCGCTGTCCTGGCCGGACAGGCGTATGGCATAGCCTTCATCCACCAGCGTGCCGAAGGCGAGATGCTCGGCCGAGGCCCAGTCGATATTCCTGCCTTCCTCGATCACCTTGCCGCGCGCATCGATGACCCGCTGCAGGGTGCGGTGGGGATTGAAGCCGTCGGGAATGGTGGTCAGCGTCTTGCCGAGGCGCTGCAGGCGTTCGCCCGACACACCGGTCATGCCGCGCCGGTCATCATCATCGGGCAGGCGGAAGCCCTTCCATTTGCCATCGAGCCAGTCGGCCTTCTGGGCGGCAAGCTTCTTGCCGGCTTCAAACTCGCGGTCGAGATAGGCGTCGAAATCCTCGACTTCCTTGTTGATCTCCTCGCGCGTCATCAGCCCTTCCTCGATGAGGCGGCGGGCATAGATTTTCCGTGTCGGCGGATGATCCTTGATCTTCTTGTACATCACCGGCTGGGTGAACATCGGTTCGTCACCCTCATTGTGGCCGAACCGGCGATAGCAGAACATGTCGATGACCACGTCCTTGCCGAATTTCTGGCGGAACTCGGTGGCAACCTTGGCGGCATAGACCACCGCTTCGGGATCGTCCCCGTTCACATGGAAGATCGGCGCCTCGACCATCAGCGCGACGTCTGACGGATAGGGCGAGGAGCGCGAATACATCGGGCTCGTGGTGAAGCCGATCTGGTTGTTGATGATGAAGTGGATCGTGCCGCCGGTGCGGTAGCCCTGCAGGCCCGAGAGCGCGAAGCACTCGGCCACGACGCCCTGGCCGGCGAAGGCCGCGTCGCCGTGCAACAGGAGCGGCATCACGCGCGAGCGGTCGAGTTTGCCGTCCTTGCGCGCATGCATGGCCTGTTTTGAACGGGTCTTGCCGAGCACGACCGGGTCCACCGCCTCCAGATGGGAGGGGTTGGCGTTCATCGACAGGTGCACCTTGTTGCCGTCGAACTCACGGTCCGACGAAGCGCCAAGGTGGTATTTCACGTCGCCGGAGCCGAATTCTTCCGCGCCCTGGGTCGAGCCGCCCTGGAACTCGTGGAAGATCTTCTCATAGGGCTTGCCCATCACGGCGGCGAGCATGTTCAGGCGCCCACGGTGTGCCATGCCGAACACGATCTCTTCAACGCCGAGCGCACCACCACGCTTGATGATCTGTTCCAGCGCCGGCACGGCGGCTTCCCCGCCATCCAGGCCGAAGCGCTTGGTGCCGGGATAGCGCTTGTGGAGGAATTTCTCGAAGCCCTCGGCTTCCACCAGCTTGGCGAAGATGGCCTTCTTGCCCTCAGGGGTAAACTGGACGCCCTTGTCCTTGCCCTCGATGCGTGCCTGCAGCCAGCCTTTTTCCTCCGGATCGGAAATGTGCATGAACTGGATGCCGATGGTGGAACAATAGGTGCGGCGGAGAATGTCGAGCATCTCGCGCGCGGTGGCATATTCCAGGCCGAGCACATGATCGATGAAGATCGGGCGGTCCATGTCTTCGGGATTGAAGCCATAGGTACCCGGATCGAGCTCGGGCTGGTCGGCAAAGGTCTCCAGGCTCAGCGGGTCGAGCTGGGCAGCAAGATGCCCGCGAATCCTGTAGGCGCGGATCATCATCAGCGCGCGAATGGAATCCTTCACCGCAAGGGCGATGCTTTCCGGATCGGTGGCCGGGCTGGCGCGCTCGGCAATCTTGGCTTCCAGCTTCGGCTCAAGCGCGGACCAGTTGCCGTCGAAGACCGCGATGTCCTCGTCAGGCCGGGCCGGCCAGGCATCGCGCTTCCAGCTCGCGCCGGCCGCATTGCGGGTCGCGTCTTCCGCGCCATCGCCCAGCTCCCGGAAGAAAGCCTGCCAGCTTTCCGGGACCGAGCGCGGGTCGCGCGCATAAGCCGCCTGCATCTGCTCGACATAGGTCGCGTTCCCGCCATACAGGAACAGGGTGTCGAGCATGGCCGCATTCATATCGCTGCGGGCCTGGTCCTCTACTGGGCGAGCATCGTCTGCCATCGGATCTGTCCTTGCCGGGGGCGTGGAGCTTTGCTCGCGCGCCCCGTCCTGAAAATGCCTTGAAGCAGGGCCGTCGGTTTTTCCGGCGGCCCTGTCCTGAGCCAGCTAATATAGGGCCATTCTACCCCTTAAGAACCTCTACCATGGTCGCGCCCAGACGTGCAGGGCTCGGCGACACTTTGATGCCCGCCGATTCCATGGCCTCAATCTTGGACTCCGCGCCGCCTTCGCCGCCCGAAACAATGGCACCGGCATGGCCCATGGTCCGTCCGGGAGGCGCAGTGCGGCCCGCGATGAAGCCGGCCATCGGCTTCTTGCGGCCCCTGGCGGCCTCGTCCTTGATGAATTGCGCGGCCTCTTCCTCGGCGCTGCCGCCAATCTCACCAATCATGATGATGGATTCAGTGGCGTCGTCGGCAAGGAACATTTCCAGCATGTCGATGAATTCTGTGCCTTTTACCGGATCGCCGCCAATGCCGACGGCGGTGGACTGGCCGAGACCTTCATTGGTGGTCTGGAACACCGCCTCATAGGTCAGCGTGCCCGAACGCGAGACGATGCCGACATTGCCCTTGGTGAAGATCTTGCCCGGCATGATGCCGATCTTGCACTCTTCCGGGGTGAGAACGCCGGGGCAGTTCGGGCCGATCAGGCGCGAGCCGGACTTGTCGAGCTTGGCCTTCACGCGGACCATGTCGGCCACGGGCACGCCTTCGGTGATGCAGATGATCAGCTCGATGCCGGCATCGATGCTTTCCTCGATCGCGGCGGCCGCGCCGGCCGGCGGGACATAGACCACCGAGGCATTGGCGCCGGTCGCCTCTTTCGCCTCACCGGCGGTGGCGAAGATGGGCAGCTCGACACCCTGGTCGGACGTCCACTTTTCACCGGCCTTTTTCGGGTGGGTCCCGGCGACCATCTGGGTGCCGTAATATTCCAGCGCCTGGTTGGTATGGAAGGACCCGGTCTTGCCGGTCAGGCCCTGGACGATGACTTTGGTGTCTTTGTTGACGAGAATGGACATGGGAGTTTCCCTGGATTTCGAAGCGCGCGCCGCGCCCGGAGTGTCTGAATGGAGGGGCTGCTGCGCTGCTCTTAGCTCTTCACCGCCGCGACGATTTTCTGCGCCGCGTCGTCGAGATCGTCGGCCGGGATCACATTGAGGCCGGAATTGGCGATGATGGCCTTGCCGGCATCGACATTGGTGCCTTCCAGGCGCACGACCAGCGGAACCTGGAGATTGGTTTCCTTCACGGCCTGCAGGACGCCCTCGGCGATGACATCGCATTTCATGATGCCGCCGAAGATGTTCACCAGAATGCCCTTCACGTTCGGGTCCTTCATGATGATCTTGAAGGCCGCAGCCACTTTCTCGGCATTGGCGCCGCCGCCGACATCGCAGAAATTCGCCGGCTCCTCACCATAGAGCTTGATGATGTCCATGGTCGCCATTGCGAGGCCCGCGCCGTTGACCATGCAGCCGATCGTGCCGTCGAGGGCGATATAGGCGAGGTCCCATTCGGACGCCTCGATTTCCTTCTCGTCTTCCTCGGTCTTGTCGCGCAGCTCCATGATGTCCGGATGGCGGAACAGCGAGTTGCCGTCAAAGGACACCTTTGCGTCCAGTACGCGCAGATGCCCGTCCTTCATGATGATGAGCGGGTTGATCTCAAGCAGGCTCATATCCTTCTCGACGAAGGCCTTGTAGAGGATCGGGAACAGCTTCATGCCGTCCTCGCGCGCCGCATCGCTCAGCTCCAGCGCATCGCAGACTTTCGCGGAGTCGGCATCGGTCATGCCGTCCAGCGGATCGACGTTGATGGTGTGGATCTTCTCGGGCGTGTCATGGGCGACCTGCTCGATATCCATGCCACCCTCGGTGGAGGCCACGAAGGCGACCTGGCCGGTGGAGCGGTTCACCAGCAGCGAAAGATAAAGCTCGTTCTCGATATCGGCGCCGTCCTCGACATAGAGGCGGTTGACCTGCTTGCCGGCCGGGCCGGTCTGGGCGGTCACCAGCGTCTTGCCGAGCATCTGCCTGGCGAAAGCGATGGCATCGTCGCGCGAGAAGGCCAGACGCACGCCACCCTTTTCGCCGGCTTCGGGTTCGATGAACTTGCCCTTGCCGCGTCCGCCGGCATGAATCTGGCTCTTGATGACCCAGAGCGGGCCGGGAAGGCTGTCGACCGCACTTTCGATTTCGTCCGATGTCAGAACCGGAGCGCCATTGGCAACCGGAGCGCCATAGGATTTCAGGACAGCTTTCGCCTGGTATTCGTGAATGTTCATGGGAGATTCGCCTCGCGCGCTGGACTGGGCCTGTCAGGCGCGGCGTTCGGTCGCCCCGCCATGTGCTCCTCGCCTTATAACAGGCCGCGAACCGGTCGCAATACATCCGTAAGGCGTAAGTGACGCACTTGGGTACGCTCAGTGTACTCAGGCCTTGTATTCTTGCATGTCACTATCGAGCGGTTCGAAGGGCTCAACCCGGGGGTCAATATCCATGCCGGTGACGGCCGTGGGCTGGGTGAGTTCCCAGTTTGCGCGGTCTTCGACACCGACTTTCGGACGCGCGGTGCGCCGCCAGAGCATGGCCGTGAAGAGGAGCAATGTCCCCACGGCGGAGAAGGCAAACAGCCCGCCGGGGCCGAGCGGCGTGGCGATGGCGATGCCGGCGAGCGGCGGGCCGATCACCGAGCCCACGGCCCAGACAAAGAGCAGTCCCGCCATCAGGCCGGGGATCTGGTCCTGCTCGGCGCGGTCCACGCCATGGGCGACCGCAATGCCGTAGAAGGAAAGCGAGCCCGCGCCCCATACCGCCAGAAGGGTCAGCAGGGCCCAGACCGGCACATGGCCCGCACCCAAGGTCAGGCCCAGCGAGGCAACCAGCGCGAGCAGCGCCATGGCCGCCACCACAAGGCGCCGGTCGATCCTGTCCGACAGGCGCCCGGCCGGCCACTGGCTCAGCATGCCGCCGATCCAGGCGACAGCCATGGCAATGGCGGCCGCGCTGGTCGCGGTCTCGCTCAGCGCCATGCGCTCTGCAAAGACCGGGAGCAGGGCGAGCGTACCGGAATTGATCACGCCCGCAAGAAAGGAGCCGGCGACCGCCGCCGGAGCGAGAGCGAAGAACTCCCGCATGGGCATGTAGACATCCTCATGCCGGGGCGGCTCGACCATACGGGTCATGCAGACCGGCACCAGGGCGAGCGCGAAGAACAGCGCGGTCCAGATAAAGGTTTCCGGATGCAGCGCGGCATAGCCGATCACCAGGAAGGGGCCGACCAGCAGCGCAGCCTTGGCGATGACATGATAGAAGCCCAGCACCCCGCCGCGCGACGGCGCTGGCGTCGCCGAGGACATCCAGGCTTCGGCGCTGGCAAACATCCAGGCAATGGCGAGCCCCTGGATCGGGCGCAAGACGGCCCAGCTGAGCATATCCGGCCACAGGCCCATCATCAGGCTTGTTGCGGCAGCCCCGGCCGCGCCGGCAGAGAAGACGCGGATATTGCCGATCCGGCCCATGGTGCGCGGCGCCGTGGCCGCTCCGGCCATGAACCCCGCTGCATACAGGGCCGCGATGCCACCGATCACATAGGCCGGCGTCTCCATCGCCTCCAGGCCGACCGGGGTGATAACTCCGAGAATCCCGCCCGAGATCTGAAGCAGTCCAACCGCCAGAATCAGTACCCAGACATTGCGATAATCGGCCATGTGCCACGCCTATTCCAGTTCGGCCGAATCCCGCGGAGCCGGATCCCAGGACCCGGCCCCTATCACAAGCCTTTTTATGCACCTAGCGCGGAATCGGGAAGCTTGTCTCGCGAAGCATTTCGCCCTCGTTCGAGAGGATTTCCAGGGTCACTTCCCTGCTTTCCCAGTCGATGCCGACGGCGCCGAAATTTTCCGCCGCCACGCCTTCGTTGATCTGGTTTGTATCCATCTCGTCGGTCTCACTGGCGAAAGAGAGATTGAGCGAGGAGGCGGTCAGCTCATGAACCGGATAGTCCAGCACATCCTCGCGGCGATACATGAAGGCCGCATGCCGGTCGCCGGAGAGGAAAACCACACCGCGTGCGTTGGTGGAGGCGATGAGCTCCATCAGCCGGTCACGTTCGGCCGGCAGGTTGTTCCAGTGCTCATAGCCATGCCCGTCCGTGGTCAGCACCTGGATGGACGAAATGATGAGACGCAGGTCCGCGGGCTGCTGGAGCTGGTTTTCCAGCCAGGTCCACTGCGCCGCGCCGAGCATGTCCTGCATCGAGCCTTCCGGCGCGGGCATATAACGCTCCTTGCCCGGCGCGTTCCACTGATCGGTCGGCGTCAGCAGCGAGCGGAAGCTGCGCGTATCGAGCATGATGATCTGGATACGCCGGCCTTGCGGGCCGAAGCTGCGGGCATAATAAGTGCCAGGCCACTTGCCGACATCCTCGTCCGTCAGACCCCAGAAGGTCTCGTGGATCCGCTCTGAGAATTCGCGGAAAGGGAAGTCCCGCCCGCCATCATTGGCGCCATAGTCATGGTCGTCCCAGACCGCCATCATCGGATGAGCCGCACGCACGGCCTGGAATTCGGGCCGCGCGGCGAGATCGGAAAAGCTCTCGCGCAGCTCGTCCAGCTCCGGCTGGTTGTTGGCATAGCTCCCGCCATCGCGGTCGCCATAGACATTGTCCCCGATCATCAGGAAGAGATCGGCCTCTTCCTCCGCCACGCTGGCGAGGGACCGGCTTTCCTTCTCCTCGTCATTGCAGGAAGCGACCAGGATGCGGGTGAGCACCGTGTCCTCATCCGGCAACGGCAGGCCGGCCGGCGCATGGGGCAGCGCCTCGTCGGGGATGGTGTCGTAATAGAACGCCAGGGCCTCCTCGACCGCCTCCGGCGCCGGCCTCGGCTCGACGATGGTCTGCACAACGGTGCGCTCGATGGTGGTTGTACATCCGGTCAGGGCGGCAGTGGCAATCAGGCTGGCGGCGATCAGGCGCATATCATCGGTCTCCCCGTGCGATGAGTTATGGTTAACGAATGCCCTAGCACAGTGGCTTTGACAATTTCGCGACGGGGAGACCGTCTCCTGATCAGGCTGGCGCGAAGGTCCCGTGGAAGCCGAGCGGCCAGGCATAGCGCGCGGCGAAGCTCGCCACCGGGCCAGCGGAGATGTCGGCCAGATCGAGCACGTGCACCTCGCTGCGTCCGCTCGTAATGTTCAGCACCGTGCCGATGAGCCAGGCATCGCGCTCGCTGCGCCCGCCGGGCTTGGCGACGAAAAGGTGCTCTTCGGCCATGCGGCCCGCGCCATAGTCGAAATGGCTGGCCCCGCCGGTCTGCCAGTCCATCAGCGAGACACGGCGCGCACCCGGGCGGCCTGGCGAATGGCCGCCGATCAGCGCGGTGAAGCGCCGGCCGAGCCCGTGAAAGGCCGGGTGGACGACAGGGAACTCGCCGCCGATGCCGGTGGACTCGATCCGCGCGCGGCCATCGGCTTCCACGATGATGCGCGAGAGCAGGCCATCGGCCTCGTCCTCACCCGGCACATAGCGCCCTTCCATCAGGTTGGTGCCGCCGCCGGGGCCCATATAGGGCTCTGGATAAAGCGCGATATCGACATGGATTGCTCCGGAGGCATCCTCCCAGGCCGCGCCGGTATGGAAGAAGGCATGACCATCCACCTCGGCCCAGCGCCGCCGGCTCATGTCATCCTTGTCGATGATGAGCAGCTTCAGCCCCTCTTCGGGCCGCCATTCCAGCGCATTCACGATGGGCGGGACAAACCGGTCGACCAGCCAGGGCTGGACGATCAGGATCAGGTGGCGCGCGGTGATCGCCCAGTCGTGAATGTAGGGCGCGGCGCCGAGATTGACCATGTCGAAGCGCTCGACCCCGCCGGCCGGATTGATCTTGTAGATGCCGACATGCGGCCCGTTCACCGCGAGGTTCCAGATCGTCCCGTCCGGCTCGACCTTGGGGTGGGCGAGGAAGGGCATGCCTTTCAGGTCGTCGCGCCAGGTACGGATGCCGCGGGTTTCCAGCGTGTCGGGATCAAGCTCCACGGCCGAGCCGGCCTCCCAGAGCGCATGCAGCCGGCCATCCACCATCAGCACAGAGGTGTTGGCCGCGTTCACATCATCGGCAGAAGCGACCGGATAGCTCGCATCGCCGGCGGTGCCGAAGCCGGGTGCCAGGAAGCGCTGGGCGGCCTGTTCCATGCGGTGCTTGGTGGTGGCGACGAACTGGCCGGAATGGACCGCCTTGCCGCCCCCGAGGGCAATGCGCTGGACCATGCCATCGCCATCGAACCAGTGGCCGGTGGTCTCGCTGCCATAGCGGAACCAGGCCGGCCCGTTGCGGTAGAACGTGCCCTCGAACCCGTCCGGCAAGCGGCCGGAGATGAGATCCATGGCGCGGGGCGCGAAGCCCTCCACCGGGGCATTGGCATAGCCGACCTGCCAGTCGGGCATGCCCGGCACGGCAGCGAGGCCATGTCCGGCCAGCGTGGCGGCCCCGGCGCTGGCACCGAGCGCGGCGATCAGGGAGCGGCGTGTCATGTTCATGGGATCTGTCTCCTCAAGTCTCGCCAGGCAGGCCTTAGCCGCCGATTTCGATGTCCTGGGTGTTCTCACCGATGGCGATCTCGAAGCTCGCCGCGTCCCATGTCGCCGGGCCGAAACGGGCCGGGGCATTGTTGGAGAAGGCATAGGGCTCGACCGGCATACCGAAGGGATTGGTGTCCATCTCGCCATTGTCGTTCACATCGTGAAACAGCTTGATGCCATAGGCGCCAGGCGCGAGCCCTTCGAGCGTCACAGAGGCGGTCTCGCCCTCGACCGGGACCAGCGCGCCGGTGAGGCCCGGTCCGCCTTCATAGTCTTCCTGTCCGGCGAACAGGCCGATGCGGATCGTGCCGGCCGGGGTGTCGATGCCGGTCAGCGAAATGGTAAGGCTGGCGGTCTCGGCCGGCTGGCTGGCTTCGGATGTGGCCTCTTCCGCGGTCGAGCAGCTGGCCAGCAGCGTGCCGATAACGATAGCGGTAAGCTGGATAGTTGGGCGGATCATCTGAAGGGCTCCATGATGTGTGTTTGAAGTCCGGCGCCTTGCCGGTGACGCCAAGCTGTCGCCCCGGCCGGCAGAGTGCGACCGCAATTCCATAAGCCCACTGGAATCCTTCGCCGGTTGCGGGCAAAAACGCTTCACGAAGCGCGAAATGCAGGGGAGCGAATGCCGGGACTCATGAAGGAGATCGCGCGTCACGTAGCCATCGTCCTCGTGCTGGCGCTGGTCTTCGCCTTCCTCCGCATCTATGCCGGCGATGGCCAGACCTTCCTCGACCGGATGTGGATGTGGGTTATCACTATCGGCGTCGGCACCGCGGTATCGGCTTTCGTAGCGCCGGCAATCTTCGATCGCGAGCCGTGCGTGAGCTGGCCGGTCTGGGTGCGGCTTTCGCTGATTGCCGCAGTGATCACGCTGCCCGTGACTGCCTCCCTGATCCTGCTGAAGGCCAGCGATGGCCATGTCGTGCCGGCAGTCTACTGGCCGCTCGATTTCGTCTATGTCTTCGTTGTCTCGCAGGTGCTGACCATTGGCTGGTATTTCATCCAGAACCATAATGAGGCGCGCGAACTGGTCGCCGCGGGCGGTATGCCCCCGCCGCCCGACCCAACCGCGAAATTCCTTGAGCGCCTGCCGCCGCGCTATCGCGGGGCCGCGCTCTACGCGATCTCATCGGAGGACCATTATCTGCGCGTGCATACCAGTCTCGGCGAGGAGCTGATCCTGATGCGGCTGTCCGATGCGGTGTCGGAGCTGGAAAGCGCCGGCGGGCTGCAGGTCCACCGCTCCTGGTGGGTCGCCCGCGACGGCGTCGCCAGTGTCACACGCGAAGGCGACAAGCCGGTGATCGCGCTGAAATCCGGCGGCAAGGCACCGGTCTCGCGCACCTATCAGAAAGCCGCGCGCGAGGCCGGGCTGATCTAGGCCTTATCCGATCGTGGGCAGCTCGACGGCCTGCTGCGGGTCGAGATTGCCGAGCAGCTGGTTCACGAAGGCGACATGACTGCGCAGGCGATAGAGATCGTCGGTATAGGAAAGCGGCACTTCCAGCTTGCCGATCTCTTCCTGCAGGTTGCGCAGCTTGGTACGCACCGCCTCGCGCGCTTCCTTGCCCGTGGCCGCGCGGCCCTCGGCCTCCAGCTGGCGCAAATCCTCGTACCAGACATAGATCTTGCGGCGCACGCGCCAGCGATAGATCGGCGGCGCGGCCCGAACGAGCGGGAAGAGCAGGGTGAGCAGCGGGATCGCCAGCACCCAGGCACGCTCCAGGAAATTCGCCACGGCAAAGGAGAAATACCGGCGCAGCACTGACGGTCCGTCGCGGTAATACCGCTCGGCCTCGTCCGGCAGGGGCAGGTCGGTGCGCTCTCCGGTCGGAAACTCGCCGGGCGGGGCAAGCGCGCTGCCGCCGGCATGCACCTTGTTGGCGACCTCCAACAGCAGGTCCTCAATGGCCGGATGCAGATCCTTGCGCACGCCGAGCTGAGCCACCGAAGCGATCATCAGAACATCCTCGGACGGGATATCGGCGCCGACATCCACCACCCCGCGCAGGAGGGTGAGCGGGGCCAGCGCCGGCTTGTGGCGGCTGAGCGCGGGCGCCCGCGGGAAGGCGAGCAGCGAAATGCCCTCGGCGCGCATCAGCTCCTGCACATAGGGCGCACTGATTCCGGCCGAAAAAGCCGCCGCATCGATCGAGCTCTCGATAAGGGCCGCAGCGGCGTCCTGCCCGCTCATCGGCATCTGCGCACTGTCGGGCCAGTCCCCGCCATACTCGGTCTGCAGGAACAGGCTCAGCGCGCGCGTGCCAGAGCCATCCGCACCGATGGCGAAACGGGCATGGCGCAGGTCGGAATAGTCCTCCGCGCCGAACGCGTCGCGCACGAACACCCAGTGCGGCTCATAGAAGAGCCCGCCAAGGGATTCGATCTCGTTGCCGTCCTCCGGGCGCGCCAGCCCACCCTGGATCAGGGCGACATCGGCGTCATCCACGGACAGAAGGCGCAGATTCTCGATGCTGCCGGCCGTGGACATGATCTCGACCTCCACGCCCTGTTCGGCCATCAGATTGGCATAGCGCTCGGCATAGGCGGCATAGGCCCCGCCGGGGCTACCGCTTGCGAAGACGATGGACTTGGGCGGGGGCGGCTCGACAAAGCGCAGCGCCACGATCAGACCCAGCAGGGCCACGACGGCCAATGGCCAGTATACTTTCAGGAAATCCTTCATCCCCGACCACCCTCACACTCGCAACTGACCATGGCTATCGCGCGGCCCGGCGGGTGGCAAGCATTGCCCGGGCTTCACTGACTGCCCACAAATCGCCCCATACACGCCCTGCATGGCGCTTATTCCGGATCGACAGTCGTTTGGAACGAAGGTGATCCCACCTCGTTGATTGTCAGGAAGACACCTTCGCAGGAGGCGACAATGATGAACTCTTCAGCTCTCTCTCGCGGCATCTCGCTCGCGGTCATGGCCGCTGCAGCCGTTCTGATGCTGGCGATGACCCTCGCCCCGCAAGCCAGCCTCTACGCGGGATAATGATTTTTTTCACAGGGCCGTGGATCCAATTGCCCGGCTGATGCGTAACAGGTTCGGGTGCCGTTGATCCTACCCCCCTCCCCTGGCGGCACCCAAAAAGGCCCCGCTCGACAGCTGCCCCCCCTCACCCCCCGTCGAGCGGGGCCGTTCTCATTCAGAATTCAGAGATTTTCCGCACTCAGTGGCGGAAATGGCGCATGCCGGTGAAGACCATGGCGAGGCCGGCTTCATTGGCCGCCGCAATCACTTCATCGTCACGGATCGACCCGCCCGGCTGGATCACTGCCGTGGCGCCCGCTTCAGCGGCCTGCAAAAGGCCATCGGCGAAGGGGAAGAAAGCGTCCGAAGCAGCCACGCAGCCCTTTGTCATCGGCTCTGCCCAGCCGGCTACTTCCGCGGCGTCTTCCGCCTTGCGCGCGGCGATGCGGGCGGAATCGATCCGGCTCATCTGGCCCGCGCCGATCCCGGCGGTCGCGCCGTTCCTGGCATAGACGATGGTGTTGGATTTCACATGCTTGGCCACGCGCCAGGCAAACAGCATGTCGCCCAGTTCCGCCTTGGTGGGGGCCTTCTCGGTCACCACTTTCAGGTCTTCGCGCATGATCCGGCCATTGTCGCGCGACTGCACCAGCAGGCCGCCGGCCACGGTTTTCACGAATGTGCCGGGCGCGGCCGGGTCCGGCAGGCCTTCGGTGAGGAGCAGGCGGAGATTTTTCTTCCTGGCAAAGATCTCAAGCGCGGCCTCATCGGCGCCCGGCGCGATCACGACCTCGGTGAAGATCTTCGTGATTTCCTCAGCCAGCGGGCCGGTGAGCGCGCCGTTCAGCGCGACAATGCCGCCGAAAGCGGACGTGGAATCACAGGCCAGCGCCGCGCGATAGGCCGACAGCAGATCCTCGCCAAGGGCCACACCGCACGGATTGGCATGCTTGATGATCGCCACGGCGGGCTTTTCCGCGCCCAGCTCGCCGATCAGCTCATAGGCCGCGTCGGTATCGTTGATATTGTTGTAGGAGAGCGCCTTGCCCTGCACCTGCTGCGCGGTGGCCACACCGGGGCGCGCCTCGCCTGTGGTGTAGAAGGCCGCCGCCTGGTGCGGGTTCTCGCCATAGCGCAGCGCCTCGGCAAGTCTGCCGCCGGTCGCGAACCAGTCCGGTGCAGTGTCTTCCAGCTGACGGGCATACCAGCCGGAGATCGCCGCATCATAGGCCGCCGTGCGCGAATAGGTCTTCATGGCAAGCTTGCGTTTCAGCGCCAGCGAGACAACGCCGCCATTCGCTTCCATCTCTTCCAGCGCCGCGTCGAGATCCCCGCCATCGGTGCACACGGCAACGAAGGCACCGTTCTTGGCGGCCGCGCGCAGCATGGCCGGCCCGCCAATATCCACATTCTCGATACAGGTGTCGAAATCCGCGCCCGAGGCCACTGTGGCCTCAAACGGGTAGAGATTGATGTAAACAAGATCGATGGGCTGGATGCCGTGCGCCTCGGCGTCCGCGACGTGTGAGGGATCGTCGCGCAGATAGAGCAGGCCGCCATGCACCACCGGGTGCAGTGTTTTCACCCGCCCATCCATCATTTCCGGATAGCCGGTGAGGTCGGCCACATCGGCAACCTCCAGCCCGGCTTCCTTCAGCGCGCGCGATGTGCCGCCGGTTGAGACCAGTTCCACGCCAAGGGCGGCCAGGCGTTTTGCCCGCTCGACCAGGCCAGACTTGTCGGAAACGGAAATCAGCGCGCGGCGCACGGGCGCGTCGGTCATGGCAGGCACCTGTCAGTGGACGTATCAGATGCGCCCCGGGCTAGAGCGGGGCGCCGGTCCGGTCAAGCGCCTTCGGCACCGACTTCAGCCGCGCGCAGGGAGTTGCCATATTCCGGCACCAGCCGACCAAGCAGGTGCAGTGCCTCGGTCCGCTCGCGCCGGTCGGCCGCTCGCAGCAGCTGTTTGAGCATCAGATCAAAGCGCTCATCGACCTGCACACCACCCTTCACCTTGAGCACGCCATCCACCGGGGTCGGCTGGATCGCCTCGAAATCATAGGTCAGCACCTCGGCCAGCTTCTCGCCAGGGCGCAGGCCGGTATAGACGATCTCGATATCCTTGCCCGGCACCTTGCCATGCATGCGGATCATGGCTTCAGCCAAGGCCTCGATCCGGATCGGCTCGCCCATATCGAGCACATAAAGCCCGGTTTCCTCGCTCGGCTCGGCCTGGGCCGCGGCCTGCAACACCAGCGCGGCGGCCTCTTCCACAGTCATGAAGAAGCGCGTCACATCCGGATGGGTCACCGTCACCGGGCCGCCGGCATCGATCTGTTCCTTGAACAGCGGCACCACCGAGCCCGACGAGCCGAGCACATTGCCAAACCGCACCAGCGCCGGGATCATGGCGCCATACTGGGCATTGCGCGTGACGGTGAGCTCGGCCAGGCGCTTGGTCGCGCCCATGACATTGTCGGGGTCGACGGCCTTGTCGGTGGAGACGAAGACGAAGCGCTTGGTGCGGTATTTCACCGCCGTGCGGGCAACATTCTTGGCGCCCTCGACATTGGTCAGGATCGCTTCGCAGACATGCTGCTCCATCAGCGGGACATGTTTCAGCGCGGCGGCATGGATGACGATATCGGGCTGGAACTCGCCGAAGGTCTGCTCCAGGCGGGCGGTGTCGCGCACATTGCCGAGCACCGAATGGAGCTTCAGCTCGGGATAGGCCCGGCGCAGCATCAGGTCGGCGCTGTAGAGATTGTATTCCGAGGCATCGAACAGGACGAGCCGCTCGGGCTCCAACTCGGCACACTGGCGCGCCAGTTCCAGGCCGATCGTGCCCCCGCCGCCGGTGACCAGAACGCGCGCGCCGCGCACGATTTCCTCGACCGGGGCGCGGTCGAGATTGCGCTGGCGGCGCGAAAGCAGGTCGGCCGGGCGGATTTCCTTCTGGTCGGCACCATCCTCGGACGCAGAAAAGGCGATCACCTTGGTCTTCAGGCGCGCGGCAACTTCCAGCAGGTCCGACATTTTCGACGGCACGCGCGCATCGCCGGTGACGGCCACCCATGGCACCTCGCCATAGCGCGCCTCGAGCATCTCCAGCACATAATCGATATCGTCGATATCGCCGAGGATCGGCACGCCCTTGATCGCCCGGCCGGGCTCGGCCTCGGTGGTCGGCAGCATGCCGAGCAAACGCACCTGAGCCCCGCCATTCTGGCTGCGCAGCTTGTTGATCACGATGGCCGCGGCGGCCTCGTCGCCAACCAGTACAGCCTTGGCAGCGTCCTTGGGCACGCGCTGGAAGAACTGGAAGGGCTGCTGGGTCGAGCGCGCCAGGGCGATCATCCGGCCGGTGAACAACGCCGCCACCCACAGGATGACGGCGATGAAAATGCTCGAACGCGGCAGGCCGATCAGCCGGTTCCAGAGGAAAATGGTCGGCAGGAAGATCAGCGAGGCCAGTGCCACGCCCTGCAGCACGCGCACCGCATCGGTCGCGCCCATATGGCGCCAGACCTGGCGGTGAATGCGCAGGATATAGAAGGAGACCAGCGCCGAGCTGGCAAACATAAGCGAGGAAATCGCGATCAGCGCGGGGAAATTCGGCGGCCCGCCCTCCACCGCCGACCAGCGCGCCGTCACGGCCAGCGCCATGGCGACCGCGGCCGTGACCACGTCGAACGTCAGGGTCAGGAACATGGCACGCTTGGCCTGGTGAGTCGCGTTCATCATGTTCCTGCGTCCCTCAAAAATGCCCACCGCACACAATTGGGTGGTTGCGACCCGTCCCCGTTCGGATCTGCCCTGCCACTGATCACAATTTGCTCGGGATGCTCAACCGTCCCGCGCGCCAGATACAGAGATTTTTCCAGCCGAGTGCCCGCATGGCTGGTTTTGAAGCGCCAACGCGCACCTGTTTCGCACTCCAGCAGGATCGCACCGCGCCCCATCAACGCGGTCACGGTGGGGTGCAGGTGGAAGCGGATCTCGAAGCCGATCGGGCGTTCCTCGCTCCATTCCTGGCGCGAGACCGGTCGCACCAGGCTATCTTCCCCGGTCAGGCGCGCACCATCACCCGACATGAACAGCCGCCGGCGATGCAACAGGCCGAAGACCTGCTTGTAGCCGGAATGCTGGGCGTCCAGCCAGATTTCGTCGTCTTCTTCCAGACGCTTGGCCGAGATGCCTTCCGGGCCGACCGGTGAGAGCAGGCCGGTCGCATCATTGGTATCGAACTCGGCATTGTCGCGCCCGCCCAGCACCAGCGTGGAGTGCGCGCCGGACCGCCGCACGGCGGCCTGCATGTCCACATTCACCTCTCGCGAAAAGCCGCAGGAGGTGATGATCCGGGCCGGACCGTCATGCAGTTCGAAGCCGAGCGCCCCGGCATGGGCCATGTCGGCAAAGGGCTGGTCGGGCGCCGCGCCGACATCGAGCACAAGACGCAGATCGCCGCGCTGGAGCTTCTGAAAGCCCGATTTCGGCGAGAAGGTGAAGTTGCGCGGCGGCGCGTCGAGCCCTTCGAGCGCAGCATCGACTTCCTTCGGCCAGGCCTCGGCGCCATCGTTGAAGGGCAGGAGCCCGCCATCGGCGCCGCGATGAAAATTCAGCATCGCGCCCATGCGCGGCAGCCACTTGCCGAGAAACTCCGGCACGGATTCCCCGCGCAGGCGCAGGACATTACGCACGGCCAGAAGGTCGAGCATGGCGCGCAACAGGCGCTCCGGGCTGCGGCTGACATGGCCGCCATCGGGCAGGATCTGCGCGGTGCATTCCGCGTCCAGCCGCCTGAGGCCCGTCTGCAACCGCTCATGCTGGCCCGACAGGGCACCCAGCACGGTCAGGATCGCCGCCAGACGGAAGCGCGCATCGACATCCGGCGAGGCATCGACCAGCGAATCGAGATGCAGGACCTGCCGGCGCAGCGCCTGCAGGCGCGGCTTGGCGGTATCCTCATCGTCTTCGGCAAACAGGAGTTCGCCGCAGCGCATCCAGTTCCAGACACGGTCTGCGGTCGGCCCGGCGCGCCAGGAAAAGCCGTCGAACTGGCCGTGACCCTCGATCCACTCATCCACCAGGCGCAGGGCCTGCTGGGCGCCGGCCTCACTCTCTCCGGCAAGGTGGGGCAGCCAGTCGAACCGGTGCATCCTGTCCTGGAAATGAAGCGAGGCGCCCTTGATCTCCCACGGGATGACCTCGTCGCCGAGATCGTAACGCTCCGGCCCGGCACGCCAGATCCCGCGCAACAGCGCCTCTCCGCGCAGCGGATCGAGCGGGCCGGGATGGGTGAAGGCCGGCCAGTCATAATCGGGAGCCGGGGTGGTGATGACTTTCAGCCACTGGCTCGCACTGGGCTTGGCATCCTCGCCAAGACTCCCCCGGAATCGACGCCAGAGCGCGGCGTCCTGCTCGGCCGTGCGGTGGTGGGGTCTGGATTTGCCAACCGGGGCACTCATGGCCGGTCCACCTCTAGGGGTACGCGATACTCAACTAGATGAAGCGCTTGGGCCTCAAATTCTCAATATTGGTCTTGTACTGCTCAGGCCCGCCCTTGAACACCGCCGATCCGGCGACAAGCACAGTTGCCCCTGCGTCCACGCACTGGCGCGCGGTTTCCGGCGTCACGCCGCCATCCACTTCCAGATGGATGTCGCGTCCGGTCGCGTCGATCATGGTGCGAAGCTGCTCGATCTTGCGCAGCTGGGAAGAAATGAATTTCTGCCCGCCAAAGCCGGGATTGACGCTCATCACCAGGATGAGGTCGACCTCGTCGACCAGCGGTTCGGCCAGAACGGCAGGCGAGCCGGGATTGAGCGAGATGCCGGGCTTCATGCCGGCGGCGCGGATCGCCTGCAGCGTGCGATGTGTATGCGGACCGGCCTCGGGATGCACGGTGAGGATATCGGCGCCCGCTTCGGCAAAGGCAGCAATGAACGGGTCCACCGGCGCAATCATGAGGTGTACGTCGAAGGGCTTGTCAGTATGCGCGCGCAGGGCTTTCACGACCGGCGGTCCGATGGTCAGATTGGGCACAAAATGCCCGTCCATCACGTCAACATGGATAAAATCGGCGCCAGCCGCGTCAATCGCGCGGATTTCTTGTCCCAGACTTGCAAAATCCGCCGACAGGATCGACGGCGAAATGAGAATGCCGGCCATGCCGGTCCATAGGCAAAAAAATGGGCCCGCACAAGGCAGGCCCATTCGCTTCCTGGTCGATTTAATGTGTTACCGCTCGCTTCAGTAGGTCGTCGCCGGCACAACTCGTGCGCCGTCTTCGCGATAGACGACCTGGACGCGCGAGCCCGGGGCGAAATAGACATCGGCGCCCTGGTAGATCTCCTTCACCTGGCCGTTGTCATACTCGACCGTATAGGCATAGCCCGGGCGGGTGTTGAGCGACTTGCCTGCCTCATTGCCGGCCAGGCCACCGATCACGGCGCCGGCGATCCCGCCAGCGGTCTGGGCCTTGTCACCGCCGCCAAGTTCCGAGCCGGCGATCCCGCCGAGCACGGCGCCAGTCGCAGCACCGATGATGGAATTGTCGGGCCGGATCTGAACTTCACGCACAGCGAGAACCGTGCCGCGATAAACAGGAACCGCCTGGCCGACGGAGGCGGGGTTTGTGGTGTTGGCGCCATAGCTGCTGGCACAGCCGGCCAGCGCCAGTGTCAGCGCGGCGAAAATGCCGGCCATGGCGCGATTGCCCTGTCGAAGGGTGGGACGGGACTCGGTCATTTTGTGTGCTCCTTTGCACGAAAAACCATGCCCGCCTTATGCTTGGGACACGTTGAATGTCACATGAACCTCTCAAGGTCATTTTGTGGCATTTTCGCGCCTGAGGGGAGACGGGGAGGCCGCTACCCCGCCGGCGTGAGACGGGCGATATAGAACGCGTCATGGCGCCGGCCGGCCGCCGGCAGGGTGAGCAGGTCGCCGGCCTCTGTCAGGCAGGGCTCAAAGCCCGCAATCTCGCTTGACATAATCGGTTCACGCCGGGCAAGCCCGGCTTCCAGAACCGCATGGACCACATCCGCTCCTTCAGCCCGCAGCGGTGTGCAGACACAATAGACCAGCCGCCCGCCGGGTTTCAGCAGGCCGAGCGCATGTCTGAGGATTTCGCCCTGCAGCGGCAGAAATCCCTCCAGGTCACCGGGACGCTTGATCCAGGCGCCTTCCGGGTGGCGCGCCAGCGTGCCGAGGGCCGAGCAGGGCGCATCGACAAGAATGGCGTCGAATTTCTCGGCGGGCGCAAATGTCCGCGCATCTGCGCAGACCACATCCACACGCTCGCCGAGCCCGGTGCGGGCCAGATTCTCGTGCAGGCGCTTCAGCCGGCCGGCCGAGCGGTCGAGCGCGGTGACATGCGCGCCGGCGGCGGCCAACTGGAGCGTCTTGCCGCCCGGCGCCGCGCAAAGGTCCAGCACATGCTCGCCAGGCCGAGCGTTCAGGAGCCGCGCGGGCAGGGCGGCCGCGGCGTCCTGCACCCACCAGGTGCCCTCGCCATAGCCCTCCACCTCGTCCACCCGCCCCATGGGCAGCACAAGGCTGCCGCCGGGCAGGCAGGTCCCGCCCAGGGCTTCCGCCGTGGCGGCGGGGTCTAGGGCAGTAAGGTGCAGTTCGGGCAGGTCCAGCTGGGCGCGGGCGAGCGCGCCGGCCTTTTCCGCACCGAGATCGGCAGTCATGCGCGCCCAGAGCCAGTCCGGCCAGACGGCCTCAATCGGTGCGTCCTCGAAAGCCTCGCGTGCCTCGCTCGCCCGACGCAGGACGGCATTGACGAGCCCGCCGGCGCGGGCACTGGCCGGGTCGGCCTTGGCCGCCGCCACTGTCTCGCCGACCGCAGCATGGACGGGTGCATCGAGGCGCCAGAGCTGCACCGCGCCGATGCGCAGGAAGGACAGAACGAGAGGATCGAGCGTTTCCAGCGGGCGTTCGACGAGGCCGGCGAGCGCGGCGTCATATCTTCCAAGCTCGCGGAAAGCGCCGATCACCATGGCGCGGACAAAGCCGGCATCGCGGCGCTCCAGCCCGGCCAGTTCCTCGCTGCCGGAGAACACCTGGTCCAGCGTCTTGCGCTGTTTCAGGGTCTCGGCCAGGAGCCGTGCGGCACGGCGCCGGGTCTGAGCGCCCGGACCTAGCCCCACGGGCCGCCCGTCGCGCGCTGCTTGGGCACAGAGGCCGGATCACTGCCGGTACGCTGGCGCATCTCGGCCGCCAGCTTCTGCAGCGCAGCGACGCGATTGGCCGTCGAAGGGTGGGTGGAGAAGAAATTGTCGCCCGGCCGGCCGTTCAGGGGATTGATGATATACATGTGCGCTGCGGCCGGATTGCGCTCGGCATAGGGGTTGATCTGGCTGCGCGCGCCGCGTTCGATCTTCTGCAGCGCCGAGGCGAGCCAGGCCGGATTGCCGCAAATCTCTGCCCCGCCCCGGTCGGCCTCGTATTCGCGCGAACGCGAGATCGCGAACTGCACCATGGAGGCGGCCAGCGGCGCGAAGATCATGATCGCGAGCGAGGTGATCAGCCCGCCGCGATCCCGGCTGCCGCCGAAGAACAACGCGAAATTCGCCAGCATGCCGATCGCGCCGGCCATGGTGGCGGTGACAGTCATGGTCAGGCTGTCGCGGTTCTTCACATGCGCCAGTTCATGGGCCATCACGCCGGCAACCTCCTCGCGCGTGAGCACGGACAGAAGACCCGTCGTGGCGGCGACGGCGGCGTTTTCAGGGTTGCGGCCCGTGGCGAAGGCGTTCGGCTGGGCGGTCTCGATGATATAGATTTTCGGCCTGGGCAGGCCGGCATGCTCAGCCAGCGCCTGGGTGTCCTCGACAAAGGCGCGGATGACGGGGCTGCGCTCGGCGCCGGTCACCTCGCGCGCGCCCTGCATGCGCAGCACCACCTTGTCGGCATTCCAGTAGGTGAAGACATTCAGGCCCGCGGCGATCATGAAGGCGATGATCATGCCGAACATGCCAGCCGTGAGATAGCCGATGGCGAGAAACAATCCCGTCATTGCGGCCATCAGCAGGAAGGTTTTCGTCGTGCCCATCTCAAGTCTGCTCCAAGGCGGGGAGATTGCCGTGTTCGCGGCGTTTTGCAATCACAGGGTTTGTTCTATTTGGTTATGAAACTGTCATGCTTGGAGTCCCGCATCTGCGATGAGTGAGCTTAGCGAAGAAGAAATCGCCCGCCGCGCGGGCCTGCCCGAGGCCGCGCGCCGCGCCCTGGAGGAGGCCGACGCCCGCCGCGCCGAACAGGATGCCGAAACCGCGCGCCTGGAAGCGGCGCGCGTGGCGGAGAGAGGCGGACCGAAAAGCATCGAGCCGACCCGGTTTGGGGATTGGGAGCGGAAAGGGATTACGTATGATTTTTGAGGGTAGGGCTGCTTAGTCGGCCATTCTCGCGGCGCGATGAAGTTCTTCCGGCGGGATGGTAACAGACAGACCATACTGCCGATCGCATTGGGCAATCCCGTCAAAAGCCTGCACCAGGCGGCGCGGGTCGGGCTGGCCATCTTCTTTCAGATAGCTTTGCACCTTGGTGTTGGCCAAGGCCTCCAGAGACTGCAGGATCGCCTGATCCGCCTGATCGGGGCTGAGCAGCTTGATATAGTTTGCCGTGTGAAAGGTCCGTTGCCGGAAATAGGCCTGGGTTTGCAGAGCCTGCCCATAGAACGGGATCAGCGAGGTGTACCTGGCCCCGCACTCGGCATGTGTGATCTCAGGCACCATCATGGGCCCAGGGGTCAGTGCATTGGGCATCTCGAACATCAGGTCGCACATGGACACCTCTTCCAGATAGGCCTGCTGTGTGGCGAGGTCCTGCGCCTGCAGGGCTGTAAACAGCCTGCTTTTCCAAGAGGTTTCCTCGGGCGGATAGGCGACGTTCTCAGGAACGGAATAATAAGCCTGCGCAATATCGGCATACAATTCTAGCTCAAACACCCGCATACCATAGTCGAACTTGTCCAGATTGGCCCAGAGGGCGCCGACGGGCGATTGGCGTATGCTGTTATTGCCTTCCGCCGCCTTGTAGACCTGATTGCAGGCAACGATTTCTTCCGGCGTCGACATACGTGCGAGGCCCTGCCGATAGGCTGTCTGGAAGGCATCATCACTGCTTGGGAAGATCGCCGGCTCAAAACCGTAAACTTCATCGCAATGCGCAGCCCGTGCGACCGCCGCATTCAGGACAGCTGGCCTCATATAACGCATCAACTCAACGAACAGATTGTGAGAAACCCCGTCGGCATAACTTTCCGCATACATCATGGAGGCAAACCCTCCGATATGCGGTGCGACCGTGTTCACCCGGGCCTCGAAATCGGCATCTGCCAGATCCTCCCATTCAGACGCCATGTTAGCCTGCAATCCGGGATTCTGCATCGCCGCGAAATAGGCAGCATAGCAACTCTGGGCATTGTCCTGGAGCGGGTCAGCCTCCTCGGCGTGACTGCACGGGTTCAGCGAAATGATGGCAGAAAGTGCCACGATGATACGGATTAAATGGTTCATTGATCGTCCCCTTACACGCACACAAGGCTGCCATGATCCGCAATGGATGGGAACAGCAGCAAGAGTAGGGGGTGATACTCACCGTTTTCACTCGAAGTCTGGTGGGTATCGTTTCATTCAACCCACCCTACCGGTCTCCTAAGCCTCGATCCCCGCCTTTTTCGCCAGCTCCGCATAGCTGACTTCCGGGCGGGGGCCGTAATGGCTGATGACTTCGGCGGCGGCGATATGGCCGAGGCGGCCGCAGAGGGCGAGCGGCAGGTCGCGGGCCATGCCGTAGAGCACGCCGGCGGCATACTGGTCGCCCGCGCCGGTCGTATCCACCACGCGCGAAACCGGCTCTGCGGCGAGCGCAATCGGATCGCCATCGCCGATGATCACCGAGCCCTTCTCGCTGCGCGTCACCGCGGCTACAGCGGTGTCGGCCTGCAGGGCGGCGAGGGCGGCGTCGAAATCTTCCATTTCATAGAGCGAGAGCAGCTCGGCTTCATTGGCGAAGACCAGATCCACATGGCCCTTGATGAGGTGCAGGAAGCTCTCGCGGTGGCGGTCGACGCAGAAATTGTCAGACAGGGTCAGCGCAACCTTGCGCCCGGCTGCACGGGCGATCTCGGAGGCGTGGACGAAGGCGGCCTTGGCCTCCTCGCGGTCGAAGAGATAGCCCTCCAGATAGAGGATGGCGCCGTCGCGCACGGCGGCTTCGTCCACATCGGCGGGCGAGAACATCACCGAGGCACCGAGAAAGGTGTTCATCGAGCGTGCCCCATCGGGCGTGACGAAAATGATCGAGCGCGCCGTGGCCGGGCCATCCACCAGGGGGGAGGTGTTGAACTCCACGCCCTCGGCCTGCGTCTCGCGGCGGAACACCTCGCCGAGCCGGTCGTCGGCGACCTTGCCGATATAGGCCGTGCGCCCGCCAAAGCTCGCCACGCCGGCAATGGTGTTGGCGCCGGAGCCGCCGGATTTTTCCTGGCCACTGGCGGCATTTGTCAGGGTTTCGGCGCGGTCCTCGTCGATCAGCGTCATGCCGTTCTTGCGGATGGCCCAGTCTTCCAGGAAGCGGTCCTCGACCGGGGAGATCACATCGACAATGGCATTGCCCAGACCGACAACATCGAAACGCGGTTCTGACATGTCCGCTCCTTGCTTTTTAGACCGCCTTGTCGCCTATCGCCGGTGCGCAATAGACGCAAGGCGCAGCACGCATTGCCGAATATGGACGAGGGCCCATGAACATTGCCTATCTGGCCTCGAAGGTGACCCTGCCGGGGTCTACCAAACGCCGCAGCGACGCCTTCGAGCACGACTATACCCTGGCCGAGCTGCGCCCGGCCTTTGCCGCGCGCGGGTTGGAGCTGGTCGAGCTTTCCTGGGATGAGGATGGCGTGGACTGGTCCGGCTTCGATGCGGCGCTGGTGGGTACGACCTGGGACTATTGGGACCGGCAGGCCGAGTTCATCGACCGGCTCGCGGCGATCGAGCGTCGGACGAGGCTGTTCAACTCCGCCGCGCTGGTCGCGTGGAACACGCATAAGGGCTATCTGAAGGATCTGGAGGCGCGCGGGGCGCGGCTCATCCCGACGCTCTGGCTGGATGCGGTGACGGAAGCCTCCGCGAGGGACGCCTTCGACAGGCTCGGCACCGACGATCTTGTCTTCAAGCGCCAGGTCGGCGCCGGCGCGGACGGCCAGCACCGGCTGAAGCGCGGCGACCCGATCCCCGGCATGCCGCATCCGATGATGGTCCAGCCCTTCCTGCCGGCCATCGCCGAGGAGGGCGAGATCAGCTTCGTCATGGTGGATGGCGCGCTCTCCCACGCGCTCGTGAAACGGCCCGCGAAAGGCGACTATCGCATCCAGTCAGCCTATGGTGGCTTCGAGATCCCACTTGAGCCCAGCGCGGAGGACCTTGCGGCGGCAAAGTCCGTGATCACCGCGCTCGACGAGACCCCGCTCTATGCCCGCGTCGACATGCTGCGCGCAGAAGATGGCGGGCTCCTGCTGATGGAGCTGGAGCTGATCGAGCCCTATCTCTATCCGCTCCAGGGCGAAGGGCTTGGGGCACGGCTGGCGGCGGCGCTGTTGGCGCGGCTCTAGCTAGGCCAATAGCCGCCCCTTCAGGGCGTCGCGCATCTCCTTCGTCACGCCGAGCGTGTCTTCCAGATAGGCGTCCACGCTGCCGGATTCGGCTTCGATGGTGGAAAGGGCGGTTTCCAGATAGCGCCGGCGCACGCCCATGAAGGGGCGGTAGATATCGGCCGCATAGGTCTTGCCGAGCATTTCGTTGAAATATTTCTGCGCGTCCGGCAGGCGGGCCTCGATATCCACGGCGAGATTGGTCATCTCGTAATCGGCCAGGATGTCGGGGACAGAAACGCCGAGCACATGCTTGGTGAGCGCGCAGACAATCCCTGTGCGGTCCTTTCCTGCCGCGCAGTTGACCACTGCAGCCGTATCGCCCTCCAGGCCGGCAAGATGGTCGAACCAGCCTGAGAACAGCTCGACATGGTGGGCCTTGTACGGCGCGGTGACATAATAGCCGTTCATCCAGTCCTCAGCCATATTCGCATCGGCCTCGACCTGGGAGAGGAAGGTGTAGTGCGGGCTCTGCATTTCGCGTCCGCCATCGCTGGTCAGCACTTTCGGCGCGGCCCACTTGCCCGGCTGGCGCTCGCGCTCATCGGGGCGGCGCAGATCGGTCTGGAACTGGATATTGAGGGTGCCGAGCTTCTCAAGATCGGTGTCGGTCGCATCGTCATAGTGCCCGGAGCGGAACAGGAGCCCGCGTTTCACCTGGCGGCCGTCGGCAGTGGCATAACCGCCAAAATCGCGGAAATTGCGCACACCCTGCAATGGATAAATCCGGTCGCTCATGACTTTCTGTCCCTGTCTGCCTCGCCTTGCGCCTGACATAACAGGCTCGCGCGCGAGGACCAGCCCGGCCGAAGCGGAATGTGCATTACAGATGCAGCGCGGATCGCTCAGGCCTGCAGTTCGATCCGGTAGCTTTCGATCACCGTATTGGCGAGCAGCGTCTCGCACATCTCGCGCACGCGCGCCTCGGCGGCGGCCGCGTCGAGATCACCGGTGAGGTCAAGTTCTATCACCTTGCCGATGCGCGCCGAGCCGACCTCGTCAAAGCCGAGCCGACCAAGCGTATCGGCCACGGCCTTGCCCTGGGGGTCGAGCACGCCCGGTTTCAGGCCCACATGGACGATGGCTTTCATGTCTGCGGCTCCCTTGACGCTCGCGACCTGACTATTTCGCGCCGCCATTGAAGGCAACGACATTGTCGGCCCCGCCATTCTCCTTGATGATGCCAAGGCGGCGGGCGACCTCGCCATAGGCCTCGGTGACCCCGCCGAGATCCTGGCGGAAGCGGTCCTTGTCGAGCTTGTTGCCGGTCTCGGCATCCCACAGGCGACAATTGTCCGGGCTGATCTCGTCGGCCAGGATGGTGCGCACCATCTCGCCCTCATAGAGGCGGCCGAACTCCAGCTTGAAGTCGATCAGGCGGATGCCGACGGCGCTGAGCAGGCCGGTCGTGAAATCGTTCACGCGCAGGGCCAGCGAGACCATGTCGTCGACCTCCTGCGGGCTCGCCCAGTTGAAGGCGGCGATATGCTCCTCGGTGACCAGCGGGTCGCCGAGATCGTCGCGCTTGAGATAGAACTCCACCACCGTGCGCGGCAGGGGGGTGCCTTCCTCGATGCCGAGCCGCCGGGCCATTGAGCCGGCCGCGACATTGCGCACCACCACTTCCAGCGGAATGATTTCCACCTTCTTGATCAGCTGCTCGCGCATATTGATGCGGCGGATGAAGTGGGTCGGGATGCCGACACCGGCCAGCCGGGTCATCATATATTCGGAAATGCGGTTGTTCAGCACGCCCTTGCCGTCGAGCACGGCGCGTTTTTCCGCGTTGAATGCGGTCGCATCGTCCTTGAAATACTGGATCAGCGTGCCCGGTTCGGGACCCTCATAGAGAATCTTGGCCTTGCCTTCGTAGATCATCCGCTTGCGGGACATGGGATGGGTCTCGCCTTCTACTGGGTCGGAAAGGGGGTCGCGCTCCAAGCCCAGCCAGTTTCCTGTAAAGCGCGCCTCACTGGCATGAGTCCGTGGCCAGCGCAACCAGACTACTCAAAACACGGGCCCGCTGAAACCTGCCTGTCGCAGCAAGGTGCAAGAAAGCTTGAGCCAATCGCCGTGCCCGCCTAAGTTGGGGCTGAAAACAAGTGCAACAGGAATGGATCCGTCCATGAGCAGTTTCGACGATCGCGAACGCGCGGAAGAGGCCAAGTATGCCCTCGACCAGGAGACCCAGTTCAAGGTTATGGCGCGGCGCAACAAGCTGCTTGGGCTGTGGGCCGCAGACCTGCTCGGCAAGACCGGCGCAGAGGCCGAGGCCTATGCCAAGGAAGTTGTCCTGGCCGACCTGGAAGAAGCCGGCGACGACGACGTGTTCCGCAAGGTGCGCGGCGACTTCGAAGCGGCCGGCATTGATCGCACCGACAAGCAGATCCGCGAGCAGATGGCAGAACTCCTGCCGGTCGCCCGCGATGCTATTGTGAACGGCTAGGGCCGAACACGCCCACCTGACGTCGCGGCAAATGGCGACATCGCTGCCCGTCATGCCTATATTCCTGTAGTCGCCACTGACAGCCGCGATATCAGGGAGAGAGACATGAAGGACTATCTGCAGTTTTACATCAATGGCGAATGGGTCGACCCGGTCACCCCGCGCGCCATTGAGGTCGAAAACCCCGCCACAGAGGAATCCTTCGCGCGCATCTCGCTGGGCGCCAAGGCCGATGTCGACAAGGCTGTCGCCGCGGCCAAGGCGGCCTTTCCGAGCTTCTCCCGGACCAGCGTGGACTACCGCGCGGACCTGCTCGACAATATCGCAGCCGGCTTCCAGGCGCGGCTCGGCGAGATTGCCGAAGCCATCAGCGACGAGATGGGCGCCCCGATGTGGCTCGCCCAGGCCGCGCAGGCGCCCATTGGTCTCGGCCATTTCGCAAACACTGCTGCGCTTCTGCGCAATTACGAGTTTGAGGAAATGAAGGGCACCACGCTGCTCCGCAAGGAGCCGATCGGCGTGTGCGGCTTCATCACGCCCTGGAACTGGCCGGCCAACCAGATCGCCTGCAAGGTCGCCCCGGCGCTGGCCGCGGGCTGCACCATGGTGCTCAAACCGTCCGAAATCGCGCCCCTAGACGCCATGATCGTGGCCGAGATCCTCCACGAAGCGGGCGTGCCGGCCGGTGTGTTCAACCTGGTCAATGGCGATGGCCCCGGCGTCGGCCAGGCCCTCTCCTCGCACCCGGATGTCGACATGATGAGCTTTACCGGCTCGACCCGCGCCGGCGTGCTGGTGGCCCAGGCTGCCGCGCCGACGGTCAAGCGCGTGTCCCAGGAACTGGGCGGCAAGTCGCCGAACATCGTCCTGCCGGATGCAGACATGAAGAAGGCCGTCGGTGGCGGCGTCCTCACCATGATGACCAACTCCGGCCAGTCCTGTAACGCGCCGTCCCGCATGTTCGTCCCGCGCGAAAAGCGCGACGAGGCGGTTGCCATCGCCAAGGCCACTGCCGAGTCGGTGAAGGTGATGATGCCGCGCGAGGCCGAGAAGGGCGCGATCGGGCCGATCTCGAACGCCAACCAGTACCAGAAGGTCCAGGATCTCATCCAGAAGGGCATCGAGGAAGGCGCCACCCTGGTCGCCGGCGGCCCGGGCCGTCCGGAAGGGCTCAACCGGGGCTATTTCGCCCGCCCGACCGTCTTTGCCGACGTCACCAACGACATGACCATCGCGCGCGAGGAAATCTTCGGCCCGGTGCTGACCATGATCAATTATGACAGCCTGGACGAGGCCATCGAGATGGCCAACGACACCGAGTATGGCCTGTCGAGTTATGTCCAGGGTCCGGCCGAGCAAGCCGCCGAGGTCGGCAAGAAGATCCGCGCCGGCCAGGTCGTGCTCAATGGCGCGGGCATCGACATGAACGCGCCCTTTGGCGGGTTCAAGATGTCCGGCAATGGCCGCGAATGGGGCGAGTTCGGCCTGGAGGAATTCCTCGAGGTGAAAGCCATGATCGGCGCCGGCGCCTGATCCGAACCGACATTTTTGAAATCGAGACGCCCCGCCGGTCTGGCGGGGCGTTTTTTCTTTGCCGGTCGCGCGAAAGTTCAGGCTGCCTGTTAAAGCCCTCAGCCGCCGGTGCGGTCGAGCGCGCGCAGGAAGGCCGGACGCGCCATGTTGCGCTCCATATAGGCCTTCAGATTCGGATAGGGCCCCAGCTCGCCGAGCCGTTCGGCCATGTTGCAGATATAGGTGAAGCCGATATCGGGCGCCTGGAGCCGGTCGCCGAGAATGAACTCCTGCTCGCCAAGGCTGTCCTGCATATAGCCGAGCTGCAACGCCACCTCGCCGGCGGCAAAGGCGCTGATCACCTGCGGCTTCGGATCCGGCTCGCGCGAGAGCAGCAATTTGACCAGCAGCGGGGCGAAGGCCGAGGCCTCTGAATAGGCGAGCCACTGGGTCCATTTCGCCCGGGCCACCGCATCGCTCCGGGGCGGGGCGAACTCGTACTGATCGTCATAAGTGTCGACCAGATGGGTCGCGATGGCCCCGGATTCGGCCAGGACGAACTCGCCGAAATCCACCACCGGCGACTTGCCGAGGGGGTGGATCTCCTTCAGCTCCGGCGGCGCACGGCCGATATCGTTGCGGTTGTAGATTTTCAGCGCGTAGTCGAGGCCAAGCTCCTCCAGAAACCAGACCGTGAAGATGGAACGCCCGATACGCAGATGGTGAACGGTGATCATGTGGGTCTCCTCCCGATTTCTCATCTGGGGCATGCCGGGGCTGTGGCCAAGAAAAAACGCCCCGGCCGAGTGACCGGGGCGTTTTCAATGGGATCTGGCTTTAGGGCCTAGCCGCGGCAATCGGCGGTGTCGGTGCCGGGCACGCAGAGGTCGGGCTCGTCGCATTCGCCATCATTGGCCCAGCGGCAGCTATTGGGACCGCCCGTGCCCGAGCAGTCGGTGGTGTCGGTGCCCGGGGCACACAGGTCCGGCTCGTCGCATTCCCCGTCGCGAGCCCATTCGCAGCTGTCCGCGCCGCCGCTGGCCACACCCGAACCGCCGCAATCGGTGGTGTCGGTGCCCGGCAGGCAGAGGCCGGTCGGCACGTCGCATTCGCCATCATTGGCCCAGCGGCACCGATCCGGACCGGACATGCGCAGCGGGGCGCAATCGGCCGTATCGGTGCCCATTTCGCAGAGGTCCGGCTCGTCGCACTCCCCGTCATGGGCCCACTCGCAGCTGTTTGCGACTTCCTCGCGGCAGTCGTTCACATCCGTGCCCGGGGCGCAGCCATCGGGCTCGTCGCACTGGCCGTCATCGGTGAACCGGCAGACCGCGGTTGACGACCCGCCGCAATCGGTGGTGTCGGTGCCCGGGGCGCAAAGGTCCGGTTCGTCACACTCGCCATCATTGGCCCAAGTGCAGCTGTCCGGGCCACCGCTGACCGTGCCACCACAGTCGGTGGTGTCGGTGCCGGGCGAGCACAGATCCGGCTCGTCGCATTCCCCGTCATTGGCCCACATGCAGGTGTCATCGCCGGATGCCGTGCCCGAGCAATCGGACGTATCCGTGCCCGGGGCGCACAGGTCCGGCTCGTCGCACTCGCCGTCATTGGCCCAGGTGCAGCTGTCCGGCCCGCCGCTCGCCGTGCCGCCGCAATCGGTGGTGTCGGTGCCCGGATCGCAAAGATCGGGCTCATCGCATTCCCCGTCGCGGGCCCAAACGCAGCTGTCATCGCCAGCCACCGGGGTGACACCGCCGCAATCGGCCGTGTCGGTGCCGGGATCGCAGAGATCGGGCTCGTCACATTCGCCGTCATTGGCCCAGCGGCAGGAATTGGCGCCGGTCATGGAGCCGGAGCAATCGCTGGTGTCGGTGCCGGGCAGACAGAGATCGGGCTCGTCGCATTCGCCATCATTGGCCCAGCGGCAGCGGTCGGCACCGGACATGCGCAGCGGGGCACAGTCATTGGTGTCGGTGCCCATCGGGCAGTAGACGCCCTCATCGCACTCGCCGTCATTGGCATACTCGCAGGAATTGGCGACGGTAGAGCTGCAATCATTCGTATCGGTACCAGCCGCGCACATGTCCGGCTCGTCGCATTCGCCATCATTGGCGAAGCGGCAGGAATTGGCACCATTGCCGCCCACCGGAGAGGTGGGCCGGGAACAGTCGGCCGTATCAGTGCCGCGAGCGCAGAGGTCGGGCTCGTCGCATTCCCCGTCATTGGCCCAGCGGCAGGAATTGGCGCCAGTGCTGGTCGGGCCGGTCGGCCAGCGAACCTCGCTGGTGCCGGGCGAGGAGTCCTGCATGCCGTCGCAGTCATTGTCCTGTTCGCAGGCCTTGGCCCAGCCGGTGGCGATGGCCGCAAGGCGGTCATGCTTGGCCGGGTGGGTGGAGGACCCGATCGGATCGCCCAGCGCGTTCATCGCAACCTGGGCTTCGGTCAGGGTTGCACCCATGCGCTGCAGGATGAAGCCGGAGAAATAGTCCGCCTCCAGCTCCCGGTCCGGGCGCGAACCGACATTGTCCAGCGTGTGGGCGTTGAGATGGTGACCAATCTCATGAGCCATGATCGACACCGGGGCCCAGTTGGAATGGGTCTGCTGACGCGTCTGGATCATGAAGGAGGGATTGTAGAGAATGAAACGCTGGGAACCGCGAATCACGGCCGCCGCATTCGGCACGCCGCCGGAGCGGATCTGGAAATTCTGGGCCAGGCCGGAGGCCTCCAGAATGTCGGTGATCATGTCCTCGGCTTCATCGCTCGAGGCGAAGGTCGCCACGGTTTCGGGGATGTCTTCGCCATAATAGCTGCAGGTATCACCGACTTCCATGGAGTCGAGAACCTGGGCACTCGCCGGCCCAGATGCTGTCAGGCCCATCCAGGCCAGGGCACCGATCACGGCACCCAGTTTGCGCAACGCCATAACTCTTCTCTCCCCTCACGCGAAAGTGACGAGACGCTAACAAACAAGTCACAGCTTGAAAAGCGCAACTTTCTCCTGTGAGGGGCATTCCGCGTGGCGAAATCCGGGAAATTTCAAGGCAGTGTTGTGACCAGATGGCCTGTAAGCCGGGTTCTGTTCCCCTTATCGGGGCGGCAGCCATTCATCTGGGACACTGCTCGCGCAATGCCTCTTGCAGCACACCCGGGGCGCGGGCTGAAAACGGCCCATATGCGCCCCCTATTTGGCCTTGCTCCAGGCGGGGTTTACCGTGCCAGGCCTGTTACCAGGCCCGCGGTGGGCTCTTACCCCACCCTTTCACCCTTACCGACACCGAAGCATCGGCGGTCTGCTCTCTGTGGCACTTTCCCTCGGCTCACGCCGGGCGGGCATTACCCGCCGCCCTGTTTCCATGGAGCCCGGACTTTCCTCTTGCCCCTTGCAGGAACAAGCGACTGCCCGGCCATCTGGTCACAAACTGTTATATCGCGCTAAAGACTCAATGGCGAGACGGGAGCAACCGCGCATGGCAGATGGGGCAAGGACGGGGTGGCACCTTCCCGGCGCGAGATACTGGCGCCCGGTCTGGCACGCCATTCTGCGTCTGACCAAGCCACAGGTACGCGTGGTGACCGGCGGTATCGCCTTCTATGCCCTGTTCTCGGTCTTCCCGCTGATCTATCTCACCCTCACTCTCTTGGTGGCGCTCTTGCCGAGCGATGTGTCCCGGGAAATTGCAATCGCCATCGAGCAGATCCTGACCACGAGCGTCACCCCGCTCAGCAAGGACGAGATCAAGATCATCGCCGATCTCACGCCTCAGGGTCTTACCTTGCGCGCCATCATCGCCACGCTGGTGGTCGCCTTCACCGCCACCTCCGGTGCCAAGGCCGTGATCACCGGCATCCGCATGATTGCCGGGGTGGAGCGTCGCAGCGGCCTGATCGGCTTTCAGGGCATCGCCCTGGTGATGACCTCGCTGCTCATCCTGCTGGTCTGGACCCTTGGCGGGGTCCAGCTCATCGTCACCGTGTTCCAGCGCGGGGATATGGGCCAGGCCGGCCAGTTTGCCGCCGAGCTTGCCACGCTCGCCTCGACCCTGTGGATCACCAAATGGGTCGCGAGCTTTGCTGTGTTCTACCTGCTGATCGCGCTGTCGCTGCGCAAGCGGGGCCTGTCCTCACGCGCGCTGGCCGCCGGGTCCGCCGTGGGCGCCATGGTCTGGCTCGGGCTGACCTGGGCCTTCCAGATCTATCTGTCGCTCTCGGTGCTCGACACGCTTTATGGCGCGCTGGCCTCTGTGGTCCTGGGCTTTATCTGGCTGACCCTGTCGGTGACCGCGCTCCTCTTGGGCGCCGCGCTGGCCGTGGAATGGACGATCGCCTACGCGCCGGATGAGGACGCGGACTCATAAAGCATGGCGACGGTGCCGATCATGGCGAGGCAGCCGATATCGGCCCGCCCGCTGACAATGTCCGGCCGCCAGCGCCGCTGGAAAGCCGTCACCACCGCCTCGGTCTGGTCGTCGAACTTGCCCGTGATGGGCTGGTCATAGCCGATGCGGGCAAGATGTTCCTGCAGGCGCCGCACTGAGACCGACGCATCGCCCTTGCCGAGCCCGGAGCCGCTGAGCGATTCCGGCCGCCCGGCCGGCTCGCGCAGGGGCCAGAGGCCAATCCCGGCGGCAGCCAGCTGCAGCCAGGGGAAATGTTCGCCGGGGTCGGCCTTGCGCGCCGGGGCAATATCGCTGTGGCCCACAATGCGTGTAGCTGGGATATCATGGCGCGCGAGGATCGCCTGGCAAAGGCTGATCACCGCCTTGATCTGTGCCTGGGGATAGACTGGCAGACCGCCTTTCGCATCCGGGAAATCGTGCCCACCATTGACGATCTCCACGCCGATGGAGCGGGAATTGAGGTCCTCATCGCCCTGCCAGCGCGCAATGCCGGCATGCCAGGCGCGCTTCTCTTCGCTGACCATCTGCACCACCGTGCCATCCTCGCGCACCAGATAATGCGCCGAGACCTCGGCCGCCGGATCGCACAGGCGCGCCTCCGCGCTCGGACCGTCTTCCATGCCGGTATAGTGCAGCACCAGCATGTCGAGCGCGCCGCGCCGGTCATTGAAATTGGGCGAGGGCCTGGTGATCAGGCGCATGGGAGCTGCCTCCACGGGGCTGAACTGTCTCTGCGCCCTAACTCGGATCGCCGAGCTTCTTGCCCAGGGCAGCCTCCGGCAGGACGCGGTTCGGGCGTAGCACAATCACCAGCACCCCGCCCAGAGAGATTGCCGAGCCGACCACCAGCTGCAGGGTCAGCGCCTCGCCGAGCAGCGTGATGCCGAACACCACGCCCCAGATCGGCGTCATCAGGGTGAGCGGGGAAATGAGCGAGATCGGATGGCGCTTGATCAGGGTGTAGAAGGCGCCATGGCCGAAGATCGACACGCCGAGCACGGCAAACAGGGTCGCGAGCCAGGCCCAGATCCCGCCATCAATGAGCGCGTTGACCTGGCCCTCTTCCATCAGTGCCGAAAGGGCGAACAGCGGGGCGAAGGAAAAAAGGCCCACCCAGGCCTGCAGGCGGAAGGCCGAGACCGGCTCCATCTGCTTCATCAGGATACCCCCCGCCGCGCCCAGCAGGGCTGAAATCGCCACATAGACGAGGCCGAGGGAGAGGTTCATCCCCTCCGGATCGAATGCGATCAGCAGGCTGCCGGCAAAGGCGAGCATGATGCCGAGCCCGCGCCGCCAGCCGACAATCTCCCCCAGAAAGGCCATGCTCATCAGGGTCGAGAGCGGCACGCCGAGCTGGCCGACAATCGCCACGGAGGAGGCCTCGGCATTGGCGAGACCGACAAACAGGAAGGTGAAATGCGCCGCGCCGATACACATGGCGATGGCAAACGTCATACGCAGGTTGGACGGCACCGGCCGCAGGAAGGGTAGCAGACACGCCGCCACACCGAGGAACCGCACGCCGGCAAAGAAGATCGGCGGGACGCCCGCATCGGCCACGACCCAGCGGGTCACGATCAGGTTCAGCCCCCAGACCAGACACACCGCAGACAAAAGACAAAAATCGCGAAACCCCATTGCCGGGCTCTAGCAGTGTCGCTGGCGGGAGGATACGCGAAAAAGCTGCTCGCGCAGCCGCGCTCAGATCCGCCCGAACCGCGCCCGCATCCAGCCCATGGCATAGGGCGGCAGAATCGCCGGCAGGAGCAGCCAGTCCCAGATGCCGGGCTTCTGCGACGGGTTCGGCGCACCGCCCCCCTGCTGGCGCCCGATGCCGGCATGGTAGAGCCGGCGCCAGACCCACTGCCATGTCAGGCGCTCTGCCAGCACCTGATGGCGCACAACCGCTTCACCGCAGTAAACGACCTTGGCACCTGCCTGACGCAGCCGGCTGCAGAAATCGCTCTCCTCGCCACTGATCAGCTTTCCGTCTCGCCGGCCCAGACGAGTGTCAAAATACATCTGCCCGGGCGCGACGCTCTTGCGGACAGCATAGCCGGTGGAGACGATCCGTTCGACCGGCCTAGTCGTACTGCCCCAGTCCAGCATCGAGTACTGGTCCAGCACAACGCGAGACAGGGCCAGGAGCGGGCGCCGGCCACGCCAGTGCGGGAGAATCCTGCACCCAGCCACCGCAACCCCAGGCGCATCCACAGCCTTCAGGAGTTGCAAGGCCCAATCCGGTTCGGGCACGGCATCAGGATCTATCGACAGCACCACATCGTCGCTGGTCGCGTTCAGGAAGGCATTGCGGGCATATGCGATGCCCCTGGCCTCCAGCGGAACACAGCGAAAGACAAGATGCGGCTGCGAGAACCCGGTTACGGTTTCGGCAAATTCAGGGGCCCAGTTCTGATCGAACAGAATCACTTCGCCACGAATACCGACCTGGCGGGCCAATCCCGCCAGCGTATCGCAAACCAGCCAGTCAGGTTCGCGGTAGCGCATCAGCGTGATCGTGACGGCGCGCAGTCCGGTCATCAGCCGTTGGTGCCCGAGCTTGCAAAGCCGGAGGAAAGCTCGGCGAGTTCGTCGCGAATCCGGCGTTCCGGGAAGCGTTTTGCGCTGCTTTCGGCAGATTCGGCGGCCTGCAGGCCCTGGCGGTCATCGATCTGGCGCACGCGTTCCAGGGTCAGTTCCAGGAGCTGGCGGTTATAGGCGATGAGGTCGGCGATCAGCGAGAACATCACCGACAGGGTGCCCATCAGGAACAGCACACTACCAAGCACCAGCGACTGCACCATGCCGGAGCCGTCGCCGAACAGGTAATTGCCAAGGAAGCGCAGCACCGGCAGCGTTCCCAGACCCATCAGCCCCAGCCCAGCCCAGAGGAAGAGTTTCAGCGGCTCGTACATCGCATAGACGCGCAGCATGGTCTGGCCCGAGCGCGCCAGGAATTGCGGCATCGACCGGAACAGGCGCGAAGGCCGATCGACGGGGTTCACACGCACCGGAACCGAAGTGACGGTGAAGTTCTTCTTGCCGGCCTGGATCAGCGTCTCGGTGGTATAGGAGAAGCTCGAGCGCACGGTCAGGCTGCGCGCGGTCTTGGCCGTCATGGCGCGGAAACCGCTGACGGCATCGCGCACCGGCACATCGGCCATGCGCGCGACAAAGCGGGTGCCGAGGCTCTGCAGGCGTTTCTTGAGCGGGGAGAAATGGGCGATCTCGGCGGTGCGGCGGTCGCCGATCACCATGTCGGCGCGTCCGTTCACGATCGGCTCGACCAGGCGGGAGATATCCGCGCCGCGATACTGGTTGTCGCCATCGGTATTCACGATGATGTCGGCCCCACGCGCCAGGCACGCGTCGAGGCCGCGCTGGAAGCTGTAGGCAAGGCCCTTGTTGACCGGGTTGACCACCACATGGTCGGCGCCATGGGCCAGGGCCACCTCGGCCGTGCCGTCCATGGATCCGTCGTCAATGACCAGGATTTCCACCTTGTCGATACCCGGCAGGTCGCGGGGAATGTCCGCCAGGGTCTGGGGCAGGGTACATGCCTCGTTCAGGCACGGAATCTGGACGATCAGGAGGGTCATGACGCACCGCAATCTACACTGCTGTGCCGCGAATTTCGGGGTAAAGGCTACAGAAACCGTTAATTTCGCCGGAAAACTCAACCTTTCCCGGCCGTGGTTAAGAGGCCCTTCAGTCCTGTTGGCGTAAGCCTTGCTTCAAACGAGACAAAGTTCGGTTGGGTCAAGATGGTTGAGAACGCGATTGAGGGCGACTGGTCCGCTTCGCACCTGCGCGAGCAGGCGCGCCCCTTCGGCGCGATCGAAATCCGCCTGGTGGGCCTGTGCCTTCTGCTGGCCTTTGCCTTCGCCCTGATTCGCCCGCCCTATGCCTTCTCCATCGACGACATGATCTATGTCGAGATGGCGCGCGCCTTCTGGCAGGAGAGCGCCCTGCACATCGCCGAGACCGGCGGGCTTGCGGGCGGGCCGGAGCTGATCCTGAAGCTGACCCACGGCATCGACGGCAAGGTCTATCCGCAATATCCCGCTCTTTATGGCGTGCTGGCCGCGCCCTTCTATGGCCTGGCCGGTGTGCGCGGCCTCGTTTTCCTGAACGCAGCGTCCTTCTTTGCCTGCCTGTGGCTGACCCAGCGCATCGTGCGCCATCTCTACGGCGCCGCGCTCGACCGGCGCTGGGTGGCCTTGCTGCTGGCGGTCGGCAGTTTCATACCGGTCTATGCCTTCGGGATCTGGCCGCACCTTCTGGCGCTGGCCTTTGTTCTGGCCGGGGTGGAGCGCGCCTGCGCGCATCTCGGCCGCAAGGATGCCCCGCGCAGTCTCGACCTCATGCTGTCCGGCCTGTGGCTGGGCCTTGCCATCGCGATCCGTGTGGATTCGCTGATGCCGGCCGTGGCGGTGGTGGCCTGGATGGCGCTGATGGGCGCCCCGTCCAAGCGCATCGCGCCCATCATGCTGGTGCTCGGCATGGTGCCCTTCCTGGCCGTGTCGGGATATCTCAACCATATGAAATTCGGCACCTACTGGCCGATCAGCTATGGCCCGAAGTCCGGACCTGACGGCGTCAGCAACTATATCCCGCTGCTGGCTGGCCTCGGCGGCGCCCTTCTGGTGGCCTGCCTGATCGACCCATCGCGCGGGGCCATCCGCGCCGCGCTCGACTGGCTGCGCCGCCCGACGCCTCTTGCTTTCATCCTGATCGGTGCCGGCGTGGGCATCGCCGCAGTCCCGCTGCTCAGCAAGATCGCCTGGAACGCCTATGTGCTGGTGGTCGACCTGCAGCAGCTCGACGGCGCGCAGATCGCCGGCGCCACCTCCGTCGACAGTGATGGCTTCATCAACATTCTCGGCATTCACAAGAAGTCCCTCGTTCAGTCGCTGCCTTTTATCGGCCTGGCGCTTGTGACTCTGGGCGGGCTGATCTCCGGGCGTCGTGTGGCCGCGCGCGGACTCGGCTGGATGGTGATCGCCGCCACGGTCAGCTTTTACTCCCTGACCCAGTGGCATGGCGGGTACAGCTTCGACATGCGCTATTTCCTGCCGGCACTGCCCTTCCTGGCCATTCTCAGCGTCGACGGTTTCACTTCGCTCTGCCTCGGCGTCAGCGGCAAGGCGCGCCGTTCGGGCCTGGTCATCGGGGCCTTTCTCGGGGCGGGCATCTTCACCTGGATCTATTTCGGCCTGGAACCGGCAGCCCATGCCACGCTGACCCTGCCGCTGATCGTGGCAGCCGTCGTCACGGTGGTGACCCTGATTGTGGCTGCCCATCGCAGCGGGTTCGGTCTGCGCCGCACCTGGGTGGCTGTGTGCGGGGCCGCCTTCATACTGGGCATTCTCGCCACCGGCGGCGACCTGATCGGCCAGCATGAGCGCCTGGCAAAGTACGGTCCCGTGACCAAGGCCTCTGCCGGCGCCTTCCCGGAAGGCTCGCTGGTGGTGACCGGCATCGAGGAGCATTTCCTGCTCACTCCGGATTCCGGTGTCAGCCTGGTTTCGGCCTCGCGCTATTCCGGCCAGGTAGCGCGCGCGGCGCTGGCCGCCTTCCGCGCCGACCGCCGCTGCGTCTATGTCCACACGCAGAAGACCCTGAGCGATCTCGGCCCGGAAGTGGATGGGACCTGGAGCCCGGTCACCTTGCCGGGTCTGTCGGGCGAAGGCGCAACGCTCTACCAGCCCGACTACCAGGCCGAGACCTGCACGCTGCAATAAGCATTGCTACATTGACGGGATCGGGCGGTCGCCGCGCAAGGGGGTTTCGTCCGAAATCGGTTTTCCCGCGCCCTTGCCATAGCCATGCTTTTTCAACAGACCACGCAGCTGGTGATAGCTCAGGCCCAGCGCCTCGGCCGTCTGGCCCTGATGACCATGATTGGCCGCCAGGGCGGTATCGATGAGCTGCATCTCATAGGTCGCCACCTGCGCCTCGAAATCCATCGAGACGAATGCCACCGGCAGGCCCGCAGGCTCTGACGGGACCTGCGCCATGGCCGGCGACTGCGAAGGCGCTTTCGGCGCACCGGGCCGCCAGGGCGAGGCGAAGGGGTCGAGCGCGCCGGGATCGAACCGCACCGGCTCGGTCGGCGCCTCCATGATGGCGCGATGGGCCAGGCGCTGGGCGAAATTGCGCAATTCGCGCACATTGCCCGGCCAGTCATGGGCCTCGATGGCGGCAATGGCCGACGGCGCGAAGCCCGGAAAATCCTGCCCCATCTCCACCGCCATGCGCCGGGCGAAAAAGTCCGCCAGCAGCGAAGCGTCGCCTGTACGGGCGCGCAGGGGCGGAAGTGTGATGACATCGAAGGCGAGGCGGTCAAGCAGGTCGGCGCGGAACTTTCCCGCCTCCACAGCCGCGGGAAGGTCGACATTGGTGGCGGCCACCACACGCACATCCGTGCTCAGCACCTTTTCCCCGCCAAGGCGCTGAAACTCGCCATATTCGATGACGCGCAGGAGCTTTTCCTGCACGCGCTGACTGGCGGTGGCGATCTCATCTAGAAAGAGCGTGCCGCCATCGGCAAGCTCGAACCGGCCCGCGCGCCGGTCGGTCGCGCCGGTAAAGGCGCCACGCTCGTGGCCGAAGAGTTCCGAATCCAGAAGTTCTTCGGACAGGGCCGCGCAATTGACCTTCACGAAAGGCCCGTCCCAGCGCCGCGACAGAAAGTGCAGCCGCTCGCCGATCAGCTCCTTGCCGGTGCCGCGCTCGCCGATGACGAGCAGCGGGCGGTCGAGCGGCGCAACCCGGCTGGCATGCTCGAGCGCAGATAGCCAGGCCGGGCTTTCACCGATCAGCTGCGAGGATTGCGGAGATGTGATGGCCATTTACACCAAAATAAATGGTGTATTTGACGAAATCAATAAGTATTTTTGCCTACACCTGTTACCGAAGATCACCCGGAAAACTATTTTATTTAGTTAATTCAATGTGTTGGGAAATTAATTTCAAACTGGCACGGTCCTTGAAACCAGTCTGGCATGCCCAGGGCGGTTAGGGGCCGCCAAACGAAGGAGACCGACTGAAAAGATGACCGACCACGATTACACCCCCCGCGAAACCAGCCAAACCGACCGGTTTGGCCGCTGGATCGCATCGCGCCCTGCGGAGAGCTGGATTTTCTTCGCAGCCGGCGTGTTTCTCGGCGGCTTCTTCTTCTGATGGCGCCCGCCGCCACCTCCTCCTGAACCAACTCACAAGGATATCAACACCATGGGACTGTTTTCCCGACTCGGCGACATCATCAACTCCAACATCAATGCGATGCTGGACAGCGCCGAAAACCCCGAAAAAATCGCTCGCCTGATCATCCAGGAAATGGAAGACACGCTGGTCGAAGTGCGCACGGCTGCCGCCCGCGCCATGGCCGACAAGAAGGAAATGGAGCGCGAAGTCGCCCATTACACTTCGGTGCGCGATGACTGGAACAACAAGGCCGAGCTGGCCATCGACAAGGGGCGTGAAGACCTCGCCCGCGGGGCGCTGCTGGCCAAGCAAAAGGCCGAAGCCGAAATCGCCCGCCGTCAGGACGCCATGAAGGCCGCCGAGGAAGCGTTCGAGAAACGCCAGGCCGATCTGGCCAAACTTCAGGACAAACTGAGCGAGGCCAAAGCCAAGCACCGCGCCCTGATGATGCGCCGCGAGGCTGCCGAGCATCGCATCCGCATGCGCAGCCAGGTCCATGACGGCAAGGTCGACGAAGCGCTCGCCCGCTACGCCAATGTCGAGCGCAAGGTCGACGAGATGGAGGCCTATGCCGACACCATCAAGGGCCACGAGCCGAGCCTGGAAGCCGAGTTCGCCGCGCTGGAACGCAACGACTCGGTCGAAGCCGAGCTGCAGGCCCTGAAAGCCAAGCGCAACGGCAACAAGCCGAAAGCGGTGAAATCCGGCAAAGAGGAGGGCTGATAGATGCTGATCCCCTTCGCCGTTCTCACCGGGATCATGACGGTGCTCACCGCGCCGGGCTTGATCGCCCAGCACCTGGCCGCCAAACGCGCCAACGCCAACCAAGCCGAGGCATAGACCATGGAAGACGTCTTTCTACCCATCATCATCGTGGGGATCCTGTTCGTCGCTCTGCCCGGCATGATCCTCCACTACGTCACCGAGTGGCGGAAGATGAAGAGCCTGCGCCCGGATGACGAGCGCATGCTGGAAGACCTCTGGCGCTCCGCCAAGCGGATGGAGCGCCGGATCGAAGCCCTCGAAACCCTGATCGATGCCGAGGCCGGCACCCGCCGTCCTTCCGCAGACGACGACCTCACACGGAGATATGACCAATGACCCGCGACTATGCCGCGTCCCCCAACCCCACCCAACTGCGCCGTTCCCGCGTGAACCGCGTCTGGGCCGGTGTGTGCGGCGGGATAGGCGAACGCTTCGGCTGGGACCCGGTTCTGGTCCGGGTCCTGTGGGTGCTGGCATTTTTCTTCGTCGCAGGTCCGCTGATGTTCGTCGCCTACATCCTGATGTGGATGATGGTTCCGTCAGCCAAGCCCGGGGAAGGCCGCAGCTATGTGACCAAGGACGAGCAGGAATTCTGGCGCGGTGTCTCCGACCGGCCCGCGACCACCTTCTCGAACCTGAAATACACCTTTCGCGACCTGGACGACCGCCTGCAGCGGCTCGAACAGAGTGTGACCTCGGATGAATGGCGCCTGCGCAAACAGTTCCGGGATCTGGAAGGATAGTAGTACTCGCCGGGGCGCAGGAACCGGAAAAGGTCCGCGCCCCACTGAACTGACAAGCGCATCGAGCTAGAAGGATGACGACCATGCGCAAGGGGACTTTCAACCACTACAACGCACGGATCGGTGCCGGTATTGCCCTCCTGATCCTCGCCGCAATCGCCGCCATGACGGCCACAAGCGGCCTGCGCATCACCGCCGGCGATGTCGAGATGAGCATGGGCGTCACGGCCGAGAGCGGACTGCAGCTCCGCTTCGGCCGGGCCGCCGATGTGTGAAAGGCCGGTCTGGCAGCGAGGCCAGACCCCGGTTCATCTCCCGCCCAGTCAGGCGATGAACTCCAACCGGACCGCGGCGACCTTTGAGACACGCTCGCCGCCGCTCCCGAAATCAGGCACCTGAAGCGGCCAGATGCCCGCCTGAGCTGAACCCTTTGTAAACCTGCCTTTGCAAATCTGCGGCTTCCATGTTCCAGGGCGAGGGCCGCTCCATGTCACAACTCAGCCTCATCTCCGACCTTCGCCGGGTCAGCGCCGAACTTGGCCGCGACAGGCTTCTGGTTCAGGGCGGGGGCGGAAACGCCTCCCTGAAATGCGGCAAGCGCCTGCATGTGAAAGCCTCCGGCCACTGGCTCTGCGACGCAGAAACGATCGACATGTTTGTCGAGCTGGACCTCACAAAGGCGCGCAAGCTTGCCAGCAATGGCGAGGAGAATCTGTCCAAAGCGGTGCGGGGTGAAAGCGAACTGCGCCCGTCCATCGAGACCGCCATGCATGCGCTGATGCCCCAGCCTTGCGTGATCCACACCCATCCGGTCAGCCTGATCGCCCGCAGCCTGCTGGGCGAGGATGCCGGCCTGCCCGTCATCGAATACTGCCAGCCCGGCGCACCGCTCGCCGCCGCCATGGCCGGACGCATCGCCACCGGTGCGCCGGATGTTGTATTGCTGGCCAATCACGGCCTGGTGGTCGGCGCCGAAACGCCCGACGAGGCCGCGCGCATGACCCGCGAGCTGGCCTTTGAGCATGAGCTCCCGGTCCATATCCGCCCGGCCGGCGTGGCGCCGCTGCCGAAGCTCTCCGGCTTTGTTCCGCTGGCCCACCCGCTCGCCAATGCCGTGGCCTGTTCGCCCGACAGCTGGCGCGTACTCGGCGAAGGCGCGCTGGTGCCCGACCAGGTGGTCTATCTCGGCGGGCCGGCCTGCATTGCCGACAGTGTGGAGAGCATGCCCGAAGCCCTGCGCGCCTATGCCCGGCGCACGGGCATGCGGCCCGCACTGCTGATCGTGCAACATACAGGCACATGGATCAGCGAAACCGCCTCTCGCGGCGCACTCGCCATGGCGCAGATGATGATGGATCTCGCCGCGCGCATTCCCGAAGGTGCGGCCATTTCCACGCTGAGCGAAGAAGATGAAATGGCCCTGCGCGGCTGGGATGCCGAGGCACACCGGCAGGCGGTCGACCAGGCCCGCACAGCCAGCAAGAAAGAGGCCGCTGCATGAGTTCGATCAAGCCGCAGATCGTCATCCCCATGTCTGGCTTTGGGGAACGATTTCGCCGCGCTGGCTACACCCTGCCGAAACCGCTGATCCCGGTCGACGGCAAGCCCATGATCGCTCATGTCCTCGATCTCTTCCCGGGCGCTGAGGATGTTATCTTCATCTGCAATGAAGACCATCTCGCCGAGCCCGAATACAGGATGGCCGAGACGCTTAAGCGCTATTGCCCGCCGGGCCGCATTGTCTCAACGCCGGCCCACAAGCTGGGGCCCAGCCATGCCGTTCTGCAGGCGAAGAACGAAATCGATCCCGACCGGCCGATCATCGTCAATTATTGCGATTTCACCTGCTACTGGGACTATGCCGAGTTCAAGGACTTCCTTGAAGTCACAGATTGCGACGGCGCGATCCCGGCCTATTGCGGCTTTCATCCCCATTCCGTCGGCTCGACCTTCTATGCCTATGTGAAGGAATCCGGACTGTGGATGGACGACATCCAGGAAAAGCAGCCCTGGACCGACACGCCGATGGACGAATATGCCTCCTCCGGCACCTATTATTTCAAGTCCGGCGCGCTCTGCCTCTCGGCACTGGAAGCCCAGATCGCGGCCGGCCTGTCGGTGAATGGCGAATACTATGTATCGCTCGCCTACAAGATCCTGCAACGGGCCGGCGCTCGCACCGCCATCTACGAATTGCAGCATTTCATGCAGTGGGGCACGCCGGCGGACCTGGAAGAATATCTCGGCTGGTCGGCCCTGTTCCGGCGCCTTGCCTTCGACAGCGGCAAGCGCGCGCGCCAGCTTGGCAGCGTCATGGTGCCCATGGCCGGGCTCGGCTCGCGGTTTTCAAAGGCCGGCTATGCCACGCCCAAGCCGCTGATTTCTGTTTCCGGCCGGCCCATGGTGGTCCAGGCAGCACGCGACCTGCCCGATGCCGCGATCACGCGCTTTGTGCTGCGCGAGGACCTGCCGGGCCTGAATGAAATCCAGCAGAAACTGCGCACCTCCTTTACCGAGGCCAGCCCCGTTGTGCTGGGCGGTCTCACCGAGGGCCAGGCGATCACCTGCGCGGAAGGCCTGCCGGGCCTTGAGGCCGACAAGCCGCTTACCATCGGCGCCTGCGACAATGGCATGCTCTACGATGCGGCTGCCTTCGAAGCCCTGATGGGCGAGGGCGGACCAGATGTCATTGTCTGGACCGTGCGCGGCCATGCCGATGGCCGCCGCCGGCCGGAACAGTTCGGCTGGTGCGATGTGGACGAAGAGGGCCGCGTCACTGGCATGCGCGTGAAACACGCCCCGGAAGACCCCGCCACCGCGCCCATGGTGACGGGCACTTTCACCTTTCGCCGCGCGCAGGACTTCGCCAAATGCGTCGCCGCGCTGGTCACCCGCAATGGCCAGGTAAATGGCGAATTCTATGTCGATAGCCTGATCGAGGATGCCGTGGCCATGGGGCTGAATGTGCAGGCCTTCGACATTGATCACTATATCGGCTGGGGCACGCCGAACGACCTGATGACCTTCCAGTACTGGCAGTCGGCCTTCCACAAATGGCGCAGCCACCCCTACAGCCTGGCCAAGGACAAGCGCGTCCCCGCTGGCAGCCTGGAAAGGCTCGAGCGCAGCTGCGCTCATGCCTGCCCGTCCCTGCCCGATGGCGTGACCCTGGACCTGCCGGAAGTGCGCCGGGCCGGTATCGACGCCCGGCCGCTGATCAACCTGTTTCTGAAGCGCGCCTGATCAGGGCGCGAGGCGGACCTCGCCGAGAAAGTGCGCCATTTCCTGCGCAACGAGCCGGTTTGCCACCGCGCGCGGCACCAGGGCCCACATGCGGCCCGGCGCATTCATCGTGCCCGCGCGCGCGCCGGCCCCGTCGCCCGTGCCGAAATAGATATCGCCGCGCACCGGGCCCTTGATCGCCCCGCCTGTATCCTGGGCGACCAGCATGCCCTGCCAGCTGCCGCCAAGGCCGGGCGCGGTGGTCGAGATGAGGAAGGGCACGCCATAGGCGTGATAGTCCGGGTCCACCGCCATGGAGCCGAGCGGGGTGAGCGGCAGGTTCGCAGCCCCATTGGGTCCGAGCGCCGCGTCGCCCTCCGGCAGGGCCTGGAAGAAGACATAGCGCGGATTGGCATTCATCGCCTCGCGCGCATCGGCCGCGCTCACCCGGTCCATCCAGGCGCGGATGCCTTGCATGGAGGCTTCGCCTCGCGAGATTTTTCCATGGTCGATCAGCCAGTTGGCTGTCGAGCGGAAAGGGTGACCATTGTGGGCATAATAGGCCGCGCGCACCGTGTCGCCGCCGGGAAAATGCAGCCGGCCCGAACCCTGAATCTGCAGGAAGAACACATCCGCCGGATGGGCATAACCCAGAACGCGAGAGGTTTCCGGCGTGATCTGCGCCCGCGGCGGATAGGCCCGCAGCGTGCCATTACCGCGGCGCTGCATCGGGCCATTGTCGGTCTGGACCATGTCGCTCGGCGGGCCGGGGACAGGCGCCGTAAAGGCGCCCGCTGGGCTACGCCGCGCCTCGATCATCGGTTCAAAATAGCCGGTGAAGCGATCCCCGCCGGCTGGGTCGACAATCTCGACCGGCACGGTCAGCGCCTCGACTACACGCCGGGCGGTGGCCACATCGCCGACCTGGGCGAGCCCGCCGCAGAGCGGCATCCAGTCTTCCACCCGTCCGGCCCATGTGGCGCGCGGCGAGAGGAAATCGCCCGGACTGCGCTCCAGCACCACCTCGCAGCTGCGCCGCAGCGCCATCAGGCCGGGCTCGACCTCAGCGGCCTCCCATTCGGGAAAGTCGACATAGGCGTCGAACGTGCCCGGCACATCCATGGGCGGGGGCGGAGCCGGCTCGATGACCGGCTCATGGGTTCTTGGCGGTGGCGTGCTGACACATCCGGTGAGGGCCAGGCCGCATAGCGCAAGGCTCAACAGGGATTTCAATTGCATTGCCACCGCCCGGGTCTGCTGAAACCGATTCACCGTTCAGGCGAAACTGGACCGGTCAGCTGGCAATCTCAACATCATCCAGCAGCCAATTGGGGTCGCCGGAGGTTACATTTCGCATAAAGGTCCAGATCTCGCGCGCGGTCTTGACCCGTTCGCCATCGCCAAGCTCGGCCTCATAGCGCACGGTGACGCGGGCGATTTCACCATCGAGCTCGGCGCTTTCGATATCGGTACGCTTGATGCGCAAGAGCCGCCAGGGCTGGGAGCCATCGGCTTCGCGCCTGGCGATCGCCGCGTCCCAGGCCTCATAGACATCATCGTCCAGCATCGGGCGCAGCTCGCCACGATTGCCGTTGGCAAAGGCTTCCACGATCAGTTCGTACGCGGCGCGCGCGCCCTGCAGGAAGCCGCGCGGGCTGAAGCTCTTGTCGGCATGGTATATCTCTTCCAGTCCGCCAGCCGCCGGGCCGGTGAAATGGGGCTCTTCTTCGGGTTCGGGCGCGAGCACGGGCGAGGGCGACTGCACCGGCTCGGCGGCCGGTTGCGGTACACTGCCGGGTTCCGGGCGCGTGCGCCCGTCGGGCGGACCGTCGTCCCGGCCCAGGGCGATATACAGCCGGAACAGCACAAATATCGTGATCGCTGCGAGGATGAGTACTTCAGGCATGCGTGTCCAGTTCAACCAGAATCATTAAGTCCCACAGATAAGTGAGGTGAACGCCAATCACCAGTGAGCGTTGCGGACGCAGTACCTCCCATGTTAGCCGCAGAGGTTAGATTCACAAGCGAGGACCCATGAGCGATACAAGCGCACCCGCCCCACCGAGAAACGAAGGCCCCCAGCTTCGCGCGCTCAGCCAGTATGTGAAGGACCTGTCCTTCGAGAATCCTGGCAACCGGTCCGCCGCCGAGGAACGGCCGAATATCGACCTGGGAATCGATGTCAGCGCGGTGCCGCACGAACAGGGTAACGGGCTTTACGAGGTCAGCCTGAAGCTGAATGCGAAGGCCCATACCAACACGTCGACACTCTTCCTGACCGAGCTCGACTATGGCGGTATCTTCCAGGTCGTGGGCATGAGCGAGGCCGATGCCGAGGCTTCCCTCCTGATCGAATGCCCGCGCATGCTGTTCCCGTTCGCGCGGCGCCTGATCGCCGATATTACGCGCGAGGGTGGGTTTCCGCCGCTGCTGATCGACCCGGTGGACTTTGTGCAGCTCTACCGCTCGCAGAAACAGCGCGAGCAACAGACCGTTGCGCCGAGCCCGGTCCAGCCGCCGAAGCCGCCCCAGCCGCAACCGGCACCGCCGTCACAGCCCGCCCCGGCCGCACCGCAGGCGACGGCTCCGCCAACCCAGCCCGCCGCAACCCCTGCGCCCCCGCAACAACCGAAAGCACCCGAAGCCCCGCCCCAGCCGACGCCGCCGCAACAGTCGGGCACGACGCCGAACGGCAACAATTAGGCCGCTTCAGCCCTGGTTTTCATAGATTGAGCCCGTCTCAGCCGTAGCGCGACCAGACGGGCTTTTTCTTGCTCATCGTCGCCATGAAACCACGATGGAGGGCTTCTTCCTCTTCGCTGAGCAGCGAGGCGAGCGGCTGAGGCCGCTGACGCGCCGGCTGGCGAATGGCACTGCTGTCAGACTGGTCAGCCGTGTCGAACTCGAACCGGCGGGCACGGCCACCGCGCAGTTCCAGATAGACATCGGCGAGCAGCTGGGCGTCCAGGAGGGCGCCGTGCAACGTGCGGCTGTCGAGCGAAATGTCGAAACGTCGGCAGAGCGCATCGAGACTCGCCGGAGCACCGGGAAAGCGCTTGCGCGCAATCATCAGCGTGTCGACCCAGCGCGCTTCTTCATAGATCGGCCGGCCGCAGCGCGTCAGTTCCATGTTCAGGAAGCTGCGGTCGAAATTGGCATTGTGGGCCACGATCGGCGCATCGGCGATGAAATCGGTGAGCGCATCGACAATCACCGGGTCCTCAAAAGGCGGCTTGTCGGACAGGATGTCATCAGTGAGGCCGGTGATACGGATGGTCGCCTCGGAAACCTCGCGGCCCGGGTTGATCAGCATGCGGAGCGTATTGCCCGTAGCGACATGATTGATCATCTCGACACAGCCAATCTCGATGATGCGGTCCCCGCTATTGGCGTCAAGGCCCGTGGTCTCGGTATCGAACGCGATCTCGCGCAGCAATTCAGTCATTTTCGGCCCCTCTGGCCAAGTGAATCATCAAATCGGATATCGCTTTGACATGTGCGCGCGCAAAGTCAAACCCGAAGGCAGTATTGATAATGAAGTCCGCGCGCGCCCGTTTCTCTGCATCCGGCACCTGTTTGGCCAGAATAGTCTTAAATTCCTGCTCACTCATCTCACCGCGTGCCAGTACGCGCTCGCGCTGAACTTCGGCCGGCGCGCTGACCACAGCGACATAATCGCAGCGCGAATCGCCGCCGGTCTCATAAAGAAGCGGCACATCCAGGACGACATAGGGTGCACCCGCTTCGCGCTGAGCCTGAAGGAAATCCAGCTGCACGGCGCCCACCAGTGGATGGACGATTTCTTCCAGCCGCCGCAGGGCAAGGGCGTCGCCAACCACGGCGGCACGCAATTTCGCCCGGTCGATGCCGCCGGCCTCATCGAGAATTCCCGGAAAGACATCCGAGACCGGCCCCACCGCGACGCCGCCAGCAGTATATATTCCGTGCACGGATGCATCGGCGTCGTAAACAGGCGCGCCGGCCTCGCGGAACATCTGCGCGGTGGCACTCTTGCCCATGCCTATGGAACCGGTGAGACCGAGCAGGATCACGAGATCGCCTCCAACGCGGTGCGGCAACGCTCCATGGCGCGCGCGGTATCAGGACGTATGCCATGCCAGATCTCGAACGACAGCGCGGCCTGGCCTACCAGCATGCCAAGTCCGTCGGCGGCGCGCCAGCCTTTGGCCGCCGCACTTTGCAGGAAAGGCGCGGCCGCCTTGCCATATGAGATATCGTACACAAGTCGACCATCGCCATCGCCGAGCTCAACAATTTCGCCCGAATGTCCGAGACTAAGGCAATTTACAACCGCATCAGCCGACTGCACGAATCGAGGATAGTCCGTAAACTGAACAGCCCGGTTCTGCGGCAGCCCGAGATCGGTGCACAACTGGCTGGCCCGTTCGAGCGTACGGTTGGCAATGACCATATCAGCGCCGATTTCGATCAGCGCAAGTGCCACCGCCCGCGCAGCGCCACCCGCACCGAGCATGAGGATGCGTGCATTTGTGAGATCGCCGGCATAATCGGCCTGAAAATCGTCCCGGAACCCATCCTTGTCGGTATTGTCCGCCCGCCAGCCACCATCGGGCAAGCGCGAGAGCGTGTTGGCCGCGCCAATTGTCTGCACAAGCTTGCTCACCTCCGTGCAAAACTCGATCACATCGCTCTTGTGCGGCAGGGTAATGTTCAGTCCACGGACGCCGTCGCGCTCCAGCGCACCCAGGCCCGACACCAGCTCGCCAGCCGGAACGTGAAACCCGCGATAATCCGCATCGAGATTGTTGTCCCGCATCCAGCCGCGATGGATCAGCGGGGAGAGCGAATGGGTGATCGGATCACCAATGACCCCATAAAGATGCGTCATGACGGAAGGACCCCTCGCACACGCAGATAGTCGAGCAGGGGTAGGAGCGGCAGGCCGAGAATGGAAAAGAAGTCGCCTTCGATCCGTGTAAAGAGCTGGCTGCCGAGTCCTTCCAGTTGGTAGGCGCCCACCGTGGCGAGGATCGGCTCGCCGGCGGCCTCGAGATAAGAGTCGATGAAATCGGGGCTCAGTACACGCATGGTTAGTTTCGGGCGCGCCAGATGGCGCCAGACCGGCTGGCCATACTCGCAGATGACAATCGCGGTTTCCAGCGTGTGGGTCCTGCCCGAAAGCCGTTCCAGGTGCCGGCGCGCGCCCGCCATGCCCGCTGGCTTGTCGAAGGCCTCCTCATCGAGAGCGAGTATCTGGTCTCCGCCGATCACGAGCCCGGGCCGGCCCGCAGAGACCTTCACCGCCTTCAGCTCCGCGAGCGCCATCGCCTGGTCGCGCACGGCCAGGCCCTCCCTGCGAAAGGCCGCCTTGGCGAGATCCTCATCCACGCCCGGGCGGACGGCCTCAGCCTCGACACCGGCATTGGCGAGCAGCATCCGGCGAGAGGCACTTCCAGAAGCCAGAATCAGCCCGGTCAATGCCCGCGCCTTTCATTCAGCTTGTTGAGGATCGCCGCGGCGGTTTCCTCCACAGACCGGCGCGAGACATCGATCACCACCCATTTGTTGCGCTGGAACAGGCGATTGGCCTGGGTGACCTCTTCCTTCACCGCATCCTCCTCGGCATAGGAGGTGTTGGCGTCTTCCTTCAGCGACAAGAGACGTTGTCGCCGGATCTGGATCAGGCGCTCAGCGCTGATTTTGAGCCCGACAATCATCGGGCGCGTCATCTCGTTCAGGATCGGCGGCGGCGGCACGCCCGGCACCAGGGGGATGTTGCCGGCGCGCACGCCGCGATTGGCAAGATAGACACAGGTCGGTGTCTTGGAGGTCCGGCTCACACCGACAAGCACCACGTCGGCCGTGCTCAGCCCGGCCGTGTTCTGGCCGTCGTCATGGCGCAGGGCAAAATCGATGGCCTCGATCCGGTCGAAATACTCCTGGGTGAGCGAATGCTGGCCAGCGACCTTTTCCGTCGCCGAAATCCCGAGATGGCGCGAGAGCATGTGAACCGCCGGGTCGAGCACGGCGAGCGTCGGGATGCCGGCCGCGCGGCACTCATGCTCCAGAGTCGCGCGCAGCTGTTCATCGGCAATCGTGTACCAAACCACACCAGGGGCGGATTTCACCTCATTGATCACCCGCATGAGCTGTTTGGCCGAGCGGACCAGATAATAATTGTGCTCAAGCGGCTGAACGCGGTCGAATTGCGCGGCCGCCGCGCGCATCACCGCATTCAGGGTTTCCCCGGTGCTGTCGGAGACCAGGTGCACGTTGAAATAGAGGCTGAGATTGGATGAATTCGCGCCGCGTCTGTACATCGCTATCTCATGCCGTTCCCCGGCCTATCCGGCAAGTCCTGTGGAACGCCCTGTGGGAAAATGAGTTCTCCCTCAGGGAGTCACAGTTTCTTCACAATCGGCAGAATCCCGCGTGTCTCAGGCCGGCTTTGTTCCGCGCTGTGAGATTGTGGTTAACAAAGAGTAAAAATCCGGCGCTGATTCAAATTCTTACCAAATCGTTAACGCCTCGGCGAGCTTGTGGAAGGGCGGTGGACAAGTGGGAAATTCCCGGCCAGAACGCCGAAATACCCCGATTTTGAGGTCTTAATCATCATCATTCGGGTTAAACCCTGACTCGGAGGTTTTGGTCTTGCCAGGATCCAACAGCGTGCAGAAACCTCTCCTGGAAGTGCTCGGTGGCACTGTTCGGACCCCGCCTCCGGTCTGGATGATGCGTCAGGCGGGCCGGCACCTGCCAGAATATCTGGAACTGCGGGGACGGGCGAAGGACTTTCTGGATTTCTGTTATTCGCCATCACTGGCGAGCGAAGCCACGCTTCAGCCCATCCGCCGCTATGGCATGGATGGCGCGATCCTCTTCGCGGACATTCTCCTGGTGCTGGACGCGCTCGGCCTGGATGTGCGTTTCGAGAAGGGCGTCGGGCCATTGGTGGAACCCATCGAGACCGCATCCGATCTTACAAAGATCAGTCATACAAAGGCCGTCGACCGACTTTCGCCTGTCTTCGAGACGGTGATCCGTGTGAAGCGTGCCCTGCCGGCTGAGACAACGCTGATCGGTTTTGCCGGCGCGCCCTTTACCGTCCTGCTCTATGCGATCGAGGGGCGGGGCAAGACCGACAAGTCCACGGCGCGCAGTTGGATCTATGAAAAGCCGACGGAAATGCATGCCGCGCTTATGGAGATCGTCGAGATCACAGCGCTTTACATGAAAGCGCAGGTGGAAGCGGGCGCCGAAGCCCTGATGATTTTCGAATCCTGGGCTGAGGGTCTACCCGATGATGTGTTCCGCGAACTGGTCATTGCGCCGAACGCAGAGCTGGTGGCTCGGTTGCGTGAGCTGGATGTGGATGTGCCGATCATAGGCTTTCCCCGTGGGGCTGCTGGCATGCTCGCGCCCTATGTGGCCGAGACTGGCGTGACCGGAGTGGGGCTCGATACAGCGGTGGTGCCGGGCGATATTGCTCGCAACCTGCCGGAAGGCTTTCCCGTCCAGGGTCATCTCGATCCGCTCCTCCTGCGCGCGGGAGGTGAGCGTCTTGTCGCACGCGTGCGTGAATTGCTCGCCGCCTATGCCGGCCGCCCCCATATCTTCAATCTCGGCCATGGGGTGCTGCCGGACACACCGATTCCCCATGTCGAACTTGTGTTGAAGACATTGCGGGAAGGGAATTGATGGCGCGCAGGCTGGCGATTGTTCTGTTTAATCTCGGCGGACCGGACAGCGCCGAGACCATTCAGCCCTTCCTGAAGAACCTGTTTTCAGACCCGGCGATTATCCGTGCGCCCGCGCCGGTGCGCTGGGTGCTGGCCCGCCTGATCTCGAAAGCGCGCACGCCGGCGATCACAAAGAATTATGCCCTGATGAACCAGCCGGGCGGGGGCTCGCCACTCCTGCCGGAAACCGAGTTGCAGGCGCGAGCGCTGGAAGCCGAGTTGGAAGGCCGGATGGATGACACGGATGTGCGCTGTTTCATCGCCATGCGCTACTGGCATCCTTTCACGGAGGAAGCCGCCGCGGAGGTGAGGGCCTGGGCGCCGGACGAGGTGGTGCTCCTGCCGCTCTATCCGCAATATTCCTCCACCACGAGCGGTTCGTCGCTGACCGAATGGCACAAGCATTATTCCGGCCCGTCGCGAACCCTTTGTTGTTATCAGCGCAATGAGGATCTCATCGCGGCGCATGCGGACATGATCCTTCAGGCCTGGCGTGCAGATGGCGAACCGCAGGATGTGCGCCTTCTGATGTCTGCGCATGGCCTGCCGGAAAGTGTGGTGAAAGCGGGTGACCCGTACCAGTGGCAGGTGGAAGATATGGCTGCGCGCCTGGTCCCACTCCTGCCCGAGACCTGGGAGACCCAGGTCTGCTACCAGTCGCGTGTCGGCCCGCTGAAATGGATCGGTCCGGCCACGGAAGAGGAGGTGGTGCGGGCTGCCGAGGACGGAAAACACATTATTGTCGCGCCGATTGCCTTTGTATCTGACCATATCGAGACCCTGGTGGAACTGGGCGTTGAGTATCGCGACCTGGCGCTTGAGAAGGGTGTTTCGGGGTATACGAATGTCCCCGCACTCGGCACGCATCCGCGCTTCATCAAGGCGCTGGCGGACGAAGTGACAGGCTTGCTCCCTGCACATGCACCCATCCGTTCCTGTGAAGGTGCACGGATTTGCCCAAAAAGCTTTGGAGACTGCCCCAATCAGGCTACAGAAGAAAAATACCATAATGAAAACAGTGTGAAAGCCGTAATATGAGGGATTTTCTGTTCGTCCACGCCTATATGTGGCTCAAGGCCGGACACATCATCTTCGTGGTCGCATGGATGGCCGGATTGCTTGTCTATCCACGCTACAAGATCCATCAGCTCTCGGGTGAGCCGGGCGGCGAACTCGCCACTACTATGTCGGAATCGGCTGCGCGCCTGCGCCGGATTATTCTCACACCGAGCATGCATCTGGTGTGGATCTTCGCCCTGATCATGCTGTGGCTGAACCCGGGATTGTTCTCCACCGGCTGGTTCCTGGTGAAACTGCCTCTTGTATTGATACTGACCGGTCTCCATTTCTGGCTTGTCCGGGTTGGTAGCGCGATTGATGCCGGCACGTCGAAAATGACAGCTCGCCGACTTCGTTTGATGAACGAATTGCCGTTTATCCTGTTGATCGGGATCGTTCTGCTCGCGGTACCCAAACCGTTCTAGCGTGAAAAAGCGGTAGATTTTCAATCGTCAGAAAATCTTCGCTTGACGTGCAAATCCCACGCTGGTCATAAGGTAACGGCTTGCGATGGAATTTTTCTATCCAAATGACCGATCCGTCCGAGAATCGGCCCGACTTCACACCACAGGAAACATGCCTGACACTTCTTTTGATAACGTCACGCGCGTGACGCTGCGCGACCTAAAGGCAAAAAGCCCGACGGAACTTTTGTCATATGCAGAAGAGCTGGAGGTCGAAAACGCGTCTTCATTGCGTACCCAGGACATGCTGTTCGCCATTCTGAAAGAACTGGCAGAACGCGATATTGAGATCATCGGCGACGGTGTGCTCGAAGTACTCTCCGACGGGTTTGGATTTCTTCGTTCCCCCGAGGCAAATTACTTGCCCGGTCCCGATGATATCTATGTGAGCCCCCAGGTTCTCAAGAAAGCCGGCCTGCGCACAGGCGACACCGTTGAAGGCCCGATCAAGGAACCACGCGAGAATGAGCGCTATTTCGCGCTCGAATCGGTCCATGCAATCAATTTCGAAGAGCCGGAACGCGCCCGCCAGAAGGTCCATTTTGACAACCTGACCCCGCTCTATCCCGAAGAGCGCCTGGAGATGGAGCGCAAGGATCCGACCCTGAAAGACCGCTCCGGCCGCGTGATCGATATTGTCGCACCGATCGGCAAGGGCCAGCGCGCCCTGATCGTTGCCCCGCCACGCACCGGTAAGACCGTCCTCCTCCAGAACATCGCCCGCTCCATCGAGGAGAACCATCCCGAGTGCTATCTCATTGTTCTCCTGATCGATGAGCGGCCGGAAGAGGTGACCGACATGAAGCGCACGGTTCAGGGCGAGGTCATCTCCTCGACCTTTGACGAGCCGGCCACCCGTCACGTCCAGGTTGCTGAAATGGTGATCGAGAAGGCCAAGCGCCTGGCCGAACATGGCCGCGATGTGGTCATCCTGCTCGATTCCATCACCCGCCTTGGCCGCGCTTACAACACCACTGTGCCTAGCTCCGGCAAGGTGCTGACCGGTGGTGTGGACGCCAATGCGCTGCAGCGCCCGAAGCGTTTCTTCGGCGCCGCGCGGAATATCGAGAATGGCGGCTCGCTGACCATCATCGCCACCGCACTGATCGAAACCGGCTCGCGCATGGATGAAGTGATCTTCGAAGAGTTCAAGGGCACCGGCAACTCCGAGGTCGTGCTCGACCGCAAGATTGCCGACAAGCGCACCTTCCCGGCTATCGACATCATGAAGTCGGGCACACGGAAGGAAGAGCTGATCACGCCGAAGGAGCAGCTCTCCAAGATCTACATCCTGCGCCGCATCCTCAATCCCATGGGCACCTCGGACGCCATCGACTTCCTGCTCGACAAGCTGCGGCAGACCAAGACGAATGACGAGTTCTTCGAGGTCATGAAGAACTAGGCTATGGCCGGGAGTATGACCGGCTCTGAAGATACGATTATTGCCCTGGCAAGCGGGCCGCTGCCCTCGGCCCTCGCGGTCATACGCGTTTCCGGCCCGAAGGTTGGGGCGCTGATTGCGGGCCATCTTTCACCGGCCGATCTTTCTCCGCGTCATGCCACGCTGGTGCACGTGAAGGATGCGGGCGGTGCAATTCTCGACCAGTCCATCGCCATCCACTATCCGGGTGCGGCGAGCTTTACCGGCGAGCCGGCCCTGGAGCTGATGGTCCATGGCGGGCGCGCCGTTATCGACGGCATTCTCGAAACTTTCCTTGGGGCCGATGGAGTACGCGCGGCCGAACCGGGCGAGTTCACCCGGCGGGCCGTACTTGCCGGCAAGGTCGGGCTTGTGGAAGCCGAAGGCATCGCCGATCTGGTCGATGCGGAAACCGCCGCCCAGCGGGAACAGGCACTGTCTCATCTGAAAGGTGAGGCTGCGGGGCAGTTCGAAACCTGGCACAGGGAGCTGTTATCCGCCCTGGCCCTGCTCGAAGCCATGGTGGATTTCCCCGATGAGGAGGATGCCCCCGAAGACACGCTTATGCCCGTCACTGCACGGATTCACGCCCTGCTCGCGGCCATCGAAAACGCGCTCGGCGACGGTCATCTGGGCGAAAAAATTCGCGATGGCTTTTCCGTTGCAATTGTCGGGCCGCCCAATGCCGGAAAGTCCAGTCTGCTGAACGCGCTCGCGGGCCGGGATGCGGCCATCGTCACGGATATTCCGGGCACGACACGCGACATCATTGAAGTGCGGCTCGACCTTGGTGGCTATCTTGTTCGGGTCTCGGACACGGCCGGCCTGCGCGAAACAACCGACCCCGTGGAGCTGGAAGGGATCCGGCGCGCGCGGGCAGCGGCGGCTGACGCCGATTTCGTCATCGGCGTGACGGATCTGTCGGCTTCGGTCGCCGAGAGCATCTTCCGGGGCATCGAAGTGGACCTGCGCGTCGAGAACAAATCCGACCTCGCGCGGGGTGGTGAAGAAAGTGTTTCACGTGAAACACTTCCGCTTTCCGCCAAGACCGGTGACGGGATGGACGGGCTCGTTGAGGCGATCCGGCGCGGTATTACCGGAAAGGTCCGGGTCAGACCGGACCCGCTGATCGCTCGCGCTCGCCACCGCCGCGCCTTGGAGCAGGCCCGCGATGCGCTGCGATCTGCAGGCGTCGCGCTGGACGAGAATCTGGGGGCGGAGTTTGTCGCCGAGGATATACGCGCTGCCGCCCGCGCCCTGGAGGGCCTGCTCGGCAAGATCGGCGTGGAGGATATTCTCGGCGCTGTCTTCAGCGAATTCTGCATCGGGAAGTGACGTTGGCGCGCGGGCGGACTATATAGCCGCCCATGTCGAACAGATTTGATGTCATTGTTGTCGGCGGCGGCCATGCCGGATGCGAAGCAGCCACCGCTGCGGCGCGCGCAGGCGCGCGCACGGCGCTCGTCACACATCGCGCCGACACGATCGGCGAAATGTCGTGCAATCCGGCGATTGGCGGCCTGGGCAAGGGCCACCTCGTGCGTGAGGTAGATGCGCTGGATGGCGTCATGGCCCGCGCGGCGGACTTGTCCGGCATCCAGTTCCGGATGCTGAACCGCTCCAAGGGCCCCGCTGTTTGGGGGCCGCGCTCCCAGATCGACCGTGCGCTCTACCGCAAGGCCATGGGCGGGATCATCGCGAGCTACCCGAACCTCACCGTCATCGAGGACGGTGTTGACGACATTCTTCTGAATGCGGACGGTGAAACCGTGGAAGGCGTGATTGGCGCCAGCGGCGCGGCCTATCGTGCTGGCGCTGTCGTGATCACAACAGGTACCTTCCTGCGCGGGATTATCCATCTTGGCGCAACGCGCACGCCCGCCGGCCGGCGCGGCGAGGCACCGGCGGTCAAGCTCGGTGAGCGGCTCTATGATCTCGGCCTGCCCATGGGGCGGCTAAAAACCGGCACACCCGCGCGCCTGGATGGAACGACCATCAATTGGGAGGCCTGCGAAATGCAGCCCGCGGATGATGAGCCGGTGCCTTTCTCCTTCCTGACAGAGAAGATCACCGTGCCGCAGATTTCCTGCGGGATCACGTTCACCTCGCCAGAGACCCACGCGATCATTGCGGAAAACATCAATCAGTCCGCGGTCTATTCCGGGGCGATTGCGGGCAGGGGACCGCGCTATTGTCCCTCGATTGAGGACAAGGTCCACCGGTTCGCGGATAAAGAGCGCCACCAGATCTTCCTGGAGCCGGAAGGGCTGGAGGATGACACGGTCTATCCGAACGGAATTTCCAGTTCTCTGCCGGAAGCCGTACAGGACGCTTTCCTGCGCACCATTCCCGGCCTCGAGACTGTGCGGGTCAAGCAGTATGGCTATGCCATCGAGTATGACTATGTCGATCCGCGTGGCCTGCACCCCACCCTGGAGCTGAAGCGCCTCAATGGACTATTCCTGGCCGGACAGATCAATGGCACCACCGGATATGAAGAAGCTGCCGCGCAAGGCCTGATTGCGGGCCTTAACGCCGCGCGCCGTGCGGGCGATGCGGAGGGCGTTATCTTTGACCGGGCCGAGGGATATCTCGGCGTCCTGGTCGACGACCTTGTCACGCGCGGTGTGACCGAGCCCTACCGCATGTTCACCTCCCGGGCGGAGTATCGCCTGATGCTGCGCGCCGATAATGCCGATCAGCGTCTGACCCCGAAAGGGATCGAAGTCGGTCTTGTCGGGTCCGACCGGGCGGGAGTGTTTCACGTGAAACATCGCGCCCTGGAAGCCCTTCGCGAAAAGCTCTCCGGTCTGACCATGACACCCAGGGCAGCGCGCGAAAGAGGTTGGCCGGTCAACCAGGACGGTCGTGTGCGGACGGCTTTCGACTATCTCGCCTATGCGGAGATCGGCTTCGATCATCTGCGTACGGCCTGGCCGGATCTCGGTGCAGTGCCCGAAGCGCTTGCCGAGCAGGTTTCCATAGAGGCGCAATATGCCGGCTATATCGAGCGTCAGCGCGCGGATGTCGCTGCCATGCGTGCCGATGAGGCGCTCGCAATTCCGGAAGACCTGGACTATGGCCGTGTTGGCGGGCTCTCGAACGAGGCGCGCTCGAAGCTGGAGGCTGTGCGCCCGCGCACGCTCGGCCAGGCCTCGCGCATTGAGGGTATGACACCAGGCGCCCTGACGGCCCTGCTTGGCCATGTCCGCAAAGGCGGAGCACGGATGAAGGCGAGCACCGCGTGAGTCAGAGCGGGGGGTTTACGCGCGACTCGCTGGCAGGTGCGTTCGATGTTTCACGTGAAACACTGGCTCGGCTCGATGCCATCATCGCCGAATTGGACGCATGGCGCGGCAAGGTCAATCTGGTCGGCCCGCGTGAATGGCCGATGATCTGGCACAGGCATGTGGCCGATGGGCTGCAACTCATGCCGCTGCTCGGTTCGGCCCGCAGGGTGGTGGATCTCGGCTCCGGCGCGGGTTTTCCCGGTCTGGTGATCGCCGCAGCCCTTGAGGACGGCCATGTCACCATGATCGAAAGCGTGGGCAAGAAGTGCGCTTTCCTGCGTGCGGCCATTCAGGCCGCCCACCTCCCGGCGCGTGTCGAACAGGCGCGAATCGAATCGGTGGACGTTGAAGATGTGGAAGTCGTCACAGCCCGCGCGCTGGCACCCCTGCCGAAACTTCTGGAATTGTCAGCGAAATGGCTCGAAGCCGGGGCATTCGGTGTTTTTCCCAAGGGGGAAAACCTGGATGAGGAATTGACTGCGGCGCGCCAAAGGTGGACTTTCACCGCCGAGGTCATACCGAGTCGGACCTCGCCCACCGGGCAAATCCTGACGGTTTCGGAGGTAAGAAAACGTGACGTCTGATACGCGAATCCTGGCGATTGCGAACCAAAAGGGCGGGGTTGGCAAAACCACCACCTCCATCAATCTGGGAACCGCGCTGGCTGCGGTTGGCCGGCGAGTTCTGATCATCGACTTCGATGCCCAGGGCAATGCTTCGACGGGGCTTGGTGTGGCGCGCCCGGAGCGCCGCCTGACCAGCTTCGACCTGATCGTCGACAATATCCCGCTCGAAGATGCGGTGATGAGCACGCTTGTTCCACGCCTGGATATCGTCACCGGCGATGAAAACCTGTCGGGCGTGGAAACCGCGCTCGCCACCGATGGCCGGCGCTCTTACCGGCTGCGCGATTCCATTCGCGGTTTCATGGAGCGCCAGGCAGCGCGCGGCGAAGCGCCTTATGATTTTATCCTGATCGACTGCCCGCCCTCGCTGTCCTCCCTGACGATCAATGCCATGACGGCCTCCAACGCGCTGCTGGTGCCACTGCAATGCGAGTTTCTCGCTCTGGAAGGCCTGTCGCAGCTCCTGCGCACGGTGGAAGTGGTCCGCAGTGGCCTCAATCCGGATCTGGAAATCCAGGGCGTGGTACTGACCATGTATGACCGGCGCAACAATCTGTCGGACCAGGTGGCCGATGAGGTGCGCGCCTTTTTCGGCAACAAGGTCTACAACACGGTCATCCCGCGCAATGTGCGTCTGTCGGAGGCGCCTTCCTTCGGCAAGCCGGCGCTGCTTTATGATTATCGCTGCCCGGGCAGCGAGGCCTATATCCGCCTCGCCTCGGAAGTTCTCCAGCGTGAGAAAGCGCTTCGGGCGGCCTGAATGGTATGACCGAGACTGGAAAGTCCAAACCCAGCCGCCTCGGGCGCGGCCTGTCTTCCCTCATCGGCGAAGTTGAGGGAATCGCGCCGTCGGAAAGTTCCGGCGAAGCCTCCTCTGTGTCGGGGCGTGCGCCGCAGGAGCTTGCGATCGCCGATGTGCGCCCCAATCCCGGCCAGCCGCGACAGGTCTTCGACGAGGCGGCGCTGGATGAGCTTTCTGAATCGATCCGTACCAAGGGCGTGCTGCAGGCGATCCTGGTGCGCCCGGATCCGAAAACGGCGGGCCAGTACCAGATTATCGCCGGCGAGCGGCGCTGGCGCGCGGCCAAACGGGCGGGACTGGCCACCATTCCCGCTGTCATCAAGAATCTCGACGAGCTTGAGCTGCTTGAGATCGGCATCATCGAAAACGTCCAGCGCGAAGACCTCAACGCCATGGAAGAAGCCGAGGCCTATGGCGCGCTGATGAAGCGGTTCGGCCGGACCCAGGACAGCCTGGCCGAGAGCGTCGGCAAGAGCCGGGTGCATATCGCCAACACGCTGCGCCTTCTCAAATTGCCGGATTCGGTGCGTGAGATGGTGCGCGACAAGCGTTTGACCGCGGGACATGCGCGCGCAGTCCTCTCGGCGGCTGATCCGGAATCCCTGGCAGAAACCATTGTTTCACGCGGGTTAAGCGTTCGCGAGGCGGAAACCCTGGCGCGCAAGTCGCATGAAAGCGAGATCCGGGAAGGCCTGAAATCCGAGCTCAAGACCGATGAGAAAGATGTCGATACGGCGGCTCTGGAAGCCGACCTGACCCGCACGCTCGGCCTGAGCGTGGACATCCGTCACAAGGAAAAGGGCGGCGAGCTGCGCATCCGGTATCGCGATCTCGAACAGCTCGACGATGTTTGTCGACGCCTGACGGCGAAACGTCGCTAACGCCCGGCGCCGGCTTGCGCCACCCGCAACACATCGCTCAGCAATTGCCGCACTGTGGGCGCTGAAATCGCGCCGGCCAGTTTTGCGTCCGCCTCGCAGGCATGAAGGCGTGCAATCAGCCGGACAAGTCGGGATTCCGGCCAGGCGGCCAGGCGAACCCTGAAGGCATGCCACTGGTCGCGCCAGACGGGCGGGCGCAGTTTCTGCGCGGAGGCGGCATCGCGAACACCCCTTGTGTGGGCTGCGATCATGCGCTCAGCTTCGCGCTGGAGGGCGCGGAAGATGGAGATTGGCGACGTGCCGGCCTGTTCGAGTCGGTCCAGCTCCCTGAAGCAGGCGCCGGCATCCCCGCCGAGTGCTGCCTCGACTAGGGCAGGCAGGGCATGGTCGAGGTCGGACGCGCTGAGGCTGGCAATATCAGTTGTCGAAATGGTCCGGCCCAGGTCCAGTCCGTAAAGCGCGAGCTTGTTGATCTCCTCGCGCGCCAGTCGCCTGTGGCCCGGCAAGCCGGCGGTGAACCGGGACAGGGCGTCCGGTTCGATCTCAACCTTGTCAGCCGCAAGCAGGCCCCGAACCAGCGATTCGAGATCTTTTGCGGTGTCGGCAAAAAGTTGGAGGCAGGCGGCGTTTTGTGCGGATTCGAGCGTTTTTCGCAGTTTTGACGCAGATTTCAGGGCGCCCGAGGAAATCACGAGCCTGTTGTCGAAACGGCCGGCCGTGGCTTCGCCAAGCTCTGCGGCCTCGACAAGCAGGGCCGAGAGCTTCTCGTTCGAGATCTGCAACCACAGGATCTGCTGATCGCCGAGCAGGGAGCGGGCCTCCAGCCGGTCGAAGAGCAGGGCAGGGTCGCGGGCGACCTCGTCCTCGGTCAGCACAATGCGCTCGGACGGCCCGCTGGCCTGCCAGCTCGCGACAAGGTCCCGTGCGGCGTCGGCGGCGACGCCTTCATCTTCGCTGTGAATGAGAACCGCCCAGACATTCGGCTTCGGGGCGCGGGTGAAGTCCTCGGCAGATTTGCCGGTCAGCTTCATCCGTCCTGGCCGAGCTTGATGATCAGGTCATCGGTGATGCGGCGTGCCAGTTCCTGAGCTGTGCGCTGTGTGGCGTCATTCTGTGAGGACACATCGGTAAAAGGCGCGTTAGGAACATCGTAACTGGTCTCCGCGCTTTCTCTTCCGGCGACAGATTTATCATCAAAATCAACAACATAGCGGGCGCTGAGCCGTAAAGTGGCGCGGAAGGCAGAGCCATCGCTTCGAAAGCCTGTCGAGAGGACGCGCTCTTCCAGATCAACCACCATATAGCCCGCCTCACCCTGGGTGCCGGGCAGACCGTTGCGGGTCTCCAGGATCAGCGCCTCGCGCAGCTCATGGCCGGCCCGCCCCGGAATCTCATCGATCTGCAGCGGCGAGGAATTCGCGGACAGCGCCGGGGAGTAGACCGGCTGAAACCCGCAGGCGCCGAGCGCGAGCGGAAGGAACAGAGCGAGCAGGCATCTACGCATCATCATACCACCACGATATTCACGATGCGCCCGGGCACCACAATGACTTTCTTGACCGACTTGCCGGCAAGATGCGGCGCGACGCCGGGATCGGCCAGCGCCAGGGCTTCGACATCGGCGGGCGCCATGTCGACCGGCACGCTGACTTCCGCGCGGCGCTTGCCGTTGACCTGGACCGGCAGCGTAATGGTGTCGTCCACCAGCAGCGCCGGATCGGTTTCCGGCCAGGGCGCATAGACAATCAGGCTGTCATTCCCGAGGCGGGCCCAGCATTCTTCGGCGAGGTGCGGCATGAAGAGCTGCAGGCAGCGGGCAAACATGCTGCAGGCCTCGACGCGGTCGGCCTCGCTGGCACTGTCGGCCGCCTTGCGGATCGTGTTGGTCCACTCATAGAGTGTGGCGACGGCGGAGTTGAAGCGAAACTCATCCACGGCCTGGGCGACGGCGACCACAGATTTGTGGCTCGCCCGGCGCAGATCGCTGGCGCCTGTCGGGGGTTCGCCCGTGGGCTGTTCCGGCAGGGCGTCGAAGATCGCCCAGACGCGTTGGGCGAAGCGGGCGGTGCCTTCGACGCCGGCCTGGGTCCATTCCACATCGCGTTCCGGCGGGCTGTCGGACAGGGTGAACATGCGCGACACATCGGCGCCGAACTGGGCGATCATTTCGTCCGGATCGACGGTGTTGCGCTTGGATTTCGACATCTTCTCGACCGGGCCGACCGTGACGGTGCCGCCATTGTCGATCCGGAAGAGCTTCTCGCCGTCGCGCTCGATCTCATCCGGCGAGATCCAGTCCCCGGCGCTGTCCATATAGGTCTCGTGGGTCACCATGCCCTGGGTGAAGAGGCCGGCGAAAGGCTCGCCATTCGGCACGTCCATCAGGCCGATTGTCCCCATTGCCCGCGCGATGAAGCGGGAATAGAGCAGGTGGAGCACGGCGTGCTCGACCCCGCCGACATACTGGTCGACCGGCAGCCAGTAGGCGCGCTCGTCCATGTCCGTCGCGGAGGCGAAGCGGGCATAATACCAGGAACTGTCGACAAAGGTGTCGAGCGTGTCGGTCTCGCGCGCGGCCGGCCCGCCGCATGTCGGACAGGTGGCCGATTTCCACGCGGTGTTACGCTCCAGCGGGTTGCCGGGAATATCGAAGCTCACATCCTCGGGCAGGCGTACGGGAAGGTCTGTTTCCGGTACGGCCACGATGCCGCAATCGGCACAATGAACCACCGGAATCGGGCAGCCCCAGTAGCGCTGGCGCGAAACACCCCAGTCACGCAGACGATAATTCACCTTTCGGACGCCGAGCCCTAAAGATTCGATCCGGTCGATGATTTCGGCCTTGGCTTCCTCGACAGGTTTGCCGTCCAGGAAGTCTGAATTGAAGATATGTCCGGGGCCGGTATAGGCCTCGTCTGCGATCTCGTACCATTCGGCGTCTTCCCCGGACGGAAGTACGACCGGGATGACCGGCAGGTCATACTTGCGGGCAAAGTCCAGGTCGCGCTGGTCGTGCGCCGGGCAGGCGAAGATCGCGCCGGTGCCGTAGCCCATCAGCACGAAGTTCGCGACCCAGACCTCGACCTCGCGGTCCTCGAACGGATGCCTTACGGTCAGGCCGGTATTCAAGCCGATCTTCGGGGCCTTCTCGATGGCCTCTTCAGACGTGCCGACCCTGGCCGCCTCGGCGCGGAACGCCTGGAGGGGCTCATTGCCTTCTGCGAGCTGGATCGTCAGCGGATGGTCGGGCGAGAGAGCGATGAAGCTCGCACCGAACAGGGTGTCGGGCCGTGTGGTGAAGATCTCCACGCCATCCTCGAAGCCCTGCGGTGTCTCGCCGGCCCACTCAAACCGCATCTCAAGCCCTTCGGACCGGCCGATCCAGTTGGCCTGCATGGTGCGGACCTTTTCCGGCCAGCGTTCCAGCGTGCCGAGCCCTGCCAGCAGGTCTTCGGCAAAATCGGTGATGCGGAAGAACCACTGGGTCAGCTCACGCTGCTCCACCGGCGCGCCCGAGCGCCAGCCCTTGCCGTCGATCACCTGTTCATTGGCCAGCACGGTCTGGTCGACCGGGTCCCAGTTCACCTTCGAGGCCTTGCGGTAGACAAGGCCCTTTTCATAGAGGCGCAGGAAGATCTTCTGCTGGTCGCCATAATATTCCGGGTCGCAGGTGGCGAATTCCCGGCTCCAGTCCAGCGACAGGCCCAGCTTCTGGAACTGGGCGCGCATGTCGGCAATGTTCTGATAGGTCCACTCGCCGGGATGGACCTTCTGCTTCATCGCCGCGTTTTCCGCTGGCATGCCGAAAGCGTCCCAGCCCATGGGGTGCAGCACATTGTGGCCCGTGGCGCGCTTGTAGCGGGCGACGACATCGCCCATCGCATAATTGCGCACATGGCCCATATGCAGCCGGCCGGAGGGATAGGGAAACATCTCAAGGACATAGGCCTTGGGCGCGTCGCCAGCTTCCGCCGGCGACTTGGCGCGATAGACGTTCTCAGCGTCCCATGCGGCACGCCATTTCGGTTCCGCAACCTGCGGATCATAGCGAGAGGCCATGGCCTCCTCCCACGATTTATCCCAATTCGGGTAAGCTTTTAGCTGACTTCGGCAACTTTCAAACGGCGCGCGCGTTCCAGGATGCGATTTTCAAGCTGGATCGGCGTGGCGGGGTCCACAGCTGCGTCGACCCAGGAGCCATCCTCGGCTTTTTCCTGGCGGAATACGGAGACTTTCACGCCATCGGCCCGCAGGCGCGTATCGAGGATATAGACCGTCGCCTTCAGGCGCTCATTGGGCGTCTGCGGGAAGGTTTTCCAGTCATAGATGATCACGCCGCCGATCGGGTCGGGCTGGCTGGCCAGAGGCAGGTCTTCCAGCGTATCCAGCGAGGCGCGCCACAGATAGGGGTTCACGCCGCCGCTCACCTCCTGCACCAGTTGGCGATCGGGATTGTTGTCGCCCGACCCGCAAGCGCCCAGCAGGGCGGCGCCGACCAAACCGGCAAGGAGAGTACGCTTTTGCATGTATACACCTTATGCGAAGACCGTGTTCACTGTGCGCTCTATAACAAGGCCCATCCGGGCGGGCCAGAGGCCAGATGTTCATCATGTTCCGGACGCGATCGTCCCCGGGAGGTTAAGTATGCGTACCCTCAGTCTCAGCCTGGTCCTGATCGGCGCCGGCCCCGCGGCTCTTGCGCAGGGCATGAACTCGCCCTGGGAGGTGGAAACCAGTCTGGACATGACGGTTGTCGCCGCCGCGCCGGGTGAGGATGAGGCGAGCCTGCCGGACCAGAACGGGCTCTGGGAAACCAGTCTCGGCGTGGCCGCAGAGCAGACGCTGTCTTCCGGCATCACCATTGGTGGGCGGTTTGTGGTGCGCGGAGCGCGGGACAATCCTGCCCGACCCGCCGGCACGGGAAATCTCGGTCTTGCGAGCATGCAGGGCCCGGCAGGTGCCTGGTCGCAGGTCGCGCTCGGCCCGCAATTTGCCGACCAGGGCGCGCGCGCCAGCCTGGAGACGGCCTATCTCTTCATCGAGACCGGCTATGGCGAGTTTTCCTTTGGGCGCGACACGGGCGTTGCGGCACGGTTTCAGGAAGGCGATGTCAGCGCGCTCGGCAGTGCGCGCCTGGTCGACCCCTATCTCGACACCTCCGGCCTCGCGGTGATTTCGACCCGGCCGGATGTCACCGGCCCGTCGCACAAGTTTACCTATACCAGCCCGCGCCTGCTCGGCGTGCGCGCCGGGCTTTCCTATACGCCTGAGGCCGATATTCGCGGTCTCGACAAGGATGCCACCGGCGATCCGCGTGCCGGCCGCGCGGGATTGGAAAATGTGGTGGAGCTGGGCCTGAATGCCTCGCGCCGCCTGCGCGAGAGCGGTGTCCGCCTGCGCGCCGGGCTCGGCTATGTCACCGGCGAGGTGGACGCGCCTTTCGGCTTCGAGGCCGATTTCGATGACCGCATGGACGTGGTGTTTGTCGGCGGCGAAGTGGAATGGAGCGACCATTACCGGTTCGGCGTGAACTGGCTCTCAGCCGACGAATCACTGGCCGCCGGCGGAGACTATTCGGCCTGGAGCGCAGGGCTTGGTTACCAGCGCGGAGACTGGGATGCCTCGCTTGTCTGGGGCCAGGCGGAGCTGGATTCCCTTGGCATGGATTCAGAGGGGCTCTCGGTCGCGGTCCGCCGCGCGATTTCGGAAAATGTAGCGATTTCCGTCGCATACCAGGATCGCAGCCTGGACCTTGCCGGATACGCCGGACAAACCGCCTTGCCCTACACTCAATCGCGCGATGGCATTGTGATGGAAATCACACTGAAACTGGAAAAATGAGGAATGTCGGAATGTTAATCTTCTCTTAAGCCATCATGCGGTTATCTTAGGCACGTTAAGGGAAGGTTAGTCTGTGCGACACTCGTGGGTCATCTGTATGGCATCTTTCGCCGCATTCGCGTTTAACGCGAACGCGCAGGAAGACTATGCCAAGGATGCACTCGGCATTGATGCGCCGACCCTGTCGGAGACCGAGAAGGCCGAGCCTGACTGGTATCGTCAGTATACCATCATCGCGCCGCCTTCGACCATCGACAATAATCGTGCTCTGCAAAGCGCGCCGAGCGATGATTTCAGCTTGAACTGGGCCGATGCCGGACGCTGGCGGTTTTCCATCGACCTGACTTCGCGTCCTGACGACTCTCCGCTGCCGCGTGAGGAAATGTCGGCTGGCGCCACTTTCCAGATCACCCCGCGCTTCTCGGTCGGCGGTGAAGTGAACCTTGGCGGTCAGGAGCTGGAAGACAGCTCGCTGTGGAACAAGGAAGATGTCGAAACCGGCGTCCGGTTCCGCTCCGCCTTCCGCTTCTAGAGCGGGCACACCCCGACACCTGCTAGCCCAAACGATCCGGCAATACGCCCGGCTGTATCTGCATTGACCCCGCCGAGACCGTAGACTGGGCAGGCTGCATTCCCTGCGATCATCCGTGCGCGCACGGCGCCAAGAGCGCTGCCCGCACTGGGGCTGGCGGAGGGGAAGATGGTGGAGAGCACGCGCGCGGACAGCCAGGCTGGCTGGGGTGTGTAAAGCGCCGACGGGACATGCGCGCTCATCGTGTTCAGAGTGAAGTATGGCGCGGCCTGGCGCGCCTTGGCCATCAGGCGTTCGGGCCAGTGTACGCCATCTGCGCCGACGGCACGGGCAAGTGCCGGGTCGGCCCCGATCAGCAGGCGAAATCGGCGCTTTTTTGCCAGTTTGGCGAGGATTTCGGCGAGCGCACCGGCCTCAGCCGCCCCGAAATGCCGGTAGACCAGCCCCCAGCCGGGCGGGATCACACTGGCAAGATCCAGCGGATGGGCCGAGCGCTCCGGGTCGGTGAAGACCAGCACTGGCGGCAGCCCGGTCGGCAGGTGTCCCGCAGCACGGCGTGCGGCGCTTTTGAGCTTGCCTGGTGGGCCGGCTTTCAGGCTTATCTCCATGGCATGGAGAATAAGACGCTTCCCGAGATTGCCCAGAGGCGCGCTGACCTGCTCGCGCGCCTGTCGGATGCGGCAGATCCGCCGCCTGTGCTGGTGGCGGTGTCCAAGCGCCAGCCGGAGGAAAGGCTGGAGGCCGCGCTCGCTGCCGGCCAGCGCGTCTTCGGCGAGAATCGCGTGCAGGAGGCAGAGGCCCACTGGACCGGTCGCCGCGGGCGCTTTCCCGATCTGGAACTGCATCTGATTGGCCCGCTGCAGACCAACAAGGCCGATGAGGCTGTCACCCTGTTCGATGTCATCGAGACACTGGACCGGCCGAAACTCGCCCGCGCGCTGGCGAAATCCATCGAGAAGCTAGGGCGCACACCGCGCCTGCTCATCCAGGTCAATACCGGCCAGGAGCCGCAGAAGGCGGGTGTCGCTCCGGATGAGCTGGCAGGTCTGCTGGCCATGGCGCGTGAGGAATGCGGGCTGGAAATCTCCGGCCTGATGTGCATCCCGCCCGCTGAGGAACCCGCCGCGCCGCATTTCGCATTGCTCAAGCGCCTCGCGGAGCAGCATGCGTTGTCCACCATTTCCATGGGCATGAGCGGGGATTTCGAGCTCGCCGCGCGGCTCGGCGCGACCCATGTGCGGGTGGGAACCGGATTTTTCGGTGCGCGCGAGCCGGGCTGATACCCTGAAATCACGGCAATATCACGCGCTTGTGCGTTGCCATCACGGTCCGAAAATTTGACACAGCGCCGCGATCTCCAACATGTTTTCGATCACAATCTGGAGTAACTGGGCCATGGCTGGCGTGAAAACCATTCTGCTTGTCGATGACGATGACGACCTGCGCGAGGCGCTGGCAGAGCAGTTCGAGATGCATGACGGCTTCGAGACGCTGCAGGCGGCAACCGCCATGGACGGCGTGCGTATGGTTGCCGATGAACGGGTCGACCTTGTGCTTCTGGATGTCGATCTGCCCGACAAGGATGGACGGGAAGCCTGCAAGCAGATTCGCACCCATGGTATTCATGTGCCGATCATCATGCTGACCGGGCAGGACACAGACTCCGACGCGATTCTCGGCCTGGATGCCGGCGCGAACGACTATGTCACCAAGCCGTTCAAGTTCGCCGTCCTGCTGGCTCGGGTGCGCTCCCAGCTGCGCAGCTTCGAGCAAAGCGAGGATGCCACCTTCCAGATCGGGCCGTACGAGTTCCGCCCGGCCATGAAGGTGCTGATGGAAGGCGAGGGCAAGAAGATCCGCCTGACCGAGAAGGAAACCAATATTCTCAAGTATCTCTACCGTGCCGGTGGCAAGACCGTGGCGCGCGACGAGCTCCTCTCCGAGGTCTGGGGTTATAATGCCAATGTCACGACGCATACGCTGGAAACCCATGTCTACAGGCTGCGTCAGAAAATCGAACCCAACCCTGCGGCTGCGCGCCTTCTGCTGACCGACAGCGGCGGATACCGCCTCCAGCCTTGAGGGCGAGGCGGACGCTGCGTGTCTCGCGCATCATGGGAAGCAGCTTGCGTGTGGCCGCGCCATGCGGTCTGGTTCGACACTTGCGTAGGTCCGTGCATGATCACGGCCAGATTCCCGCGAGAGGCGAAACACATGCTGAAACGGAACAGATTGATCCTTGCTGCGGCGCTCGCGGCCCTGTTTGCCGCCCCGGCCCTGGCCGACGGGCGCGACCGGGTTTTCACGCCCGGCCCGACGCCGCTGGTTCCGCATGAGACGATCACCTGCCCCGAAGGCATGGTCATGGACGAGGACGGCGTCTGCCGCACGGTCGAGGCGAAGCTGCCTCCGCCGCCGGCGGTGATCCCGGCGTCCGCGCCGGCGCCGAGCTATGATTTTTCCGGCTTCAGTGGCGGCGTAGGGTCTTCCGTTTCCACCGGATATGCCGGGGGTGGCGGTAATTTCATCGTGATCGGCGGATCCGAGCGGCGCTATTCCGGCGTGCGGCAATACCAGTCCTGGTCAGGCCAGAGCTTCAGCTACACCACCAGCCATTTCCGCATCGGCGGCGGTGGCGGCGGGTGCGGCTGCAACTGATCGCGGCCATTCCGGCGCGCCCTGGTCTGAGCGCGCCCTCTTGACCTCACCGGCCGGGGCGGGAATGACGGGCAGTTCAATTGTCCCGGTCAGGCTCTGGAGCTTTGATGACCCCGCTTTCGCGTTCAGTGCTCGCCGCCATTGTCATCCCTGTTGTCGTGGTGGTGGACCAGTGGTCGAAATACCTCGTCCTGAATGAGCCACGCTTCAATGCGCTTGGCTGTCTGGATGGGACCCAGGCCTGCGGCGGCATCGAAATCAGCGAGATGTTCGATCTCACCATGTTATGGAATCGCGGCATGAGCTTCGGCGCGCTGCAGTCCGATGGCCTGATGCGCTGGGTGCTCGTGATTGCGACTCTGGCGATCTCGGTGGGCTTTGCAGTCTGGCTCGCCCAGGCGACACGGCGACTGACCGCCTTTGCGCTCACCCTGGTCATAGGCGGGGCAATCGGTAATGTGATCGACCGGGTGCGGTTCGGCGCCGTGGTCGATTTCTTCAATTTCAGCGGCATCTGGCCGCCCTACTTTTTCAATTACGTGTTCAATGTCGCCGATGCGGCAATAACTGTCGGCGCGGTCTTGCTGTTTTTAGATCAGTTTATACTGTCGCGGCGAGGACATTCGACGCCTCACACGGCCAGCGGCCGGTGAGGTGTAAGGTCAATATGCGGCCCGGCCAGAGACCGGCGCCGTCTTCTGAAGGCGAGGAACTGGTACAGTCATGAAGAATACCCTCCCCCTGATCGGCGCCGGCCTGGCGCTGTTTATGGTTCCGGCCTGCGCCAGCGGTCCCCGGGATCCCGGCATCAATGACAGCCAGCAGGACGAGTTTCGCGTCGTCACCAAGGCGCCGCTCACCGTGCCGCCGGACTATGCGCTGCGCCCGCCGACCCCCGGCCAGGCCCTGCCGGCCGAGGTGATGGAAGAGCGCGCCACGATCACCGCCTTCGGCACCACGATCGGCCAGAACGCCTCGCCCGGCGAGCGCGCGCTGATCTCCGGGGCCAATGCCAATGCCGTCAGCCCCGTGATCCGCGCCCAGGTCGATTTCGAGGAAGCCGGCATGCTGCGCAAGAACAGCTCGGTCGCCGACCGCGTGCTGTTCTGGCGCGATGACGAGGAAGCCCAGGCCGTCGCCGAGAGCGACAGCGCCACAGGTGGTGCGGCCGTGACGATTGCTCATGGCTCCGGCCAGCGCGTAAAACTTCCCGGCACCTAATTCAGGCGTCTCCAGACAAAAGAGAGTGCGCCAAACCCAGCAAGGAGACAGACCCAATGCTCAAGAGACTGATCGGCGCGACATGCGCCCTGGCCCTGGGAGCCGGATCGGCCGTGGCCGATTCCTCCGAAGGAGAGTGGTCGCCACAGATCTTCAGTCTCGACAATGGCATGGAAGTCGTCGTCCTGCCTGATCACCGTGCTCCTGTGGTCACCCATATGGTGTGGTACAAGGTCGGCGCGGCCGATGAATTGCCCGGCAAGTCCGGCATCGCCCACCTGTTCGAACATGTGATGTTCCAGCAGACCGACGACCTGGCGCCGGGCGAGTTGGACGAGATCGTCCAGCGCAATGGCGGCCAGCTCAACGCTTTCACCAGCTGGGACTACACCGCCTATTATGAGCGCGTCGCGAAGGACCGGCTGGAACTGATGATGACCATCGAGGCCGACCGGATGCGCGACCTCATCATCAATGACGATCCCGAGGGCCCGTATATCTCAGAGCGCGATGTGGTGAAGGAAGAGCGTCGCCAGCGGATCGAGAACAATCCCGGCGCCATCCTGTTCGAGCAGGTGATGACCCAGCTCTATTCCGACCATCCCTATGGCATCCCGGTGATCGGCCATATGGATGAGGTCGCCGCCCTGACGCCGGAAGACGGCCTGAACTTTTACAATACCTGGTATTCCCCGGACGAGGCGATCCTGGTGATCGCCGGCGATATCACCGCCGAGGAAGTCCGCCCCATGGCCGAGCGCACCTATGGCGTGCTCGCGCCGACCGGCACCGACACCCGCCCAGAGCGTGGCTGGGGCCCGGTTGCCGATCTCGCCGAGAGCCAGACTCTCGTTCACACCGATCCCAAGGTGCGCCAGCCCGAGTGGGACCGGTATTACCTCGCCACATCCTTCATTCAGGATGACGAGCTGGCCTATGCTCTCCAGGTCGGCATCGACGTGATGGGCGGCGGGCAGACCAGCCTGCTCTATCAGAGTCTGGTGGAAGACCAGCAGGTCGCCGTCTCGGCATCGGCCTGGTCCTGGTTGACCCTGCATGACCGCGCGCCGGCCGGCTTCTCGGCCAGCCCAGCGCCAGGCGTTTCGCTCGACGAGCTGGAAGCCGCCTTTATGGCCGAAGTGGAGAAGATCCTCGAGGAGGGCCTTTCGGAGGAAGATGTCGCACGCTCGCGCAACTCCCTCGCGGCCGCTTCGATCTATGGCCGCGACAGCCAGTCGGGCATGGCCAATCTCTATGGCCGCTCGCTCGCCACCGGCGCGACCATTGAGGATGTGATGAGCTATTCTGACCGCGTGAAGGCGGTCACCGCCGAAGAGGCCACCGCTGCCCTGCGCACCGTGTTCGGCCCGGACATGAACTATGTGAATGGGCGTCTTCTGCCCGAGGAGACGTTCCAATGATCAGATCACTGTTGAAGATGTCGGCGCTGGCCAGCGGCGCCCTCCTGCTTGCGGCCTGCGCTACCACTCCGGTTGAGGAAACCGACCTGGTCGAGGAAGTCGAAGCCATTGAGGTCGAGCCCGTCGCGCCGGCACTGGAAGTGACGGTTCATGAGGGCGATTTTGCCCGCATCGAGCAGTTCACCACGCCGGGCGGGGTTTCGGTCTGGTTGGTCAATGAGCCTTCCATCCCGATCATTTCTTTCCAGGTCGCCTGGCCGGGCGGTTGGGCGTCCGACCCGGAAGGTCTGGAGGGTATTAGCTACGCGATGACCTATCAGATGAATGAAGGCGCAAGCGAACTGCCCGCGCTGGAATTCCAGAAGGCCATGGAAACCCTGAACATGAGCTTTGGTTGCGGCACCGACCGGGACTGGACGAGCTGTTCGTCTTCCATGCTGCGCGAGAATGCCGACGAGGCCATGGCACTCGTCGCGCTGGCCATGGCCGAGCCGCGCTTCGATGAGGGCCCGTTCGAGCGCTTCAAGCGAGAGAATGAGGTCAGCCTCGCCCAGCGCGAGACCAATCCGGGCTTCATCGCCGGCCAGGCCATGGAGGGCGCGCTCTATCCCGGCCATGCCTATGCCCGCGAAATGTCGCCGGAGAGCCTGGCGGCCATCACTCGTGAAGCGGCCCAAGCCTACAAGGACCAGATCATGGTCAAGGAGGGCATGCTGGTCACCGTGGTCGGCGCGATCTCTCCGGAGGAGTTCGCCCCGCTGATCGATGCCGCGCTGGTGAGCCTGCCGGAAGACAGCGACCTTACCGTGCCCGGCCCTGTGGAGCTTGGCGCGCCTGTGGCCGAGCCGATCCAGCGTGACCTGCCCCAGCCGCAAAGCCTGATCAGCTTTTCCGCGCCGGGCCTGCAGCGTGACAACCCCGATTTCTTCCCCGCCTATGTGCTGAACTACACCTTCGGTGGTGGCGGCTTTGAAAGCCGGCTGATGGAAGAGCTGCGTGTGGAGCGCGGGCTGACCTATGGCATCGGCACCTGGCTCTCCTATGGCGGTGAGCTGGCGCTGTGGTCTGGCCGCAGCCAGACCAAGAATGAGAGCGCGGGCGAGTTCATGACGGTGCTGAAGGAACTGATGACCGACATCGCCGCAAGCGGCATCACCGAGGAAGAACTGGCCGACGCCAAGGCCTATCTCACCGGCGCCTATCCGCTCGGCTTCGACAGCAATTCCAAGATCGCCGGCAACATGATGTCGGTGCGCCAGGAAGGCCTCGGCGTGGACTATTTCGACACGCGCAACGCGCTGGTCGAGGCGGTGACGCTGGAGGATGTGAACCGCGTGGCGGGCACATACCTGAAGCCGGAGAACTTCACCTTCGTCGTCGTGGGTGAGCCGGAAGGTTTGGGCGGTGAGATGGAGGAAGGCGGAAGCTAGACTTTCGCCACCTGTCCCGGTTCAGCGCGGCTTGACCGCGGTGCCCATCTCGTAGCCGACATTCCCGGCGGCACCTTTCAGTGATGGACCCCGCGATCAAGTCGCGGGGAGTCGCTGAACATCCAGGGCCGGTTGCCTATCCTTCTCAGATCACCATCACGCCGGGCGGCGGCGGGTCCGTATAGAGCCAGTCGACCTGATCCGTGCGCCGGTCGATCACGCAGCGCTGGTTCACATAGCCCTTGTCGGTGATTTCACCGGCATCGATGCTCGGCGGTTCGGTCAGGATCAGCGCCCGCCTGATGCGCCGCGAGGAGCCCGGCTCCCGGGCATTGAAGGCCGCGATCTTCTCTGCCACCAGGCCGGCGAGTTTCATGAAAGCGGCCTGTTTGTCGCCACTGGCGGCTTTCACCATTTGCTCGAACGTCGCCGGCGCGGGCCAGAGCATGGCGCTCGCATAGTTCTTGTCCTGGCCGGCGATAACCGCATCGAAGACATAAGGCGAGCAGGCCGCCACAAGGTCCGGGCGCAGCGTACCGACGCTGACCCATGTCCCGGTTGACAGCTTGAAGTCCTCTCCGACCCGGCCATCGAAAATGATGCCCTTTTCCGGCGCGTCCTCATCGACGAAGCGGGCCGCATCGCCAAGGCAGTAAAAGCCTTCCTCGTCGAACACCTCGGCATTTTTCTCCGGCATGTCGAGATAACCGGGCATGACCGTAGGCCCTTTCACCCGTACTTCCAGTTTGCTGCCGACGGGGGTGAGTTTCAGCGTCATGCCAGGCAGGGGCAGCCCGATCAGTCCGACCCGCTCGACCTCCCAGTGCACCACGGTGATGCCCTGGGTTTCGGTCGCGCCATACATGGTGGTGATCGGAATGCGCCGGCCGGTGGCCTTGATCGCCAGCGCCTGCAACCGGCCATAAAGATCGTCCGACAGGGTCGCCCCGCCATAGGCCACCATGCGCATCTTGCGGAAAAAGGCGTGCAATAGCTCATCGTCTTCCTCCATCGCCTCGGCCAGCATGGCGAGCGCGATGGGCGCGGTGCCAAAAACGCTGGGCGAGCAATCGCGCAGATTTTCGATGGTCTGCTGGAAGAGGACCGGGGTCGGCTTGCCGCCATCAATCCAGAAGGTCGCCCCGTTCCAGATCGCGCTGTTGAAGTTCACATTCGAGCCGGAGATATGGTTCCAGGGCAGCCAGTCGAGCATCTGGATCACGGCGTCCGGGTCATGGTCCGGGTCGCGGGCATCATCGCGCAGACCTTCCTGACCGGCGATCATGGAACACATGGCGCCTTCGGTTGTCGGCACCGGCTTGGGCATGCCGGTTGAGCCCGAGGTGAAGAGATATTTCGCAATGCTGTCATCGGTGAGGCTGTCGCGGGCGCGCGTCACCGCTTCCGTCGCCGGCGTCAGGATCAGCTCGCCATAATCGAGCACGCCGTCGCCGGCCCCGACCTTGGTGATCACCGTGACGCCTGTGGGGTCGAGCGCGGCGAGGGCCAGTTTGAACGGCTCAAGCACTTCGGTGAAGATCACCTTCGGCTTCACCGCATCGAAGCAATGCTTCAGCTTGGCGAAGTCCGACGACATCAGTGAATAGGCGACCGAGATGGGCGCGGCGGGCGCACCAATCTTCTGGGCGGCCAGCATCACCATGGCCGTGGCGATGGAATTGCCTGACAGGATCATTACCGGCGCATCCGGACCGGCGCCCATATCGAGGAAGGCCTGACCGAGGCTGTCGGTGATCTGTTTCGCTTCGCCATAAGTCAGTTGTACCCAGTGGCCCGTGTCCGCCTCGCGCTCCTTCAGGTAAGGCCGGCCCGGATGTTCGCTCGCGCGTTCGTCCAGAGCATGGGGAATCGTGCGCGGGCGCGAGCCGGGCGCTTCGCGCGATTTCAGGTAGACCGTACCATCAGGCCGGCTTTCGGCGTGAATGTTCGGTGGCTTCTGCGCAAGCGGTCGAAATGGCGGCTGCGCCTGTCCTTCGGCCATGTGGTCTCCTCCCGGTTGTTCTTTTGAGGAGAAGCTAGCATTCGTAGCGATCAGGCCAAGACCTGCCCCTGCGTCCCCGCCCTCAGGAACCAGGCTGCGGGCTGCTCCGATCCTGAAAGTTTCACCTCCTCGGGCGTGGCCGGTTCAAATCCGGCCGCCTTGAGGGTGTCCAGTACGGCGCTGACCTGGCTGGCATCCAGGGCAGATTCAACCATGCTGTGCATCCGCCCGGCATAGGCATCCAGTTCGCCCTGCATGCCGTCGAGCCAGGCCTCCACATCGGCAAGCGCATAGGCGGAGCGCCGCTCGAACAATTGCGCCGCGCCCTGGTAAAGATGCCCGGCGAGGCCGTTCAGCCGCTTATTCCGGGCGACCGCGATCAGTCGCCGCAAGGCCGGCTTGAACGCATCGGACTTCTCATTGGCTATAGCGACGGCCCGTGCGCTCTCTTCCTTCGTGGCAGTATTCATCGTGGCATAGGTTGCGCGGAAAAGATCTTTTCCGCGCGGGATGAACGCGCTGTCCTCGATTTCCTTCAGCTGGTCGATCCGGCCTTGGCATTCCTGCTCAATGGCACCGTCGGCATAATGGCAGATGGCGGCAAAGCGCCCGCCGGGGGCGAGGATCCGCCCGATTTCATGCGCGGTTTCCTCCGCCCCTGCATATTCAAAGCCGAACTGGCTGACGATCAGGTCAAACCGGTTGTCGGTCAGGCCGGTCTTGTTGGCCGGCGCCACCACGCCGCGCGCCTGGGGCAGCTCCCGCTGCAGCGAGACGATGGCATCGGCCACCATGTCGAGGCCGGTCAGGTCTGTGAGGCCGGCCCTTGCGGCCGCTTTCAGCGCCGCGCCCGCCCCGCAGGCCAGGTCCAGCACACGCGTTTCCGGTGGAAGGCCCTTGAACACCCGGGCCCAGAGCGCGGCCAGGGTCGCATCGGTCTCGATGCCCACGCCCACCAGCGCCGCGCCGGCCTGTTTGGCCACGCGTCCCGTCCAGTAATTGGACCAGTCGCTGATTCTTGAGTCACTCATGGCATTTGAACTAGTTCATCTCTCCACCCGTCAATGCCTTCCCTTTCATGTGGGCGCTGGTAAGGACACCCCAGATGGAAAAAAGTGATCCTATCCCCCTGCGCATCGGCACGCGCGGCTCGCCCCTGGCTCTGGCCCAGGCCGAGCATGTCGCCGCGCGCCTGGAAGCGATCAGTTCCGGCGCGATCGCGACAGAACTCGTCACGTTCACCACCACTGGCGACAAGCTGACCACCGAGCGCCTCATCAATGCCGGCGGCAAGGGCCTGTTCACGCGCGAGCTGGACCGTGCCCTGGATGAGGGCGAAATCCATATCGGCGTACACTCACTGAAGGATGTACCAAGCCAGCTGCCCGATGGCCATGCCTTCGTGGCTCTTCCTGAGCGCGCAGACCCCCGCGAAGGCTTTCTCAGCGCCACCGCAGCAACACTCGCGGACCTGCCGGAAGGTGCCGTGCTCGGCACGGCCAGCCTCCGTCGCGAGGCGCAGACCCGCCGGGCGAGGCCGGACCTTGAGATCGTGCCTTTTCGCGGCAATGTGCAGACTCGGATGAAGAAGCTCGAAGCCGGCGAGGCGGCGGCGACTTATCTTGCCATGGCGGGGCTTTCCCGGCTGGGCCTTGCCCATGTCGCCCGCCCGATCTCGCTCGACGACATGCTGAGCGCGCCGTGTCAGGGCATTGTCGCCTGCACCGCGCGCGAGGGAGAGTTGCCGGCGGTTGTGATGGACGCGCTGACGGCCATGACCCATGGGCCGAGCCGGCAGGCCGCGATCGCCGAACGGGCCTTTCTCACCACACTGGACGGCAGTTGCCGCATGCCGATTGCCGCGCACCTGTTTCACCGCGCCGATGGCAGTGCGCTCTTTCGCGGCGAGGTTCTGAGCCCGGACGGGCGTGAGAGCTGGCAGACCGAGCGGGCCCTGGCGGCGGGCTTTGACGATGGCGTGCTTTCGGCAGCCGGTCTTGCCGCGGGCGAGGAAATTCGCGCGGCGGCGGGCGGTGCGCTCCCGACCTTCGAAGGCGATGCCTGACCGGCCGGCTGTCCTTGTCACCCGGGCCGAACCCGGGGCGGCAGAAACCGCCGAGCGGCTCGCCGATCTCGGCTATCGCCCGATTGTCAGCCCGGTCCTTGCGATTGCGCCGCTCTCGCCGGCGCCGGAGCTGGACCTCTCCGACATTGGTGGCCTCATCTTCACCAGCGCCAATGGTGTGCGCGCCTTTGCCGAGGCGCGCGCGCGCCGCGACCTGCCGGCCTGGTGCGTTGGCCCGGCCACTGAGACGGCAGCCGCCGCAGCCGGCTTTGCCAGGATCGAATGCGCCCATGGCGATGCCGACGCGCTGGTGGCCTATATTCTCGGTCAGGAAAGCGGCGAGGGCACCCTCCTGCACATCGCCAATGATGCTGCCGCCGGCCAGGTGGCCGAGCGTCTGAATGAGGCCGGACGGCGGACGCAGTTCCTCGCGCTCTACACCACAAAGCCGCAGGTGACGCTTTCGCCCGAAGCGGCAACCGGTTTCGGGACCGGGGCAATCAAGGCTGTGCTGATCCATTCGGCAAAAGGCGCCGAGGCCTTTGCTGCGCTGGCCGACGGGGTGGATCTTGGCGCGGTGGCCCTGATCGCCATGTCGGAGCGCGCGGCCGAACCGGCGCGTCATCTCGGCTTCCGGCGCGTGCAGATCGCGGGCGCGCCGAATGAATCGGCGCTTATCAATGCGCTGCGAAGTGTGATTGTGCCAGTTTCCGGGTAAGGATTTCAGCGTATACCTTCCCCATGAGCGATACTGATTCAACGCCGGAACCCGAGACGCCGCCGCCAGATCCCGACGAACCCATCGATGTGGAGTTTCGCGAGGCTGAACCGGAAAAGCCGCTGCGCCGAGGGCCGGGCTGGGGTGCCTCCGTCCTGCTTACTGCTGTGGCTGCGCTGGGCGGCGGGCTGATCGGCTATGCCGGCGCCGTGCATGCGCCGGGCCTGATCGGCGGGGCGAAACCGGAAGCCGCCCCCGAGCCTGAGCTTCCCGAAAATCTGGTCGAGCGTGCCGATCTCACGCGCGAGGCCGAAGCGCGCCTGGAGCTGGAGCGCACGGTCTCGCGCGATGTTTCAAGGCTTGAGGAACGCCTCGATTCCGCCGAGGAGCGCCTTGCCGTGCCGCCGGTTCGCATTGAGGGAGGGGTCAGCGCCGATCTCCGCGACGAACTTTCCGCTCTCGAAGACCGCCTTGATGCCATGGAGGCGATCGAGCCCGATGCAGGCGGCGCGGTCAGCGATGGTGCGCTTGCTCGCACGGTGGCCAGCGCCGTGAGCCGGCTCGATACCTATGAGGTGCGCCTCGACACCGAACTCGGCCGGCAGGAAAGCGGAACCCTAGATCTGGAGAGCGAAATCCAGGATGTCCGCGACATGGTCCTGGAACTGCGCACGGATCTGAACAGCGCCCACAGCGAGACCGAATCGCGCAGCATGGCCGCCGCCGAAGCCGCGCTCGCCCTTTCCACCATCGACGCCGCCGCCCGCCGGGGGCAGGCCTTCGGCCCGGCATTGGAGGCGCTGCGCCGGGTGCGCCCGAATCTCTCCGGCCTTGCCGCGCTCACACCGATTGCGGCCACCGGCGCGCCGACCCTGGACGATCTGGTGCGCCAGTTCCCGGATGCGGCAGCCGCAGCCCGGGCTGCCCTTCAGGCCGATACCGAACAATCCGGGGCACTGGGAATCGCCGGGCGCCTCTTTGGCGATGCGGTGCAGGTGCGTCGGGAGGGCGACACGCCGGTTTTCGAGGCGCTCGACACCGCCGAGGAAGCACTGGCGGATGGCGATCTCGGTGGCGCGATCGTGGCGCTGGAACAGATCGACGGGCCGGCGGGCGAATCCCTGCAGGGCTGGCTCGATGAGGCACGCGCGCGCCGCACGCTGGAGCGGACGCTCGACACGCTTCGACTCGACCTTATGGCCGAAGACCGCTAGCGCTGGAGGGTGTCATGATCCGGGTTACCACGCTCATCGCCATTGTCGTTATTGCCGGGCTGGCGGCCCTGGCAGGTTTCTGGCTGTGGTCGCTCGACGGCTATGTCGAGATCGACCTGCCGGGCAGCGATCCGGTGAATTTCAAACTCGGCCTGATCATCATACTCGGCCTGATCCTGGCTGGCGGCGTGGCCGTGGCCTGGTGGCTGCTCACCAGCTTGGTGGCGATGCCCTGGACCATCGGCAAGGCGCGCCAGAAAGCCCAGGTGCGCAAGGCCAACAAGGCCCTGACCGAGGGCCTGCTCGCGGCTGAAGCCGGTGATGCGAAGACCGCCATGCGCCTTGCGAAGAAGGCGCGCAAATTTGGCGATGACGAACGGCTGAAACTGCTGCTGGAAGCGCGCGCGGCTGAGGCCGGCGAAGACTGGAGCGAGGCCGAGCGCGCCTGGGGCCAGCTCATGCGCCTGCCGGGCGGCCAGCTTGCGGGCCTGCGCGGGGCCGCGGCGGCCGCCATCGAGCGCGGCGATACCCGCGTGGCCGAAACTCGCGCGCGTCAGGCGCTGGAGCTGAAATCCTCCGCCGAGTGGCCGTTCAATTCCCTGTTTGACCTTCAGGTCAGTCAGGGGCGCTGGGATGCGGCGCTCGATACGCTCGCCATGGGCGAGAAGCGCGGCCTGATCACCGGCACCTCGCTCTCGCGCCGGCGGGCCGTACTGCTGACTGCGCAGGCCGCCGAAATGGGTCCCGATCACCGCCAGGCCGCCCAGAAGGCGCTGGCCGAGGCGATTCGCGCCGCGCCGGATTTCCCGCCCGCAGCCTGGCATGGCGCGCGCCATCTCATGGTCGACGGCAAGGTGAAGGCCGCCCAGGGCGTGCTGGAGCTGGCCTGGAAGGCGCGGCCCCACCCGGCGCTCGCCCAGATGGCCCGCCGCCTGGACCCGCAGCACAAATCCCTGGCCGACCGCGAGCGGCTGCAGGGCCTGATCCAGGCCAATCCCGGCCACCGCGAAAGCCGCATCCTGAAGGCCGAGCTTGCCATCGAGACCCGCGCCTGGGTCGATGCCGTGCGCGAGCTCGCCCTGCTGATCGAGGAAAAACCGACCGCGCGGCTGAGCCTCCTGATGGAGCGCGCCCTGCGGGGCTATGGCGACGAGGCCGAGGCTGAGCGCTGGTCGCGCATGGCCGCCACCGCCGCGCGCGAGGCCGACTGGTCGGATATCGATCCGCGCGGCACGGCCTTCGATTTCAGCGCCAAGGACTGGTCGCGCATGGTCTATGCCTTTGGCGACGCGGGCGAACTGGTGCATCCGCGCCACGAGTCCTTTGCCCGCGAGCTGGAGGCCGGCAAGCCGATTGCCCTGCCCAAGCCGGCCGAGCCGACGGTTCTCAGCAAAGTGAAACCCGAGCCGCGCCCGCCAGTTGACCACGTCACGAACAGCGATTGAGGGCCGGCCCGGTTCAGCCGGCCTCTTGCCCCGTTCCGGCCTGCGGTGTATGCAGCGCCACTCGAAACCCGGCCTGCCTCACATGGGTCTGGCCGGTCTGTTCGGAAAGTGCCGCGTTAGCTCAGCTGGTAGAGCATCGCATTCGTAATGCGGGGGTCAGGTGTTCAAGTCACCTACGCGGCACCATTCGCAGCCGGTCCGCGCTTGTCGCGGGAAAATCGATCCGGGGGATCGATTTTAGGCGGAGAATGGGGCGGCAGCCCCAGGAATAGACTCACTGCTTTGTCGTGGCTGCGATTGGAGTCCTTGTTTCGTCCCCGCTCCACTGCGTTTCGCGATGAACTGCGCTCAAGGCTGCTCGCCACACACTATCATTGATCCGGGGGATCGATTTTAGGCGGAGAATGGGGCGGCAGCCCCAGGAATAGACTCCCTGCTATGTCACGGCTGCGACTGGAGTCCTTGTTGTCTCCGTATCCTCGCTGCGCTCGTCACATGAGACAGGCTCAAGGCTGCGTGCCACTCGGAGCCGCTTATCCCCGTGAAAGCGGATTGAGAGGATGTGTGAGTTTGCAGACTGCCGCATCCTGACACCCGCCCGGTCGGGGCCCCACAATGCCAAATCCGCTTACGATGTATTCGGTTGTATAGGAAGCCTGTCCGACAGGGATTCACTCGGTTGGCAAATCCAATCTTACTGCATGTTCATTTATAGTTAGCGGTTTATTCATAAGAGTTCGCAGGTAGTTGGATGTTGGTATTTCAACGCGGAGGCCTGTGACCCCCATGGGTTGGTTGCGCAAGCGGAATCCCGAGATTTCGCAGGACAGAATCCAGTCTGCGCTCAACCCGCATCTCGCGGGGCGGGCAAGTGCGCACAGCAATCGGCGCGATAGCCAGCGTGTGCCCTGCCAGGTGCTTGGAGAGATTGTCCTGCCGCGCGGCACGCGAATCAATATTTCGGCGCTGGATATCAGCGAAACCGGGATCCGGCTGCACCTGACCAGTGCCAACCGGCTGCCCCAGCGCTTTCAGGTCGTGCTGCCCACGGCCGGGATCGACCATATGGTCCAGCTGGCCTGGCAGACCTCCTTTGAGGCCGGCGTCTACTATATCGCCTAGCGGGTCTCAGTCAGCAGGCCGTCAAAATAGGCAATCGTCTTTTCCAGCCCGTCGCGCAGGACGACGCCGGGCGCCCAGTCCAGGGCCTCGCGCGCGAGCGCAATATCGGGCTGGCGTTGCTTGGGATCATCGCTCGGCAGGTCGCGATAGACGACCGACGATCCCGACCCCACAATATCGACAATGGTTTCGGCCAGCGCCTTGATGGTCATCTCGCTCGGATTGCCGAGATTGACCGGGCCGGTGAAGCCTTCGGTGCTGTCCATCAGCTTGATCAGCCCGCCCACCAGGTCGTCGACATAGCAGAAGCTGCGCGTCTGCATGCCGTCACCATAAAGCGTAATGGGCTGACCCTGCAGGGCCTGGAGGATGAAGTTCGACACCACGCGGCCGTCATTCACATGCATGCGCGGGCCATAGGTGTTGAAGATCCGCGCGACCTTGATCTCGAGCCCGTGCTGGCGGTGATAGTCGAAGAACAGGGTCTCGGCGGCGCGCTTGCCCTCGTCATAACAGCTGCGCAGGCCGATGGGATTGACATTGCCCCAGTATCCCTCGGTCTGGGGATGGACCTCCGGATCGCCATAGACCTCGCTGGTGGAAGCCTGGAGAATCCGCACGCCCAGCCGTTTGGCCAGCCCCAACATGTTGATTGAGCCGTGCACCGAGGTTTTCAGGGTTTGCACGGGATCCCTTTGGTAATGGATCGGCGCGGCCGGGCAGGCCAGGTGATAGATCTGGTCGGTTTCCAGATAGAGTGGAAATGTCACGTCGTGGCGAATCAGCTCGAACTGGGGATTGTAGAGAAGATGCGCGATATTCGCCTTCTGGCCGGTATAGAAATTGTCGACGCACAGCACTTCATCGCCGCGTGCAATAAGCGAATCAATGAGATGGGAGCCGACAAAGCCGGCCCCGCCGGTGACGATGATGCGTTTGGCGTGTGTGATCATGGCGGGGGATGTCCCATGATGGTCGCTCGCGGGCAAGCTGTTTTACACATCCGGGATCGCCCATGACCACTCGGATGTTTATTGAATGTTCCCGGACCGTATCTGCCTTGATTTGGCGAAACATGGAGTCTTTTCCACCGGAAATCCGCTCTGTAAACGAATAATCGTGTTGACGACTCATTAACCAGGCGAACACTATATCTTGTGGCGAGGGGCTGCTGGGGCACCGCATATGGCGGTTTTCTGCGGTTGTTCCTATATTAGGCTCAGAGGATCGAGGTAGAAAGCATGTCCGCGACAGAAGCAGTGAAACTTTCCGAAGACACCAAACTGCGCCGGGGGAAGCCGAAGCGGAACGGCGCGCCGGAGCTGCGCGTGGTCGACGGCCACAAGATCGAGATCGACCCCTCGCGCGATGCCAATCTCACCGAGTTCGGCAAGGTCACGCTGAAGGATCGCTACCTGCTCCCCGGCGAGAGCTTCCAGGACATGTTCGCCCGCGTGGCCAGCGCCTTTGCCGATGACCAGGACCATGCCCAGCGCCTGTATGACTATATGTCGAACCTCTGGTTCATGCCGGCTACGCCTGTTCTGTCCAATGGCGGGGCTGATCGCGGCTTGCCGATTTCCTGTTTCCTGAACCAGGTCGGCGATTCGCTCGACGATATTGTCGAGACCTGGAACGAGAATGTGTGGCTGGCTTCGAATGGCGGCGGCATCGGCACCTATTGGGGCAATGTCCGCTCCATCGGTGAGAAGGTCGGCCAGAACGGGCAGACCTCCGGCATCATCCCCTTCATCCGTGTGATGGACAGCCTGACGCTGGCGATTTCGCAGGGCTCGCTGCGCCGTGGCTCGGCGGCCTGCTATCTCGATATCCACCACCCGGAAATCGAGGAGTTCCTGGAAATCCGGAAGGCTTCGGGCGACTTCAACCGCAAGTCCCTGAACCTGCATCACGGCATCAACATCACCGACGAGTTCATGGAAGCGGTGCGCCAGGACGAGGATTTCGGCCTGCGCTCACCCAAGACCGATGAAGTGCTGCGTACGGTCAATGCCCGCAAGCTCTGGCAGAAGATCCTGGAATTGCGCATTCAGACCGGTGAGCCCTACCTGCTTTTCACCGATACGGTGAACAATGCCATGCCGGCGCATCAGCGGGAACTGGGTCTGCAGGTCCACCAGTCGAACCTGTGCTCGGAAATTACCCTGCCGACCGGCGTCGATCATCGCGGCGTGGACCGCACGGCCGTATGCTGCCTGTCCTCGCTGAACGCCGAGAAATTCCTGGAATGGAAGCAGGATGAGAATTTCCTGGAAGACGTGTTCCGCTTCCTCGACAATGTGCTGGAAGATTTTATCACTCGCGCGCCGAGCGAAATGGCCCGCGCGGTCTATTCCGCCAAGCGCGAGCGTTCGGTCGGGCTCGGCCTGATGGGCTTCCACTCCTTCCTTCAGGCCCAGGGCGCACCGCTGGAATCGGCGGCGGCGAAGGCCTGGAACAACGCCATGTTCAAGCATATCCGCAAGGGCGCGGATGCAGCCTCGGTGAAGCTCGCCAAGGAGCGCGGCCCGTGTGAGGATGCCCGCGACGCCGGCATGATGGCGCGCTTCTCCCACAAGATGGCCGTCGCGCCGACTGCCTCGATCTCAATCATCTGCGGCGGCACCAGCGCCGGTATCGAGCCGATCCCGGCCAATATCTACACCCACAAGACCCTGTCGGGCTCGTTCACGGTGAAGAATCGCCAGTTGGAAGCCCTGCTGGAGGAGAAGGGCCTCAACAATGACGAGATCTGGACCTCGATCCTCGAGCATGAGGGATCAGTGCAGCATCTCGACGGTCTGGATGAGCGCGAGAAGTCCGTCTACAAGACCGCCTTCGAACTCGACCAGCGCTGGATCATCGAGCTTGCGGCCGACCGCACGCCCTATATCTGCCAGTCCCAATCGCTCAATCTCTTCCTGCCGGGCGACATTTCGAAGTGGGATCTGCACATGCTGCACTGGTCGGCATGGGAGAAAGGGCTCAAGTCGCTCTATTACTGCCGCTCAAAATCTGTGCAGCGTGCCGCCTTTGCCGGCTCCGATCGCAAGGCCGGAGAGACGCTTGAGACCCCGCAGACGGATTATGAAGAATGTCTGGCCTGCCAGTAACTGCAAAAGTGATCTGCCGAGAGTCTTGATTCGACTAAAGGTTAACCAAGAACGGCGCGCTTCGGCGCGCCGTTTGCCTTTAAAATTACCGCATAATCCTCGCTTTATCGCAAAAAAAGCGTATTATTGATCATGTATGCATTTTAACCGGTGGTCTGGTTTTTGAACTTCGGGAACCTTCCGGCTTTATGATACGTTAAATGCGGGCTGCTCATAATAGGGGACAATAGAGCAGGAGTGGTCCGAATATGTTGATGGGGCGCATCGTCATGTTAGTCACGTCTAGTCTTCTTGCTCTATCCTGTCAGGGATGTGTCGGCACGGTCATGTCCGACAGCCATGCCGCCCTGCCGGTTTCAACGCGCGATCACGATGTGGTGGTGAGCGAGGGCATTCGCCTGGCGACCGAAGGGGTGTTCGACAGCTCGATCAGCCTCAATGCGATGCCGCAAGCCGATGCGACGCGCGCCAATCTGCTGCTCGGCTCTTCCACCGATGTGGTCGGGCCGGTGATTTCCACCTCCATTTCCGTCGCCAATACCCAGACGCCGATCGTGCCCTGGCGCCAAGTTTATACACTGGGCGGCGCGAAGGACATTTTCCTCGAAAAGGATTGGTCCGGCTCCGAAGCGCTGAGCACGATCCAGGGCTCGCGCGATGCCGCACGTCTGATCCAGCCCGTGGTCGGCAAGAAGGATTTCTCCGCCGCCTTCTCTTTCGCCGCGCCCAATGATCAAACCGGCCTCGGCTTTGACCTGAACCTGGTTCCCAGCGTGTCCTACCGCGAGGAAGGCGAGTTCGAGACCCGCCGCGTCGGCGCCGAGATCCGACTGGGCTGGGACTTCGACCAGCGCGGCGACATGGCCGTGGCCGACAGCTGGTACATCTTTGCCGGCACCGACAATGAGGCTCTGGTCTGGGAGGCGGGCGAATATGGCCTGTCCAATGTGACCAGTGCGATGGCCCTGCGCGACCAGGTCACCGTGGGCGACCTGCAGGCGGGCGTGTCCGTCCAGCGCGGTAATGGCCAGCTCTCCTTCAGCTATATCCGCCGCGAAGTTCACTGGGGCGACCGCACCGGCTCGATCACCGAGAATGAAGACTTCGCGGGCGTCAGCTTCACTCTGAAGCGCTAGGTCGTAGTCGGGAT